>NZ_CBDRMZ010000002.1:0-485781 GCF_965345345.1 Microbacterium sp. bgisy189 | reverse complement strand
AGTTGTCGCAGCGCTGCGGTGTCGGGCGATCGCGACGTTCTCGCGGCTGGACGAGCATGCATCGCCCGGAACGAGTGACCGCTATTAACCTTCGGCGTTGTCGAAGAACTCGACGACGCACTCTCTTCAAGGCCTAGGGTTGTCGTTCGGGAAACGGGTCAGGCTCTCTAATTTGCACACGGTAGGCTGTTGGCGATGGTCTCTTCGGCCCGGACTCCGCGCTCCGTGACGCTGAATGAGCAGTTGTTGATAATGAGGCTCATTACCAGCGTCGGTTTGGCGTTGTTGCTGATGCTGGGTCTGGCCGCGACGGGTCACACGGAGGCGGACGGTTCGACTCCTGTTCCTCTGGTGATTTCTGGGTTGATGGACCCGCATGTCGGACCCGTGGCTGATGCACCGGCTGAGCATGAGGCGGTCGCCGGTGGCGTCGCTTCTGGGCCGAACGTGTTGGTGGGCGCTGCGCTGTGCATGTTGGGCGTGTTGTGCGGGCTGACGTTGATGGTGGTGCTGCGGGGATTGTGGCGTCGGCGGATGCCTCCGGTTCTCGGTGACGGACCACGAATGCCTTCGCTGCTTCCGGCGCCGGCCGCCCGTGCTCACCCAATTGTCTTTTCGCTGACGCAGTTGGGTCTTTCCCGAACCTGACATCTGGCACGCCGCCCTTCCGGGTGGCGCTTCGTCCCGGGCTGCGTGCCCGGGTTCTGTCCTGTGCCGTGTCTTGGTTTGGAGTACCCGATGAAAACCCCTGTGAAGGCGACACTCGTCACCATTGCCGTTGTGGTGGTGATGGTGGTCGCCGCGTTGATCTACGTCCTTGTCAATCAGAGCCAGTCCGCTCCACCTTCATCTGGGGGAGGTGATGCATCCCCGCAGGTGGTGCGGGAGAGCTCGCATGTCCTCGACGACGGCGGGGAGGGCGCTGTCACCCTGGTGGAGTTCCTCGACTTCGAGTGTGAGGCGTGTGGCGCGTTCTTCCCGATCGTGGAGGATCTGCGGGAGCAGTTCGCGGGGGAGATCACGTATGTGGTCCGCTACTTCCCGCTGCCGGGCCATTTCAACTCGAAGAACGCGGCGGTCGCGGCGGAAGCGGCCGCGCAGCAGGATCGGTTCGAGGACATGTATGTCCGGTTGTTCGAGACGCAGGCGGAGTGGGGTGAGGCGCAGGAGTCTCGCGCCGATCTGTTCCGTGGCTTCGCGGAGGAGATCGGTCTGGACATGGCCGCCTATGACGCCGCCGTGGCGGACCCGGCCACGACGGAGCGGGTGGAGTTGGACTTCGAGGAGGGCCAGGCGCTTGGCGTGAGCAGCACCCCGACGTTCTTCCTCGACGGTGAGCTGCTCGAGTTGCAGGCGTGGGACGACCTCGAGAACGCCATCCAGGCTGCGGTGAACGGTGCTCGGTGATGCGGGCGGGTTTGACGCATCGGCGGGCGATCATCGTCGGCGCCGGGCAGTCCGGGCTCGCGGTTGCCGCGGCTCTGAGCGCGGAAGGGCTGCGGCCGCAGCACGAGTTCGTGGTGATCGACGCGGCCAGCACGGGGCAGCGTTCCTGGTCTTCACGGTGGTATTCGATGGAGCTTCTCAGCGACGCACGGCATAGCGCGCTGTCTCCGCGGCGGCTGCTGGGCGACCAGCGCCGGCATCCGCGAGTGGATGAGATGGCCGACTACCTCACCTTCGTGGAAGCCGGGCTGGGCGTGGAGACGGTCTGGGGCATCCAGGCGACCGGGGTGGAGCACCGCGGGAACGGCTCGACTCTGCTGCTGTCGACGACGGCGGGGGAGGTGCAGACCCGCAACGTGATCTGCGCGACGGGCGCGGCCGCGCACCCGCGGATTCCGGAGTGGGCGTCTCTGCTGACGGTGCCCGGGGTGGTGCTGCACAGCAGCGAGTACCTGTACCCGAAGCAGATCCCCGCCGGTGACGTGCTCATCGTGGGCGGCGGCAACAGCGGTGTGCAGCTGGCCCGCGAACTGTCCGCGTCGCACACCGTGACGCTGTCCGTGAGAACCCGGCGGCAGCATCGCCCCGCGATGAGCTATCCCGCCGCAGCCGGGGAGAGGGTGCCGCTGTTCTCGCGGGAGCGTCGCCCCGAGCCGGTCTTCGGCGACAGCTATGAGCAGCTGCGCCGCGCCGGGGTCACGATCGCAGCTGCGGTGCAGGACGCGGCCGGCGCCGTTGTGACCTTCGCTGACGGCACGCAGGCATCCCCCCGTTCGGTGATCCTCGCCACCGGCTACACCCCAGGCGACGACTGGCTCCCCGAATCGGCCCGCGTCGACCGGCCGCGGCGCACCCTGACTGGCCTGCCCGGCCTGTTCGTGGCGGGGATGCCGCAGTACGGCGGCCGCGGCTCCGACACCCTCGCCGGGGTGTGGAAGGACGCGACGACGATCGCCCAGCACATCATCAACCGGCCCTGAAAGGACCATCGCTTTGACCACCGTCACCGATCACGAACACCCGCACCGATCCGGCTCACGGAGACGCGTCCTCCTCCTGTCCACTCTGACGTCGCTGTTGCTGGCCGCCGGGCTCCTGTTCGCCACCGCGGCGCCCGCAGCCGCGCACGATGAGATCGTCTCCTCCTCCCCGGAAGCCGGATCCACGGTCAGCGTGGTCCCGGAGGAGATTTCGCTGACGTTCAGCGGCGAGATCCTCACCGATTTCAGCGCGGTGATCATCGAGGTGGTCGCCCCGGACGGGCAGAACATCGCATCGGGGGATCCGGTCATCGACGGGACCACGGTCACGCAGGCGGTGACGCCTGGTCAGGCGGGCGTGTACACGGTGCGGTGGCGGGTCGTCTCCAGCGACGGCCACCCGATCAGCAACGAGTACCAGTACACCGTCGAAGCGGTCACCGTCCCCACCAGCGCCCCCACCCCCGAAGCGACCGAGGAGCAGACACCCGACCCGTCTCCGACGTCCACCGACACCACCGGCAATCCTGGTCACGGTGAGCCCTCCGGGGGTGGGGAGCTTCTGCCGATCTTGGCTGTCGCTAGTGGCGTGATCGTGCTGGGCGGCGCGCTGGTGGTCGTGCTCATGGTGGCCAGAGAGCGTCGTCGCCGCGATCGAGCAGCCGCAGCCGCGGCTGCCGCGGATGGTGGACCCGCCGACGACCAGCAACAGAAGGAGAACCCCTCATGAAATGTCCGGTCGACGGAGCCGCCCTGCTGATCACGGAACGCTCCGGGGTCGAGATCGACTACTGCCCGCAGTGCCGGGGGGTGTGGCTGGACCGTGGCGAGCTCGACAAGATCATCGATCGTGCCGCCGACCTCGCCGGTGGCGGCCGGCAAACCAGCACCGCCCCCTATCCGCGGGAGGGCGACCACCGTTCTGACCGCGACAGGGATCATCATGGTCGCTCCGGGCGTCGGCGGAAGGAAGGGTTCCTCGGTGACCTGTTCGACTTCTGACGCCAAGGGTCTCTTCCTGATAGCCGGTCTGATGGCCGGGGTATCAGTCGCCCCCACGAACGCACGAGGAGCCGCTGATGGTTCGTGAGCAGACCCGGCGGTTCGCGGTCGCGTGCCTGGCCGCGGCTGTGGTGGTCCTGGTCGACCAGGCGACGAAGGCGGCCGCTCTGGGAGGGTTGAGTCAGGAGGAGCGGATCCCGCTGCTCGGGGATCTGCTCGGGCTGCAGCTCGCGTTCAACCCCGGCGCGATCCTTTCTCTCGGTGCCGGGGTCACCGGGCTGCTCACTCTCCTCGGGGTCGGTGCCGTGGTGTTGCTGGTCGTGGCCGCCGCGCGGGCGCGGACCGGATGGTGGGCGCTGGGGATCGGGCTGATCCTGGGAGGCGCGATCGGGAACCTGATCGACCGGCTGTTCTCCCCTCCTGGGTTCGGGGTCGGGCACGTCACCGACTTCCTTGCCTACGGGAACCTGTTCATCGGCAACCTCGCCGACGTCGCCCTCGGCGCTGGCGTCATCGTGCTCGGCCTGAGCCTGTGGGTCCGTCACCGCCGCGCCCGCGCGAGCGCAGCGGACGGTGCCACGACCGGTGCGCCGCCCGCTGCGGGCTCCGTGGTGAGCGGGTCATGATGGCCAAGCAGCGCACTCCGTCCGTGTACCAGCGGAACGCGTTCGCGCCGGGGCTGCTCGCGGCGGCGGTGTTGTTCCTCGCGCCGGTGCTGATGGGCGGGGACTGGTTCACGGTGGTGCTGTTCGTCGCGGCGATCTTCGCGGTCATCGTGGGGTGGTTCGCGATCCAGGCGCGGCAGTGGTGGTGGCTGCCGGTGTTTGCGGTGGTCGTGGTGATCTGGAACCCGGTGTTCCCGTTCCCGTTTTCCGGCCCGGTGTGGACGGCCGCGCAGCCAGTCGCCGCGGTCGTGTTCCTCGTTGCCGGCGCCCTGATCAAAGTCAAGCGCGCATGATCCGCCGCCACGTCCTTGTCACTGTGACGCTGGTCGCGGCGCTGCTGCTGGCCGGGTGCACGTCCGGCGACTCGCTTGCGCAGCAGTATCGGGACGGGAACGAGAAGGGCTACATCGCTGGCGACTTCCAGGTCGTCGAGATCCCGGATCCCGACCGCGGCGAGCCGGTGGTGTTCGAGGGGGTCACCGAGACCGGCGAGACGGTGACCAGTGACGACTACCGCGGCGGAGTGCTGGTGGTGAACTTTTGGTACGCCGCGTGCGGGCCGTGCATCGTCGAAGCCCCGATGCTTGAGGAGGTCTGGCAGGAGTATCAGGACCAGGGCGTCGCGTTCCTCGGGGTGAACACCTACGACCAGCCCGCGACGGCGCTGTCGTTCGCCCGGGACAACAACGTCACGTATCCCAGCGTGATCGACGTGAACGACGGGCGGGTCAAGCTCGCGTTCGCGCAGGTCACCCCGATCCAGGCCACCCCGACCACCCTGGTCATCGATCGGGATGGACGGGTCGCGGCGCGGATCATCGGACAGCTGGCCAGCGCGTCGATCCTGTCCACCCTGGTCGCCGACACGCTCGCCGAGGACAGCTCGTGAACCCGGGTCAGGTGATCGTCGACGGCGCCCTGTGGGTTGCGATCCCGGTCGCGATCCTCGCCGGGCTGGTCTCGTTCGTGTCCCCGTGCGTGTTGCCGCTGGTGCCCGGCTATCTCGGCTACCTCGGCAGCACCACCACGACGACCGCGGCCCCCGCGGTGGACGGGGGGCGCACGGTGACGGCGGAGCGCGCTCGGCTGCTGCTGGGCGTGACACTGTTCATCGCCGGGTTCACCGTGGTGTTCGTCGCCGTCACGATCCTCGGCGGCACCTTCGGGTACCTGCTGCTGCAATACGCCAATGTGCTCACTCGCGTCTTCGGGGTCGTCATCATCGCTCTTGGCCTGGTGTTCCTCGGGTTCTTCGGCATCGCCCAGCGCACTCTCCGCCCCCGCGCCCAGGGCAGGGCCGGCCTGATCGGGGCGCCGCTGCTCGGGTTCGCGCTCGGCGTCGGCTGGACCCCCTGTATCGGTCCGACGCTCGCGGCGATCATCTCGATGTCGTGGAACCTCGGCGACCCCGCCCGCGCCGGCCTGCTCGGGCTGGCGTACTCGCTGGGTCTGGGCATCCCGTTCCTGATCCTCGCGGCCGGATGGGGGTGGGCATCCCGCTCGGTGATGTTCCTGCGCCGCCACATCCGCGCCCTGAACATCATCGGCGGGGCCATGCTCATCGCCCTCGGCCTGCTGATGGTGACCGGGCTGTGGACGGCGCTGATGTCGCAGCTGCAACAGGTGGTGATCAATGTCCCCCTCCCGCTCTGACACCGGCACTGACGTCACCGCCGACCCGCTGCGCCCCGGCGACCACGCCGACAGCGAATCCGCGATCGAGATCACCCAGCCGGCGCTGGGTGTCACGGGGTGGTTGCGGTGGGCCTGGCGGCAGCTGACCAGCATGCGCACCGCACTGGTGCTGCTGCTGTTTCTCGCCATCGCTGCGGTGCCGGGGTCGCTGTTCCCGCAGCGCAGCGCCGACCCCAACGGCGTCATCCAGTGGGAGCGGGACAACCCCGACGTGTTTCCGCTGGCGGATGCGGTGGGCCTGTTCGACGTGTATCTGTCGCCGTGGTTCTCCGCGATCTATCTGCTGCTGTTCACCTCCCTGATCGGCTGCGTGATCCCGCGCGCCAAGCACCACTACAAGGCGCTGCGCTCCCGCCCGCCGCGAACCCCGGCGCGGCTGTCGCGCCTCTCGGAGTACCGGGAGCTCACGTTGCCGGCGGGGGAGGGGCGGACCGACGCGGCCGGGCACGCGGTGGATGTCGCGGCGGAGCAGCTGCGGCGTGCCGGGTACCGGGTGGAGCGATACGACGCCCGCGGAGCCGCGTCGGTGTCGGCCGAACGCGGCTACCTGCGCGAGACCGGCAACCTGATCTTCCACGTCGCCCTCGTCGGCGTGCTCGTCTCCGTGGCGATCGGCGGGTCGTTCGCGTACACCGGGCAGCGGGTGGTGGTGGAGGGCACCACATTCGTGAACGCGCTCAGCGACTACTCCTCGTTCAACCCCGGCCGTTTCGTCGACGGCACCCGCCTTGCCCCCTACTCGCTCACCCTCGACGACTTCCAGGTTTCCTACCGTCTGCCCGGCACACCCGGCGCAGGCCAGGCCGGCGACTTCTCCGCCGATGTCACGATCCGCCAGCCCGGGCAAGACGACCGGTCGCAGAGCGTGATCGTGAACTACCCGATCACCGTCGACGGCGACCGCATCTACCTCCTCGGCAACGGCTACGCCCCCACCCTCACGATCCGCGACGCCGCCGGCGAGGTCGTGTACAGCGAGTCGCAGCCGTTCCTGCCGCAGGACTCCAACATGACCTCGCTGGGGATCATCAAGATCCCGGACGGGCTGCCCGAACAGGTCGGGCTGGTCGGGTTCTTCTACCCCACCCAGGGGGTGCTGCCCTCCGGCGCGTTCACCTCCGTCTACCCGGACGTGGTCAACCCGGTGCTGACTCTCAACGTGTTCAGCGGGGATCTCGGCATCGACGACGGAACTCCGAGGTCGGTGTACACGCTCGAGGTCGACGGTCTCACCCAGCACACCGGCGGCGACACCGCCGCCGACTCCCTTGAGCTCACCCCCGGCGCCACCGTCGACCTGCCGAACGGGTGGGGCACGATTACGTGGGAGGAGGTCACGGCGGAGGAACCGGTGAAGCGGTTCGCGTCGCTGCAGATCCAACGCGACCCCAGCAGCGGCTGGGTGCTCGCGTTCTCCGTGCTCGCCACCCTCGGCCTGTTCGCCGGCCTGTTCGTGCCCCGCCGCCGGCTCTGGGTGAATGCCCGCACCACCCCGGATGGTGTGCACGTCGAGTACGCCGGACTGGCCCGCGGCGAAGACCCCGCTTTGGCGCGCGCCGTCGACGAGTTCGCGACCCGCCACGCGCACGCCCTCGGCGTAGACCAGCAGGCGAAGGACACACCGTGACGACCGTGTGGATCCCGGACGCCCCGCCGACCCTCGGCGGGTTCCTCACCCCGGCCCCACTTCCGGCTCCGGTGCTACCGCTCCTCGCGGGACTCCTCGCGGTCGCCTACCTGGCCGGCGCGATCCGGATGTGGGTCCGCGGCCGCGGCTGGCCCGTGTGGCGGACGATCAGCTTCCTGCTCGGCTGCGTCGCCCTCGCCGCGGTCACCGGCCTGGCGGTGGAGAACTACGGGTACGCCCTGTTCTCGGTGTTCATGTTCCAGCAGCTCACCCTGATGATGGCGATCCCGCCGCTGCTGGTCCTCGGCTCTCCTGGCACCCTGCTGCTACGCGCCACCCCGCACCACGGCCCCGGTCTCCTGGTGCTCCGCGCCGCGCATGCCGGGCTACGCAGCCGCACCGCACGGTGGCTTCTCAGCCCGTGGCTGGCGGTGCCGCTATACCTGGCCGCGTTCTACGGTCTGTACCTGGCGAACTTCGCCGACCCGATCCTGTCCACCGTCACCGGCCATACCCTCCTCGAGGTCGGGTTCCTGGTCGCCGGGATGCTGTTCACCATCCCGATCCTGTCGTCGGACCCGCTGCCGGTGCGGATGAGCCACGGCGGCCGCGCCCTGGACGTGTTCGCCGAGGCCGCCCTGCACGCCTTCTTCGGCGTCTTCCTGATGATGGCCACCACTACCCTCATCGACGGGTTCGCCGGCCCGACGAGCGCGCTGGGCATCGACCCGATCGAAGACCAGCGCCTCGCCGGCGGGCTGGCCTGGTCCTACGGCGAGGCCCCCACATTGCTGATGCTCATCTACGTCATGCACCGCTGGTTCCGCGACGACACCGCCCAAGCGGTCGCCGCCGACCGTCGCGCCGACGCACACGGCGACCCTGAGCTCGACGCGTACAACGACTACCTCACCCGACTCCACCAGAAAGACACCTGACCGATGCGCACGACCCTGCCGACACCCGCCCCGGCCGCCGCGCCGGAGCAGGAGACGCCGCGCCGCACCGTGGCGGCATGGTCGCTGCCGGTGTGGGCGGCGGTGCTGGCATCCGCTGCCGCCGGCATTCTGCTGGATCTCGCCTCCGCACCGGTGGGGTGGTGGCCGTTGACGTTCGTGAGTGTCACGGTCGCCCTGGTGGCCCTGATCGGCCGCAGCATCGGTGGGGCGCTGCTGGTCGGCACTGTGTTCGGCGCCGTGTTCTACACGACCCATCTGGTGTGGGTGGGGGAGTTCCTCGGCCCGGTGCCGTGGCTTGCCCTCGCCGGGCTGGAAGCGGTCCTGTTCGGCGCGGGCGCGGTGCCGATCGCGCTCGCCTACCGGTGGACCGCCCGCTATCCGGCCCGCGGCCTCGTGCAGCTGCTCGCGGTGCCTCCGTTGATCGGGGTTCTGTGGACGGCCCGTGAGGTGGTGATGGGTGCGTGGCCGTACTCCGGGTTCCCGTGGGCGCGCCTCGGGATGACCCAGGTGGGCGGCCCGCTCGCGGAGGCCGTGTCGTGGACGAGCGTGACCGGCCTGTCCCTGCTGATCGTCATTCTGTGCGCCTCGGTGGTGCAGTGGATCCGCGCCGGCGGCATCCGCTTCATGCTCGGGTTGCACCCTGCTGTGAGCGTCGCCGCTCTCCTGGTGATAGCGCCGCAGTTCCCCACCGCGCCGGCCGGGGAGTTCCGCGTGGGATGGGTGCAGGGCAACGGCCCCACCGGGTACTTCGACGACAAGGCGCCCGGCGACGTCCTGGCCGCACAGACCGCCGCCACGGTGCCGCTGTACGGGCAGCCGATGGATCTGCTGGCCTGGCCGGAGGGCGGCGTCGACGCCGACCCGCTCAGTGATCCCGCCGCCGCCGAGGCGTTGGACCGGGTCGTGCGCTCGGCCGGGGCGCCGTTGCTGATGAACGCCGCCACCACCCGCGGCGACGATGTCTTCAACACGTCCCTGCTGTGGACCGCGGATCCCACGGGCCGGCAGTGGCACGACAAGGTCAACCCGGTCCCGTTCGGGGAGTACGTGCCGGACCGGTGGTTCTACGAGCTGATCGTCCCCGACCTGGTGGGCTTGATCCAACGCGAATACACCCCCGGCAGCAACCCGCCGCTCGTGCAGGTCGGCGACGTCGGGGTGGGGTTGGCGATCTGCTTCGACGTGATCTACGACGCCGTGATCTGGGACGGCGCCCGCGCCGGCGCAGAGGTGTTCGTGTTCCAGACCAACAACGCCGACTTCCGCGGCACCGACGAGAACCTGCAGCAGCTCGCGTTCGCCCGGATGCGCGCCATCGAAACCGGCCGCGCGGTCGTCAACGTCTCCACGGTGGGCACCAGCCAGGTCATCGCCCCGGACGGCACCACCGTCGACAGCATCGGCGTCGACACCGTTGACGCGTCGATCACCACCGTCCCGCTGCGCACCGGACTCACCCCGGCGGTGATCCTCGGTCCCTGGCTCACCGCTCTCATCGTCCTCGCTGCCGCCGGCGCTCTCACCGCGGCGGGGTTCTCCCACCGTGCCCGCACGCGTGCGGCCGCCGCAGATCGTTCGACTGATCCGGGGAGGCACCCATGAACACGCCACGGATGAGGCCTGCCGGAGGTCGACTGGCCTGGTCGCTGCGAACGCTGGCGACGGGCAGCGATCTCACCCTTCCTGGTGACCTGACGGCGGAGGAGTGTGGGTGCGCGCCCACGCCCGCGGAGAGCCGCGCATTCCGGGCCGGGGTGAGCCGGCGCACTCTGCTGACGGCGGGAACATTGAGCGCGGCCGTGGACTCGCTGGCCTGGCTGGAAGCGAACGCGGGCTGACCGATGTGCACGGATCTACCGCGCCACCCCGCTCGCGGGCACCCCCTGACCGCAACGACGAAGAGGACGACCCTGCCATGACCGGAACCGACGCGCTCTCCCTCGACGGCATCTCACTGCTGCTGGTGTGGACGGCGATCGCCACCTACCTGCTCGCGTTCATCGCGTACACCATCGACCTGGCCGGGCGCTCCGTCCCCGCCAGTGTCCCGCAGCGGGAGCCGGTCCTGGCCGGCGCTACCGCACGGGCGGGCCAGCAGACGGACAACGCCCAGAGTGGGTCGGTGGACAGTGTTCGCACGCCGCCCGCGCAGCGTCAACGGCTGCTGTGGGCGCGGATCGGGACGTCGCTGACGGTCCTCGCGTTCCTGTTCCACCTGGCCGGCACCATCCTGCGCGGGATCGCCGCGGAGCGGGTGCCGTGGGCGAACATGTACGAGTTCGCGTTGACCGGCACGGTCTTGATCGTCGCCGTCTACCTGCTGGTGCTGCGCCGCTACGACCTCCGCTTCCTCGGTGCGTTCCTGATCGGCATGGTGGTGCTGCTGCTGGGTGGCGCGACGGTCTCGTTCTACGTCGAGGTCGTTCCGCTGATGGATCCGCTCAAGAGCGTGTGGCTGGTCATCCACGTCTTCGTCGCCTCCCTGGCCACCGCGCTGTTCGCGATCGCCTGCGGCATCTCCATCACCCAGCTCCTGCAGGCCCGCCGGGAGCGCCGCGCCCGAGCATCCTCGGACACTGCCCGGGCCGCCGGTCTTGGGTTTCTGCGCACTCTGCCCACCGCCGACGTGCTCGAGTCCCTCGCGTACCGGTTCGCGATCGTGGGGTTCGTGTTCTGGACGTTCACCCTGATCGCCGGCGCGATCTGGGCCAACGACTCCTGGGGTCGCTACTGGGGCTTCGATGTCAAGGAGGTGTGGACGTTCGTGATCTGGGTGCTCTACGCCGGCTACATCCACGCCCGCGCGACCCGCGGCTGGCGCGGTACCCGCTCCGCCTGGCTGTCCATCATCGGGTTCGTCGCGGTGCTGTTCAACTTCACGATCGTGAACATGTTCTTCCAGGGCCTCCACTCCTACTCCGGGCTCACCTGACCCCGCACCCCTGCCCCGCCCTCTTGCCCGAGCCGAAAGCACGCACATGACCCCGATACTCTCGATTCCCGCCACCACGGGTGCGGATGCCACTGAACGCGGACAGCGGTCACTCCGACCGCGACAGGAATGACTCCTCGCGTCTTGCGGGTCGCAGGGCCTGCGATCCTCGGCGGGGTCGCACTCATCGCCTTGGTCGGGGCGTTGTGGTTCGGTGGGGGTGCTGCGCAAATCCCGCTCGGCGACGCCGGCGCTGTTGTGCGCTGGGGGCTTCCGGTCGCGAAACTGGTCGTGAATCTCGCCGCCGCGGGCATGGTCGGTGTGCTCGTGACCGCCTTGTTCACGCTGCGGGCCGGTGAGCGCGAGTTCGACGTCGCCCTCGATACCGCGTCGATCTCTGCAGCCCTGTTCACCGTGGCCGCGGGCGCGACCGGGTTCCTCACGTTTCTCAGCGTGTTCAACCCGGCCATCGACGCAGGCCCCCAGTTCGGTGCCCAGCTCGGCCGGTTCCTCGTCGAGCTCGAGGTCGGCAGGACATGGCTGATCACGACGGTCGCCGGCGCCGCCCTCACCGTCCTGACATTCGCCGTGCGGTCCTGGGTCGGGACGCTTCTGGTCACCTTGGTGGCGGTGGCATCGCTCGTGCCGATGGGCACGCAGGGGCACTCCGGCGATGACGCTTTCCACCACGAGGCGATGATGGCGCTCATCCTGCACATCATCGGCGCTGCGGTGTGGCTCGGCGGGCTCCTGCTGCTCATCGCCGTCCGTCCAGTCCTCGACCGTCGCCGCATCCCCGATCTCGTCGCCCGCTACTCGAGCATCGCTCTGGCCGCGTTCGTGCTCGTCGCCGTGTCCGGCACGGTGCGCGCGGCGATCGGCCTGCAGGAGTGGTCCGATCTGCTCTCGCCCTACGGCGCGATTCTGGGCGTCAAGGTCGTCGCGCTCGTCGGTCTCGGCCTCTTCGGGGCGTGGTACCGCACCCGCCTGATCGGCAGGATGCGCAGCTCCGACGCGGCATCCCGGCCTTTCTGGATGCTCATCGCGTTCGAGCTGGCACTGATGGGTGTGGCCAGCGGCGCCGCCGCAGCGCTGGCCCGCACCCCGCCACCGAACCCGGCCCCGCTTCCCGAGATCCCCTCGCCGGCAGAACGCCTCACCGGTGCCCCGCTGCCCCCGGAGCTCACGATCGAACGGTGGGTCACCGCGTGGAACGTGGACATGTTGTGGGCGGTGCTCGCCGGGTTCGCGATCTTCTTCTACCTCGCCGGGGTGTGGCGGCTGCGTCGCCGCGGCGACGCGTGGCCGGTGTATCGCACGATCATGTGGCTCGCCGGCATGGTGCTGCTGGTCTGGGTCACCGGCGGCGTCGTCAACGTCTACCAGGACTACCTGTTCAGCATGCACATGGTGGGCCACATGCTGCTCACGATGGCGATTCCGGTGCTGCTGGTCGCCGGCGCCCCGGTGACGCTCGCCGCCCGGGCGATCCGCAAACGCGACGACGGCACCCGCGGCGGGCGCGAGTGGATCCTGTGGGCGGTGCACTCGCCCGTCGCCCGCATCCTGACGAACCCGTTCGTCGCGGCCGCCCTGTTCATCGGCTCACTGTGGGTGTTCTACTACACCGACCTGTTCCGCTGGTCGCTATACGACCACCTCGGCCATCAGTGGATGATCGCGCATTTCCTCATCACCGGCTACCTGTTCGCGCTCTCCCTGATCGGCATCGACCCGGTGCCGTGGCGGCTTCCCTACGCGGGCAGGCTGCTGCTGCTCATCGGTGTGATGGCGATGCACGCGTTCTTCGGCATCGCCATCATGATGCAGTCGGGGCTGATGGTCGCCGACTGGTTCGGGTCGATGGGCCGCACCTGGGGTGCCACCCCGCTTGAGGATCAGTACACCGGCGGCGGTATCGCGTGGTCGATCGGTGAGATCCCCACCCTGATCCTCGCGATCACGGTCGCGATCCAGTGGAGCCGCAGCGACGCCCGCGAGACCAAGCGGCGAGACCGGCACGCCGACCGCACCGGCGAAGCCGAACTTGAGGCCTACAACGCACGCCTCACCGAGCTCGCCGACCGCGATGCTCGCAGCCGCAGATAGGGCGCACTACGTGACGACGAAAGAGGAGCTCGCCGACCGCTACGGTCGGGGACCGCGGCCCATCCGCCGCCGCGTGTTCTGGGTCACCGTCGCGACGGCGGCAATCCTGTCTGTCGCCGGGCTTTCGTGGCTGACTGTCTCGAACTCGCTCGACGACGTCGGATTCGACGAGACCGGATACGAGCTGGTCGATGCGCGCACCGTGACCGTATCCTTCCAAGCCACGCCACCCGCTGGGACGTCGTTCGCATGCGCGGTGCAGGCATTGGATGAGGACTTCGGCATCGTCGGTTGGCGGGTCATCGAGTACCCCGCGTCCGAGGAGATCACACGAGCACTCGTGGAGACCATCCCGACCGTCGCGCAGGCAACGACCGGCACCGTGCAATCCTGCTGGGCCACATAGCCGCGCAAGGGAGGCCGTCGCCTGCGCCGGCTGAGTCTCTCAAGCGGTGGGCCTGTCTTCGTGGTCGATGCCGTGGTGCTCTTTGCCGCGCTCGAAGTTGAGTAGGCGGAGTGCGTTGCCGACGACGATCAGGGTGGAGCCTTCGTGGATGAGTACGACCGCGCCGATGTTCAGGCCGAGGAAGGTGGCGAGGATGAGGAACGCGACGATCGCGAGGCTGGCGATGAGGTTCTGCCGGATGATGCGGCTGGTGGCGCGGCTGAGCCGCACGGCGAACGGGACGCGGCCGAGGTCGTCGCTCATCAGCGCGATGTCGCAGGTTTCCAACGCGACGGTGGAGCCGGCGGCGCCCATCGCGATGCCGACGTCGGCGCGGGCCATCGCGGGGGCGTCGTTGACGCCGTCGCCGACCATCGCGATCGGTCGGTGGGTTTGGGCGAGGCGGGTGATCTGAGCGACTTTGTCCTCGGGGAGCAGTTCGCCGATCGCGGTGTCGACGCCGACTTCCCGGCCGACCGCGTCGGCGACGCGCTGGTTGTCGCCGGAGATCATCACGAGCTGCCCCACGTTCGCGCCCCGGAGCGCGCTGAGCACCTGGGCGGACTCCGCGCGGGACGCATCCATCACGCCGACGATGCCGAGGAACCGGTCGCCACGGCGGACGATCATCAGCGTCTGCCCGGAGTCCCGCGCCTGCGTGTACGCGTCGGCGAGCGTGCCGGTCAGCGCGAGTTGCTGCTCGTCGAACATGCGCAGGTTGCCGACGTCGACCCGCTCGCCGTCGATCGTCGCCGTGACGCCACGCCCGACGACCGCGTTCAGGTCTGTCGCGGTGAGGCGCTCGGCCTGGGGGACGCGGGGCTCGAGGTCGCGGACGATCGCCTCGGCCAGCGGGTGATCGCTGAGCGCTTCGACAGCGACCAGAGTGCGGATCAGCTCGGACTCGGGCACGTCGGCGGCGGGGGTGACGGACGTCACCCGGGGGGCACCCCAGGTCAGGGTGCCGGTCTTGTCGAACGCCATCGCCTTGACCCGCCCGAGCGTCTCGAGCGGGGCGCCGCCCTTGACGAGCACGCCGGCACGCGCAGCACGGGCGACCCCTGCCAGCACCGCGGCCGGGGTTGCGATCGCGAGCGCGCAGGGGCTGGCGGCGACGAGCACGGTCATGGCGAGGTAGAACGCGTCGGGGAACGGTTGCGCGAACGCGAGCCAGGAGATCAGGAGGGTGACGGCGACCCCGAGGATCACGGCGGGCACGTACCAACGCTGGAACCGGTCGATGAACTGCTGTGTGGGGGAGGCGGCCTGGTCGGCGGAGCGGACGAGCTCGACGACCTTGCTGAGCGTCGAGTCCGCGGAGGTCGCGGTGACCTCGACCTCGAGCACGCCGGACCCGTTCACGGTGCCGGCGAACACACGGTTGGCGGCGGGCAGGGTGTCGACGGTGCGCATCGCCCGCTCCGGGTCGGCCACCGGCTCCTTCTCCACCGGAATCGACTCCCCGGTGACCGCGGACTGATCCACCGCGGACACCCCGGAGATCACGAACCCGTCTGAGGGAATGCGGGAGTTCGGGCGGATGACGACGATGTCCCCGACGACGATCTCCTCCACCGGCACCTCCACCGGCTCGTCCCCGCCGCGGCGCACCAGGGCGCTGCGGGGAGCGAGCTCGGCCAGGGACTCGATGGACTTGCTGGCACGGCTGAGGGCGTATTCCTCGAGCGCGTGGCCGAGGCTGAACAGGAACAGCAGCACCGCCCCTTCCGCCCACCGGCCGATGAGGGCGGCGCCGATCGCGGCCACCAGCATGAGGAAGTCGACCTCGAACTTCCCTCGCATCGTCGAGGCGATCGCGGTGCGGAACGTGAAGAACCCACCGAAGAAGTAGGTGGCGAGGAAGAACACCAACGGCCACCCGACCATCGGCAGCCCCAACGCGAACTCGGCGATCATCCCGCCGGCGTAGGTCACGCCCGCGGCGATCGCGAACCACAGCTCCCACCGGGCCGAACCGTGGGAATGGTCGTGCGTCTCCGCAGCGGGCGCGGTAGTCGTCGGGGAAGAAGCAGTCATGCGACCAGGATACATTACAAGATCATGATATATTGTAGTTGTGAATGATTATCGTGGTCGGAGGGCACAATGGTGAGCATGGCCGGTACTGAGACGCGTCGGGAAGCAGGCACCCTGTCCGTAGCGGATGCTGAGCGTCTCGCCGAGATCATGCAGGCACTGGCGTCACCTGTGCGGCTGCGCATTCTGAGCGCGCTGAGTGTTCAGCCGAGCACCGTGACCGACCTCAGCGAACAGCTGCACATCGGACAGACGACCACATCGAACCATTTGCGGCTGCTGCGGCATCTGAGCCTGGTCCTTGGCACGCGCGACGGCCGGCACATCCACTACTCGCTCTTCGACGACCACGTCTCCGAACTGCTCGAGGAGGCCATCGGGCACCTCGAGCATCTGCCCGGCGGAGGATGACGCGCGCTGTGCGCGATGCACCCGTCGATCGCGATCCTCTGCTACGCATCCCGCTCTCGCATTGATACAGCGGAGAATGTATAGTCAGCGTGTGCTGACTCTTACTTCTCGCCTCGATGTGATGAACCGACTGGGTCGGGCGATGGCCGACCCGACCCGTTCCCGAATCCTCCTCACCCTGCTGGATGCTCCGGGTTACCCGGCCGAGCTCGCACGAGATCTCGAGCTGACGCGGACGAACGTCTCGAACCATCTGACGTGCCTACGTGGCTGCGGGCTGATCGTCGCGACTCCGGAGGGGCGGCGCACTCGATATGAGATCGCCGACCCGCATCTAACCCAGGGGATGCGACAGCTGCTCGAGGCTGTTGTCGCCGTCGACGAGGGCGCCCCGTGCATGGATGATCAGTGCGAGTGCTGCGCATGAGCCTCGTCGACCGTGACCTGTTGCCGGTGGCCTGCACGCTGACGCCCGGCGCTGGCGCTGCACAGCTGGCCGCGTGGCAGGAGTTCAATGACGACTACCTCCTGGACCTCGATAAGACGGCTGGCCAGATCACCGTCCACTACCCGAAGATCGACGACGCGACCGCCCGGCTGACGGAGCTGGTCCGTACCGAGCAGACCTGCTGCACGTTCGTGACCTGGTCGATCGACACGACCCACCCCGACCTGCGCCTGACCGTGACCGGCACCGAAGACGCACTGGCCGCGCTCACGTTCCTCGAGCAGACGCCCACCCCCGCAACGAAGGAGAGCGAGCAGTGAGTGAAGAGTGCTGCGGCCCCGACGAGCCGCGCAAGCCCGGCACGGTCCGGCGCATCGAACTGTCCCGGCCTCTCGCGACCGGTGACGCCTGCTGCGCCCCAGAACCCTCCTCCAAGACCACGACGCGAAGCGCGGCACACGAGGCGGGCGATGCCTGCTGCGGACCCGACCTCGCCACTACCGACGCCGAGGCAGCCGAGGAGCCGGAGGTCCGCCCGCCCTGGTGGCGCGACTTCGCCCTGCTCCCCTCCGCACTGTCAGGGCTGTTCCTCCTCGCCGGATACACGTTCGAGTGGACTGGTCTGCACATCCCGGCGCTGGTGCTGCAGTGGGCGGCGCTGCTCGCCGGCGCCTACACATTCGTCCCCGGCGCGATCCGCCGCCTGATCCGGGGCAGGCTCGGCGTCGGGCTGCTGATGACAATCGCCGCCATCGGCGCCGTGCTCCTCGGACACGTCGGGGAGGCCGCGACGCTGGCATTCCTGTTCTCCCTCGCCGAAGCGCTCGAGGACCGGGCGATGGACCGCGCCAAGGAAGGCTTGCGCGCCCTGCTGTCCCTCATCCCCGACACCGTCCGCGTCTCCCGCCTCACCGGCGACATCACGATCCCTGCCGCGGACGTGCGGGAGCTGGACATCCTCGTCGTCGGCGCCGGCGACCGCATCGCGACAGACGGCGTGGTCGTCGAAGGACGGTCCAGCCTGGACACGTCGGCGATCACCGGAGAATCCATCCCCGTCGAGGTCGGCCCCGGCGATGCGGTCGCCGCCGGCTCGGTGAACGGCTCCGCGACCCTGCGGATCGAGGCGACCGCGGACGGCCGCGACAACTCCCTCACACAGATCGTCGCCCTGGTGGAGCAGGCCCACGCCCGTAAGGGCGAGAGAGCACGCCTGGCCGACCGGATCGCTCGCCCCCTCGTCCCTGCTGTCCTGATTGCCGCGGCCCTTGTCGCGCTGTTCGGGCTGCTGGTCGGCGACCCGTGGACCTGGATCGAACGTGCCCTCGTCGTGCTCGTCGCGGCGTCCCCGTGCGCGCTGGCGATCGCTGTCCCGGTGACGGTGATCAGCGCGATCGGCGCGGCGTCGAAGTTCGGCGTCGTGATCAAGTCGGGTGAGGCGTTCGAGCAGCTCGGCACGATCCGCGCCGTCGCCCTCGACAAGACCGGCACCCTCACCCGCAACGAGCCCACCGTCGTTGATGTGCAACCCGCATCGGGCGTCACCCGCGACGACCTGCTCGCGTGGGCTGCGGCGGTGGAAGCGACCAGCACACACCCTCTTGCCGCCGCGATCACCAAGGCGGCGTCCGGCGTGCGTCCCGCCAGCGATGTGGTCGAGGACGCCGGGCACGGCATCACCGGAACCATCGACGGACGGTCGATCCGGGTCGGAAACGTCCGCTGGCTCGATCCCGGTGCCCAGCGGACTACCGCGGAGTCGATGGCCGAGCAGGGGATGACGGTCGTCGTGGTCGAGGCGGACCGGAAGATCGCCGGGCTGATCGGGGTGCGCGACGAGCTGCGCCCGGAATCGGCTGAGACCGTGCGGATGCTGCAAGCGCAGGGCATCGAGACGATCATGCTCACAGGCGACAACACCCGCACCGCCCACGCCATCGCCCAAGAGGCCGGCATCACCGATGTCCGTGCCGAACAACTCCCCGCCGACAAGGCCGCTGCGATCGAGGCGCTCGTTACGCAGCGGCCGACCGCGATGGTGGGCGATGGGATTAACGACGCCCCCGCTCTGGCGACCGCGACGGTCGGGATCGCGATGGGCGTGAAGGGATCCGCGGCGGCGATCGAGTCCGCCGACGTCGCCTTCACCGGCCACGACCTCCGCCTCATCCCCGGCGCCCTCGCCCACGCCCGCCGCGGCCGGCGGATCATGACCGCCAACATCGGTCTGGCGCTGGCGATCATCGTCGTGCTGTTCCCGCTCGCGCTGTTCGGCGTGCTCGGGCTCGCCGGCGTGGTCCTGGTGCACGAGATCGCCGAGGTTGTCGTCATCCTCAACGGCGTCCGCGCCGCCCGTCGCCCCGCTGCACTCCGGCAATTGGCCGCGATACCCGCTCGCGAGCCCGAACACGCCCATGCGTGACTGCGATGCGCGTGTGCCACGCGAGCGAATGGAGCCGATGATGAGACGCCCGAACTCCTGATCCTCGGTCGGAGCCTGACCCATTGCGCGGACGATATTCCGGGTGAACCGGCCCAAGACCGGCCCAACCTGGCGAACGTGTGGTCTTCGACTGGGTATGTCGTGGTAGCGATTCGGGTTCGCAAACAGATTGAGGCCGCTCGAAACGCGCCCTGACCGGGGGATACAAGAAACCCCCGTGCGTAGAAGCCACACGAGGGTCCCAGTGGCTCCGACGGGCGTCGATCCCGTGACCTCACGATTTTCAGTCGTGCGCTCTACCAACTGAGCTACAGAGCCGCATGGCTACCGAAGTCGCCATGTCCGAGACGAAAGGCCCTCTGGATCAAAGGGCCTGTCGCTTGGAGCGACCCTGACGGGACTTGAACCCGCGACCTCCGCCGTGACAGGGCGGCACGCTAACCAACTGCGCTACAGGGCCATGATGTGTTCAATTGTGTGGTGCGGAAGTGTGACCCCAACGGGATTCGAACCCGTGCTGCCGCCGTGAAAGGGCGGTGTCCTAGGCCGCTAAACGATGGGGCCGAGCGAGCCTGGAGGCTCACGCTTACCGACGACCAAGCATACGCATGATCCTGCGAAATCGGAAATCGAGGGCGCGTCCTTCGATGGGCATCCCGATGGCGGATGCAGGATGGCCGATGCGGACTGCGCCGCTTCGGAGGATGATGGATGGCATCACCCGATGACGAATGTGACACATGTTGCTAATGTGAACAGAGTTGTTCGCCCGAAGGACAAGGAGACCCACGTGCACGTGCAGGGAGCCGAAGCGGCAGACGAGTGCGGTTGCGCACCGACGCCGAGCGAGCTTCGCGCGTTCCGCAGTCCGGTCTCCCGCCGCGTCGCGCTCGGCCTCGGCATCGCTGGAGTGGTCGGCATCGGCGCCGCCGCCGCAGCCCCTGCGTTCGCCGCCACATACCCCTCATGGGAGGACGTGCAGAGCGCGAAGGCGAATGAATCCGCGAAGGCCGCGCAGATCAGCGAGATCGAAGCGCTCATCGCGGCGCTGCAGAATGACGTCGCGATCAAGCAGGCTGAAGCGCAGCGCCTCGCCGAGGAATACCTCGTCGCGCAGGAGGAGTTCGAGATCGCCGCGCAGCGCGCCGATGACCTCCAGGCGCAGGCCGATGCCGAGCAGGCGAAGGCGGATGCCGCGGCCGCCAAGCTCGGGCAGCTCGCCGCGCAGCAATACCGCGTGGGCGGAGACGCCACCTCGCTCGACCTGTTCTTCTCGGGGTCGGCGGTGGCGGCCGACGAACTGTTGTCGCGCCTCGACACGATGGACAAGCTTCAGTCGGTGAACCGCGGCGTCTACACCGATGCGATGAGCGCTCGCGACAACGCGCAGAGCCTCAGCGACCAGGCGGCGATCGCCCGAGACGAACGGGACAAGCTGCAGAAGCTCGCCGAAGAGAAGATGGTGCGCGCGCAGGAAGCCGCGAACGCCGCGCAGGCCGCGCTCGATGCGCAGTCGCAATACCTCGAGACACTGCAGGCTCAGCTCGCAGCCCTGCGTGACACGACCGCGAAGACGATCGCCGACTACCAGGCCGGTGTCGAAGCGCGCCGCAAGGCCCGGGAGGAGCGGCTTCGACGCGAACGTGAAGAGGCCGAACGGCGCGCTCGCGAGGAGCGAGAGCGGCTCGAACGCGAGCAGGCCGCCGCGAACAGCGGAGGCGGTTCAACCGGCGGTGGTTCTTCGTCCGGCGGTGGCGGCAGCGGTGTCGCCGCGGGTGGATCCGGCGGGGGATCGGGGTGGGTGCGCCCAGCCAGCGGCTACATCAGCTCTTGGTTCGGCAACCGCGGCACGATCTGCTCGAACGGCTACTGCACGTCGAGCGGACACCGTGGCATCGACTTCGCCACCGGGTGCGGTGGTGCGATCTTCGCAGCGGCATCCGGCACCGTCGTCTTCGCCGCCTACAGCGGCGCGTGGGGCAACTACATCAAGGTCGACCACGGTGGCGGCATCGTCACCGGATACGCACACATCAAGCCCGGCGGGTACAACGTGAGCTACGGCCAGCGCGTCTCGGCCGGCCAGGTCATCGCGTACGCGGGTAACACGGGAGCATCCACCGGCTGCCACGCGCATTTCGAGGTCTATTCCGGCGGCGTTCGCATCGACCCGGCGCCGTACCTTCGCAACCGCGGCATCTCGGTCTGACGCCACCGAAACACGAGGGGCGGATGCCGAAGCATCCACCCCTCGTGTGCGGTCTGTGTGTCAGAGCGTGTTGGGCGCGGTGCCCTCACCCTGCGTCTTGGTCTCGCCCTCGTGTTCTTCGAAGCGCTCGAAGGCTTCCGTCACGAGGCGCTCGGCCTCCGCGGCGTTCGCCCACTCGTCGACCTTGACCCACTTGCCGGGCTCGAGGTCCTTGTAGTGCTCGAAGAAGTGGTTGATCTCGTTCTTGGTCCACTCATCGACGTCGGTGACGTCCTGGATGTGGTTCCAACGCGGGTCCTTCGCGAGCACTGCGACGACCTTGTCATCGCCACCGGCCTCGTCGGTCATCTTCAGCACGCCGACGGGGCGGACCTTCGCCAGGATGCCGGGCGCGAGGTCGTGGTCGAGCAGCACGAGCACGTCGAGCGGGTCGCCGTCCTCGCCGAGGGTGTTCTCGAAGAACCCGTAGTTGGCGGGGTAGCCCATCGGCGTGTACAGGATGCGGTCGAGGAAGACGCGACCGGTGCCGTGGTCGACCTCGTACTTGATCTTGCTGTTGCGCGGGATCTCGATGACGGCGTCGTACGCGCCCATGCTGGTGCTCCTTCAAAAGACGGTGGGATGCCGCACCAGCCTAGTCGCGCTCCTCGGCCGTTCACTATTCAGTCTGGACGGCGATGCCGCTCGAGCCGACCTGCGGGATTCCGCGGCCCGCGGCGAGGGAGATCGCCACGGAGACTGAATAGTGAACGGCGCGGCGCCGATACCGTGGATGCATGGAGCACCGTCCGGGCCTTGATCCCGCCGTCGCCGATATCCGCCGTGCGGTGCGGGCGGCGCTCTCGGCGGGTGACGAGCCACTGATCGTCGGGCTCTCGGGCGGCGCGGACTCGCTCGCGCTGACGGCGGCCGTCGCGTTCGAGGCGCCGCGGGCGGGACGCGCCGCGACTGCGGTCGTGATCGATCACGCACTGCAGACCGGATCGGATGCCGTCGCCGCCCGGGCCGCGCAGCAGGCCGAGGCGCTCGGCCTCGACACCCGCGTCGTGCGGGTCGAAGTCGGCACGGCCGACGGACCCGAAGCGGCAGCCCGCGCGGCTCGACGGGCGGCATTGGCGGCGGCCGCCCGCGAACTCGGGGCGGCCGACGTGCTGCTGGCGCACACGCTCGACGATCAGGCCGAGACCGTACTGCTGGGGCTCGCACGGGGTGCAGGTGCCGCGAGCCTGGCGGGAATGGCGCCCGTGCGCGATGGCGATGGCATCCGCTGGGTGCGTCCGCTGCTCGCGGTGCGGCGCGAGACGACCCGCGCTGCGTGCGCAGCCGCCGGGCTCGACCCGTGGGACGACCCGCACAATGACGACGACCGCTTCACCCGCGTGCGGGTGCGCAGCGCGGTGCTGCCCGTGCTCGAGGCCGAACTCGGTCCCGGTGTCGCCGAGGCGCTCGCCCGCACCGCCGACCAGCTGCGAGAAGACGCGGCAGCCTTCGCCGAGATGATCGACGAGACGATCGAAGACATCGTGGAGCCGGCCGACGCCGGCATCGCCGTCTCGGTGCCTGCGCTCGCCGCCAACCCGGCGGCGCTGCGGCACCGCATCATCCGGCACGTCGTGGCAAGCGAGTTCCACGAGAGCCTCACGCGCGCGCAGACGCTCGAGGTGGCGCGACTGGTCACCGACTGGTCGGGTCAGGGGCCGATCGACCTGCCCGGATGCCGGGCGTCACGCGTCGGTGCGCGCATCGTGTTCGCGGCGCGCGCCTGACACCCCGAACACTGCACAGCGCTGCTACTTGCGACCGCCGAAGATGCCGCCGAGCATGCCGTCGAGGTTGAACCCGCCACCGCCTCCGCCGCCGAGCAGTGCGCCGATGAGGTCGCCGATGCCACCCGAGCCCTGCGATGCCGTACCGCTCTGCGCCGCCTCGGGCGCACCGGAGCCGCCCTTTTTCGCGAGCAGACCCATGACGATGGGCGCGAGCATCGGGAGCAGCTTGCCGAAGTCGATGCCGGCGGTCTTGGGTTCGTCGGTGAGCTTCTGGGCCACAGTGCCCTGGTTGCCGCCGAAGATGTGCCCCAGGATCTTGTCGCCGTCGGCGGTGTCGACCTGGTCGACGTCGACCGTGTCTGGCATGCCGGTGTGCTTGCCGAGCGCCTGTTCGATGGCCGAGGCGCCGTCTGCGGTGGCCGCGTTGCGCTGGAGTCCGCCGAGGATGGCGCCGCCGCCCTCTTGGATCGCCTGCGTGGCGACCGTCGGGTCGACCCCGAGCTTTGCGGCGATCTGGTCGATCGGCAGCGCCTTCAGGATGTCGTCGAGTCCGGCCATGAGTTTCCTCCCCATCAGCGGGGCCACGTCGCCCCGTCCGCCGTCATCCTATGAGGCGATCCATACCCCCGCCAGGGCCGCGGCGGGTGGGCCGACACGACGCGATGCGCCGCTTAGACTCGATCCATGCGCGCGGCCGACATCGCAGACCAGCTGACCGACGTCCTCGTCACCGAGGAGCAGATCCACGACAAGCTCGAAGAGCTCGCGGCGCAGGTCGCAGCCGACTACGACGGCAAGGACCTGCTGCTGGTGGGCGTGCTGAAGGGCGCTGTCATGGTGATGGCCGACTTCTCGCGTCGCCTCCCCGGCCACATCGCGATGGACTGGATGGCGGTGTCCTCGTACGGTGCGGGCACCAAGTCGAGCGGTGTGGTGCAGATCCGCAAAGACCTCGACACCGACCTCACGGGCAAGCACGTGCTCATCGTCGAAGACATCATCGACTCCGGCCTGACGTTGAGCTGGCTGCTCGACAACTTCGCATCCCGCGGTGCTGAGTCGATCGAGGTGCTCGCGCTGCTGCGCAAGCCCGAAGCGGCGAAGGTCGAGATCGACTGCCGGTACGTCGGGTTCGACATTCCCAACGACTTCGTCGTCGGCTACGGCCTCGACTACGCCGAGCACTACCGCAACCTGCGCGATGTCGCCGTGCTCGCGCCGCACGTCTACAACTGACCCCGGTACGCCGTGGGCGAATGCACAGACGCCCCATAGCCGGTGCGGGGTAGCCTGATCGCACCATGGATGTCAAGAAGCTCACCCGCAACCCGTTCGTCTACGTGTTGCTCATCGGCGCCCTGCTGCTGATCGGAATGACGCTGATCTCGAGCCTCACGGGGGCCAAGCAGATCACCACGCAGCAGGGGCTTGAGCTTCTCGAAGGCGACACCGTCACGGAGGTCGTCACGACCGACGGCGACCAGCGCGTCGACCTCACCCTCTCGAAGGAGTTCGAGGGCGCGACGAAGGTGCAGTTCTACTACGTCACGCCGCGCGCCGACGAGGTGGTCGCGGCGATCGAGGCCGCTGCCCCCGAAGACGGCTTCAACGACGTCGTGCCGCGGGCGACCTTCTGGGACAGCCTGCTCTCGCTCATGATCCCGCTGCTGCTGCTGGGTCTGCTGTTCTGGTTCCTGCTCTCCTCGGCGCAGGGCGGTGGCAGCAAGGTCATGCAGTTCGGCAAGTCGCGCGCGAAGCTCGTCACGAAGGAGACCCCGACGGTCACCTTCGCCGACGTCGCCGGTGCCGACGAGGCGATCGAAGAGATGCAGGAGATCAAGGACTTCCTGAAGGATTCCGCGAAGTTCGCCGCCGTCGGCGCCCGCATCCCCAAGGGGGTGCTGCTGTACGGCCCTCCCGGCACCGGAAAGACCCTGCTCGCGCGCGCCGTGGCCGGCGAGGCGGGCGTGCCGTTCTATTCGATCTCGGGTTCGGACTTCGTCGAGATGTTCGTCGGTGTCGGTGCGAGCCGCGTCCGCGACCTGTTCACGCAGGCGAAGGAGAATTCGCCGGCGATCATCTTCATCGACGAGATCGATGCCGTCGGTCGCCACCGCGGCGCCGGCATGGGCGGCGGGCACGACGAGCGCGAGCAGACGCTGAACCAGATGCTCGTCGAGATGGACGGCTTCGACCCGAAGGTCAACGTCATCGTCATCGCTGCGACCAACCGTCCCGACATCCTCGACCCGGCGCTCCTGCGCCCCGGCCGCTTCGACCGCCAGATCGGGGTGGATGCCCCTGACCTCAAGGGCCGGCAGCGCATCCTCGAGGTGCACGGCCGCGGCAAGCCGCTCTCGCCCTCGGTCGACCTGTCGGTCATCGCGCGCAAGACGCCTGGGTTCACCGGTGCCGACCTCGCCAACGTGCTGAACGAGGCAGCGCTCCTGACCGCCCGCTCCAACGCGCAGCTCATCGACATGCGCGCCCTCGACGAGGCGATCGACCGCGTCATCGCCGGTCCGCAGCGCCGCACCCGCGTGATGAAGGACAAGGAGAAGCTCATCACCGCCTACCACGAGGGCGGGCACGCCCTGGCGGCGGCGGCGATGAACCACACCGACCCGGTCACGAAGGTCACGATCCTGCCGCGCGGCAAGGCGCTCGGGTACACGATGGTGCTGCCGCTGGATGACAAGTACTCGGTCACCCGCAACGAGCTCCAGGACCAGCTCACCTACGCGATGGGCGGTCGCGTCGCCGAAGAGATCGTCTTCCACGACCCCACCACCGGCGCCAGCAACGACATCGAGAAGGCCACCGGCATCGCCCGCAAGATGGTCACCGAGTACGGCATGACGACGCAGGTCGGCCCCGTGAAGCTCGGTCAGTCCTCGGGCGAGGTGTTCATGGGCCGCGACATGGGCCACGGCCGCGACTACTCCGACACGATCGCCGAGACCGTCGACGCGCAGACCCGCGCCCTCATCGAGCAGGCGCACAACGAGGCGTACCAGGTCATCAACGACAACCGCGACGTGCTCGACCGGCTCGCCCTCGAGCTGCTCGAGAAGGAGACACTCGACCACCTCGAACTCGCCGAGATCTTCAAGGACGTCAAGAAGCTGCCGCCGCGCCCGCAGTGGCTCTCGAGCCAGGAGCGCCCCGTGTCGCAGCTGCCTCCCGTCGAGGTGCCGCGTCGCGAAGAAGCAGGCATCGCCGCATCCACGAGTGTCGAGGCCGAGCAGGCCACGGCGCCGGCTGCGCAGCGTGCGACCGGACAGGGTGTGACGGGGCAGGCGCGACCGGCGACGGCGTAGGCTCGGCACGTGGCCGTCGACCGTGAACGCGTCGCTGCCGTCGTGCGCGACTTGCTCGAGGCGATCGGGGAGGATCCCGAACGCCCCGGGTTGAAGCAGACCCCGCAGCGGGTTGCCGAGGCGTACGCCGAGTTCTTCTCGGGGGTGGGCGAGGATGCCGGTGCCCCCCTCGAACGCACCATCTCGGTCTCACGGGGGCCCGCGCCGGGCACGCTGCCTTCGGGTGCGGTGATGCTGCGCGACATCCGCTTCCGGTCCATGTGCGAGCATCACCTGTTGCCGTTCGCCGGGTACGCGCACATCGCGTACCTCCCCGGTGAGCAGGTCGTGGGCCTCGGCGCGCTGCCGCGCGTGGTCGACATCCTCGCCGCCCGCCCCCAGGTGCAGGAGCGGCTCGGTGAGCAGATCGCCGACACGATCGCCGGTTCGATCGACACCCGCGGGGTGCTTGTCGTGCTCGACGCGAGCCACCAGTGCGTCACGATGCGCGGCGGCCGCCAACCCGACGCATCCACCGTCACGATCGCGGCGCGGGGCGAACTGTCCGAACCCGCCGCTCGCGCCGAGATCGTCGCCCTGCTCACCGGGCACGCCTGATCGTGGGCGGGCAGGTGCGTGCCGTGGCCGAGATCATGGGCATCGTCAACGTGACGGCCGACTCGTTCAGTGACGGCGGACGCTTCCTCGACACCGATCGCGCGATCGCCCACGGCCGGATGCTGCGGGCCGACGGCGCGACGATCCTCGACATCGGTGGCGAATCGACCCGCCCTGGCGCGGAGCGTGTCTCCCCCGACGTGGAGGCTGCCCGCGTCCTGCCCGTCGTCGCGGGGCTCGTCGCCGAAGGCGCGGTCGTGAGCATCGACACCATGAACGCGAGCACCGCCGTCTCCGCGGTCGCCGCCGGCGCGCGCATCGTCAATGACGTCTCGGGGGGACGCAGCGACCCCGACATGCTCGGCGCGGTCGCCGGAACGGATGCCGAGATCGTGCTGCAGCATTGGCGTGGCCACTCGGCCGACATGTACGCGAACGCCACCTATGACGACGTCGTCGCCGAGGTGCTCGGCGAACTCGCTGCACGGGTCGATGCGGCCGTTGCCGCCGGCATCGCCGTGGAGCGGATCATCGTCGACCCCGGCATCGGGTTCGGCAAGCAGGGCGCCCAGAACTGGGAGGTGTTGCGCGGCCTGCACCGGATCGTCGGCGCCGGTCACCGCGTGCTCGTCGGCACGAGCCGCAAGCGGTTCTTCGCCGACGTGCTCGGTGCGGATGCCGATGAGGCGCGGCGCGATCTGGCAACGGCGGTCACGAGCGTGCTGGCCGCGCAAGCGGGCGCGTGGGGCGTGCGGGTGCACAATGTCGCCGCGACGCGTGACGCGCTCGCCGTGCAGCGAGCCTGGGAGGGAAAGGCATGAGCGACCGGATCACCGTCACCGGCATCCGTGCGATCGGGTACCACGGCGTCTACGACCACGAGAAGCGCGACGGGCAGCCCTTCGTCGCGGACGTGACGGTCGAGCTCGACACCCGCCCGGCCGCCGGCAGCGACGACGTCGCCGACACCTTGCACTACGGTGAGCTCGCCGAACAGGTGGCGGCCATCCTCGCGGGCGACCCGGTGGACCTGCTCGAGCGGCTCGCCCAGCGCATCGCCGACGCCGTCCTCGACCACCCGATCGTCGAGACCGTCGAGGTGACGCTGCACAAGCCGAAGGCGCCCATCCCGGTGCCGTTCGACGACGTCACCCTCACGATCCGTCGGAGCCGGGCATGAGCCGCCGGCTCGCATCGGGCATCGGCGAGTCGCCCTCGCACACAGCGCGCGCCGCGGCGACCGCCGTCGTGGCACTGGGAGCGAACCTCGGCGACCGTGCCCGCACACTCGAAGACGCCGTCACCGAGCTCGCGCGGCTACCGCTGACGACCGCGGTCGTCACCAGTGAACCGATCGAATCGGTCGCCGTGACCCTCGACGGGCCGGATGCCGCCGCTCCCGCCTATCTGAATTCGATCGCCCTGCTCACGACCCGGCTCGCACCGAACGTGCTGCTCGGGTTTCTGCACGCCATCGAGAACCGTCACGGCCGCGAGCGACGCGTGCGCTGGGGTGACCGCACCCTCGACCTCGACCTCATCGCGTACGGCGACGTCATCAGCGAGGACCCGGCGCTGACCCTGCCGCATCCGCGTGCGCACGAGCGCGACTTCGTGCTCGTGCCGTGGCTGACCGCCGACCCTGATGCCGAACTGCCGGGCCGCGGGCGCGTGGCCGACCTGCTCGAACGCCTGCGCGCGGGGGACGACTCGTGAAACGCACCGGGCCCGTGCCCCTCATCGCCGTCGCGGTGATCGCGGCCGTGATCGGGTTCATCATCGATCAGCTGCTGACGTCCTCGGGCAGGCCGACGTTCACGCCTTCGCTCATGCTGCCGATCCTGCTTGTGCTGCTGGCGGTGATCACCGTCATCCTCGCGCTGCCGATCCGCCGCGCGACGGTGAGTGGAACGGGCCGGGTCGATCCGTTTCGTGCCGTGCGGGTCGCGATGCTCGCGAAGGCGTCGAGCCTCGTCGGCGCAGGCGTTGCGGGTGTCGCGCTCGGGCTGCTCGCCTTTCTGCTGACCCGGCCCGTGCTGCCGTCGAGCGACTCGATCACAGCCGTCGTCGCATCCCTCGTGGGCGGGATCGCACTGGTGGCCGGAGGGCTGTACGCCGAGCACCTGTGCACGATCGGACCCTCCGACGACGACGAACCGCCGCCGCCCGAACCCGGTGTGACCCCCTCGCACCACTGAGCCCCCGTCGCTGCGGCGACGACTAGGCTCGAACCCGGCGGGGGCGCGGGGGATCGCGCTCGCGCGAGCTGGAGGAACCATGACGACGCCCCACGATCACGAGCCCGCGGCCCACGACCTGCCGCACGTGCCGCCGACGCCGCAGGAGGAGCCGCCGTTCGCACCGCCCGCGGCGGCACCGGTTCCGGCCGCAGCCCCGACCGTCGAGCCGTTCGCGCCGGTCGCAGAAGACCGTCCGGCGCCCACGGGTGGCGACGCGGTGCTCGATGCCGGCACCTACACCGGCATCCTCGAACCGCGCGGCAAGAACCGGCTGCCGCTCGGTGACGGCACCTGGCACCAGGTTTCGCCCAAGTACGTGCTCGTGCAGATCATCACGAACGTGTTCTTCCTCGTCGTGCTGGCCGGCGTCGCGCTGTTCCTCGGTCTCGTGCTTGAGCAGGCGTGGGTCTGGATTCCTGCGGCCGCACTGGCCGTCCTGCAGCTGTTCGGCCTCATCGTCGCCCGCCGTCAGGCCCGCGCGATCGGATACCAGCTGCGCGACGACGACCTCGTCTTCCGCCGCGGCATCCTGTGGCAGCGCATGGTCGCGGTGCCGTACGGACGCATGCAGCTGGTCGACATCACGCACGGGCCGCTCGACCGCGGCTTCGGCATCGCGCAGCTCAAGCTCGTGACGGCCGCCGCCACGACCGGCATCGCCATCCCCGGCCTCACGCAGGATGCCGCGGAGCACCTGCGCGACACCCTCATCGACGTCGCCGAGACCCGCCGGACCGGGCTGTGAGCGACCAGCAGGCTGCCACCTCGACGGGTGCCCCGGCACCCGCAGCCGAGCTCGTCCGCTCGCCCCTGAGCGACGGCGAATGGCATCGGCTGCACCCGCTGACCCCGTTGCTGCGCGGCGGACTCGTGTTCCTCGTCGTGCTCGGCATCGTCGTGACCAACATGCGCGACCGGCTCATCGCCATCTTCCTGCCCGACGAGGGCGATTTCGGCGACTACGACGCAGACCCGATCGACTTCATCTTCGAGAACAACCTCATCCTCGCCGTGCTCGGCGGAGTCGTGGCCATCATCGTGATCGTCGTGGTCGCGTTCTACGTGTCGTGGCGGTTCCACACGTTCCGCATCACGGGTGATGCCGTCGAGGTGCGCAGCGGCGTGCTGTTCCGCACGCACCGGCGCGCCCCGCTGGACCGTGTGCAGGGTGTGAACCTCACGCGCCCGATGATCGCGCGGCTGCTCGGCACCGCAAAGCTCGAAGTCGTCGGTGCCGGCACCGACGGCAACGTGAAGCTCGAATACCTCGGCACCTCGAACGCCGAGACGATCCGCGGCGACATCCTGCGGCTCGCGTCGGGTCGTGAGCTCGGTACGGCAGCACCGACGGCGGGGCACGCGTCGGCCGCGCAGACGATGACCGCAGGCATCACCGGGCTCATCGAGGGCGTCGACCTCGACGAGTCCGAGCCCGAGTCGATCGTTCACATTCCGGTCGGGCGCCTCATCGCCTCACGCGTGCTGTCGGGGTCGACGCTGTTCTTGCTGCTGCTGATCATCGGTGTCGTCGTCGGCGCCGTCGTCGGGACCCCGTGGGTGCTGTTCAGCCTCGTGCCGACCTTCATCGGTTTCGGTGCCTACTGGTTCCGGCAGATCACGCTGTCGCTGCGGTACTCCATCGCGCCGACCTCGTCAGGCGTGCGCATCACCTCGGGGCTGTTCACGACGATCAGCGAGACGATCCCGCCAGGACGTATCCACGGCGTCGCCATCCGGCAGTCGATCCTGTGGCGCCCGTTCGGCTGGTGGTCGATCCGCATCAACCGCCTCACCGGGCGCTCGGTGATGGACACTTCGACGGCCGCACAGCAGATGACCGAAGTCCTCCCGATCGGCAAGCGGGAGGATGTGGAGCGTGTGCTTCGCCTCATCCTCCCGTCGTTGCCTGAGCAGGAATGGTCGGGGGTGTTCGAGCACGGCATCCTCGGCCCGCAGGCCGACGACCCGTACACGAACATGCCGCGGCGGGCGGCGTGGCTGCGACCGTTCTCGTGGCGCCGCGTCGGTCTTCTCGTCACGCCGGCGGCGATGCTCGCGCGGAAGGGCTACATCTGGCGGTCGCTCGTGATCATCCCGCTGGCGCGGCTGCAGTCCGCGCGCGTCGAGCAGGGGCCCATCGACCGGATGCTGGGCATCGCGATGGTGACGGCGCACACGATCGCCGGTCCGGTCGTCGGCTACGTTCCGCATCTTGACCGGGACGCGGCGCTCGCCGGCTGGCGGGCGCTGACGGACGGCGCCGTCGCCGCCGCCGCATCCGACACATCGCACCGGTGGAGCGCGCACCTGCCGGAGCACGCATTCGGCGTGCCTGATGCGGTCGCAGCGCCCGCGGTTGCGACCCCGGAGTCTACATCCGGCGTGCCTGAGCCCGACGCGCCTGCCGCGCCGAGCGCACCCGAGCCCGATGCGGTGCCGCTGACGCGCCGCGAGGCGCGAGCGGCCAACGAGACCGACGCACCGGCGCCGCCGCAGGACCCGTCGTGACCGGAACGGCCCGACTCGGGGTCGGGGTCATCGGGGCCGGTCGTGTCGGACCGGTGATCGGTGCGGCACTGGCCGGGGCCGGGCACGCCCTGCTCGGCATCACGCCCGGATCCGACCCCGACCGTGTTTCGGCGATCCTCGGCGACGTGCCCGTTCTCACGGCAGATGAGATCGTGCGACGCAGCGAGCTCGTCGTGATCGCCGTCCCGCATGATGAGGTGGCGGGGCTCGTCGCAGGCCTCGCCGAGCTGGGGGCGTGGCAGGTCGGCCAACTCGTGCTGCACACCGATCCGGCGTTCGGGATCGGCGTGCTCGCACCGGCGGCGGCGTGCGGTGCGATTCCGCTGGCCGTGCACCCTGCCGTCGCCTTCACCGGCACGAGCATCGACCTGCGGCAGTTGCCCGGCGCGTACGCCGCCGTCACCGCCCCCGGTGCGGTGCTGCCGATCGCCCAGGCGCTCGCCGTCGAACTCGGCTGCGAGCCGGTCGTCGTCGCCGAGGCCGACCGTGCGGCGTACGGCGAAGCCATCGTGACCGCGACGCAGTTCGCCGATTCGATCGTCCGGCAGTCCGCGCAGCTGCTCGGCGAGGCGGGCGTCGACGATCCCGGCCGCTATCTGTCGGCGCTGCTGCACGCGACCGTCGACCGTGCCCTGCTGGATGCCACGGTGCCGGTCGAGCCCGAACAGCCGTGAGCGACGTCGACCTCGTCGCGATTCCGGCGGGTGCCGTGCGTCTTCACGATGCGCGACGCAAGACGACCAGGGACGTCACGCTCCAGGCGTTCGAGTTGGGGCGCTACCCGGTCACCGAGGAGCAGGTCGCCGAGGTGCTCGGGTTCTCGGCATCCCACCCGCGCCGACCCGCCACGGACGTCTCGTGGCTGCGAGCCGTGCGGTTCTGCAACGCGCTCTCGGAGTGGGAGGGGTTCGATCCCGCCTACCGCGTCGACGGCGACGAAGTCACGTGGCATCTCGATTCGGAGGGATTCCGGCTGCCGACCGAGGCCGAGTGGGAGTACGCGTGCCGCGCCGGCTCGACCGCAGCGCACTACGGGCCGCTCCCCGATGTGGCGTGGACCAGCGCCGACGGCGTGAACACGCCACAGCCGATCGGCGGCAAGCTGCCCAACCTGTTCGGGCTGTTCGACACCCTCGGCAACGTGTGGGAATGGTGCTGGGACCTGCTCGATCCCGCCCGATACGACGACTACCGGGTGTTCCGGGGCGGCGGCTTCGCCGACGACGCGTGGAGTGTGCGCGCCGGCACGCGCCGCGGCGGCGGCCCGCGCATGCACCATGACGACGTGGGCTTTCGGGTCGCACGCGGCGGCTTCGACGCCGACGACGAGGCACAGGGGTGGTCGGCGCGCGCCGACGCAGAGCGGGCCGCGATCGAAGGCGCCCTGCCGAGCGGTTGGACGCCGCGCAGGGGAGTGAGCCGCGCTCGGTAGAATCGGTGGCTGATCCCCGAGGAGCCTGAATGACCGACGCGCCTGTGCCTGCGCCCGCCGAAGTAGCCGTGCCCGCCGAAGAAGAAGACGTCTTCGAGCAGAAGGCCGTGCGCCTGGCCAAGCGCGACCGGCTGATCGCAGAGCGGGCGGATGCCGCGGGCGGCGCGTACCCGGTCGCCGTCGCCGTCACCGACACCATCGGTGCACTGCGCGAACGCTACGCCGCGCTCGAAGCGGGAGAGGAGACCGGCGTGACCGCATCGGTCGCCGGCCGCGTCGTCTTCAGCCGCAACACCGGCAAGCTCTGCTTCGCGTCGCTGCAGGCCGGTGACGGCAGCCGCATCCAGGCGATGGTCTCGCTCGCCGAGGTCGGCGACGCATCCCTGCAGGCGTGGAAGGACCTCGTCGACCTGGGCGACCACGTCTCGGTCACCGGGCAGGTCATCTCGAGTCGCCGCGGCGAACTGTCGATCATGGTCTCGCAGTGGCAGGTCGCCGCCAAGGCTCTGCTGCCGCTGCCGAACCTCTACACCGAGCTCAGCGAAGAGAGCCGTGTGCGCTCGCGCTTCCTCGACCTGATCGTGCGCGACCAGGCGCGTGAGACGGTCATCGCCCGGGCGAAGGTCAACGCGAGCCTGCGGCAGACCTTCACGGAGCACGATTTCGTCGAGGTCGAGACGCCCATGCTGCAGGTGCAGCACGGTGGTGCCGCGGCCCGCCCGTTCGTGACGCACTCGAACGCGTTCGACGCGGAGCTGTTCCTGCGCATCGCGCCCGAACTGTTCCTCAAGCGCGCCGTCGTCGGCGGCATCGACCGCGTGTTCGAGATCAACCGCAATTTCCGCAACGAGGGCGCCGACTCCACGCACAGCCCCGAGTTCGCGATGCTCGAGGCCTACCAGGCGTACAGCGACTACCACGGCATCGCCGATCTCACCCAAGAGCTCATCCAGAACGCGGCGGTCGCCGTCGCAGGATCGACGACCGTCACGTGGGCCGACGGCACCGTGTATGACCTGGGTGGGCAGTGGGACCGCATCTCGATGTACGAGTCGCTGTCGGAGGCGGCGGGCCGCACCATCACCCCCGACACGTCGTTCGACGAGCTGCGCGCGTTCGCGCTCGAAGTCGGCGTTGAGGTTCCCGAGAAGATCGCGACGCACGGCAAGCTCGTCGAAGAGCTCTGGGAGCACTTCGTGAAGGGCTCGCTCACGCGCCCGACGTTCGTGATGGACTTTCCGCTCGACACGAGCCCGCTCGTGCGCGAGCACCGCACGATCCCCGGGGTCGTGGAGAAGTGGGACCTGTACGTGCGCGGGTTCGAGCTCGCGACGGGCTACTCCGAGCTCATCGACCCCGTCATCCAGCGCGAGCGCTTCGTCGAGCAGGCCAAGCTCGCCGCGCGCGGAGACGACGAGGCGATGCGCGTCGACGAGGAGTTCCTGCGCGCGCTCGAGCACGGCATGCCGCCCACCGGGGGGATGGGTATGGGCATCGATCGCCTCATGATGGCGATCACGGGCCTCGGCATCCGCGAGACGATCCTCTTCCCCCTCGTCAAGTGAGCATCCCGGCGCCGCCCGACTTGTCCGCGGCCGCGCTCAGCACGTTCGACGAGGCATCTGCCCTCGTGCTCGACTACCTGCAGGCGCAGGTGCCGATGGGGTTTTGGACGGTGTCGCGCGTCATCGGCGGTCGGCAGGTGTACCTCAGCGTCACGCCGAACGAATTCGGGCTGGGCGTGGGAGACGGTCCACGCTGGGAAGACGCCGTCTGCCGTGCGATGTGGGAGGACGGTGGCCCCCGCGTCGCCCCCGACATCTCGCGTGTCCCCGAGTATGCCGCCAACGAGGCGGCTCTCGGACTGCGGCTGGGCAGCTACGTGGGCGTGCCGATCCTCAACGCCGACCGGTCGTTGTTCGGCACCGTCTGCGGCATGGACGTCGACACCCGCGCCGCGTCGTTTGTCGAACTCGGTCCACAACTCGAACTGCTCGGGCAGCTGCTGTCGGTCGTGCGCAACGTCGACGACCAGGCGATAGCACTCACGCGACGTCTCGAAGTCAGCCTCGAAGACGCCGAGACCGACGAACTGACCGGCCTTCGCAACCGTCGCGGCTGGCACCGCATCTGCGAGACCGAAGAGGCCCGTCATCACCGTCTCGGTGACCTCGCCGGTGTCATCGTCCTTGACCTGGACGGACTCAAGCAGGTCAACGATCGCGATGGGCACGCCGCCGGAGACGCCCTGCTGCGGCGTGCCGCGAACGTCATCACACAGACCGCACGCGAGGGCGACATCGTCGCGCGCCTCGGCGGCGATGAGTTCGGCGTGCTGTGCCCGCAGACCGATCCCGGCGGCGTGGCTGCCCTCGGCGACCGCGTGCGCGAAGGGCTCACGGCGCAGGGGCTGTCTGCCGGCATCGGCGTCGCGACGCTCGACCGCTCCACGACGATGGCCGATACGGTCGCGCGCGCCGACGCAGCGATGTACACAGACAAGCGCTCGCGCACCGCTGGCCGCTGAGTCCCGGCATCCAGCACGAGTCGGGCGTCGTGCCGCACCGACTCGTGCTCGAATCCCGGACTCACCGTCGTGCACGCTCACGCCCGTCGTGCACGCTCACGCCCGGCGGAACGCCCAATCGGGCAGGTGACCGGCGGCGACGAACGAGCGCACGATGTCGGCAAGACCATGGTCGGGTTCGAGAGCCTGCACCATGCGCGCATACCGGTCGGCGTGCGTCGAGCGCCCCAGCGCCCATGACAGCCACGCGCACACCGCGAGGGCGCCCGGGCGCTCACGCTTTGGCGCAAGTGCCACGACGTCGCGACACAGCGCCAGCGCGGTCTCGAGTCGCTCGGGATCGGGGCGGCGACCTTCGCCCCACATGACCGACGCGAGTTCGACGGGATATTGCTCGCCCTCCTCCCAGCGGCGCTGCGCCTCCATCGCGTCCTGACCTGCGACGGTGTCGCCGCACCACTGCACGAGCGCGACGTCGCGCAACGACGGACGATTGAGGCACCACGCGATGACGGCGGCATCCATGGGCTGGTCGACGCCGCGGCGCAGCGCGTTCTCGTACAGTCGCGGCAGCTCGTCGAGCGCGCACACCGCTTCGAGGGCAGCCGGGTCGACGCGCGACGAATGCGCACCGTCCGACTCGATGCCGCACACCGCGTCGACGGCCGTGCGCAGCGAGCGCAGCGCGGCCGCCACCCCGCGACGCTGCGCCTTGTCCTTGCGCGGGATCGTCGCGCCCGCCGCCTGATCACCCGGCGCCACGCCCGGCAGCGCGGGGTCGTGCGACGCGAGCTCATCGAGCGGATGCCCACCCGCCGGGTGATCGGCCGCGAAGAACGACCCCCAGCCGCTCGGGGTGACCGCGAGCGCATCGAGCAGTCCCAGCCCGCTGGCATCGGCGCGCACGGCGATCGCCTCGTGCAGCCCGCGGTGCGGAAGCGCGTCGTCGATCGGGCAGTCGGTGTAGACGACGGCGCAGAGGGAATCGGCGGCATCCAGTCGGCACACCATACCGATCACGGTCGAGGCGACGGTCTCGACGTGTTCGATCTCGTCGTCGGGCGGCAGATCGACGCGCAGCACGCCGATCGACTTCGCCTGCGACATCGGGATCACCACGAGACTGCGCGTGGGCGTGAACCCGAGCATCCGCGGTACGAGGGAGAGGAACTGGGCCGCATCGGCGGCTTTCGCGATCTGTGTCATGCAGCGAAGATGGCCGATCCGCGGCGGGTGTGCGGGGCGTCGCGCGCACCCGTTGTGCGTAACCCGCAACGGGCCGTCGATGTGCAGGAGGCGACGTACGATGGATGCATGGACTCCTACTGGGCCGCCGTCATCTGGTCGCTGGTGCCGACCGTGGTGGTGCTGGGGCTGTTCATCTTCGTGATGCGTTCGGTGCTCCGCATGGACCGCAACGAGCGCCGCGCGTACGCGAAGATCGAGGCCGAGGAGCGCGCCAAGCGGGGCCTCACGCCCGCCGCCGGTGACGCCGACGCTCGCTGACGGAACCTGTCGCTACGCTGAACCCAGCGCAGTACCGGGGGAGTTCACGTGATCCGCATCGATGTCGACTGGACCTGGACGTGGCCGCTCGTCGCGTTTCTCGTCGTCGACATCACGATCCGCATCCTGGCCGTCATCGTCGTGCCCCGAAATCGGCGCCCGACGGCGGCGATGGCCTGGCTGTTGGCCATTTACTTCATTCCGATCGTCGGGGTCTTCCTGTTCCTGCTGATCGGCAACCCGCGCCTGCCGCGCAAGCGTCGCAAGATGCAGCAGCAGATCAACGAGCAGATCACCGAACTGAGCGCAGGGCTCGACTTCGGCACGCTCCGACCCTACGCACCGAAGTGGTTCCAGTCGCTCGTCGAACTCAACCGCAACCTCGGCGCCATGCCGCTTGCCGGCGACAACGGGGCCCAGTTGATCTCGGACTACCAGCAGAGCATCGACGCGATGGCCGACGCGATCCGCGCCGCCGAGCGGTATGTGCACGTCGAGTTCTACATCTTGCAGGCCGACGCTTCGACCGACAACTTCTTCCGCGCGCTCGAAGAGGTCGCGGCCCGTGGCGTCATCGTGCGTGTGCTGCTTGACCACTGGGCCAACCGCAGCAAGCCGTACTATGCCGAGACGCGGCGACGACTGGATGCCATGGGTGCCCACTGGCGGCTCATGCTGCCGATCCAGCCGTTGAAGGGAAAGTTCCAGCGGCCCGATCTGCGCAACCACCGCAAGCTGCTCGTGATCGACGGCCGTGTGGCGTTCACGGGGTCGCAGAATGTGACCGACTCGACGTACAACCTGCCCAAGAACATCAAGCGCGGCCTGCACTGGGTCGACCTGATGGCGCGCATCGAAGGGCCCGTTGTCGGGTCGATCAACGCCGTGTTCCTGTCCGACTGGTACAGCGAGACCGAAGAGGTGCTCGAAGAGGAGATCGGACTGTTCGAACTGGAGCCGGGGCCGGGCGACCTCGACTGCCAGATCGTGCCGTCGGGCCCCGGGTTCGAGTTCCAGAACAACCTCAAGCTGTTCATGGCACTGCTGTTCGCGGCCCACGAGCGCATCATCATCGTGAGCCCGTACTTCGTGCCCGACGAAGGACTGCTGCTGGCGATCCAGACGGCGTGTCAGCGCGGCATCCATGTCGAGCTGTTCGTGTCTGAAGAGGGCGACCAGGCGATGGTCTATCACGCGCAGCGCAGCTACTACGAGGCGCTGCTGCGGGCGGGCGTGAAGATCTGGATGTACCAGAAGCCGTTCATCCTGCATTCGAAGTCGATCACGATCGACGACGAGATCGCCGTCATCGGCTCGAGCAACATGGACATGCGCTCGTTCGGTCTCAACCTCGAGATCTCGATGCTCGTGCGGGGCGAGGAATTCGTCGCGCAGATGCGCGAGGTCGAAGATCAGTACCGCAGTTCGTCGCGCGAGCTGACCCTCGAAGAGTGGATGCAGCAGCCTCTGCGCTCGACGATCCTCGACAACCTCGCCCGCCTGACCTCCGCCCTGCAGTAGGCACGCCCTCGGCAGCTTCGGCCTCGGCCGCTCGCCTGTCACAACACGCGCGAAGAGCACGTGGATTGTGACAGGCGAACGAGGCGTCGCCTCCTCCACAGGTGCGCGGAATTCAAGGATCCGACCGCGGTCTGTGGAGGAGGACGATGCGGTGCTCGACTGCTGGCAACGTGCGGGGATGCAGTTCGAAGACAACGTGTCGCGGTTTCGTGTCCGCAGCGCGATCGCGCAGGGGCTCAGCCCCGCGCAACTCGCCTCATCGCGCTACCGGCGACCATTCCATGGAGTTCGCGCAATCGGGGATGCCCCCGCGTACACCGATCGAGCCGGCCGGCCGCTCGGGAGGTTGGAGAGCCAGCACCTCGAGCGAGCACTGGACTACGTCCCGCGGATGCCGGACGAAGGATTCCTCAGTCACGTGACCGCGGCGGTGCTCTGGGAATTGCCCCTTCCGCTTGCGGCCCTGGCGGATCAGCGAGTCCACGTTGCGGTCCCGCCGTCTCGTCGGCTCCCCAGAGGTGCAGGAGTCCGCGGACACGAGGTCTCCCACAGGCTCACCGCTGTGGTGCGGCATCCGATCTGGGGCGTCCCGGTGAGCACGCCGGAGTCGACCTGGGCTTCGCTCGCCGCCGTGCTCGCCGATGATCGTGACCTGATCGCGGCAGCCGACGCAGCCGTGCGCACGTGGCGTGTCGACAGTCCGCTCGCGACCGTACGCAGCCTCGAGCGCGCTGTTGCGGCGGGACGTCGGGTCGGCATCGTCCGGCTTCGCGAAGCGCTGCCGCGCGTGCGCTGCGGCTCGGCATCTCGCCCGGAGTCGTGGCTCCGACTGCTGCTTGTCGACGCGGGTCTGCCGGAACCGGAACTCAACGCGGACATCCCTGTCGCGGGAGGCAAGGTCGCCGGCGACCTCGTCTACCGCCGGCAGCGCGTGGTCGTCGAGTACGAGGGTGAGCACCATCTGTTGGATCCTGCACAGTGGGCGTCCGATATCGAGCGCTACGAACGCCTTGCGGCAGCGGGCTGGATCGTGATCCGCATCACCAAGACCGACTTGTTCGCCGCGCCGACAAGCGTTGTCGACCGTGTGCGACGCGCGCTTGTCGCACGCTGACCTGCGGCCACACCTCAACCGCTCGTCCTCGGTCTCCTCGCCTGTCACGATCACCTTCGCCAGACCGCCGTTCGTGACAGGCGAGCGGGCGGTGGAGCGCTCGCCTGTCGCAATCACAGGCTCGAAGCTCGGATTCGTGACAGGCGAGCGGGGGTCGCGTGGGGACTGCGGAGCACCGCCCGCGCGTCAACCCCGCGCCCTGTCACGCCGACGGCGAACACGGGCATACCCACCCGCGCCCGTGGTTACTCTCGTCGTAAGGCGTCAGAAGACTCGGTGCCCGAAGGAGAAGAGCCATGTTCGAGAGATTCACGGACCGTGCCCGTCGTGTGGTGGTGCTCGCCCAAGAAGAGGCGAAGCTGCTGAACCACAACTACATCGGCACCGAACACATCCTCCTCGGCCTCATTCACGAGGGCGAGGGTGTCGCTGCGAAGGCGCTCGAAAGCCTGGGCATCTCGCTCGAATCGGTGCGCGAGCAGGTGCAGGACATCATCGGCCAGGGGCAGCAGCAGCCGACGGGGCACATCCCGTTCACGCCGCGCGCCAAGAAGGTGCTCGAGCTGAGCCTGCGCGAGGCGCTGCAGCTGGGCCACAACTACATCGGCACCGAGCACATCCTGCTCGGTCTCATCCGCGAGGGTGAGGGCGTCGCAGCCCAGGTGCTCGTCAAGCTCGGCGCAGACCTCAACAAGGTACGCCAGCAGGTCATCCAGCTGCTCAGCGGCTACCAGGGCAAGGAGCCCGCGGGGGTCGCCTCCGGCGCCGGCGAGCAGACGCAGCAGGCCGCCCAGGGCGGCTCGGCGGTGCTCGACCAGTTCGGCCGCAACCTCACGCAGGCCGCGCGCGAGAACAAGCTCGACCCGGTGATCGGGCGCGAGAAGGAGATCGAGCGCGTCATGCAGATCCTGTCGCGCCGCTCGAAGAACAACCCGGTGCTGATCGGTGAGCCCGGCGTCGGCAAGACGGCCGTCGTCGAGGGCCTCGCGCAGGCCATCGTGAAGGGCGACGTGCCCGAGACGCTCAAGGACAAGCAGGTCTACTCGCTCGACCTCGGCTCGCTCATCGCCGGCTCCCGCTACCGCGGTGACTTCGAAGAGCGCCTCAAGAAGGTCACCAAGGAGATCCGCACCCGCGGCGACATCATCGTCTTCATCGACGAGATCCACTCGCTCGTCGGTGCCGGCGCCGCTGAGGGCGCGATCGACGCCGCGTCGATCCTGAAGCCGCTGCTTGCCCGTGGCGAGCTGCAGACGGTCGGCGCCACCACGCTCGACGAGTACCGCAAGCACTTCGAGAAGGATGCCGCGCTCGAGCGTCGCTTCCAGCCGATCCAGGTCGGCGAGCCTTCCATCCCCCACGCGATCAACATCCTGAAGGGGCTGCGCGACCGCTACGAGGCGCACCACAAGGTGCAGATCACCGACGGCGCGCTCGTGGCCGCGGCGAACCTCGCCGACCGGTACGTCAGCGACCGCTTCCTGCCCGACAAGGCCATCGACCTGATCGACGAGGCCGGCGCCCGCCTGCGCCTCAGCATTCTGTCGTCGCCGCCCGAGCTGCGTGAGTTCGACGAGAAGATCGCGAAGGTCCGCGAAGACAAGGAGCGCGCCAGCGAAGAGCAGGACTTCGAGAAGGCCGCGTCGCTGCGCGACGAGGAGAAGTCGCTGCTGGCGGAGCGGCTGCGTCTGGAGAAGCAGTGGCGCTCGGGTGACGTCGCGACCCACGCTGTGGTCGACGAGGGCCTGATCGCCGAGGTGCTCGCCCAGGCCACCGGCATTCCGGTGTTCAAGCTGACCGAGGAGGAGACCAGCCGGCTCGTCTTCATGGAGACGGCGCTGCACCAGCGCGTCATCGGCCAGGAGGAGGCGATCGCTGCGCTCAGCCGCACGATCCGCCGTCAGCGTGCGGGCCTGAAGGACCCGAAGCGTCCCAGCGGCTCGTTCATCTTCGCCGGCCCCACCGGCGTCGGAAAGACCGAACTGGCGAAGGCGCTCGCCGAGTTCCTGTTCGACGACGAGGGTGCGCTCATCTCGCTCGACATGAGCGAGTTCAGCGAAAAGCACACCGTCTCGCGGCTGTTCGGTGCCCCTCCCGGGTTCGTCGGCTTCGAAGAGGGCGGCCAGCTCACCGAGAAGGTGCGCCGCAAGCCGTTCTCGGTCGTGCTCTTCGACGAGATCGAGAAGGCCCACCCCGACATCTTCAACTCGCTGCTGCAGATCCTCGAAGAGGGTCGCCTGACCGACGGTCAGGGTCGCGTCATCGACTTCAAGAACACGGTCATCATCATGACCACCAACCTCGGTTCGTCGGCGATCGCCGGCGGCCCGGTCGGGTTCCAGGTCGAGGGTGACTCGCAGACGACGTACGAGCGGATGAAGGGCAAGGTCGACGAAGAGCTCAAGCGCAACTTCAAGCCCGAGTTCCTCAACCGTGTCGACGACGTGATCGTCTTCCCGCAGTTGAGCAAGGACGAGCTGCGTCAGATCGTCGGCCTGTTCACCAAGCGTCTGAGCGAGCGCCTCCTCGACCGTGACATGACCGTCGAGCTCAGCGATGCCGCGAAGGACCGGCTCATCGAGATCGGGTTCGACCCGGCGCTCGGTGCCCGTCCGCTGCGCCGCGCCATGCAGCGCGAGGTCGAGGACCGACTCAGCGAGAAGATCCTGCACGGCGAGCTCAACAACGGTGACCACGTGAAGGTGGATGCCGAGAACGGACAGTTCACGTTCGAGCACGGCCCGCGCGGCGACAAGGTCGCCATCGGCGTCGGGGCTGCCGGCGCGATCGAGGCCACCCCCGATATCGCCGCATCGGGAAGCTGATCGAACGATCGATTCGAAGAGGGCGGATGCTGCGGCATCCGCCCTCTTCCGCGTTTCAGGGAATGTCATCCTCAAGGTGGATACCGGGAATACATTTCTTACGCCATGATGTGAGGTGACGCCATTGCACCGGCGTCACCGGGTCACAGGGGGACACATGCGTAAGACAGCTGTATCGATCGTCGGCGCCATCGGGGCGATGGCTCTTCTCGCCGGGTGCGGCACGGGCGGCGGAGGTGAGCTCACCTACGACGACTCGCCGCTGAACGAGTACATGTCGGCGATGTGGGGCGGCAACCTGTCGCCCGAGGAGCAGGAAGCGCAGTGGGCGGAGCAGAACCGTCTGCGCGAAGAAGCGATCGCCGAGTGCATGACCGACGAGGGCTTCGAGTATATCCCGGTCGACAGCTCCGGCGGCATCGTCATCACCGACGAGGAGGACGACCCATGGAAGCCCGACGACCGCGACTGGGTCGCGCAGTACGGATACGGCATGGTCAACTCGCCCGGCATGGAAGAAGAGATGCCGGTCGAGGAGGAAGGCCCCGTCGACCCGAACCAGGAGTACGTCGAGTCGTTGTCCGAGTCCGAGATGCAGGCCTACTACGAGGTGCTGTACGGCCCTGAACCGCCCGAAGAGGCGTACGAGGACGAGGACTTCGATTGGGACAGCTGGGACCGCGGATGCCAGCAGGCCGGCGACGAAGCAGTCGGCGACGACTCGCAGGCCCTGTACGAGAGCGAAGAGTTCAAGCCGCTGTTCACCGCGATCGAAGAGTTCTACACGAGCGCGCAGGAGAACGAGGGCATGGCCGAACTGCAGCAGGAGTGGTCGTCGTGCATGGCCGATGCCGGTCACCCCGGGTTCGAGACCCAGATGGCCGCGCAGGAGTCGATCATCGAGAAGACGAACGCCTTCTGGGAGGACTACACCGACTACGAGAACGACCCGACCGAGACGCCCGAAATGCAGGCGATCGCCGAGGAAGAGATCGAGCTCGCCCTCGCCGATCTCGACTGCCGCGAGAAGACCGACTTCCGTCAAGAAGAACTGCGCATCCAGTTCGAACTCGAAGAACAGTTCATCGCCGAGCACAAGGCCGAGCTCGACGCGCTCAAGGCGGCTGCCGAGCAGGCGAACGAATGAGGTCGGGGCGCCGCGGAGGCGACGCCGACGCCATCGAGCCCACCGGTGACGGTGCGGCCGAAAGCGCCGAGGCGTCGGCCGACGCCGACGCGACAGCGGTCTTCGACACGGTCGACGGCGAGCAGCAGGCCGAAGTGACCGAGGTGACCGAGGTCACCACGACCGACGGTCCCGCCGCCGGCGGCTGGCGCCGCGTGCTGACGGGCAACCGGGCACTGTGGACGATCGCCGCAGTCGCGATCGTCGCGCTCGTGGCGGGGCTCGTGCTCGGCCGGTTCGTCATCTCGCCTGTCGACGCCGCCACCGGACAGGGGGCACCCGATCCGGGCCTCGTGACCGTGCCCGTCGAGTTCGGAGAGCTCAGCAACGACATCACGATGCGCGGCGACGTCGCATATGCCGATGCCGTCGAAGTCACCCTCGACACCTCGTCGTTCGAGGGTGCCGCGGTCGTCACGGGACTCGTCCCCGAAGTCGGCAGCGAGCTGAAAGAACTGTCGGTCGCGCTCGAGGTGACCGGGAGGCCGGTCATCGTGCTGCCCGGTGAGCTGCCCGCCTACCGTTCGCTCGCCTACGGTGACTCGGGGCCTGACGTCGTGCAGCTCAAGCAGGCGCTCGCCGCGGTCGGCATCGACGGCGGCAACGCCGACTCCGACGTGTTCGATGAGGTGACGGCAGCCGGCATCGACGCGCTGTACGAGAAGGTCGGCTACCCCTCGCCGCAGGCGGCGGAAGGCTCGGACGAGGCAGTGGATGCCGCACGTGAGGGCGTGCGCGCAGCCGAAGAGTCGCTGGCATCCGCCAAGGCTGCGCTCTCGCAGGCGGGAGCCGGGCCGAGCCAGTCCGAGATCAAGACCGCAGACAATCAGATCGCCAGCATCCAGCGACAGCTCAACGTCGCCGAACAGACGGTGCCGCGCGACCCGGTGACGATCGGCGATCTGCGCGACCAGCTCGAACTCGCGAAGATCCAGCGGCGCGAACTGCTCGCCGCACGCGACACGAGCGCCGAGGCGCAGGGTGTCGAGAGCGCGCGTGAGCAGATCGCCGACGCCGAGCGTGCGCTCGCCACCGCGCGCCAGGCGGCACTCACGCCGATGCCGTCGAGCGAGATCCTGTACCTCACGCAGCTGCCGCGTCGCATCGACGCCATGAACGTGCAGCGCGGCACCGTGCTGCAGGGCGCCGCGATGACGGTCTCTGGCGCGACGATCGAGCTGAGCGGCACGGTCGCGCAGGCCGATGCCGAACTGCTCGAGGTCGACGCAGAGGCGTTCTTCGAACTGCCTGACGGTGAGCGGCACCGCGCCGTCATCACCGCGATCGAGGCCGAGGACGGCGGCGGCCGGTCGACGGTGAGCTTCACCCCAGACCCGCTCACGTCCGAGCAGATCGGCGAGCTGCAGGGCACCAACGTGCGCCTTGAGGTGCCCGTCGGCGCGACCGAAGGGTCGGTGCTGTCGGTGCCGTACGCGGCGCTCACCGCGGGGCCGGGTGGCGAATCGCGTGTCGAGGTCGTCGAAGGCGACCCGCGAGAGGGTGAGGATGCCGAGACCCGAATGGTCACGGTCGAGACCGGTCTCGCCGCCGACGGGTATGTCGAGGTGACCCCGACAGAGGGTGACCTCGAAGAGGGCGACCTGGTCGTGGTGGGCTCGTGAGCTCACCCCTCGTGGAACTGCGCGACGTCACCCGCTCGTTCCCCGGCCCGCCCGAGGTGCAGGCGCTCAAGGGCGTCTCGATCTCGCTCGCCGAGGGGGAGTACGTGTCGATCGTGGGGCCGAGCGGTTCGGGCAAGTCGACGATGCTCAACATCCTCGGCCTGCTGGATCGGCCGAGCGTCGGCGAGTATCGCCTGGCAGGGTCACTCACGGGAGACCTCGACGACGATCAGCGCGCAGCCGTCCGAGCCCGGTTCATCGGGTTCGTCTTCCAGGCCTTCCACCTCATGCCCCGCCGGTCGGTGCTCGATAACGTGCTCATGCCGATGCTCTACAGCGGCGTGCCCCGCGCAGAGCGGCACGAGCGCGCCAGGCGCGCGCTGGAGCGGGTGGGACTCAGCCACCGCGAGAACTTCTTGCCCGGCACGCTGTCGGGCGGTGAACGGCAGCGTGTCGCCGTGGCGCGCGCCGTCGTGAGCGGACCGAAGCTGCTGCTGGCCGACGAACCGACCGGCAGCCTCGACCAGCGCACCTCGGGCGAGGTGATGAGCCTGTTCGAAGAGCTCAACGCCGACGGCATCACGCTCGTCGTCATCACGCACGACCGCGACGTCGCCGCACGCGCGACGCGATCGCTGCGCATCTCGGACGGCCGCATCGAGGACGTCGCATGAAGCTGTGGCCGGGCCGGCGCCGCCGCAAGAAGACCGCCGACGCCGAGACGACGGAGCAGCAGCCGGAGACCGTCGCCGAGCCCCAGGGGTCAGCCGTCGAGTCCCTGCTGCCCCCCGTTCCGCGCGCCGACAGGTTCTCGGCGAGCGACCTCGTCGTCGAGGCGACCACCGATATCGGCTCCCGCCCCGGGCGGCTGTTCGTCACGATTCTCGGCACGGTGCTCGGCATCGGGTCGCTCGTCGCGACGTGGGGGTTCGCGCAGACCGCCGCCAATCAGGTCGCCAGCCAGTTCGACGCCGTCGCCGCGACCCAGGTCGTGATCACCCCGGCCACGACGTCGGCCGGGCGTGAGGGGCAGTCCGCCGCCACCGGGCGATTGCCGTGGGATGCTCCCGAACGTCTCGAGCGGCTCGCGGGCGCTGAGGATGCCGCGCTGGTCGCAACGGTCGTCATCGACGGTGCCGAGATCACTGCGGTGCCGCGCAACGACCCGTCGGCAGCGAGCATGTCGCCACCGACGCTGCTGGCGGCGACCGCGGGGCTGAACGACGTGATCCAGGGCTCCATCACGATGGGCCGCATGTTCGACGAGGGCCACGACGAGCGCGGCGACCGGGTTGCCGTCCTCGGCAGCCGTGCCGCCGAACGTCTTGGCATCGTGCGCATCGACCGCCAGCCGTCGATCTTCATCGACGGCATCGCGTACGCCGTCATCGGCGTCGTCGACGACATGGCGACGCGGGCCGATGTCCGCGACGCGGTCGTGATCCCGATGGGCGCCGCACGCGCCGACTTGTGGCTCGGTGCGCCGCAAGAGGCGCTCGTGCGCATCGCCGTCGGCGCGGGGCCTCAACTCGCAGAGCAGGCGCCGCTCGCCCTCGCACCCGCAGATCCCGAATCGGTGGAGGTGAAGGCGCCGCGGGGGCGTTCCGACCTGGGCAGTGCCGTGCAAGCCGATGTCAACATCGTCTTCATCGTCGTCGGTGCGATCTCGCTGCTCGCCGGTGGCCTCGGCATCGCGAACGTGACGCTGCTGTCGGTGCTCGAGCGCACCGGCGAGATCGGCCTTCGCCGCGCACTGGGCGCGACGCGGCGGCAGATCTCGGCGCAGTTCACGGTCGAATCGGTCGTGATCGGTCTGCTCGGCGGGCTGATCGGGGCCGCGTTCGGCGTGCTGGCGGTCGTGGTCGTCGCCGCGACGCAGCAGTGGACGGCCATTGTCGATCCGCTCGTCGCGCTCGGTGGCGTCGTGCTCGGCGCCCTCGTGGGCTGGCTGTCGGGCCGCTACCCGGCTCGCCGCGCCGCCCGCATCGAACCCGTCAACGCCCTCCGGGGTGCCTGACCGGGATCAGTCGAGGGGCGCGACGTCGACCGAGACGCGCAGCGTCGAGCGCTCCGCTTCGGTGTAGATGATGCCGCGCACCGGCGAGACATCGCCGTAGTCGCGGCCCCACGCCACCGTCACGTAGCGGTCGTTGGCCCACTGGTTGTTCGTCGGGTCGATCGCGAGCCACTCGTCCGTGCCCGGCAGCCACACCGCGAGCCACGCGTGTGACGCGTCAGCACCGAACACGCGCTCCTTGCCCGGCGGCGGCTGGGTCGCGAGATACCCCGACACGTAGCGGGCCGCGACGCCGTGCGCGCGCAGGCAGGCGAGTGCGACGTGGGCGAAGTCCTGACAGACGCCCGCGCGCTTGTCCATGGCATCGGCCACGGTGCTCGTGACCGTCGTCGCCGTCGAGTCGTAGTCGAAGTCGCGGAAGATCCGCTCCATCAGGTCGGTCGCCGCTTCACCGATCGGGCGGCCGGGTGTCAGCGACACGGCGCCATATGCGGTGGCGTCGTCGACGTGGCGGACGCGGGGCGACTCCATTGCGAACTCGGCAGCCCGCCACGCGCCTTCGACGTCGGGGTGGTCGAGTGGGCGTGCGTCCTCCCACGGGCGCGCCATGGCGGCCTCGTCGTACGCGGGCCGGTGCACGGTGACCTCGCTCGTGCACTCGATCGCGAGCGAGTCGTGCGGTTCGGTGAGGTGGAAGTACGTCGCCGCGTTGCCGAAGTAGTCGGCGTCGGGGCTGATGTCGCCGGGCGGCGGCGTGACCGTCACCTGTGATGACTCCACCTGCTGCCACGGCAGTGTGCGCGGCGACAGATGGAACTTGCCGACGCTGTCTTCGACCGGGGCGCTGTAGGTGTACGCCGTGCGGTGCCACACGCGATAGCGCTTCACGCCCTGGCCTCCATGAGTTCTTCGATGATCGCCAGCGACGATAGCGAGACCGCCGGCGGGCCGGACTCGAAGTGGGCCTGCGAGATCGCGTCTGCCACCTGCTCGATCTGTGCGCGAACATCGTCGAGCGTCTCGGAGAGAGCGGATCGGTGGCCGTCGGTCACGGCGGCGAGCTCTGCCACATCGAACTCATCGACCGTCGTGATGAGGTGATCGACGAGGCGCTCGGGGCGGCTCGAGCCGGTCGAGGCGGGCAGTGCGGCGAGGTGGTCACGGATCGCGTGGAGCGAGAACAGCAATGACCGCGGGTTGTCGGCGTCGAGCAGCAGCAGGTCGAGCACGTCGGCGGTGCGCATCGAGCCGCGATAGCGGCGGCGGTAGGTGACGATCGATTCGGATGCCGTCAGCACCGACTCGAGCACCTCCCGATCGGCGCGGAGCGTGCGCCGATCGACGGCGCCGACCGCGAGGATGTGGCACAGCTGCAGTGCACGCTCGAGTGCGCGCCCCGTCTCGATCATGTGCCAGCCGGCGTCGCGGATCATGTTGGCGGTCACACCATGCAACGACAGGATCGACGACAGCATGCGTCCTGCCGACTCGACAGTGCGGTGCGGATGCTGCGAGGCGCGCAGCGCTCTGGTCGCGCGGTCGATGTGGGCGAACACGCGCCAGGTGTCGCCCGAGAGCTGGTCACGCACACCCTCGAGCGCATCGCGCAACCGAAGGATCGACTGCGCCGGTGCCCCGCGTCGCCGCGTATCGAGCAGCAGGGAACGGAACTCCGCTTCGGGGTCGTCGTGGTGCCGGCCGGCGAGCCGTTCGAGCGTCGCGAGCAGCACGACCGCGCTCGGGTCGCGGTGGCGGTGCGCGCCTGGCTGGTCGAGCAGGTGCTGCGCGGTCAGCAGCAGTCGCAAGAAGTCTTCGGTGCGTTCGGCGTAGCGACCGACCCAGAACATGTCGGCCAGCGCGCGCGGCGCCAGGGGCGGCACCGTCCGTGCCGCCGGAAGCGGGTCGACCTCGATGAGCCCCTGGTCGGGGTCGGCATCGGATGCCTTCAGCACCCAGACGTCCTTCGTGGTCGGCGCGGCATCCGCGCTCTCGCGCACCGTCGCGAGGCCGCCGACGAGCGGGCGGTAACTCGAGCCGTAGCGCAGCGTGAACGACCGCAGCACGAGCGGCACCGACGCGGCAGATCCCGCAGAGGTCCACACCGGTGCCTGCGACAGCGGCAGCAGCTGCTGACCGACGAAGCGATGCGGAGCGGTGCGGATGCGAGCGATCAGGGCGTCGGTGTCGAGCCCCGCGAGCGCCTTGCGAGGCTCATCGAGGGCGCGCACGAACAGTCCCTCGTCGCCGGCGCGCAGCCGCGCGATCACGTCTTCGCGCGAGCCCGGATCGCCGCACCACCACGTGGGGGCTGACGGCAGTCGCAGCTGCTCACCCAGCAGGTGCTCGGCGGCCGCCGGCAGGAACGGCATCAGCGCCGGGTTCTCGAGGACGCCGGCGCCGAGTCCGTTCACCAGGCGCACGCGTCCGCGCCGAACGGCCTCGCTGAGGCCGGCCACGCCCAGACGCGAGTCGGCGCGCAGCTCCAGCGGGTCGCACCATTCGGCATCCACGCGTCGCACGATCACGTCGACGCGCTCGGTCGGGTTGCGCGCCGGCCACCCTGCCGGCTTCATCCAGACCCCGCCGTCGTGCACGACCAGGTCGCTGCCCTGCACGAGGGGAAAGCCGAGTGCGCCGGCGAGAAAGGCCTGATCGAACGCCGTCTCGCTCATCGTGCCGGGGGAGAGGATGACGATCGTCGGGCTCGTGACGCCCTCGGGCGCCGCGTTGAGCAGCGTCGCGTGCAGTGCCGAGAAGTACGGCTCCATGCGATGCAGGCTGCTCTCCTGATAGAGCTCGGGGATCACCTGCGAGATGACGCGACGGTTCTGCATCGCGAAGCCGAGGCCCGAAGGTGCCTGTACGCGGTCGGCGAGCACATGCCAATCGCCCTCTGCGTCGCGCCCCAGATCGACGGCCGACAGCAGCAGCGGATGAGGATCTGCCGCGCTGGGCCGCGCGACCGAACGGGCAAAGCCCGAATGCCCCAGCACGACCGGCGCCGGGATGATGCCCTTCGAGAGGAGGGTCTGGTCGCCGTACAGGTCGACGAGCAGCGCGTTCAGCAGTTCGGCGCGCTGCGCCAGACCCACGTCGAGGCGCGCCCAGGACGCGGCGTCGAGGATGAGCGGCATCGCGTCGAGCTGCCACGGCAGCGCCCCGACGTCTGGGTGGATGTACGAGACGCCGTCGTCGGCCAAGAATCGCACGATCTCGCCGTCGACGCGTCGCAACTCGTCGTCGGTGACCGCGAGGGCACGTTCGGCGAGTGCCTTCCACGCGGGGCGCAACGAGCCGACGGGGTCGACGACCTCGTCATAGCGTGCGTCGCCGGGCGCGGTGAACGGCAGTGTCGGCTGCGACACTGCCGTCGCGTAGTCACGGAGCACACTCACGCCGGCGCGCCCTTCCAGCAGCGGGGCCGATCGCTCGGCCGTGTACGGGTCACAGCAGAGCCTATCCGGCACCGGCGTTCCCGCGTCGCGGGCTTACGCTGGTGCCGTGACCGATGCATCCGCCTACACCGTCCGTCCGGCCCGCACGGCCGACGTGCGCGGCATCCTCGAGCTGCTGCAGCCGTGGGTGGAGCGACGCATCCTGCTGGGCAAAGAGCTCGTCACGCTCTTCGAGTCCGTGCAGGAGTTCGTTGTCGCCGAGGCGGGTGACCGCCTCATCGGATGCGGTGCGCTGCACGTCATGTGGGAGGACCTCGGCGAGATCCGCACGCTCATCGTGGCGGAGGACTGGCTGCACCACGGCGTCGGTGGGGGGCTCGTGACGGCGCTCGAAGACCGCGCGAACGCGCTCGGCTTGCGGCGGCTGTTCTGTCTCACCTTCGAAGTGCCCTTCTTCACCCGTCGCGGATTCGAACCGATCGGGGAGCAGATCGTCGACCCCGACGTGTACTCGCAGCTGCTGCGCAGCCCCGACGAAGGTGTTGCCGAGTTCCTCGACCTCGCGCACGTGAAGCCCAACACCCTGGGCAACACCCGCATGCTCAAGCAGTTGTAGGCGCGCCGGGGCGGCTGGCTCGGCCCCGCACCGTACCCTGACTGCGTGAGCACCCCACCCCGTCGCAGGCACTCCCCGGCCGTCTACCGCCGCCGGCGGTTGGCGTTGCTGCTCATCCTGCTGCTCGTCGCGGCGGCCGTGGCCGTGCTCATCTGGCAGCCGTGGCGAACCGCGGCATCCGATCCGGATCCGAGCGGGTCTGCTCTCGCGGCGCCGACCGACACCGCCACACCGGGGGCCACCGCGTCCGGCACGCCGCAGTCGACCCCCACGCCGAGTGGGACGGCGACCGTCGCCGAGGCGTGCAACGGTCGAGACCTGATCGTCGAGGCGGTGACCGACAAGGACTCCTACGGCGCCGGCGAGTTGCCGCAGCTGTCGATCTCGCTCACGAACGACGGCGAAACGGACTGTCTCATCGACGTCGGCACCGCGACGCAGCGATTCGTGATCACGAGCGGCAGCGACGAATGGTGGAACTCGGCGCACTGTCAGATCGAGTCCGCGAACCAGGTCGAAACCCTCACGGCAGGGCAGACGGTGACGACGGTCGAGCCCATCGTCTGGGATCGCACCCGCTCGTCGACCGAGACCTGCGCCGAGGGTGAGGACCGCCCGAGCGCGCCCGGCGGCGGCGCCTATTACAACCTGACGGTGACGATCGGCGGCATCACGTCAGACGACAAGGCATTCGAACTGCGCTGATCTGCTGCGGCGGTCTGTGCTGATTAGCTGCGGAAAGCGTCTACCTCGGGCAGAACGAACGAAACCCTGAGAGGTTTCTCACCATTTGTCCCCCGAAGGGGGGACATCATTCATGCGTGCGGATGGGTACCCTGAAATCAGCTCCCGTAGCGACCGCCGTTGTCCCCAGCAGCGGAAGTCACACTGATCCCCAGAGGTGTGACGTCGGATCCCCCGCCGGTGAGCACGGGCCCTCCCGAATCCCCCAGTCCCCAATGGGGGGATCGAGAGGGCCCCACTCTTTGCCTTCAGTGCCTTCGGCCGGTCATAGGCTGGAACGCATGGCCGGCAACAAGAAGGCGAAGGGCGGCAAGCCGCCGCTGGAGTTCCGCAATCCGCAGCTCGCGGACGCGCTGCAGACGCAAGACCTCGCGGCCGTCGCGTTCGCCCTGCGCCACGGCCCCACCGTCGTGCCGCTGCTGCGCCCCGGCCAACGTGACAACCCGCTCGACACCGGCGAGGTCTGGACCTACCGCGCACCCGACACGGGAGACGTCGCGCTCCTGCTGTTCAGTGACGCGTCACACAAGCCGGCATCCCTCCCGCCCGCCGTCGGTCTCCAGTCGCCGGGGTGGCTGCGCGCCTTCCTCGGCGTGCACGGCGACGAGATCACCACCGTCTTCCTCGACATCGCTGGTCCCCATCCGATGCAGGCGACGCCGGCGGACATCATCGCCGCGCTCGACGCCTGAGTCAGAACCCGGGTTCGTCGCCCGGCGCCGGCCGGTGCAGGCGGCCGAGGTCGGCGAGCGCCGTGCGAAGGTCTTTCGACGACGTGTCGAGGATGCTGCGATAGCCGACGCGGCCGGCCTCGACGCGTCGCTGCTCGTGCTGCGTGACGGCTCGGATCTCGCCCGCGAGACTCAACTCGCCGATCGCGGCGAGCCCGCTCGGATTCGGGTGATCGAATACGGCGCTCGCCACCGCGAGGGCGATCGCCAGGTCTGCTGCCGGTTCGGTCAGGCGCACCCCGCCGACCGTCGACACATAGACGTCGAGGTCGGAGACCTTCACCCGCGCACGCTTTTCGAGCACCGCCAGGATCATCGCGACTCGGGCGCCGTCGACGCCGCTCACGATACGCCGCGGGTTCGGCGCGCCCGTCGGAATCGTGAGGGCCTGCACTTCGACGGGCAGAGCGCGTCGCCCCTCGAGCGCGATCGTGACGCACGTGCCCGCTTCGCGCGAGCCGTGGCCGAGGAACAGCGCACTCGGATCGGGCACCTCGGCGATGCCGTCACCGGTCATATCGAAGCATCCGACCTCGTCGGTCGCGCCGAACCGGTTCTTCAGCGCCCGCACGAAGCGCAGCGAGGTCTGCCGGTCGCCCTCGAAATGGCACACGACGTCGACGAGGTGTTCGAGGATGCGGGGCCCCGCGATCGAGCCGTCTTTCGTGACGTGACCGACGATGATCACCGGCAGGTCGCGTTCTTTCGCGATGCGGATGAGGGTGGATGCCACTTCGCGCACCTGGCTGGGGTGACCGGCGACGCCATCGGTGAGGCTCGACGAGACCGTCTGAACGGAGTCGACGATGAGCAGATCGGGCCGCACCTCGTCGATATGACCGAGCACGGTCGCGAGATCCGTCTCGCTCGCGAGGAACAGGCGGTCGTGCAGCGCTCCGGTGCGCTCGGCGCGAAGACGCACCTGGCCGAGCGACTCTTCGGCGCTCACATACAGCACCGTCTGCCCGGCTCCCGCACTGCGTGATGCCACTTCGAGCAGCAGCGTCGACTTGCCGACGCCCGGTTCGCCCGACAGCAGGATCGCCGCACCCGGCACGACGCCTCCGCCCAGCACCCGGTCGAACTCGCCGACGCCGCTCGTGCGACGCGGTGCTTCGCTCGTGTCGATCGACGTGATGGGCGTCGCCCGACGGGCCGGCGCGATCGCCGTCACCGACGTCACGATGCCGGTTGCCGCGCCCTGCTCGACGACCGTGCCCCACTGCTGGCATTCGCCGCAGCGGCCGACCCATTTGGCGGTCGTCCACCCGCATTCGGTGCACCGGAACGCGGTGGTCATCGTCTTGCGGGTCGCCATGGATCCAGCGTAGGTGCGAGCGCCGACATGCCTCGGCATCCATCCCCCGCATGCGCGAGACTTGCCTCATGGCAGAAGGCGAAGACCTCGACACGATCGTCGTCGAGCTGTACGCCGTGCCGCCGGCGGACTTCACGACGGCGCGCAGCGAGCGCGCGCGAGGTGTCGACAAGGATCTCGCCGCCCGCGTCGCGAAGATCCGCAAGCCGGTCGTGTCGGCGTGGGTGGTCGACCTGCTCGCCCGTGAGGGAATGCTCGCTGACGCGCTCGAACTCGGGGCCGCGTTGCGTGAGGCCCAGGACGATCTCGACGCCGCTGAGCTGTCCCGCCTCGGGCGACAGCGACGGCAGTTGGTGGCGGCGCTCGCTCGGTCTGGTGGCGACCGTGCTGCCGATGTCGGTGTCGCGGTCAGTGCCGCCGCGCTCACAGACATCGAGTCGACCCTGAACGCTGCACTCATCGATGCGACAGCGGCGGCCGCCGTGCGCACGGCGCGACTGGCCAAGCCCATCGCCGCCGGGGGAGACCTCGACCTCGCCGATGTGCTGAGTGGTTCGGCGCCGCTGCCGCAGCGCGACGAGACCCCCGACGACGAACTCGCAGAACGTCGAGCCCGCAAGGCCGCCGAAAGTGCCGCCCGCGAAGCCGAACGCGCCGCCGACCGCGCCGCCCGCGATCAGACGGATGCGGAGGATAAGCGCGACCGCGCACAGGCGAAGGCCGACGGGCTCGAGACGCGCGCCGACGCGTTGCGGCGTGAACTCGCACAGATCGAAGCGGAGGCGTCAGCGGCCCGCGCAGACCTCGACGCCCTCATCCGCGCGGCCGCGGAGGCCGCCGAGCAGGCTCGTACCGCCGCGCGCCGCGCGAAAACCGCGCGTGCCGCCGTCGACCCCGGGTGAGTGCGCGACGCGCGGGTACCGAACTCCTCAGTTTTGGGGCTGCGGTGCCCTGAAACGACCCTGCCGGGCCGGCCGGGTGCGAAAACTCAGGAGTTACGCGCGCCGCGGCTGAGCAGAGCGGGCGGTCACCGCAGCGACGCCGCGACCTCTGACAGGGCGTCGGCGGAACGGCGGAACAGACCGAGCTCGGCGTCGCTGAACGTGGTCTCGGGGATTGGGAACGCGCCCGAGCGGCCGACGATCGACGGCACCGACAGGGCCACGCCGCTCACACCCTGGAAGTCGTTCAGCACCGTCGAGACCGGCATGACGGCGCTCTCGTCGTTCAGCAGTGCTTCGACGATGCGTGCGCTCGAGAGGCCGATCGCATAGTTCGTGGCGCCCTTGCCCTGAATGACCTTGTACGCGGCATCCCGCACGTCGATCGCGATCTGGTCGAGCTCTTCGACGGTGAACTTCGGCTGCCCGTCCCGCGGCACCCAGTCGAGGATCGGCACCGTGCCGATCGTCGCGTGCGACCACAGCGGAAACTCGGTGTCGCCGTGCTCGCCGACGATGTAGGCGTGCACGCTGGAGGTCGATACTCCTGCGCGCTGTGCGAGCTTCCACCGCAGCCGCGACGTGTCGAGCACGGTGCCAGACGCGAACACGCGCTCGGGCGGAAGACCGGTGGCCTCCTGCGCGAGCACCGTCAGGACGTCGCAGGGGTTCGTGACGATCACGAAGGTTGCGTCGGGGGCGACCTCGAGCAGCTGCGGCATCATCGTCTTGAGGATGCCGGCGTTCACACCAGCCAGCTCGATGCGGGTCTGCCCGGGCTTCTGCTTGGCACCCGCGGTGATCACCACGACGTGCGAGCCTGCCGCGACCGAGATGTCGGAGCCGCCGATGATGTCGCTCGACCCGGTGAATTGCGCGCCGTGGGCGAGGTCGAGCACCTCCGCCTCGGTCTTCTCGGTGGCGATGTCATACAGGGCGACGTGCCTCGCCGATCCGCGGATGAGGGCGGCATAGGCGACGCTGGATCCGACCGCGCCGGCGCCGACGACGGTGAGTTTCGAGTTCTCGATCGCGCTCATGCGCTCAGTCTGGCAGTGTCCGGTCGCATCCGGGAGGGTACGGGCCGGGAATAACGGGTGACCTGCGGCTTCGCCCGTGAGGCTCGGTTCGCGGCACGGCTGAACGTGTCGTAAACTGTTCGGCGGTGACGTGTCCGAGCGGCCGAAGGTGCAACTCTCGAAAAGTTGTGTAGGGTAACCCCCTACCGTGGGTTCAAATCCCACCGTCACCGCCACTTTCAGCAGATCAGCCCCGGTTTTCGCCGGGGCTGATATGCGTTCGGTGGAGAAATCCGGCGCCGGTTCGGCCCCACCGTCTAGTCTCGACCCATGGGGGTCACGGCGAACGCGTATCTGACGGGCTTCGGGCGCTATCTGCCCGGGCCGCCGATCGGCAATGACGAGATCGTGACGCGCCTCGGCGGTGACGACAAGGTCACCGCGCGCATCCGCGAACGCATCCTCGCAGCCAACGGCATCAAGCAGCGCCACTACGCGCTCGACGAGCAGGGTGAACCGACCGAGCTCAACGAACAGCTCGCGGTGAAGGCACTGCAGGCCGCGCTCGACGACCGTGGCATCGCGGCATCCGATCTGCGCATGCTCGCGTGCGCCACGACGATGGGCGACGTGCTCGTACCGGGCTTCGGGTCGATGGTGCATGGTCGACTCGGCGGCGGCCCCATGCAGGTGCTGACGGCGACCGGCGTGTGCTCGTCGAGCCTCAGCGCGCTCGATGCTGCGGTGGCCAAGGTCAAACTCGGCGACCACCCGCGCGCCGCCGTCGTCGGGTCAGAGCTTCCCAGCCGCAGCCTCCGCCAGCGGCGCTTCGACGGGGTCAAGGCCGGTATGGACTCGCACTTTCTCCGGTGGATGCTCTCGGACGGGGCAGGTGCCGTCGTCGTCGAGTTCCAGCCGCATCCGGATCGCCCGTCGCTGCGGGTCGACTGGGTGCGACAGGTCTCGCTCGCCCACGACAATGCCGTGTGCATGCGCTCGGGCATGACGGGTCTCGACCCGGTGCCCGGTGCGACGTGGCAGGACATCCCGGTCGATGAGGCGAGGGATGCCGGCATGTTCACGCTTCGGCAAGACGTGAGCGTGCTCGACAAACTCGCCGACACCGGGCTCGCCCAGTTCGAGGAGCTCGTCGACACGGGACTCGTGGACGTGCACCACCTCGACCACGTGCTCTGCCACTACTCGACGAACATGTTCCGCGACCTCGCGTTCGACGGGCTGCGCCGCCGGGTGCCGTCGCTGGACACCGACCGCTGGTTCTCGAATCTCGAGACCTGCGGCAACACCGGGTCGGCGAGCATCTTCATCGCGCTCGAAGAGGCGTGGCGCACCGGCCGCTTCGCGCCGGGCGAGACGATCCTGCTCGCCGTGCCCGAGTCGGGCCGGTTCTCGTTCGCCTTCGCCCACCTCACCGTGGTCGCACCACCGGCCCGACCCGTCGCCTGACCGACCGCCGCACGATTCACCCAATGACAGGGAGTACGCCGATGACCACCGAACTGACCGCCGAAGCATCCGCCACCGTCGAATCGCTCACCGAGCGCCTCGCCGACGTCTGGGTCGAGCTCGAGGAACGGCTCGCCGAGGTGCCGATCCTGCGCCGCCTCGAAGAGGGCACCGTCACGATCGACGACTACCTGCGACTGCTGTTCAACCTGCGCCAGCAGGTCGTCGACGGGTCACCGTGGATCTCGCGCGCCGCATCCAACTTCGACATCGCGCACTTCGAACTGCGTGCCGCCGCGATCCGCCACGCCGAGGAGGAGCACCGCGACTACCTCATGATCGAACGCGACTACGTCGCCGTCGGCGGCTCGCTCGACGACCTGCGCGCGGGGCGCAAGAACCTCGGCTCCGAAGCGCTGTCTGGCTACATGTTCACCTACGCCGACCGCCCCAACCCGGTCGGGCTGCTCGGCGCGATGTTCATCATCGAGGGCCTCGGCGCCAACCGCGCCGCAGGCTGGGCGAACCGATTCCAGGAAGTGCTGGGGCTGGCCGACAACCAGGTGCACTTCATGAAGTACCACGAGGTCGCCGACGCGCAGCACACGGGTGGGCTCGACGCGATCCTCACCTCCGGCATCATCGACGACGCTGCCGCCGACGAGATCGTCCGCTGCGCACAGGTCGTCGCCCGCCTCTACGCGCTGCAGCTCGAAGAACTGGACCGCTGAGGTGGCGACACGCCCGCCGCTGCCGCTCGTCCGCGAGTTCGTCCGCTCCGACCCGAGCATGTGGGAGGCGATCTACGCCGACCCGTCGGTGCCGCTCGATCGTGCGGTGGTGCGGCAGATCCTCAACGACCAGCGGCGACTGTCGAGGCGGTGGCTGTATCCGATCGCACGCATCTTCTCGCGCGTCGTCGTGGCGCTCGTGACCGTCGTCAAACGCGTGCTGCCGATGCGGTGGATGCCGCTGCGCACGATGGATGCGCTCTGCGTCTGGTTCTTGCGGCACTTCGTCTCGCCCGCCGCGGTCGAACTGCTCATCCGACACTTCGTCGTCGAGACGAACCTGGTGAACTTCATCATCCGCAACACCCCCGTCGACATGGAGCCGGTGACCCTGCGCCCGACGGCGCTGTCGGGGTTGGGCGACAACGCCGTCGTCGAACACGACGTGAACGTGTACGACGTGCTCATCGCCCTCGAGCACGTGCCACTGGCGAAAGTCGAAACGCCCGACTACGCGCAGCTCGACATTCCCAAGCTCGATGCCGAGCGGAACATCCAGCGCGTCATCCGCCTCGACATCCAGACGGCGCTGTGTTTCATGAACATCCCGTTCTCGATCGCGCTGACGCTCGAGGAGTACCGCCGCGCGGTGCACTCGATGAAGTTCGACGACTCCTTCCTCGAGATCCTCACGGTGCTCACCGGCGACGACACGTTCCGCCACTGGAAGGTCGGCGCCCTGAGTCTGTGGATGGACTCCAACGTCGACGTGCCGCAAATGGTCTATCGCCACGCCCTGGTGTGCGAATACGCGCACGCACACCTCGTGAAGATCGCACACGGCGTCTCGCCCCGCCACACCGAGGCGGCCTACGACTGAAGGTCGTCCGCGATCCGATCGCCTGACCGTTCCGAACCCCATAGACAGGGGATGCCGCGGATCGGAGGATGGCGACATGGAGCGTGGATCGAAACCCGCACGGGCGGCGATGTTGTGGGCTGCCGTCGTCGGTGTGGTCGCGGCAGCGGTGCTGCTGGCGGTCGCCGAAGTGCTCGCGCTCGTGTTCACACCCGGTGGCGGGCCGATCGTCGCGGTCGGGGCGTTCGTCATCGACATCGTTCCCCGCCCGCTGAAGGAATTCGCGATCGCGACATTCGGCGAGGCCGACAAGCCGGTGCTGTTGATCGGCCTAGGCGTCGCAGTACTCGTCGCCGCCGCCGTCACCGGGGTGCTGCAGTACGTGCGACGGCCCCTCGGTGCCGCCCTGTTCGCGTTCGCGGGGGTGCTGGCGCTCGCCACCACCGTGACCCGGGCGGGCGCGTCGTGGTTCTCATGGGTGCCGACGGCTGCCGGCACCGTCGCAGGCGTCATCACCCTCGTGCTGCTCATCGGGCGGCTGCGCGCCGCCGAGACGCCGGATGTCGCGGCATCCGTGCCCGAGAATCCCGCCGCGCCGAAGCCGGACGCAGGGGTCGACCGGCGGGGTTTCTTCAGGACGACGGCGATCGTCGGGGCGGCGGCCGTGCTCGTCGGCGTCGGTGCGCGCGTCTTCGACTCGGTGCGGCGAACCGTCGATGTGATCCGCGATGAGCTGCAACTGCCCGCACCGCGACGTACGGTGACGATTCCCGACGGCGCCGAACTCGACATCGAGGGACTCTCGCCGGTCATCACGCCCAACTCCGACTTCTACCGCGTCGACACCGCCCTGCTCGTGCCGACCGTCGACCCCGCCGAGTGGCGGCTTGTGATCGACGGGATGGTCGACGAGCGCGTCGAGCTCACCTTCGACGACCTGCTCGAGATGGGACTCGACGAGTACGCCGTCACACTCACGTGCGTCTCGAACGAGGTCGGAGGGGGATTGGTCGGCAACGCCGTCTGGCTCGGCGTGCCGGTTCGCGAAGTGCTCGCGCTCGCCGGCCCGCAGGCGGATGCCGACATGGTGCTTTCGCGGAGCGTCGATGGGTTCACGGCATCCACACCGCTCGCCTCGCTCACCGACGACGGGATCGATGCGATCCTCGCCGTCGGCATGAACGGCGAGCCGCTGCCCGCCGAGCACGGGTTCCCGGTGCGGATGGTGGTGCCGGGGCTGTACGGGTACGTGTCGGCGACGAAGTGGGTCACCGAGCTGAAGGTCACGACCTTCGCGCAGGACGAGGCCTACTGGACGCCGCGCGGGTACAGCGCGAAGGCGCCGGTCAAGTTCAGCTCGCGTATCGACACCCCGCGCGCCGGCGGCTCGGTGGAGGCGGGGACGATCGCGGTCGCCGGGGTCGCGTGGGCGCAGACAGTCGGCATCGAACGGGTCGAGGTGAGCATCGACGACGGCGAGTGGCAGCAGGCGACGCTCGCGACGGCCATCAACGCCGACACCTGGGTGCAGTGGTTCTTCGAGTGGGAGGCGACGACCGGATCGCACTACATCGCGGTGCGCGCCGTCAATGGCGACGGTGAGCTACAAGCAGAGGAGCGAGCCCCGATCTACCCAGACGGCTCGACCGGCTGGCAGCGGCTGCTCGTGACCGTGCGCTGATCTGGCGCTGACAGCGGATGCCTGCATCCCTGTTGACGCGGGTACCTAACTCGCGTTAGAGTCGTCCGCGACCGCATCTAACGCGAGTTAGGCGCACGAAGGAGTACGCAATGGCCGCTCGGCCCGTGACCATGAAAGACGTCGCCATCAAGGCGGGTGTCTCGCGGTCGGCCGTGTCGTTCGTGCTGAATGACCGCCGCTCGGTCGGGCTCTCCGATGACACCCGAGATCGTGTGCTGGCCGCTGCCGCCGAGTTGGGCTACCGCCCGAACGCGGGGGCTCGCGCACTCGCCAAGAAGACGAGCGATTGGTACGGGCTGGTCACCGAGATCGTCACCGCGCCCTTCGCCGTCGACATCATCAAAGGGGCGCAGGACGCGGCCCTGGTCGATGGCAAGCATCTCCTGATCGCATCCACCGAATCCGACCCCACGATCGAGCAGGCCGCCATCGAACGCCTGCTCGAACAGCGGGTCGAGGGCATTCTCTACGCGGCCACATGGCATCGAGCCGTCGAGCTGCCCGAAATCGCGCGCGAAGTGCCGACCGTCCTCGTGAACTGCTTCGACGCAGAAGGCCGCTTTCCAGCAATCGTCCCGGATGAGCGCGCGGGCGGCCGACGCGCGACTGAGCGGCTGCTTGCGGCCGGTCACCGCCGCATCGGCTTCATCAATCTCGACCCAGAAATCCCTGCCGCGGTCGGGCGACGATCCGGATTCCACGAGGCGCTGCAGGATGCGCAGATCAAAATCCACGATGCGCTCGAGGTCTCTGGGCACGCAACCGCGCACGGCGGATACGACGCGGCGACGGCGCTGCTCGAGCTTGCCGAACCGCCGACCGCTATCTTCTGCGCGAATGACCGCATGGCCATGGGAGCGTTCGATGCGATCAAGGAGCGAGGGCTCCGCATTCCTCATGACGTCGCCGTCATCGGATTCGACAACCAGGAGCTCATCGCGGGCTACCTGAGGCCGGGTCTGACGACGGTTGCACTGCCCTTCGAACAGATGGGCGCACTCGGCGTGGAACTCCTCGCCGACATCATCGCGGGTCGGCCGACCGCCACGGAGACCGTGACGGTCGACTGCCCGCTCCTCGAACGCGCGTCGGTGTGACTGGACATCTCGTCCGACGCGCAGCCCCTTCGGCTTCAACGAAGAAGAAAGGAACTCACCCATCATGACAGTTCACCGCAAGGCGGTGGCCTTGGCGGCTGCCGTCGCGGCGGCCGCGATCGCGTTGTCGGGCTGCAGCTCTGACACCGGCAGCCCCGCTGCCGATGCCCTCGACGGCTCGCAGCTGCTCACCATTCCGCGCGAAGACATGGGCACCTTCGACCGCAACTTCAATCCGTTCGCCAATCCCGACTTCCCCATGACGCAGCAGGCGATCTACGAATCGATGCTGATCTACAACCCCGCCGACGGTTCCACCACGCCTTGGCTGGCCACCGAGTGGGAGGTCGCGGCCGACAGTTCGGGCATCACGTTTACGCTGCGTGACGACGTCACCTGGTCTGACGGTGAGCCGCTCGTCGCCGACGACGTGGTCATCTCTTTCGACCTGCAGCGCGAAGTGCGCGGCGGGTTCGATTATCTCGAGCAGGTGAGCGCGGTCGACGAGCACACCGTGCAGTTCGACTTCTCGGAGCCGTTCTCGCCCGCGCTCCTCGACATCGGACAGCAGACGATCGTGCCCGCGCACGTCTGGCGCGACGTCGAAGACCCCACCACGTTCGCCAACGAAGAGCCGGTCGGGTCGGGCCCTTACACCGAGGTCACGAACTTCCAGGCGCAGTCGTTCGACCTCGGCAAGAACCCGAACTACTGGCAGCCCGACAAGCAGCGCATCGAAGGCATTCGCATGCTGGCGTTCTCGGGCAATGACGGTGCCAATCTCGCCGCCGCCAACGGTGACGTCGACTGGGCGCCGCAGTTCATTCCGAACATCGATCAGGCCTACGTCGCGAAAGATGCCGACAACCGGTTCTTCTGGTTCCCCCCGACCGGGTCGATGATCAACTGGCAGTTCAACACGACCAAGGCGCCGTTCGACGACCCGAACGTCCGCAAGGCGCTGTCGATGGCCGTCGACCGCGAACAGGTCACCGCCGTCGGCATGCAGGGATACACCGAGCCCGCCGACTGCACGGGGCTGAGCGGTTCGTACGACTCGTGGCGCGACGAGGACCTCGCGGGATCGTGCTCGTGGACCGAACGCGATCTCGAAACCGCCGGCGAACTGCTGGATGCCGCGGGCATCACGCTCGGCGCAGACGGCAAGCGCGTGCTGCCCGACGGTTCGCCGTTCGCATTCGACTACTCGGTCGGGTCGACCTCGAGCGACTGGGTGTCGGTCGGCAACGTCATCTCGCAGAACCTCGCAGAGCTCGGCGTCACCGTCACGGTTGCCGCGAAGGACTGGGGCGACGTCGTCGCCGGGTACGAGAACGGCACGTTCGATTCGGGCATCGTGTGGAGCGCGAACGCCCCCACGCCGTACCAGTACTACCGCGGCGTGATGTCGACCGAGACGGTGAAGCCCGTCGGAGAGCAGACCTTCGACAACTATCACCGTTACGGCAGCGAGGAAGCCGATGCGCTGCTGGCCCGGTTCGCACAGGCCCCCGACGAGGAGGCGCAGCACGCGGTCGTCGACGACCTGCAGGCGCTGTTCGCCGAGGAGGCGCCGGTCGCGCCACTGTTCCCCGGCCCGGAGTGGGGCGCTGCCAGCAACGCTCGCTTCACCGGTTGGCCCACGGAGGGCGACCCGTACGCGACCCTGTCGACGCGGTCGCGCACCACCGTGCTCGTGCTGACGACGCTCGAACCCGTCGTTACCGACTGATCACACAGATCGAGTCGTCCTGCTGCGCCGCGAGCGCGGCGCAGCAGGGCGCTCGAGGAGATACGCCATGGGTTATGTGCTGCGGCGGCTCGGCTTCTATCTGGCCGCCTTCTGGGTGTCGATCACCCTCAACTTCTTCCTTCCCCGCTTCATGCCGGGCGACCCTGTCTCGCGCATGGTCGCACGTTTGCAGGGACAGATCCGTCCCGATCAGATCGAGGCACTGCGCGAGTCGTTCGGACTCAGTGACGCGCCGCTCATCGAGCAGTACGTGCGCTACCTGGGGCAGATCTTCACCGGCAACCTCGGATTCTCGATCTCTCGATTCCCGACACCGGTCATGGACGTCATCACCAGCGTGATCGGCTGGACGTTCCTGCTGGGCTTCGTCTCGCTGATCATCGCGGTCGTCATCGGGAATCTGCTCGGCGTGCTGGCCGCGTGGCGACGCGGCGGCATCCTCGATTCGTTCGTGCCGCCGCTGCTCGTCTTCATCGGATCATTCCCGTACTTCTGGCTGGCGATGGGGCTGCTCTACCTCTTCGGCGTAACACTCGACTGGTTCCCCCTGCGACACGCGTTCGAGGTGGGCAGTGTGCCGGCGATCACCCCGGCCTTCATCGGCGACGTCGCTCACCACCTGTTCCTGCCCGCAGCCTCGATCGTGCTCGTCTCCGTCGGTGGATGGATGCTGGGCATGCGCAACACCATGATCGCGACCAACGCCGAGGACTACATCGTCATGGCCGAGGCCAAGGGGCTTCGCCCGCATCGCGTGATGATGCAGTACGCCGCTCGCAATGCACTGCTGCCCTCGGTGACGGCATTCGGCATGTCACTCGGGTTCGTGGTCGGTGGGGCGCTGCTGACCGAGGTCGTCTTCGCCTACCCCGGCATCGGCTACACGCTGCTCGCGGCCGTGCAGAACCTCGACTACCCGCTCATGCAGGGGCTGTTCCTCACGATCACCACAGCCGTGCTGATCGCCAACTTCCTCGTCGACATCGTGTACGTGCGGCTCGACCCGCGCGTGCGCGTGAACTGATCGGAGGGCGAGATGTCGCTCGCACAAGACCCACGTGCCATGGTCGAACTCGACCTCGGCACGCCGCCGGGACCCGACGGCGAAGCCGCAGCGGTCACGCCGTCGCGTCGACGGCAAGGAGGCTCGAACCTCCTGCTCGGACTGCTCGGCAACGCGAAGGCGCTCACGGGGGTGGTCATCCTGATCGTCTTCGTGCTGGTCGCCCTCCTCGCGCCGGTGCTCTCTCCCGGTGATCCGACCCTCATCCAGGGCATCGGATCGCAGCCGCCGTCAGCGGAACACGTCCTCGGCACCACCGCGAAGGGGCAGGACGTGCTCGCCCTCAACATCTGGGGCGCACGCTCGTCACTGTTCGTCGGGTTCACCGTCGGCATCCTGGCAACGCTCGTCGGTCTGCTCGTCGGCCTCGCCTCGGCCTACCTCGGACGAACCGTCGACAACCTGCTTTCGCTCGTGACCAACGTCTTCCTGCTGCTGCCCGGGCTTCCGCTGCTCGTGATCCTGGCGGCATTCCTTCCGCAGGGGCTCGGCACCGTGATCCTCGTACTGGTCATCACCGGGTGGGCGGGGTCGGCGCGCGTCCTGCGTTCGCAGGCCCTGTCGATCCGCGGAAAGGACTTCGTCTCGGCATCGCAGGTGACCGGTGAGAGCGGCATCCGCATCATGTTCCGAGAGATCCTCCCGAACATGGCCTCGATCGTCATGAGCACCTTTCTCGCCTGCGTCATCTTCGGCATCGGTGCCCAAGCCGGCCTCGAGTTCCTGGGGCTCGGCGACATCAGCACCATCAGCTGGGGAACGAACCTCTACTGGGCCAGTAACGACGGTGCCCTGCTGACCGGTGCCTGGTGGGTGTTCGTCCCACCAGGTGTCTGCATCGCGCTCGTCGCCTTCGCGCTCGCACTGGTCAACTACGGCGTCGACGAGACCACGAACCCCAGACTGCGACGTCCGAAACGTCGCACCACCCCAGACGCGCCCACGCGTGTCGCAAGCCGTCCGGAGGCTCAACGATGAGCGCGCCACTGCTCGATGTGTCCGATCTGTCGGTCGAGTACGTCACCGACGCCCGCACCGTGCGGGCGGTCGACCGGGTGTCCTTCACGATTGCCGAGCGCGAGGTGTTCGGTCTGGCGGGCGAGTCCGGATGCGGCAAATCGACGATCGCGAATGCGATTCTGCGGCTGCTGCGCGACCCCGCCGTGATCGCGGGCGGATCGATCCGCTTCGCCGGCACCGACGTGCTCTCGCTCAGCGCCGAAGCGTTGCGGGCGTTCCGGTGGCGACAGGTCGCCATGGTCTTCCAGAGTGCGATGAACTCGCTCAACCCGGTCATGACGATCGGCGCACAGATCATCGACATCTTCACGACCCACGAAGGCATCTCGAAAGCGTCCGCGCGGGCAAAGGCCGCCGACCTGCTTGATCTCGTCGGCATCCCGCGAGACCGGCTGCGCGCGTATCCGCACCAGTTGTCTGGTGGGATGCGTCAACGCGTCGTCATCGCGATGGCGACCGCGCTGCGGCCGTCGCTGCTGATCATGGACGAGCCGACGACTGCGCTCGACGTCGTCGTGCAACAAGAGATCATGGCGCAGATCAAAGACCTCCAGCAGGAGCTCGGATTCGCGATCCTGTTCATCACGCATGACATGTCGCTCATGGTCGAGCTGTCCGACCGCATGGCCGTGATGTATGGCGGCAGGTTCGTCGAGACGGCACCCGCGAACGACATGTTCGCGACACCCCGGCATCCATACACGCGCGCGCTGATGAACGCGTTCCCGCCGATGTCGGGTCCGCGCACCAGACTCCGTGGCCTCGGCGAAGGCGTGCGATTCGCGGGAATTCCCGATCTGGAACCGGCCACCCCCACCCACTGGGTCGCTCCGAGCGACGACGCTCTCATCACGGAGGCACTCACATGACCGACACTCCTGTGCTTTCGGCTCGCGGTCTGGCCAAGACCTTCACGACGGGCGGCGCCTTCTCGCGCAGCCGAGTGCGAGCGCTGGGTGGCGTCGATCTCGACATCGCGCACGGCGAGATCGTTGCGCTCGTCGGCGAGTCGGGGAGCGGAAAATCCACCTTCGCGCGCTGTATCGCCCGCCTCGAACAGCCCAGCTCGGGCACGTTCCTCTTCGAGGGCGAGGACGTCGTCGCGACCACTCGCCGCGCCACTCGGGCCTACCGGTCAGCCGTGCAGATGATCTTTCAGGACCCGTTCGGGTCGCTCAACCCCGTGCACCGCGTCGGGCACTTCTTGGAGCGCCCGTTGCGCATCCATGGCGCCGTCGCCGACCGCAGCGCGCTCGAGGCAGCGAAGCGACGCCTGCTCGAAAAGGTCGGGCTGCCCGACGAGATGCTCGACCGCTACCCCCACGAACTGTCGGGTGGCCAGCGGCAGCGCATCGCAATCGCCCGCGCCCTCGCGGTCGGTCCGCGGCTACTCCTGGCCGATGAGCCGACGTCGATGCTCGACGTCTCGGTGCGCATCGGCGTCCTGAACCTCATGCGCAGCCTCTGCGAAGAGCAGGGCATCTCGATGCTGTACATCACGCACGACCTCGCGTCGGCGCGATACCTCGCCGACCGCATCGCCGTGATGTACGCGGGGGAGCTGGTCGAAGTGGGCGACGCGATGCAGCTGCTCGCGCAACCCGCCCACCCCTACACGCGACTGCTCATCTCGGCGGTCCCCGACCCGGCCCGGCGCGACCCCTTCGACGCCGAACAGCGGGCCGCGCTGCGCCGAGACGTGCTGCATCCCACTCGGTGCCCATGGCAGGGCGACCCCGACCAGCCGTGCACCGCTGAGAACGCCGTCTTCCACACCATCAGCGCCCAACCCGAGCACCGGGTGCGATGCGGGCTGTACGCCCCGCCGCCGGACGCACCCGGCACCGCCCTGGAACAACCTGCCGCCGCTCCCCGCTCGGCCGACCTGGAGAACGACCCCGCATGACCACCACCACCGCATCCGCACCGGCGACCGAGTTGATCGAACGGGCGAGGGCGGACCGGCATCGTCCGGCGTTCCACTTCGTCGCCCCGGCCGGATGGCTCAATGACCCGAACGGGCTGACCCAGCGAGACGGGTGGTTCCACCTCTTCTACCAGTACAACCCGCATGCGCCCGTGCATCACCGGATCCACTGGGGGCACGCGCGCAGCAAAGACCTCGTGCACTGGGAGGAACTGCCGATCGCGCTCGAGCCGAGTGAGGGCCCCGATGTCGACGGCTGTTGGTCCGGCGTGCTCGTCGACCACGACGGCGTGCCCACGCTCGTCTATTCGGGACGCCACGGCGATCGGGAGCTGCCGTGCATCGCGACCGGGTCGGCCGATCTCGCGACGTGGACGAAGCACGACGCGAACCCCGTCATCCCGGCGCCGCCGGCCGACCTCGATATCGTTGCCTTCCGCGACCATTGCGTGTGGCGCGAGGAGTCGGGAACGTGGCGCCAGATCATCGGCGCCGGGATCCGGGATGTCGGCGGCACCGCGCTGCTGTACGAATCCACCGACCTGCGCACGTGGGAGTACCTCGGTCCGCTGCTCACCGGTGACGCCGGAGCTCAGGACCGCAACGCCGCCGACTGGACCGGCACCATGTGGGAATGCGTCGACCTGTTCGCCGTCGACGACGCCGATGTTCTTGTCTTCTCCGCGTGGGACGACGGCGTGACCCACCACCCCCTCTACTGGACGGGGCGGTACGCCGGCGACCGCTTTGAGCCGGCTTCGCTGCACCGCCTCGACCTCGGCGGGCGCTTTTTCTACGCGCCGCAGTCGATGTGCGACGCGTCCGGGCGGCGCGTGATGTTCGGCTGGATGCAGGAGGGTCGTCCCGACGACGCCGCCGTGCAGGCGGGCTGGTCGGGCGTGATGTCGCTGCCGCGCGTTGTCACGGCTCGCGCCGACGGCTCGCTGCACCAGGCGCCTGTGCCTGAGGTGGAGCTGTTGCGCGAATCGCTGCTGTACCGCGGCGATGCCGTGGACGGCTTCGATGTCGCCGGCGATCAACTGGACATCGAAGTCGACGTGCAGCTACCGGAGGGAGCGGCGATCGAGGTGACAGTGCGGGCGACCGCCGATGGTCGTGAGCGCACGGTGTATCGGCTCGAACGGTCCGGCCACCACGCCGACTTCTCGCTCGATCGCTCGCACGCGAGCCTCGATCAGTCCACAGATGCCGGCCCGCTGGGCGGGCGAGTGCCCGTCGAGGGCGATCGCGTGCGCGTTCGCGTGCTCGTCGACCACTCGGCCCTCGAAGCGTTCGCGAACGGGGTGCCGCTCGCCGCCCGCGTGTACCCCGTCGCGCCCGACGCGGATCGCGTGTCGATCCGTGTCGACGGCGCCACCGCGCAGGCATCGGTGTGGCGCATGCGCGCCGCGCACTGACCAGGAGCACTGACCACAAGAGAAAGGTGACACATGGACGTCTCACCAGCGGTTTCACGCCGCGCACTGTTCGCCACCACTGGTGTCGCAGCCATCGGCGGCGCGCTCGGCACCCTCGGCACGACAGTCGCACTCAACCGCGGTTCATCGTTCGCGGCGCCCGCGCGGTGGACGAACGACTTCAGTTCGCGCGAGTGGACGTCCGGCTGGATGCCGCGCAGCGTGACCGACGTGAACGGCGACGGTCGCGCCGACATCGTCGGCTTCGCCCATGACGGGGTGCATGTCGCGCTCAGCAGCGGATCGCGTTTCGGTGCCGCGGCGCATTGGGCGGCCTCCTACGGAAGGCACGGCTCAGCAGGAAGCTGGCGGGTCGGCAGTCATCCGCGCGCAATCGCCTCATGACCGGTCGACCCGGGCGTCAGTACTCGACGACGAGCTCTTCGATGAACGTCGCGTGCAGATAGGTCTCCATGCTGCCGAGTGCCTCGAGGCGGACGGATGTCGTCGCCTCGAGGTCGAGCTCGATGCCGTGAGGCGCCTCGTCGCACACGACCTCAGATGTGACGGGCTCCGATTCCCCGCCATCGGCTGAGACGGCCGTGACCGCGACCTGAGCCGTGCCCCCGCCGAAACAGCGGACGTCGGCACGGACCAGCTTCGTCGGATTGTCGATCGTCGCGACGATGAACGTCGGCGTGCCGTGGTTGGTCACGAGCATTCCCGCGGAGACGGCTGCGCCGGGGCCGTCGGACACGCTCGCGCTCACCTCGTCGAACCATGCCGCCGCTGCAGTGAGGTCGACGGTCGCCGACGGTGATGGCGTGGTCGGTGACGCCGCAGAAGTCGCCGGTGACTCGGCCGGCTCGGTGGCGCACCCCGCGAGGAGCAGCAGGGTGATCCCCGATGCCAATGCGAGCGGGCGACGCGTCATGGTGCCACGGTACGCCACCCCGCGCGGTCAGGTCAGGAGGGATGCGGTTCCGACAGTGAGTGCGATGGCGCTAGCCCCACCCGCCATCACGGCTGCGGTCTGCAGCGTCGAGAGGACTCGCGTCTCCAACTCGCGGCGCTCAGGCGGCTGGGTCGTGGTGAGGGAGCGCTTCGCTTCGGCGAGCGTCTCATATCGACCGATGGGGGTTGAGCGCGCATCGAGCGCGACGAAATGCCCGTCATGGGTGGTGTCGACCGACCCAGCGAATTCGCCGTCTTTCGTCGCGACGTGGAAGCCGGGGTCGACCTCTGCCCATTGCAGGCGCAACCCGGACAAGAGGGGGGCGGCATTGAGCAAGCTCATGCTGCCCGTACCAGTTCTGCCGCGCGCGCCGGCTCGATGAGCTCCAGCACGATACCGCGGTTCGTGTTCGCGGCTTCGGCGAGCTGTTGCAGTCTGGTGCGGTCGAGCGCGTCCGCATCGCCGCCGTCGAACTCGAAGCGCAGCGGAATCGAGCAGTGCATCCACACACTCGACAGTCGAGGGTCGGTCTCGGTGCCGTGGCGCCACGAGAGGGTGAAGCTTTCGGAGCGTCGCAGTTTGGTGGCGACCACGATCTTGAGGTGCGCCAATTCGTCATCGGGCATCGTGATCTGGTCTCCCGCGGCTCCGTAGTACAGACGACCCATGGCGATTCCTTCCGAATCGATTATTCTTGGTGGACAATCTACTCATATAGCAAGTAACTAGACAAGCTAGTAATTCGGCTTGGTTGGAGAATGTCCGAACGGAGGCGGCGATGTCAGGGCGGGATGGCCACAGGAGTCGGGAGGTCGTCGAAGCCGTGAAGGCCTACGCGGTGGCCGAGTCCGACATGCGGCATCGTGCGCGCAGATCTATGGCGCTCGGCGAGAGCGAATTCTCGGTGCTTCGCGATCTGGTCGCCGAACAGTCCGGCGCGGGCCTCACGCCGGGCGATGTCTCCCGACGTCTCGGAGCGAGTTCTGCATCGACGACGGCCCTGCTCGATCGCCTCGAGCGAGCCGGCTATCTGCACCGCGAGGCGCACCCGACCGATCGTCGACGGGTGCTGCTCGTTCCGAGCGAGACCGCGCGCGCGCAGATGGATGCGACGATCGGCGCGTTCGAGCGCGACGTCGAAGGGGTTGCGCGCGGCCTGCGCGATGACGAGGTCGACATCGTGCTGGCCTTCCTCGCGCGCATCGCAGCCGCGGCCGGAGGCATGACCAGAACCGGAAACGCTCGTCAGTCGTCGATCTGATCCACCGCGCGACGCATGGCGTCGAGGAAGTCGACGACGGTTGCGCGGTCGCGCGCCGACATGGGGCGGACGACGGCCATCATGCGTTCGTGCATGGCGCCCAGGGTGTGTCGCACCTCGGTCTCGGAATCGTCCGTGATCGAGACCACGACGCTGCGCCGATCGGTCGGATGCGGCGAGCGTGTGACGTGGCCGCTCATGGTGAGTCGGTCGAGCAGCGCTGTGGTCGATGCTGTCGTGATGCCGAGATAGCGGCTCAACTGTACGGGGGTGACGACCTCGTCACGCACGCGCGCACGACTGAGGAAGCGCAGGACGAGGAGTTCGTTCTCGCCCATGTCCATGCTCCGCTGCGTGCGTCGTCGCATGGCGGTCTCTGCAGCGCGGTAGGCGCGCAGGGCTTCGAGCGCCGATGTGGAACGGGCGTCGGCGTCGGCGTACCAGTACGACGGTGGCCGCCGCTCTGAATCGGACACTGCGAACCTCCTGCCGTCGCTCGATTCCCCGACCCGGAATCTACCGGATCGCGGCGTTCGCAACGGGGCTTGACGAAAGGCGGCCGGCGCGCGCATAATCATCTCGCAGGGCGCTCAATCGATTTATCACCATTGATCAATCGATTTTGCACCGCAGGAAGACAGCATCCACTCAACGAGGAGCAGACGTGGCCAGGGTTCGCATCTCCGATGTCGCCGCGGCGGCAGGCGTGTCGGTGTCGACCGTCTCGCTCGTCATGAACGACGTCGAATCGCGTATCCCCGAAGCCACGCGTGAGCGGGTGCGTGCCGCCGCGAAGCAGGTCGGCTACCAGCCCAGCTCCGTCGCCCGCAGCCTGCGCACGCAGCGCACTCGCACCGTCGGGCTCATCTCCGACCAGATCGCGACGACGCCGTTCGCCGGACGCATGCTCGCCGGTGCGCAGGACGTCGCCCGCGAGCACTCGCACCTGCTGTTTCTCGTCGACACCGGCGGTGACGCCGACATCGAGCGTGACGCGATCCGTGCCCTCGGCGCGCAGCAGGTCGACGCCATGATCTACGCCGCGATGTGGCATCGCGTGCTCTCGACCCCGGCCGGCCTTCCCGACGACGCCGTCTTCCTCGACTGCCGCCCCGAGGCCGGCGGCTACCGATCCGTCGTGCCGGCCGACCGCGAAGGCGGTCGCGCGGCGGTGCGTGCGCTCACCGAAGCCGGGCACCGCCGCATCGCATACATCGACACCAACGAAGACGCGCCGATCGCCGCGAGCCTGCGTCACGAGGGCTACCTGGAGGCGCTCGCCGAGGCGGGCATCGAGCCCGACCCCGCATGGCACGTCGCCGCGCAGACCTCGCCCCAGGGTGGTCGCATCGCGGCCGAGAGGCTGCTCGACCTGCCCGAAGCGATCCGCCCCACAGCTTTCTTCTGCTTCAACGACCGGATGGCGACCGGCGTCTACCGCGCGGCGCACGCCCGCGGCCTCGACATCCCCCGCGACCTCTCGGTCGTCGGCTTCGACGACCAGCAGTTCGTCGCGGCCGAACAGGACCCACCCCTCACCACCGTCGCCCTGCCCCACTACGAGATGGGTCGCTGGGCGATGGAGGCCGCGCTCGGCATCCGCGCGGAGGGTGAAAAGGATGCCGTGCACCACATGGAGTGTCCCGTCGTGCGACGAGACTCCGTGGGCCCGCCGCCGGCGCACGTCGGCAAACAGAACCGGCGACGGGCTTCACACACAACCGAACGGTCGCGAACCGCGACCACCGATCGGTGATCGACGCGGGCGTCGATCACAAGAAAAGGAAACCATAATGAAGCGCACTCCCGTGCGGGTCGCCGCGGCAGCGGGGCTCGTGAGCGTTCTGGCACTGGCCGGCTGCGGACAGGCCGGTCAGGGCGACACCACCACCGAGGACGGTCGCACCCAGCTCACCATGTGGACCCACTCGGCCGGAAACGAGGCCGAGCTCGAGGTCTACGAGCAGATCATCTCCGACTTCAACGCGTCGCAGGACGAGTACGAGGTCGTGCACGAGTCGTTCCCGCAGGGCGCGTACAACGACGCGATCGTCGCGGCGGCAGCCTCGAACGACCTGCCCTGCCTGCTCGACCTCGACGGTCCGATCATGCCCAACTGGGCCTGGGCGGGCTACCTGCAGCCGCTCGAGCTGCCCACCGAGCTCACCGACTCGCTGCTGCCCACCGCGGTGGGTGTCTGGGACGACGAGATCTACTCGGCCGGCTACTGGGACGCCGCACTCGGCATCTTCGCTCGCCAGTCGGTGCTCGATGAGAACGGCATCCGCATTCCCACGGTCGACGAGCCCTGGACGGCAGACGAGTTCGCCGACGTCCTGTCGACGCTGAAGGATGCCGGCTACGAGACGCCCATCGACATCGGCGCCGAAGACACCGGCGAGTGGTGGCCGTACGCGTACTCGCCGTTCCTGCAGAGCTTCGGCGGCGACCTCATCGACCGCGACACGATGCTCTCCGCCGACGGCGCGCTCAACGGCGCGGATGCCGTGGCATGGGGCGAGTGGTTCCAGGGGCTGTTCGCCGACGGTTACGCGAACGCGAGCGGCACGATCGGCAACCAGGAGTTCATCGACGACCAGGTGGCGCTCAGCTACACCGGCGTGTGGAACGCGCTGACGGCGCTCGACGAGGTCGGCGACGACCTGCTCATTCTGCCGGCGCCCGACCTCGGCAATGGCCCCAAGATCGGCGGCGGTTCGTGGCAGTGGGGCATCTCGTCCAGCTGCGAGCAGGCAGACGGTGCCCGTGCCTACCTGGAGTTCAGCTTCCAGGACGAGTACATCACCGCCTTCGCCGACAAGCAGATCGTGATCCCGGCCACCGAGTCGGCAGCGGCGGCATCCGAGTACTTCGGTGAAGACGGCGCCCTGCGCGACTTCGTCGAGTTCTCGCAGCAGTATGCCGTGCTGCGCCCCGAGACGCCCGCCTACGCGGTCATCTCGACCACGTTCGAGACCGCTGCGAAAGACATCATGAACGGCGCCGACGTGCAAGAGACCCTCGACCGCGCCGTCTCCGAGATCGACGCCAACATCGCGTCGAACGACGGGTACGGATTCCAGTGATCGCCTGACCGGTGGGGGCGCTCGCCCCCACCGGTCTCCACGGAAGCACTCCCATGACTGTCACACCCCCGACGGTCGCGGCCGAGACGCCTCGGCGCGCGACCCGCCGCATCCGCAGCGCACGCGGACGCGAGACCTGGGCCGGCCTCGGCATGATCGCCCCCGCGGCGCTCCTGCTGCTGTTGTTCCTCGTGATCCCGGTGATCCTCGCCTTCACGCTCTCGTTCACCAACGCGCGACTCATCTCTCCCAACCCGCCGCGGTTCGTCGGCTTCGACAACTTCATCCGGGTCTTCACGACCGACCCCGTCTTCTTGCAGTCGGCGTGGAACACCTTCGTCTTCGCCCTGGTCGTCGTGCCGGTGCAGGCGGGCCTCGGCCTGCTGCTGGCCGTACTCGTGAACCGGCGGATGCGGGGGACGACGTTCTTCCGCGTCGTCTTCTTCATCCCCGTCGTCACCTCGATCGTCGTGGTGTCGATCCTCTGGAAGTTCATGTACCAGAAGGACGGCCTCATCAACTCGATGATCGACACGCTCACCTTCGGAGCGTGGGCGGGCGTCGATTGGCTCAACAACCCCGACACGGCCCTCGGCGCCATCATCGCGCTGTCGATCTGGCAGGCCGTCGGGTTCCACATGATCATCTGGCTCTCGGGTCTGCAGACCATTCCCGAAGAGCTCTACGAGGCGGCCAAGATGGACGGCGCGAGCCCGTGGCGCCAGTTCACGAACGTCACCTGGCCGGGCCTGCGCCCGACGATGGTGTTCGTCCTGGTGACCATCACGATCGCGGCCCTCGGCCTGTTCGTGCAGGTCGATGTCATGACGCAGGGCGGTCCCGTCAACTCGACCTCCACGATCGTCTTCCACGCCGTGCGCAAGGGCTACGAGCAGCAGGAGATCGGCTACGCGGCGGCGATCTCGCTGATCTTCTTCGTCGCCGTGCTGATCATCGCGCTCATCCAGCGCTGGCTGACGCGAGAGAAGGACTGACATGGCCATCGATACGACCTCGACCCGTGCCGTCACCACGCGCGGCAGCGGCCAGCGCCGCGCGGCGACGCCCGCCAGCGAGCACCGTGTGCGCCTGCGGGGCCGCATCTTCACCTACATCGCGATGAGCGTGTTCGGAATCATCTTCATGTTTCCGCTCGTGTTCATGTTCGTCTCCAGCCTCAAGCCCGACGCGCAGATCCTGCAGGACGTCGACTCGCCGATGGCGTTCGTGCCGGCAGGCGACATCAGCCTCGACAACTACTTCGGGGTCTTCGACCGGGTACCGGTGGCGCAGTTCCTGTTCAACTCGATCTTCATCACGGTGCTCACCGTGGGACTCGGGCTCATCGTCAACTCGATGGCCGGCTTCGCACTGTCGCGTCTGCGGTGGAAGGGTCGCGCCGTCGTCATGGCGATGGTGATCGCGACGCTCATCGTGCCCTTCGAGACGATCGCGGTGCCGATGGTCTACTGGGTCGCCCAGCTGCCCACCCTCGTGATGGAGGGCGGACTGCTCAAGTACGACTTCGGCTGGCTCAACACCTACGAGGTGCAGATCGTGCCGTTCGTCGCGAACGCGTTCTCGATCTTCCTGTTCGCGCAGTACTTCTCGACGATCCCGACCTCGCTCGACGAGGCGGCGCGCATCGACGGGGCGAGCTGGTTCACGATCTACCGTCGCATCCTGGTGCCGCTGTCGGGTCCCGCGTTCGCGACGGTCGCGATCCTCACGTTCCTGCCCGCGTGGAACCAGTACCTGTGGCCGCTCATGGTGGTGCAGAAGGAAGAGCTGCGGCCGGTCATGGTCGGCATGCAGTACTTCTTCCAGCTCAACACCGCGTGGGGCGAGGTCATGGCGTACACGTCGCTGATCACGCTGCCCGTGCTCATCGTGTTCTTGATCTTCCAGCGGGCGTTCGTCAGCTCGATCGCCGCGAGCGGGGTGAAGGGATGACGCCGCCTGCGCGCGTGGCCGTCGTCGGCGAAGCGCTCGTCGACGTGGTCCACCGCATCGACGGGAGCGTCGATCGCGCCCCTGGTGGCAGTCCTGCGAACGTCGCCCTGACCCTCGGCAGACTGGGGCTCGACGTGGCGCTGCACACGCGCCTCGGCGACGACCCCGATGGACGCGCGGTGCGGCGGTGGCTCTCCGACTCGGGGGTGCGGATCGAAGCCGCTGCTGCACCGCGCACCTCGACGGCGACCGCCCGGCTCGATGAGGCGGGAGCCGCCGAGTATACGTTCGACATCGACGGCGAGCCCGTCGACGCGGCGCTCGCGCCGGCCGACGTGCTGCACGTCGGTTCGGTCGCTGCGCTGCTGACGCCGGGTGCGGATCTGGTCGTCGAACTGGCCGAGCACCGGATGCCGGGGACCCTCCTCAGCTACGACCCGAACATCCGCCCCGCACTCGTCGACGACCCCGCCGACGTGCGTCATCGCGTGCAGCGCCTGGTCGCCGCGGCCGACATCGTGAAGGCCAGCGATGAGGACGTGCGGTGGCTGCACCCCGACCGTGACATCGACGACGTCGCGCGGGAATGGCTGGCGAGCGGGCCGACGCTGGTGGTGGTCACGGCAGGCTCGGGCGGCGCCACCGCCTATCGGACGGACGGACGCCACCGTGTCGTGGCGGCCGACACCACCGTCGTCGACACCGTCGGCGCAGGCGACACGTTCATGGGCACCCTCGTCGCCGCGCTGCTCGCGGCGACATCGGGTGCCGAAGACAGGAGGGCCGCGATCGCGGCGCTCACGCCCGGCGTGCTCGAGCATGTGCTGCTTGCGTGCGCCGAAGCAGCCGCGATCACCGTGTCGCGGCCCGGTGCCGACCCGCCGGTCGCCGCCGAACTCAACTTCCTCAACTCCGTGGGCCTCGCCCACACCACGAAAGGCTGATGCGTGTTCGATCTTCCCGGTTCCTGGGTCTGGGACTACTGGTTCGCCGACGACGGCGAGCGCTACCACCTCTTCTACCTGTACGCCTCGCGCGCGCTGCAGGACCCCGATGCGCGCCACTACCGCGCGTCGATCGGTCACGCCGTCTCGACCGACCTCGAGAGGTGGACGCAGGTGCCCGACGCACTTGTGCGCAGCGATGCCCCCGCGTTCGACGACCTCGCCACGTGGACCGGCTCGACCGTGCGCCACCCCGACGGCACCTGGTTCATGTTCTACACGGGGTCGACGCTCGCCGAGGGCGGCAAGAACGTGCAGCGCATCGGGTATGCGACCTCACCCGACCTCGAGGTGTGGACGAAGCACCCCGGTGCCGTGCTTGAAGCATCGGGCCCGTGGTACGAGACCCTCGCCGACGACGCCTGGCACGACGAGGCGTTCCGCGACCCGTGGGTCTTCGCCGACCCGAACGGCGACGGCTGGCACATGTACATCACCGCCCGCGCCCCGCACGGTGACCCCGCAGGGCGGGGCGTCATCGGGCATGCGACCTCGCCGAACCTGCGGGAATGGACCCTGCAGCCGCCGCTGTCGACACCGAGCGAGACCGGGTTCGGGCAGCTCGAAGTGATGCAGGTCGAGGTCGTCGACGGCACACCCGTGCTGCTGTTCTCGTGCCTGGGTGATCACGCCACGGCATCCCGCAGCGATGCCCGCGGCGGCACCTGGGCGGTGCCCGCGGACAGCCTCACCGGGCCGTTCCACCTCGACGACGCCTACCCGCTCACCGACGAGACGCTCTACGTCGGGCGTCTGCTGCAGCGTCGCGACGACGGCCAGTGGCTGCTGTTCGCATTCCGCCACCAAGACGCCGACGGCCGCTTCGTCGGCGGTGTGACCGACCCGATGCCCGTCTCGTGGGTGGGTGGCCGCCTGACCGCCGCAGGGGTGACAGTCTCCGCCTGACCTCAATGAAAGGAGACGCCGATGACGTCATCTCCCCACCACTCCGACACCCGAGCCCGCCGGTGGGCTCGGGTGGGCGGGGCGTCGGCCGCAGCAGCCGTCGCCGCGTCGCTCGCGCTCGCAGCCCCCGCGGCGCCGGCTGAGGCCGCGCCCGGCGACACGTACCGCGCGCAGTATCACTTCACAGTGCCCGACCATTGGAAGAACGACCCGCAGCGGCCGGTCTTCATCGACGGGAAGTTCCACTACTACTACCTGTACAACTCCGACTACAACGCGGATCCCGCCGCGAACTTCGGCACCGAGTGGCGCCTGGCGACCAGCTACGACGGCGTCGTGTTCGCCGACCAGGGCATCGCCGCGCCGAAGAAGACGAACGCCAACTACGACCTGTGGTCGGGGTCTGCAGTCGTCGACCACGACAACACCGCCGGCTTCGGGGCGGGTGCCGTCGTGATGCTCGTCACGCAGATGGATCACCCCACCGAGTCGCAGCAGCAGACCGCCTCGGGGCCGCAGGCGCAGTTCCTCTGGTACTCGATCGACGGCGGACGCACGTTCCGCCCGCACGGCGAGCAGCCGGTCATCCCCAACGGCGGACGCCAGCACACCCGCGACCCGAAGGTGGTGTGGGACGACGAGCGCGACCAGTGGATCGCGCTCGTGGCCGAGGGCGATCGCGTCGGCTTCTACACCTCGCCGAATCTGAAGGACTGGGATCGGGCCTGGGAGTACGTCAACACGGGCATCGGCATGATCGAATGCCCCGACCTCTTCCGCATCCGCGCCGACGACGGCACCGAGAAGTGGGTGTTCGGCGTCAGCGCGAACGGCTACGCGACGAACGAGCCGGCCACCTTCGCCTACTGGACGGGCGACTTCGACGGCACCGCGTTCACCTTCGACGAGACGGCGCCGCAGTGGCTCGACCACGGCTTCGACTGGTACGGGGCCGTCACGTGGGAAGACCCCGCCGCGCCGCTGGACCGGCGCTATGCGGTGGGCTGGATGAACAACTGGGACTACGCGCACACGACGCCCACCTGGACCGAGGACGGCTTCAACGGCACCGACTCGATCACCCGACAGGTCACACTCCGCAGCTCCCCGGACGGGTACCGGCTCGCCTCGCAGCCGGTCGCGGCCCTCGACCACATCGCGACGCGCACCGTCGAACTCGGTGATGTGACCGTCGATGGGCATCGCGTGCTGGACTACACCGGCGACGCCTACCGCATCCAGACCACGGTCAGTCGCGAGACCGCGGCGAACGTCGGCCTGCAGCTGCGCCGGTCCGCCGACGGCTCCGCGCACGCCGACGTCGGGGTGACCGACACCTACGCGTACGCCAACCGTGGCCAGACGGGGCATCCGCCGAACCCGTTCAAGCTCGAGAGCCGCACGCCGGTGGCGGGCGACCAGGTGGCGCTGACGATCCTCGTCGACCGCACCACGATCGAGGTCTTCGTCGACGACGGTCGCTATGTGCACTCCAGTCAGGTCTTCGCCGACCCGGCAGATGTCGGTCTGGCCCTGTACACCGTGGGCGGCGCGGCGACCTTCGGCGACCTGACGATCACCGAGTTCGGCAGCGTCGATCAGCGACCTGCGCGCGTGCTCGCCGACTTCGAGTCCGACGTGTGGGGCGAGGGGTGGACGGCATCGGGCGACCTCGCGGGCATCGGCCCGGTGACGGCGTCCGCGCCGGGCCAGGTGGGCGCCCGCGTCGCCGACACGTTCGCCGGCGCAGATGCGGCAACCGGGGTGGTGACGTCGGCGCCGTTCACGATCGACCGCAACTTCATGCACCTGCTGGTCGCGGGCGGCGACAACGCGCTCGGCAGTGAACCGGCGACGTCGGTGCAACTGCTCGTGGACGGCGTGCCGGTCCGCACGGCGACCGGTGACGACTCCGGCACGTTCCGACCCGTCGAGTGGGATCTGCGAGACCTCGCCGGTCGGACCGCGCAGATCCAGATCCTCGATGACGCCGTCGGCGCGTGGGGGCACCTGCTGGTAGATCAGATCGTCCTGAGCGACTGAGCGCGCGCCGATCAGACCACGTCCGCCCCCGTCGCTACGCTGGAGCGATGGGGGCGGACGTCGATCAGCGCGCGCACGGTGGACGTGCGCGCATCAGCGACGTCGCGCGGGTGGCCGGCGTGTCGCCGACGACCGTCTCGCACGCGTTGAGCGGCGCGCGGAGCGTCAACGCGCAGACGCGGGAGCGCATCCTCGTCGTCGCCCGAGAGCTCGGGTACGCGCCCGACCGTGTCGCGAGCGGCCTGCGCCGGCAGCGGACCGGCATCGTCGGGTTCATCGGCGACCATGTCGCGACGACGCCGTTCGCCGGCCGCATCATCGCGGGAGCCCGTGCCGCAGGGCTCGAGCGCGACGTGCTGCTGCTGGTCGTCGAGACCGAGGGCGACGAAGCCGAGGAGAGCGCGCTCGTCGACCGGATGCTGGCGCAGCGCGTCGACGGCCTGCTGCTCGCGCGAAACTACAACCAGCGCATCGCTCGACCGAGACTCTCGGCAGACGTTCCGATCGTGCTCATCGACGCTGCACCCGACCCGGGCTGGCATGTGGATGCCGTCGTGCCCGACGAGGCGCAGATCGCCGCGCTCGCGTGCGAGGTGCCGCTGCGCCTGGGGCACCGCGAGATCGCGTACGCGACGACGAACGACGATTCACGCGCCTCTCGAGGCAGAGCGCTTGCCGTCCGAACGATCCTCGGCGACGCGGGAGTCGCGCTGCCCGACGACCGCATCGTCCACGTCGCCTCGGATGCCGCAGGCGGGCGAGAAGCCGGCGCGAGACTGCTCGACCGCGCCGACCGCCCGACGGCGGTCGTGTGCTTCAACGACCAGATCGCGATGGGGGTCATGCAGGCGGCGGGCCGGCTCGGCCTGCGGGTGCCCGAAGACGTCTCGATCGTCGGCATCGATGACCTGTTTCCGGTCGCGGACGCACTCGACCCCGGGCTCACCACCGTCGCGCTGCCGCACGAGCAGATGGGGCGGTGGGGGATGGAACGGCTCCTCGACCGCATCGACGGCGCTACCGACGAGCGCCCCGGGCGCGTGCATCAGTTACCTGGCCGCCTCGTCGAGCGAGCGTCGGTCGCACCGCCGACGCGCTGAGTCACTCCGCCCGCGCGACGGGTGCCGCTCGCAGCGGCACGAGCGTCGCCGCTGCGAGCGTGACGGTGCCCCGCTCGGCGCCGAGCCCGATCGCGGACGCTTCGCGCCGCTCGGCGCCCTGCCCGGAGACCATGCTGAGCGTCGCGCGTCCCGACCCGGTGAACACCTCGATCGATGCGGCGTCGACGATGATGTCGAGCCTGACCACGCCATCACGCGGCGATTCCGGCGCGGTGCGCACCACGCGATACGCCTCGGGCATGTCGCCGGCGATCGCGTCCGCGTCGCGCGCGACGAACACTTCGCCGGCTGCCGCGTCGTAGCCGACCGTCGCGAAACCGTCGCCGCGGGGGATGCGGATGCGTGCCTCCGAGGTCGATTCCTCGACCTGCAGGTCGACGGTGAGGCGATAGGCTTCGGCATCCGGTTCGCCCAGCGAGATCGTGGCACCGGGTTCGACGACGGCGCTCGCGGTCTCGAGCGCCGGGCCCGCGAGGCCGTCGATGGTGCGTGAGGGGGTCGATGCGAGCAGGGTGGCGTCGCCGTCCGACACGAGCCGCAGCTCGCGGATGATGCTGTCGGACCCGCCGGCGAACTGTTCGCCGGGCACCTGTCCCGCGTACGCCCAGTTGTTGAGCCAACCGATGCCGTACCGCTGGGCAAGGCGGTCGTCGTCGCTGAGTGATGGATCGTCCCAGGTGACGGCCGCGTAGTAGTCGGCGCCGCGGTCGAGCCACCGGTGCCCCTGCTCGTCCGGAGTGAACCGTTCGCCGTCCCAGGCGCCGGTCCAGTAGACCGTGCCGGTGGTCATCCCCTCGGCTTCGCCATTGGCGCCCGCCATCAGGATCCACTGGGTGCGTTCCGGGTCGCCGTCGACCGACATCACGAACAGATCCGGACACTCGAGCACGCCCAGATCTGCTGCCGTCACGTCGGACTGGTACGTCCACGTCTTCAGGTCGGGGGAGGTATAGAACCCGATGCGTTCACCCTCTGCGAGCGCCATGACCCATTGCCCGGCGGCCTCGTCCCACAGCACCCGAGGGTCGCGCCAGTCCGGGGTGCCGGGATTGTCCATGACCGGGTTGCCGTCGTACGAGGCGAAGGTGTCACCGCCGTCGGTGGAGAAGAACAGCGACTGCCGCTGCACACCGTCGTGTTGCTGCGTCACGAGCGCGATGACGGCTCCGGCACCGAATCCGGCGGTGTTGTCGTGGTCGACGACGGCTGTGCCGGTCCAGATGTCGCCGAGGCCGTTCGTGTACTTGTCGATCGCGACGCCGCGGTCGGTCCAGTGCACGAGATCGGTGGAGGTTGCGTGGTACCACGCCGTGCCGTTCCCGTCGGGGTGGTCGGCGTTGTAGAGGTAGTAGAAGTGCCACAGCCCGTCGAGGAAGAACGGGCGCTGCGGATCGTTCATCCAGTGCTGGGCGGGAGTCAGGTGGATCGCCGGCCGGGCGGGGTCTTCGCCCGCAGGCAGACGGTAGGGGTCGGCCGCCTCGGTGTGCTCGGGTGTCGGGGTGGGGGTGACCTCGGTGTCGGGGCGCGCGAGCGCGATCGCGAGCACCGTGGCGAGCACGACGACCGCCGCCATGGCGATCGAGAGGATCGTCAGGCGGCGCCGGTCTGAGCGCGGCTCCATGCGGACTCCTTCGGGTCGGAGCGGAATGCGGACGCGGGACGGCGCGTGCCCCCGGTGGGGAGCACGCGCCGTCGCGTGTCAGTTCTTCTTGCCCTTGGTGACGAGGTTCTTGTTGGCCGGGACATCCGCCCAGCCGCCGAGACCGCCGTCGCCGTAGGAGTAGTCGACCGACGTCGTGTCGCCGTCGATGTCCATCTTCACGGTGGGGCCGAGCGTGCCGCCGCGGACGAAGTCGTCCGAGGTGCCGATCGTGTCGATGAACGACTGCACCAGACCGCCCGGCATGACGTAGTGCGAATACGCCTGGAATGCGCCGGGGTGCTGGTTGTAGTCGGGAGCGAACGGCTGCCCCTGCCAGAAGTTCAGGTTCGTCGGGTTGCCGAGCGCGAGACCCGAGCCGCCGTTGAGCGGCTGGAAGTCGCTCCGGATGCCGTCGCCGACGAATCCGTAGACACCTTCCGGCCCGTCGATCCCCGCCGCGTAGGTGCTGCGGTGCGTGATCGTGAACAGATACGCCTTGCCGTCCTTGAAGACGAACTGCGGGCGTTCGGTCTGGTCGGTCACGCAGTTGGCCGAGAGGATCGGCGGCAGGAACTCCCATTCGGTGAGCTGCTTGTTCTTCGCGACCGCAAGGCCGACGTTCGCGATCTGGTACGTCGCGCCCGACGCGTTGACCTCGTCGACCGTCTCGGCGTAGGGGTCACCTTCGCGGTAGCCGAGGTCTTCTTCGGTGCAGTACGCCTCTTCACGCGCCATGGCGGTGTTGCCCTCGAAGACCATGTAGGTCTTGCCGGGGTTGTCGGGGTCTTCGAAGGTGAACGGGTCGCGGAAGTTGAAGTACGGGTTCTGCTCACCGGTCTGGTAGTACTCGCCGTCGGCCTGCAGCAGGTCGGTCACCTTGTTGAAGCCGGTCAGCTTGACCTTCTTCTTCGTGGTGTGCACCTTGCCCACGCTCAGCGCGATGCGCGGGTCGTAGGGCTTGATGTCGGCACCGCTCTCATCGCGGTAGAACGCGACGTCGGTGAAGAACAGCTTGATCTCGCCGTTCTTGAAGATGCGCGCGGAGCCCGACCACTGGGTCTGGTGGCTGTACGACTGGTCTTCGAAGATCTTGCCCGTCACGCCCTCCTTGAAGACGAGGCCGCCGTAGGTCCAGCCGCCGTCTTCCGGGCGGTCCTCGGCAGCGATGTCGGCCGGACGGTAGAAGTATCCGATCTTCGCGTAGACGTGACGGTCGTCGAAGCCGAGGTCGCGGTCTGCGACGAGCGAGAAGATGATCTCCCACCCGTTCACCGAGTACTGGTTGCCGTCCTCATCGGTCAGCGGCCAGGTGTCCCACACCCACACCTGCTCGTCCGACATGTCGGGAAAGTCCTGCGGGACCGTCGGCATGGTGAGCGAGGTGGGCATGGAGTTCTCCCGCGACGGAGCGTCGGGGTCCGACAGGCGCACCAGCTGGCGGGCGTCGGCACGCGTCCACTTCGCGGTGAAGTCGTCTTCGGGGGCGTAGGCCTCCTGGGTGTGGATCGTGGGCTCGGGCCCATCCTGCAGTTCATCCGCCGGTGCCGCAGTGGCAGCCGTCGACGTGCCGACCAGGGCGGTCGCGACGAGCGCGGCTGCCGAGGCTCCCCCGGCGATCAGGCGCGCGATGCGCCGTCTCTTCGTGTGCATTTCTCTGGTTTCCCTTCTGATGCAGACGTATACAAATCGATTTGTATACGCATCTAGGGTGACACGGGTTCGCAGAATGCGCATGTCGGCCGTTTGGGGGACTCCGTTGTCGGGGCCCGCGGTGTGGGTGCGCGGGTAGAGTTTCGAGCGTGGCGAGCAAGGATGATGGCCGGAACGGACGGGACGACCCGAGGTCGACCGCACGTGCACGCGTGCTCACGCTCGCGCGGGCCATGCTTCCGCTCTCTGACGGCATCTCCGACGAGCTCATCGACGACCTCGCCGACGGTGCGGGCGTCTCGGTCCGTGCGCTTCGCACCCTGTTTCCGACGAACGCAGACCTGCTGCGCGCCGTGAACCAGCAGCTCATCGACGAATGCGCAGGACGGCTCACGAGCGCTGCCGGGCGCTTCACTCCGGTCTCGCCCGACGACGACCTCCGCGAAGCAGCCGTCGCCCTCGCCGAGGCCTGGCCGATGGATTGGGCCTCGCTCGTGATCCGCTCCCGCGAACGGGCCGACGCGCTCGCGGGGCGCACGGGACACGCCGAGGTCGCCGACTCCGAGCGCAGCTTCGTGCCGGCGCTGCTCGATGCGTTCCTCACGCTCATGGCGCGACTGAACCGTCAGTTCACCTGGGAGCCCGTGCTTGCCGTACGGCTCGTCATCCTCGCCTACGAACGGTCCTTCGAAGCGTGGGTGATGTCGGGCGGTGACGAGCGCACCTTCGCGACGTCGCCATTCGTGCAGCAGACCCTGCCGCAGATCTTCGCCGGGATCAGTGCACCGCTGCCCGCGGCGGACGCCACTGGCTGACCGACCGGCTGTTTCGTGGGCGCGACGGCGCGCGCGTCGGCGCCCGGTGCAGGATGCGCAGCCGGGTCGCGCGCTGCGACGTCGTCGCAGCGAACCCCGGACGGTGTGCGGGCGTGTATGCCCGGCGCAGCTCGGGGGTGGCCTGTTCGACGAGTTCGGCGGCATCCTCGTCGCGGCCCGGCTGCACCGCGATCCGCGCGAGTGCCGACTGGATCAGTTGCACCCACGTCAGGATCGTGCCGAAGGCGATCACCTCGAACAGGGTCAGATTGATGACGCCGGTTATCATGGCGATGATCCCGACGATCAGCGTCGTCACGCCGATCACAGCCCAGCGATGCAGCGCCGGCGGGATCTCGGGGAGCATGATGCGACACGCGACGACCATCGCGAGGAACGACAGGAGCACGCCGTTCGCCGCCCGGTCGTGCAGGAACTCGTTCGTGCTCACCGGCACGACGCCGATCATCGAGAGGCTGACGCCCATGACCAGCACGATGGGTGGGAGCACGTGGCGTGTGCGCACGTCGGCGATCGCGCCGGCCTCGAGGGCGCGCTCGATGAACAGCCGCACCGGGATCGCCGAGAACACGACGATCGCACCGCACAGGATGAGCCCGGCGTTGAAGACGTGGCTCGACAGGTCGCCGAAGGTGCCGAGGTGGCTGAAGTACAGCACCCACCACATGGGATCGGTTGTGGACAATGCCGACACGACGATGCCGAGGCACAGTACGATCCCTGAGGCGAGCACCCAGGGGAGGGGGCGCTCGAGGAGCGTCGGAAGGGCGCGCTGACCACCGGTAGGGGGTGACGACTCGCCAACGGCGAGTGGGACTCGCGAGTGCATGGGCGCTCCGGGTTCGGGGGCACTCGCGCGCTACGTCTCGGGGAGCGACGTAGGTGCCCTGCGCGAGTATCCGCAGGGCGCGGGCCACGTGAGGGCACCCGCTTCGTGACGCCCATCCTATGGGAGTGGCGGTGCGAGTTAGAGAAAAGTTTCCTACGGAAGCCGCTTGTCCCCCATCTGGGGGACAAGCTACAGTGAGGCCCACGGAGGCACCAGGAGCCGTTGGGGGACGGCCCTGGAGCATCCGAATTGGGGATCGAACTGGGGGCGACGGGGAGCCATGGGGGTGGCTCCCCTCTTCCGATATGAGAAGGTTCCCCTCAGGAGCGCTGCTTGACGACTGGCCCCTGAGGGGAACCTCGGATCCTCCCGCCGCCGCGATGTGGGGCCCTCTGGGGAAAGGCCACACGCCGAAGCTGGGGACAACGGCTTGGGATACGGAACGGCGTCACAGATCCGACCCCCAGGGTATCGGTCCTGGCTGAAGATCGGCACAACGCGCCGTACGCGATCGAACTCGATCAGGCGTCGACTGGATCGTTCACGACGCGCGAAAACGCGAGCTCGGCGGCGCCGATGTGCAGGCGGTCAGCGGCCAATGAAGCACGGCGGGTGCGCAGATCTTCGCCGTTCGCGTGCATCGCCTTCGCGCGGACCAGCCGCGTGAGGTCGTCGCCGTCGCCGGCGACATCGCCGAGAAAGCCGCCCAGCACGATGAGTGCCGGATTGAGCACGTTGACGGCGTTCGCGAGCGCTGTCGCGAGGATGCGGCGCTGGCGGGCGAGCTCGTCACCCACCGAACCGGCGTCCGAGGATTCCAGTGCTGCCGTCAGCGTCGCATCGTCGGCCGCCGGGCTCGCGCTCGTGCCGTACTTCGAGGGGGAGCGTACTCCGAACCTGCCCGACGCGTCGGCATCGCTGACCGGCATGACCCTGGCATCCACGACCCGCGAAAACCTCGCCAGGGCTGCCGTCGAAGGGATGCTGTCGGGCCTTGCCGCCGGCCTCGACGCGATCCGCGCGCTCGGCGTGCCGATCGAACGCGCCCTGCTCGTCGGCGGCGGGGCACAGTCTCAGGCGGTGCGCGAGATCGCACCGCTGGTGCTCGGCGTCCCGGTCGAGGTGCCGCCGCCCGGCGAGTACGTCGCGCTCGGCGCCGCCCGCCAGGCCGCAGCGCTCGTCTGAGCGACGCGGATCGCCGAGTTCCTGCATCCGTCGCGAGACACGCCGTCAGACCGTCTGAACCACCACCGAAGACCGGACTCGGTTTACCCCACGAGGCGCACACCTCGGGAGTAGTCTGCGATCAGCGGCGGCGACGGGGCCACCGCTCGACGCACCCGAGCGTCGTGTTCGAAGGGGCGGATGCCATGACTGCAACCGAGCCGATCAAATTCGAGCGGCAAGACGGCAAGGGGCTCGCAACCGGCACTCTCGGCCTGTTCGGCTCGACCGTCATCGGGCTCGCCTCGACGGCGCCGGTCTACTCGCTGGTCGCGACCCTCGGCTGGGTCGTGCTCGCCGTCGGCGCGCAGGCGCCCATCGCCTTCATCGTCGCCTTCGTGCCGATGCTGTTCATCGCCTTCGCCTACCGCGAGCTCAACAACGCCGTGCCCGACTGCGGCACCACCTTCACGTGGGGCACGAAGGCGTTCGGGCCGTGGGTGGGCTGGATGGGCGGGTGGGGCGTCGCGGTGGCCGGCATGGTCGTACTCGCCAACCTCGCGCAGGTCGCCTCCATCTACTTCTGGGCCATGTTCGGGATGGAGTTCGAGCAGAACAACGACTGGCGCATCATCATCGTCGCCGTCTTCTTCATCGCCGCGATGACGTGGGTCAGTTGGCGCGGGGTCGAGATCGGTGAGCGCATCCAGAACGTGCTCCTCGGCATCCAGTATCTCGCCCTCGCCCTGTTCGTGGTCGCGGCGCTGTGGCACTTCTTCGGCGGCACCGCGCCGAACCCGACGCCGTTCTCGTGGGAGTGGATGAACCCGCTCGCGTTCGAGGAGTGGAGCGGGTTCACCGAGGCGGTGCTGTACGCCCTCTTCATCTACTGGGGCTGGGACACCTGCCTCGCCCTGAACGAGGAGACGAAGGACCCCAAGCGCATCCCGGGGCTCGCGGCGCTGCTGACCTGCGTCATCCTGCTGTTCACCTACGTCGGTGTGACGATCGCGGCGATGATGTACGCGGGCCTCGGTGAGAGTGGTGTGGGCCTGGGCAACGAGGCGAACGCCGACGACTTCTTCCTCGCGATCAAAGACGGGCTGCTCGGCCCGATGGGGTGGTTCCTCGTGATCGCAGTGCTCATCTCGGCCGTCTCGTCGACGCAGACGACCATCCTCCCGACCGCCCGCGGCACGCTCGCGATGGGCGTCTACCGGGCGCTCCCCGCGAGGTTCAAGCAGGTGCACCCCACCTACAAGACCCCGTCGTTCTCGACGCTCGTGATGGGCGTGGTCGCGTCGATCTACTACGTCGGCATGACCCTCATCAGCGACAGCATCATGCAGGACACGATCGCCTCGTTGGGACTTGCGATCGCGTTCTACTACGCCATCACCGGGTACGCGTGCGTCTGGTACTTCAAGGACGAACTGTTCACCTCGGGGCGCAACTTCGTCTACAAGTTCTTGCTGCCGCTGGCCGGTGCGCTCCTGCTCACCTACGCGTTCATCCAATCGGCGATCGACATGCTCGACCCCGACTACGGCTACTCGGGCACGCTGCTCGGGGTCGGCTCGACGTTCGTCGTCGGCGTCGGGGCGCTGCTGGTCGGCGTCGTGCTGATGTTCGTCTGGTACATGTTCCCGCGCTCGAAGCGGTTCTTCTCGGGCCAGAGCCTCAACCGCGAGACGCCGGTCATGGTGCCCGATGAAGCGGCGAGCTACCCGCGCTCGGTCGACGGCGGCATCTGACCGCGCCGCCGGCTCAGCGGGGGCCGGGGCGCACGGTCAGGTCGCTGATGACCGCGTCGCGTGGCAGGTCGAGCGCAGTGACGACGGCGGTGGCGACCGACTCGACGTCGATCCAGGCGGCCGGATCGTAGGCGGCGCCCTCCTGTGCGTGCACCTTCGCCTGCATCGGCGTGGCGGTGCGGCCGGGGTACACGGTCGTCACGCGCACGCCGTTCGGTGCCTCCTCGCCGCGCAGGGCGTCGGCGAGTGCCTTCAGCCCGTGCTTGGATGCCGCGTACGCAGACCACTCGGGGTGGGCGTTCAGTCCCGCGCCCGAGTTGACGAACAGCACCTGCCCGCGGGCCGCGCGCACCCGCGGCAGCAGCAGCCGCGTGAGTTCGGCGGGCGCGACGAGGTTGACCGTGAGCTGCGAGGTCCAGGCATCCACCGGCAGGTCGGCGACCTTGCCGAGGTCGACGACACCGGCGGCGTGGATGACGCTGTCGACCCGCTCGGGCAGGCCCGCCCCGTCCACTGCCGCCGCGAAGCCGGTCGGGTCGCCGAGGTCGGCGATGATCGCCGTCGCACCAGGGAACGCCGCGGCGAGATCATCGGCGCGGCCGGCGTCCCGCGCGACCAGCACCAGTCGGTCGCCGCGCGCCGCGAGACGCTGCGCCACCGCCTGCCCGATCCCCGACCCTGCCCCCGTCACGACATGCACAGCACTCATCCCGCCATCCTCCCACCGCGCTCCCCCCGCAGGACAGAATGGGGGCGTGGTGGATCCCGGGAGTGCCAGTGCGCTGATCGACGCGGCGCGGCGGCGGTTGGCGGGGCAGCGGCAGGAGCGGCTCGGCGATCACGCGGCGGCGCGGCGGCTGCTCGGGTTCGGACGGGCGCCGAGGATCGTGCCCGTCGGGTCGGCGTGGCATCTGGGCGTCCTGCTGATCGCAGACGATGCCGTCTTCGCCACCGGCGAGATCCTCCGGGCGCGCGAAGAGGTCATCCGCGGGTTCGCGGCCGAGTCGCAGCGGCAGCGGGCGGCGACTGCGGCGGCTGCGTTCCGCGGCGGGTTCCGCGACGGCGAGACGGTGCACCTCGGCTGGGCGCCGATCGATCTGGCGGCGGTGGATGCCGGGGGTTCGTCGGGTCCGCTGTCGGTCGCCGCCGACGGCACCCCGATCGTGCGCTGGAGCGCGGCCGGTGGCACCCGCGACCTCGCCGGCTACCTCGACGATCAACTGTCGCTGCGATGACAGTGCACTGACATCACGTGGAAACGCGCCCGAAGTAGGGTGGAGAGTCTGTACCCGATAGCGCCCCAGGAGGATGCATGCAGGTTTGGCCCGGATCTTCGTATCCGCTCGGTGCCACCTTCGACGGCAACGGCACGAATTTCGCCCTCTTCAGCGAAGGTGCCGAGCGCGTCGAGCTGTGTCTGTTCGACGACGAGGGACTCGAGACCCGGGTGCCGCTGCAGGATGTCGACGCGTACGTCTGGCACGCCTACCTGCCGCACGTGCAGCCGGGGCAGCGGTACGGCTACCGCGTGCACGGCCCGAACGACCCGGCGAACGGGCATCGGTTCAACCCGAACAAGCTGCTGCTCGACCCCTATGCGAAGGCCGTCGACGGGCAGATCGAGTGGGGCCAGGAGGTGTTCGGGTACGACTTCGGGTACCCCGACTCCCGCAACGACGACGACTCGGCCGCCCAGATGATGAAGGGCGTTGTCATCAATCCGTTCTTCGACTGGGCGGGCGACCGTCAGCCGAAGACGCCCTACGCCGAGACCGTGATCTACGAGGCACACGTGAAGGGGCTCACGCAGCGGCATCCGGACATTCCCGAAGAGATCCGCGGCACCTATGCGGCCCTCGCGCACCCGGCGATCATCGATCACCTGAAGAAGATCGGTGTCACCGCGATCGAGCTCATGCCGGTGCACCAGTTCGTGAACGACTCCACCCTGCAAGAGAAGGGGCTGTCGAACTACTGGGGTTACAACACGATCGCCTTCCTCGCGCCGCAGAACACGTACGCCTCGTCGGGCCAGCGCGGCACGCAGGTGCAGGAGTTCAAGGCGATGGTGCGGGCGATGCACGCCGCTGGCATCGAGGTGATCCTCGACGTCGTCTACAACCACACCGCCGAGGGCAACCATCTCGGCCCCACCCTGTCGATGAAGGGCATCGACAACGTCGCGTACTACCGGATCGAAGCCGACGACAAGCGGTACTACACCGACACCACCGGCACCGGCAACAGCATGAACGTGGGTAACCCCCACACGCTGCAGCTGATCATGGACTCGCTGCGCTACTGGGTGCTCGAAATGCACGTCGACGGCTTCCGCTTCGATCTCGCCTCGGCCCTGGCCCGCGAATTCTACGAGGTCGACAAGCTCGCCACCTTCTTCGAGATGGTGCAGCAGGATCCGGTGGTCTCGCAGGTCAAGCTCATCGCAGAGCCGTGGGACCTCGGCCCCGGCGGCTACCAGGTGGGCAACTTTCCGCCGCAGTGGACCGAGTGGAACGGCAAGTACCGCGACACCGTCCGCGACTTCTGGCGCGGCGAGGCCTCGACGCTCGGCGAGTTCGCCTCGCGCATCACGGGGTCGGCGGATCTGTATGCGCACTCGGGGCGTTGGCCGGTGGCATCCATCAATTTCGTCACCGCCCACGACGGGTTCACCCTGCGCGACCTGGTCTCGTACAACGAGAAGCACAATGACGCCAACGGTGAGAACGGCAACGACGGCGAGAGCCACAACCGTTCCAACAACCACGGTGCCGAGGGCGACACGAAGGATGCCGCGATCCTCACCCTGCGGGCCCGCCAGCAGCGCAACTTCATCGCGACGCTGCTGCTCAGTCAGGGCGTGCCGATGATCTCGCACGGAGACGAGTTGGGGCGCACGCAGCGCGGCAACAACAACGGCTACGCGCAGGACAATGAACTGACGTGGGTCGATTGGGATGCCGTCGACCAGCCGCTCGTCGAGTTCACCGCGGCCCTGGCACGCCTGCGCCGCGAACACCCGACCTTCCGCCGCAGCCGGTTCTTCGACGGCCGCCCCGTCAGACGGGAGGAGGGCGCCCCGATCCCCGACATCGCGTGGCTGCGTCCCGATGGGTCGCTCATGCAGCCCGAAGACTGGGATGCCGGCTTCGGGCGCGCGATCGGCGTCTTTCTCAACGGCGACGGCATCCGCGAGCGCGATCGCCGGGGTGAGCCGATCAGCGACCGACACTTCTTCGTGCTGTTCAACGCGGGTGACGACGTGGTCGACCTCACGATCCCCGATGCGGCGTTCAGCCCGCGGTGGGAGGTCATCGTCGACACCGGCGGTGCACTCGCCGACAGTGCGCCGTTCAGCGGTGGTGAGCAGGTGCGCTTGCAGGGCAAGTCGCTCGTCGTGCTCATCGACCACGAAGAGCCCGAGCCCGAGGTCGACCACTCGGTGGCGGCGTCGCTCGCGGCGTACACCTCGCCGATCGAGATCATCCCGGCGCACGCGCCGCAGTCCGAGCTGCCGCGCTGACGCCTGCGCCATCCGGCAGCACCTCGCGAAACGGAGACCGTGCGATGACACCCACCTCCACGTACCGGCTGCAGATCCGGTCGTCGTTCGATCTCGATGCGGCGGCCGACGTCGCCGACTACCTGCGCGATCTCGGGGTCGGGTGGGCGTACCTGTCGCCGCTGCTGGAGGCGACACCCGGCTCCGACCACGGCTACGACGTCGTCGATGCGAGCCGCATCGACCCGGCGCGGGGTGGCGCTGCAGGACTCGACCGGTTCGCAGCGTCGAGCCGGACGGCGGGCCTCGGCATCCTCGTCGACATCGTGCCGAATCATCAGGGCGTCGCAGATCCGAGTCGCAACGCGTGGTGGTGGGATGTGCTCACGCGCGGACGGCAGTCGGCGCACGCGCAGGCCTTCGACATCGACTGGGACTTCGGCGGTGGGCGGGTCGTGCTGCCGATCCTGGGTGGCACGCTGGACGACGTGCTCGCCGCGGGTGAGTTGACGGTCGACCCGGTGCCGACGGATGCCGCGCCCTTCGGGCTCGTGCGGTACTACGACAACGTGCTGCCGCTGGCCGAGGGCACCGCTCCGGTGGTCGAGACCTCCAGCGCCGAGGCCGTCCGCACCGTGCTGGAGCGGCAGCACTGGCGGCTCGAGTTCTGGCAGCGCGAGGGCGAGACGCTGAACTACCGCCGGTTCTTCACGATCACGACGCTCGCGGGGGTGCGGGTCGAGGTTCCGGAGGTGTTCGCCGCGACCCATGTGGAGATTCTGCGCTGGTTCCGCGAGGGGCTCGTCGACGGACTGCGCATCGACCACCCCGACGGGCTGGCAGACCCCGGCGGCTACTTCGCGGACCTCGACCGGGCGCTGCGTGAGGCGGGCGCGACCGACCCGTACGTCGTCGTCGAGAAGATCCTCGAGCACGGCGAGACCCTGCCCGGCTGGTGGGCGGTCGACGGCACGACCGGGTACGACGCGATGGCCGACATCGACAGGGTGCTCACCGACCCCGAGGGTGAGACGGCGCTCGCCGACCTCGACACGGCGTTGCGCGGCGAGCCCGGCGCCGCCTACGACGACCTCGTGCACGACCTCAAACGCGCCGTCGCCGACGAAGCACTGCGCCCCGAGGTGCTGCGCATCCAGCGGTTGCTGCCCGCGTACCTGCGCGACGAGCCCGACACAGTCGACGCGCTCGCCGAACTGCTCGCAAACTTTCCCGTCTACCGGGCCTACCTGCCCGCCGGCGCAGACCTGCTCGTTGCCGCGGCGCGCGAGTGCGCGAACCGTCGCCCCGACCTGGGCCCTGCCGCGATGGCTCTCGCGATCGCACTGCAGGACGGCTCGTCCGAATTGTCGCGCCGGTTCATGCAGACCGCCGGACCCGTCATGGCCAAGGGCGTCGAGGATGCCGCGTTCTACCGGTACACGCGCCTCGGGTCGCTGACCGAGGTCGGCGCCGACCCGTCGCACTTCTCGCTCGACGTCGACGGCTTCCACCGGGCGCAGCAGGAACGGCAGGCCGCGTGGCCGCGCACGATGACGGCGCTCTCGACGCACGACACGAAGCGCAGCGAAGATGTGCGGTCGCGCCTGGCGGTGCTGAGCGAACTCGCTGACGAGTGGGCTGAGACTCTCGGCGAGCTTCGGGCCGTGGCATCCACGGGGCACGGGCCGTTCGACGCGCTGTTGTGGCAGGCGATCGTCGGCGCGTGGCCCGCATCGGCGGAGCGCCTGCGCGAGTACGGCGTCAAGGCCGCCCGCGAGGCGGGGGAGCGCACGTCGTGGTCGGCGCCCGACGCCGACTTCGAGGGCGCTGTCGAGTCCGTGGTCGATGCGGCGTTCGGCGCGGCCGGGCCGATCGTGGACCGCTTCGCCCGCAGGATCACCGGGTTCGGTCGGTCGAACTCGCTGAGCGCGAAGCTGCTGCAGCTCGCGGGGCCCGGCGTGCCCGACGTCTACCAGGGCAGCGAGCTGTGGGACCTGTCGCTCGTCGACCCCGACAATCGCCGCGCCGTCGACTTCGGCATCCGCCGTGAGCTGCTGCGCCGGATCGATGAGGGCTGGCAGCCGCCGATCGACGACACCGGGGCTGCGAAGCTGCTGGTCGTCTCGCGCACGCTGCGCGCCCGCCGAGACCGGCCCGACCTGTTCGCCCGGTACACGCCGATGACGGTCGTCGGCGAGCATGCCCATCGTGCCGTCGCATTCGACCGGGGCGGCGCGCTCGCCGTCGCGACACGGCTGCCCGCGGGACTCGACCTCGCCGGCGGGTGGGGAGACACAGCGCTCCTGCGCCACGAGACCCCCACCGTCGACGCGTTCACCGGCCGCCGGTTCGACGCCGGCACCGTGCCGCTGGCCGACCTGCTCGCCGACTACCCGGTGGCACTGCTGCTGCCCGCCGACTGAGCGCACCCCATCCGGGCCCGGCACCGCCCGCATCGGTTCAGTATTCAGTCTCCGCGTCGGCGAGCGCGTGCCCGAACCGCGTCATTCCGCGGGGCGCCCTGTGTTCCGCGCACCGCGGGACTGAATGTTGCACGCGATGGGCGGGTGGCCAGGCGTCACGAACGGATGCGACGATGGAACCATGATCGAGGTATGGGGTCCGAAGGTCGATCGGATGCGGCTGCGCCGGCCCGGGTGCGACGACGTCGAGATGACCGCGGCAGGCGGCGGCTGGTGGCGCGCGGAAGTCGACTTGGCGGGGGGTGACGAGTACGGGTTCGTGCTCGGCGACACGGACGACCTGCGGCCCGACCCGCGGTCGCGCCGGCAGCCGCGCGGCGTGCATGAGGCGTCGGCATGGGACGACCCGGCATCCTTCACCTGGACCGACGACGCGTGGACCGGGCGGCAGCTCGCCGGCGGCGTGATCTATGAACTGCACGTCGGCACGTTCACCCCCGAAGGCACGCTGGATGCCGCTGTGGCCAAGTTCGACCATCTCGTCGCGCTCGGGGTCACACACGTCGAACTGCTGCCGGTGAACGGCTTCAACGGCACGCACAACTGGGGCTATGACGGCGTGCTGTGGTACACGGTGCACGAGGCGTACGGCGGGCCGGAGGCGTACCGCCGGTTCGTGGATGCCGCCCACGCCGCGGGCCTCGCCGTCATCCAGGACGTCGTCTACAACCATCTCGGGCCGTCCGGCAACTACCTGCCCGAGTACGGCCCCTACCTGCGCGACGGGCGCGCGAACACGTGGGGTGACAGCCTCAACCTCGACGCGCAGCCGGTGCGGCAGTTCGTCGTCGACAACGCCCTCATGTGGCTGCGCGACTTCCACGTCGACGGGCTGCGGCTCGACGCCGTGCACGCGCTGCATGACGAAGACAGCGACGTGCACATCCTGCAGGAGCTCGCCGAGGCCGCCGACACCTTCAGCGCCCACGTCGGCAGGCCGCTGTCGCTCATCGCCGAAAGCGACCTCAACGACCCGGTGATGTTCCTGCCGCGTGAGGCCGGCGGCTACGGACTCGCCGGGCAGTGGTCCGACGACTTCCACCACGCCATCCACGTCGCCCTCACGGGCGAGACCGTCGGATACTACGCCGACTTCGCGGCGCTGGACGCGGTGCCGAAGACCTGGACGGGCGGGTTCTTCCACGACGGCACCCACTCGTCGTTCCGCGGCCGCGATCACGGTCGTCCCATCCCGGAGGCCGCGCCGTCGTGGCGCCTCGTGACGTACGCGCAGACCCACGACCAGATCGGCAATCGTGCCGCCGGCGACCGGCTCGCCGCGATGCTGTCACCGGAGCGGCGCAAGGTCGCCGCCGTGCTCACCATGACCGCACCCGGCACGCCGATGCTGTTCATGGGCGAGGAGTGGGGCGCCTCCACCCCGTGGCAGTTCTTCGTCTCGCATCCCGAGCCCGAACTCGCGGCGGCGACCGCGGCGGGCCGCAAGCGCGAGTTCGCGGCGATGGGATGGGACGAGTCGCTCGTTCCCGACCCGAACGACCCGGCGACGTTCGAGCGTTCGAAGCTCGACTGGTCGGAGCCGGATGCCGGCGAGCACGCCGACCTGCTCGACCTGTACCGACGGCTCGCGGCGCTGCGGCGGGAGCGCCCCGAGCTGACCGACCCGCGTTTCGACGAGCGCGCCGCGACGGCAGCCGAGGCGATCGGCGGGCGGGTGTACGAACTGGAACGCGGCGGGGTGCGCGTGCTCGTGAACCTCTCCGAGGTGCCGTGGGAGGTTCCGGCCGGCGATGGCGACGTGCTGCTCGCGACGATCGAGCCGGCGCGGCGCGGCGACGTCTTCGTCATCGCGCCGGATGCCGCCGTGATCGTCGGCTCGGGGGTGTGACGCGAGGCGTGTCAAGGCCCTGACCCGTCCTCGCCGGACCGCGTAGCGTGGCGGCCATGACCGACGAGCCCCGCACCGCCCGCCCGTCCGACACCGTCCGACAGATCGGCGTCATCGCCGCCGTGGTGTTCATGATCGTCGCGGCGATGATCGGTGTGGGCCTGTTCGGCGGCACGAACGTGCGCGAGCTGCAGGGCGGCGCGCTCGACGCCGATGCGACGCTGCTCGCGCCCGCCCGCCCCGCGTTCTCGATCTGGAGCGCGATCTACCTGCTCACGATCGGCTACGCGATCTGGCAGGCGCTTCCCTCGCAGCGCTTTCGCGAACGGCACCGCGCGGCCGGGTGGCCGGTCGCGCTGACGGCCGTATTGAACGGGCTGTGGCTGCTGACGGCGCAGTGGCTCACCCTGCCGCTCACGGTCGTCGCCATCGCGCTGTTGCTGGTCGCCCTCGGATACACCCTGCGCGTGCTGCAGACCATGCCGGGCGTGCGCATCACCGGGGTCGTGCTGCTCGACGCGTCGGTCGGCCTGCACCTCGGGTGGGTCGCGTTGGCGACGGTCGCCAACGTGACAGCCTGGCTCACCGTCATCGCACCCGCAGAGTGGGCGGATGCCGGTGAACTCATCGCCGTGATCGTCCTCGTCGTCGTCGGGGTCATCGGTGTCGCGATCGCGTGGATCACGAACGGGCGGCTGGCTCCGGGCCTCGCGATGGGGTGGGGGCTGTTCTGGATCGGGGTGCAGCGGTCGACGGGGGAGCCGGCATCCATGACCGTCGCGATCGCAGCGTGGGTCGTCGCGTTCGTCGTCGTGGCGGTGCCGCTCGTGCTGACGGTCATGCGGGCCCGCACGGCGCCCGACTGAACCGACGTCAGAACGCGGCGGCGAACGCGCGCAGGATGCGGGTCGGCTCCGACAGCGACGCCGCGTTCACCCGGGCCGCGATCGCATCGAAGTCGCCGGCGTCGAAGTAGCCGTCGTCGCGGTAGACGGCCATCCGCTCGGTGAACGCCTGCGCTGTCGGTTCGGGGTGGAACTGCGTCGCGTACAGCCGGTCGCCCATGCGGTACGCCTGCACGGGGCAGTCCTCGTTCGTGGCCAGCAGCACGGCGCCTGCGGGCGGCTTCGACGACCCTTCCTTGTGGGCCGTGAGCGCAGTGAAACGGTGCGCGAGCGAACCGAACAGCGGGTCGGCGCGGCCCTCGTCGGTCAACGCAACGGTGGTCGGGCCGGTGTCTTCGGGGTGCGCGCGCGTGACTTCGCCGCCCAGTGTGCGGGTCGCGATGCCGATGCCGAAGCAGGTGAACAGCACAGCGGTCTCACCGTCGGCGGCGCGCTCTGCGATGCGGGTGAGGCCGGCTTCGAGGCGGCGCTGCACGTCGGTCTTCGTCGACTCGGGGTCGGTCACGTTGAACGGGCTGCCGCCGACGACGAAGCCGCGCCATCGCGTGAACGCGTCGTCGGGCAGCGATTCGCGGACCAGATCGATGCGTTCGAGCTCGTCGGGCTCGAGGCGCATCGCGCTTCGGAACGACTCGTACTCGGCCTCGGCAGCGCCCTGTTGCGGGCGCACGCAGACGTAGACGAGCGGCGACATGCAGGCGATTCTATTCCGGTTCGGTCGACATGTATCAGGAGCCCAGTAGCCGCACTCGTTCTGGTGTGGCCACAATGGGCGCTATGACTGATGCCGACCCCTCGCCGATCCCACCAACGGACGGCGACGGGGCGATCGACGACGCCTCGAGCATCTGGGTGCGCGCGACCGACAGCTTCCGCCGATGGCGGGCTGGCGACTCACGCGCGATGGACGATCTCGTGCGGCTGCTGACTCCGGTGCTGTGGCACGTCGTGCGCGCGTACGGGCTCGACCGTGCGGCGGCAGAAGACGTCGTGCAGTCGACATGGCTGACGCTCGTGCGCCGTCACGAGAGCATCGTCGACGAGCGGGCTGTGGCGGGATGGCTCACGACCACCGCCCGCCGCGAAGCGTGGCGGGTCGGCAAGGCGCACCAGCGCGCCATGCCGACCGAGACGGTCGACCTCGAACCGCTCCTCGACCCCGAAGAGTCGGCCGAGGGGCGTGCCGAAGTCGCCGACCGCGATGCCCGACTGTGGCGGGCGGTGCACGGCCTCGACGACCGCTGTCGGAGGCTGCTGCAGGTGATCGCGTTCGAAGAGCGACCGGACTACGCCCGAATCGCCGAAGACCTGGCCATGCCGATCGGATCGATCGGCCCGACACGGGGACGGTGCCTCGGAAAACTGCGCACCGTCCTGGCTTCAGAAGGATGGAATGGAGATGACGATGGCCTCTGAACAGCCCGCGGCCGACGCCGCCCTGTTCCGTGCGATGCGTCGCACGTGGGAGCGGGTCGACCCGCATCCCGCCGACCTGATCGACCGCATGGTCGCGGCAGTTGCCGCAGACGACCTGTCGACCGAATACGCGTTGCTGACACTCGTCGAGTCGGATGCCGTGGCCGCCGTGCGCGGCGATGCCGACCTGCTCACACTGCAGTTCAGCGACGGCACCACGACCGTGCTGATCCATGTCACGGTGACCGACCGAGGTGGGCGTCGCATCGACGGCTGGGTCGACGGTGATGCGTCTTCAGCCGTACTCGAACAGGACAGCCGCGAGCTGAGCACGCCCGTCGAGGGCGGCAGGTTCTCGTTCGACGAGGTCGCCGCAGGGCCTGCCCGACTCCGGATCGCGCCGGGGAGCGACGGCGTCGAGTTGCGCACGCCCGGATTCGAATTGTGAACGTCCGATCGGACAGTGAGGGGAATCGGTGATGGCACCCAAAGACGAGAACGGCCCTGGTCTGCCCGACGGCTGGTCGTGGCGGGATCGTGCGCGCGGATCGGTGATCCGTGGCGTGGTCCTCGATCCGGGCGATGAGCCGGTCACGGGCGTCGAGGCGTTCCAGACTGCGTACGTGCCCGACCGGCTGCTCCTGACCGGCACGGACGCGCAGGAGAAAACCGGCTCGGGTGACCTGTTCGATCGCGTCCAGCAGGCGGCGGCCGCGTTCGGATGGGCGGCCGTCCCCGCGCCCGATCAGCTCCGACGCGACGCGAAGACACTCGACCGTATCGGCGTGGGCCCCACCGTTCGGGTGCTGCTGACGACCCCTGACGAGCCGGTGCGCGGTGAATCACCGGTGCCGCCCGACGCCTGGCGCGTGCTGCAGCGGTTGCGGCGCGACGCGCTCAGGCAGGCGCAGCTCGGCGCCGACGCGTCGGCCGAGGCGGTCGCGAAAGTGCTCGCCGGGGCGGGCCTTGACCGCGTGGGGCTCGATCACATCCTGACGGTCGATCCGGTCGGGCTGAACCCGTACACGAAGACCAATCCCTACACGAAGACGAACCCGTACACGAAGACCAATCCCTACACGAAGACGAACCCGTACACGAAGACCAACCCGGTCGGAGAGTATGCCGAGTCCGGACTCGGCGGACGTCAGCCGGTGGCGTGGATCGGTGCGGCACCGCGCCGCGGAGAGATCGAGTCGGGGCTGCGCCGCGCCGTCGTGGCCGTGCTCGACACCGGCGCGGGGGTGCACGCGTGGCTGCCCGACGACATCGTCGACAGGGACGTGCGCATCGACGGTCGAGCCGTCGGGCTCGACGACGAAGCCAATCCCGAGATCTACCCCGACCTGTACGGCCCGCTCGACGGCGAGATCGATCCGGTCGCCGGGCACGGCACCTTCATCGCGGGGATCGTCCGCCAAGCCGCGCCGGATGCCGACATCCTTGCGATCCGGCTCGCAGACGCGCTCGGGATGGTCGAAGAGTCGCTGCTGCTCGAGGTGCTCACCGATGTCGTCGACCTCGTGGCACGGTTCTGCAAGGGCATGGAGGGAGGGCGTCCGGTCGACGTGCTCAACCTCTCGCTCGGGTACTACCACGAGACGCCGCAGGACGGCCTCTACAGCACAGCGCTGTACGACCTGCTCGCGCGCCTGCGGCACCTCGGCACGACCGTGGTCGTCTCGGCGGGCAACGACGCGATCGATCGCCCCGCCTTCCCGGCGTCGCTGTGGCCGTGGCCGGGAGCCGACAACGGGATCGCCCCCGACGGCGGTGCGCGGCACGTGTCAGTCGGCGCACTCAACCCCGATTGTCGATCGACGGCCCTGTTCTCGAACGTCGGCCCGTGGGTGCGGACGTACGCGCCGGGAGCGGCAGTCGTCAGCACGATCCCCGACTTCCTGGGTGGACTGCAGGCAACGGCCCGCGACGACGAGTACCGTCGCCGTCGCACCACGATCGCCCCCGAGGACTTCCGCGGCGGATTCGCAGTGTGGAGCGGCACGTCGTTCGCGGCACCGCTGTTCGCCGGACGCGTGGCTGCGCGCATGCGGGCACTGCCGGCATCCGGGCCGACGCCCGACATCGCAGCCGCGTGCGGTGAGGTGGACGACGAGATCGGGGTGAGCGACACCGGCGAATGACGGAACCGCGGCGGCCGCAGAGCCGCCGCGGTTCCGGCATGCTGGGGGAGTGACCGACGAGGGGCTTTACGAGCGCGCGCTGGCGCTGTCGAACCAGCGTCGCTACCGCGATGCACGGCGCCTGCTCGACGAGGCGGCGGAGGTCGAGCACGATCCGGAGCGTGCGGCTCGGATCGCCGGCACGCGAGCGTATGTGCTCACGCAGTTGGGTGAACCCAGCGCCGGCGAGCGCATCTGCCGCGAGGCGCTCGCGATGCCCAGATTGTCGGATCACACGCGTGGCGTGCTGGCGGGTCAGCTCGCGAGTCTGCTGTCGCACCAGGGGCGCATGGACGATGCGCTCGAGGCGTTCGACCTGGCGATCACGCAACTCGTCGACGATCCACTCGCCCAGGCCAATCTTCGGATGAACCGGAGCGTGCTGTACATGCAGCGCTCCGAGCTCGATGCCGCCGCCGCCGACCTCGAACTCGCCGTTTCGGCCTTCCGGGACGTCGGCCAGCCGGTCGAGGTCGCCGAGGCACAGCACAACCTCGGCTACGTGCGCCTGTTGCGGGGCGAGCTCGTCGAGGCGATGTCGCAGATGGCGTCCGCGCGCCCGCAGATCGCTGCCGTCTCGGTCGCGAACGCCGCGATCGGCGACGTCGACCGCGCCGAGGTGCTGCGTGAAGCCGGCCTCGTCCGAGATGCCGAGCAGCTGCTGGCCTCGGCATCCGACGCCTTCGGGCGAGAACGCATGCCGCAGGCGCGTGCCGAAGCCGACCTGCAGCGTGCGCGCTCCCTGCTCCGACACGATCCTGCGCGCGCGCGAACCGTCGCCGGCGCGGCAGCGCGCCGATTCGAGGGGTTGGGTGCGACGACCTGGCGGTGGCGCGCCGAAGCGGTGCGGCTGCGCGCGGCGTTCGCCGCACACGCAGCGGGGCTCGGACGCCGACCGCAGGCCGAAGCGGTCGAACGGGCCATCCGCGGCCTCAGCCGACGTGGGCTGCGCAACGATGCCGCGGCACTGCGCCTCGCGCGTGAGCTCTCGCGCATCCGCGCGGGCGAGCCGTCGCGATCGACGCCACCGCTCGACGAGGCGAGCTCGATCGAGGTGCGCATGCTCACGCACGAGGTGCGGGCCGCACGCGCCGCACGGTCGAGCGATCACGGCGGCACGCTGCGCCATGCCGCCGCCGGTCTCGACGAGCTCGCCGATTGGCAGGCCGCATTCGGTGCGATCGACTTGCAGAACTCCGCCGCCATGCATGGCAGCGCGCTCATGCAGCTCGGGCTGGATGCCGCGATCTCGACCGGCGATGTCGCCACCATCTTCGACTGGTCGGAGCGTGCCCGCCATCTCAGTCAGCAGGTCGTCGCGCTGCGCCCGCCGCCCGATCCGCAACTCGCGGCAGACCTCGCCGAACTGCGGCTGCTGCGCACCGAATCGCCCGACGGTGACTGGCTGCGCTCGGGGCGTGCGCGCGAGATCGCCGATCGGGTGCGCCGCAGGCAGTGGTCGGCCAGCGCTGTCCACCACGTCGACGTGCGGGTCGGCCTGGCCGACGTGCAGCAACAGCTCGATGCCGACACCGCGGTGCTGGCGTACGTGTACGGCAGCACCGGCGTGCGCTGCCTGCTGGTCACGGCAGAGGACGCCGAGGTGTTCGAACTGCCGGCCGCGCGTGAGCTGCCGCAGCTCATGGCCGGGTTGCGCGCAGACTTCGACATGTCGGCATCCGCTCCGCCAGGGCCGATGCGCGAGGTCGTGCGCCGCTCGCTCGACCGACGTCTCGCCCAGCTGTCGGCGGTGCTCGTCGAGGCGCCGCTCGCGCGCACGGGCGCCACGCGCATCGCGATCACCGCGCCCGGTCTGCTGGCTGGGCTCGCCTGGACCCTGTTGCCGGGGCTGCACGGTCGGCTCACGACGCTCGCGCCGTCGCTGTCGCGTTGGATCGCGTCGCGCCGGCTGCATCCGGCGACCCGCGTGCAGTTCGCGGCCGGTCCCCGAGTGGCCCGTGCCGACGAAGAGGTCCGCGCCGGAGCCGCAGCGTGGCCCGACGCGACGGTGCTGACCGGCGACGCGGCGACGGTGGATGCCGTCACGGCAGCCGCGGCGGCGTGCGACGTGCTGCATATCGCCGCGCACGGTCGCCATGCGGCTGACAACGCGCTGTTCTCGGGCCTCGAACTCGCAGACGGGGCGCTGTTCGGACACGACATCGAACGAATGCAGCGCGTGCCCGACATCGTCGTGCTCTCGGCGTGCGAAGTCGGACGGTCGGCGGTGCGTTGGGGCGAGGAATCCCTCGGGATGGCGCGCACGTGGCTGCACGCCGGTGCGCGGTGCGTCATCGCGGCGCCCGTGGTCGTCGGCGACGACGATGCGTGCGATCTGCTCGCCGCGCTGCATGCTGGGCTCGCCGCGGGCGAGAGCCCGGCAGCGGCGCTGGCGCATGCGTCCGCGGCGACCGGCATCACCGCGCCGTTCCAGTGTCACGGGGCGGGCTTCTGAGGCACCGCCCTCGCGCATGTCGCACCCGGGTGGCACGATGCCGAGCATGGAACTCGAGACGTGGCTCCTCGACGCAGACCCGGCGATCCGCTGGCAGGTGCTGAACGATCTGACCGATGCGCCGTCGGACCAGGTGACCGCGGAGCGACGCCGTGTCGCCACCGAGGGGTGGGGCAGGCGGCTGCTCGACGCGCGCGGCGCAGACGGACGGTGGGCGGCTGGGGCGTGGGCGCCCGCCGGATGGAGCTGGGAGCTCGGCGAGCCGCAGCCGTGGAGCTCGACGCTGTGGGTGCTCGAATCGCTCTACGACCTCGGCATCCCGCCCGACGACCCGTACATGGCCGAGACGGTCGCGCTTCTCGACGTGCACGCACGGTGGGAGTACGAAGACCGGCCGTACTGGTCGGGCGAGGTCGATTCGTGCATCAACGGTCGCACCATCCGGGCCGGCGCCTACTTCGGGGCCGATGTCTCGCGCATCGTGGCGTATTGCGCAGAGGACCAGCAGCCAGACGGCGGCTGGAACTGCTTCCGCCTCGAAGGCGACGGGTCGGTGCGGTCGTCGTTCGACAGCACACTGGCCGTGCTTGAGGGGCTGCTCGAGTACGAACAGTCGACGGGTCTCTCGACGCGGGAGTTGCGCGCGCGGGGTGAGGAGTATCTGCTCGAACGGATGCTGCTGCGACGCCGCTCAGACGGTCAGGTCGTCGATGACGCGTACCTGAGGTTCCCGTTCCCGCCGCGGTGGCGCTATGACGTGCTGCGCGCCCTGGAGTACTTCCGGCTCACCGGCTCACGGCCGGACCCGCGCACGGCCGAGGCGGTGCAGATCGTGCGCGACCGGCGCGGGGCGGACGGTCGCTGGCCCGCGGAGTACGACGACCCGGGGGCGGTGCAACTCGATCTCGAAGCGCCGCTGGGCGAGCCGAGCCGGTGGAACACGCTTCGTGCGCTCCGCGTGCTGCGGTGGGTCGATGACGCCGAGGCCGGGGGCGCAGAAGGTTCCTGAAAAGAATCTCATCTGGTGTGTATCAGGGGCCGGGGTGCCCGCTCTTCTCACATGGAACGACGCGAAACCGAGTCCCGCGGGCCCGGACATCGCTCCCGGGATCGGGGGAACCCGGATCGTTCCGCCACGATCGTCGTCTGCTGGGGAGCGACCGATCATGGGGCCGGCGGTGCTGGGGGCACCGCCGGCCCACCTTTCTGCCTGGTTGCCCCGGTCGTCAGTTCAGCGACGCGAGGAGTTCGCGGTGCGTCCACGGACGATGCCGACGAACTCCTCGACGAGGGATGTCGTGGCCGCGGCCGGCCACGCGAGTGCCACCGTCGAGGTCGGACCGTCGGTGAGCGGGCGGAAGTCGGCATCCTTGCGGTGGTGCAGGCGGGCGAGCGACATCGGCACGATGACGATGCCGACCCCCGATGCCACGGTCGCAACCGCGTCGCCCGTCGTCTCGAGGGTCGCGAACGACGGCGCGAGCGTGCCCGCGACTTCGGGTGACAGCACGTCGTCGGCGGGCACGATCAGCACCTCGCCGGCCAGGTCTTCGGCGCTGAGCTCTTCGGCCGCCGTCAGGTGGGAATCGGCCGCACACACGACGACCGGCACCTCGTCGTACAGCGTGATGACATGCAGACCGTCACGGTCGATCGGCAGGCGCACAATTGCGGCATCCACCTCGCCCGCCTCGATCGCAGCGCGCTGATCGGCGACGGCGAGCGGCACGAGTTCGAGGTCGATCGAGGGATGCCGGCGTTGCCACGTGTCGATCCACTTGCCGGGCGTGGCGCCGGGGATCGCACCGAGGCGGAACGGACCGGGTGGCAGGGGTGCGGGGCCGGGAGCGGGCGTCGGCTTGGGCTTCGGCTTCGGCTTCGGCTTCGGCTTCTGGGGTTTCGCCGGCTTCGGTGTCTTCGCGGGCTTGCCGCCGGCGCGCTGAGCGGCCGGTCGGGGCGTGCGCCCGCGACCGCGCTTCGACCCACCGCCCGATGCCGCCACTCCGCCAGCGTAGTCGCGCTACTGTCAGCGCATGGTGCCGATCATCGCAACCGTCGTCGCGGCCCTTGCCGCGCTGCTGCACGTGTACATCTTCATGATGGAGTCGATCCAGTGGACGCAGCCCCGCGTGTGGAAGCGGTTCGGGGTCGCCGATCAGAACGCCGCCGAGATCACGCGGCCCATGGCCTACAACCAGGGCTTCTACAACCTGTTCCTCGCGATCGGCGTCGTCATCGGTCTTGTGCTGTTCTGGGCGGGCGGGCCTGAAACGATCGCCGACATCGCCGGTCGCACCCTCGTGCTGTTCAGCCTCGGTTCGATGCTGGCCGCCGCGCTCGTGCTCATCACGAGCGGCTCGAAGTACCTGCGCCCCGCGATCATCCAGGGCACCCTGCCCCTGTTCGGCTTCGTCCTGTTCCTCTTCGCCTGACGCCCCGTCGGCTCAGCCCGCCCCCGCGAGACTGCACCTGCGCTGTCGAGACCGCGCGAAATTTGACCGGTCTCGACAGCGTCAGTGCTGTCTCGCGTCCGGAGCGGGGTCACTCGCAGGTGAGCCAGATGCCGGACCCGGACTGCTGGGCGGAGCGTTCTGCGTCGGCGAAGGTCGCCGCGTGCTCGGTGTTCGGTTCGATCGTGAGGGTGCGCGCGTGGCCGGCGCGCAACTGCTCGGCGTTGAGGAAGGCGCCCGCATCCGTCCACGCGTAGACGAGCGCGCGGTCGTAGCGATCGCGTGGCTCGGCGCCCGGCACGACCCAGACCGTGGCGCCGTCCGGCAGCAGGCCGCGCAACGCCGACTGCGACTCCTGGGCGCCGCACTCCTGTGTGGGCGTGCCCTCTGGCGCGTCGATGCCGATGAGGCGCACTTCGACTTCGCCGTCGGCGAAGCCCTCGGCATCCACCGCGATCGCACGCAGACTGTCGCCGTCGTAGACGTGGTCGACGGTCAGGGCGACCGCGCCGTCTGGGCGTGTACCCGTGTCGCCGCCGGATGCCGGGGCCGACGGGTCGGCGCAGCACGCTTCGCTCAGCCGCGGCACGATGAGCAGTACCGCAGCGATCGCGACCGCGACGAGCACCGCCGCCACGACCAGTCGCATCTTCACGCCGCGATGCTACCGGCGTCCGCTGCGCCGCGTGTCCGGCATCCGCTCCGGTGCGTCTGTGAGGGAGTCCGCGATCCCAGGACGAGCCGGGCGTGCTGCACGGGGACTCAACCGAAAAGCCCGGACTCGGTGAGTCCGGGCTTTCGCGACAGCAATGGCATCAGGCGGCGAGGCGCAACCCGCGACGGTCGGTGGCGACGCGTTCGCCCTCGCCGACCTGCTCATCGTCGCGGATGAGCGACGAAGCGGCGACACGTGCGCCGGCTCCGACGTGGGCGCGGACGCCGATCTTCGCGCGTTCGCCGATCGCGGCGCCCGGCCCGATGTGCGCGTGCGGCGCGATCTCGGCCTCGGCGCCGATGACGGCGTCGGGTTCAACCCACACGCCGCGCCCGATGTGCGCCCCCGCGGCCACCTGCACGCCCGGTTCGACGTACGCGCCCGCTTCGACGAGCGCGCTCGGGTGCACCTTCGCGCCGTGCGCGATGAGGCCCCGGCCGTTGACGTGCTTGCGGTAGCGCAGCGACTGTCCGTGGTCGTTCTCGATGTCGACGTAGTTCTTGCCCAACGAAACCTCCTGGATCTACGACAACGATTCGACCCGCGTGTTCATTCCCGTGTGCGCACGTTCGATCGGACGTTCGCGCGGCGCGAACACGACGGCCCGCTGCACCGAGAAGCTGACGAGAAAGAGCGTCGCGTCGGTGAGGATCTTCGCGGGCAGGGTTGCGATGCCGATGTCGAGCAGTGCGGTGAGCATGCCGAAGCTCGCCGTCATGATCAGCACGGCGAGCGACGCGTAGCGGATGGCCGCCGTCCGCACCGGCACGTCACGGCCCGACCGGAAGACCACACCGCGGTTGACGGTGAAGTTGACCGAGGCGCTCAGCAGCCGCGCCGCGACGACCGACAGCAGCAGCCACCCCGTCAGTGCGTGGATGACGAGCAGCGCGATGGTGTCGATCGCGAACGCGAGCAGCGCCGAGAGGGAGAACCGCAGCAGCGGTGCGTAGATGCGCACCGAGTCGACGAGGGGGCGGAAGTGGCTCGACACGTTCCCCTCGAGATACACCGTCTCGATCGGTACCTCGATGAGCCGGATGCCGGCGGCCCGAGCCCGCAGCAGCATCGTGAACTCGTACTCGAACCGGTCGCCGGGGAGGGACTGCAGCCACGGCACGACGCTTGCGGGAAAGGCCCGCAGTCCGGTCTGCGTGTCTTGCAGGCCGGTGCCGGTCACCGCGCGGAACATCCAGCGGGTCACGGTGTTGCCGATCCGGCTGCGCGCGGGCACGTCACCGACGAACCCGCGGGCACCGAGTACGATCACCCGCTCCTCGTCGCTGCATCCGGTCGACTGCGCCGCGAGGGCTGCAGCGACCTTCGCGATGTCGGCGGGCGTGTGCTGCCCATCGGCATCCGCCGTCACGATGTCGGCACCCGGCCAGCGCCGGGCGGACTCGGCGAACCCGGTGCGCAGTGCCGCGCCCTTGCCGCGGTTGACCGGATGCCGTACGACGACCGCGCCGGCGGCCTCGGCATCCGCGAACACCGTCGCGAAGCGTTCGCCCGACCCGTCGTCGACGACGAGCACCGGCACCGGGAGCATCTGCACGAGCGCGACGAGGCGGGCGTTGGGCTCGTACGCCGGGATCAGGACGATGTTCACGGCGCTCATCCGGCGATGTAGAGGATGTCGCTGGTGGCGCGCTCGCCGCCGTTGCTGGGCTGGTTGACGACTTCGCCGTTGAACCACATCTCTGCCGAGCCGCCGCCGTCGAGGTTGTAGGCGGTCGTCGCGCCGAGCGGGACCATGATGTCGGCGAGCTCGGTCATCGTCACGCCCCGGCTGTAGCCGTCTTCGCGGCCGTCGACGACGACCATGACGATGTGGTTCTCGTCGATGATGCCGATCGCGGTGCGCGGCTGCTCGCCCTGGATGGAGTGGTTGCCGAAGTTCGTGTCGATCTCGACCTCGTCGATGCCATCGATCACCGCGCCGTCCTCGACGAGCGCGGGGCCGAAGCTGAGGGTGTTCCAGGCGCCGTCGGCGAGCAGTTCGTCGGCGGTCGTGGTGGTCTCGTCGTACACGGCGACCGTGCCGTCTTCGTAGAAGACAAGCCCTTCGCGGGCGCCGTCGTCGCGGTAGACGACGCCGTTGCGGATCACGATGCCGGTGTCGCGGAACCCGTAGTAGTCGCCATTGATGGCGAAGACGGCCCCATTGGCCTCGGCGGTCTCGCTGACGAGCGCGGTGATGTTCTCGCCGAACTGGTTGTTCGCGAACGCGCTGCGCAGCACCGTCGCGTCACTCAGGGTGATGTCGGCGACGTAGGAGGTGACGGTGTCGTCGCCGGACCCTTCGGTGTACTGCGTGATCTCGATCGACGCGTCGTCGGACGTGTACGTCGTGTCGGTCGTGACGGCTTCGGTGTCGGCCTCGTCGTCGGTCGTCGTCGCGGTCGTGCCGGACTGCTCGGCTTCGTAGGCGGCCACGTCGGAGACTTCGACGTGGGGGATGACGAACCGGTCGAGCGCCCACACGGTGCCGCCGGTGGCGGCGAGGGCGACGACCAGTCCGCCGGCGGTCAGTGAGGAGGCGAGGCGTCGGTTCATGCGCTTCAGTGTGCGCAGCCGTGTGATGGGCACCGTAGGGCGAAGCTATGCGGCGTCTATGAAGCGTGCGGGCGGCGATCTGTGAGGATGGATGCCGTGAGTTCCGCCCCCGCACCCGACGCCGCCGACGCGCCGGAGACCGGCCCGTCGCTCGTATTCGAGCGGGAATCGACCGCACACACCGTTCCCGAGGATGTGCTCGGGCTGCTCACCGGCACGTTTGCGGTGTCGTTCGGGCTGTACCTGCTGCACACCGCCGGTGCGGTCACCGGCGGTACGGCGGGGCTCTCGTTGCTGCTGGGATTTGCGACCGGGTGGCCCTTCGCGCTGCTGTTCGCGGTCATCAATCTGCCGTTCGCGGTGCTCGCGATCTGGCAGAAGGGCTGGAACTTCACGATCCGCACGGTCGTCGCGATCGGGCTCGTCTCGGGGTTCTCGTGGGTGCACGAACAGCTCTTCGACATCGCTCGGCTCGACCCGTGGTACGGCGCGCTCGCCGGCAACCTGCTCGCGGGCATCGGCCTGCTGATCGTGTTCCGTCACCGCGCGAGCCTCGGCGGCGTGAACGTGATCGCCCTCGTCCTGCAGGACCGCACCGGCTTGCGGGCGGGGTGGACACAAATGATCTTCGACGTGCTGATCGTGCTGGCGTCGTTCCTCGTCGTGCCGTGGCCGAACGTGCTGATGAGCGCGGCCGGTGCCGTGCTGCTGAACCTCGTACTGGCGCTCAACCACCGCCCGGGCCGGTACATCGGGCACTGACGCCGGGCCCCTCGAGGTCGCGGTTCAGGGCTGGCACATCGGGCACCAGAACACGATGCGCTCCGCGGTCGCCGATTCGCCCAGGTCGGTGCGCGCGATGAGTGTGCCGCAGCGGCGGCACGGCTTGCCCTCGCGGCGGTACACCCACGTCTGCCGCCCGGGTCTGCTGTCGCCTGTGAACGTGCGCGGCACACGGTCGCGGTTGGCGCGGATCATCCGTGCCCCGGTGTCGATGAGTCCCGTGACGTCGACATCACGGGCGCGGGCGGTGGGGCGGATGCCGCGGACGAACAGCAGCTCGTTCGCATACTCGTTGCCGAACCCGGCGACGTTGCGCTGGTCGAGCAGCGCGACGTGGATCGCCCGGTCGTCTGCGGCGAGGCGGCGCGCGGCGTCGGCCGCATCCCAGTCGGGGCCGAGCGGATCGGGACCGAGGTGCCCGACGACGCGGCCTTCGTCGGCGGTGGGCAGCACTTCGACCATCGCGAGGTCGTAGCCGACGGCTTCGGCGCGGGCGGTCGCGACGATCGCGCGGGCGCGGAACGCGGGTTTGCGCCACCGGTCGCCGGGGCGATGCACGGCCCACTCGCCCTCCATCTTGAGGTGGGAATGCAGGGTCTGGTCGCCGATGCGCATCAGCAGGTGTTTGCCGCGCGGGGTCACATCGCGCACGTGCTGCCCGGTGAGGTCGGCGGTCGCCGAACCGGGCACGCGGATGTCGAAGCGCGTGACCGCGCCGCCCGCGAGCGCGTCATGCAGGCGCTTCGCGGTGCGGAAGACGGTGTCGCCCTCAGGCATGCGCTCGCTCAGCCATGGGTCGCCTTGCGCAGGGTGAGGCCGCGTGCTGATTCGACGAACCCGCCGTCGCGGAGGGCGCGACCGGCGGCCGACGTGTAGACGAACTCGCCGTTGACCTGCTCGACCGTCAGGGTCTCGAGTCGCCGCGCGCGGGAGGTCGCGACGAGGTCGCGCGCGGCAGCGGCGAGCACATCGGCGTCGTCGGTGAAGGCGAGGGCGGTGCGTCCGCCGCGTTCGAGGTACAGGCTGAGGGCGCCGTCGACGAGTACGACGAGCCCGCCGGCCTTGCGACCCGGTCGATGCGAGACGCCCTCGAGCGCCGGCCACGGCAGCGCCGCGCCGTACGGATTCGCGGGGTCGGTCGCAGCGAGGGTGATCGCCTGGAGCGGTGCCGGGTCGGCGACGGAGGCGTATTCGCGAAGCCGGTCGACCGTGGCGGATGCCGCGAACTGCGCGGCGCCGAGCTTCTCGATGAAGTAGCCGCGGCGGCAATGCCCGGCATCCTCGAATCCGGCCAGGGTGCGGTAGGTCTGCGCGAAGCCGCCGGGCGTGCCCTCTGCCTGCACGGATCCGCGGGTGACGACGCCGTAGCGGTCGAGCAGCAGGCTCGCCGAGGCGGTCGCGCGCAGGGCGAGATCGGCGGATGCCGCGGGCAGCAGCGACCAGCGGCCTCCGACGAGCGGTGGTCGCTGCGGCGCCGTCGGGCGTGCCAGCGAGGTGCCGCGGAACATGCGGGTGCGCGGGGTGCGGCGTGCGGTGCGGTGCGCCTGCGATCCGCCGCCGAGCAGCGACCGCACCGGCGCGAAGGTGTCGTTCGTGATGCGCCCGGCCCATGCGAGCGACCAGAGCGCGTCGACGACGGACTGTTCGTTCTCGGCCGCCGTCATGCCGACCAGTTGGGCCGCGAAGTAGGCGCCGCCCGCGCCGAGGGCGTCGAGCACGCGCGTTTCGAGCGGTGACGGGTCGTGCTCCTGCGGGGCCAGAGTGAGTGGTGCCGCGTCGGCGGGATGCAGGGCGACCCAGCCGTCACGGCCGGGCAGTGCGCCGTGTCCCGACCAGACGACCTCGCCGGTCGCGGTGAGCTCGTCGAGCATGGCCGGGGCGTAGTCGCGCACCCGCGATGGCAGGATGAGCGACTCCCACGCGCTCGCCGGCAGCGGCACGCCCGCGAGCTGCTCGACGACTGCGAGCACGCCGTCGATGCCTTCCAGCGGTCGGGTCAGATGCTGCCACACGGGCAGGAACCGTGCGTACGCGGCGGGTGAGACGGGTTCGACGGCGCCGCGGATCGCCGCGAGCGAGCGCAGCCGCAGCCGCCGAAGCACCTCGGTGTCGCACCACTCCAGGTCATCGCCGCTCGCGGATTCTGCGGGCAGGAAGTATCCGCTCGACAGCCGCCCCTGCGATTCGAGGCGCTGCAGCGTCTGCCGCGCGACGGCGGTGCCCACACCGAGTCGTGCGGCGACGTCAGACGTGCGGAACGGACCGTGCGTGCGTGCGTGCCGTGCGACGAGATCGGCGAGCGGATCGACGACCGGTTCGAGGAAGGCGGTCGGGATGCCGACGGGCAGCGCTGCGCCGAGCGCGTCGCGCAGGCGCCCGGCGTCCTCGATGGCAGCGACCCGTGCGACTCCCGCGACGGTCACCGGGATCGCCCGCCGCGCCGCGATGAGCGCGTCGAGGTGCGCCTGCGCGGTCGCCGGCGTGGCAGACGGCTCGGGATCCCCCGGTGGTCGAGTGCCGTGGCGCGGCGACGGTGTATCGAGACCCGCCTCACCCTCCGGAGCCAGCCGCGCCGCGACTTCCTCGGCATCCAACGGTCCGAGCAGTCGCAGCAGGTCGGCGGCGCCCTCGACCCCACGCACCCGACGGTCGGGCGCGAGCCGCTGCACCTCGGCCTCGAACTGGGCGATGATCGCGGGGTCGAGCAGCTCACGCATCTCGACCTTGCCGAGCAGCTCGCTCAGCAGCGCCGGGTCGACCGCGAGGGCCGCTGCACGCCGTTCGGCCAGCGGCGAGTCGCCCTCGTACATGAACGCGCCGACGTACCCGAACAGCAGGTCGCGCGCGTACGGTGACGGCTGGCTCGTCGTGGTCTCGACCAGCCGGATGCGGCGGTCGCCGATCGCGCGAGCGAGGCGGAGCAGGGCGGGCAGGTCGTAGACGTCCTGCAGCACTTCGCGCAGCGTCTCCAGGATGATCGGGAACGTCGGATGCCGCCGCGCCACCTCGAGCAGTTGCGCCGACTTCTGGCGCTGTTGCCAGAGCGGCGACCGGCGGTTCGGGTTCAACCGCGGCAGAAGCAGCGCGCGGGCCGCGCATTCCCGGAACCGTGAGGCGAACAGGGCTGAGCCGCCGACCTCGTCGGTGACGAGCTGTTCGAGCTCGTCGGGTTCGAAGACGAACAGCTCCGCGCCGGGCGGTTCAGTGTCGGCATCCGGTACCCGCGCGATGATGCCGTCGTCGCTCGCGACCGCCGCGCCCTCGACCCCGAGACGCTCGCGGATGCGGGCGTTGACGGCCAGCGCCCACGGTGCGTGCACGTGCATGCCGTACGGGGAATGCAAGATGACGCGCCAGTCGCCGACTTCGTCGCGCGACCGTTCGACGGTGAGCGTGCGGTCGGTCGGGAGACTGCCGGTCGCCTCGCGCTGTTCGGAGAGGTACGACAGCAGATTGCCGATCGCGTTGTCGTCGAGACCCGATTCGCGCAGGCGCGCAGTGGCCTTCTCGGGGCCTGCGGCCGACACCTCGCGGGTGAAGGCGCCGAGGGCTTCGCCGAGCTCCGCGGGTCTGCCGAGGCCGTCGCCGTGCCAGAACGGCAGTTTACCGGGCTGCCCGAACGCAGGGGTCACATTGACGCGGTCGTGGGTGATCTCGACGATGCGCCACGACGTCGTACCGAGCGTGAACACGTCGTTCACGCGCGACTCGTAGACCATCTCCTCGTCGAGTTCGCCGACCCGGGCGTTCCGGGTCTCGCCCGCGACGAACACCCCGAACAGTCCGCGGTCGGGAATCGTGCCGCCGCTCGTGACCGCGACCCGTTGCGCGCCGGGGCGACCGGTGAGCGTGCCGTGATCGCGGTCCCAGATGACGCGGGGCCGCAGTTCGGCGAACTCGTCGGACGGGAATCGCCCCGACAACAGGTCGAGCGTCGCCTCGAACGCCGACCGCGGCAGGGTGCGGAACGGGGCGGAGCGCCGCACCGTCTCGAACCACTCCTCGACGTCGATCGGTGCGAGGGCGGATGCCGCGATCGTCTGCTGCGCGAGGATGTCGAGCGGGTTGGACGGGACCGCGATCGCTTCGATCTTGCCCGCCAGCATCCGCTCGGTGACGACGGCGGTGTGCAACACGTCGCCGCGGTGCTTCGGGAACAGTGACGCCTTGCTGATCTCGCCCACCTGGTGGCCGGCGCGACCCACGCGCTGCAGCCCGGACGCGGCCGACGGCGGCGCTTCGACCTGGATGACGAGGTCGACGGCGCCCATGTCGATGCCGAGTTCGAGGCTGCTCGTCGCGACGACGCAGCGGAGGATGCCGGATTTCAGCTCGTCTTCGACCTGCGCGCGCTGCTCCTTCGACACTGACCCGTGGTGCGCCTTCGCGAGCACCGGGTCGGCGCCCGCGCTGACCCCGGCTTGCGCCATCATTTGCGCGGGGGGTCTCGATACACCGTCGCTGCGCGACGGCACTCGACCACCGGGCGAGCGTTCGGTCGTTGAGCGAGCGGAGCGAGACGAAACGCCCTCGCCATCCCCTGCGCCGAGCCGCTCCTCGTAGATCTCGTTGAGCCGTCCGGTGAGTCGTTCGGCGAGGCGGCGCGAGTTGGCGAACACGATCGTGGAGCGGTGGTCGAGGATGCGGTCGACGATCGCCTCTTCGACGTGCGGCCACACGGATCCGGTCATCTCCGTCGTCTGCGGCGGCGTGTACCAGTCGTCGCCATCGCCCGTGTCGCCGGCGGCCTCGGCATCCGGTTCGTCGGGTGCGCCGGCCGGCGCCGGCGGGTTCGACATGTCTTCCATCGGCACGACGACGCTGAGGTCGAACGTCTTGCTCGCCCGCGGCGCGACGATCTCGACCGGCGCCGCCCCGCCGAGGAACCGGGCGACCTCGTCGATGGGCCGAACGGTCGCCGAGAGGCCGATCCGCTGCGCCGGTTTCTCGAGCAGCGCGTCGAGGCGTTCGAGGCTTACGGCCAGGTGCGCGCCGCGCTTGGTGGCGGCGACAGCGTGCACCTCGTCGACGATCACGGTGTGCACGCCGCGGAGCGTCTCGGCCGCCTGCGACGTGAGCATGAGGTACAGCGACTCGGGCGTCGTGATGAGGATGTCGGGTGGATCAGTGACCAACCGGCGACGGTCGGCCGAGGTCGTGTCGCCCGAGCGCACGCCGACCGTGACCTCGGGCACCGGGATGCCGAGGCGACGGGCGGACTGCCCGATGCCGACCAGCGGTGAACGGAGGTTGCGCTCCACGTCGACGCCGAGCGCCTTGAGTGGCGAGATGTAGAGGATGCCGGTGGTCCCGGCATCCTTCTTCCGGCGCGAGCCTTTGGTCGCCGGCACCGTCACCGGCTTGTCGCGGAAGACCCGGTCGATCGCCCACAGGAACGCCGACAGGGTCTTGCCCGATCCGGTCGGCGCCACGACAAGTGCGTGCTTGCCAGCCGAGATCGCCTCCCACGCCCCGGTCTGCGCCGACGTGGGCGCCGAGAACGCGCTCCGGAACCAGTCCTGCGTCGCAGGACCGAAGCGCTCGAGCACGTCAGCCATCCCCTTATCTTCGCGCGCACCGCCGACATCGGCATCCTCGCGATCGGGACGCACTCGCAGGACGCGTGTGGCGGCATCCGGGATGCCGAAGCGACCACACGCGCCCTGCAAACGCGACTCAGGCTATGACCAACTCCCGAACAGTCAACGCTCCCTCGCGCAGTTCGAGCACCAGGTCGGGCTCGAGGCGCGCAAGGAACGCGTCGTCGTGGCTCACGACGAGCACCGCGCCGCGGTAGGCGGACAGTGCTGCGACGAGTTGGTCGACCGTGTCGAGGTCGAGGTTGTTCGTCGGCTCGTCGAGGATCAACAGCTGCGGTGGCGGATCGGCCAGCAGCAGCCGGGCCAGCGCGACCCGAAAGCGCTCGCCGCCCGACAGTGCCGCCACGGGGCGCAGCACGGTGTCACCGCGCACGAGGAACCGGGCGAGCCGGTTGCGCAACTCCACATCGCCGACCCCGGGCGCTGCCCGCCGCATCGCGTCGAGCACGGTCTCGTCGTCGCTGAGCCCATCCATCCGCTGCGACAGGTATCCGATCCGGTCGGTGTGCGCTGACGCCCGTACCGAACTCCTCAGTTTCTGGTCGGATGCCGGGGACTCGGCCGATTCCGGCCCCCTATCGCCCGAAACTGAGGAGTTACGCACGCCATCGCCGTCATCGTCACCCCCGCCGGATGCGACGAGCCGCTCCAGCAGCGTCGTCTTGCCCGCGCCGTTCGGCCCGATGAGCGCGACGCGCTCCGGGCCCTGGATCACCCACTCGCGCTCCGCGTCGCCGAGCGTCGCGATGCGCCGGCCGGCTGCGACCGCAGGGTCGGGCAGGTCGATGCGTACGGCGTCGTCGTCGCGGACGCGCCGCTGCGCGGCATCCAGCGCCGACCTCGCCGACGCCTCCTTCGCGGAGGCCTCGCCACGCAGCTTGCCGGCCGACACCTGGGCGGCGTTCTTGCGGTTGCCGGCGACGATCCCGGGCACGCGCTTCTCGGCGAACGCCTTCGCGCCCATCGCCTGCCGCGTCGCGATCGTCGCCTCCGCAGCGATCCGGTCGCGCTTCTCGCGCCGCAGCACCTGCCGCGCGGCTGTCTCGGCCTGCTGGGCCGCAGCCTGTTCGGCATCGAGCCACGCCCGCCACTGCGAGTACGGCCCGCCGAACACCGACAGGGTGTCGTCGTAGAGCTCGGCGGTGTCGTCCATGAGCTCGAGCAGCGCGGTGTCGTGGCTCACCACGATAAGCGTGCCCCGCCACGTGCGCACGAGCTCGTGCACGCGCGCGCGGGCGTCGCGGTCGAGGTTGTTCGTCGGCTCGTCGAGCAGCGCAATCGGCGCACCGCGCAGCCGCACGCCGACCAGTGCTGTGAGCACGGCCTCGCCGCCGGAGAGCTGCCCGACCGTGCGGTCGAGGGCATCCGGCGGCAGCCCCGCCTCGGCAAGCGCGGCGCCGGCGCGCGCTTCGACATCCCAGTCGTCGCCGACCTCGTCGAACCGGGCGGGGTCGACGTCACCGGCGGCGATTGCGCGCACGGCATCCAATGCTCGGGCGATGCCGAGCACGTCGGCGACGCGACGACCGGTGTCGAGCGTGAGCCGCTGGGGGAGCAGGTCGACGGTGCCGGTCGTCGAGATCGAACCCGAGGTGGGCGCGAGGTCACCGGCGATCAACCGGATGAGCGTGGTCTTGCCGGAGCCGTTGCGGCCGACGAGGCCCGTGCGTCCCGCGGGGAACGCGCCGCTCACGTCCCGAAGGGAGACCGTGCCGTCGGGCCAGGTGTGATGCAGGCGGTCGAGGACGACCGCGGGTTGAGGTGTCTGGGGCATGGGGTGCCTCCGTTCGTGTCGGTTGCGGACGCGCAGACACGACGGACACCGGATGCCTTCAAGAGGCCGGATGGCTGACGGTCGGCGCGGATGGAATCGCGCAGACTCGTCGGTGAACGTCCCGGAATCGGGGTCGACGGTTCAGCGCAGGATCACAGCGCGATCGCGTCGATTGCTTTCAACGGCTCTTCCTCACACTCGGGACAGGACCTCCCCATGGTAGCGGAGGCATCTCCGCCGTGGGAGGGATGCCGGGGCGCTCGCCCCTGCGTAGCGTCGAAGCATGGACGATCAGCAGCCCGATGACGCCGAGAAGGATGGCGATGGCACGAACTCGTGGGCCTGGGGTGCCGGGATCGCGATCGGACTCGGCGTCGGCATGTCGTTCGGCGTCGCGCTCGACAACATCGGCATTGGCGTCGCGCTCGGTGCGGGCATCGGTGTCGCGATCGCGATCGCGCTCGGCGCGGCATCCTCGAAGCCCGGCCGCGACGGCGACGCGCCCGACGACGACGCACCCGACGCGCCCGACTCCGCACGCTGAGTGGCACCCTTCGCCTGGCGCAAGTTGCGGCATCCGCGTCGGCTGACGACCAAACGTGCCAGGCGAGCGGCGGCGTGTCGACCATGCGCGCCAGGCGAACCGAGCCAGCGTCAGGCGCCCGGCACCCGCAGTCCGTCGAGGGCGATGCGCAGCACGTCGTCGGCGAGGATGCCGGGGTCGTCACCGCGCTCGGACCGGTACCACTCGGTGATGGAATTGACCATGCCGAAGATGAGGCGGGTGGCGACGGCGGCATCCACGTCGGGGCGGATCGCGCCCTCGGCCTGCGCCTCGCGCGTGAGGCCCGCGACGCGCTGGTCGAAGCTGCGACGACGAGCCAGGGCATCCCGCTCGACGTCGCTGTTTCCGTGCACGCGCAGCAGCAGCGTCACCGCCGGAAGGTGCGCGATCAGCACCTCGACGGCGGAGCGGATGACGAACGCGAGCCGGTCGGCAGCGGTTCCGGTCGTCGCGGCGGGCTCGTCGAGCACACCCTCCAGGGCGCCGAGGGCTTGGTCGAGCGCAACCCCGAGAAGCTCTTCTTTGCTGCGGAAGTGGTGGTACAGCGCACTCTTGGTGAGGCCGAAGCGCGCGGCGAGGTCGGCGACGCTCGTCGCGTCGTAGCCCTGCGTGATGAACAGCTGCACCGCGAGATCGAGGATCTGCTGCCGGTCGTAACCCGGGCGTCCCCTGCGACGCGCGGCGTCGTCGCCGGGTGCGCTCGTCGGTGCCATACGCACAGTCTGGCACCCCGCACGGCCGCGGCTGGTAGAAATACTGAACGAGCGGTAAGGTAATCGCAGTCGTCGTGATCGAAGGGGATGCCGATGGCCGAGCCGCTCCGCGTCGACCGACGCACCGACCGCGTCGTCGCGACCCTCGACCGTCCCGAGGTTCGCAACGCGATCGACCAGGCGACCATCGACGCCCTCCACGCGCTGTGCGCCGAGCTCGAGACCGACCCGCGGGTGTTGATCCTCACCGGCGCCGGGGGCGTCTTCGCGTCGGGCGCCGACATCGGACAGCTCCGCGAGCGCGGGGCCGACGACGCCCGCGCGGGCATCAATACGCACGCGTTCCGCCGGGTCGCCGCCCTCCCGATGCCGGTCATCGCGGCCGTCGACGGCTACGCGCTCGGCGGCGGCGCCGAACTCGCCTACGCCGCAGACCTTCGCATCGGCACGCCCGAGGTGCGCATCGGCAACCCAGAGCCGGGGCTTGGCATCATCGCCGCCGCCGGTGCGACCTGGCGGCTGCCGCAGCTCGTCGGCGACGCGCGGGCGGCCGAACTGCTGCTCACCGGGCGGATCCTCAGCGGCGCCGAAGCGCTCGAGTGGGGGCTGCTGTCGGCCCTGCATCCTGCCGACGGCCTGCTCGACGCCGCGCACGCGCTCGCCGACCGGATCGCCGCGCTCGACCCGCTCGCCGTGCGGCACACCAAGACCGCCCTGCGTGCCCCGGCCGACACCCACCCGGTGATCGAGCTGGAATTGCAGGCGGAGCTGTTCGAGTCGCCCGAGAAGCATCGACGCATGACGGCGTTCCTGGAGCGGAGGGAGCGGAAGCGATGATCCCGGAACGGGTCGGTGTCGTCGGCGGCGGGCGGATGGGTGCGGGGATCGCGCATGCGTTCGTGCTGGCGGGCGCCACGGTGTGCGTCGTCGAGCGCGACGTGGCGGCGGCGGATGCCGCGGCATCCCGCATCGCGCAGAGCCTCGCGCGCAGCGTCGAGCGCGGCACGGTCGACGAACCGCTCGACGCGCTGCTCGCCCGCGTCGCCACGACTACCGACGCGGCCACCCTCGACGGCTGCGCGCTCGTCGTCGAGGCCGTGCCCGAAGACCGCGCGCTCAAGCACGATGCGCTCGCCCGCATCGAGGCGGCGGTCGCACCGGATGCCGTCATCGCCACGAACACGTCATCGATCCCGGTGGGCGACCTCGCCGGCATCCTGAACCGTCCTGAACGGTTCGTCGGGCTGCACTTCTTCAACCCGGTGCCCGCCTCCGCGCTCGTCGAGATCGTCGTCAGCGCCGCGACTGATCCCGAGGTCGTCGAACGCGCCACGCACTGGGTCGAAGCGCTCGGCAAGACGCCGATCGTCGTCGCTGACGCGCCCGGGTTCGCCTCCAGCCGGCTCGGTCTTGCGCTCGGGCTCGAGGCGATCCGCATGGTCGAAGAGGGGGTCGCGACGGCGGCCGACATCGACGCCGCGATGGAGCTCGGGTATCGGCATCCCACCGGTCCGCTGCGCACGACCGACCTCGTCGGGCTTGACGTGCGCCTGGGCATCGCGGAGCAGCTGCACGAACGACTCGGCGACCGGTTCGCCCCGCCACAACTGCTGCGCGACCTAGTGGCACGCGGCGACCTGGGGCGAAAGACCGGCCGCGGCTTCTACGAATGGAGTGACTGATGACCAACGTCCTGCCCAGCTATCTGCAGGGGGCGTGGTGGATGCCGGATGCCGCCGCCGACGCCGATGCGGCCGTCGTGCGCGACGCGTCGACGGGCGAGGAGGTCGCGCGTGTCAGCAGCGAGGGCGTCGACCTCGGCGGTGCGATCGAATATGCCCGCACCGTCGGACAGCGCAGCCTCGGCGAGATGACCTTCCACCAGCGCGCGATGCTGCTCAAGCAGTTCGCGATCGCGCTCACCGAGCGCAAGGGCGAGCTCTACGAGCTGTCGAAGCGCGCCGGCGCGACCGAGCGCGACTCGCTCAATGATGTCGACGGCGGCATCGGCGTGCTGTTCACCTATTCGTCGAAGGGGAGGCGCGAACTGGCCAACGCGCAGGTCGTCGTCGACGGCCCGGTCGAGCCGCTGTCGAAGGACGGGAGCTTCATCGGCCGTCACGTCTACACACGCCTGCCCGGCGTCGCGGTGCAGATCAACGCGTTCAACTTTCCGGTGTGGGGCGCGCTCGAGAAGTTCGCACCGGCCTTCCTCGCCGGCGTGCCGACGATCGTCAAACCCGCCACCCCCACCGCCTACGTCGCGGAAGCGTGGGTGCGGATGCTCGTCGAAACCGGCCTGCTGCCGGACGGCTCGCTGCAACTCGTGAGCGGTGCCGTGCCCGGACTGTTCGACCTACTGCGACTCGGCGACCTCGTCGGCTTCACCGGCAGCGCGTCGACGGCCGCCAAGCTGCGCGCGCAGGCGGCATCCGGGGTGCGGTTCACGAGCGAGACCGACTCGATCAACGCGTCCGTGCTCGGACCGGATGCCGCGCCCGGCACGCCCGAGTTCGATGCCTACGTCAAGCAGTGGATGGTCGAGCTCACCACGAAGGCGGGCCAGAAGTGCACCGCCATTCGCCGCGCGATTGTGCCCGAGGGGACGGTCGAACCGCTCGTCGCGGCGCTCGGCGAGAAACTCGCCGAGCGCGTCGTCATCGGCGACCCGCACGCCGAGGGCGTCACGATGGGGCCGCTCGTCTCGACCGCGCAGCGCGACGAAGTGCTGCGCAGCGTCGCGGCGCTGACGGATGCCGGTGGCCGCATCCTCCTCGGGTCCACCGACGCACCGGAGGTCGTCCGTGCCGACGGCTCGCGCGGGGTGGCGCCCGACGGCGCGTTCCTCGCCCCGCTCGTGCTCGGCTTCGACCCCGATGCCGGGACCGCCGTGCACGAGGTGGAGGCGTTCGGTCCGGTCAGCAGCATCCTCACCTACCGCGACCTCGACGAGGCCGCCGACCTCGTCGCGCGCGGCGGCGGGTCGCTCGTCACGAGCGTCGCGACTGCCGATCCCGGCGTCGCCGTCGCACTCATGTCGCGGATCGGCGCGGCCAACGGGCGTGTGCTGTTCCTCAGCCGCGAGAACGCCCGCACCTCGACCGGCCACGGCGCCCCGGTGCCGCACCTCGTGCACGGCGGTCCCGGACGGGCCGGCGGCGGCGAAGAGCTCGGCGGCATCCGCGCCGTGCTGCACCACATGCAGCGCACCGCCGTGCAGGGCTCGCCCGAGATGCTGACCGCGATCACCGGTGTCTGGCATCAGGGTGCTGCGGCGTCGGCGGACGGCGTGCACCCGTTCCGCAAGTCGCTCGCAGAGCTCCGCATCGGCGACCAGCTCGCCTCGCCCCTGCGGGCCGTCACGCTGGATGACATCGAGACGTTCGCGCACTTCACCGGCGACACGTTCTACGCGCACATGGATGAGGAATCCGCCGCCGCCAACCCGTTCTTCCCGGGGCGGGTCGCGCACGGCTACCTGCTCGTCTCGTGGGCGGCGGGCCTGTTCGTCGACCCCGATCCGGGCCCCGTGCTCGCCAACTACGGCCTCGAGAACCTGCGGTTCGTCACGCCGGTCTCGCCGGGCGACGAGATCGGGGTGGTGCTGACCGCGAAGCAGATCACGCCGCGCGAGACCGACGAATACGGCGAGGTGCGGTGGGATGCCGTCATCCGCAACCAACGCGACGAGATCGTCGCGACCTACGACGTGCTGACCCTGGTGGCCAAGGAGCCGGTGTGAGCCCGGGCTCGAATCTGGGCGAGTCGTCGCGGCCGATGTTGCGCGCGGACGCGGCATCCGCTGTCCTCGGCATGCGCATCGAACGCGACGAACCTGGGATCGCCGTCGTGTCGATGACGGTGCGCGCCGACATGCTCAACGGCTTCGCGATCACCCACGGTGGGCTCGTGTTCGCGCTCGCCGACACCGCCTTCGCCGTCGCCTGCAACGAAGACGACAAGGTCACGGTCGCCGCCGGTGCCGACATCACCTTCCTGCGCTCGACCGGCGAGGGCGACGTGCTCACCGCGACGGCTCGCCGCCGCATCCGCTCCGGCCGCACCGGCCTCTACGACGTGACCGTCACGGATGCCGCGGGCGAGATCGTCGCCGAGTTCCGTGGCCGCTCGGTGACCACCGACCGCCCGGCGCCGGCCTGATCCGACCCGCGTGCCGCCGCCCGCCCCGTGCGCAACTCCTCAGAAATCGCACGCGCACCCCCTGAAACGGGCGATCCTCGCCGTCCGGGCACCGAAACTCAGGAGTTACGCACCGGTTGTCGCCGCAACTCCCGCCGCGTACACTTTTTACTGAACGATCGGTCTGTAAAGGAGTCGACGATGACGACGGCAATGGCGCCGGAGATCGACGAGGCGGGGCAGGCGGCCTTCGACGAACTCATCGAGAAGGATTCGCGTGTCGAACCGCGCGACTGGATGCCGGATGCCTACCGGCGCACGCTCATCCGGCAGATCTCGCAGCACGCGCACTCCGAGATCATCGGCATGCAGCCCGAGGGCAACTGGATCACCCGTGCCCCGAGCCTCAAGCGCAAGGCGATCCTGATGGCGAAGGTGCAGGATGAGGCCGGTCACGGCCTCTACCTCTACTCGGCCGCGCAGACGCTCGGCATCACGCGCGACGAGATGACCGAGCAGCTCATCGACGGCCGTGCGAAGTACTCGTCGATCTTCAACTACCCGACCCCGTCTTGGGCCGACATGGGCGCGATCGGCTGGCTCGTCGACGGCGCCGCGATCTGCAACCAGGTGCCGCTGTGCCGCGCCTCCTACGGCCCATACGCCCGCGCGATGGTGCGCATCTGCAAAGAGGAGTCGTTCCATCAGCGGCAGGGGTTCGAGATCCTGCTCGCCCTCATGCAGGGCACGCCCTCGCAGCGCGAGATGGCACAGGAGTCGGTCAACCGCTGGTACTGGCCCTCGCTCATGATGTTCGGCCCGCCCGACGACCAGTCGCCGAACTCGGCGCGGTCGATGGCGTGGAAGATCAAGCGCTTCTCCAACGACGACCTGCGTCAGCGCTTCATCGGGATGCTGGTGCCGCAGGCCGAGATCCTCGGCGTCACGCTCCCCGACCCCGAGCTGCGGTGGGATGAGGATGCCGGCCGCTGGCACACGAGCGACATCGACTGGGATGAGTTCCACGAGGTGCTGTCGGGCCGCGGGCCGATGAACGCCGTCCGCATCCAGCACCGACGCGACGCACACGACGACGGTGCGTGGGTGCGCGAGGCCGCCGCCGCGTACGCCCGCAAGCAGGCAGCGCGAACCGAGGAGGCAGCATGACCACGGCAGGTGCATCCGAGGCCGAGACGTGGCCGATGTGGGAGGTGTTCGTTCGGGCATCCCGCGGGCTCAGCCACGTGCACGCCGGATCGCTGCACGCCCCCGACGCCGAGATGGCCCTGCGCAACGCCCGCGACCTCTACACCCGCCGCGGCGAGGGCGTCTCGGTGTGGGTCGTGCCCGCTGATGCCATCACGACGAGCGATCCCGACAGCAAGGGCGCGTTCTTCGAGAGCCCCGCCGGCAAGAACTACCGACACGCCGTGTACTACACCGCGTCGGAGGGGGTGCCGCACCTGTGACCGCCGCATCCAGCACCGATCACGGCGACGTCACCGTCGAGCGCATCGAGCTGTCGGCCGAGCTCGCCGGCACGGATGCCGTCGCAACGCCCGACGTCGCCGAGTACGCGCTGTGGCTGGGCGATGACGCGCTCATCCTGTCGCAGCAGCTCGGCATGTGGATCGCCCGCGCGCCCGAGCTCGAAGAAGACGTCGCGCTCGCGAACATCGCGCTCGACCTGCTCGGCCACGCCCGCTCCCTCCTCCACTACGCAGGCACCGCGACGAACCGCACCGAAGACGACCTCGCGTATTGGCGCGACGAGCATGACTTCCGGTGCGCGTGGCTCTTCGAACAGCGAAACGGCGACTTCGCGCAGACGATCGTGCGGCAGCTCGCGGCATCCGTCTATCAGTTCGAGCTCTACACGGCGCTGCAGTCCTCGTCGGATGCGACGCTCGCCGCCGTCGCCGCGAAGGCCGTGAAAGAGGTCGAGTACCACCGCGACCACGCCGTGCAGTGGACGCTCCGGCTCGCCGGCGGCACCGACGAGTCGCGCCGCCGGATGCTGCGTGCGCCCTGTGACCTCTGGCCGTACGTCGACGAGCTGTTCCGCGACGAGCCGCTGCTCGACCGGCTCGACGGCATCGCCGTGCGTCCCTCGACGCTGCGGGCGCCATTCGACGCCGTCATCGCCGCGGTGTTCGCCGAAGCGGAGCTCACGGTACCCGAGACGCCGCCGTCCGCGGGCGGCGGGCGGCAGGGGCGGCACTTCCCGACGCTCGGGTTCCTGCTCGCCGAGATGCAGGTGCTCGCCCGGCAGCATCCGGGGGCGACATGGTGACCGCGACCGATGCCCGCCTCGCCCACGCCCGCGAAGTGGCCGCCGAGGTGCGCGACCCCGAAGTGCCGGTGCTGACGATCGCCGACCTCGGCATCCTGCGCGGCGTCACGCTCGACGGTGACCGGGTCGTCGTCACGATCACGCCCACCTACTCCGGTTGCCCCGCCGTCGACACGATCCGCGACGACGTCGTGCTCGCGCTCGCCGCCGCCGGGTTCGACGACGTCGAGGTGCGCACGACCCTCACCCCCGCGTGGACGACCGACTGGATGACCGAGACCGGCAAGCGCAAGCTCGCCGCGTTCGGCATCGCGCCGCCGACAGGCCGGGCAGCGGCATCCGGTCCTATCCCGGTCCGGCTCAGCCTGACCCGCCCCGCCGTCGCCTGCCCGCGCTGCGGCTCGACCGACACCCGCGAGGTCACCCGGTTCGCCTCGACGGCGTGCAAGGCGCTGTACGAATGTCGCGCGTGCCTCGAGCCCTTCGACCACTTCAAGGTGCACTGATGGCGCACCAGACGGATGCCGTCGCCGACACCCTGCTGCGCTCCGCCGTCGGCGGGCCGAGCGCCGGACGCACGCGCGCACGGTTCCACCCGCTCACCGTCGCCGAGGTGCGCCCGCTCACCGACGACGCCGTCGAGGTCACCTTCACGGTCCCCGACGACCTCGCCGACGCCTTCGACTACCTGCCTGGGCAGTACGTGGCACTGCGGGCGCAGATCGACGGTCACGAGCTGCGCCGCTCGTACTCGCTGTGCCGTCCGCCGCAGCGCGGCTCGGTGAGCGTCGGCATCAAGCGTGACGAGGGCGGGCTGTTCTCGACATGGGCGCAGACGCAGCTGCATCCGGGCGACGTCATCGACGTCATGAGCCCCGACGGGGCGTTCACCTCGGCACGTGTCGGGGGAGGACTGGATGCCGCAGACCTCGATGGTGCGCACATCGCCGGCATCGCGGCGGGCTCCGGCATCACGCCGCTGATGGCCCTCGCGACCGCCGTGCTCGGCCGGTCCGACACGTCGCGGTTCACCCTCGTCTACACGAACCGGTCGACGCCGGACGTGATGTTCCTCGAAGAGCTCGCCGACCTGAAGGACCGCTACCCGACCCGCCTCGCGCTGCATCACGTCCTCTCGCGCGAGCAGCGGTCGGCGCCGCTGCTGTCGGGGAGGATCGATGCGCAACGGCTCGGCACGATCCTCGACCGGCTCGTGCTGCCCGCCACCGTCGACGAGTGGTTCCTGTGCGGCCCGATCGACCTCGTGCAGCTGTGCCGGGACACCCTCGACGATCTCGGCGTCGACCGCGCGCACGTGCGGTTCGAACTGTTCACGACCGGCGACCACCCGCGCGGATCGGATCGCCCCGTCGTCGTGAAGGCCGGCGACCCGGTGCGCACGATAGAGCTGTCCCTCGACGGGCAGTCCTCGACGGTCGAATCGCCGGTCGCGGCGCGCGAGTCGATCCTCACCGCCGCGCTGCGGGTGCGCCCGGACGCCCCGTTCGCCTGCTCGGGCGGGGTCTGCGGCACCTGCCGCGCCAAGCTCATCGACGGCTCGGTGACGATGACCGAGAATTACGCGCTCGAACCCGACGAACTCGACGCCGGGTACGTGCTGACCTGCCAATCCCACCCGACGACCGACCGGGTCGTCGTCGACTACGACGTGTGAGGACCCGATGATCGACACCATGATCGACCTGCGCATCGACGGCGACGTCGCGATGATCGTGCTCAACAACCCCGACAAGCTCAACGCGCTCGACGAGCGGGCCGTCCGTGACCTGGATGCCGCGTACTCAGGCGCCGAGGCCGCAGGCGTCCGGGCGCTCGTGCTCCGCGGCGAGGGGCGCGCGTTCTGCGCCGGCCGCGACATCTCCGGCGTCGACCCGCGCACCGACGATGTGGCCGGCTACCTCGACGGGCTGGTCACCCCGCTGCTGCAGCGGATGGCCGCGTTCCCCGCACCGACCTTCGCCGCCGCGCACGGCGCGTGCCTCGGCGTAGGGCTGGGTCTGCTGATCGCGACCGACGTCGTCTACGTCGCCGAGAACGCGAAGATCGGCTCCCCGTTCGCGGCCCTCGGCGCGACGCTCGACTCCGGCGGGCACGCGCTGTTCTTCGAGCGCCTCGGCGCACACAAGACCCTCGACCTGATCTACACGGGGCGACTGATGACCGGCGCGGAGGCCGTGGCATCCGGCCTGTTCTCCCAGACCTTCCCTGCCGACACCGTGGTGGCCGAGACCGAGGCTGCGGCCGCGAAGGCGTCATCCGGGGCGACCGCCGCGTTCGTCGCCAGCAAGCAGCTCATCGCCTACCTCCGCGACCAGCGACTGGGCCTGTGGGCATCCATGACGACCGAGAACGCCGCGCAGGCTGCCCTCTGCGACACCGACGACTACCGCGAGGGCTTCGCCGCCTTCCAGGCCAAGCGCCCGCCCGTGTTCCACGGCCGCTGAGTGGGGCCAGTCGCCGCGCACCTGGCATCTTCCGATCCGGTTCAATATTCAGTCTGCGCGAGCCTGAATCGGCCGAAAACGGCCCGAATCGGTGGGTCAACGTCGCGGAGACTGAATGTTGCACGGCGGCGGCGGCATCGATCCGCACGTCGGATGCCGCGGCATCCACGGGCTCGCCGCGCGCGGCCGCCCGGTCGAGCACCGTCTGCATCGTGCGGTGAGCGGCGCTCGGTGACGTTCGCGCCGGCTGCGCGCCGCCCTGCAGCGACTCCGCGATGATGGCGCGCATCGCCTCACCCGGCATATCGGCCATCTGCGCGCGGATCACCCGCACCGCACCCTCGACACGTCCGCCACCGCCCGGGGTGCCCGCCACGAGCGCGTCACCGACACGACGATCGGGGTACAGATTCGACGGCGCGATGAGGGGGATGCCGCGAGCTCCGCGTATGCTGCCCGACGACGTTCGGCTGCTGCCCAGTAGTTCGTGAACGCTGCGTTTACAAGAGCGTCGGTCGCAGGGACGGCTCAGGACTCCAACTGCTTCGCGAGGAACGTCGCGACGTCGTCGAGCTCGTCCTGCGAAACGCTGTGCGTCAACCCCGCGTACACCCGCCCGCTGAGTTCGACATGCTCGGGCAGCCACTGCACGGTGTGCTCGACACGGTCTGCGGGAATCACCTCGTCGCGCGCGCCGCGGCCCCAGAACACCGGCGGCCGCAGGGCCTTGAGTGCCTCATCGGTCGGGAGCGGATCGGCATCCACGTACCCGGCGAGGTTCACGACGAACGCGACGCCCTCCGGCCGCAGCCGAAGCGCCTGCAACGCGATCGCCGCACCCTGCGAGAACCCCAGCATCCCCACCGACGCCGCGTCTGCCGCATGCGTGTCGAGCCAGTCGAGCACGGCCCGCGCGGATGCCGTGATCGCATCCGACCCGCGGCCCTCGAGCCCCTCGATCGGGTACCACGACCACCCCGGTGTCGGGAACGGCGGCGACAACGGCGCGCGCACGGAGGCGACCACGAAGCCCTCCGGCAGATACGGCGCGAGCCCGAACAGGTCGCGCTCGTCGGAGCCGTAGCCGTGCAGCAGCACCAGTAGCGGTTTGCCGGCGCGCTCTGGCTCGGGCGCCGACCAGATGACAGCATCCGCATCAAGAGTGAGATCGTCGGTCATTCCCTCATCCTGCCAAACGGCACCGACGCCGGCAGCTGGTGGTCGTACCGGCCCGTCCGCCCCGCGCCGTACCGGCCGGGCGCCCTGCGGTGCGGCGTGGCTGGGGTATACAGGATGCATGGCCGTCCGCACCCCCGACCCCGACCCGAACGAGCGCGACGACGACGGCGCACGTCCGGATCCGCTGCGGGGCCTCGGGTCGCTCGGTGGGGATGCCGCCAATCCGGCGTGGCTGACCGACGTCGAGCTCGCTGAAGCCCGCCGCCGGCTGCCGATGCTGTACGTCGAAGCGGTGCCGGTGCGCACCGACGGGATCGGCACGGTCACCGAGGTCGGCATCCTGCTGCGGGCGACGCCCGTCGGTGAGATTACCCGGACCATCGTCTCGGGGCGCGTCCGCTACGGCGAGCCGGTGCGCGACGCGCTGTTCCGCCACCTCGAGAACGACCTCGGTCCGATGGCGTTCCCGCTGCTGCCGCCGCAGCCGGTGCCGTTCACGGTCGCCGAGTACTTTCCGATCCCGGGCGTGAGCGCGTTCCACGATGACCGCCAGCACGCTGTGTCGCTCGCGTTCGTCGTGCCCGTCACGGGCACGTGCGAACCGCGCCAGGACGCGCTCGAGGTCACCTGGATGTCGCCGGAGGAGGCGGCATCCGAGTCGCTCGCCGCCGAGATGGAGGGCGGCCGCTCGACCCTCGTGCGCCTCGCCCTGGCATCCGTCGGCGCCCTGCGCTGACCCCGGTCGCGCCATGCGGCGACCGCCGGTGTGCACGGCCGGTCGCGCGTCCCCGACGTCGCATGCCGGCCGTAGGCTCGGAGGATGAGCGAACCTCTGCAGTTTCCGACCGATTCCGCCGGGTGGACGGCTTTCGTGACCGAGCGGCCGACCGCCGCGATCGCGACCGTCGCCGAGATGGATGCCGCCCTCAAAGCCGGCCCCGCCGATGCCGCCGCAGCCCTCGAGCTGTGGAACGACGCCGACATCGCGTTGTCGCAGGCGACGCATGAGGCGTACCTGCTGAGCGAGTCGCACCCCGATGGCGACGTGCGCGGGATCGCGGAGGAGCAGGTGCAGACCCTCGAGGCCCTCAGTGCGCAGCGCCTGCTCGACCGTGAGCTGTTCGCGGCGCTCGACGGTCTCGACACGGCGGGGCTCGACGATGAGCAGGTCAGGCTCCTCGAGCACACCCTGCGCGACTTCCGCCGCGGTGGCGTCGACCTGCCCGACGCCGTACGCGAGCGCGTGCGAGAACTCACCGACCGCGACACCGCGCTGAGCCTCGAATTCTCCCGCAATGTGCGCGACGGCAAACGCAGCGTCCGGGTCGCGCCCGAGGGGCTTGTCGGCCTCCCACAGGACTTCATCGACGCCCACCCCGCCGGCGACGACGGCCTCGTCGCGCTCACGACCGACTACCCCGACCTCATGCCGGTGCGCGAGTATGCGACCGACCGCGACACGCGCACAGCCCTCGTCGGCGCGTACAACGAGTTGGCATGGCCCGAGAACGACGCCGTGCTCGCCGAGCTCCTCGCCGTGCGCGAGGAGCGTGCCAAGCTGCTCGGCTACGGAGACTGGGCCGACTTCGAGACCGAGACCCGCATGATCGGCACCGGTGCGGCGATCGCCGAGTTCCTGCAGCGCCTCGACGTCGCGTCGCGCGATGCCGCCGACGCGGAGTACCCGATCCTCCTCGACCGGCTGCGGCAGGACGTGCCGGATGCCGAGGCCGTCACGATCGCCGACTTCTTCCACCTGCTGAGCGTGCTGAAGAAGGAGCGCTTCGACGTCGACGCGCAGGAAGTGCGTTCCTACTTTCCGTTCGAGAAGGTGCTGCCCGGCGTGCTGCAGACCACAGGGCGCCTCCTCGACGTCGAATACGTGCCGGTCGATACGCCCACCTGGCATGACGACGTGCATTCCTACGACGTCGTGCGCGGCAGCGAGCGGCTCGGCCGCATCCACCTCGATCTGCATCCGCGCGACGGCAAGTTCTCGCACGCCGCGTGCTTCGGGCTCGCGCCGGGCATCTCGGGGCGGGTGCTGGCAGAGTCGGTGCTGCTGTGCAACTTCTCGCGGGGCCTGCTCACGCACGACGAGGTCACGACGTTCTTCCACGAGTTCGGTCACCTCGTCCACGCGATCCTGGGCGGCGGACAGCGTTTCGCCCGCTTCACCGGTGTCGCGACCGAGTGGGACTTCGTCGAGGCGCCCAGCCAGCTGCTCGAGGAGTGGGCGTGGGATGCCGAGGTGCTGGCGACATTCACGGCGAACGCCGCGGGGGATCCGATCCCGGCCGACCTCGTCGAGAAGATGAAGGTCGCCGACGGTTTCGGCCGTGCGCTCGAGGTGCGCCGACAGCTCGGTCACGCGAACGTGTCGTACCACCTGCACGTCGACCGACCCGAAGATCTGCAGGCCGCGACCGAGCACTGGTACCGGGTCACGTCGCCCGTGCAGCCGCTCGCGGGCTTGCACTCGTATGCCGGGTTCGGGCACCTGACCGGCTACGGCGCCTGCTACTACACGTACCAGTGGAGCCTCGTCATCGCGCGCGACCTGCTGTCGGGGTTCGGCGGCGAGTTGCTGGACCCGACGGTCGCCGAGCGCTACCGCCGCGAGATCCTCGAGCCGGGTGGTTCGCGTGACGCTGCAGACCTCGTCGAATCGTTCCTCGGTCGCCCCTACGGCTTCGACGCCTACCGGGAGTGGCTCACGCCCGGCGCCTGACCGCGCGGCTACGCGGAGCGGGCGCGAACGGGTACCGTTTGTCTCAGAAGCCGAGTGTGCGGTTTCTGATCCCCCACCCCCTCGGAGTATCCGTGTCCGACGACCGCCCGACCCCTGACATCACCGAGCCACGCTCGGCCTTCGACGACCTGCTCTCGCAACAGCATCAGCAGTCGTCCGACGGCGACGCCGACTTCACGACGGCCTTCCGCGGCTATGACAAGAGCGAGGTCGATTCGGCGATCTCCGAGCTGAACGCACGCGTGCGCGCCGGTGAGTCGGCGATGGGCGTCGTGCAGGAGCGCCACCGCCGCGCCATCGCCGACGCAGAGGCGCAGCACGAGGCGGCGATCGCCGATCTCGAGAGCAAGCTCACGGTTGCCGAGGCCAAGGCGAACACCGCCGAAGATCGCGTCGCAACGCTCACCGACGAGCTGCGCGACGCTGCGGGTGAGTCGGCGAACCGGCAGCGGTTCGAAGAGGTGCTGCACGTCGCCGAGGAGCAGGCGTCGGTCATCATCAAGAACGCCAGCCTGCAGGCCGACCGGCTGCTCGCGGCGGCAGACGTCGACATCCAGCAGCGGCGCGCCGAGGCGCAGGCCGACGCCGAGGCGATCCGCTCGCGTGCCGAGCACGAGGCGCAGCAGGCGCGCGTGCGCATCTCGACCGAGCTGACCGCTCACACCGCGCAGCTCGAGCGGCAGACGGCGCACGCCGCCGAGAAGGTGGCGCAGGCAGAGCGCGAAGCGGCGGCGATCCGCACCGAGGCCGAGAAGTCCGCTGCTGCCCTGCGCGGTCTGGTCGCGCGCGAGACCGACCAGTCGCGTGCCGAGGCCGACGACGCGGTACGCGAGCTGCGGCGCCGCGCGCTCGACTTCGAGGAGTCGCTGACCCGCCGTCAGGACGACGCGCAGCAGGAGTTTCTCGCACTGCACAACCAGGCGGTCGCGCACGCAGAGCGCATCACGAAGGATGCCAACGACCAGGTCGCGGCATCCCTCGAGCACTCGCAGCGCATCACCGCGAAGGCCGACGATTTCGACCGGCTCATGCGTGCGCAGGCTGCGCAGATCGACGCCGACGCGCAGCTGAAGGCACGTGAGCACATGGACCGTGCCCGCGACCGCGCCCAGCAGATCATCGACGCCGTCACGAGCCACGCCGATGCCGTGCTGCGCGATGCCGAAGACCGCACCCGTCAGCTGCGCTGGCAGCAGCACCAGCTGTCGAGCTTCATGGCGGACGTCCGTGAGTTGATGCGCGCAGAGGGCGCGGGTGAGTCCGTGTCGCTGCGGGATCCCGGCGCCGGCGCGTCGGCCGATCTCGTCACCGATGACGTCGATGTCGAAGGCGACGCACCGGCCGAGGAAGCGGTCGAACCCGAGTTCGAACTCGTGCTCGCCCCCGAGATCGTCGCAGCCCCCGACGACGTCGTGGCCGACAGCACCGTCGAGATCATCGAGGTCGACCTCGCGCACGACGAAGACGACGACGAGCTCGTCGAACCCGAAGAGAGCCTCGCGGCGAAGGACTGACGCGCCGCGCCGGCGCTCAGGCGCCGGCGGTCAGCCGCGCGAGTTCGGCGACGAACGCATCCACGTCGTCTTCGTGGGTGTCGAAGGAGCACATCCAGCGCACCTCGTTGCGCGCGGCATCCCAGTCGTAGAAGCGGAACGACTCGCGCAGCCGGTCGGCGACGCCGTCGGGCAGCGTCGCGAACACGCCGTTGGACTGCGTGGGCTGGGTGAATGCGACCCCGTGGATCGATCCGTCGGCGATGCCCGCCTCGACGGCGCCCCGGAGGCGCTGCGCCATCGCGTTGGCATGCCGCGCGTTGCGCAGGTAGAGGTCGCCTTCGAGCAGGGCGATCAGCTGTGCCGAGACGAAGCGCATTTTGCTGGAGAGTTGCATGTTGAGTTTGCGCAGGAACAGCAGTCCTTCTGATGACGTCGGTTCGAGCACGACGACGCACTCGCCGAGCATCGCGCCGTTCTTGGTGCCGCCGAGGCTGAGCACGTCGACGCCGGCATCCCGCGTGAACGCGCGCAGCGGCAGGTCGAGAGCGGCGGCGGCGTTCGACAGGCGTGCGCCGTCGAGGTGCAGCTTCATGCCGCGCGCGTGGGCGTGGTCGGCGATCGAGCGGATCTCTTCGGGCGTGTACAGGGTGCCGAGTTCGGTCGACTGCGTGATCGACACGACGAGCGGCTGTGCGCGGTGCTCGTCGCCCCAGCCCCAGGCCTCGCGGTCGATGAGGTCGGGGGTGAGCTTGCCGTCGTCGGTGGGCACGTTCAGGATCTTGATGCCCGCGACCCGCTCCGGCGCGCCGCCCTCGTCGACGTTGATGTGGGCGGTGGATGCCGCGATCACGGCTCCCCACCGCGGCAGCATCGACTGCAGCCCGACGACGTTCGCCCCGGTGCCGTTGAACACCGGGAACCCTTCGACCCCCTCGCCGAAGTGCGCTGCGAGCACCTCCTGCAGCCGCGTCGTGTAGACGTCTTCGCCGTAGGCGATCTGGTGCCCGTCGTTGGCAGCGGCGATCGCCTCGAGCACCTCGGGGTGCACACCGGAGTAGTTGTCGCTGGCGAAGCCGCGCACGGCGCGGTCATGGATCGTCGTCACGAGAGTCCAGCCTAATTGCCGCCTGTTGCGTGTCGGAGGTGCTGAGTACGCTCGCATCCATGCGCACCTTCATGGCCGTGCTCGTCAACACCGCGGTCGCGAACGTCACGACGAGCTTCCTGTGGTTCGCGCTCACGTTCTGGGCGTATCTCGAGACGCAGTCGGTGCTCGCGACCGGCATCATCGGCGGCGCGTACATGCTGTTCCTGGCGGTGTTCGCGATCCCGTTCGGCACGTTCGTCGACCGTCACCGCAAGCATCGCGTCATGGTCGTCTCGAGCTTCATCACCCTCGCCGCCTTCGCCGTGGCGGGGTCGCTGTTCCTCCTGTTCCCCGAGTCGACGATGATCGATCTCGGGCAGCCGTGGTTCTGGATCTTCTCGGCGATCATCCTGTTCGGCGCCGTCATCGAGAACATGCGCAACATCGCGCTGTCGACGACCGTGACGCTGCTGGTGCCGGTCGAGCGCCACGCGAACGCGAACGGCTTGGTCGGCACCGTGCAGGGGCTCGCGTTCATCGTGACGAGCGTGTTCTCGGGGTTCGCGATCGGCCTCGTCGGCATGGGGTGGACGGTCGTGATCGCGCTCGTGTTCACGACCGCGGCGCTCGTGCACCTGCTGACCCTCACCGTGCCCGAGGACGAGCCCGAGCGCGTCGACGGCCAGGCGCCGAAGGTCGACATCCGGGGCAGCATCGCGACGATCCTGCTCGTTCCCGGGCTGTTCGCGCTGCTCATCTTCTCGACGTTCAACAACCTCATCGGCGGCGTCTACATGGCGCTCATGGACCCGTACGGGCTCACCCTGTTCGACGTGAAGATCTGGGGCATCGTGCTGGCCGTGACGGCGACGGGCTTCCTCATCGGCGGTGGGGTGATCGCCGCGAAGGGCCTCGGTCGAAACCCCGTGCGCACACTGCTGTGGTGCGTCATCGCGATGGGCCTGCTGGGTGCCGTGTTCACGATCCGGGAATGGTGGTGGCTGTACCTCGTCGGCATCTGGGCGTACATGTGCCTGATCCCAGCCGTCGAAGCGGCCGAGCAGACCGTCATCCAGAAGGTCGTGCCGTTCCGCAGGCAGGGGCGGGTCTTCGGGTTCGCGCAGGCGTTTGAGTCGGCGGCGGCGCCGATCACCGCGTTCCTGATCGCGCCGCTGGCCCAGTTCTGGATCATCCCCTACATGGATTCCAGCGAGGGCGAGCAGACGTGGGGCTGGCTGCTGGGCGAAGGTGAGGCGCGCGGCATGGCGCTCGTGTTCCTGTTCGCGGGGCTCATCATGGTCGTCGCCGCGATCCTCGCGTTCGCGACCCGCTCGTACCGCAAGCTGTCGCAGTCGTTCGCCGGTCAGCTCGAGTCGGTCAAGCCCGACGAGACCGCAGCCCCGACGCCGGCGGCAACGGCCGGCAACGACCAGACCTGATCCGAGGTTCGGCGATCAGGCGAGCGGGATGACGGTGTCGTTCACGTCGGCGGCATCGACGTCCCAGAGGCCGACGAACGCATCGGCGAGCGCCTGCTCGAGGCCGTCGAGCGCGGTGACACGGAACGTCACGGCGGCCGTGCGCAGCGGCTCGTCGGCATCCCGGGCTGCTTTCGCGAAGCCGTGCGCGACGGCGCGCGTCCACGCCTCCGACGCGGCCTTCACGGCTGCATAGTTCGCGCCACCGGCGAGCGGCCGCTGCACGGCGGTCGAAGACACGATCGCGAAGCGCCCGGCATCCGATGCGCGCAGGTCGGCGTCGAAGGCACGCGACACGTGCCGCAGCGCCGTGAACCCGTGCTCGAGGAACCGATAGTCCGCATCGGTCTGGCCCGCCAGCCCGCCGCCTCCGCGCCACCCCCCGACGAGGTGCAGCACTCCGTCGACACGCACCCCGTCGCCCCGCAACCGCCCCGCCAACGCTGCAACGGCATCCTCATCGCTCAGGTCGCATACCTCGCCGCGCGCGCCCACCGACAGCGCTGCGAGCTTCGCGGCGTCGCGTCCGACGGCGATGACGCCGGCGCCGGCGGCGGTGAGGGTGTGGGTGGCGGCAGCGCCGGCTGCGCTCGTCGCGCCGGCGATGAGCACGGTGCGGCCCGCGACGCCCGGCATGTCAGTCGTCCGTGCCGCGGATGCCGGCGGTCGACGCGATCACGTCGCGCATCTTCTTCTCGAGCGCCTCGAAGAACATCGACAGCGGGAACTCGTCATCCAACACCGCGTCGGTGTAGCCCTTGGGTGGACCGGCCAGCACCTCCGTCGGCAGGCCCCTCGCCCAAACCGACGCCGGGTGCGGGGTGACGACGCCGCGCACCAACTCGTACGCGGCGAGCCAGTGTGCCACCTTCGGGCGGTCGATCGACTCCCAGTACAGACGGTCGATCGCGTCGCTGAGCCCGATGACCGCTGCCGGCACGTCGTGCCAGTCGAAGGCCAGCGACGTGTCGGTCCAGTGCAGCACGCCCCGCTGGTGCAGCCACGCGAACAGCAGCTGTCCGCCCAGTCCGTCATAGTTGCGCACCCGCGTGCCGGTGATCGCGAAGCGGAAGATGCGGTCGAAGATGACGGCGTACTGCACGAGCCCGGCGTGCTCGAGCATCTCGGTCTCCGCCGATGTCAGCTCGTCGCCTGCCTCGACGCGCGCCTGCAGACGGGACTGGATGTTCACGCACTCGCGGAACGCGGTGAGGTCGCAGCGCAGCTCTTCGAGCGAGTACAGGAAGAACGGCATCCGCTGCTTGATCATGAACGGGTCGAACGGCAGGTCGCCGCGCATGTGCGTGCGGTCGTGGATGATGTCCCACATCACGAAGGTCTGCTCGGTGAGCGCCTGGTCATCGAGCATGCGAGCCGCCGCGGCGGGCAGTTCGAGCTTGGTGATGTCGGATGCCGCGCCCACGACGCGGCGGTAGCGTGCCGCCTCGCGGTCTTGGAAGATCGCGCCCCACGCGAACACGGGGATCTCGCGCATCGCGACCGTCTCGGGAAACAGCACGGCGCTGTTGGTGTCGTACCCCGGTGTGAAGTCGAGCAGGCGCAGCGAGACGAATAGCCGGTTGGTGTACTCGGTCTCGAGTTGGGCGATGAACTCGGGCCAGATCACCTCGACGAGCAGCGCCTCGACGAACCGGTTCTGCGAACCGTTCTGCGTGTACATCGGGAACACGACGAGGTGACGAAGTCCGTCGATGCGGTGCTGCTGCGGCTGGAAGGCGACGAGTGAGTCGAGGAAGTCGGGCACGCCGAAGCCGCCGGACATCCACCGGTCGAAGTCGCGCACCGACGCGGCGAGGTAGTCGGCATCGTGCGGAAAGTTCGGTGCGAGGGTCTTGATCGACGAGGTGATGGTGCGCACGAGTTCGCTCGCACGGGGATGGTCGGCTGCCTCCGGCACCGATCCATCCTTCGCCTGCAGGGTCTGCATCGCGGTCGCCGCGTCTTTGAGCGCGATCCAGGCGGACGAGCTCACGACATCCTCGACAACCTGTGTTGTCTTGGCGAGGCCGTCTTCGACGACCTCGGGCTCTCCGACGATGGCCGTGGCGGGGTGTGCGGTCAGGGACATGGGAACCTCCGATCGTGAGGATCGGCCGCCGAAGCGACGCGTGACAGGAAACATTCCGGTGTAGCCGGACATCTACCGGTATTCTTTCACGTATGGAGGATGCTGTCGACCAGGCCATCGTCGAGGTGATCGCTCGCGATGCCCGCGCAACCCTGTCCGACATCTCGGGCGAGGTCGGACTGTCGGTCTCGGCCGTGCAGACACGCCTGCGGCGACTGGAGAGCACGGGTGTGATCGCCGGCTACCGCGCCGTGCTCGATCCCGAGGCGATCGGCCGGCCGCTGTCGGCGTTCATCGAGATCACACCGCTCGACCCCGCCCAGCCCGACAACGCGCCCGAACTGCTCGAACACCTCGAAGCGATCGAGGCGTGCCACTCCATCGCGGGCGATGCCGCCTACATGCTGTTCGTCCGGGTCGCGTCGCCAGGGGCCCTCGAAGGACTCATCCGCGACATCCGGGCCGCGGCATCCGTCAGCACTCGCACGACCGTTGTGCTGCAGACCTTCTACGAGCACCGTCCCGTCCGCCCGCTCTGACGCCGCGGCGGCATGCGACGAGGGGCTGACGCCGATACATCCCCGGGGGGATGCCGTGGCCGCCGCGCTCGCGTAGCGTCGTAGCGTGTTCCGCAGCATCCCGGTCTATCAGCGCGTCGTCGACGCGGTGGTGGCTGGGCTGTTCCTGCTGTTCACGCTTGCGGCGCTCGGGATGCCGGTGTGGATCGCCGGCTCGACCCCCTCGAGCTATTTGCCGTCGATCCTCGCGATGATCGTCGGGGTCGGCGTCACGGTGGCCCTCGCCGGCGCACTCGCGCTGCGGCGATGGGCGCCCGGGCTGGCGCTCGCGATCGCGTGGGGTGCTTCGATCGTCCAGATGATCGCCGGGCTGCCGCCGCTCCCGGCGAACATCGCCACCTTCGGCATCCTTTACACGGCCGCCGCCTACGGCACACAGTTCGCGTTCTGGGCGGGGTTCGGGTCGGCGATCGTCGGCGCCGTGACGATCGCGGTGTACCTCGTCGTGCCGTCGATGATCACGACGATGGGGCTGAGCCCCTCGCACGACCTCACACCCGAGGTGATCGGCGGCATCTCGATCTTCGCGGCAGCCGTGTTCGCGCTCGTGCTGTCGTGGACGGTCGGGGCGCTCGTGCGCACCGGAGTCAGGGCGCGCGAGAACCGTGAGGCGCAGCAGCGCGCCGAGGCGCAGACGTCAGCCGAGCAGGAGCGCACCCGCATCGCCCGCGATATGCACGACGTCGTCGCCCACTCTCTCGCGGTGGTCATCGCCCAGGCCGATGGTGCGCGGTACGCGGCCGACCCGGCGAGTTCGAATCAGGCCCTGCAGCAGATCTCGTCGACCGCACGTTCCGCCCTCTCCGACGTGCGGCTGCTGCTCACGCAGCTTCGCCACAGTCAGACCGACGGTCCGCAGCCGACCCTCGCAGATCTCGAGCAGCTGTACGCGCAGGTGCGCGGTGCGGGCGTCGATCTGCGTGTCGACATCGACCCGGCACCGCACGGCGAACCGCCCGCGGCGGTGCAGCTCGCGGTCTACCGCATCCTGCAGGAGGCGCTCACCAATGCCCTCCGGCACGGCGGCGCCCCGGTCGAGGTGGCCCTGGCGTGGCATGCTGACCGGGTGGAACTCACCGTCACCAATCCCCTCGTCGATTCGCGCCGAAGTGCTGCGACGTCGCCATCCGAAGCGCAGCACGGCGCGAACGAATCGCGCGGGCACGGCCTGATCGGTATGCGCGAGCGTGCGCAGCTTGTGGGCGGCACGTGCGGCGCGGGTGTCGCGGGTGACGTGTTCCTCGTGCGGGCGACACTGCCGATCGGTGAAGCGGCGTGACCGACGAAGCGATCCGCGTCGTCCTCGTCGACGATCAGGCCCTGTTCCGCGCCGGTATCCGCATGGTCATCGACTCGCAGCCCGACCTGACGGTCGTGGGCGAGGCCGGTGATGGCGCCGAGGCGCTGACGCTGGTGCGGTCCGTGCGGCCCGACGTCGTGCTGATGGACATTCGGATGCCGGTGATGGACGGTCTCACGGCGACGTCAGAACTACTCGCCGACACCTCCTTCGGCGCGTCCCCGCCCCGCATCGTCATGCTCACCACGTTCGATCTCGACGAGGCTGCGGCCCGCGCGATCCGGCAGGGAGCCAGCGGGTTCCTCCTCAAGGACGCTGATCCGGAGTTCCTGCTCGCCGCCATCCGCACGGTGCATGCCGGGTCCGCGGTCATCGCGGCGTCGGCGACACGCGAACTGTTCGCGCAGTTTCCGGCGGCGCCCGTCGCCGCGGTGCCCGACACATTCGGCGAGCTCACCGAACGCGAACGGGAGATCTTCGCGCTCGCCGCGCGGGGGCTCAGCAACGGCGAGATCGCGGCGCGCGAGTTCTTGTCGGAGGCGACGGTGAAGACGCACATCAGCCGCATCCTCGCCAAGCTCGCGCTGCGTGACCGCGTGCAGCTCGTCGTCTTCGCCTTCGAGCACGGGCTGGCCTGAGCGCGCCGGTCCGACCGCCCCGGTCAGTGCGAGGTGCGGACGCCCACGAGGTCGTGCACGAGGACGGCGGCGGCGCGGGCGCCTTGGCCGGCGGCGACAATGAGTTGCTGCGGTCCGGGAGCCGCGGCGTCACCGGCGGCGTACAGTCCCGGCACCGACGTGCGGCCCGATCCGTCGACGATGAGGTGCCCGTCGAGGTCGCGGTCGGGGTCCACACCGTCGAAGAAGTCGGCCGCGGCGTGCCACACCGGCCGCACGAAGCCGCCGGCGACGGGGATCACCGATCCGTCGGCGAGTCGCACACCTGACACGGCGCCCTTCTCGCCCTCGAGGTCGTCGATCGCGCGACGCTCGACGGCGATGCCGGATGCCGCCAACTCCGCCTCGGCGACGGCATCCACCACGTCGGTGCCGTTCGTGAAGACGGTGAGGTCGTTCGTCCAGCGTGCGAGCAGGCGAGCCCGGTCCGGCAGATCGGGGGTCTCGCCGATGAGCGCGAGCGGCTTGTCCTGCAGTTCCCACGCGTCGCACGCGGCGCAGCTGAACATCGACATGCCGTAGAACGATCGGATGCTGGGGATCGCCGGCAACGTCTCGCCGAGCCCCGTCGCGACCAGCACCGTCTCCGCGGCCAGCACGGGCGGCTCGCCGGGCGTGCGGGTCGTGACGGCGACTTCGAAGCGGCCGTCGGGGCCGAGGGCGGGGCGCACGGCGCCGACGCGTGCCCGGTCGAGGATGCGCACGTTCGGGTACTGCTGCAGTTCGGCGCGCGCGAGCTTGCGCAGTTCGATCGGCGAGATGCCGTCGCGCGTCAAGAAGCCGTGCGAGCGGAGCGTCGCCGCGTTGCGGGGCCTGCCGGCATCCACCACGACGACCGAGGCGCGGGCCCGACCGAGGTTGAGCGCCGCCGAGAGCCCGGCCGGGCCGCCGCCGATGATGACGACGTCGACGGATGCCGGACAGTGCCCGTCAGTCATGTCCGTCGCCCTGGGGCGGGAGGGCGGCGATGATCGGGTGGTCCTTCTTGATGACGCCGACCTTCGCGGCACCGCCGGGCGAGCCGATGTCATCGAAGAAGTCGACGTTGGCGGTGTAGTAGTCCTGCCACTCGTCGGGGAGGTCGTCTTCGTAGTAGATCGCCTCGACGGGGCACACCGGCTCGCACGCACCGCAGTCGACGCACTCGTCGGGGTGGATGTAGAGCGAACGCTCACCCTCGTAGATGCAATCGACGGGACACTCGTCGATGCACGCACGGTCCTTCACATCGACACAGGGCAGCGCGATGACGTAGGTCATGACTCGATCAGCGCTCCGGAGCGTGAGATGGCGACCTGCTCGTCGCGCGGCACGACCTTGACGCGCTCGCGGGTGTGCTCGTGGGTCTGACCGAGCTCGCGCTCGTGCGCGTCGAGGGCGAGCCAGCCCTCCCACGTCGTGAAGGCCACGTCGCGTTCGGCGAGCAGGTCGAGCACGTCACCGGTGACGGTGGGGGCGGCCAGGCGCCCGGCGGTCGCGTCGGCGACCAGGTGCGCGATGGTCTCCATGGCGTCGGACTTGGTGTGGCCGATGAGACCGACCGGGCCGCGCTTGATCCACCCGGTGGCGTACAGCCCCTGGATCGCCGTGCCGCCGTCTTCGGGGGTCGCCGCCGACGACGTGTCGGTGACGCGGCCTTCGACGTTCGGCACGACGCCGCGCACCTCGTCGAAAGGCGCCCCGACGACCGGCGTGCCGAAGTAGCCGACGGCGCGATAGACCTGCTGCACAGCGATCTCGCGGAACTCGCCCGTGCCGACGACGCTGCCGTCGCCGGTCGGCGTGGTGCGCTCGAAGCGTACGCCTTCGACGCGGTCGGTGCCGAGCACCTCGACGGGCGCGTGGTAGAAGTGCAGGTGCAGGCGGCGGCTCGCACCGGTCGAGGGGCGGTCGCGCCACGAGTTCAGCACGCGCAGCATGACCTTCAGCTGGTTGTTGGATGCCTGTGCCGGGTCGGCGTGGGTGAAGTCCTCGTCGTGCACGATGATGTCGACGTTCGGCACCTCACCGAGTTCGCGCAGCTCGATGGGGGTGAACTTGATGTCGGCGGGGCCGCGGCGGCCGAAGACGTGGACGTCGGTGACGGCCGAGGTCTCCAGGCCCGCCAGCACATTGTCGGGCACCTCGGTCGAGCGCAGGTCGACGGCGTGCTTGGCGAGCACACGCGCGACGTCGAGGGCGACGTTGCCGTTGCCGATGACGGCGACCTCTGCGGCATCCAGCGGCCACGTCGTGGGCACGTCGGGGTGACCGTCGTACCAGGCGACGAAGTCCGCCGCGCCATACGAGGAGGGCAGGTCGATGCCGGGGATGTCGAGATTCGCGTCGCGGATCGCGCCGGTCGCGAGGATGACGGCGTCGTAGCGTTCCTGCAGCTCGTCGAGGGCGATGTCGCGGCCGACCTCGACATTGCCGATGAAACGGGTGGTGCCGGCATCCAGCATCTCGTGCAGCGAGTTCACGATGCCCTTGATGCGCGGGTGGTCGGGCGCGACGCCGTACCGGATGAGGCCGTATGGGGCGGGCAGCGACTCGAACAGGTCGATCGCGACGGTGCCGCCCGCGTCGTTCACCGCGCCGGTGAGGATGTTGCCGGCGTAGATGCCGGCGGGGCCGGAGCCGATGATCGCGACGCGGAGGTTCAGGTCAGTCACGGTGGTGGCCTTTCGGGCTGGTGGTCTCCGCTGCGAGTCGTACGGAGAGGGCTTCGGATGCCGCGAGCGCGTCCAGCGCGATCTCGGCGGGGGCATAGGGGCTGAGACGCACGACATCACCGACGACCACGACGGCGGGGGAGCGGATGCCGCGCTCTGCTGCCTGCGCAGCGATGGAGGCGAGCGATCCGACGGTGACGCGCTGGCGCGTCCCGTACCCATCCTCCACAACCGCGACGGGACAGTCCAGGCCCCGGGCGCCTTGGGCGAGTATGCGGGCGGAGTGCGCGAGGGTGCCCACGCCCATCAGCAGCACGACGGTGTGGTCGCGGCCGCCGCCGATCTCGGCGATCTGATCGTGACCGGTGACGATCGTGAAGGCGGTCGCGACGCCGCGGTGCGTGAGCGGGATCCCGGCGACGGCTGGCACCGAGAGGGCACTGGTGACGCCGGCCACGAGTCGCACCTCGACCCCGGCTGCCTGGCAGAACGCAAGTTCTTCTCCGCCACGGCCGAACACGTACGGGTCGCCGCCCTTCAAGCGCACGACGGTCTTGCCGTCGCGTGCGAGCTGCACGAGCAGCGCGTTGATGGCATCCTGCGGCACCGCGTGGTGGCCCGGGAGCTTGCCGACGTCGATCACCTCGGCCGTGATCGTCTCGCCCTCTGCGGCCAGGCCGTCGAGCACGGCGCGGGCGCCGAGCCGATCGGCGACGATGACGTCGGCGGCGCGCAGGGCGCGCAGCCCTGCGACCGTGAGCAGGCCGGGGTCTCCCGGTCCTGCCCCGACGAGCCAGACGGTCCCGGTCATCGCGCGCCTTCCGTTGTCGATGGTGTGAAGAGGGGGGCGTCCGCGTCAGTCGCGGACGATGCCGGCGGCCAGCGTGGCGCCGTCGGACGGGTGGATCACGAGGAACGAGCCGCCGTGACGGTTGTCGCGGTACGACTCGACCGGCAGATCGGCTGCCAGCCGCAGGCGTGCGCGACCGATGTCGTTGGTCTCCAATGCTGTCGCCTCGACGTGTTCGAGCGCATCGAGGTCGTAACGCGACGAGATCTCGGCGACGAGGGCCTGCACGGTGGCGGTGCCGTGCTTGACGAGCACTCGGCTGCCGGTCGTGAGCGTGCGCGCATCGAGCTGGAAGAGCTCCGCATCGATCTCGCGACGGGCGACCGGCGCGGTGCCTGCGGCCGCCACGAGCGCGCCGCGTGCGGCATCCACATCGTCGGCCAGTTCGAGCGAGATCGACTGCGGCGCGGTCGCGGACTCGACCACGGCTCCGGCCGACCGGATGCCGGTGACGGTCGATTCGATGCCCGCCGGCAGCACCGTGACGCGATCGCCGACGCGCACCGAGCCGGAGGCGATGCGACCGGCGAGTGCGCGGTAGTCGCGCAGCTGCTCCGCCGCGACGGCATCGGCCGCGATGTCGGGGGCGAGACCGCCCTGTGGGCGCAGCACGAGCTGCACGGGCAGGCGGAGCGGTTCGGTGGTGCGGTCGAGATCGTCGGCGGCAGGCAGCGTCTCAAGCAGCTCGAGCAGTGCCGGGCCGTCGTACCAGGGTGTGTGCTCGGACGGGCCCACGATGTTGTCGCCTTCGAGCGCCGAGACCGGCAGCACGTGCAGGTCGGTGATCTCCAGGCCCGCCGCAACCCGACGCGCGTCGGCGGCGACCTGCTCGAACGTCTCCTGCGAGTAGCCGGTCAGGTCGATCTTGTTGACCGCGATGATGACGTGCGGTGCGCGCAGCAGGGCGACGACGGCGAGGTGGCGCACCGTCTGCTCGACGATGCCCTTGCGGGCGTCGACGAGCACGACGACCGCGTCGGCGGTGGTCGCGCCGGTCACCATGTTGCGGGTGTACTGCACGTGCCCGGGGCAGTCGGCGAGGATGAACGAACGCGCGCCGGTTGTGAAGTATCGGTACGCGACGTCGATCGTGATGCCCTGCTCGCGCTCGGCCCGCAGCCCGTCGGTGAGCAGCGCGAAGTCGAACGCGCCGTGCGCGAACCCGCGTTCGACCGACGTGCGCTGCACCTGCTCGAGCTGGTCGGCGAGGATCGCCTTCGAGTCGTGCAGCAGCCGCCCGACGAGCGTCGACTTGCCGTCGTCGACCGAGCCGGCCGTCGCGAAGCGGAACAGCGTGGAGTGCTGCTCGGCGGGCGCCGCGGCATCGGCGGGTGCTGTGAGGTCGGTGGCGGTGGTCATCAGAAGTACCCGTCCTTCTTGCGGTCTTCCATCGCCGCCTCGCTGAGGCGGTCGTCGGCGCGCGTGGCGCCGCGTTCGGTCAGGGTCGACACGGCGACCTCGGCGACGATGTCCGACACGGATGCCGCGGGTGAGTCCACCGCGCCGGTGCAGCTCATGTCGCCGACCGTGCGATAGCGCACCGTGCGCGTGACGACCTGTTCGTCCTCGCGGGGCGGTGAGAACGGGCCGACGGGGCGCCACATGCCGTCGCGTTCGTAGACCTCGCGTTCGTGCGCGAAGTACAGCGGCGGCAGGGCGATGTTCTCGCGCTCGATGTAGCGCCAAATGTCGAGCTCGGTCCAGTTCGAGATCGGGAACGCCCGCACGTGCTGACCGGGCGTGTGGCGGCCGTTGTACAGGCTCCACAGCTCGGGGCGCTGGTTGCGCGGGTCCCACTGCCCGAACTCGTCGCGCAGCGAGATGATGCGCTCCTTGGCGCGCGCCTTGTCCTCGTCACGGCGCGCGCCGCCGAAGACCGCATCGTGGCGGCCGGCGGCGATCGCATCGAGCAGCGGCACGGTCTGCAGTGGGTTGCGCGTGCCGTCGGTGCGCTCGTGCAGGCGGCCGTCGTCGATGTAGTCCTGCACGCTGGCCACTTCGAGGCGGATGCCGAGGCGCGCGACGGTCTCGTCGCGGAACGCGATGACCTCGGGAAAGTTGTGCCCGGTGTCGACGTGCAGCACCGGGAAGGGCACCTTGCCGGGTGCGAACGCCTTCGTCGCCAGATGCAGCACGACGACAGAGTCTTTGCCGCCCGAGAACAGCAGGACGGGTCGCTCGAACTCCGCGACGACCTCGCGGATGATGTGGATGGCTTCGGCCTCGAGCAGGTCGAGTGTGTCGAGCGTGGCGCTCGTGGCGCGTGTATCGAGAACAGTTGTCATGCGTGCAACCCGCATTCCGTCTTCGAGGATCCGGCCCAGCGGCCCGATCGGGGGTCTTCGCCGGGGGCGACCGGCCTGGTGCACGGCTCGCAGCCGATGGAGGGGTAACCGAAGTCGAGCAGCAGGTTGACAGGCGCCTTGTGCTCGGCGGCGTAGCCCATCAGCTGATCGAAGCTCCACGCCGCGACCGGATTCACCTTCACGAGCCCGTTGCGCTCGTCGTAGGTCACCAGCGGGGTGTTGATGCGGGTGGGTGCCTCTTCGCGGCGCACGCCCGTGAACCAGACTTCATAGCCACCGAGGGCGTCGTGCAGCGGTTCGACCTTGCGGCGTGCGCAGCACAGGCCCGGATCGCGCTCGAACAGCTTCTCGCCGAACTCGGCGTCCTGCTCGGCGACGGTCTGCTCGGGAGTGATGTCGACGACGCGTACGTCGAGCACACGCTGCACCTCGTCGCGCGTGATGCGCGTCTCGGCGAAGTGGTACCCGGTCTCGAGGAACAGCACGTCCACCCCGGGCAGCTGCTCGGCCACGAGGTGGGGAAGGGCGGCATCCGCCATGGAGCAGGCGACGGCAGCCGCTTCGACGGCGAAGTTCTCTGCCACCCAGCGCACGACCTCGGCAGCTGAGGCTTCGTGGTCGGTCAGGCTGCCGAGGGCGATGTTGGCCTCGTCGGCGAGGGCGCGCAGCTCGTCAGGACTGCGGCGGGTGGTGGCGCGGGGAGCGAGCGAAACGGTCATTGCAGCGCCTCCTCGTCGGCACGGTGTGCCCACTGTGCGAACGTCTCGTCGGCGGCGCGGTCGTCGAGGAACCGCTTGACGACGCGATCCACGTAGTCGGCGATGCCGTCGGCGGCGACCTTCAGCCCGCGCACCGTGCGACCCAGGCCAGGATCGTCGCGGTCCTGCGAGGCGAGCCCGCCACCGAGGTGCACCTGGTAGCCGGGCACCTGTTCACCGTCGATCGTGACGAGCTGCCCCTTCAAACCGATGTCTGCGGTCTGGATGCGGGCACACGAGTTCGGGCAGCCGTTCACGTGCAGGGCGATCGGATGCGGCAGGTCGTACCCGGCGAGGCGCTCCTCGAGTTCGAGCACCGCGGCGGTCGCGTACGCCTTCGTCTCGACGATCGCGAGCTTGCAGAACTCGATGCCGGTGCACGCGATCGTGCCGCGGCGGATGAGGCTGGGCCGAGCCTGCAGGCCGAGCTCGTCGAGGCCCGCGACGAGGGACTCGACCTGGTCTTCGGGCACGTCGAGCACGACGAGCTTCTGGTGCGGGGTGAGGCGCAGGCGCGACGAGCCGTGCGCCTCGATGAGGTCGGCGAGCTTGGCGAGCGTGGGGCCCGAAACGCGGCCGACGATGGGGGTCGCGCCGATGTAGAAGCGGCCGTCCTTCTGGCGGTGCACGCCGACGTGGTCGCCCGCCGTGAGCGGTGCGGGGGCGGCCGGGCCGTCGGGCAGCTCATAGCCGAGGTACTCGTCCTGCAGCACCTGCCGGAACTTCTCCGCGCCCCACTCGGCCAGCAGGAACTTCAGCCGCGCGCGGTTGCGCAGGCGTCGGAACCCGTAGTCGCGGAAGATCTGCGCGACGCCGTGCCAGGCATCCGCCACCTGGTCGGGGCGCACGAATACGCCGAGGCGCTCGGCGAGGCGGGGTGCGACCGACAGGCCGCCGCCGACCCACAGGTCGTAGCCGATGCCGAGTTCGGGGTGGTCGACGGCGACGAAGGCGACGTCGTTGATCTCGTGCACGACGTCCTGGCTGGGGTGGCCCGTCAGGGCCGACTTGAACTTGCGGGGCAGGTTCGCGAGCGACTCGTCGCCGATGAACCGGCTCGTGATCTCGTCGATCTGCGGGGTCGGGTCGATGAGCTCATCGGCCGCGATGCCGGCGACGGGGGAGCCGAGCACGACGCGGGGCACGTCGCCGCATGCCTCGGTGGTCTGCAGGCCGACGGCCTCGAGGCGACGCCAGATCTCGGGCACGTCCTCGACACGGATCCAGTGCAGCTGGATGTTCTGCCGGTCGGTGAGATCGGCGGTGTCACGCCCGAACTCGGTCGAGATGCCGGCGATGACGCGCAACTGCTCGGTGCTCAGCTGCCCGCCGTCGATACGCACGCGCAGCATGAAGTACTCGTCTTCGAGCTCGTGCGGTTCGAGGGTTGCGGTGCGGCCGCCGTCGATGCCGGGCTTGCGCTGCGTGTACAGCCCCCACCAGCGGAACCGGCCGTGCAGGTCGGTCGGGTCGATCGAGGCGAAGCCGCCCTCGGCGTAGATGTTCTCGATGCGCTCGCGCACCGACAGGCCGCCGTCCTGCTGCTTCCACTCCTCGTTCGCGTTGAGCGGCGCCGTGCCGTCGATCTTCCACTGCCCGTTGGGCTTGGAAGATGCTCGCGGCGGGCGCGCGGCAACGCGCGCTGGGCGCGTCTCGGCATTGCTCAAAGTCACGGAGGCCTCCGTTCGGTCCTCCGCGATGTTATGTGTCTCATTCAGAAATGTCATATTTGCGGTTACCGACTGTGACGCGCGAAGTTGCCCTTCACGCGTCCGCGCCTGCGCAACATTCAGTCTCTGCGGATACCGCACTGATCCCAGCTCGCAGAATCACGGGGGTCTGCTCCGAGGGTGCGGCCGACGAGACTGAATGTTGAACGGCGACGGGCCGTCACCGGGTGCGAACGGCGGCGCGGTAACGGTCGATGACGATGTCGACCAGCGCAGCGGGCACGGGAATGCCGGCGTCCGGGTCGCCCAGCAGCGGGGCGCTCGCCGCGAGCGGGGTCGCGCGAGCGGCGGCGCGGTCGGCGAAGAAGCCGGGCGCGAGCAGGTAGGTCGCCACGACGGTGCCGGGGGATGCCGTGGCCACGGAATCTTCGAGCTTCGGCGTCGCGGCGCTCAGGAACGCGACCGACACCGGCAGACCCAGTCGGGTGGAGAGGTGCTCGCCGACGGTGCGGCAGTCGGCGTTGGCCCGCTCGTCGCTCGAACCGGCGGCGACGAGGATGACGCCCGCGGCCGCAAGATCCGCCCTTTCGCGCAGACGGGCTGCGAGCACATCGGCCAGGCGTTCGTCGGGGCCGAGCGCGCCCGCGACCACCGCATCCGCGCGGTCCGCGGTCGCCTCGGCCAGATCGACGTGCACGTGATACCCCGCCGACAGCAGCAGCGGCACCACCACGACCGGCCCGTCGATCGCCGCCAGTGCCGTCGGCACATCGGGCTGCTCGACGTCGACATGCGCCGCGCGCACCATCACGTCGGGCAGTCGCTCGGCGACCGCCTTGACGAGCGACGCGACAGCCCGCTGCCCGGCGGCATCGGCGGTGCCGTGTGAGACGGCGAGCAGTGCGGGTGCGGACATACCACCCATTGTGCCGTCGCTCGGCGCCCGCCCGGTCATGCCGCAGGTGGCACGGCACATCATCCGCTCGATGTAGCGCAAGCCATCCGCAGGCCGACGCGGGCGACACGCCCCGATTCGTAGCGTCGAGGCATGGAAATCACTTCTACCGAGCTGGGCCTCGCCGCGCGCGTCCAGCAGCTGACCAAGACCTACGGCGCCGGCGAAGGCGCAGTGCGTGCACTCGACGGCGTGACCGTCGGCATCCGCCGAGGCGAGTTCACCGCCATCATGGGCCCGTCGGGCTCGGGCAAGTCCACGCTCATGCACATCATGGCCGGACTCGACGCGCCGACCGCGGGCCGCGTGTGGATCGGGGATGCCGAGATCACCGGCATCACCGACACCGAGCTCACGATTCTGCGCCGCCGCCGCGTCGGCTTCGTGTTTCAGGCGTTCAACCTCGTCCCGACCCTCGACGCGATCGGCAACATCATGCTGCCGTTCGATCTCGACGGGCGCCGCCCGACGGCGATGGAGCGCTCGCGCATCGACGGACTCGTCGAATCGCTCGGGCTGACGGGCAGGCTTCGTCACCGCCCGCACCAACTGTCGGGCGGCCAGCAGCAGCGCGTCGCGATCGCGCGGGCGCTCGCGACCGGCCCCGATCTCGTCTTCGCCGACGAGCCCACCGGCAACCTCGACAGCCGCACGAGTCGTGAAGTGTTGGCGCTGTTGGCCACCGCGAGCCGCGAGCACGGGCAGTCGATCGCGATGGTGACGCATGACCCGGTTGCCGCCTCGTATGCCGACCGTGTCGTCTTTCTCGGCGACGGCCGCATCGTCGCCGACAAGCCGAAGCAGACCGCCGAGCAGGTCTCGGAACACATGCTGGCATCCGAGGTGGCGGCATGACCGCCGTCGCCGCGGCGCCGGTGACGCCGCGCCGCAGCCTCGACCTCGCCTGGCTGCGCGAACGCGGCATGGGTGCCACGGTGCTCGTCTCGGCGATCTCGGCCGCGTTCGGTGTGCTGCTGGTCAGTGTCACCGGCTTCCTCGGTGCGATGCTGCTGGCAGACCCCTACTTCGGCGGCAGCGGTACGGTCGCCGTCGTCGTCGGCATCCTCAGCGTGCTGCTGGTGGGCGTCGCGGTCTACGTCGCGAGCATCGTCACCGCCAACACGTTCTCGACGATCGTCGCCGGCCGTACCCGGCGCATCGCCCTCATGCGGCTGATCGGGGCGTCGGCACGGTCGCAGCGCGGTGAGATCGCGCGGCAGGGGCTCGTGGTCGGTGTGATCGGCGCGTTCGTCGGGCTTGTCGCCGGCGTGCTCGCCGCGTGGATGCTGCTGCTGTGGGCGCCCGCGGCCCTCGACGTCACCGTCGAGTATTCGGTGCTGCAGCCCGCGATCGCGCTGCCGGCGGTCATCGTCGCGCTCACCACGTGGGCCGCAGCCTGGGCCGGGTCTCGGCGCGTGCTGACGGTCACGCCGCTCGAAGCGCTCACGGGCGCGGCCGACCGGTCGATGCGCGACGTCGCGCAGGCGCGCGGGCGCCACGTCGGCGTGATCGTGCTGTTCGTGATCGGCGTCGTGCTGCTCGCCCTCGGTGTGCTCGCCGGCCTGGTCAGCCCGCTCGGCGTGATCATCGCGTTCTTCGGCGGGTTGAGCTCGTTCACGGGCCTCGCGCTGGGGGCGCCGCTGATCATGCCGCCGATCCTGCGACTGACGGGCCGCGTGTTCGGAGGGTCGGCGACCGCGAAACTCGCCGCCGAGAATGCTCTGCGGTACCCGGAGCGCTCCAGCCGGATGGCGATCGGCGTCGTCATGGGGGTGACGCTCGTGACGATGTTCGCGGTCGCGAACGAGTCGGTGAAGCTGCTCATGACGGCATCCGCGGGCGGTGAGTTGGCGCCTGAGGTGGGGCGAGTGCTCGACACGTTCGCGGCCGTCATGATGGGGCTCGTCGCCGTCTCCGCCGTCATCGCGGGTGTGGGGCTGGTGAACCTCCTCACAATCGGCATCGTGCAGCGGCGCCGCGAACTCGGTCTGCTGCGCTCGCTGGGGCTCACGTCGGGGCAGATCCGCCGCATGGTGCTGCTCGAGGCCACGCACGTCACGGTCACGGCTTTGCTGTTCGGGTTGCTGCTCGGCATCGCCTACGGCTGGATCGCCGCGCAGTCCCTGCTCGGTTCGGTGCGGATACCGCCGGCGTGGTCGTCACCGACGTTCGTCGCCCCCGGCATCCCGTGGATCCCGGTCGCCATCGTCATCGCGGCGACGGCGATCCTGACCCTCGTCGCCGCCGTCGTGCCCACCCGACTCGCGACCCGCGTCGCGCCCGTCGAGGCACTCACCGAGTGAGGGGCCCTGACCCAGGCGAAGGCTCAGCCGCGCACGAGCCGCACCTCGCGGATCGCTTCACCCCAGGCGTCGTCGTCCTTCACGGCGCCGTCCGGGGTGAAGCCGTGCTTGGCGTAGAAGGCCTGTGCGCGCGGGTTGTCGGCGAGCACCCAGAGGGATGCCGGACCCTCGCCGATCGCGGCGCGCAGCAGGGCTTCACCAGCACCGGTGCCGTGGTGCGATGCGAGCACATTGATCGCGTAGAGCTGGGTCATCGCGGCCGGCGGATCGTCGAGGGATGCGCCGGCCGAAGCGAAGCCGACGATCACGCCGTCGGCTTCGGCGACCCACAGGACGCCGCGCCGTTCGGTTAGCACGCGATCCCACAGTGCCCGGCGGCTCTCGACGGTCATGCCGTCGAGGATCGACTGCGGCATCCGCCCGGTGTACGCCTCGTGCCACACGGCGACGTGCACCTCGGCGATGCGTGGCGCATCGCCGGGGACGGCTTCGCGCACGGTCGCGGCGCTCACGCGGCGTCTTCGGGGTCGTGCGCCCAGGTGGGTGCGAGCGCACGCAGGCGCGCACCGCGCCACTGCCACGTCGTCCAGAGCACGGGCCACAGCGGCAGCGCGGCGGGGCCACCGATCACGAGCCGGTCGCGCCACAGCGTGCGCGACGGGTCGCCGGGCGCTGGTGAGACCGCCATCTGGTGGTCCCAGACGTCGAGCGCCGCGAGCGGGCCGGTGAGCGGGATGCCGCTGTCACGCATGATCCGCACGTTGCCGTGGCGGTCTTCGGTGTACCGGTCGGTCGCGTGGATGAGCTGGTCGCCGAGGGGGATGCCAGCCATACGCAGCCGCACGGGCACGTCGGCACCGTGGTCGATCGTGGGCGGCAGCGCACCCATCATCGGCTCGAGCTGCACGAGCGGACCGTACAGTTCTGCGATGGCCCGCGGCGAGTGCAGCGCGCGCCATGCGGCGTGCGGGTCGCAGTCCAGAACCAGCTTCAACAGGATGCGCATGTCCACCAGTCTGCCGGGCGCGACGCGTGCCCCCAAGCGCGCTTAGGCTGAGCGGATGCCGCTCTTCGACCAGTCCCGCTATCAGGTGCGCTTCGACTGGGGTCGTGAAGGGCTCGAGCGCCTTGCGCCGGCAGAGGTCGTGATCGTCGTCGACGTCTTGCGCTTCTCGTCGACGGTCGCAGCGCGTGTCGCGGCGGGCGAGCCGGTCGCGCTGGATGCCGACGCCCACGCCGTCTCGATCAACGGCGCCGCGCTCGCCGAGGCGGCATCCGCTCAGGCGACCGTGTTGCTCGGCGGGCTCTGCAACCCGGCGGCGGTCGCGCGGGCGGTGCTGACGGAGCAGCAGCGACGCGGGGCGCGCACGAGCATCACGGTGCTCGCGGCGGGTGAGCTCGCCGGGCGCGACCCCGATGCGGCATTGCGCTTCGCCGTCGAAGACCTGCTCGGGGCCGGCGCGGTCATCGACGCACTCGGCGCGCTCGGCATCGACCACACCTCGCCCGAGGCCGCTGCGGCATGCGAGGCGTTCCGAGGACTTCGCGGCGCCGCGCGACACCTGCTGACCGCGAGCGGGTCGGGCCAGGAACTGGTCGAGCGCGATCGTCGCGACGACGTGCTCGCCGCAGCCGCGGTCGACTCGATCGCGGTCGCCCCGGTGCTGCGCGGCGGGATGTTCGTCGCGTACGGCTGAGGCGTTTCGTCTCGCTCCGCTCGCTCAACGACCGGGTCCCGCGCAATCCCGGTCGTTGAGCGAGGGAGCGCAGCGACCGAGACGAAACGTCAACGGCCAGGCCGCGTCAGCGCGGGGTCATGGCGGCGCGGCGCACGGCGGCGCTGATCTCGCGCCGCTCCCACGTGAACAGGAATCTCGCGTCGAACGCCGCCGAGCAGCGCGCGCACGAGGTCTGTCGGGTGGCGCGCCGGTGCCGGTATGCCACGTGCCCGGCGGGACACGTCCCCACCCACGGGGCGAGCTCGGTCGCGGTCTCACCGTGATGCGTCGTGCCGCCGGTGTACCCGAGATCGCGTGCGATCCGCTTCCAGTGCGCGCCGTGCCCGGCATCCGACCCGGCGATGGCATGCGCGATCTCGTGCAGGATCGTCTGCCGGTTCGTCTCGTCGTCGTAGCGCGCCGACAGATAGCGGGAGAGCGTGATGCGCTTTCGCGTGTAGTCGCACGCCCCGGCGCGACGCTTCGCGTTGTCGAACGCGAACGTCCACGACGGGTCGAGATGCGACGCCATGAGTGCCTCCGCGGCGAAGCGGACGGCGTGCAGATCGGTCATACGGCGAAGCTAGAACAAACGTCCGACACTCAGCTGGCGACCGACGCCGATGATCGGCGACGATCGACCGCGTCGATCGCGAGCAGCAGTGATTCCAGCTGCTCCTCGGGCGCCCCCGCCTCCTGGCGCAGGAACAGGGCGCGCTTGAAGTCGGCGCGGGCCGCAGCGATGCTGCCGGCGTCGTAGTGCACCTTGCCGCGGTGCTGGTGGGCGAACGCCGACAGCGCCGTCCAGTCCTGGCCATCGGCCTCTTCCGTGCAGCGGTTGAGTTCGTGGATCGCGGCCGGGTAGGCGCCGCGGTACTGCAGCACGGTCGCGTGCAGCACGCGGGCGCGCAGCAGATCCTTGCGGGTGCCGGCCATGCGGGCGTGGCGGACGACCTGCTCGGAGAGCACGAGGGCGTCATCGAGGCGGTCGAGCACCTTCAACAACCACACGCGCTCGAGCATGGCGGGAAGACTCCGCTGGTCGCCGATCTCGTCGAGGCGCTCCTTGCAGGCGCCGGCGTCGACGAGTTCGCGCAGCGTTTCGGGGTCGTATCCCTTGATGAAGCTCACGTTGCTGTCCTCCGTCCGCGCGCGATGCGCAACCAGTGTCACCCGCGTCCCCGGGATCGCGCCGAGGGCACGCCGCGTGGCTCGGCTTTCACCGCTCGAACATCGACGCCTTCGGTGCGGGCGAGTCGGTGGCGTCACCGTCGGTCGCGGGCCTGGCGCCTCGCGCGAACGCCGTGACCTCGTCGCCCTGCGCGACCTTCGCCGGGTGCGGGCCGGCCGCCATCAGTCGCGGCAGCCATGCCGTCGGCAGCGGGGCTGCGGATGCCGCGATCACCAGGTTGCCGAATCGACGGCCCTTCAGGGTCTGCACCTCGGCGAGCACGATGACCTCGGGCAGCACTTCTCGCACCGTCGCGACCTGACGCCGCGCGAAGGCGAGCCCCGCGCCGTCGGCCACGTTCACCAGCAGAACGCCGTCCGGCGCGAGCAGCCCCGCCAGGACCCGGTAGTACTCGACGGTGGTCAGGTGCGCGGGGGTCTGCGCGCCGGCGAACACGTCGGAGACGATGAGGTCCGCCGCGCCGTGGAGCCCTGCGGGCAGCCGCGACGCGACGTCTCTGGCATCCCCGATCCGCACCCGGATCTGCGCGCCCCGCGGCAGCGGCAGCTGCGCGCGCACGAGGTCGACGATCGGCTGCTCGAGTTCGACGACCTGCTGCCGTGAGCCGGGACGGGTGTGCGCGATGTATCGGGGGAGGGTGAGCGCGCCGCCGCCGAGGTGGATCGCCGTGATCGCCTCGCCCGCCATCCCGACCTGGTCGACGACCGCAGCCATTCGCCCGACGTATTCGAAGTGCAGGTGCGTCGGGTCGTCGAGGTCGACATGCGACTGCGGGGTGCCGTCGACGTCGAGCTCCCACCCGCCGGCGAACCGGCTCGGCACGACACGCGCGATCGAGCCGTCCGACAATCGTGCCGCCGGCCCCGGTTCGTCCACGTGCGCCCGCGCCATGCCTCAACCGTAGCCGCGGCAGCCGAAACACGATCGAGACCTCCCGGTCATGGTTTATGAGCGTTCACCCAGGTACGGTCGGAGGATCCCCGGAGGGCGCGCCATCCCTGCGCCCGGAACGCCGGGCTCTCACAACGGAAGGTGCACAGCAATGCTCCCCACAACGAGAAAGCGCGTGCTGGCAGGCATCGCGGCGGTGGTCCTCGGCGGACTCACCCTCAGCGCCTGCGCCAGCCAGCGCGGTGGCGATGACGAGACGACGGCGCCGAGCGACGTCGACGGCACGTTCGTCTTCGCCGCATCGAGCGACCCGGCCAGCCTCGACCCCGCCTTCGCGCAGGACGGCGAGACGTTCCGCGTCTCCCGGCAGATCTTCGAGGGCCTCGTCGGCACCGTGCCCGGCACGGCCGACCCGGCACCGCTGCTGGCCGAGGAATGGACGTCGTCCGACGACGCGCTCTCCCACACCTTCACGCTGAAGGAGGGCGTCACCTTCCACGACGGCACCCCGTTCAACGCCGAAGCGGTCTGCGCCAACTTCGAGCGTTGGTACAACTGGGAGGGCCTGGCCGCCAGCGAGGCGCTCGGCTACTACTACTACAAGCTGTTCCGCGGCTACGCCTCCAGCCCCGAAGCCGCCGTCTACAAGTCGTGCACGCCCGACGGCGACTACTCGGTGACGATCGACCTGAACCAGCCGTTCGCCGGCTTCATCCCGGCCCTGTCGCTGCCGGCGTTCGCCATGCAGAGCCCGACCGCGATGACCGAGTTCAACGCGGACGAGGTCGGCGGCACCGCCGAGGCCCCCGTGCTGTCGGAGTACGCGACCGGAAACCCGTCGGGCACCGGCCCCTACAAGTTCGAGGACTGGGCACCGGGCGAGCAGCTCACCCTGACCGCCAACGAGGAGTACTGGGGCGACACCGGCCAGATCGACGAGATCATCTTCCGCGTCATCGGTGACCCGACCGCGCGTCGTCAGGCGCTCGAGTCCGGTGCGATCGACGGCTACGACCTGGTCGGGCCCGCCGACACCGCCGTGCTCGAGGAGGACGGCTTCACGATGGTGTCGCGTCCGCCGTTCACGATCCTGTACCTCGCCTTCAACCAGGCGATCGAAGAGCTGCAGGACCCGAAGGTGCGCCAGGCGCTCTCACACGCGATCGACAAGGACGCGCTCATCTCGCAGGTGCTCCCGGAGGGCACCCAGAAGGCGACGCAGTTCATGCCCGACTCGGTCAACGGCTGGAACCCCGACGTCACCACGTACGAGTACGACCCCGAGATGGCCAAGACCCTCCTCGCCGAGGCCGGCTACGACGAGTCGAACCCGCTCACGCTGACCTTCAACTACCCGGTCGACGTGTCGCGTCCGTACATGCCGGACCCAGAGCAGATCTTCACCGTGCTCTCGGCCCAGCTGAACGAGGTCGGTGTCGTCACCAACCCCGAGACGGATGCCTGGAACCCCGACTACCTCGAGCAGATCACCGCGACCGCCGACCACGGCATCCACCTGCTGGGTTGGACGGGTGACTACAACGACACCGACAACTTCGTGGGTGTGTTCTTCGGACAGCAGTCCTCGGAGTGGGGCTTCAACGACCCCGAGCTGTTCGCAGCACTGTCGGAGGCGCGCGGCATCGCCGACCTCGACGAGCAGACCGCGAAGTACATGGAGATCAACGAGATGGTCGCCCAGCTCATCCCGGGCGTCCCGCTGGCCCACCCCGCTCCGACCCTGGCGTTCTCGCCTCGCGTCGACAGCTACCCGGCCAGCCCGGTCAACGACGAGGTGTTCAGCGAGATCGTCCTGAACGAGTAACACCGGCACCCGCCGTCCACACGGTGCGGGGTGGGGCTCGTCCCCACCCCGCACCGCTCACCCGTCGACACCGGAGAACCCGTTTTGCTGCGAACCATCGGCAAGAGGCTTCTGCTTCTGATCCCGACGCTCCTGGGCCTGAGCATCCTGCTGTTCCTGTGGGTGCGCGCCCTGCCGGGCGGCCCCGCCGTCGCCCTGCTGGGCGAGAAGGCCACCCCCGAAGCCATCGCTCGTGTCAACGAGCTGTACGGTTTCAACCGACCCCTCATCGAGCAGTACTTCACCTGGATGGGCCGATTGCTCTCGGGCGACTTCGGCAACAGCATCCAGACCGGCCGGCCCGTGCTCGAAGAGTTCTTGCGCCGCTTCCCCGCGACGATCGAGCTGAGCCTCGCGGCCCTCATCTTCGCCGTCGGCGTCGGCGTGCCGCTCGGCTACTGGGCCGCGCGCCGCCACGGCAAATTCACCGACCACGCCTCGGTCGTCCTCAGCCTCATCGGCATCACGATCCCGGTGTTCTTCCTGGCGTTCATCCTCAAGTACATCTTCGCCGTCGAGCTCGGCTGGCTGCCGTCCGACGGCAGGCAGGATGCCAGGATCGACGCCACCCACTACACGAACTTCTACGTACTCGACGGCCTCATCACGGGAGAGTTCGACGCCGCGTGGGACGCCGTGCTCCACCTGCTGCTGCCGGCGCTGGCGCTCGGCACGATTCCGCTCGCGATCATCGTGCGCATCACCCGGGCCTCGGTGCTCGAGGTGCAGAACGCCGACTATGTGCGCACCGGCAAGGCGAAGGGCATTTCGCGCGGCACGCTGCGCAGCCGCTTCATCCTGCGCAATGCCATGCTGCCGGTCGTCACGACGATCGGCCTGCAGACGGGGCTCCTGCTGTCGGGTGCGATCCTCACCGAGACGGTGTTCGCCTTCCCCGGCATCGGCTCGTTCCTGGCCCGCGCGATCTTCTCGCGTGACTTCCCCGTGTTGCAGGGTTTCATCATCTTCATCGCGATCACGTACGCGCTGATCAACCTGATCGTCGACGTGTCGTACAGCATCATCGACCCGAGAGTGAGGGTCTCATGAGTTCCGGCATCCTTCCTCCCGCCCCCGGCGGCGGGCCCGCGGGCGACGCAGCGGTCGCCGACCACGAGGTGCTCGACGTCCAGGTCAAGGGCGGTTTCTGGCGTGACGTGTTCCGCCGCCTCCGCCGCAACCCGACGGCATGGATCGGTGCGGCCATCGTGCTGCTGTTCCTGCTGGTGGCGCTGCTGGCACCCGTCCTCGCGCCCTACAGCGAGATGGAACTCCCCGGTCGTAGCTTCATCACCCCGACGCACATTCCCGGGCCGGGCGAACTGGCGCAGTTCCCGCTGGGGCTGGACCGCTTCGGCGGCGACGTGCTCTCGAAGCTCATCTGGGGCGCGCAGGCCTCGCTGCAGATCGGCGTCATCTCGACGGCCCTGGGTCTGCTCGGCGGCATGCTCATCGGTCTGCTCGCCGGCATGTTCGGCGGCTGGGTCGACAGTGTGCTGATGCGCCTCGTCGACATCCTGCTGTCGGTGCCGAACCTGCTGCTGGCGGTGTCGATCGCCGCGATCCTCGGTCAGTCGCAGTGGGCGGTCATGATCGCGATCGGTGCGTCGCAGGTGCCGATCTTCGCGCGCCTGCTGCGCGCCTCGATGTTGCAGCAGCGCTCGGCCGACTACGTGCTGTCGGCGCAGACGCTGGGTCTCGGGCGCGGCACGATCACGATGAGCCATGTGCTGCCGAACTCGATCGGCCCCGTCATCGTGCAGGGAACGCTGTCGCTCGCGACCGCGGTCATCGACGCCGCCGCACTGTCGTTCCTGGGCCTCGGCGGCGGACGCCCCGAGACGGCCGAGTGGGGCCGCATGCTCACCTACGCGCAGGCAGAACTGTCGATCGCACCGTGGCTGGCGTTCCTGCCCGGCATCGCGATCGCCGTGACCGCCCTCGGCTTCACGCTGCTCGGCGAGGCGCTGCGCGAGGCGATGGACCCCCGCACCCGCGCCCGCTGAGACACCCCGCGCGGGTCAGACGGCGATGTCGAGTTCGTTGCCGGGGATGGATGCCAGCAGCTTGCGCGTGTACGGATCACGCGGGTTCGTGAAGATCTCCTCGCTGGATGCCGCCTCCACGAGCGCGCCGTCCTTCATGACGCACACGTAGTCCGAGATGAGTCGGACGACCGCGAGGTCGTGGGAGATGAACAGGTAGCTCAGGCCGTACTCGCTCTGCAGGTCGCGCAGCAGCGTCAGGATCTGGTCTTGCACGAGCACGTCGAGGGCCGAGACCGGCTCGTCGCACACGATCAGCTCGGGCTGCAGGGCGAGTGCGCGGGCGATCGCGACGCGCTGTCGCTGCCCGCCCGACAGCTCCGACGGGTACCGGCGCAACATCGAGTGGGGGAGCGCGACGTCGTCGAGCAGCTTCCGCACCCGCGCGGCACGGTCCTTCGAGCTGCCGCGCTTGTAGAAGTCGAGCGGCTCCGACACGATCCGCTCGATCGTGAACATCGGGTTCAGCGATGAGTACGGGTCCTGGAAGATCGGCTGCACCTTCTGGCGGAAGTCGCGCAGGTCACGTCCCTTGAGGGCCGCGACATCCTGGCCTTCGTACCGGATGGCGCCCTCGGTGGGCTCGATGACCTTCAGCAGCATGCGGGCCGTCGTCGTCTTGCCCGACCCGGATTCGCCCACGATCGCGACCGTCTCGCCGCGGGGGATCGCGAAGGAGACGTCCTTGACGGCGGCGAAGTCCTCCTTGCTGCCGCGCACCTTGTAGAGCTTGGTGAGCGATTCGACTTCCACGATGTTGTCGACGGGCTTCGCCTCTGCGGCCGTCTCCGCGGCGGGGCGGAAGGCTTCGGGCCGCAGCCGAGCGGCGGCGACAGACGGGGCGGCCTTCACGAGCGACTGGGTGTAGGGGTGCTGCGGGTCTTCGAGGATCTGGCGTGCCGGGCCCTGCTCGACGATCCGGCCGCGGTGCATGACGACGACGCGGGCGGCGCGGTCGGCGGCGAGCCCCAGGTCGTGTGTGATGAGCAGCACCGAGGTGCCGAGATCGTCGGTCATGCGGCCGAGCTGGTCGAGAATCGTCTTCTGCACCGTCACGTCGAGCGCGCTCGTCGGCTCGTCGGCGATCAGCAGGCGCGGGTTGCAGGCCAGTCCGATCGCGATGAGGGCGCGCTGGCGCATGCCTCCCGAGAACTCGTGCGGGTACTGCTTCGCGCGCTCTTCGGCGTTCGGCAGGCCCGCCGCGGCGAGGGTCTCGACGACCTTGCGGTCGACGTCCTTGCTCGTCGCGAGGCCGTGGGCCAGCAGCGTCTCGGCGACCTGCGTGCCGATCTTCGAGACCGGGTTGAGGTTCGACATGGGGTCCTGCGGCACGAGTCCGATCGAGCCGCCCCGGATGCGGCGCATCTGGCTCTCGGGGGCGCCGACGAGCTCACGGCCCTCGAGCTGGATGCTGCCGCGCACGACCTTGCCGTTTCCGGGCAGCAGTCCGATGACGGCCATCGCCGTGGTCGACTTGCCCGAGCCGGACTCGCCGACGATCGCGACCGTCTCGCCCGCGCCGATCTCGAGATCGACGCCCTCGACGGCGTGGACGGGGCCGTCGATCGTCTGGAAGTCGACCGCCATGTCGCGGACGGTCAGCAGCGGGGTCGACCCCGCGGGGCGTGTCTCGAGCGGCATCCCCCCATCCTGCCCCCACGCGCCCCGATGTGCACCCGCCTGCGCGCCCCAGTTACTCACTCGTAACGCACGGGGTCACGAGTACCGTTGACGCATGAGCGCCATCGACCTCAACGCCGACCTCGGCGAGACCGTCGACGGCGTGCCGACGGCCGACGACGAGGCCATGTTCGAAGTGATCTCGAGCGCGTCGGTCGCGTGCGGCGGGCACGCCGGTGACGTCGACGCGATGCGCGAGGCCGTCGCGCGCGCGGCTCGACACAGCGTCGCCGTCGGTGCGCACCCGTCCTTCGTCGACCGCGCCGGGTTCGGGCGCACGGCGCTCGCCGTGGCACCCGAAATGCTGCGCACCCAGGTGCGTGGGCAGCTCGACGCGCTCGTGTCGGCAGGCGCCGACGTGCGCTACGTCAAGCCGCACGGCGCGCTCTACCACGTCGTCACCGTCGACCAGGAGGCCGCGGATGCCGTCGCGACGGCTGTCGCCGAGTTCGCCGCGGTGCTCGGTCGCCCGCTGCCGATCCTGGGCCTCGACGGTGCGATCGCCCGCGCCGCGAACACCCGCGGGCTGCCGTTCGTGCGCGAGGCGTTCCTCGATCGCGCCTACCTGCCCTCGGGCGGACTGGTGCCCCGGTCCGAGCCGGGCGCGATGCTGCACGACATCGACCGGATCGCCGAACGGGCGGTGCGTCTCGCGACCGCGGGAACGGTCGTGGCCGTCGACGGGTCGATCATCGACACGGATGCCGTCTCGCTGTGCGTCCACGGCGACACGCCCGGCTCGGTGGCGATCGCCCGGGCCGTGCGCACCGCGCTCGATGCGGCGGGCGTCGCGGTGCGGGCCCCGTGGTGACGGGCGCCGACGTGCGGGTGCTGCCGTTCGGGACCCGGGCGCTGCTGGTCGAAACGGACGGGCTCGACGACGTCCTCGCGCTCGCCGCGCGACTTCGCGGCTCGGCGCTCGCCGGGGTCGTCGACCTGGTGCCGGCGGCGCGAACCGTGCTCGTCCACGTCGACACCGCGGTGCTCCCGATCGCCGCGGCACGCGCGTGGATCGAGAAGACCGTCGACGGCGCCCCGCTCGACACGTCGGCATCCACTCCTGCCGTCGAACTGCCGGTCGTCTACGACGGCGCCGACCTCGACGAGACCGCACGGCTGCTCGGCGCGACGCGCGAGGCCCTCGTGGCCGCGCACACCGCCGCCGCGTGGACGGTCGCTTTCACGGGCTTCGCGCCCGGGTTCGGATACCTCGTGAGCGAGGAGTGGCCCTTCGACGTGCCGCGCCTGACGTCGCCGCGGACCCGCGTGCCTGCCGGCTCGGTCGGCCTCGCCGGTGCGTTCTCCGGCGCCTACCCCCGCGCGACGCCCGGCGGATGGCGGCTGATCGGCCGCACCGATGCGCCGCTGTTCGATCCCTCAGCCGACCGCCCCGCGCTGCTCCGGCCCGGCGACCGCGTGCAGTTCCGCGCCGCCCGGGCCACGGCATCCACCGCATCCGGCGTGCACAACCGCGGGGATTCCGGCGAACACGCCGGGGTCGAGGCCGGTTCGGTCGGCGTGTCGGGCGCGATCCCCGCGGGTGTGCACGGGAGTGCGGATGCCGTGGCCGCCGCGTTCGTGGTGATCGAGCCGGGCTTGCGTGCGACGGTGCAGGATCAGGGGCGGGCCGGTCACGCGGCCGAGGGCGTGGCGCGGTCGGGCGCCGCCGACCGTGCAGCCCTTCGCACGGCGCTGCGACTGCTGGGCACTGCCGAAGGCGCAGCCGGCATCGAGATCACGATGGGCGGATTCCGTGCCAGGGCGCTGCGTGACCTGTGGGTCGCGGTCTGCGGCGCGTGGGGCCCCCTCACGATCGACAATCGCCCGGTGGACCCGTACGCGGCGCACGCGTGGCCGGCCGGCACCGAGTTGCATGCCGACTGGTTCACCCACGGTGCCCGCGGCTACCTGGCGATCAGGGGCGGGGTCGACGCGCCCCGCACGATCGGCTCCCGCTCGACCGACACGCTCGCCGGCCTCGGTCCAGAGCCGCTGCGCGCCGGCGAGGTCGTCCGCGTCGCCGACGCGACGCTCGCGCCCATTCCGCCCGACGATGTTCACCCGTGGAGCCCGGTGGCGCCGGACGTCGTCGAGATCGCGCTGGCACCCGGCCCCCGCGCCGACTGGTTCGCCGACACCGCCGCGGGGCTGTACGAGACGGCATGGACGGTCACGCCGGCCGCCGACCGCGTCGGCATCCGCCTCGACGGCCCGCCGCTCGTGCGGGTGCGCGAGGGCGAACTGCCCAGCGAGGGCATGCTGCCGGGGGCGGTGCAGGTGCCGCCGGACGGGATGCCGGTGCTCTTCGGCCCGGACGCGCCCGTCACCGGCGGCTACCCCGTCGTCGCCGTCGTCGCCGAACCCGACGCGCTCGGACAGCTGCGCCCGGGGGACCGGGTACGGTTCCGCCATGCGCGACCGCCCGGCTGACCCCGGAATCCCGGCGCCGCGGGCGCGGTTATACCGCAGGTCGAAGGTCGGGTCAAGGATGCCGCTGGACATGGCGCGCCGAAACTCCTATAGTGAGTAGTTGCGCTCCCTTTCCCCATGCCTTCATATGGTGGTCGGCATGTGTCCTGCGCGCCCCCGCTGAACAAGCGGCGCGCGTCGTGCAGGCGGATTCGGGAGCACTCCACCTGACGACAAGGAACACCGGCCCTGCCCGGGCCCACGGAGGTTATCCCCTTGGCTGCTGCGCGTAACGCAACCACTTCCACCACCACCCCCAAGAACGGCCGCGGCGCATCGCGTCTGTCGTTCGCGAAGATCTCCGACACGCTGACGGTCCCCGACCTGCTGGCGCTGCAGACGGAGTCCTTCGACTGGCTCGTCGGCAACGAGGCCTGGAAGGCGCGCGTCGCCGAGGCTGAGGCCGCCGGTCGCACCGACGTGCCGTCGGTGAGCGGACTCGAGGAGATCTTCGAGGAGATCTCGCCCATCGAGGACCTCGCCGAGACGATGCAGCTCTCGTTCACGAACCCCTACCTCGAGCCCGAGAAGTACTCGATCGAGGAGTGCAAGGAGCGCGGCAAGACCTACGCCGCCCCGCTGTACGTCGAAGCCGAGTTCATGAACCACCTCACGGGTGAGATCAAGACCCAGACGGTCTTCATGGGCGACTTCCCGCTGCAGACCAGCCGCGGAACGTTCATCATCAACGGCACCGAGCGAGTCGTCGTCTCGCAGCTCGTGCGTTCGCCCGGTGTCTACTTCGACAAGACCCCCGACAAGACGAGCGACAAGGACATCGTCTCGGCGCGCGTCATCCCGAGCCGTGGTGCATGGCTCGAGTTCGAGATCGACAAGCGCGACCAGGTCGGCGTGCGCATCGACCGCAAGCGCAAGCAGTCGGTCACCGTGTTCCTCAAGGCCCTCGGCCTCACGAGCGAAGACATCCTGAACGAGTTCGCCGGCTTCGAGTCGATCGAAGAGACCCTCAGCAAGGACACGATCCTCACCAAGGAGGACGCGCTCCGCGACATCTACCGCAAGCTCCGTCCGGGTGAGCAGGTCGCCGCAGAGGCCGCCCGCGCGCTGCTCGACAACTTCTACTTCAACCCGAAGCGCTACGACCTGGCCAAGGTGGGTCGCTACAAGATCAACCAGAAGCTGGGCCTCGAGGCCGCCCTCAGCGACTCGGTGCTGACCGTCGACGACATCGTCGCGACCATCAAGTACCTCGTCCGCCTGCACCGCGGCGACGTCACCTTCGAAGGTGTGCGCAGCGGCAAGCAGGTCGAGATCCGTCTCGACGTCGACGACATCGACAACTTCGGCAACCGTCGCATCCGCGCCGTCGGCGAGCTCATCCAGAACCAGGTCCGCACCGGTCTGTCGCGCATGGAGCGCGTCGTCCGCGAGCGCATGACCACGCAGGACATCGAGGCGATCACGCCGCAGACCCTGATCAACGTGCGCCCCGTCGTCGCCGCGATCAAGGAGTTCTTCGGAACCTCGCAGCTGTCGCAGTTCATGGACCAGAACAACCCGCTCGCGGGCCTGACCCACAAGCGTCGCCTCTCGGCGCTCGGCCCCGGTGGTCTGTCGCGTGAGCGCGCAGGTGTCGAGGTCCGTGACGTCCACCCGTCGCACTACGGCCGCATGTGCCCGATCGAGACGCCGGAAGGCCCGAACATCGGTCTGATCGGCTCGCTCGCATCCTTCGCACGCATCAACGCGTTCGGTTTCATCGAGACGCCGTACCGTCGCGTCACCGGCGGCAAGGTCAGCAACGACATCGACTACCTGACCGCCGCCGAGGAGAACGACTACATCGTCGCCCAGGCCGGTGTCGAGCTGAAGGCCGACGGATCGTTCGCCCAGGACCGCGTGCTCGCACGTCGCGGCAAGGGCGGCGAGGTCGACCTGTTCCCCGCCGATGAGATCGGCTACATGGACGTCTCGCCCCGTCAGATGGTCTCGGTCGGCACCTCGCTGATCCCGTTCCTCGAGCACGACGACGCCAACCGCGCCCTCATGGGTGCGAACATGCAGCGCCAGGCCGTGCCGCTCCTCGAGAGCGACTCGCCGCTGGTCGGCACCGGTATGGAGGGCTACGCGGCCATCGACGCCGGTGACGTCATCACCGCCGACAAGCCCGGTGTCGTCGCATCCGTCTCGGCCGACGTCGTCACGCTGCAGCTCGACGAGGGCGGCACGAAGGACTACTTCCTGCGCAAGTTCGACCGCTCCAACCAGGGCAACTCGTACAACCAGCGTGTCGTGGTCTCGGCCGGCGACCGTGTCGAGGTCGGCGAGGTCATCGCCGACGGCCCCGCCACCGAAGACGGCGAGCTCGCCATCGGCAAGAACCTGCTCGTCGCCTTCATGACGTGGGAGGGTCACAACTTCGAGGACGCCATCATCCTCAGCCAGGAGCTCGTGAAGAACGACACCCTCTCCTCGATCCACATCGAGGAGTACGAGGTCGACGCGCGCGACACCAAGCTCGGCAAGGAGGAGATCACCCGTGACCTCCCCAACGTCAGCCCCGAGCTGCTGAAGGACCTCGACGAGCGCGGCATCGTCCGCATCGGCGCCGAGGTCCGCCCCGGTGACATCCTCGTCGGCAAGGTCACGCCCAAGGGTGAGACCGAGCTGTCGGCCGAGGAGCGTCTGCTCCGCGCGATCTTCAACGAGAAGAGCCGCGAGGTCCGTGACACCTCCCTGAAGGTGCCCCACGGTGAGCAGGGCACGGTCATCGCCGTCAAGGAGTTCAACGCCGAAGAGGGCGACGACGAGCTCGGCTCGGGCGTCAACCGCCGCGTCGTGGTCTACATCGCCCAGAAGCGCAAGATCACCGAGGGCGACAAGCTTGCCGGCCGTCACGGCAACAAGGGCGTCATCGCGAAGATCCTGCCGGTCGAGGACATGCCGTTCCTCGCCGACGGAACCCCCGTCGACGTCGTGCTGAACCCGCTCGGCATCCCCGGCCGCATGAACTTCGGCCAGGTGCTCGAGACCCACCTCGGATGGATCGCGAAGCAGGGCTGGAAGGTCGAGGGCAACCCCGAGTGGGCCGCCGCGCTTCCCGAGTCCGCCCGTGAGGCAGCGCCCGGCACGAAGGTCGCCACCCCGGTGTTCGACGGTGCCCGTGAGGAGGAGATCGTCGGTCTGCTCGACTCGACGCTCCCCAACCGCGACGGCGAGCGCCTGATCGGCGGCAGCGGCAAGACGACGCTGTTCGACGGTCGCACCGGCGAGCCGTTCCCGGCTCCGATCTCGGTCGGCTACATGTACATCCTGAAGCTGCACCACCTCGTGGACGACAAGATCCACGCCCGCAGCACCGGCCCCTACTCGATGATCACCCAGCAGCCGCTCGGTGGAAAGGCGCAGTTCGGCGGCCAGCGCTTCGGTGAGATGGAGGTGTGGGCGCTCGAGGCCTACGGTGCCGCGTACGCGCTGCAGGAGCTCCTGACGATCAAGTCCGACGACATCGTGGGGCGCGTCAAGGTCTACGAGGCGATCGTCAAGGGCGAGAACATCTCCGAGCCCGGCATCCCTGAGTCCTTCAAGGTGCTCATGAAGGAGATGCAGTCGCTCTGCCTGAACGTCGAGGTCCTCGGCGCCGACGGCACGGCTGTGAACCTCCGTGACACCGACGACGAGGCCTTCCGCGCGGCGGAAGAGCTCGGCATCAACATCTCCACCCGGTTCGAGTCGTCGTCGATCGACGAGATCTGATCCGACCCGATTACCGACGACTGAATCTTTTTCGACACAGGAGAACTCGTGCTCGACGCAACAACTTTCGATGAGCTTCGCATCGGTCTCGCCACCGCCGACGACATCCGTCGCTGGTCCTTCGGTGAGGTCAAGAAGCCTGAAACCATCAACTACCGCACGCTGAAGCCGGAGAAGGACGGCCTCTTCGGCGAGCAGATCTTCGGCCCCTCCCGCGACTGGGAGTGCGCCTGTGGCAAGTACAAGCGTGTCCGCTTCAAGGGCATCGTCTGTGAGCGCTGCGGAGTCGAGGTCACCAAGAGCTCGGTCCGCCGTGAGCGCATGGGCCACATCGAGCTCGCCGCGCCCGTCACCCACATCTGGTACTTCAAGGGCGTGCCCTCGCGCCTCGGGTACCTGCTCGACATGGCGCCGAAGGACCTCGAGAAGGTCATCTACTTCGCCGCCTACATGGTGATCTCGGTTGACGAGGATGCTCGTCACCGTGACCTCCCGACGCACGAGAACAACCTGCGCCTGGAGATCAAGAACCTCGCCGACCGTCGCGACTCGCGTGTCGCCGACCGCCTCGCCAAGCTGGAGGAGGAGCTCGCCGCACTCGAGGCGGAGGGCGCCAAGGCCGACCAGAAGAAGAAGGTCAAGGACGCCGCCGAGAAGGAGATGGCGCAGGTCCGCAAGGGCGCCGACGAGCAGATCGCGAAGCTCGAGCGCATGTGGGAGGAGTTCCGCACGCTCGAGGTCGGTCAGCTCAAGCAGGAGGACGACGTCTTCCACGAGCTGCAGGACCGCTTCGGCCAGTACTTCGAGGCCCACATGGGCGCCGAGGGCATCAAGCGCCGCCTCGAGTCCTTCGACCTGGCCGCTGAGGCCGAGTCGCTGCACCTGCAGATCGCCGAGGGCAAGGGTCAGCGCAAGATCCGCGCGATCAAGCGCCTCAAGGTCGTGAACTCGTTCCTCGCGACGGGCATGAGCCCGGCCGCGATGGTGCTCGACGTCGTCCCGGTCATCCCGCCGGAGCTGCGTCCGATGGTCCAGCTCGACGGTGGCCGCTTCGCCACCAGCGACCTGAACGACCTGTACCGTCGCGTGATCAACCGCAACAACCGTCTTCGTCGTCTGATCGACCTCGGTGCCCCCGAGATCATCGTCAACAACGAGAAGCGCATGCTGCAGGAGGCCGTCGACGCGCTGTTCGACAACGGCCGCCGCGGCCGCCCCGTCACCGGTACCGGCAACCGTGCCCTGAAGTCCCTGAGCGACATGCTCAAGGGCAAGCAGGGTCGCTTCCGCCAGAACCTGCTCGGCAAGCGCGTGGACTACTCGGGCCGTTCGGTCATCATCGTGGGTCCCCAGCTCAAGCTCCACCAGTGTGGTCTGCCCAAGCAGATGGCCCTCGAGCTGTTCAAGCCGTTCGTCATCAAGCGCCTGATCGACCTCGGTCACAGCCAGAACATCAAGGCCGCCAAGCGTGCCGTCGAGCGCACCCGTCCCGAGGTCTGGGACGTGCTCGAGGAGATCATCCGCGAGCGCCCCGTGCTGCTCAACCGTGCACCCACGCTGCACCGCCTCGGCATCCAGGCCTTCGAGCCGCAGCTCGTCGAGGGCAAGGCCATTCAGCTGCACCCGCTCGTGTGTGCCGCCTTCAACGCGGACTTCGACGGTGACCAGATGGCCGTGCACCTGCCGCTGTCGGTCGAGGCGCAGGCCGAGGCCCGCATCCTCATGCTGGCGTCGAACAACATCCTGAAGCCGTCGGACGGCCGCCCGGTGACCCTGCCCTCGCAGGACATGATCATCGGTCTGCACCACCTGACCACGGTCAAGGAAGGCGCCCTCGGTGAGGGCCGCGTGTTCGGCTCGGTCGGCGAGGCGATCCTGGCCAAGGACGAGGGCACCCTCGACCTGCAGGCCAAGGTCCGCATCCGCGTGCCCGGCCTCACGTTCCTCGAGGGCGAAGCGCCCGAGGGCTACGAGCGCCACGGCCTGCTGGACGCATCGCTGGGTCAGGCGATCTTCAACGACACGCTCCCCAAGGGCTACCCGTTCGTGCGGGGCCAGGCCGACAAGGGCAAGCTGTCGCAGATCGTCAACAAGCTCGCCGAGGAGTACCCGAAGACCGAGGTCGCGGCATCCCTCGACCGGATCAAGGACGCCGGCTTCTACTGGGCCACCCGTTCGGGTGTGACCGTCGCCCTCAGCGACGTGCTGACGCCTCCCACCAAGAAGGAGATCGTCGCCGGCTACGAGAAGAAGGCGGCCAAGGTCCAGGGCCAGTTCGAGAAGGGTCTCACCACCGACGCCGAGCGTCGTCAGGAGCTCATCAAGATCTGGACCGAGGCGACCGACGAGATCCAGAAGGCCATGCGGGACAACTTCCCCGAGGACAACACCATCAACCGCATGGTGAGCTCGGGTGCCCGTGGTAACTGGCTGCAGATCCGAAACATCGCCGGTATGCGTGGTCTGGTGAACAACCCCAAGGGTGAGATCATCCCCCGTCCGATCATCTCGTCGTACCGCGAGGGTCTGTCGGTGGCCGAGTACTTCATCGCGACCCACGGTGCCCGTAAGGGTCTGGCCGACACGGCCCTCCGTACCGCCGACTCGGGCTACCTGACGCGTCGTCTGGTCGACGTGTCGCAGGACGTCATCATCCGTGAAGACGACTGTGGCACCTCGAAGGGCCTCGAGTTCGTCATCGCGGCGCCCGGCGCCGATGGTCAGCTCGTCCGCGACGCGAATGTCGAGAACTCGGTGTTCGCCCGCACGCTGGCCGCTGACGTGGTCGACCCGAAGGGCGACGTGCTCGCCGCTGCCGGTGAGGACGTCGGCGACGTGCTCATCGACAAGCTCGTCGAGGGCGGCGTCGAGACCATCAAGGTGCGCTCGGTGCTCACGTGTGACTCGGCCGTCGGCGTCTGCGCGAAGTGCTACGGCCGTTCGCTCGCGACCGGCAAGCTCGTCGACATCGGTGAGGCCGTCGGCATCATCGCGGCCCAGTCGATCGGTGAGCCCGGTACCCAGCTGACGATGCGTACCTTCCACACCGGTGGTACCGCTGGTGCAGACGACATCACGCAGGGTCTGCCCCGTGTGCAGGAGCTGTTCGAGGCGCGTACCCCCAAGGGTGCGTCCCCGATCGCCGAGGCCGACGGTGTCATCAAGATCGACGAGACCGACAAGGCCAAGAAGGTCATCCTGACGCCCGACAACGGCGACGAGCCCGTCGTCTACCCGGTGCTCAAGCGCGCCACGCTCCTCGTCGAGGACGGTCAGCGCGTCGTCGTCGGCCAGCCGCTGCAGGTCGGCACGCTCGACCCCAAGGAGGTCATGCGCGTGCAGGGTGCCCGCGAGGTGCAGAAGTACCTCGTCGGCGGCGTGCAGGGCGTGTACCGCTCGCAGGGTGTGCCGATCCACGACAAGCACATCGAGGTCATCGTGCGCCAGATGCTGCGCAAGGTCACCGTCGTCGACCACGGCGAGACCGAGCTGCTGCCGGGTGAGCTGGTGGACTTCAAGCGCTACCAGGAGCTCAACCGCAAGGCCGTCTCCGAGGGCAAGCGCCCCGCTTCGGGTCGTCCCGAGCTGATGGGTATCACCAAGGCGTCGCTCGCGACCGAGTCGTGGCTGTCGGCCGCGTCGTTCCAGGAGACCACCCGCGTCCTGACGCAGGCGGCCATGGAGGGCAAGAGCGACCCGCTGGTGGGCCTGAAGGAGAACGTGATCATCGGAAAGCTGATCCCGGCGGGCACCGGTCTGAACAAGTACCGGAACGTCACCGTGGAGGCGACCGAAGAGGCCAAGAGCGAGCGGTACCCCAACCGCATCTTCGCCTCGGACGGCGCGTACAGCGACGCCGACCTGAGCTACGTCGACTTCGACAGCTTCACGACCGACGACTTCACCCCGGGCACCTATAACTGACCCGAGGCAGTCTGATGAAGGCCCCCGGTATCCGACAGGATGCCGGGGGCCTTCTCCGTTGGCAGCGCGGCGGCGCGCGTTCGTCGCCGCGGGGTCTCTTCACGTAGCGTGGAGGCATGGCACGGACTGGGGGACGCAGCGCGGTGTTCGCGTGGATCGTGGGGTCGCTGTGCGCCGCCGTCGTCATCACGCTGGCGGTGTTGACGCTGCCGCTGCTGCCGATCGGCGCGACCTGGTTCGGCGGCGAAGCGACACCCGAAGCGTCCGACGCGCCCGCCCGCGAAGCGGTGCCGGGTGAGCCCCGTGAATGCCAGGATCTTTACGGTGACGCGCTGTGGGCGGCGCTGCGCTGGACGCCTTCTGCCGAACTGGAGGTGTCGCGGGACGCGCCGGCGACCGCTGCCACGGGCGTCGTCGACACGCTGACACCCGACGTCCGCTTCACGTGCGCGTGGACGTCGGAGCGTGGAGAGATCTCCACGACCTACGCCGACGTTCCGGCGGACGCCCCGTCGGTCATCCGCGCCGTGCTGCCCGAGGAGGGCTTCACGTGCGACAAGGTGGCCGACCGCATCCGCTGCACGCGGACGACGACCGAGGGCGAGGGTGACGAAGCGATCCAGACTGTCGAGACCATCGAGGCGGGCGACGGGCGATGGCTCTCGAGCGTGCAGCACGGCTGGCATCCACAGGCGTACGCAGGACGCACCGCCGATCGCGTGTGGGCGGTCAGCCTCGCTGCCGAGTGAGGCTCAGGGCCACAGCTTCGACACGATCGACGCCGTGAACCCCTGCGGCGCGAGTGCCGTGTACTGCGTGTCGATGATGACGCCGTCGCGGAAGAACAGCGTGCGCCCCTCGGTGACCTCGATGGCGTGATCGGTGTTGGTCCACTGCTTCTCGCATCGCACCCCACCGTCTGGTTCATAGCACTTGAAGCCTTCGTCGACCTGCAGCAGGTACAGGGCGTCGCTGGCCTCGCGCTCGGGGGCATACCCGATCACGACGACGAGTTTGGTGACGGTCGCGGCGGGATCGGCCCAGACGCACACGCGCGTGCTGTCTTCGCGGATGCCGCCGCCCATGCCCGGCGCGTTCAGCGGGATGCCCTCGAGTTCGGCGCGCATCTCGTCGGTGAGCAACCCGTCGCAGTCGGCGGGGAGCGCTGTGGTCGACGCGGTTGCGCCGGTGGGGAACGGCGCGATCTCGGGGCCCACCGGTGTGGCGGATGCCGATGGCGCGGCGGCGGCGGGGGTGTCGGTGGGTGCGGGTGCCGCTTCGGGCGCGCAACCGACGAACGCGATCGCCGCGAGGGGGAACGCCAACGCGGCGGGCAGAAACGGTCGCCGGATCATGCCCTCAACGATACGTCCCACCATCTCGTGTTCCCGTCACCTGCCGACACGTCGGCACGCCTCACGGGTGGCGGGCACTGCCGGCGGTAACCTCGCACTGCGGTGGCGTGCGCCCCGCGTGAGGAGCATCCCGCCATGAGCGACCCCAAGTACGGCGAGCCGGTCGACGAGACCCCCGACACGTCCGCTTCCCAGGGCGTCGACGACGTGGTCGGCAGCGCCAACGAAAGCCTGGCCGACGCCGAGGCCGCGTCGAACGACGCCGTGAGTTCCCCAGAGCCGGCCGCGTCCGACGTCGAGGCGCCCGCCGAGCAGGCTGAGGCCGCTCCGGCTGCGCAGCCCGCCGAATCGGCAGCCGACAAGGCCGCCGCTGCAGACGCATGGGATGCCGAATTCTCGTCGCACGGTGACGGTGCTGCACCCGCGGCGCCCGTGACCGACACGGCCGCGCCCGCCGAGCCCGCGACGGGTGCTGCTGTCGCCGGAGGCGCGGCTGCGGCGTACTCCGCTCGCGACACCGAAACGTCCCGCGAGCCCGAGGCCTACCGCGCGCCCGAGGCGTACCGCGAGCCGGTCACGACGTCCTACGCCGACACGTCCCGTGAGACGGCGGCCGAGCCTGTTGTGCCGGCGACCCCGCAGCCGATCTTCGTGCAGGCTCCCGAAGCACCGCGGGTGCGTGGCAACCGCGGTGCCGCCGGCGCCATCGGCCTGCTGGCCGCGGTCGTCTTCGCACTGCTCTACCTCGCAGCGGCCCTCGGCCTGCGCGCCGCCGTCGGTGAGGTCACGGGCGAGAACTTCGGCACCGAGGCGCTCGGTGCGCTCACGTCGTGGTGGTTCTGGGTGCCGGTCGCGGTGTTCTTCATCGGCTTCTGGCTGCTCGGCGCGATCATCAACCGCGGACGCTGGGGACACTGGGTCGTCTTCGGTCTGTTCGTCGGTGTCGCGGCGTACGGCGGTCACCTGCTCGGTCAGCTCTTCGAGGCGCAGTTCTGGACGCTCACCGCGAGCGCCGGTGCTGAACTCGTCGGCGAGCAGCTGCTCGCGCCGCTCGCGATCGTGGCGTTCGTCATCGGCCGCGAGATCACGATCTGGTTCGGCGCGTGGGTCTCGTCGCGCGGCAAGCGTGTGACCGAGCTCAACAACGAGGCGCAGCGCGAGTACGAGCGCACCCTCGAGGCGGGGCCGCAGCTGCACCGTCAGTGATGTCCGATCCCGGCGGAGGTGTCGCGCCACCGGTTGCGGCGGCGCTGTCGACCGCCGGGTTCGCAGCCCTTGCGATCGCGGGTCTCGGGGTGACGAGCGTCCTGCTCGACGTCGAGGTGATCGCGGTGCCGGGGCTCGGGAACGTGCCCGGCGCCGCCGCGATGGTCTGCTCGATCGGCGGCGTCGGTGCCGTGCTGGCCACGGTGCTGCGCCGACCGCGACCGTCGTACGCCGCAGCGGGCACGACGGCGGTGGTCGCGTTGCTCGCCTACCTCGTGGGTCTGGTGCTGGGCGCGATCGTCACCGGCGTCGATCCCGCGCGCGCGGGATCGGCGGCGGGCACGTTCGCGCTGTCATGGTTCGCCCTCGTACTGGTGGGTGCGGCGCTTGTCGCCGGGTGGGGCGCCGTCGCACTCGTGCGAACGGGCGCCGACCGGCCGCGCTGGCCGTGGGAGCACACCGACCCGGGCGACGAGTAGTCCGCAAATCCCTGCGCATCCGGGTGCGACAGGGGACAATGGATGCCGTGGAGCGCTCGGTCGAGACCCAGGTGAGCCAGGCTGTTGACGCCTGGCTCCGCTGGCTTCCGCGCTGGCAGCCGGCGACCCACAAGGGCCGGGTCGCTCCGTGTCGTCGCTGTTTCGGGTCGCCGGTGCTGTCGGCGGCGGGGCTCGGCGCCGACGTGCCCCATGGTGTGCAGCACGGATTGTCCACCCGCATCAAGACGATCGTCGATCATGCTGTCGCCGACTACACGGCCCGCAATCTGCCGATGCTGCAAGCCGAGCTGGACCAGCAGTCCGCACGCAACCACGCCCGCAGCTATCGCCCGACCGAAGGGCTCGAGCCCGAGTTCGAGGGCCTGCCGATGGACCCGGATCCGGTGCCGGGGGCACCCTTCCTGTTCACGATCTCGGGCATGGCCGACGCCGCCGACGCCGATGTGCCCGCGCTCCCGCCGCTCAGCGACGAGGCCAAGGCGGCACTGCGACAGGAAGTCGCGCTGGCCGACGACTACGCGAACATGGTGGGGCGCGAGGTCTGCGCCATCTTGCTGCATCATCGGCTGCGTATCCAGGCGGCGATCTCGCAGTACGTCGAACCCCAGATCAGCGCACTGCTCGACGAGCTGACGCGCTCGCTGGATGCGCCGTTCGACCCGAACGCAGACCCGGGCCTTCCAGAGCTCTGACGGCGTCGCGCTTGTTAGCATTGCCGGGTTATGCACCGGATGCCGATCGGGCGACCCGGTGTCGGATCTGTCGTCACGATGCCCGCGGTGACGACTTTCGGTTGGGGGTGCGATGACTCGGAGACTTCCGTCGTCGGCGCCCGTGCTGCCCGGCCTCGCCTACGTCCGTCCGCTCGGTTCCGGCGGCTTCGCCGACGTCTTCCTCTACCAGCAGGACATGCCCAGGCGTCAGGTCGCGGTCAAGGTGCTGCCCGCAGATGAGCGCGACCCCGAGCTGCTGCGCATGTTCAACGCCGAGGCCGATGTGCTGGCCCACCTGTCGGCCCACCCGTCGATCGTCACCGTCTATCAGGCCGGCATCTCCGCCGACGGGCGGCCGTACATCGTCATGGAGTACTGCCCGGGTTCGCTGGCGCAGCGGTATCGCATCGAGCGGCTGCCGGTCGAAGAGGTGATGGCGACGGCGGTGCAGTTGGCCGGTGCGCTCGAGTCCGCCCACCGTGCCGGTCTCATCCATCGCGACATCAAGCCCAGCAACATCCTGGTGACCACGTTCGGTTCGTCGGTGCTCGCCGACTTCGGCATCTCGGCATCCCTGTTGCGCCAGCCCGCTGACGAGCTGCTGGCGATGTCGGTGCCGTGGAGTGCGCCCGAGGTCGTCGGTGAGCACACGAGCGGCACGGTGGCCAGCGAGGTGTGGAGTCTCGGCGCGACGGTGTACTCGCTGTTGGCCGGTCATAGCCCCTTCGAGCGGCGTGAGAAGGGGCAGAACAGCCGGGACCAGCTGCGTCGCCGCATCTCGCGAGCAACCTTCGTGCCGGTGCCCCGCGCCGATGTGCCCGACGGGCTGCAACAGGTGCTGGCCACCGCCATGGCGCGCGAGCCCGAGGCCCGCTACGCGTCGACGCGTGAATTCGGTGAGGCCGTGCGCGAGGTGCAGCGCGGGTTGGGGCTCGCCCCGACGGCGCTGGAGGTGCCGGCCGCGGAGTGGATGCCGGAGCGGATCGATCTCGACGACGCGAGCGCGCGAGGTCCGGTGCGCAGTCGCCTGCCGCAGGAGGGGCGTCGTCGCGCGGCCTCCGGCATCGACGAGATCACGCATCGCCGCCGCGATGAGGACACCGACATCTCGGGGGCAGACGAATCGCGAGCCCCGGTGTGGCCGTGGGTGCTCGCGGCGGTGGCGGCGCTGGTCGTCGTCGCATCGACGATCGCGATCGTCGTCGTCGTCGGGGCCGGCTGATGCGACGCGGCACGCTCATCGGGTTCGGCGCCGTCGCGGCGGTGATCCTGACGATCGTGGGCGTGAGCGTCGTGTGGCCGGGCCTCGACGCGCAGGACACACCGCCGACGGATGCGTCGGTGTGGGTGCTGCAGGCCGACGGGCTGCGCTACGGCCGGGTGAACACCGCCGTCGGTGAGCTCGACACGGTGCGCACGGTCGCCAACCCGTCGCGCATCGCCGAGTCGGCTGAGGGCGCGTACATGTTCACCGACAGCGACAGCAAGATGATCCGCATCGACGAGTCGCTGCCGGCCGACCTCGATGTGCAGGGACTCGAAGATGCGACGGCGGCGCCGAGCGGCGTGCGTGAAACGGTGACGGCGGGCGATTTCGTGGCGTACCGCACCGATGCCGGTGCCGTGTATGTCGGGCGGCTGTCGACGGGGTCGACCTCGCAGCTCGACCCGTACGACACCCGCGACGACGAGGATGCCGTGCAGTACAGCTCGGCCGCGATCGCAGTGGACGAGCGTGGCGTCCTGTTCAGCTATTCGAGCGCCGACGACGTCGTGCTGACCTACGACATCGCGTCGTCCTCGCTGCGCGACGAAGACGAGTTCGCCGCCGACATCGACGATCCCCAGCTGTCGGCGGCGGGTGATGACTGGGTCATCGTCGACGCCGCGGCGGGCACGTTCTGGACGGCGGGTGGCAGCGCAGCCCCCGTCGGCGCCGGGTCGACACTCACGCTGGCGCGACCTGACGCGTATGCGGATGCGGTGTACGCAGCCGACGAATCGGGGCTGGTGGAGCTTCCCGTCGACGGTTCGCCCGCACGTTCGCTGTTCGGTGACGGTTCGACGGTGCAGGGCACGCCGGCGCGGCCGGTGACGCGCGACGGCGTCGTGTACGGTGCCTGGCTCGCCGAGGGGACCGGCGGTGGCACCCTGTGGCGTTCCGACGCCGGACCGGCAGAACTGTCGTACGGGGGATTGGGGCTGCCCTCGCAACGGCGTCCCGTGTTCGCGTCCTCGGGCGACGCGCTCGTGGTCAACGACTCCCGCTCGGGATGGGTGTGGCTGGTGGAGGGCGCGCGCCTGCTGCCGTCGACCCAGGACTGGACGCTCGACGAACGCATCGAGAGCGAGTCCACGCCGAGCGACCAGGAGCAGTCGGTCGTCATCGAGCCCAAACCGCCCGTCGCCGTCGACGATGCGTTCGGGGTCCGTCCCGGGGCGCTCGTCGCGCTGCCGCTGCTGCTGAACGACCACGACCCCAACGAAGACGTGCTGAGCATCGACGCGGCGTCTGTCACCGGCCTCGACCCGGCCTTCGGCACGCTCACCACGACCGACGACCAGCAGCGTCTCGCCGTACGCGTCTCGCCCGACGCATCGGGCGCCGCCTCGTTCAGCTACCGGGTGACCGACGGCACCTCCCACGACGGGTTGCTGTCCGAGGAGGCGACCGTCACGCTCACCGTCGCCGCCGACTCCGACAACTCCGCACCGGTGTGGTGCGTCGATGACTGCCGCCAGGAGTGGCCGGTGCCGACCGTCGCGCGCGGCGGGACGGTCACTGTGCCGGTGCTCTCGGACTGGGTCGACCCCGAGGGTGACCCGTTGTTCCTGCTGTCGGCTGACGGGGCGGGCTCCGGCAGTGTCGCCGCGACGCCGTCGGGGAGCGTCGTGTATCAGCACACCGACGACGGCTCGGGCGGCGAAGAGACGGTCCGCATCCGCGTCACGGTGTCGGATGCGCGCGGCGCGACCGCCACCCGCCCGCTTGAGATCCGCGTCGTCGCAGACCCCGAACCGCGGATCCGGTCCTTCGCCATCGTCGACACCGTCGGCTCTCGGGTCACCGTCGACGTCGCCCCGCACGTGACCGGCACCGCGGGCGACACGACCGTGACCGACGCGCGTGTGCTCGACGACGCGACCGCGACCGCGACCGTGGTCGGCGGCACGACCCAGTTCGACTTCTCCGCGACCGAGCCGGGCGTGTATCGCGTGGCCGTGACCGTGTCGGTCGCCGGGCGCGAGGCCACCGGAACAGCACGCATCACCCTGCTGCCCGAAGACGCACCCGCACAGTTGGCGACTGCGCCGGTCGTCGCATTCGTGCGCCCGCAGGCAGACGCGACCGTCGACGTGTTCGCCGCCGTCTCCAATCCGACGCGCCGCGTGCTGCTGTTGAGCGATGTGACCGCGACCCCGGCGCCGGGCGCGTCACTGTCGGTGGATGCCGTCGCGCAGACGCAGCTGCGGGTCTCGGGCACCACGGCCGACGGTGAGACGGGACTGCTCGGCACCGTCAGCTACCGCGTCAGCGACGGCACGAACGATGACGGATCGTCGGTCGAGGGTCAGGCGGCCGTCTACCTGCTGCCGCCCGCGCCAGAAGTCGCGCCCATCGCCGTCGACGACACCGTCGTGGTGCGTGCCGGCAGCCAGGTCGACATCCCCATCCTCCGCAACGACATCTCGCCGGCGGGCGCGCTGCCGCGGATCGCGCCCGAGAGCATCGTCTCGTCGGCCGCTTCGGCACTCGCGTTCGCGTCCGGTGACGTGCTGCGGTACCTTGCCCCGCAGACGGCGGGACAGTACACCGTCGAGTACGCCGTCTTCACCCCCGGTTCGCCGTCGCTCATCGACACCGCAACCGTGCGGATCCGGGTGCAGTCCGACGACGCCAACCGGGCACCGGTGCCGGCCGCGGTGTCGGGCCGGGTGCTGAGCGGTCTGACGACCACGATCCCGTTCGACGGCTTCGGTGTCGACCCCGACGGCGACGCGGTACGCCTCGACGCGATCGTCACCCAGCCCGATGTCGGCTCGGCATCCATCTCGGCCGACGGCACGTCGATCGTCTACGCGAGTGTGCCGGGCGACCGGGGCCAGCACGAGTTCCGTTTCCGTGTCGTCGACGCCCACGGCGCTGAGGGCGAGGGCGTCGCACGGGTGGGGGTCCTCAGCGGCGACGCCAACCCGAGCCCGGTCACCTACACCGACTACGTCCACGTGCAGGCCGGTGTCGACAACGTGATCAGAGTCAGTCCGCTGGCCAACGACCTCGACCCCATGCAGGGTGCGCTGACGCTTAACGGTGTCATCCCTGATGTGCCCGCGACGGATCTCGACGGCTCGCCCAGCGACGAGTTCGAACGGCTCAGCGACCGCATCTCGGTGATCGAGGACGGCACGGTCACGATCGCCGCCGGAACCGAGCCCGGCACGATGTCGTTCCTCTACGACGTCACATCGTCGTCGCAGAACACGGCGCGCGGACTCATCGTCGTCAAGGTGGTCCGCGAGCGGGTGCCCGAGTACCCGGTCGTGACAGACACCGTGCTGACGGTGGAGGATCGTGACGATTTCGCGACCGGAGTCGACGTGCTCACCGGCAAGGTGACCTGGGCGGGCGGCGAGCTGCCCGATCTCGAACTCGGCGTCTGGGGCGACCCCGATGGCGTCGCGGCGAGCGGTCGGCGCCTCAGCGGCGAACTGACCGACAGCACCCGCATCATCCCCTTCTCGGTCACCGGCGTCGTGGGCGACGACGAACTGACCACCTACGCGTTCCTGCGCGTGCCTGCCGCCGCAGAGCTCTCGCTCGCGCTACGTCGGGGGCTGGCGCCGATCGCGGTCGACGAGGGCGACGTGGTCACGTTCGACATGGCCGACCTCGTCGCCGTGCCCGACGACGAGGTGCTCGAAGTCGGCGGCGCCGTCGAGGCCTCCGGTGCGCGCGCTGCGGGCGCCTGCGAGGCGACCAGCGGCACCAAGGTGCGCTACACGGCAGGATCGGGCGCGCCGTGGACCGATGCCTGCCTGGTGCCGGTGCGGCTCGCCGGGCAGCGCGCGTGGACGGTCCTGTCGGTCCCGATCACCGTCGACGCCGAAGAGCCCCAACCCGTCCTCACCCCCGCCGCGCTCACGGTCGCGCCGGGCCAGTCGCGTACGTACGACCTCGCCGACATGACGAGCTGGCAGGGGCCTGAGGACTGGGACGCGCTGCGCTACCGCATCGACGACCAGACGTCTGCGTTCGACGTCGAACTCGACGGTGCGGCGCTCGCGCTCACGGTCGCCGACGATGCCGTGCCCGGCGCGGTCGAGACGGTCGTCGTCGAGATCACCAGTCACGACGGCGTCGCGCCCGCGCGCATCACGCTGCGCGTCGGTGCCGCGCCGTCGACCCTGCCGCGCGGCGGGTCGATCACGCGTCAGTGCAGCCAGGCGGACGGCGGCTCCTGCACGATCGACGTCGTCGGCATCGCCGGCGAAGTCAATCCGCTGCCGGGCACGCCGCTGACAGCCGTGGGCGTGCGCGCCTCTGGGTCGTGCACCGGCGTGACGTTCGAGCTCGCCTCATCGACGCAGGTGCGGGCGAGGTGGACCGAGGACGCGCCGGGCTCGACCTGCACCGCGACCGTCACGCTGCGCGATGCGCAGGGACGTCAGACCGCCGCCGATCGGGGCGCGAGTGTCACCCTCGATCTGCAGGGCTTCCCGGTGGCTCCCGCGAGCGTGACGCAGACGGCCTACGGCGACGGCACGCTCGTGCTCCGCGTCGATCCGGGCGCCGCCCGCCAGGCGTACCCGGCGGTCACGGGGTACGAAGTGCGCCTCGACGGTCGCCGCGTCGCATCGTGCACGGCGCAGGGGGTGTGCCCCGAGATCGCGGCGCCGAACGGCGAACAGCGGGTCTACGAGGCCGTTGCCGTCAACCCGGTCGGCGCTTCACGCGGCGCTGTCCGCACCACCGCCTGGGCGTACGACCCGCCCAGGCCGCCGTCGGCGATCTCGTCGCGGCCCGTCGTCACGTCCGGTGACGGCGGCATCGTGGCGTTGAGCATCACGGGGGTGGATGCCGCGGCCACCGGTGCTCTCGAGATCGCGAGTGCGTCCGGTGAGACGCTCGTCGTCGCGGTCGGTGAGAACCAGACGCAGGTCGCCGTGCCGTCGTATCGGGTGGGCAGCAATACCGCGACCGACGTGACGGTGACGCCGCGGTCGCGGTTCGCCGTCCCGCCCGTCGGTTCGGACGCGCCGGTGATCGAGTCGATCACGGCGCCCGCGAACGGCATCGGGCGCCCGCTCGATGTGACGCTCACGCTGACCGCCGAGTATGCGGGCAACGGGCGAAGCGACGTGACGGCGGTCGCGTCGGCCCGTTCCGGTGGCGACGGATCGCAACTGCGCTTCGGCATCGTCCGCGATGGTGAGACGTGCACGGCCGACAGTGAGAACCGCACGGCCGTGTTCCGCGATCTCCCCGACGGACGCCAGTACGCCTTCGTGGTGTGCGTGGAGTCGCGGTTCGACGGTGCGGGCTACGGGCGCTCGACGGCGCGCGCTGAGGTGCGCGCCGTGCAGAGCAGCGAAGCGCCGACGGGCTACCGGTTCGTCGTCGGTCCGACGGCGCATGTCGAGGGGCAACGGGCGAACTGGACCATCGACCAGACGCCCACCTCCGCCGAGAATCCGCCGTTCGACAACGTCGCCGTCTTCAGCGGCTACCCCACGGGAACCTTCGACGAGGACCCCGGCATCCGGGTGCGGTACGAGCACACCGCCGGCTGGTGGGTGTCGGAGTGGGGCGCCGTCACGCCCGCAGCGGGGAGCGCACCGTTCCAGGTGCAGGCGCAGTGGTCGGTCGATTCCTGCACCGGCGGCACGAGGCTCGTTCCTCGAGGGTCGTCGACCCGCGGCATCGCGAACGTGACATTCAACGCGGACGAACTCGTCTACTACGACGCCGACGGTGCCGTGCTCGACCCCGGGCCCGACCCCTGGATCGTTCCGCTGCTGGCGGTGCGGGCCAGCGGCATCGGCGTCACGGCCGACTGGTCTGCACGCGATTGGTCGCTCCAACCCGCGACCTCGACCTTCTCGACGACGTGTACGCCCGTGCTCCCCGAGCCGGAGCCCGAACCCGAGCCTGAGCCGTGAACCTGTGAGGATGACAGCATGACCATCACCGAAGAGCAGGCGACCTGGTTCGCCCAGACGTTCGGCCAGCTCGCCGACAACATCGAGCGCGCCGTGCTCGGCAAGCGGCACGTCGTCGAACTCGTGCTCACGGCGATGCTCAGCGAAGGCCACGTGCTGCTCGAAGACGTGCCTGGCACCGGCAAGACCTCACTCGCGCGAGCCGTCGCGCAGTCGGTGCAGGGAACGACCAGTCGCATCCAGTTCACCCCCGACCTGCTGCCGGGAGACATCACCGGCGTCACGGTCTACGACCAGCAGACCGGACGGTTCGAGTTCCACGAGGGGCCGGTCTTCGCCACCATCGTCCTCGCCGACGAGATCAACCGCGCCTCACCGAAGACGCAGTCGGCGCTGCTGGAGGTGATGGAGGAGCACCGGGTCACGATCGACGGCGTGAGCCACGACGTCGGGCGTCCGTTCCTGGTGCTGGCGACCCAGAATCCGGTCGAACAGGCCGGCACCTACCGACTGCCCGAAGCGCAGCTCGACCGCTTCCTCATGCGGGCGTCGCTCGGGTACCCCGATCACGCCGCCACCGTCCGCATCCTCGACGGCGCCGCCGTCGCCACCGAAGAACTGTCACCTGTCGTAACCACGTCCGCACTCGTGGGCATGGCAGAACTCGCCGGCGAGGTGTACGTCGACGCGCTCGTGCTCGACTACATCGCGCGCATCGTCGACGCGACCCGTTCGGCCGACGAAGTGCGGCTCGGCGTCAGCATCCGCGGTGCACTGGCGCTCACACGCGCAACCCGCACGTCTGCTGCGGCGGCCGGACGCACCTACGCCACACCCGACGACGTGAAGCGCCTGGCCGTCCCGGTGCTGGCGCACCGTCTCATCCTGCACCCCGAGGCGGAGTTCGACGGGGTCAGCGCGGATGCCGTGATCGGGCAGGTGCTGCTCGATGTCGCACCGCCCACGAGGCGCGATCCGGCGTGACGCTCGGCGAGACCCGGGTGACCCGCACCTCCGCGACGACGGCGAACGATCGCACGGAGGTCACGGTCGCGCGCGGACGCTCGCTCGTCGGTGCCGCCGTGTGGATCACGCGGGCGTGGCGCGCACTGCGGAGGGGTGTGCGGGCGGTCGTCCGCGCCGGAGGCCGCACGATCCGCCCCGCCGGGCTGCTCGTGCTCCTGACCGCATCGATCGGGCTGATCGTGGGTCTCGCCCTCGGGTGGATGGAGTGGATTGCGGCCGGAGCGGTGGCCGTCGTGCTGCTGCTGATGAGCGTGCCGTTCCTGTTCGGTGCGCGGTCCTACGACGTCGACCTCACGCTCTCGCACGAGCGGATCGTGGCGGGCTCCTCGGTCGAAGGCGGCATCATCGTCCGCAACACGGGCCGCCGCGCGACCCTTCCCGGCCGCATCGACGTGCCGGTGGGCGAGGGGCTCGTCGAGTTCGGTGTGCCCCTGCTGCGCGCCGGTCACGACACGATGCGCGCCCTCGACATCCCGCCCCAGCCGCGCGGCATCCTTCGCGTCGGTCCCGCCGTGACGGTGCGAAGCGACCCGCTGGGGCTCATGCACCGGGAGCATGCGTTCGACGACGTCCACGACCTGTACGTGCATCCGCGCACGGTCTCGCTGCCGTCGACGAGTTCGGGACTGATCCGTGACCTCGACGGCAGTCCGACGCGTCGCCTCGTCGACGCCGACATGTCGTTCCACGCCATCCGGGAGTACGTCGCGGGCGATGCGCGTCGCCAGATCCATTGGAAGTCCACCGCCAAGACCGGTCGGCTCATGGTGCGGCAGTACGAAGAGTCGCGCCGCTCCCGGATGGCCGTCGTGATGGGGCTCGCCGAACGGGAGTACGCGTCGGCCGACGAGTTCGAGCTGGCGGTGAGCTGCGCGGCCTCGCTGTCCGTGCGGGCGGTCACCGACGCGCGCGACCTGGACGTCGTGGTGGGCGCCGAGGTGCCCCGCGTCGTGCGCGGCCGGCTCCGAGCCATCCGGCACATCCCCGCGGGGGGACCGCGGCCCCTGCTCGACGGGTTCAGCGGGGTGGACCGGCTGCATGACACGATGTCGCTGCGCGATGTGTGCCGGCTCGCCGCCGAGGCCAACGAGCGCCTGTCGATCGCGATCATCGTGACCGGATCGACGCTCGGGCTCAATGCCCTGCGGCAAGCTGCCCTCGCCTTCCCGGCCGACACCGCGGTCATCGCCGTCACGTGCGATGAGCGTGCGCACCCGCGGTCGGGGCCTGCCGGCACGCTCACGGTGCTCACCGTCGGCACCCTCGACGATCTCGCGGGCCTCATGCTGCGGGGGGCGACCTCGTGAGGGCCACGACTGCACGCATCGTCTCGGGCGCACTGTTCGCGTTCGTGACCGCGGTGTTGGCGGCGATCGCGGCATGGCCGATCTACCGATCCGGGGCGTTCCTCACACTCGTGGCCGTCGCGTCCGCCGTCGCCGCGCTCATCGCCGCGGTCGTGACCTGGCGGCGCTGGAGCGGGTGGGCGGCAGCGGGACTGCTGGCGGCGGCGGTGTTCGTCCTCGGCGTGCCGCTCGCAGTGCCTGGGCGCGTCGGCGGGGCCGCCGAACTGCTCCGCGGGCTCGGCGATCTGGCTGCCGGGTTCGTGCTCGGATGGAAGGACCTGCTCACGGTCGACCTGCCGGTGGGCTCGTACCGAAACCTCCTCGTGCCGGCGCTCGCCGTCTTCCTCGTCGGCACCTGTGTCGTGCTGCTGCTCGCCTGGCGCGCCGACCGGCTCGCATACGGCGCCGTGCCGCCGGCGCTCGCGATGGTGTGGTTCGGGCTGCTGTTCGGCCGTGCGTCGGTGAGCAGTCCCTGGGTGTGGGGGCCGATCCGCGTACCGGCGCCGGTCGAGACGGCGGTCGGCATCGGCGCCCTCCTGGCGGGCGTGCTGTGGCTGTCGTGGCGCGCACGCGATCGCCGTCGCCGCGCCCTCGAACGCGCCGCCGAGTCGAGCGGCGTCCGGCTGCGTCGGCGCATCGGCCGTGGCGACACCCGTCGCGTCGCCCTCGGCGTCGGCATGCTCGCCGTCGCCGCGGTCGGCGTCGCAGCCGTCGTGCCTGCCGCCGCCGAGCCGGTCGAGCGCACGGTGCTGCGCGGTTCGGTCGGGCCCGAGGTGCAGCTGTCCGAAGCGGTGAGCCCCTTGACCTCCTATCGGACGCTGTTCGCCGACGATGTCTACGCGACGGTGCTGTTCACCGTGACCGGGGCGTCCGTGCCGGAACGTGTGCGGCTCGCCGTGCTCGATGACTACGACGGCGCCGAGTACCGCACCGGTGTGAGCGGGTCGTCCAGTCGCTTCGTCCGCGTTCCCGCTGAGACGGCCGCCGACCCGGGCGTCTCCGTCGACGCATTCGTGGGCATCGGGATGTTCTCCGACATCTGGATGCCGGTGGCCGGCGACCTCGCTGCGGTGGACTTCGAGGGCATCCGCGCCGCGACGCTCGCGGACGGCTTCTATTACAGCGACGACCTGGATGCCGCCGTCCAGACGCAGCGGTGGAACCCGGGCGACCGCTACCGTCTGCGCGCGACGGCCGCAGAGGTGCCGGCGCTCACCGACATCGAAGCGCCCGGATCCGCCACCGGCGACGTCGAGCCGCCGCCGGCGCTGGTCCGCTGGGTCGAGGAGCACCGGGAGGGCGACGGCGGCGCGGCCCTGGCATCCCTCGTCGACCTGCTGCGCGAACGCGGCTACCTCAGCCACGGGCTCGCAGACACCGAGACGCGGTGGCGCGCCGACTTGCCCGGGTACGATTTCGCCGCGAGCGCTGCAGGCCACTCGCTCGCCCGCATCGACGCCATGTTCCAGGCGCTGCTCGAACGCGAAGCCGACCCGCGGGCGCTCGAAGCGGGCAACTTCGTGGCGGCGGTCGGCGACGATGAGCAGTTCGCGGTCGCCGTGAGCCTCATCGCGCAGCAGCTCGGGTTTCCGTCGCGGGTCGTCGTCGGCGCACGCGTCGGGGAGCACCCCGACGGACTGTCGGCGTGCGATGCGGGAGGCTGCCGGGCGGGCGACATCAGCGCGTGGGTCGAGGTGCGCGGCGCCATGGGCGACTGGGTGCCGGTCGACGTCACGCCGCAGCACGAGGTCGTGCCGAGCCTCGAGGTCGCCCAGCAGCGCGACCCCGAAGTGCCGACGCAGGTCGATCCCGACACGATCGAAGAGGTCACCCCGCCCAAGCCGTCGCAGGAGGACACCGTGCGCGACGACGACACCCCTGTCGGGGCGGATCTGGGCTGGCTGTGGGCGGCGTTGCGCATCGTCGGTGTGAGTGTCGGCGGTATCTTCCTCGTGCTCGCGCCGTTCCTCGCGATCCTCGTGGGCAAGGCGCTGCGCCGCCGACGGCGCAGGCGGGCCGCCGCCGCAGCCGCGCGGATCAGCGGCGGCTGGGACGAGTTCGTCGACGCTGCCGTCGATTCGGGCAGCGCCTCTCCGGGGGCGCGGACGCGTGTCGAGTTCGCAGCCGACCACGGTTCTGCGGGCGCGGCGGGCTTGGCCGCGACGGCGGATGTCGCCACGTTCTCAGGTCGCCCGATGACGCCCGACGAGGCCGACGAGTTCTGGCGCATCGTCGAGCGCGAACGCCGCGGCATGTCGAGCGGGCTCTGGCATCGGCTGCGCGCGGCCGTATCGTTGAGATCGTTCGTCCGCACCTCGCGCGCAGCGCGACCCGGACGACGAAACACCGAGAGGGGGAGTCGCGGCCGCGTCGACCGCGACACGTGAGATGAATCCGACCGTCGATGAATCGCCGGTGGCGCTCCTGCTGCTGCTGTCGCTGCTGATCACCGTCGCCCTTTACGTCTGGACCGCGCTCGCGCTGTCGGCCATGTTCCGCAAGATGGGGGAGCAGCCGTGGAAGGGCTGGGTGCCCGTCCTGAACATCGCGACCGTGCTGCGCTGGGGCGGCTTCTCGCCGTGGCTCGTGCTGCTGCTGCTCGTGCCCGGCGCCGGCGGCCTGGTCGTCTACGTCCTGCTGGTGGTCGCCGCGCATCGCCTCGGCCCCGGGTTCGGGTACGGCACGGGCATGACCGTGGTCGCTGCCGTGCTGTTCCCGGTGTGGGCGACGATCCTCGGGTTCGGGCCCTCACGATGGCTGGGTGCACGCCCGGCGACGGCGCTTCCCGCCAACGGCGTCGCCCGACGGGCATCGACCGAAGCACCGACAGCGGCCGCGGCAGACCTTCCCGCGGAGTCACCGCCGGCACCATCGTCGCAGGATGCCGTCGGCGACCCGTTCGCCGCATTCGCACCCCCGTCCGCTGCCGCCGAGCCTGCAGCGCCGTCGGCGCCGCAGACGGCCCCGAACCCAATCGCGCACGAAACCGACGCGGCGGTGCCCGCCGGCTCGGCGTCCTGGGCACCGCCTGCCCCACCGAGCCCGTCCGAGACCGCTGTCGCACCGGAGGTCGCGCCCGCCCCCGAACCGACCGGCGACGACGCGTGGCCGTCCGTGCCGGACGAGGTGTCGGCTGTCGCACCGGCACCGTTCCCGCCGAGTTCCGCCGCCGCACCGGCATCCCGTCATGTCGCGCCGCCCGTCGAGGCCGGTGACCCGCTGGTCTCGTTCGTTCCCGGCCGCCGGACCTCGATGTCGAACCGCAACGAAGAGGTGTCGGTGACGCGCGTGCCGCCGCGCCCGGCTGCACCGGTCTCCGACGAGCAGTCTGCGACCAGCGATGCCGATGCCTTCCCCGAGATGTCCGGTGAGGTCTCTGCCGTCGTCGGCTCGCCGGCGGCCGGTTCGCCCCGATCGGCGCGCGCCTCGGTGGCCGCGCAGCAGCGTGATCGTGAGCCGACCGCCGATGAGGACGACGACGCGGAGATGACCGTCATCGCCCGCCGGCGTCGCCCGGCATGGCGGTTGATGCCCGCGCAGGGCTCGCCCATCCCGCTCACCGCCGACGTCGTCATCCTGGGGCGGCGCCCCGGTTCGGATGCCGGGTTCCCGCGCGCACAACTCGTGCCGCTCGACGACCACACGCGCACCGTCTCCAAGACGCACGCGCGCCTCGAACACCGCGGCGACGGCTGGTGGATCACCGATCTGCATTCGACGAACGGCGTGCTGCTGCCGACGTATCTCGGCAGCGAGGTCGAGGCGGAACCCGGCACCGCCGTGCCTGCGGGGGACAGGTTCCTCCTCGGCGACGCCGAGTTCCGGCTCGCCCGCACCGACGACTGACGGGTGCCCTGCGGCCGCCGTTTGACCGGCTCGTCGCGTCCACGTATCATTGACCGGGTGTGCGCCCTCGCGCGCCCTGCGTCGTGCCCAGCACGGTGCAGGCAGCGAGACGCCACATCACAGGGAACGACCTGCGAACAGGTCCACCCCCACGGCATATCCACCACGAAACGCACAGAGCACTCGCCCTGCGCAGGTGGATCTGTGGTGAAACCACGAACGCTGTCACCGTGCAGCATCCGCAGGAGCCGGCAGGCCCCGCGGAACAACAAGGAGAGAACGTGCCAACCATTCAGCAGTTGGTTCGCAAGGGCCGGTCGCCCAAGGTCAGCAAGACCAAGGCGCCCGCCCTGAAGGCGAACCCGCAGCAGGCGGGGGTCTGCACCCGCGTCTACACGACCACGCCCAAGAAGCCGAACTCGGCGATGCGCAAGGTCGCCCGTGTCAAGCTCCGCAACGGCACCGAGGTCACCGCCTACATCCCCGGCGAGGGCCACAACCTGCAGGAGCACTCGCTCGTGCTGGTCCGCGGTGGTCGTGTGAAGGACCTCCCGGGTGTTCGTTACAAGATCGTTCGCGGCGCCCTGGACACACAGGCCGTCAAGAACCGCAAGCAGGCCCGTAGCCGCTACGGCGCCAAGAAGGGCTGAGTCAGATGCCTCGCAAGGGACCCGCACCCCGCCGCGTCGTCGTCAACGACCCGGTCTACGGTGCTCCGATCGTCACCCAGCTGGTGAACAAGATCCTCGTCGACGGCAAGAAGTCGCTCGCCGAATCGATCGTCTACGGCGCCCTCAAGGGTGTCGAGGCCAAGAACGGCCAGGACGCCGTCGCGACGCTCAAGAAGGCGCTCGACAACGTCCGCCCCACCCTCGAGGTCAAGAGCCGCCGCGTCGGTGGCTCCACCTACCAGGTTCCCGTCGAGGTCAAGCCGCACCGTGCGAACACGCTCGCGCTGCGCTGGCTCGTCAGCTACGCGAAGGGTCGTCGTGAGAAGACGATGACCGAGCGTCTGCAGAACGAGATCCTCGACGCATCGAACGGCCTGGGTGCCGCGGTCAAGCGCCGTGAAGACACCCACAAGATGGCCGAGTCGAACCGCGCCTTCGCGCACTACCGCTGGTAATCAGCGCATTGGTGGCCGGTCGAACCCGGCCGGCCACCCCCGCGACTTTTCCCCACCACACGTAAGGACACCCCTGTGGCACAAGAAGTGCTCACCGACCTCAAGAAGGTCCGCAACATCGGCATCATGGCGCACATCGATGCCGGCAAGACGACGACGACCGAGCGCATCCTGTTCTACACGGGCGTCAACCACAAGATCGGCGAGACCCACGACGGCGCTGCGACCACCGACTGGATGGAGCAGGAGCAGGAGCGTGGCATCACCATCACCTCCGCCGCGGTGACGTGTTTCTGGGAGAAGAACCAGATCAACATCATCGACACGCCCGGTCACGTCGACTTCACCGTCGAGGTGGAGCGTTCGCTCCGCGTGCTCGACGGCGCGGTCGCCGTGTTCGACGGCAAGGAGGGCGTCGAGCCCCAGTCCGAGACCGTGTGGCGTCAGGCCGACAAGTACGACGTGCCCCGCATCTGCTTCGTCAACAAGATGGACAAGCTGGGCGCCGACTTCTACTTCACGGTCGACACCATCATCAACCGCCTGAAGGCCAAGCCCCTCGTGCTGCAGCTGCCGATCGGCGCCGAGAACGACTTCGTCGGCGTCATCGACCTTGTCTACATGCGCGCACTGGTGTGGCCCGGCGACGCCAAGGGTGATGTCACCATGGGCGCCAAGTACGAGATCCAGGAGATCCCGGCCGACCTCGCCGACAAGGCCGCCGAGTACCGCGAGAAGCTGCTCGAGACCGTCGCCGAGTCCGACGAGGCGCTGCTTGAGAAGTACTTCGGCGGCGAGGAGCTGACCCCGGAAGAGATCAAGGGCGCCATCCGCAAGATGACGATCGCCGGCGAGCTCTACCCGGTGCTCTGCGGCTCGGCGTTCAAGAACCGCGGTGTGCAGCCGATGCTCGACGCGGTCGTGGACTACCTGCCCTCGCCCCTGGACGTGCCCGCCATCGAGGCGCACGACCCCAAGGACGAAGAGATCATCATCGAGCGTCACGCCGACCGCGACGAGCCGTTCTCGGCGCTCGCGTTCAAGATCGTGGCGCACCCCTTCTTCGGTCGTCTGACCTACATCCGCGTGTACTCGGGTCACCTCGACTCGGGCGCGCAGGTCAGCAACGCGACAAAGCAGAAGAAGGAGCGCATCGGAAAGATCTTCCAGATGCACGCCAACAAGGAGAACCCGGTCGAGTCGGTCACCGCCGGTCACATCTACGCCGTCATCGGCCTGAAGGACACCACGACCGGTGACACCCTCGCCGACCCGGCCAACCCGGTCGTCCTCGAGTCGATGACGTTCCCCGAGCCGGTCATCGAGGTCGCCATCGAGCCCAAGACCAAGGCCGACCAGGAGAAGCTGGGTGTCGCCATCCAGCGCCTGGCCGAAGAGGACCCGACCTTCCGCGTCGAGCAGAACGTCGAGACCGGCCAGACCGTCATCAAGGGCATGGGCGAGCTGCACCTCGACATCCTCGTCGACCGCATGAAGCGCGAGTTCAAGGTCGAGGCGAACGTCGGCAAGCCGCAGGTGGCGTACCGCGAGACGATCAAGAAGACCGTCGAGCGTCACGACTACACCCACAAGAAGCAGACCGGTGGTTCGGGTCAGTTCGCGAAGATCCAGTTCGCGATCGAGCCCCTCGAGGTCACGGCCGACAAGACGTACGAGTTCGAGAACAAGGTCACCGGTGGCCGCATCCCGCGCGAGTACATCGAGCCCACCAACCAGGGCTTCCAGGACGCCATGCAGGTCGGCGTGCTCGCCGGCTACCCCATGGTGGGCGTCAAGGCGACCCTCATCGACGGCGCTTCGCACGACGTCGACTCGTCCGAAATGGCGTTCAAGATCGCCGGTTCGATGGGCTTCAAGGAGGCCATCCGCAAGGCGAACCCCGTCATCCTCGAGCCGCTCATGGCCGTCGAGGTGCGTACGCCCGAGGAGTACATGGGCGACGTCATCGGCGACCTGAACTCGCGTCGTGGCCAGATCCAGTCGATGGAGGACGCCCAGGGCGTCAAGGTCGTCCGTGCGCTCGTGCCGCTGTCCGAAATGTTCGGCTACATCGGCGACCTGCGCTCGAAGACCTCGGGTCGCGCCGTCTACTCGATGGAGTTCGACTCGTACGCCGAGGTCCCGCGGGCCGTCGCCGACGAGATCGTCCAGAAGACCAAGGGCGAGTAACACCGCCCTCCCGGGGAGTCGCTGCGATGCGTCGCCGAGACTCCCCGGGACATCCACAACTTCATACACATAGACTAGAAACATCCCCGTAGACGACCGGTCGCAATCCAGTGCCCGGAACCTCTACACGACCGTCCTGAGGAGGACCCAGTGGCCAAGGCCAAGTTCGAGCGGACCAAGCCGCACGTCAACATCGGAACGATCGGTCACGTCGACCACGGCAAGACCACGCTCACCGCTGCCATCTCCAAGGTGCTCGCCGACAAGTTCCCGTCGGCCACCAACGTGCAGCGCGACTTCGCGTCGATCGACTCGGCGCCCGAAGAGCGTCAGCGTGGTATCACGATCAACATCTCGCACGTCGAGTACGAGACCCCGAAGCGCCACTACGCGCACGTCGACGCCCCCGGTCACGCCGACTACATCAAGAACATGATCACCGGTGCCGCTCAGATGGACGGCGCGATCCTCGTGGTCGCCGCCACCGACGGCCCGATGGCACAGACCCGTGAGCACGTTCTGCTCGCCAAGCAGGTCGGCGTTCCCTACCTGCTCGTCGCGCTGAACAAGGCCGACATGGTCGACGACGAGGAGATCCTGGAGCTCGTCGAGCTCGAGGTCTCCGAGCTGCTCGCCTCGCAGGGCTTCGACGAGGCTGCACCCGTCGTGCGCGTCTCGGGCCTGAAGGCGCTCGAGGGCGACGAGAAGTGGGTTCAGTCGATCGTCGACCTCATGGACGCCGTCGACGAGTCCATCCCGGACCCGGTGCGCGACAAGGACAAGCCGTTCCTCATGCCGATCGAGGACGTCTTCACGATCACCGGTCGTGGAACCGTCGTCACCGGCCGCGCCGAGCGTGGCACCCTGGCCATCAACTCGGACGTCGAGATCGTCGGCATCCGTCCCACCCAGAAGACCACTGTCACGGGTATCGAGATGTTCCACAAGCAGCTCGACGAGGCCTGGGCCGGCGAGAACTGTGGTCTGCTCCTCCGCGGCACCAAGCGTGACGACGTCGAGCGTGGCCAGGTCGTCGTGAAGCCGGGCTCGGTGACCCCTCACACCAACTTCGAGGGCACCGCATACATCCTGTCCAAGGACGAGGGTGGCCGTCACAACCCCTTCTACACGAACTACCGCCCGCAGTTCTACTTCCGTACCACCGACGTCACCGGCGTCATCTCGCTGCCCGAGGGCACCGAGATGGTCATGCCCGGCGACACCACCGACATGACCGTTGAGCTGATCCAGCCCATCGCCATGGAGGAGGGCCTCGGCTTCGCGATCCGTGAGGGTGGCCGCACCGTCGGTGCCGGCACCGTCACCAAGATCCTGAAGTAAGTCTTCGGACCTTCTCGGCGACCCCCCGGGCTCAGGCTCGGGGGGTCGCCGTGTATCGACCGCCGCCGTCGATGCACGAGCACTGAGGCGGCTTGTACCAGCGTGTCGGGGGAGAACACCAGGTGGCGAAGAAGGAACGTCGGCCGCGTCGGCAATGGGGCTCGGAGCGCATCACCGCGCCGTTGGCGATCATGCACTCGCGCCCCAGCGGTCGCAAACTGGTGCTGGGCAGGCTCGCCATTGTCGTGACGGTTCTCGCGTGGCTCATGTACGTCATCACCACGGTGGTGCGAGAGTTCGTCGAGAATGACACCCAGACCCTGCGGTTCGTGCTCGAAGCGGTCAGCTACCTGTTGGTGGTCACCTTCCTGAGCTTCTCGGCGCTCATGTACCTGGTCGCGCGCCAGGGTGCGCTCTACCGCTACCGCGACCACGTGCGTGCGCCGCGCGGCATTCTCGACCAGCACTTCGCCGACGGGTACGACAAGGCCGTCACGGTGCTCATTCCGTCGTACCGTGAAGAGCCCGAGGTCATCGCCAAGACCGTGTGGTCGGCTGCGCTGCAGGAGTTCCCGCAGAAGCGCGTGATCGTGTTGATCGACGACCCGCCGGCCCCCGCCGACGACGAGAACATCGCGCTCCTGCAGTCAGCTAGAGATCTCCCGGCCGTTGTCGCGGCCGCGCTCGAAGGTCCCCGCGCTCGCTTCAGCGCAGCTCGACAGCAGCTGCAGGACGGCCTCGCAGCGGCCGAAACCGTCACTGGCGATCTCGTCACGCTCGTTTCGGACGAGTATCTGCACGCGGCGGAATGGCTCGAGGCGAAGGCGGAGGCGCATCGCATCGCCGACCACATGGACGCGTTCTTCGCCGACCGTGTGCTCATCGGCCTCGCCAGCGACTTGCGCCTCACGCGCTTGGCGCTCGACGCGGCCGTCGAGCAAGGCGGAGCGCCGAGCGCGGAGCGCCTCGTGCAGCTCGCCGATCGCCTCGTCTGGATCTTCACTGCCGAGATCTCGTCGTTCGAGCGGAAGACGTTCGCATCACTGTCGCACGAAGCCAACAAGGCGATGAACCTCAACTCGTACATCGGGCTGATGGGGCGTCGGTGGAAGGTGGAGGATGCCGCGGATGAGCGCATCCTCGTCCCCGCCGCCGACGATGAGCATGCTGACCTCGACGTGCCGTACACCGAGTACCTGCTGACCCTCGACGCCGACTCCATGCTGCTGCGCGACTACTGCATCCGCTTGGTGCACTTCCTCGAGCAGCCCGGCAACGAACGCGTCGCGGTGACCCAGACCCCGTATTCCGCGTACCGCGGTGCGCCGAGTCGCATCGAGCGCGTCGCGGGTGCGACGACCGACATCCAGCACACCCTGCACCAGGGCATGACGTACTACAACGCGACGTTCTGGGTGGGCGCGAACGCCGTCATCCGCCGCGTGGCGCTCGACGACATCGTCGAACGGCAGACGGTCGGCGGGTTCGAGATCGACACGTACATTCAGGACCGTACGGTCATTGAAGACACCGAGTCGAGCATCGACCTCGGCACGCACGGCTGGACGCTCGTGAACTATCCGGAGCGGTTGAGCTATTCGGCGACTCCGCCCGACTTCGGTTCGCTCGTGGTGCAGCGGCGCCGGTGGGCCAACGGTGGCCTGCTCATCATGGCGAAGTTCTCGCGTCAGCTGCGTGAACGTCGCTACCGTCGTGAACGGATCCTCGCCCGCGAGGTTCTGCTGCGTGTGAACTACATGGCCTCGATCGCGTGGGCGAGCCTCGGGCTCATCTTCCTCCTGGCGTACCCGTACGACAGTCGTCTGCTCAGCCCGTGGGTCGTCGTTGCGGCCCTCCCGTACTTCCTCTGCATGGCGAGCGACCTCGCCGAGAGCGGGCATCGTCGCACCGACGTCTTCCGGATCTACGGCTTCAACCTGGTGCTGCTCGCAGTGAATGTCGCGGGTGTCGTCAAGTCCGTCCAGCAGGCGCTCACCAACGAGAAGATTCCGTTCGTACGCACCCCGAAGGTGCAGAACCGCACCGCGGCCCCCGGGCTCTACGTCTTCGTGCCGTTCGTCATCGTCGCGTTCTCGATCCTGACGCTGGTGCGGGACATCAACGCGCAGAACTGGGGCAACGCTGCGTTCGCCGCTTTCAACGCCCTGCTGTGCGGGTGGGCGATCGTGGCCTACATCGGCCTGCGAGCGTCGATCGTCGACATGACGCTCGGCGTTGTCGGGTGGCTGTTCGTTCCGGTGAAGCCGAAACGTGCCACGCACGGCACCGTCGAACGCAAGCCGAAGCCCGTCGACTGGTCATCGATCCTGTACCACGGAGACCGCCGCCTCGGTCGCGACATCACACGCAAGAGCGACCTTCGCCGTCGCGTGAGCCCGAGATAAGGAACACGAACGTGTCGAAGAGATTCCCCGGTCGCCGGCTCTCCTGGGTGCGGCTCACCGTGCTCGCCCTCGTGGTGGGTGGCCTGGGCTATGCGGGTTACTCGAGTGTGCGCGCGTTGCAGGACGATTGGGTCGCGGAGGAGAGCACGCCATGGTTCTCTGCCTACGTCGATGCCACGGCGACGCCGTCGTATGAGTTCGAGGTGCAGACAGGCGATGACCAGAAGACGGTGACGCTTTCGTTCATCGTGGCTGCGAGTCCCACGACGTGCGAGCCGACCTGGGGTACGCACTACACGCTTGATGAGGCTGCGGCCGATCTTGACCTCGACCGCCGCATCGCCCGCCATGTTCGTGGCGGGGGCGAGGCGATCGTGTCCTTCGGTGGGCTGTTCAATGCCGAACTGGCACTTGCCTGCGATTCGGTCGACGAGCTCGCCGACCAGTACCGAGCCATCATCGACCGATACGACTTGACGACGATCGACCTCGATATCGAGGGCGATGCGCTTGCTGATACCGTCTCGCGTGAGCGCCGAGCCGATGCGATCGCGCAACTGCAGGACGAGCAGCGGGATGCGGGCCGGCAGCCGGTCGCGGTGTGGCTGACGCTTCCGGTGGCGCATGACGGGCTGACCGGCGACGGTGTCAGCCTCGTCCAGGAGATGCTCGACGCAGGGGTCGCTTTGGCCGGCGTCAACGTCATGACGATGAACTTCACCGGGGATGACGCGGCGGCCGACCCCGGCGCCGTCGCCATCACGGCGCTGGAGGGCACGCATCGTCAACTTCGGGCGATCTATGCCGACCGGGACCAGCCGATGGGTGCCGCGACGGCGTGGCGCATGGTGGGTGCGACCCCGATGATCGGCCAGAACGACGTCACGGCCGAGGTCTTCGGGCTCGACGACGCCGCCGCGCTCAACGCATTCGCCATCGAGAAGGGCCTCGGTCGCATGTCGATGTGGTCGGCCAACCGCGACCAGACGTGCGCCGAGGCGTATCCGGACTGGCAGATCGTCTCCGACGCGTGCAGCGGCATCCAGCAGAACGGGCAGCGCTTCGGCGAGGTGCTCGCGGCCGGATTCGAGGGCAGCCCCGCGCAGGCGGCCGACGCGCCGTCTCCGACCCCCGATGCGACGAGCATCGACGATCTCGTCGACGATCCCGAGACGAGCCCGTACCCCATCTGGGACGAGAACGCGTCGTACCCGGCCGACACCCGCGTCGTCTGGCGACGGAGCGTGTACGTCGCGAAGTGGTGGAGCAGCGGCGATCAGCCCGACAACCCCGCGCTGAGCACCGCCGAGAACCCGTGGCGACTGATCGGCCCGGTGCTCGACGGTGAGACGCCGATCCCCGAGGTGCGACTGCCCGAGGACTTCTACCCGGTGTGGAAGGAAGAGACCGTCTACACGCGCGCCGAACGGATCATGCTCGACGGTGTCGCCTACGAGGCGCGCTGGTGGACGCAGGGCGACAACCCGGCCGCCGGCGAGCAGGATCCGGGCAATTCGCCCTGGCGTCGCCTGACGTCCGAAGAGATCGAGAAGCTTCTGACGGCTGAAGACTGACCTGCAGGGGCGTGGTCACGTCGCGTCGTCGTCGAGGTAGGCCGTGAGGCCGTGCGCTTCGAGCCGCGCCATCATCTCGGCGACGGGGATGCCGCGGCCGAAGCGGTAGCCCTGCATGTAGCGAACGCCGACCTTGACGAGGTCGTCGTACTCCTGCTGCGTCTCGACGCCTTCGACGACCATCTGCACGCGCAGGTTGCGGGTCAGCAGTGCCAGCGAGCGCATGACGAGCTGCGACTTGCGGGTGCGCAGACTCAGGGTCAGAGCGCGGTCGACCTTCAGCACATCGAACGGGTACTGCACGACCGACAGCAGGGTCGATGCTGCCTGGCCGAAATCGTCGAGCGCGATCGGAATGCTGCCTTCGCGTCGCAGGTCTTCGAGCATCGCGATGGTGTCCTCCGAGCTGCGCTGCAACGACGTCTCACTGAGTTCGAGGGTCACGGTCACACTCTCGGTGTCGCGTGCGTGCGAGACGGCGGTGGCGAAGTCGACGTCGGTGATCTGCTCGACGTCGACATTCACGTGCACGTCGGTCAGGCTCGGCGCGATCGTCTGGAACCGCTGCATGTCGGTGATCGCGGTGTCGACGACATGTCTGCTGAGCTCGGTGAGCAGGCCGAGGCGGCGCGCTTCGTGGACGAGGATGCCGGCGGGGACGCCGCGTAGGGCCGCATCGCTCGGTCGGATCAGTGCCTCCATCGCGATGATCGTGTTCTCCACCCGATCGACGATGGGCTGGTAGACGAGCGTGAGTCGGCGGTGCCGCACGGCGTCGGCGATGGCCTCCACGAGTTCGGCCGGATCGCCGCCTCCGCGCGTGACGGCGATCGGCATGGTGGCGTCGCTCACGGGTTCCACATCGCGGCCCCGCGCGGCGTACATCCGTGCGTCGGCGGCTTCGACGAGGGCGGTCGCGTCCGGCGTCCCGGGCGCGGCGACCGCGAGTCCTCGCGACATGCTGAGGCCGATGATCGTCTGCCCCAGCACGATCGGCGCGCTCACCTCGGTGAGCAGTCGTTCGGTGCGGCGATCTGCGTCGAGATCGTCGGTGACGCCGGTGAGGATGACGACGAATTCGTCGCCGCCGACGCGGGCCACGATGTCGTCCGCCCCGGCGTGGGCACGCAGTCGTGTCGCGACGAGTTGCAGCACGGCGTTGCCGACCTCGTGACCGTGGGCGTCATTCACATCCTTGAAGTTGTCGACATCGAGGTACACGACGGCGAAGCGGGTGCCGGGGTGCGTGGAGGGGAGTTCGTCGAGCGCGATCCGGAATGCCCGGTAATTCGGCAACCCGGTGAGGTCGTCGGTGAAGGCTTCGCGCGCGAGTCGCGCCTGCTCGGTGCGGGTGTTCGCCATCGTCTCGGCGATGTGCGCGATGGCTTCGAGCACACGACGGTCTTTGACGACGAACGGTCCCTGCGTCGACCCGCGCCGAGCGACGAGGTTGCCCTCCGGCAGTTTCGCGGCGATCTCGTTCTCGGCGACCTCGCCGTCACCGCGCACCTCGATGCTCTCGCGGGGGAGGGTTCGCTGCGCGAAGTGGCGCGCGTGCTCCTCGACGCTCGAAGACGGCGACCACGGAAGGGCGAGTGCGGCATCGAGCATGCCGGTCAGGCGTGTCGTCGCGGTGCGCAGTTCGAGCAGCATCCCGATGCCGAAGGTGACGACGCCCAGCACGGCAAACGCAGCGACGCCGCCGGGGTCGTTCTCGGACTGCGGGTTGGTCGTGTTGACGAAGCGCGCGATCGACAACCCGAGATACAGCGCGCCCGCGACCACGACGCTGACGACGGCCACGCGCCCCCACAGCACCGAACCGAAGATCGCACGTGGCGTCATCCGGGTGGCGACGGCAAGACGCAGCATCGAGGTTGCGATACGCGTCGCGATGAAGGCAACCACCGTCGCCGGCGCCGCGAGGGCGATGTGGACGCCGGCGGCGTCGAGCGGGATCCACACCGCGAGCGCGACGATTCCGGCCACGATCAGATAGCCGGCGAACTCAAAGGTGTGACGAAGACCGCGGGTTCGCACGATCGCGCCGACGAGGAAGCCCGCGGCCCACAGGGTGAGGGCGGCGACGGGGGGCAGGGTGTCGGCCGCGACGACCAGCAGCGCCGGTGCGATCCCCATCGTCAGCAGGGTGTCGACGCGCGAGACGGTCACCATGAGCGCGCAGGACCCGATGACCGCGATCAGGAGCACGAGCGCCCACAGCCAGCTGTACGGAAAGCCTCCGACCATGAAGCCGACGATGATCGCGGCGGCCGTCACGACCATCCAGCCGATGTCGAACAAGCGCCCCACCCGCGATGTCAGTCTGCGCTCAACCGCGGGGGCGGAGGCGACGCCGCTGGTGGGCGAGAGCATCTCGGGAGGCATGAGTCAACGGTAGGGCCCGCGGGGTCCGTCGTGGGGTGTGGAGCGCCCGTCGGGGGTCGTGTCGCGCGCGCCGGTGCCTCTGTGGGCAGCGTGCGTATCATCGGAACGATGTCTCGCGATTCGCTGCCGCGCACCAGCGGTGCTCGCCATGCCGTCGCGACAGCGCTCGGGGTCGGCTACGGGGTCGTGCTCGCGTTCATCGTGTTCTGGCCGAGCCCGGTCGACCGTCCGATCGCGGCGATGCTCCAGCGAGTCATCGCGGAACTCCACGAGCGCGGCGTTCCGCAGTTCGTCGACTACGCCCTCATCGAATTCTCCGCCAACGTACTGCTGTTCTTCCCGGTGGGGGTCTTCTTCGGCCTGGCCGTGCCGATCCGATGGTGGGTGCTCGCGCTCGCCGCCGGGCCCATGCTGTCGGCGATCGTCGAACTCGCCCAGGCCCGCTTGCTCGCCGAGCGTTACGCGACCGTCTCCGACGTCGTCGCCAACTCGATCGGCGCCACGATCGGTGTGCTCCTGGTGCTCGCGCTGCGGGCTGCCGTCGCCCAGCGCGATCAGCAGGTGATCGCGCGGCACGAGGCGCTGGCGGCCGCCCGAGCCTGACGGCAGACCCTTGCCAACCCCCGGTCAGACGGCAAGACTGTTCGGCACGGCGCACCGCCGCATCCGTGAAGGGAACATCACATGGGTATCGACGACATCGTCAACCAGGGCAAGGCATTCCTCGACCAGAACAAGGACAAGATCGAGGAGACCCTGAAGTCCGACCAGGCCGAAGACGTCAGCGACAACGTGCTCGACGCAGCCGCCGACTTCGTGAAGAAGATCGCGCCGGACTCGGTCGACGAGCAGATCGACGGCGTGCGCGACAACATCGACAGCAAGATCGGCAACGAGTAGTCCGAACCCGTCCGGAAGGGGGTGGATGCCACGGCATCCACCCCCTTCCCCTTCCTTCGCGAGCTTGCCGCTTCCTTCGCGAGCTTGCCGCTTCCTTCGCGAGCTTGCCGCTTCCTTCGCGAGCTTGCCCCTTTGCCCGCGAGTTTGTCCCGTCTTTCGCGAGCTTGCCGGCAAGGTCGTCAGCGAACCGGCCAGGTCGTGAGCGAACCGGCAAGGTCGGCGGCGTCTGCACAATCGTGCGAGGCTGCGGGTTGTTCACAGTTCGAGGACGTGTAGCGAGGGGGCACGTGGGTGTGCGCGACTGTGTTGGGATGACCCCGCTGCACACCGACCCGCGACTCGTTCTCCAGAAGAACCTCCATGCGTTCGCGGCGCTCGATCGGCGCGACCTCACGAAGGTCGGGCGCGGGGCGTTCGTGCGGACCGCTCAGTGGGATGACATCTTTCGCGACGATCGGCTGCGCATCGTCGCATCAGACGTGTGGCGCCGCGTCGATCGTTCGAATGGCGCATTCGCGATGCGAACGGCGCTGGCCATCCACGGACTGCCAGTGTTCGGCGGGCGGGATGATCGCGTCGACCTGATCGTTCCGGGAGCGAATCCGCGGCACGGGTCTTCCCAAGCACGCCGGCACCATTGCGCACTTCCGGAGTTCGACGTGTCCGTCATCGACGGCATGCGAGTCACGAGTATCGAGCGCACGCTGTATGACGTGATTCGGCTCGAATCGATCGAGGCGGCTGTCATCGCCTTGGATGCCGCGTTCCACCGTGCTGCGTGGGACGACCAGACCAACACCTACGACCGAGCCCTGGATGCCGCGCTCCGCGACGGGATCCATCGGCGCATCGTCGCCGGTTCCGGAGCCCGTGGCATCCGGCAGGCGCGCATAGTGCTCGACTTCGCCGACGGGCGCGCGGCATCCCCGGGTGAAAGCCTCCTGCGCCTGCGCACGTGGCAGGTCGGCATCGACGGTGCCGAGCCGCAGTTCCGGGTGGAGTTGGGGGCGGGCCGCTACGCGCTGCTCGATCTCGCGTTCAGTTCGCGGCGGATCTGGTTCGAGTTCGACGGTGACGTCAAGCTGACCGATCCGGCCATGCTGCGCGGCAGGACGGCCGCCGATGTGCTCGCAGAGCAGGCGGCGCGGCGGGATGCCGTCGCGCGCGTCCTCCAGTGGACCCCGTACCAGTACGGCTGGAACGATGTGCTGACACTCGACGCCTACGCAGCCGCCCTGCGAGCGCGCGGCATCCGGCCCTGAAGCGCCCGCGCGCCGAGCTTGCCGGCAAGCTCGCGCACGAACCGGCAAGCTCGCGCACGAACCGGCAAGCTCGCGCACGAACCGGCAAGCTCGCGATGCGGGCCGGGCGACGCTGGGGGAGTGCTGTGCGGGACACGCCCGGGTTTGCGACACGCCCGGGCGCCACGTAGACTAGTCAGGTTCCACATTCCTGCGCGCATGCGCGGGATCACTGCCAGGGCAGTGCATAGGCCGGCGAAAGCCCAGAGCCTAGGCCGCGGGCAGCAGAACAGCGAATCCGACACCACACCTGGAAACAGGTTCCGCACGCGTGCGGACGGTCGGACTGACATCAGAACAGCGGTGCGCAAGTGCCCGGCACAGAATCCTGTGCCATGCGCGTCCAATGCCCGTGAGGTAAGACGCAGAAAGAGAGTGAGCAATGGCGGGACAGAAGATCCGCATTCGCCTGAAGTCGTATGACCACGAGGTCATCGACTCTTCAGCGCGCAAGATCGTCGACACGGTCACCCGTGCCGGTGCGACGGTCGTGGGCCCCGTGCCCCTTCCGACCGAGAAGAACGTCGTGTGCGTCATCCGGTCGCCCCACAAGTACAAGGACAGCCGCGAGCACTTCGAGATGCGCACCCACAAGCGTCTGATCGACATCGTCGACCCGACGCCCAAGGCCGTCGACTCGCTGATGCGCCTTGACCTGCCGGCCGACGTCAACATCGAGATCAAGCTCTGAGGACGACGACCATGGCACACATCAACGAAAAGGTTTCCAAGGGCCTGCTCGGCACCAAGCTGGGCATGACCCAGGTGTGGGACGAGAACGGCAAGCTCGTTCCCGTCACCGTCATCGAGGTTGCACCCAACGTGGTCACCCAGGTCCGCACCCCCGAGAAGGACGGCTACAACGCCGTCCAGATCGCGGCCGGTCAGATCGACCCCCGCAAGGTGAACAAGCCCCTCACGGCCCACTTCGAGGCCGCCGGTGTCACCCCCCGTCGCCACCTCACCGAGGTGCGCACGGCCGACGCTGCTGACTACTCACTCGGTCAGGAGCTCACGGTCGACGGCACGTTCGAGGCCGGCCAGCTGGTCGACGTCGTCGGCACCAGCAAGGGCAAGGGCACCGCGGGTGTCATGAAGCGCCACAACTTCAAGGGCGTCTCGGCATCGCACGGTGCACACCGCAACCACCGCAAGCCCGGTTCGATCGGTGCATCGTCGACCCCGAGCCGCGTCTTCAAGGGCATGCGCATGGCCGGCCGTATGGGTGGCGAGCGCGTGACCGTCCTCAACCTCACGGTGCACGCCGTCGACGCCGAGAAGGGTCTGCTGCTCGTCAAGGGCGCCGTCCCCGGTGCGCGCGGCCGCCTCGTTTACGTCCGCAACGCAGTGAAGGGTGCCTGATCATGGCTGACTCGACTCTCGCGCTCGACGTCCTGAAGGCCGACGGCAAGAAGGCCGGCTCCGTGGAGCTGCCCGCCGCGATCTTCGACGTCAAGACGAACATCCCCCTCATCCACCAGGTCGTCGTCGCGCAGCTCGCGGCGGCTCGCCAGGGCACCCACTCGACCAAGCGTCGCGGTGAGGTCTCGGGCGCCGGCCGCAAGCCCTTCAAGCAGAAGGGCACGGGTAACGCCCGTCAGGGTTCGATCCGCGCGCCGCACATGACCGGTGGTGGCATCGTGCACGGCCCGAAGCCGCGCAACTACTCGCAGCGCACCCCCAAGAAGATGGTCGCGGCCGCCCTCCTGGGCGCCCTCAGCGACCGCGCTCGCGGTGGCCGCCTGCACATCGTCGACAGCTTCGGCATCGAGGGCGCGCCCTCGACCAAGGCCGCCGCTGCGGTGCTGTCGTCGCTGGCCCCCACGAAGAACGTCCTGGTGGTCATCACCCGTGACGACGAGCTCAGCGTCAAGAGCGTCCGCAACCTCGCGTACGTCCACGTGCTGACCTTCGACCAGCTCAACGCCTACGACGTGCTCGTCTCCGACGACATCGTCTTCACCAAGGCCGCCTACGACGCGTTCGTCGCGCACAAGGCCGGCGCCACTGAGGAGGTCTCGGCATGACCGCCGTCAACAAGGACCCGCGCGACATCATCCTGAAGCCGGTCGTCTCCGAGAAGAGCTACGGGCTCATCGACGAGGGCAAGTACACCTTCCTGGTGGACCCCCGCGCTTCGAAGACCGAGATCAAGCTCGCCATCGAGAAGATCTTCGACGTCAAGGTCGCAGCGGTCAACACGCTCAACCGCCCGGGCAAGGCCCGCCGCACCCGTTTCGGCATCGGCAAGCGCAAGGACACCAAGCGCGCCATCGTCACGCTGAAGTCGGGCACCATCGACATCTTCACGGCCGTCGGCTGACAGCTGGGATAGAGGACAAGCAAACATGGCTATTCGCAAGTACAAGCCCACGACCCCGGGTCGCCGCGGTTCGTCGGTGGCCGACTTCGCCGAGATCACCCGATCGACGCCCGAGAAGTCGCTCCTCCGCCCGCTGTCGAAGACCGGTGGTCGCAACAACCAGGGCCGTATCACGACCCGTCACATCGGTGGTGGCCACAAGCGCCAGTACCGCGTGATCGACTTCCGTCGCAACGACAAGGACGGCATCAACGCCAAGGTCGCTCACATCGAGTACGACCCCAACCGCACCGCGCGCATCGCGCTGCTGCACTACGTGGACGGCACCAAGCGCTACATCCTGGCGCCGAACAAGCTGAAGCAGGGCGACATCGTCGAGTCGGGTGCCGGCGCCGACATCAAGCCCGGCAACAACCTGCCGCTGCGCAACATCCCCACCGGTACCGTCATCCACGCCATCGAGCTCCGCCCCGGTGGCGGCGCGAAGATGGCCCGCTCGGCCGGCGTCAGCGTGCGTCTGGTCGCGAAGGACGGTCCCTACGCCCAGCTGCGTCTGCCCTCGGGCGAAATCCGCAACGTCGACGCGCGCTGCCGCGCGACGATCGGCGAGGTCGGCAACGCCGAGCAGTCGAACATCAACTGGGGCAAGGCCGGCCGCAAGCGTTGGAAGGGCGTCCGCCCGACCGTCCGCGGTGTCGCGATGAACCCCGTCGACCACCCGCACGGTGGTGGTGAGGGCAAGACCTCCGGTGGTCGTCACCCTGTCACTCCTTGGGGCCAGGCTGAGGGTCGTACCCGCCACCCCAACAAGGAAAGCGACAAGTACATCGTTCGCCGTCGCACCGTCGGCAAGAAGCGGAAGTAGGAGTAGAGGAAGATGCCTCGCAGCCTGAAGAAGGGCCCCTTCGTCGACGAGCACCTGCTTGCCAAGGTCGTCTCGCAGAACGAAGCCGGTACCAAGAACGTCATCAAGACCTGGTCGCGCCGCTCGATGATCATCCCGGCCATGCTGGGTCACACGATCGCCGTGCACGACGGACGCAAGCACATCCCCGTGTTCGTGTCCGAGACCATGGTCGGCCACAAGCTGGGCGAGTTCGCGCCCACCCGCACCTTCCGCGGCCACGAGAAGGACGACAAGAAGGGTCGCCGCCGCTGACGCGGGGGCGTTCCAGAGAGGACAGAGGAGGAGAGACATGGTGGAATCCATCGCACGCGTGAAGCACATCCGCGTGACCCCTCAGAAGGCTCGTCGTGTCGTCGCGCTCATCAAGGGCAAGCAGGCTCAGGAGGCTCTCGCCATCCTGAAGTTCGCGCCCCAGGGTGCCAGCGAGCCGATCTACAAGCTCGTCGCATCCGCGGTCGCCAACGCCCGCGTGAAGGCAGACAAGGACGGCGAGTTCCTGGACGAGCAGGACCTGTACGTGCGCAACGCGTACGTGGACGAGGGCACGACGCTCAAGCGTTTCCAGCCCCGCGCCCAGGGTCGTGCCTTCCAGATCAAGAAGCGCACGAGCCACATCACGGTCGAGCTGGCTACCCCCGCGGTCGCCGACGCCTCGGCCGACACCACGACCAAGAAGGCGAGCAAGTAATGGGACAGAAGGTCAACCCCTACGGCTTCCGCCTCGGCATCACCACGGACCACGTGTCGCGTTGGTTCTCGGACTCCACCAAGCCCGGGCAGCGTTACGCCGACTACGTGGCCGAGGACGTCAAGATCCGCCAGCTGCTGCAGACGCAGCTCGACCGTGCCGGCGTGTCCGGCATCGAGATCGAGCGCACCCGTGACCGCGTCCGCGTCGACATCCACACCGCCCGTCCGGGCATCGTGATCGGTCGTCGTGGCGCCGAGGCCGAGCGCATCCGCGCCGACCTCGAGAAGCTCACCGGCAAGCAGATCCAGCTGAACATCCTCGAGGTCAAGAACCCCGAGGCCGACGCCCAGCTCGTCGCGCAGGGCATCGCCGAGCAGCTCTCCGCACGTGTGGCCTTCCGCCGCGCGATGCGCAAGGGTCTGCAGGGTGCGCAGCGCGCCGGTGCCAAGGGCATCCGCATCCAGGTCTCCGGCCGTCTCGGCGGCGCCGAGATGAGCCGCTCGGAGTTCTACCGCGAGGGTCGTGTGCCCCTGCACACGCTGCGCGCGAACATCGACTACGGCTTCTACGAGGCCAAGACCACCTTCGGCCGCATCGGCGTGAAGGTCTGGATTTACAAGGGCGACCTGACCAACAAGGAGCTCGCTCGCGAGCAGGCCAACGCCCCCAAGTCGCGCGGTCGTGACGACCGCGGTGACCGTCGTCGCGGCCCCCGCAACGAGGCCCCCGTCGCAGAAGGAGCGTCTGCCTGATGCTTATTCCCCGCAAGGTCAAGTACCGCAAGCAGCACCACCCGAAGCGCGATGGCCAGGCCACCGGTGGCACCAAGGTGTCGTTCGGTGAGTTCGGCATCCAGGCCCTGACCCCCGCTTACGTGACCAACCGTCAGATCGAGTCCGCTCGTATCGCGATGACCCGTCACATCAAGCGTGGTGGAAAGGTGTGGATCAACATCTACCCCGACCGTCCGCTCACGAAGAAGCCGGCCGAAACCCGCATGGGTTCCGGTAAGGGTTCGCCCGAGTGGTGGGTCGCCAACGTCAAGCCGGGTCGCGTCCTTTTCGAGGTCGCCGGTGTCAACGAGCAGCTCGCTCGTGAAGCACTGACCCGTGCAATCCACAAGCTGCCCCTGAAGGCACGCATCATCAAGCGCGAGGAGGGCGACGCGTAATGGCCGTCGGAACCAAGACGCTCGCCACGAGCGAGCTGGACACGTTCGAGGACCAGCGCCTCGTCGAGGAGCTGCGCAAGGCCAAGGAAGAGCTGTTCAACCTGCGCTTCCAGTCGGCCACCGGCCAGCTCGAGAGCCACGGCCGCATCCGTGCGGTCAAGCGCGACATCGCGCGGCTCTACACCGTGATCCGCGAGCGCGAGCTGGGCATCCGTGCCACGCCCGCGCCCGTCGAGACCGCGACGAAGGCGAAGAAGACGAAGGCCAAGAAGGCGGATGCCGCCGACGAGGCCGCGAAGGAAGAGGCCGAGTGATGGCTGAGACCAAGAAGAAGGCGGCCGAGAAGGTCGTCGAGCCGACCGTCGAGGCCGGCCACGAGCACGCCGAGCACGACGTGCGTGACCCGGAGGCCCGCGGTTACCGCAAGGCCCGCCGTGGCTACGTCGTCAGCGACAAGATGGACAAGACCATCGTCGTCGAGGTCGAGGACCGCGTGAAGCACCCGCTCTACGGCAAGGTCATCCGCCGCACCTCGAAGGTCAAGGCGCACGACGAGGCGAACACCGCCGGCATCGGCGACCTCGTCCTCATCAACGAGACCCGTCCGCTCAGCGCCACCAAGCGCTGGCGTCTGGTCGAGATCCTCGAGAAGGCCAAGTAAGCCGTCGAGGCTCACTTGGAACCCAAGGAGTAAGAAGTGATTCAGACTGAGTCCCGCCTCAAGGTCGCCGACAACACCGGCGCCAAGGAGCTGCTCACGATCCGTGTGCTGGGCGGCTCCAACCGCCGGTACGCCGGACTGGGCGACATCATCGTGGCGACCGTCAAGGACGCGATCCCGGGCGGCAACGTCAAGAAGGGCGACGTGGTCAAGGCCGTCGTCGTCCGCACCGTGAAGCAGACCCGTCGTCCCGACGGTTCGTACATCAAGTTCGACGAGAACGCCGCCGTCATCCTGAAGAACGACGGGGAGCCCCGCGGCACCCGCATCTTCGGCCCGGTCGGTCGTGAACTTCGTGACAAGAAGTTCATGAAGATCGTCTCGCTCGCCCCGGAGGTCATCTGATCATGGCGAAGATCAAGAAGGGCGACCTGGTTCAGGTCATCTCGGGCGCCAAGCCCGAGCGCGGCGGCGACCGCGGCAAGCAGGGCAAGGTCCTCGAGATCCTTGTCGAGCAGAACCGCGTCATCGTCGAGGGCGTGAACTACGTCACCAAGCACAACCGCGTGGGCCAGTCCCAGCGCGGCACCAAGACGGGCGGCATCGAGACGATGGAAGCCCCGATCCACATCTCCAACGTCGCCCTCGTCGACCCCGAGACCAAGAAGCCGACCCGCGTCGGTCACAAGGTCGAGGAGAAGACGAAGGACGGCGTGAAGCGCACCGTCCGCGTGCGCTACGCGAAGAAGAGCGGCAAGGACCTCTGAACATGAGCACCACCACTGCCGCGGCGGCTGGCAAGATCCAGCCCCGCCTGAAGCAGAAGTACCAGGGCGAGATCAAGAAGGCGCTGCAGGACGAGTTCGGCTACGAGAACGTCATGCAGATCCCCGGGATCGTCAAGGTCGTCGTCAACACCGGTGTCGGTGAGGCCGCGCGTGACAGCAAGGTCATCGACGGCGCCATCGCCGACCTGACCGCGATCACCGGTCAGAAGCCGCTCGTCACCAAGGCTCGCAAGTCGATCGCGCAGTTCAAGCTGCGCGAGGGCCAGGCCATCGGCGCACACGTCACCCTCCGCGGTGACCGCGCGTGGGAGTTCCTGGACCGGCTCGTGAACCTCGCGCTGCCCCGCATCCGCGACTTCCGCGGTCTGTCGCCCAAGCAGTTCGACGGCCACGGCAACTACACGTTCGGTCTGCAGGAGCAGTCGGTCTTCCACGAGATCAACCAGGACAAGATCGATCGCGTCCGCGGTTTCGACATCACGATCGTCACCACCGCCAAGAACGACGAAGAGGGTCGGTCGCTGCTGCGCCAGCTCGGCTTCCCGTTCAAGGCAGTCGACGCCTGAACCGGCGTCACCTCACGAAGGTCGGATGTCGTGTAACGGCATCCGAAACCGCTGAACAAAGGAATCACACGAAATGACAATGACAGACCCGGTCGCTGACATGCTGACCCGTCTGCGCAACGCGAACTCGGCGCACCACGACTCCGTGTCGCTGCCGAGCTCCAAGCTCAAGACCAACATCGCCGAGATCCTCCAGCAGGAGGGCTACATCGCAGGTTGGGAGGTCTCCGACGCACGTGTCGGCCAGACCCTCACCCTGACGCTGAAGTACGGCCCGAACCGCGAGCGGTCGATCGCCGGCATCAAGCGCGTCTCGAAGCCCGGCCTCCGCGTCTACGCGAAGTCCAACGAGCTGCCCACCGTCCTCGGTGGCCTCGGCGTCGCGATCCTGTCCACCTCCTCCGGTCTGCTCACCGACCGCCAGGCCGACCAGAAGGGCGTGGGTGGGGAAGTCCTCGCCTACGTGTGGTGATCTGACATGTCGCGTATCGGACGTCTTCCCATCGACATCCCCGCCGGCGTGACCGTTTCGGTCGCCGGCCAGGACGTCACCGTCAAGGGCCCGAAGGGCGAGCTCACGCTCACCGTCGCCAAGCCCATCGAGGCCAAGGTCGAGGAGAACCAGGTCGTGGTCTCCCGTCCCGACGACGAGCGTGAGTCGCGCTCGCTGCACGGACTGACCCGTACCCTCATCAACAACAACATCATCGGCGTCACCCAGGGCTACACCAAGGGCCTCGAAGTCGTCGGCACCGGCTACCGTGTGCAGCAGAAGGGCACCTCGGTCGAGTTCGCCCTCGGCTTCTCGCACCCGGTCCTGGTCGAGGCGCCGGCCGGCATCACGCTGACCGTCGAGGGCAACAACAAGCTCACGGTCTCGGGCATCGACAAGCAGGCCGTCGGTGAGGCCGCCGCCAACATCCGCAAGATCCGCAAGCCCGAGCCGTACAAGGGCAAGGGTGTGCGTTACGCGGGCGAGGTCGTCCGCCGCAAGGCCGGAAAGGCTGGTAAGTAATCATGGCTGTGAAGTCGAAGTCCGACGCCCGCGCGCGTCGTCACGCCCGTCTTCGCAAGAAGATCGTGGGCACCGAGGTGCGCCCGCGCCTCGTCGTGACCCGGTCCGCCCGCCACGTCTTCGTGCAGCTGGTCGACGACAGCAAGGGCCACACGGTCGCTTCCGCGTCGACGCTCGAGGAAGGCCTGCGCGGCTTCGAGGGTGACAAGACCGCCAAGGCCCGCAAGGTCGGCGAGCTCGTCGCCGAGCGTGCCAAGGCCGCCGGCGTCTCGGACGTCGTGTTCGACCGCGGTGGCAACCGCTACGCGGGTCGAGTCGCTGCGATCGCCGACGGCGCTCGCGAGGGAGGTCTGAACCTGTGACCGAGAACAAGGAGAACGAAGTGACCGAGCAGGCAGCGGACACCGCTCCCGCCCAGGATGCCGCCGGCCAGAACGCCGCGGGCACCGAGCGCGAGGCTCGTGAGCCCCGTCGTGGTGGCCGTGAGCGCCGGGACAACCGCGGTGACCGCGGTGGCCGCGACCGCAACGAGAGCCAGTTCCTCGAGCGCGTCGTCACCATCAACCGCGTCTCGAAGGTCGTCAAGGGTGGCCGCCGCTTCAGCTTCACGGCGCTCGTCGTCGTCGGTGACGGCAACGGCCTCGTGGGTGTCGGCTACGGCAAGGCCCGCGAAGTGCCCCTCGCCATCTCGAAGGGTGTCGAAGAGGCCAAGCGCAGCTTCTTCCGTGTGCCGCGCGCCGGTTCCACCATCCCGCACCCCGTGCAGGGTGAGGCCGCCGCTGGTGTCGTGCTGCTGCGTCCGGCCGCTGCCGGTACCGGTGTCATCGCCGGTGGTCCGGTCCGCGCCGTGCTCGAGTGCGCCGGCATCCACGACGTGCTGTCGAAGTCGCTGGGTTCGTCGAACACGATCAACATCGTGCACGCGACCGTGGAGGCGCTGAAGCAGCTCGAGGAGCCCCGTGCGGTCGCCGCGCGCCGTGGCCTGGACTTCGACCAGGTCGCGCCGGCCCGTCTGATCCGTGCCGAGGCCGAGGCTGCCAAGGCGCAGAAGGTAGGTGCCTGATGGCCGCCCGTCTGAAGGTGACCCAGGTCAAGTCCAAGGTGAGCGAGAAGCAGAACCAGCGTGACACGCTGCGTTCGCTCGGTCTCAAGCGGATCGGCGACTCGGTCGTCCGTCCCGACGACTCGCAGACGCGCGGGTATGTCAAGACCGTCGCGCACCTCGTGAAGGTTGAGGAGATCGACTGATGGCTGAGAAGAAGAAGGCCACCGAGAAGGCTGCTCCGAAGAAGGATGCCGAGACCACGCGTCCAGGCGTGCTGAAGGTGCACCACCTGCGTCCGGTTCCCGGCGCGCACACCGCCAAGACCCGTGTCGGTCGTGGTGAGGGCTCGAAGGGCAAGACCGCGGGCCGTGGTACCAAGGGCACGAAGGCCCGTTACCAGGTCCGCCAGGGCTTCGAGGGTGGCCAGATGCCGCTCCACATGCGTACGCCGAAGCTGCGCGGGTTCAAGAACCCGTTCCGCGTCGAGTACCAGGTGGTCAACCTCGACAAGCTGGCTGAGCTGTACCCCAAGGGTGGAGACGTCACCGTGGCCGACCTGGTCGCCAAGGGTGCCGTCCGCAAGAACGAGAAGGTCAAGGTGCTCGGCACCGGCGACATCTCGGTCGCACTCACCGTTTCGGTCGACAAGGTCTCGGGTTCCGCCGAGCAGAAGATCGTCGCGGCTGGCGGCAGCATCAAGTAATTCCACGGCAGGGGCCGGAGGCGAGCCTCCGGCCCCTGTTGCCGTACGCTGGGAGGCGGCGTCTCCCGAGGCGTCGGCCATCCCTCTGGAGGAAACAGTCTTGTTCAGCGCTATCGCGCGGGTCTTCCGCACACCGGATCTCCGGCGGAAGATCGGCTTCACCCTGGCGATCATCGTCCTGTATCGCTTCGGCGCGCACATCCCTGCACCGTTCGTGAACTTCCCGAACGTGACGTCGTGTCTCGACCAGTCGGGCAGTGCCGAGGGCCTGCTTTCGCTGGTGAACCTGTTCTCGGGCGGCGCGCTCCTCCAGCTCTCCATCTTCGCGCTGGGCGTCATGCCCTACATCACCGCGACGATCATCGTGCAGCTGCTGCGCGTGGTCATCCCGCACTTCGAGTCGCTGTACAAGGAGGGGCAGGCCGGCCAGGCCAAGCTCACCCAGTACACCCGTTACCTGACGATCGCGCTCGCGCTGCTGCAGTCGACGACGCTCGTGACGGTCGCCCGCTCCGGCCAGCTGTTCGGCATCACCGGCATCCCCGAGTGCGAGTCGGTGCTGACGAACGACGCCTGGTGGGCCCAGCTGCTCATGATCATCACGATGACCGCCGGTACCGGCCTCATCATGTGGTTCGCCGAGCTGGTCACCGAGCGCGGTGTCGGCAACGGCATGTCGCTGCTCATCTTCACCTCGATCGCGGCGACCTTCCCGTCGGCGCTGTGGGCGATCCAGCAGACCAACGGCTTCGAGGTCTTCCTCCTCGTGCTCGCGATCGGCATCGCGGTCGTCGCCCTCGTCGTGTTCGTCGAGCAGTCGCAGCGCCGCGTGCCCGTGCAGTACGCCAAGCGCATGGTCGGCAGGCGCACGCTCGGCGGCACGAACACGTACATCCCCATCAAGGTGAACATGGCCGGCGTCGTGCCCGTCATCTTCGCATCGTCGCTGCTGTACATCCCCGCCCTCATCGCCCAGTTCAACCAGACGCCCGACGCCGACGGCAACGTGCCCGGCTGGGTCGCCTGGATCCAGGCGAACTTCACCACCGGTGACCACCCGCTGTACATGCTGGTGTACTTCCTGCTGATCATCGGGTTCACCTACTTCTACGTCGCGATCACGTTCAACCCGGTCGAGGTCGCCGACAACATGAAGAAGTACGGCGGCTTCATCCCCGGCATCCGCGCCGGTCGTCCCACCGCCGAGTACCTCGACTACGTGCTCACCCGCATCACGCTGCCGGGCTCGATCTACCTCGGTCTCATTGCACTGCTGCCCCTCATCGCGCTGGCGACGGTCGGCGCCAACCAGAACTTCCCGTTCGGTGGCGCGTCGATCCTCATCATCGTCGGCGTCGGGCTCGAGACCGTGAAGCAGATCGACGCCCAGCTCCAGCAGCGACACTACGAAGGGCTCCTCCGCTGATGACCGCTCCCCGTCTTCTCATCGTCGGCCCGCAAGGCTCGGGCAAGGGCACGCAGGGCGTGCGCATCGCCGAGGCACTCGGCATCCCGGTCGTCTCCACCGGCGATGTGTTCCGCGCGAACGTGAAGGACGGGACCGAGCTCGGGCTCAAGGTCAAGGCGATCATCGACGCCGGCGACCTGGTTCCCGACGAGCTGACGAGCGCGATCGTGCGCGACCGCCTGGAGCAGGATGACGCCGCCGGCGGCTTCCTCCTCGACGGCTACCCCCGCAACCTCGGCCAGGTCGGAGACCTCGACGCGTTCCTCGCATCCCGCGGCGAAGCGCTCACGGGGGTCATCGAGCTGTCGGTGCCCCGCGACGAGTCGATCCAGCGTCTGGCGCTGCGCGCGACCGAGCAGGGTCGCGCCGATGACACCGAAGAGGCGATCGCCAAGCGTCTGTCGATCTACGAGTCCGAGACGGCCCCGATCCTCGACGTGTACCGCGAACGCGGCGTCGTCGACGAGATCGACGGCGTCGGCTCGCTCGATGCGATCACCGAGCGCATCACCGCCGCCCTCGCAGCGCGCGGCATCTCGGCCTGACGTGGTCTTCCGACGCTCGATTTACAAGACGCCCGCCCAGCTTCGGGCGATGGTGGAGCCGGGGCTCATCACGGCGGCCGCGCTCGACGCGGTGCGGGCGATCATCGCCCCGGGAGTGACGACCGGTGAGCTGGATGCCGCCGCGCACGACGTCATCGTCTCGCGCGGGGCAGAGTCCAACTTCCAACTCGTGCGCGGTTACCGCCACACGACGTGCATCTCGGTGAACGAACAGGTCGTCCACGGCATCCCGGGGTCGCTCCGGCTCGAGGCCGGCGACATCGTGTCGGTGGACTGCGGCGCGCAGTTCAAGGGGTGGAACGGCGACTCCGCCATGACCGTCGTCGTTCCCGACGCGACGCGACCCGAGGTGGTCGCTGCACGCGAGCGCTTGTCGGAGGTGACGAGGGGCTCGTTGTGGGCCGGCATCGCAGCACTCGCATCGGCGTCCCGTGTCGGAGAGGTCGGCGACGCCGTCCAGTCCCACATCGAGTCGTCGGGCGAGGGCTACGGCATCCTCCGCGATTATGTCGGCCATGGCATCGGTCGCAAGATGCACGAGGGTCCCACGGTCTTCAACTACCGCGTCGCCGACCTCGGACCTGACGTGCGCCCCGGGCTGTGCCTCGCGATCGAGCCGATGATCACCGCGGGATCCGAAGCCACCTTCGTCGAGGACGACGAGTGGACGGTCTCGACCGTGGACGGACGCGACGGGTGCCATTGGGAGCACAGCGTCGCCGTGCACGAGAACGGCATCTGGGTGCTGACGGCACCCGACGGAGGAGCCGCAGACCTTGCGCCGTTCGGCGTGACGCCTGTGGCGATCGACTGAGGAGGCGGGCCGATGGCAGCGGCACAGGGCAGGACGAACTGGTTCGCGATCTGGACGAGCGTCGCGGTCGTGGCGGTGATCGCGGTGCTCGTGGTCGTCGTCGCCATGATGAACAACAATGCGACCGATCCGGGCACGCCGCCGACGGGCGCCGGCATCGTCCAGGAGACCGGCGCGATCGTGGTCGGCGACGGCGAGCAGACCCTCGACACCTACCTCGACTTCATGTGCCCGATCTGCGGACAGTTCGAGGAGGCGTACGGCGAAGAGATCCTCGCGCTTGTCGAGGACGGCACGATCACCCTCAACATCCACCCCATCTCGATCCTCGACCGCTTCTCGCAGAACACCGAGTATTCGACGCGTGCGGCGAACGCGATGTATTGCGTCGCCGAAGCTGATGCCGATGCCGCTTACCCCTTCATGCAGGCGCTGTTCGCCGACCAGCCCTCCGAAGGCACGACGGGACTGACCGACGAGCAGCTGCTCGAGATCGCGGGGGATGCCGGGGTCACCGGCATCGACGCCTGCGTGACCGACCGCGAGTACGGCGACTACGTCACTGCGATGACGAAAGAGACCCCGGTGCAGCCGGGCGCGTCCGGCATCGGCACGCCGACGCTTGCTGTCAACGGCGAGGTCATCGCCAACAGCTCCATTCCCGCCGTCGGCGAGTTCGCGACGCTCTTCGACTGACGCGCCCCCGCGCTGACCACGCGAGAAATCACTGTTGTCGCGAGGCGTCCCTGCCCCCGTGGTTTCTCGCGCAGAAGTGGTTTCTCAGGTGCGGGCCCGCGGATTCCGCGTGAGTGTCGCGGCGAGTGCGGGCGAGCCCGGGTAGCGCTGGGGGATGCCAGACGAGACCAACGCGCGGCACATCGGGGTCACTCGGCACGAGTCGCCGTAGTCCCACCGCGCGAAGCGAGGGTGATGCCGGCGCAGGCGATCCTCTCTGCGCTTCTCGTTGCGGAGGTGGCGTTCCGCGGCAGCCGGATCGGAGAGGTCGTACTTGCCCCAGCCGTCCGATTCCCCGATGCCGCCCACCGACGGGAATTCGAAGTCGACTCGATCGACGAAGCCCTCGTACGTGAAGACGACCTGCAGCTCGGGTCGCTCGAAACCACCCACTTCCATGCCCGCGCGACTGATGCTCTCACCCGGTGACTCGGCGAGGCGGTCTGCGCGCGGCAGGACCCAGCCCACACGCGCGCGGCCGCGTACCGTCAGCTGCTCGGCTGCACGATCGATCAGATCGCTCGCGTCGGCACCGGTGCGGAGGGCGGCATCCGCTACCGCGAGTCCGAAGCCGAGCGGCAACGCGCGGACCAGGTCGAGGGTGGTGTCGGAGAGCGACGTCGCACGGATGCCGCCGAGGTTGGTGATGTCGCGGCCGTCCGCCGCGGTGTGCACGCACACATCGCCGAAGCGTCGCGATGCGGTACGGTCCGGGTCGAACACGTGGATGTCGCGGGTCTCGCTGAAGCAGGGCAGCCCGTGTGCCACGGCGGCGGACTCGTGCGAGAGCACGGCATCCGGATGCCGCCGCAGGAACGCCGCAACCCGCACTTCGTACCGCTGCCACGGTGCCAGCGCCCGCCAAGCGGCGGCGTCCACGTAGACGCCGCTGCGGACACGATGAAATCGCGAAGACGACACGGCGATGCCAGCCAGTCGTGCGTCAGCCGCAGTCACGAGCGCCAGCGGGGTGGGGAGTGCGAGAAGCGTCATTGCCCCAGCATCCGCCACGCCCTCACCGCGCGTCCGGCATGCACCCCGATCTGTGGACCCCGCTCCCACCGGCACCCTTGTGGAGGAGGCGATGCCCCGTCCGCAAGAAACCACTTCCGCGGCGACAAACCCTCGGTGCGGTGGTGTCTGGGCGCAGCATTGGTTTCTCGGGGCGCGGCGGCAGGCGGGCAGCCACCGCGGCGACGGCGAGTTGCCGGGTCGGCGGATACCACGTACACTGGATCTTTGGTGCGTTGCGCCTGTTTCGGCGTGTCACCACACATCCCATTCACCGCAGACCGACCGGTCTGCACAAGCGTCAGCGAGGCTATGGCTAAGAAAGACGGTGTCATCGAGATCGAGGGCGTCGTGTCCGAGGCGCTGCCCAACGCGATGTTCCGCGTTGAGCTCACTAACGGACACAAGGTTCTCGCAACGATTTCCGGAAAGATGCGGCAGAACTACATTCGCATCATCCCCGAAGACCGTGTCGTCGTGGAGCTCTCGCCCTACGACCTGACGCGCGGTCGCATCGTCTACCGCTACCGCTAGACCGGTCGAGAAGTAACGCCCCATCCGGATCGCAATCCGGATGCCGGCGAAGACAGCGAAAGAACATCATGAAGGTCAACCCCTCCGTCAAGCCCATCTGCGACCACTGCAAGGTCATCCGTCGTCACGGTCGCGTCATGGTCATCTGCAAGTCGAACCCGCGTCACAAGCAGCGCCAGGGCTGATCGGATGCCGCGCTCGACGCGGCCCGCAGCACACAACTGAATACTCACAACGGCAGGATCAGAACTGATCACCGGTCAGGGACACCTCGGGCGGAGGCCCGGGCACCGATCCTGCTCCACACCTCCACTCACTCCTAGGAGAACCGCATGGCACGTCTTGCCGGCGTCGACATCCCGCGCGACAAGCGCGTGGTGATCGCACTCACGTACATCTACGGCATCGGCCGTACCCGTTCGGTCGAGATCCTCAAGGCCACCGAGATCGACGAGTCGATCCGCGTCAAGGACCTCACCGACGACCAGCTCATCGCACTCCGCGACCACATCGAGGGCACCTACAAGGTGGAGGGTGACCTCCGTCGAGAGGTCGCCGCCGACATCCGCCGCAAGGTCGAGATCGGTTCCTACGAGGGCCTGCGCCACCGCCGCGGCCTCCCGGTGCGCGGTCAGCGCACCAAGACCAACGCGCGCACCCGCAAGGGCCCGAAGCGCACCGTCGCCGGCAAGAAGAAGGCGCGCTAAGCGCCGGCCCCAGGTTTAGGAGAAGAACGAAATGGCACAGGCCAAGACCGCTGCGCGCAAGCCGCGCCGCAAGGAGAAGAAGAACATCGCGCTGGGCCAGGCCCACATCAAGTCGACGTTCAACAACACGATCGTCTCGATCACCGACCCGTCGGGCGCCGTCATCAGCTGGGCCTCCTCGGGTGGCGTCGGCTTCAAGGGCTCGCGCAAGTCGACCCCCTACGCCGCCGGCATGGCCGCCGAGTCCGCTGCGCGCCAGGCGCAGGAGCACGGCGTCAAGAAGGTCGACGTCTTCGTGAAGGGTCCCGGCTCGGGCCGCGAGACCGCGATCCGTTCGCTGCAGGCCGCCGGCCTCGAGGTGGGCTCCATCCAGGACGTCACCCCGCAGGCACACAACGGCTGCCGCCCCCCGAAGCGCCGCCGCGTCTGATATCACTTCCTTCGCGGATGCCGGAGCCCCCGCACGAGCGGGCGCTTCGGCATCCCACGAGCAAAACTCAACACCTCACCAACTGCACGTGTCATATAGCGGGCACGTGATTGAAAGGAACACATAGTGCTCATTGCACAGCGTCCCACCCTGACCGAGGAGAAGATCGGCGAGTTCCGCAGCCGCTTCGTCATCGAGCCGCTCGAGCCCGGCTTCGGTTACACGATCGGCAACGCGCTGCGCCGCAGCCTGCTCTCCTCGATCCCCGGCGCCGCCGTCACCAGCATCCGCATCGACGGCGTGCTGCACGAGTTCAGCACGATCCCCGGTGTCAAGGAAGATGTCACCGAGATCATCCTGAACATCAAGCAGCTGGTCGTCTCGAGCGAGCGCGACGAGCCCATCACGGCGTACCTGCGCAAGACGGGTGCCGGTGAGGTGACCGCAGCCGACATCTCGGCTCCCGCCGGTGTCGAGGTGCACAACCCCGAGCTGGTCATCGCGACCCTCAACGACAGCGCGCAGTTCGAACTCGAACTGACCATCGAGCGTGGCCGTGGCTACGTGTCGGCGACCCAGAACCGCAACGAGTACGCCGAGGCCGGCCAGATCCCGGTCGACTCGATCTACTCGCCGGTCACCAAGGTCAGCTACCGCGTCGACGCCACCCGTGCCGGTGAGCGCACCGACTTCGACAAGCTCGTCCTCGACGTCGAGTCGAAGGCATCCATGGACCCGCGCGACGCCGTCGCATCGGCTGGCCGCACCCTCACCGAGCTGTTCGGTCTCGCTCGCGAGCTGAACGTCGAGGCCGAGGGCATCGAGATCGGCCCCGCGCCGGTCGCCGAGGTGCTCACCAACGAGCTGTCGATGCCGATCGAGGACCTCGACCTGTCGGTCCGCTCGTACAACTGCCTCAAGCGCGAGGGCATCAACACCGTCTCCGAGCTGGTCGCTCTGTCCGAGACGCAGCTGATGAACATCCGCAACTTCGGTCAGAAGTCGGTCGACGAGGTTCGCGACAAGCTCGTCTCGCTCGGCCTGTCGCTGAAGGATTCGGTGCCCGGCTTCGACGGCGCCCACTTCTACGGCGGCTACGAAGACGAGTCGTCGTCCATCTGATCCGCTGATCGACTTTCCCACCTGGAGTAACTGAGAATGCCCAAGCCCACGAAGGGTCCCCGCCTCGGAGGCGGCCCCGCACACGAGCGTCTGCTGCTGGCGAACCTTGCCGCTGCGCTGTTCACCCACAAGTCGATCACGACGACCGAGACCAAGGCCAAGCGCCTTCGTCCGCTCGCCGAGCGCCTCATCACCTTCGCCAAGCGCGGCGACCTGCACGCCCGTCGCCGGGTGCTGTCGGTCATCGGTGACAAGGAAGTCGTGCACGTCCTGTTCACCGAGATCGCTCCGCTGGTCGCCGAGCGTGAGGGCGGCTACACCCGCATCACGAAGGTCGGCAACCGCAAGGGCGACAACGCCCCCATGGCCGTCATCGAGCTCGTCCTCGAGCCGGTGAAGCCGAAGGCGAAGTCGGCCAAGAAGGCCGCCGCTCCGGTCGCCGAGGAGGCTCCGGTCGAAGAGGCTCCCGCCGAGGAGACCCCTGCTGAAGAAGCTCCCGCCGAGGAGACCCCGGCTGAGGACGCTTCGACGGAGGAGGCCGCTGAGGCCCCCGCCGAGGAGAAGTCCGAGTAAGGATCTCACTGCGAACAGGCCCGCATCCCCTGGGGATGCGGGCCTGTTCGCATGTGGCCATCCGGATGCGTGGGCCGATCCACGCCGGTACTGTGAGGTGGTGACTCAAGACGCCCTCTCCGCCCGTCTCGGATCCGTTCCCGCGCCGCAGGTGCCCTCGCACCCGGACGTGGCCACCTGGCGGCCCGCGACCGCGGCCGACATCGACGCGATCCACACGTTGATGGGCGCTGCCGACCCCGTCGACCACCCGACGTGGACGACGCCGCGCGAAGACATCGCCGATCTGTTCGACCTTGCCGAGATGGACCCGGCGCGAGACATGCTGCTCGCCGAGGACGCGGACGGCACCCTGCTCGCGTACGGTGAGGTGCTCCTGCACCCGAGCCGCGAGGGCGGCGAGCTGACTGTCTACCTCAGCGGAACGGTGCACCCGGCGCACCGTCGGCGCGGCATCGGCGCACGACTCCTCGCGTGGCAGCACGCACGGGGGCTGGAACGACTCGCCGAGGGCGCAGCGCACCTCGAAGACGGTGGCGTCTCGGGCGAGATGAAGATCTACGCTGAAGAACGCAACGCCGGGCAGCGCGCCCTCGCCGAGGCGGCCGGGTACCAGGTGGAGCGATGGTTCACCAGCATGGTGCGCGATCTCGCCGACGCCCCCGGCATCCCCACGGTGCCGGACGGCCTCGAGGTCGTGGCGTACACGCACGACCGCGATCTCGATGCGCTCGAAGCCCGCAACGACGCGTTCCGCGATCACTGGGGGAGCCGGCCGACCGAACCGCAGCGATGGATGCAGTTTGTCGGGGGTGAGTTCTTCCGAGCCGACCTTTCACGGCTGGTGCTCGACGGCGGGCGGATCGTCGCGTTCTGCCTCGCATCGGTCAACGAGGACGACTGGGAGACGCTCGGCGCGAGCAACTCCTACATCGACCTCATCGGTGTCGTGCGGTCGCACCGTCGTCGTGGACTCGCCCCTCTGGTGATCGCGAACACCCTCGACGCGATCCGTGCCGCGGGCTTGCAGAAGGCCGTGCTCGACGTCGACACCGCGAGTCCTACCGGTGCGAACGCCCTCTATGAGGGATTGGGATTCGCCGCCACCGAGCGTTCGATCGCGCTCGTCATGCATGTGTGACCTGGACGACGAAGGAGTCATCATGAAGACGCAGGTGCTCGTGATCGGGGAGGCGCTGATCGACATCGTCGACGGCCCGGGCGGCGTGACCGAGTTCGTCGGCGGGAGCCCGGCAAACGTCGCCGTCGGCCTGGCGCGTCAGGGGCTTCGCACTCAGCTGTACACGCGGATCGGCACCGACCAGCGCGGCATCCGCATCGCAGAGCAGGTCGCGGCATCCGGCGTCGGCATCGTGTCGGCGTCGTGGACCGGTGCGCCGACCTCGACGGCTCGTGCGCGATTGCAGCCCGATGGTTCCGCGGCGTACGATTTCGACCTCGACTGGGCGATCGAGGCCCCCGAGTGCGATGCCGACGCGGTGCACTCGGGCTCGATCGCGTTGTTCCTCGACCCGGGCGGCGATGTCGCGCTCACCGCGCTCGAACAAGCCGCGCACGAGGGCCGTCTCGTGACCGTGGATCCGAACATCCGCCCGGCCCTCGTCGGCGACCGAGAGGTGGCCCTCCGCCGCTTCTGGCGTGCTGCGGCGGCCGCAGATCTGCTCAAACTCAGTGACGAGGATGCCGCCTGGCTGTTCCCCGGGCGCATCCCCGAAGAGGTGCTGCCGGATCTCGCGGGGCGCGGCCCCCGCATCGTGGTGATGACGCAGGGTGGCGAAGGCGCGATGGCCTACGGCCCTGGTGGCCTCGTGAACGTGCCGGCGTGGCCCGTGCATGTGACCGACACGATCGGTGCAGGAGATGCCTACATGGCGAGTCTCATCGCGAGTGCCCTCGACGACGCCGAGTTGTTCGAGCAGGAGGCGGCACTCGAGCGCGCGATGCGCAGAGCTGCGGTCGCCGCGGGCATCACCGTCTCGCGCGCCGGCGCCAATCCACCCACGCGCGCGCAGATCGACGCGCTGCTGTGACCGAGGATGAGGCTGACAGGGTGCGCCTCCGGATCGACCTCGCCTACGACGGCACGGGCTTTCGCGGATGGGCGCGCCAGCCCGGCCTGCGCACGGTCCAGGGCACGCTCGAAGCGGCCGTCGCACGGCTGCTCGGCGGTGATCCGCAGCTGGTCGTCGCCGGGCGCACGGATGCCGGTGTGCACGCGTCAGGGCAGGTCGCCCACCTCGATCTCGACGAGGGACAGCTCGCGCGGCTCGCGAAAGCCCGCAATCCCGTGCCGAGCGCCCTCGCGCCGCGCCTGAACGGTGTGCTGGGGCAGTACCCCGACCTCGCGGTGCACGCGGTCGACACCGCGCCCGAGGGATTCGACGCCCGCTTCTCGGCGGTCTGGCGGCGCTATCGTTACCGCATCGCAGATCGGCTCACCGGGTACGACCCGCTCGAGCGCGCTCGCACGACGAGTGTGAACGCATCGCTCGATGTGGGGGCGATGGATGCCGCGGCGCGCGGATTGCGCGGCCTGCACGATTTCGCGGCGTACTGCAAGCCGCGCGAGGGAGCGACGACGATTCGCACCCTGCTCGAGTTCGACTGGCACCGCGATGCCGACGGTGTCGTCATTGCGAACGTGAAGGCCGACGCGTTCTGCCACAGCATGGTCCGCGCGCTCGTGGGTGGGTGTGTCGCGGTCGGCGACGGAAAGCTCGACCCCGACGACCTGGTCGACATCCGCAATGCGCTGGCGCGGACCAACGAGATCAAGGTGCTCGCCGCGCGTGGACTCACGCTCACCGAGGTCGGCTACCCGGCGGATGCGCAGCTCGCGCTCCGGGCGGAGCAGACGCGGGCGCGTCGCTCGATGGATGCGGACTGACCGCGTGCCGCAGCGCAACCCCCAGCGCATCCATCGGCTGCGGGCATAGGCTGGGCCGGACATGAAGGTCATCTCTTACAACCTGCGCAAGCACCGCGCCGTCGGTGAGCTGGAGGCGCTGGTCGACCAGCACGCGGCCGACGTGCTCTGCCTGCAAGAGGCCGACACGCGCGACATCCCGCACGAGATCTCCGGGCTGCGGCTCGCTGAGGCGACCAGCCGCAACCGGCTCGGCCTCGCCGTCTACTACCGTGAGAACCTCTTCGCGGCGCGCGAGGTGCGCTCGCTCGCCCTCAAGAAGTCGCTCCACGACCGCGTGCTCAAGCCGGCGGAGGAGCGACTGCTCGCGGTGCGCCTGCACGACATCGACCACAACCGCGACCTGATCGTTGCGAGCTTCCATGCGGCACCGCTGACGGCCCGCAATTCACTGCGCCGCAAGCAGATTCACGCCGCACTCGCCGAGATGGAGACGCTGGGTGACAACCTGCCGATCCTGATGGTGGGGGACTACAACTACCCGGTCTTCAAGGAGCACCTCGGTCAGATCGTGCGAGAGGCCGGCTACGAACTGAACCTCTCCGACGCTCGCACGTACACGCGGTACAAGTTCTTCAAGGGCCACTACGATTTCGCGACGTCGGTGGGGTTCCATATCGTCGAGGTGACCACCCTCCCGCAAGGATCAAGCGATCATCTGCCGATCCTGGTGACGGCCGACCCCGTGCTCTAGCGCCGATCGGTTTTGTGGTTCAGAAGTCCATCGCGTAGACTCTCCCTTTGGTGTCTGGCTGTTGCTGGCCGGCACCGCGAACGTGAGCCCTCCATCGGCGTCTTCCTGATCTTCCCGATCGCGGAAGCACCCCGGAGCGGGATTCACGAACCTCTCCGTTCGAACACAGAAAGCAGCACTACCGTGACGCGCACTTTCACCCCCAAGGCTGGCGAAGTCCAGCGCGAGTGGCTGGTCATCGACGCGACCGATGTCGTCCTCGGACGGCTCGCCTCGCACGCGGCGGCCCTCCTCCGCGGCAAGCACAAGGCCACCTTCGCCAACCATGTCGACACCGGTGACTTCGTCATCATCGTCAACGCCGAGAAGGTCGCCCTGACCGGCCAGAAGCTCCAGAAGAAGATGGCGTACCGCCACTCCGGCTACCCGGGTGGCCTCAAGGCCGTCTCCTACGAGGAGCTGCTCGAGAAGAACCCCGTCCGCGCGGTCGAGAAGGCTGTCCGCGGCATGCTCCCCAAGAACTCGCTGGGCCGCCAGCAGCTCTCGAAGCTGAAGGTCTACGCCGGTGCCGAGCACCCGCACGCCGCGCAGCAGCCCGCCCCGTACACCTTCGACCAGGTCGCCCAGTAAGCGCCGCCGAGAGACGTAAAGGAAACATCTGATGGCGAAGATCGCTGACTCCCTCGACCAGACCCCCGAGAACTACTCGACCGAGACCCCCGCATCCGAGGCCACCGCGACCACCCCGCGTCCGGTCCTCTCAGTTCCCGGTGCTGCCGTCGGCCGCCGCAAGCAGGCCATCGCCCGCGTGCGCCTGGTCCCCGGTTCGGGCTCGTTCACGGTGAACGGCCGCACCCTCGAGGACTACTTCCCGAACAAGCTGCACCAGCAGCTCATCAACGACCCGTTCACGGTGCTCGACCTTGCAGGCTCGTACGACGTCGTCGCACGTATCTCCGGTGGCGGCCCGTCGGGCCAGGCCGGTGCGCTGCGCCTCGGCATCGCTCGCGCGCTCAACGAGATCGACGCCGAGCACAACCGCCCGACCCTGAAGAAGGCCGGCTTCCTCTCGCGCGATGCGCGTGTGAAGGAGCGCAAGAAGGCCGGTCTCAAGAAGGCCCGCAAGGCTCCTCAGTACTCGAAGCGCTGATCCACCGATGGCGCTGTTCGGGACGGACGGTGTGCGGGGGCTGGCGAACGGCCCCCTCACCGCGGATCTCGCGCTCACCCTGGCCCAGGCGACTGCTGTCGTCCTGGGCCAGGGGCGTATCGCGGAGGCTCGGAAGGCCGCAGGCAAGCGCCTGACGGCGGTTGTCGCGCGCGACCCGCGGATCTCGGGGGAGTTCCTCACCGCGGCTGTCGCGGCGGGGCTCGCATCGTCGGGCGTCGACGTGCTGGATGCCGGTGTCATCCCGACTCCGGCAGCGGCGTATCTCGTGGCGGACATCGACGCCGATTTCGGTGTCATGATCTCGGCGTCGCACAACCCGGCGCCCGACAACGGCATCAAGATCTTCGCGCGCGGCGGTGTCAAGCTGCCCGACGCAGTCGAGGCCCGCATCGAGGAAGCGATGGCTGGGCCCAAGCTGCAGCCGACCGGGGGCGAGGTGGGCCGTGTCCGCCGTTTCGCCGACGCTGAGGACCGCTACGTCGTGCATCTGCTGGCCTCACTGCCGCATCGGCTCAACGGCCTGCACGTCGTGCTCGACTGCGCGAACGGTGCGGCATCCGGCGTCTCGCCCGAGACGTTCCGTGACGCGGGCGCCAAAGTCACCGTGATCGGAGCCGACCCTGACGGCTTGAACATCAACGACGGGGTCGGGTCGACGCATCTCGACAGGCTCGCTGCAGAAGTCGTGCGCACCGGTGCCGATGTCGGCATCGCGCATGACGGCGACGCCGACCGGTGCCTTGCGGTCGATGCCGACGGCCGGATCATCGACGGCGACCAGATCATGGCCATTCTCGCCGTCGCGATGAAGACCCGCGGGGTGCTGGCGCACGACACGCTCGTCGCGACCGTCATGAGCAACCTCGGCCTGCACCGGGCCATGGCGGATCACGGGATCTCGGTCGAGCAGACCGGCGTGGGTGACCGCTACGTCCTCGAGCGCATGAACGAGGGACGATTCGGGCTCGGAGGAGAGCAGAGCGGCCATGTGATCATGCGCGAGTTCGCGACGACCGGCGACGGTCTGCTCACTGGCCTGCACCTCTGCGCCGAGATGGCCCGTCAGGGCAAGACGCTCGCCGAGCTCGCATCCGTCATGACCGTCTTCCCGCAGGTGCTCGTCAATGTGAAGGGCGTCGAACGCTCGCGCGCGACCGACGACGACGTCACCGCGGCTGTCGCCGTCGCTGAGGTGGAACTCGGCGACACCGGCCGGGTGCTGTTGCGCCCGTCCGGCACCGAGCCGATGGTGCGAGTGATGGTCGAAGCCGCCGACTCGGAGACCGCGCAGGCGATCGCTGACCGGCTCGCGGACGTCGTCCGCGGCTGAGCGCTCAACCGGTCGCGTAGCGCAGCAGCTGCGCGCGCACGGATTCACTGATCGACGCGGAACCACCGAGGATCACGACCTTCTTCGGATCCAGACGCGACAGCGCGACTGCCGTGGCGGTCGGGATGCTCGAGCCCGACGTCAACAGCACGGGCACGCTTGACGTGCCCGCCACCGCGGCGCCCGCGAGCGCATCGGGGAATGTGTTGCCGTTGGCGACGTAGACGGTCGTCGTCGACGTCGGGAAGGTGTCTGCGACCTTCGCTGCGGTCGCGTACCGGTCGGCGCCTGCCTGTCGGGTGACCGACCCGCCCGTGTACGAGCGCAGCGACCCGAGCACGGCGTCGCTGATCGCGCTGGTACCGCCGAGGACCACGATCGACTTGGGTTTGAGTGTCGTGAGCGCCTTCGCCGTCGGGTCGGGGATCCCGGCGCGGGTCGCCAGCAGCACGGGAGCATTGCGGGTGCCCGCGGCCGCAGCACCCGCCAAGGCGTCGGGGAACGTGGACCCGGCCGCGACGTACGCGACCGAGATCCCCGGCGCGAACGTGTTCGCGACGAGCGCCGACGTCTCATAGCGGTCGGCGCCGGCGATCCGCTTGACGGGCCCTGTGGTGTAGCGGGATGCGGCGGCGACCACCGCGTCGGCGACCGCGGCCGTGCCGCCGAGCACGACGATCGACTTGGGCTGCAGGCGGGCGAGTTCCTTCGCCGTGGCGGCCGGCAGCGCGTCCGCTTCGGTCAGCAGCACCGGTGCGTTGCGCGTGCCCGCCGCAGCGGCGCCGGCCAGCGCATCGGGGAAGGCGGTGCCATTGGCCAGGTAGACGACCCCCACGCCTGCGGCGAAGCGCGACGCAGACACGGCGGCGGCGGTCTGATAGCGGTCGGAGCCCCAGAGCCGTGGCGCGTCGCCGAAGACCGAGCTCGGATACGCCGCGAACACCTGCGTGTAGTACGGTCGACCGCTGCTGGAGCACGCGACGCCGACGCCCATGCTGGTGTACGAGCTGTTGAGGATGTTCTTTCGGTGTCCCGGGCTGCCCATCCAGCCGTCCATGACGGCGGTCATCCGGTGGCCCGCGGCGACGTTCTCGCCTGCAGCGCGCCACCCGGACGGGATCTGCGACGAGCACGACGGGTTGTGTGACATGTCGTTCGCAGCGGCCTGCTTCTTCGACCAGGCGAGCGCCACCGCGTTGATGTCGGTGTGCAGTGCGACCGGCGCCGCGCCGGCGCTTCGTCGCTCGGCGTTGGCCTCGGCGAGCAGTCGCTTCTGCAGCTCGGTCTGTGCCGTCGCGGAGCATTCCGCGGCGGCGGCCGCTGCCGGGGCAGCGGTAACGGGGAAGGCAGTGGACAGAGCACCTACGACGACGGCGAGCAGCAGTACGGCGCAGGCGTGGGGGCGCCTGTTCATTGGGGGTCCTGACGTCCGGGGGAGGCGGAGGGCTACCCCTGCTTAGCACAGACGCCGCGGAATTGGAACGTTTTGTGTCGTTCGGAACCTGCCGAGCGCGCTTGACGCGATGTCTTGACGCCGCACCGACACGGCTGGCTAGCATGGCGGGAGCAGGGGATCTGTGACCGGTGTGAATGGGGTTGAGGGCGATGTCGTGGAGGGTACGAGGTCGGACGCAGCGCGGGTGGGGCGGCGCGAGCGGGGGCAGACGGTGAGCGTGGTGAGCGGGATGTCGCCCGCAGCGCGACGGCTGCGCAAGCGGGGGTTCCTCGTCTGGGGCATCGTCGTGCTCGTCGTCTGGGCGATCTGCTCGTGGACGTTCGCGTCGCTGTTCGGTCAGGGTGGGGTGTCCTTCGAGCAGGCCTTCATCAGCGGTCAAGCGCTCGTCGGATGGATCTTTCTGCTCCTCGGGGTGGTCCTCCTGGCCATCGGCGTGTTCGGTGAGATCCGGGCGCGACGCTTCAACGCGCGCGACAAGGCACTGGCCGAAGCCCTGCACCGCCGACTCGTCGAGTTCGTGCAGCTGCCGCGGGCCGTCATGTACACCGACGAGCAGGCAGCGGGCATCAGCGGTGCGCGCCTCATCGAGATCGAGCGCCACTTCGACCAGCAGACGCAGGGCGCGATCACCGGAACCCTCGAACTGCGGCTGCGCATGTTCGCGACGAGCTTCGGAACCACGACCGGACGGACCTACGGCGACACCCGATACGGGTACGACCGCGCATGGTCGAACAGCACAACCCGCAGCACCACGGCATCCACGACCTCCGGGACGATCCAGGGCGGCGGCGACCTGAACCTCTCGCTGTCCCAGACGACGCGGGACAACCTCATGGGCGACGCCCTGTTCGCGGTGTTCGAGGTGGCGGGGGAGGACACCTTCCGCGTCGTGTCGATGTCGACGCCCGCTGCGCGCGAGTGGATGGCGGACCTGATCCGTGGTGTCGCCGCCGACTACGGCGGCGACCAGACGCATTCCGGCGGCGTCATCGGCGCATGGGTGCCGAACCTCGTGCAGCAGTTCGGTCCCGAAGACGTGTCGTACGCGACCGACCGGCTGAAGGCCATCGCGGCGCGACCGTTCGACGAGCGCGTACCGGTCGACGTGCAGGGTGCGCCCGTCGCCCGCAACGCGATGATCGCCGTCACGATGGGCATCGGCGGCGCGCGCCTCGAACTGCTTCCCATCGCCTTTCCGAACCGCTTCGGCGAGGCCATCGGGGCCGCAGACACGGCAGTGCTCGCCGCCCCGGCCGCGATGCCGCAGGTGTCCGCGTGAACGCCCGCCGTGCGTGGCCGGCCGTGACGGCGGCATCCGCGAGCCTGGCGCTCCTACTGGCAGGGTGCGGCACGGGAAGCGGCGTGACCGCGACCGATCCGCCCGACGAGCCAGCGCCGGCTACCACCGGGCCGCAGACGCCCGCGACACCCGACCTCGATTTCGCCGCTGCCGTGGCGGATGCCGAGTGGTCGTTCGCTCCCGACGGACTCGGCACGCCGATGCGGATCACGATGGCCGACGGCACCGGCGTGGACGACCTGTCACGCACCTACACGATCGGTGCCCCGGTGATCGGCGAGGCGGATGGTGACGGCATCCCGGATGCCGCGATCACCATCACGCAGGCGGACGGCAACGCGGTCACCGAACTCTGGTACATCTGGCTGGGCGGTGACGACGGTACGGCGACGCAGGTCGAGTACCCCATCGCGCGCACCACGCGATGCGGCGACGCTACTCACTCGGTCACCGCCGTCGACGGTGGCTTCGAGATCGACCTGACCCTGCGCATCCCCAGCAGCGACGATGGTCGCTCCTGCGCGGACGGCGGCACGGGTACGCTCGTGCGCACTGTCGGCGTGCAGGCGTTCGATGGCGCGCCGTACCCGGTGCAGACGGCGCCGATCCCGGCGTGGGGCGGTGTCTGTCCGGCATCCACCTGGCTCGACGGCATCGCGGACACGGGCATCGAAGGCCGGGCTGCACCGCCGGCATCCGCCGACCTCGTGATCGACCCGGCAGCCGAGATCGGTGTGTTCGAGCTTCCGCCGGCACCGCTCGTCACGGCCGACGGCGCCCGATTCTTCGGATTCATCTCGGACCCGGCATCGGATGCCGTGGTCAAGATGCACTGCGCGTTCGCCGGCTGATCGGCGCACCGCCGCGTAATGGTCGACCGGTGTCAGCCGTTCGACTCGTTCCACGCGAGCGACTCGATGTAGCGCAGCAGCACGCCCTCGCGCAGTGCCCACGGCGAGATCTCGAGTTCGTCGACATCCATGATCGTCATGGCGGTGTGGAGGACGACGGCACCCGCGACGATCTGGAAGGTGCGATCGGCGGTGATGCCCGGAAGCTCCTGCCTGGCCGAGGCAGGGATGCGAGCCAGTCGTGGGATCCACGAGCCGAGCGCGCCGCGCGGCAGCAGCATCCGCTGATTGCCGCTCCAGCCCGGTACGGGGTACCCCGCGAGCTTCGCGAGGGAGCGGATCGCCTTGGACGAACCCACAACGTGATCGGGCCGGGGTTGGTCGCGCATGAGGGCGGCGACGGGTGCGAGCGTCTCGCGGGAATGTGCGCGCAGCACCTCCACGGCCTCTTCGCCGGGCGGATCCTCGCCGAGGAACTCGATCGTCATGCGCCCCGCACCGAGCGGCACCGACGCGGCGACATCCGGCAGCTCATCGCTGCCCGCCGCGAGCTCAAGCGAACCGCCGCCGATGTCGAACAGCATGATCTGCCCGGCCGACCACCCGAACCAGCGTCGCACCGCGAGGAAGGTGAAGCGCGCCTCCGCTTCACCGCCGAGCACCTGCAACTCCTGCCCGAGGGCGGCTTCGATGCGAGCGATCACCGCTTCGCCGTTGGCGGCTTCACGCACCGCACTGGTGGCTGTCGCGAGCAGCTCTGCGACGTTCTCCTTCTCTGCGACGGCACGGGCCTCGGCGACCGCTGCGACGAGCGCTTCGACGCCCGCCTCCGCGATTGATCCGTCCGGTTCGAGATAGCGCATGAGTCGCAGGACGGTGCGATTGCTCGTGGTCGCGAGTGGCCGTCCTCCCGGGCGGACATCGGCGACGAGCAGATGGACGGTGTTCGAGCCGATGTCGAGGACTCCCAGGCGCACGAACTCACCGTAGCGGGTGCGGGTGGGGGCGACAGAACGAATAGAGTGGGCGCGATGTCCACCGACGAGACGATGACGACCGTCGACTCGCGCTACCGCGAGATCGACCGCAGCGAGTGGGCGCGACTCGCGCCGGGAGTGCCGAATCCGCTGACCGAGAACGAGGTCGTGCAGTTGCGCGGTATCGGCGACCGGCTCGACCTGGCCGAGGTGCGCGAGGTGTATGTGCCGCTCAGTCGACTGCTTAGCACGTACGCGGAGCACACGAAGCGACTCGGGGCCGAGACGGCCGACTTCCTCGGCGAACCCGATTCGACGACGCCGTTCGTTGTCGCGGTGGCGGGTTCGGTCGCCGTCGGGAAGTCGACCGTTGCGCGCCTGCTGCGCGAATTGATGTCGCGCTGGCCGGGCACGCCGCGCGTCGAGCTCGTCACGACGGATGGCTTCCTCTACCCCAACGCTGAGCTCGAGCGTCGCGGCATCATGCACCGCAAGGGCTTTCCCGAGTCGTACGATCGGCGCGAGCTGGTCAGGTTCCTCACCGACGTCAAGTCGGGCGCGTCAGAAGTGCGCGCACCCTTCTATTCGCATGTGCGCTACGACATCATGCCCGACGCGCAGGTCACGATCCGCAGACCCGACGTGGTGATCGTCGAAGGCCTCAACGTGCTCGCGCCGCCTCCCACGCCGAACGACGTCGCCGTCAGCGACCTGTTCGACTTCTCGATCTACGTCGATGCAGATGTCGCCCATATCGAGAAGTGGTTCGTCAACCGCTTCCTCGCGCTTCGGCAGGCCGCCTTCAGCAACCCGAACTCGTACTTCAAGGTGTACGCCGATCTTTCGGACGAGGATGCCGTGGCCAAGGCGCTCGGCTTCTGGAATGACATCAACCTCCCCAACCTGCGGGAGAACGTCGAACCGACCCGACACCGGGCGAACCTCGTGCTGCGGAAGGCGCCGGATCACACCGTCGAGACCGTGCTGCTGCGCAAGCTTTGAGCAGGACAGGCAGGCGAGGTCTGCCAGGATGAATGCCATGAAGGGCATCATCCTCGCCGGCGGTTCCGGCACGCGGCTCCACCCGATCACCCTCGGTGTGTCGAAGCAGCTCATCCCGGTCTACGACAAGCCCATGGTCTACTACCCGCTGTCGACGCTGATGCTCGCCGGTATCGACGACATCCTGGTGATCACCACACCGCACGACGGCCCGTTCTTCGAGCGACTGCTCGGCGACGGGTCGCAGTTCGGCATCCGTCTCACCTACGCCCGACAGCCTTCGCCCGACGGGCTCGCGCAGGCCTTCACCCTCGGTGCTGACTTCATCGCTGACGACAAGGTTGCCCTCGTCCTCGGAGACAACCTGCTGTACGGGCCGAGCATGGGCCGCCAGCTCAAGCGATACACCGACGTCGACGGCGGGGCGATCTTCGCGTACTGGGTGGGGGAGCCCGAGGCGTACGGTGTCGTCGAATTCGATGCCGACGGCAAGGCGATCTCGCTCGAAGAGAAGCCGGCCGTGCCGAAGTCGAACTACGCCGTGCCCGGGCTCTACTTCTATGACAACGACGTCGTCGAGATCGCCCACGCGCTGCAACCGTCGCCGCGCGGCGAGTACGAGATCACCGACGTCAACCGGGCCTACCTCGAGCGCGGCACGCTGCAGGTCGAGGTGCTTCCGCGTGGCACCGCCTGGCTCGACACCGGAACGTTCGACCAGATGACGGATGCCGCCGAATACGTGCGCACGATGCAGCGACGCACGGGCCTGTCGATCGGGGTCCCGGAAGAGGTTGCGTGGCGTCAGGGCTTCCTCACCGATGACGAACTGCGCACGCGCGCCGAGAAGCTCGTGAAGTCGGGCTACGGAACCTACCTGCTGAATGTCCTGGAAAGGGGCCGTTGATGTCGAGACTGCTTGTGACCGGGGGTGCTGGGTTCATCGGATCGAATTTCGTGCACCACGTGCTCACCAACACCGATCACCACGTGACGGTGCTCGACAAGCTCACGTATGCGGGCAACCGTGCATCGCTCGCCGGATTGCCGGAGGATCGCTTTCGCCTGGTCGAGGGCGACATCGCCGACGCCGCGCTGGTCGACGAACTGTTCGCGGATGCCGATGCGGTCGTGCACTACGCTGCCGAGTCACACAACGACAACTCGCTGCACGATCCGCGGCCGTTCCTCGACACGAACATCATCGGCACCTACACGCTGCTCGAGGCGGCCCGCACGCACGAGACGCGCCTGCACCACATCTCGACCGACGAGGTGTACGGCGACCTCGAGCTCGACGATCCTGCGCGGTTCACCGAAGAGACCCCGTACAACCCCTCATCGCCGTATTCGTCGACGAAGGCCGGGTCCGACCTGCTCGTGCGGGCATGGGTGCGGTCGTTCGGCGTCCAGGCGACCATCTCGAACTGCTCGAACAACTACGGCCCGTATCAGCACGTCGAGAAGTTCATTCCGCGCCAGATCACGAACGTGATCCGCGGCATCCGCCCCAAGCTCTACGGCAAGGGCGAGAACGTGCGTGACTGGATCCACGCCGACGACCACTCGTCGGCGGTCCTGACGATCCTCGACAAGGGCGAGATCGGCGAGACGTACCTGATCGGTGCCGACGGTGAGAAGGACAACAAGTCGGTGGTGGAACTGATCCTCACCCAGATGGGGCAGCCGGCCGACGCCTACGACCACGTCACCGACCGCGCCGGCCACGACCTGCGCTACGCGATCGACTCCACCAAACTCCGCACGGAGCTCGGCTGGGAGCCGCGCTACCGAGACTTCGAGGCCGGGCTCGCTGCGACCGTCGACTGGTACCGCGAGAACGAGCAGTGGTGGGCGCCCGCGAAGGACGGGGTCGAGGCCTTCTACGCCTCGAAGGGGCAGTGACACCGCAATGACCGATTTCGGCAAGGCGCTCGCGCCGGTCCCGACTCCGATCGAGGGGCTCGTCGTCTACGACCTGCCCGTGCATGGCGACAGTCGCGGCTGGTTCAAGGAGAACTGGCAGCGCGAGAAGATGCTCGCGCTCGGACTGCCCGACTTCGGCCCGGTGCAGAACAACATCTCGTTCAACGATGCGGTCGGCACCACCCGCGGCATCCACGCCGAGCCATGGGACAAATGGGTCTCAGTCGCCACCGGTCGCATCTTCGGTGCATGGGTCGACCTGCGCGAGGGACCCGGGTTCGGCACCGTGTTCACGACCGAGATCGACCCGTCGAAGGCGATCTTCGTGCCGCGCGGCGTCGGCAACTCGTACCAGACCCTCGCACCCGACACCGCGTACACGTACCTCGTCAACGACCACTGGTCGCCCGACGCCGCGTACTCGTTCCTGAATCTCGCCGACGAGACGGCGGCCATCGAATGGCCGATTCCGCTGAGCGACGTCGAGATCTCGGCCAAAGACCTCGCCCATCCCCGGCTTGCGGACGTCACGCCGATTCCGCCCCGTCGCGTGCTCGTGGTCGGCGCGGGCGGGCAGCTCGGCACCGCGTTGCGGGCCGAGTACGCCGACGCTCCCTGGGTCGAGTTCGCCACGCGTGCCGACCTCGACCTCACGGGGGATCTCGCGGGCGCGCGTCGATGGCGCGACTACGGGGCGATCATCAACGCCGGCGCGTACACGGCCGTCGATCTGGCCGAGACGGATGCCGGCCGTGCCGACGCATGGGCGGCGAACGTCACCGGTGTCGCCGCGCTCGCCCGGATCGCTGCGGAGCACGGTGTGACACTCGTGCACGTATCGAGTGACTACGTATTTGACGGCACCGCGACCGAGCCGTACCGTGAGGATGCCCCGCTCGCGCCGCTGGGTGTCTACGGGCAGACCAAGGCCGCGGGCGATGCGATCGTCGGCACCACGCCGCGCCACTACATCGTGCGCACGTCCTGGGTGATCGGCGAGGGCAAGAACTTCGTCCAAACGATGGCGTCCCTGGCGGAACGCGGCGTCGATCCGTCGGTCGTCTCGGATCAGATCGGACGACTCACCTTCACCGACGACCTCGCGCGCGGCATCCGGCATCTGCTCGAGACCCGCTCACCTTTCGGCGTCTACAACCTGACCGGGGGTGGCACACCCCAGTCGTGGGCTGACCTCGCCCGTACGGTGTTCGAGTTGACAGGGCATGATCCCGATCGCGTCGTGCCCGTCACAACGGCCGAGTACTTCGACGGCGCAGCGGGACCGGTCGCGCCACGTCCGGCGTGGTCGGTGCTCGATTTGGCGAAGATCGAGGCGACCGGGTTCGAGGTGCGCGACGCGGCGGAATCGTTGCGCGAGTATCTCGAAGCGTGATGTCGCGGGCGCCTGGGCGAGCCCAAGCGTCCAGGTCTGCGTCGGTCGGTGTCCAGGTTGCCTTCGCGCAAGGACAGTAGGATCGCTCGCGATGTCTGCACCTGCTTCGCGCCGTGACGCCCGCACGCCTTCTCCCGACGCTTCGCCACGCAGCCGCAAGCGGTGGCCTTGGATCGTCGGCGGCGCCGTCGTGCTCGTGGTCGCGGGTGTTGGTGTCGCAGGCAAGCTCGTGTACGACCGGGCGATGGCGGTGCAAGATGAGCTCGTCGTGGCCCAGCAGCTCATGCCGGGTGCGAAGGCGCAGATCGAGGCACTGGAGCTGGATGCGGCGACCGCGACGCTCGCAGACGTGTCGACCCACACCTCCGCGGCGGTGGAGCTGACCGACGATCCGCTCTGGCGTCTCGCGGGGATCCTGCCGTGGATCGGGGCCTCGGTGACGGCCGCCACCGAGTTGACCGCGATCACGGATGATGCGGTTCGAGCTGCCGAGCCACTCATCGACGTTGCGCCCTCGCTTACGCCGGAGAACCTCAAGCCCGTCGATGGCGCCTTCCCCCTCGATGCCGTCGCCGCCGCGGTGGATGCCGTCTCGAGCGCGGCCGACGACTTCGGTGCGCTCAGGGAGCGGATCGCGATGGTCGACACGGACGGCGCTGCCGGGCAGCTCGTCTCTGCCCGCGAGCAGCTGGCGGCGCAGATCGGTGAGGTCTCGAGCGCGCTGGACACTGCAGACACCGTGCTGCCCATCCTCCCCTCGCTACTCGGCGGGGAGGGTGAGAAGCGCTATCTGCTCGTCTTCCAGAACAATGCCGAAGCGCTCGGACTCGGCGGAAGCTCTGCCTCGCAGACACTCGTCCGCGCCGACGAAGGGCGCATCGAGATCGTCGATCAGGGATCCAGTCAGACGTACGAAGAGGAGCTGGTCGACGTCGACCTGCCGGAGTCCGCGTTCGCGCTGTATGGCAATCGGTATGCCAGCGCCATGAACCTCACGCCGTCGCGGCCCGACTGGCCGAGCGATGCGCAGATCATGCGCGCGTTCTGGCAGCGGGATGTCGACGACGCGCCGATCCACGGGGTGGCGTCGATCGACCCGCTTGCGCTGGCTCGCATGCTCGAAGCGACCGGCCCCGTTTCGATCGAAGGCGTCGAGCTCAACAGTGAGAACGCCGTCGATCTGCTGCTGCACGAGGTGTACGGCTGGTTCCCGGCCAATCAGGTGGGGGATGGGACGGACGCGTTCTTCGCCGCGTCGGCATCCGCGATCTTCGACAAGCTCAGCAGCGGAGACTTCGACATGGCAACCATGATCACCGCCGTCGGCGAGAGCATCGACACCGGCAGCATCATGTACTGGACCGACGATGAGCAGGTGCAGGGTGTGCTCGACGAGTCCGGGTCTCGGGTGACCGGCGTGCTTCCCACCGACAATGACACCACCACGACCGTCGGCGTGTACTTCCGAGACGTGTCCGCCTCGAAGATCGACTACTTCGCCGACACGACCGTCGATGTCTCCGCCTCGTGTGCCGACGGTGAAATGACGATGAAGGTAACGGCATCGTTCCGCCTCGACCTCACGCTCGAAGAATCGACCTCATTGCCATCGTACGTTCGCAGCGGCTCATGGAAGGGCACCAAGTACCGAACGCAGGTGTTCATGTACGCCCCGCCGGGCTTCGAGATCGCCGAGACGAGCGTCGAAGGCGACTCGGTCCGAGAGTTCCGAACCGGCAACGTCGACCTCGGTCGCGCCGTTTCGCCGTTCACGTCGACGCACGTGCCTGGCGACACGTTCACAGTGACGACCGTGTTCACCGGTGCCGCTACCGGTACCCCGGTCGAGCTGCGGACGACCCCGATGATCCGGCCCACCGTCACGACGGTGAATGACGCCTGCGGAGGCTGACATGGCACGACTCGGCGACACTGAACTCGATGCGCTCGCGACCGCGGAACCTTCCGTACGTCGTCGTCGCCGTTGGCCCTGGGTGGTCGTCGGTGTCGTCGTTCTGGCACTGGTCGCCGCAGCAGGTGTTGCGCTCGTCTACCTCTTCAGCCTCAACCAGACCTACACCGACAACGTCACGATGCTCGACGAATCGGAGAGCTTTCCCGACGTGTCGGTGCGACCGGACCCCGTCGACGAAGCGCACGCCGAGGCGCGGAACATCCTCCTCCTCGGCTCCGACATCCGGGGCGATGTCGGTGACGATCTCGATGACATCCGCGGGCAACGGTCCGACACGATCATGGTCGTGCACATTCCCGCTGACAACGAGGGTGTGCAGGTGATGTCGATCATGCGCGACAACTGGGTGCCGATTCCCGGGCACGGCGAGGCGAAGATCAACGCCGCGCTCTCGTACGGCGGTGTGCCGCTGACGGTACAGACGATCGAAGACATCATCGATGTGCGCATCGATCACGTGGCGATCGTCGACTTCGAGGGGTTCGCAGGTCTGACGGATGCGCTCGGCGGGGTCGAGGTCAACAACGCGGTGCCGTTCACTCGGAGCGGGGTCACCTACCCGGAGGGGCACATCACCCTTGACGGCGAGTCGGCGCTCGGATTCGTGCGCGAGCGGTATTCGTTCGTCGACGGCGACTATCAGCGTGTGCGCAATCAGCAGGCCTACCTCAGGGGGCTCATCCGAGGGGTGCTCAGTCGAGATACGCTGACCGACCCCGGCAAGATCAGCGACATGGTCGGCGCGATCTCGCCGTACCTCACCGTCGACTCCGGTCTCGATGGGCCCACGATCGTCGACCTCGGGCTGCGGCTGCGTGACCTTCGTACCGAAGACATCGACTTCTTCACCTCACCGACGCTGGGTACCGGCACGTCGGCCGACGGCCAGTCGATCGTCAGACCGGATTGGGACGCCCTCGCGCAGGTGGCTGAGGCATTCCGTTCCGATACGGTCGACGAATACGCCGCAGACGCCCAGTGACATCCGGACGGCGCGGTCACGCGCACAGCTCCGACTCGCGCGCGCGCCCATAGGATTGTGCGCATGTGTGGAATCGTCGGATACGTGGGCCCGCGTGACAGCCAGGCCATCCTCCTGTCAGGCCTCGCCCGCCTCGAGTACCGCGGCTACGATTCGGCCGGCATCGCCGTCATCGACGGCGACGGCGACCTGAACCTGCGCAAGCGCGCCGGCAAGCTGCAGGTGCTGCGCGACGACCTCGTGGCGCACCCCATGAACGACGGCACGACCGGCATCGGGCACACCCGCTGGGCGACGCACGGAGGTCCGACCGACGCGAACGCACACCCGCATCTTGCCGATGACGACAAGCTCGCCGTCATCCACAACGGCATCATCGAGAACTTCGCCGAGTTGAAGGACGAGCTGCTGGCACAGGGATTCACGTTCCGCAGCGAGACCGACACCGAAGTGGCCGCGGTGCTGCTGGGTCGCGAGTACGGTGTCACGGGCGATCTCGTCACGGCGTTCCGCAATGTCGCCTCGCGTCTCGAGGGCGCCTTCACGCTGCTCGCGATGCACCGCGACGAGCCGGGTCTCGTTGTCGGCGCCCGCCGCAACTCGCCGCTCGTGATCGGACTGGGCGAGGGCGAGAACTTCCTCGGCTCCGACGTCGCGGCCTTCGTGGAGCACACCCGCAACGCGCTCGCGATCGGCCAGGACGAGATCGTCGCGATCACGCCCGCAGGTGTCGAGGTCACCGACTTCTCGGGCGCGAGTGTCGAGGTCGAGCCGTTCGAAGTGGTGTGGGACGCTGCAGCGGCAGAGAAGGGCGGCTGGCCGTCGTTCATGGCCAAGGAGGTCTCTGAAGAGCCCGAGGCCGTCGCCAACACGCTGCGCGGCCGGCTCAAGGATGACGCCGTCGAGATTCCCGAGCTGCACGGTCTCGACGAGTTGTTCGCCGGCATCAACCGCATCATCGTGATCGCCTGCGGCACCGCCGCGTATGCCGGCATGGTCGGCAAGTATGCGCTCGAGGAGTGGACGCGGCTGCCCGTCGACGTCGAACTCGCCCACGAGTTCCGCTACCGCAACCCGGTGATCGGCCCGCAGACGCTCGTCGTCTCGATCAGCCAGTCGGGCGAGACCATGGACACGCTGATGGCCGTCAAGTACGCGCGTGAGCACGGCGCGAAGACGCTGTCGATCTGCAATACGCAGGGCGCGACGATCCCGCGCGAGTCGGATGCCATCGTCTACACGCACGCCGGCCCTGAGGTCGCGGTCGCGTCGACCAAGGCGTTCGTCGCCCAGATCACCGCGCTGTACCTGCTCGCGTTGCACGTCGGCCGCATCCGCGGTGAGCTGTCGGCGGCCGAGCAGGCGGTGAACGTGCGTGAGCTCGAGGCGGTGCCCGAGAAGATCTCGCGCATCCTCGAGGCCGAGCAGCAGCACATCGAGCAGTTCGCCGGCTGGATGGCCGACACCAGATCGGTGCTGTTCCTGGGGCGCCACGTGGGCTACCCGATCGCGCTCGAGGGGGCGCTCAAGCTCAAGGAGATCAGCTACATCCATGCCGAGGGCTTCGCCGCCGGCGAGCTCAAGCACGGCCCGATCGCGCTGATCGAGCCCGGCCAGCCCGTGTTCGTCATCGTGCCGTCACCGCGGCACTCGGCCGAGCTGCAGAAGAAGGTCGTCTCCAACATCCAAGAGATCCGTGCCCGCGGTGCCCGCGTGATCGTGATCGCCGAAGAGGGCGATGCCGCCGTGCTTCCCTTCGCGGACGAGGTGCTGCGGATCCCGCTGGCGGACGCGCTGTTCGAACCGCTGCTGGCGGTCGTGCCGCTGCACATCTTCGCCATGGGCCTCGCGAACGCGAAGGGGCTCGACGTCGATCAGCCGCGCAACCTCGCGAAGTCGGTCACGGTCGAGTGATCCTTGACTAGGCTGGCGGGATGATCGTCGGAATCGGCATCGACCTCGTCGACATCCCCCGATTCGAGCGTTCCCTCACCCGCACGCCCCGCCTGCTCGATCGACTCTTCTCGCCCGCCGAGCGAACGCTCAAGCCGCGGTCGCTCGCCGCTCGCTACGCTGCGAAGGAAGCGCTCATCAAGGCGCTCGGCGGCTCTGACGGAGTGCACTGGGGTGAGATCGAGATCGCGTCGGAACCGTCCGGCAAGCCGGTCTTCTCGCTCTCCGGTTCAACCGCCGAGGTCGTCGCAGAACGGGGCATCACCGCCGTGCACCTCTCGCTCTCGCACGATGCGGGTCTCGCCACCGCGTATGTCGTCGCCGAGGCGGCGGGCGCATGAGCACGCTGGCGCGCGGTGCCTTGAAAGACGGTGACATGCGCGAGGCTGTCATCGACACGACGGCTATCGCCGACAACGTGCAACATCTGCGGCGGTTGACGAATGCCGAGGTCATCGCGGTCGTCAAGGCAGACGGCTACGGGCACGGGGCGGTGCGGTCGGCGCGCGCCGCGCTCGCCGGCGGTGCGTCGCGACTCGGTGTCGCCGACATCGGCGAGGCGCTCGCCCTGCGCGCGGCGGGCATCGACGCGCCCGTCGTGGCATGGCTGCATGCGCCCGGTTCGACGTTCCTCGACGCGGCCGCCGCCCGCGTCGAGGTCGGCATCTCGAGCCTCCAGCAGCTTCGTGCGGCGGCGGCAGCGGCTGACTCGCAGCCGGTGGGCGTGCACCTGAAGGTCGAGACCGGGCTCGGTCGCAACGGCATCCCGCCCGCGGCCTACGGCGACGTCTTCGCCGAGACGGCCCGCCTCGAGCGCGAGGGGCGCATAGAACTGGTGGGGCTGTTCAGCCATCTCTCCAACACGAGCGAAGCCGACGACCGTGCGGCCCTCGCGCGGTTCCGGGTCGCATCAGAAGCCGCCGCCGCGCAAGGGCTCCGTCCTCGACTGCGGCATATCGCGGCATCCCACGCGGCGATCGACCTGCCAGAGGCTCGTCTCGACGCCGTGCGTCTCGGCATCTCGATCTACGGTCTGTCGCCGTTCGCCGACCGAACGTCGGCCGACCTCGGCCTTCGCCCGGCGATGACATTGCGTGCCTCCGTTGCAGCCGTGCGCCGCGCCCCGGCCGGGCAGGGGGTCTCGTACGGCTACCTGCACCGCGCACCCCGTGAGACGACGCTCGCGCTCGTGCCGCTGGGCTACGCCGACGGTGTGCCGCGGAATGCGTCGCAGGGCGGTGCCGTACGCATCGGCGATGAGGTGTTCCCCGTCGCTGGGCGCATCGCGATGGACCAGTTCGTCGTCGATGTCGGTGACCATCCGGTGGCGGTGGGCGACACGGCCGTGCTGTTCGGAGACCCCGCAACCGGCGCACCGCCAGTCGAGGCATGGGCGGCGTCCGCCGACACGATCAACTACGAGATCGTCACGCGCATCGGCCCGCGCGTGCCCCGCGTCGAGGTGCACGGATGACCGGACTCGACGGATTCATCGGGCAGCGCGAGATCGCATCCCCCGCCGACATGGAAGCGCTCGGGCGCTCGCTCGGCGAAGCCCTGGCTGCCGGGGACCTCGTCGTGCTGACCGGTCCGCTCGGCGCCGGCAAGACCACCCTCACCCGTGGGATCGCGGCGGGACTCGGGGTGCGCGGCCCCGTGCAGAGCCCCACGTTCGTCATCGCGCGGACGCATCCCTCGCTCGTGGGCGGGCCGGTGCTGCTGCACGTCGACGCGTATCGGCTGGGCGCTGCTGCAGAGCTCGACGACCTCGACCTCGATCTCGACCATTCGGTCACGATCGTCGAGTGGGGTCGCGGCATGGTCGACGGCCTCGCGGACTCGTGGTGGGAGATCGAACTCGATCGTGAGTGGAGTGGCGTGGGTATCGACACCGCGTGCGGCACGGGCAGTCGCGCCGCCCGCGAGATGGAAGACAACGCGCCGCGACTGGTCACCGTCACCCGCCGCCCCTGAGCCGGCATCGGCACGATTCAGCGCGGAGTCAGCCTGGAACGGGCAGACTCGACGCATGCGCGTGCTGCTGGTCGACGACGAGGTGCGCCTCGCAGACGGCATCCGGCGCGGCCTCGAGGCCGAGGGGATGACGGTCGACGTCGCCCACAATGGCACTGACGGACTCTGGCGCGCACGTGAACAGGACTACGACGTCGTCGTCCTCGACGTCATGATGCCCGGTATGAGCGGTTACCGCGTCTGCCAGGCGATGCGTGCCGAGGGGATCTGGACGCCCGTGCTGTTCCTCACCGCGAAAGACGGTGAGTGGGACGAGGTCGAAGGGTTCGACACCGGCGGCGACGACTGGCTGACGAAGCCGTTCTCCTATCCTGTGCTGGTCGCGCGTCTGCGGTCGCTCGTGCGACGCGGTGCCCGCGAGCGACCGGCGGTGCTGGCGGCCGGCGATCTCGTGCTCGACCCGGCCGCCCGCACGGTGCACCGCGGCGATGCCGAGGTCGAACTGACCGCCCGCGAGTTCGCGGTGCTCGACTTCTTGCTGCGCCGACGCGGCGAAGTCGTCACCAAGCTCGAAGTGCTCGACAACGTGTGGGACGACACGTACGACGGCGACCCGAACATCGTCGAGGTCTACATCGGCCGACTCCGGCGAAAGCTCGACCGCCCGTTCGGGCGCGACGGCATCCAGACCCTGCGCGGAGCGGGCTACCGGATGGCGGCCGACGGTGGTTGACGCGCGGCGCGGCGGCCTACGCATTCGCACCCGCGTCACCGCGATCGCGACGCTCGTCGTCGCACTCGCGCTCACCCTGGGCGCGGTGTGGATGGTCGCGCTGCTGTCGCAGAACCTCAACGCGGGGGTTGCGACGCGGCTCGAATCGGAGTCGGCGAGCATCGCCGAAGGGCTCGACGGCGGTCTCGTGCCGGCGGCGTGGATCGCCGAACGCGACGACGACACGCTCATCGCGTGGCGCCCCGCGAGCGAGTCGACCGTCGTCGTCAACGCCGACGACGCCCTCGCCCTGCCCGCGCCACCCGGCGCGGATCCGGTGCGCACCGTGATCGACGGTGACGCGTACCTCGTCGTGGCCGAGACGCTCGAGACGGGGCAGTTGCTGCTCGGTGCGCCGCTGCGCGACGTCGAGGCGGCGGTCGCCGAAACGGCGACGCTGCTCGCCATCGGGGTGCCCATCGCGGTCATCGTCATCGGCGTCGTGGTGTGGCTCGTCGCCGCGCGTGCACTCGCGCCGGTCGAGCGCATCCGCCGACAGGTCGACGAGATCGATGCCGACGCGCTCGATCGGCGCGTGCCGACCCGCGGCAACGGGGACGAGATCGACCTGCTGGCAGCGACGATGAACCGGATGCTGGCGCGTGTCGAATCCGGATACGACGCGCAGCAGCGCTTCGTCGGCGACGCATCGCACGAACTGCGCTCCCCGCTCGCGACGATGCGCCAGTTCGCCGAACTCGCCCGCGCCCATCCCGATGTCGCCCCGCCGGGCGAGCTCGCCGACGTCGTCATCGACGAGGGCGAGCGGATGCAGGAGATCCTCGAAGGGCTGCTGCTGCTGGCGCGCCTCGACGAAGGCGCGGTCCGGAGTGCAGGCGTCGTCGATCTTGACGATCTCGCCTTGGCTGCGGCGGCGGGCGTGCGCGACCGCGGGGTCGACGTCGACGCCACGGCGGTGGGTGCCGTTCAAGTCGCGGGCGATGCGCGCCTGCTGCGCCGGGCCGTGCAGAACCTCGTCGACAACGCGGGCCGCCACGCGCGCACGCGGATCGCGATCGGTGTGCGGGCGGTCGGGCAGACCGCGCTGCTGTGGGTCGACGACGACGGGGGAGGCATCGCGGCATCCGAACGGGATCGCGTGTTCGACCGCTTCGTGCGGCTCGACGAGGCGCGTTCGCGCGATGCCGGCGGCAGTGGCCTCGGGCTTGCGATCGTGCGAGAAGTCGCGCGAGCCCACGGTGGACGCGTCCGGGTCGACGAGGCCCCGCTGGGCGGCGCCCGGTTCGTGATCGAGCTGCCGCTCGCCGCTGCCTGAATGCGCGTTCAGGACGGTTCAGATTCGGTTCAGCACCCGAGCGAGACAGTGGAGACATGAACAACGACGAGACCCCCACCACCCCCATCGGCGGGGCACCCGAGCCGACCCCTGGCGCCGAGCCGGCCCCGCAGACCGCCGCAGCGCCCCGTCGATCCATTGCCCGTCCACTGCTGATCGGCGCGGCCGCCGGTGTCGGCGTGCTGCTCGTGGGCGGCATTGCCGGCGCGGCAACGGGTGCTTTCGGCGGCCCGGGCCTGTTCCAGACCGTCCCTGCGGCTGTCAGTTCGACGCAGGCCCCGACGACGGATGCCACCGAACCGACCGCGACTGCAGACGACGACCGCGACGCCGCCGAAGAACGCGAGCGCGAGGAGGCCGAGCGTCGCGCGATGATCGAATCCGGCGGCGACGCGACGGCGCTGGTCGACGCGATCGACCGTGCCGTGGCCGCAGCCGACGGCACGGGTGCGAGCTCCGTCGAAGTCGAGAGCGACGGCTGGAAGGTCGATGTCATCCTCGCCGACGGCAGCGAGGTCGATGTGCGCGTCGGCGCCGACGGCGCAACGACCGTGCGCGCCGACCACCGTGACGACGACGCCGACCCCGCGCTGGACACCGCCCGCATCGCCGAGATCGCCGCTGCCGCGATCACCGCAGCCGGCGGCACCGGCAGTGTCACCTCGATCGAGACCGACCGCGACGACAGCCACGCCTTCTCGGTGTCGGTGTTCACCGGTGCCACAGACGACGTCGACGTCGACCTGACAGAGACCCTCGAAGTCGTCGAGATCGACTGACCCCGTCCCACTCCATCTCGGGTGTCCACGACACGCGGTTGCGCCCCGGTGCGCATCGGCGAGTCGTGGACGCTCGATGTTGGGACGACACCCGGCTGGGCGCGGATACCCTGGATGCTGTGATCCTCGGCATCGACACCTCCCTCGGCACGGCGGTCGCCGTCGTCGACGGTGACGGTGTCGTGTTCGCCGATCGCGCGAGCGAGAACCCCCTCGGCCACGCTGAAGTGATCGGTGACCTGCTCGCCGCAGCCCTCGGCGATGCCGCACACGGGCCGCTCGGCGCGACCGCTCCCGCCGCACGCGTCGAGCTCACCCACGTCGCCGCGGGCATGGGTCCAGGGCCCTTCACGGGGCTGCGGGTCGGCATCGCGGCCGCCCGCGCGTTCGCGACCGGACGCGGCATCCCCGTCGTACCGGTGCCGAGCCACGATGCGGCAGCCCTCGGCATCCTGCTCGCCGACCCGTTCGCCGACCCCGAGCGCTTCGCCGTCGTCACCGACGCGCGACGCCGCGAGTTCGCCTACACGATTTACGACGGCATCGACGATGACGGCCTGCCGATCCGCGTCGCCGGCGCTGCACTCACCCCGCGCGACGACATCGACGCCGTCCTGGCCACCGCCGGCGCCGTCCGTCGCGACGTCACCGCCATCTCGGCCGCGATGGTCGCGCTCGTCGCGGCGCGCGCTGTGGCTGCCGGCCGTGAGATCGCGGCCGCCGAACCCCTGTACCTGCGCGCGCCAGACGTGACGATGCCGAAGGGCCCCAAGAAGGTGGGTGCATGACGCTGCGCACCGCGACCCCCGACGATCTCGACGCCATCATGGCGCTCGAGCGTTCGTCGTTTCCCACCGATGCGTGGAGCGAGGCGATGATGGCGGCCGAGCTCGTCTCGCCGCACGGCCGATATCTCGTCGACGAAGAGGCGGGGTTCCTTGTCGGCTACGGCGGGGTTCGTGCGGTCGAACGCGCAGACGACGCCGACATCCAGACGATCGCGCTCGCGGAGCAGGTGCGTGGCCGCGGTCGTGGCCGCACGCTGCTGCGGGCGCTGTTGGCGTTCGCGCGCGAACGCGGCGCCCGCGAGACGTTTCTCGAAGTGCGCGCCGACAATCCCGTCGCCCAGGCCCTGTACGTCTCCGAGGGCTTCGTCGAGATCGCGCGGCGCCCCCGGTACTACCAACCCGACGATGTCGACGCGATCATCATGCAGCTCGACCTCGTCGGCTGGGCCGCCGCGCACGCCGCCGACGAGGTCGACAAGGCCGGGTGGTGCTGATGAACACGCATGAGCCGCTCGTGCTCGGCATCGAGACCAGCTGCGACGAGACTGGCATCGGCATCGTCCGCGGCCGCACACTGCTCAGCAACACGATCGCGAGTTCGATGGACGAGCATGCCCGCTACGGCGGCGTGATCCCCGAGATCGCCGCGCGGGCCCACCTCGAGGCGCTGCAGCCGGCGATCGAGGCGGCCGTCACCGAGGCAGGCATCACCCTCGGCGACCTGGATGCCGTGGCCGTCACGAGCGGGCCGGGCCTCGCGGGGGCGCTCATGGTCGGCGTCGGCGCCGCGAAGGCGCTCGCCGTCTCGCTCGACAAGCCGTTGTACGCGGTCAACCACCTCGTCGGCCACATCGCGGCCGATCTGCTCACCGGGGATGCCGTGGAGTACCCGACGGTGGCGCTGCTGGTCAGCGGCGGCCACACGTCCTTGCTGCTGGTGCGCGGCCTCGTGAGCGACGTCGAACTGCTCGGCGAGACGATGGACGATGCCGCGGGAGAGGCGTTCGACAAGATCGCGCGCATCCTCGGTCTGCCCTACCCGGGAGGCCCCGAGATCGACCGGGCGGCGGCGAGCGGAGATCCGGATGCCATCCGCTTCCCGCGCGGGATGTCCCGTGCATCCGATATGGCCGAGCACCGGTACGACTTCTCGTTCTCCGGACTCAAGACCGCCGTCGCGCGGTGGGTCGAGCAGCGCGAGGCGGCGGGCGAGCCAGTCTCGGTGCCAGACGTCGCCGCGTCGTTCCGTGAGGCCGTCGTGGACGTGCTGGTGACGAAGGCGCTCGACGCGTGCGCCCGCCACGACGTGCCGCGACTGCTCCTGGGTGGTGGGGTCATCGCGAACAAGCGACTGCGCGATGTCGCGCTCGAGCGTGCAGCGGCGGTCGGCGTGGAGGTGCGCATCCCCCCGCTGTCGCTGTGCACCGACAATGGAGCGATGATCGCAGCCCTGGCATCCGAGCTCATCATGAGCGGTCGGCAGGCATCCACGCTGGCGTTCGGGGCTGATTCGACGCTGCCGGTCACCGAGATCCAGGTGGCGGTGACGGCATGACCGACCCGCGTCCGGCAGAGGAGATCGCACCCGCCGACCCGATCGCACCGCCCGCTGAGGCGGCACCCGCTGACGCGGCGCCCGGCGACACCGCGCTGCCGGGCGCGCACCGCGGCGGCTTCTCACGCGAGTTCACGGCGCCGACCGACATCGTCGTGCCGCAGCACGCCGAGGTGCAGTGGGCCCCTCAGCCGGCCGCACCGCTGCCGCGATCGGCGGGCTGGGCGCTCATGTTCGCGATTCTCGGGCTCGCCGTGTCGTTCATCGTCGGCTGGGGCTTCTTGATCGGTCTGCTCGGCGTCGTCCTGTCGGTCGTCGCACTGCGCCGCCCCTGGGAGTCGCGCGGCGTCGCGATCTGGGCGATGTGCCTGAGCCTGCTCTCACTGCTCTACAGCGCCGGATGGCTCTGGTGGGCGGCGTCGCAGGGCGACCTGTTCTCCTGAGTCATCGAGGCGCCTGAGTCGTCAGACCCGATCGGCGAGGATGGCGACCCGCCTTGCACCGTCGCGCGTGAGGATGAGGGTGGCCTCGTCCGTACCGCGCAGTCGCAGCTTGCGGCGGAACGTCGCCGGGTCGACGTCGACGCCGCGCTTCTTGATCTCGATCGTGCCGACGTCGTGCGAGGCGAGTGCGCCGTTGATGGTCGGCAGCTTCAGCGGCATCACCTCGCGCACGCGGAACGTCTGCACCAAGGGGCTGGTCAGTGCGGCATCCGATGTGAGGTAGGCCGTGCCGCCCGCGATCATCCCGGCCTCGAGCGTCCGCGCGACGTCGCCGATGAGCCTCGCCCGGATGACAGCTCCGTCCGGCTCGTGCACGAAGGCGCCGAGTGCGCGCACCGGAACATCCTCTGCGTCGGCGGATGCCGTCACCTCGTGCGCCGTGCCGCCTCGGATCACGAGGGCTGACCGGGCGACGTCGGGCCGCGCGAGCACGCCCGACCACACCACGAGTTCGATCGTCGATCCGTCGACGCTGATCCACTGCGCCTCGGTGCGGGGCGGAATGCGGTCGCGGTCGAACGCGGGCCCGAGCTTGATGCCTGCGGGTACTCGCGCTGCGAGGTCGAAGACCCACTCCAGTGGCGGCGACCACTCGTCGGCGGCGAGGCGCCGGGTCTCGCCGTGCCCGGCGGCGCGGCGCGCCGGGTCGAGCCACACCGCGTCGACACCGGCGAGATCCGTGTCCTGCGCGGTGCCATGCTGCACGGTGACGCTCTCGCCGAACGGCGCCAGGTTGTATGCCGCGAGGGCAGCGGTCACCTCGTCAGCGTCGACCGCGAGCACATCGAGCCCGAGGCCCGCGAGTCCCATCGCGTCGCCGCCGATGCCGCAGCCGAGATCTGCGACCTTCCGCATGCCGGCATCCCGGAACCGCACCGCGTGGCGCGCGGCGACCTCGAGTCGCGTCGCCTGCTCCAGTCCCGCGCGGGTGAACAGCATCCGCGCCGCGAACGGACCGAACTTCGATGCCGCGCGCGTCCGCAGGCGTGCTTGCGTCACGACGGCGGACACGAGGTCGGGGGAGTGGCCGTCGCGTCGCAGCCGGCTCACGATGGCGGCGACGTCGGCGGTCTGTTCGACGGGGCCCACCTCGTCGACCAGGCGCAGCCCCTCGGCTGTGAGCAGGGCGGCGAGCTCGCGGGAGTCCATCCGGCCAGCCTACGGCGCACGTGACATCGTCTGGCACTCGCGTTGCACGAGTGCCAGCGGCGCTCTAGACTTGCGTTAGCACTCTCGGGGTGAGAGTGCTGACAGTCTCTCGAAGACTCCACACGCCAACAGGCAGAGCAACTGCAAGAAAGAGGTAGACCGTGTCGGTTTCCATCAAGCCGCTCGAGGACCGCATCGTCATCAAGCAGGTCGAGGCCGAGCAGACCACCGCGAGTGGCCTGGTCATCCCCGACACCGCGAAGGAGAAGCCCCAGGAGGGCGAGGTCGTCGCGGTCGGCCCCGGTCGCATCGACGACAACGGCAACCGCGTTCCGCTCGACGTCGCCGTCGGCGACCGCGTGATCTACAGCAAGTACGGCGGCACCGAGGTGAAGTTCGGCGGTGACGAGTTCCTCGTCCTGTCGGCTCGCGACGTGCTGGCCGTCGTCGTCCGCTGAGACGACTGACGCTCCCGAAGGACCCGGATGCCACGGCATCCGGGTCCTTCGTCGTTCCGGCAGCCGCGTTCGCCTGGCAGGATTCCGGCGGCGTTCGACCGGATGCCGACGCTGCGACGGTCACCTCGATGTCACGACCGTCCTAGGCTGAGACTCATGACACCGGCAGATCCCGCACGCGAGCAGGCGCTCGGCGGCGCGTTCGCGTTCACGGCGTACGTGCTGTGGGGCTTCATGCCGCTGTACTTCCTGACGCTCGACCCCACCGGTCCGTGGGAGGTCGTGGCGTGGCGGGTGCTGCTCTCGCTCGTCTTCTGCGCACTGCTGCTGACCGTCACCCGGTCCTGGCCGATGCTCATCGCCATCCTGCGCAACCGACGGCTCGTGCTGTGGACGCTCGCCGCGGGCGGCCTCATCTACGTCAACTGGCAGGTGTTCCTCATCGGAACCCTCACCGGCCACGTCATCGAAACGAGCCTCGGCTACTTCATCAATCCGATCGTCACCGTGCTGTTGGGCGTGCTCGTGCTGCGCGAGCGGATGCGGGTGACCCAGTGGGTCGCGATCGGCATCGCCGCGCTCGCGGTGCTCGTCATCATCATCGGGTACGGCAACGTGCCGTGGATCGCGCTCACCCTGGCCGCCAGCTTCGGCATCTATGGACTCGTCAAGAAGCAGATCGGCCCGTCGGTCGACGCCATCAGCGGGCTGACGCTCGAGTCGCTCTGGCTCGCGCCGATCGCCGGGGTGCAGTTGGCTGTCGTCGCGGCGACCACAGGCATCACGATGGGGCAGGCGGGTCCCGGGCACGCGACGCTCCTGCTGCTGGCCGGGGCCATCACCGCCGTGCCGCTGCTGTTCTTCGCCGCCGGCACCCGCCGCGCGCCGCTCACGCTCATCGGCATCCTGCAGTTCATCGCCCCGATCATGCAGTTCGTCACCGGCGCGTGGATCCTCGGTGAGCCCATGCCGCTGGAGCGATGGATCGGATTCGGGCTCGTCTGGGTCGCGCTCGTCGTGCTCACGATCGACTCGCTGCGGGCCGCGCGCCGCAACCGCACGGCGCCGGTCGGCCCCGTCGTCTGAACCGAACGCGCCTCGCGAGGTAACGATTCGGTCGCGTTACAGACCGTTAACACATCGCAACATTGGCGGCGCCTGTGCGCAAGTAGGTTGGACGCAATCGGCGCGGCGCCCGAGCAATGCCGCGTCACCGACAGCAAGGAGCACAATGAGCGTTCTGACACGTTCACGCGCTGCGAAGGTCCTGGGCGGCATCGCCCTGATCGGCGCCAGCGCCCTCGTCCTCGCCGGGTGTAGTGGTGGCACCACGACCGGCGACCCGACCGACGAGCCGGACGCCTCGTCGTTCGACTTCCCGGTCGACTGCGACGCGGCCGCGCCCGCCGAGTACGTGCCGGAGTACACCTCGACCTCCGAGGGCCCCGGCACCGACCTCACCTACAAGATCGGCACTGCCCTGCCAGTGACCGGCAACCTGGCCTTCCTCGGCCCGCCCGAGATCGCCGGCACCGAGTTCGCCGCCGCCGAGGTCAACGCCGCCGACAAGGGCGTGCAGATCGACCTCCTCCAGGGCGACTCCGGTGACACCGACAACAAGGCGTATGAGACCGAGATCCCGCGTCTGCTGGGTGACGGAGCGACCGCCATCATCGGCGCCGCGTCTTCGGGAACCTCGCTGCAGTTCATCGACCAGGTGATCGCGGCCAACGCCATCCAGTTCTCGCCGGCGAACACCTCTGCCGCCTTCACGGGCTACGAGGACAAGGGCCTCTACTGGCGCACGGCTCCGTCCGACGTCCTGCAGGGCGAGGTCCTCGGCAACCTCATCGCCGGTGACGGTGCTGAGACGCTGGGCATGATCATCCTGAACGACTCGTACGGCACCGGCCTCGCGTGCTTCACCAAGGCGGCCTTCGAGGCAGCCGGTGGTGAGGTCGTCGCGGCCTCGATGTACAACACGGGTGACACGAACTTCTCGTCGCAGATCGAGGACGTCCTGGCCGCAAGCCCCGACGCCATCGCGCTGATCACGTTCGAAGAGGTCAAGACGATGGTTCCCGAGCTGGTCGCCAGCTACGACGCCAGCAAGCTGTACTTCGTCGACGGCAACCTCGCCAACTTCGGCGACGAGTTCGAGGCGGGAACGCTGGCGGGCGCCAAGGGCACCTACCCGTCTGTCGACCCGGCCCAGACCGAGGCCTTCCGCACCGACCTGCAGGCGTTCGTCGCCGAGCAGGGCGACCCGGAGCTGAAGGAGTTCACCTACGGTCCGGAGTCCTACGACTCGGTCATCCTGCTCGCGCTCGCCGCGCTGCAGGCAGGCTCGACCGCAGGCCCCGATGTCGCCGCGAACCTCAAGTCGGTCTCCGGTGGTGACGGCGGCACCAAGTGCACGACGTACGCCGAGTGCGCCGACCTGATCATCGCCGGTGAGGTCGCCGACTACGACGGCGTCTCTGGCCCGATCACGTTCAACGACGTGGGCGACCCGACGGAGGCCACCATCGGTGTCTTCCAGTACGGTGACGACAACAACTACAGCTGGCTGAACGCGGGCTGACCCGCATCCGCTCGTGAGGGGCCCCGGTCTTCGGACCGGGGCCCCTTCGCGTGCGTCCCTGCGTCGCACGCTCGGGCTTCACGAGTCGCTCGTTGCCCCTTCGACTGCGTTCACCTGGCGCTCGTTGTGGCATCGACGCGCGAAACACGCAACACGCGCCAGGCGAAGTGCCTGGATGCCGGGTGTTCAGGTCAGGGGCGCCCAGCCGCGGCGCGTGAGGACGGCGCGCACAAGCGCCGGGGCGGCCGGTACGCGCGCACGGATGTGCGCGGATGTCAGTCGGATGACCTCCCACCCGAGCGCGACGTAGGCGGCGTGCTTCTCGATGTCGCGGGCCCACTGCCGGCGGTCGGTTCGATGGTGATCGCCCTCGACCTCGACGAGCACGCCATAGCGCTCGTATGCGGCATCCGCGACACCGATGAGTCGCCCGTTCACCGCGCGGACTTCGAGTTGCAGGGTCGGGTGCGGCAAACCAGCTCGTGTCGTGAGCAGTCGGAAGTCGGTCTCCAGCGGCGACATCGCCCCGACGCGGATGAGCTCCAACGCATCGAGCAGTCGCCCGCGCGACCGCCGTCGCGGCGCGAGCGCGGCGGCTCGCAGCTGGTCGGGTGTCGCCAACCGGCGTTCCGGACGCAGTCGGGCCCGCTCGTCGCGCGGGATGACGACGAGATGATCACCCAGCCGGACGAGGTCGTCGGTGGAGAGCGACTCGGCGAGCATGGCCCAGGTCGACGCCGGGCTCGCGCACGGCAAGCCCATGAACGACCCTGCGCTGATCAGGCTGGGGACCATCTGGTGCCCGGCGACGCCGGCCGCGCGCGGCGCGCGATGCGGTGCGAACACGCCCACCTCGAGTGCGGTGCCATGCCGAATCGGCCCGCCCATCAGCACCGCGGCGGTGCGACCGCAGAAGACGGCCTCGGACGGCATGACTGCGGCATACGCCTTCGCGAGCCGGATCACATGTGCGCGGCTGCCAACCGGGTCGGCGATGGGCCGTGCGAGGCGTGTTCCGCGGAAGGGCGCGGCGAGGTCGCGGGCCCGCAGTCGGTCGCGGGTGACGCCCAGGTCGAGCGCCTCGCGGCACGAGAAGCTCTCGCCAAGGTGTTCCGGAAGCTCGCTGGGACGTGCAGGCATCCCTCCACCATGCTCCCGCGATCTCCGCCCGCAGGCGCGCTCGACGCCATCTGTGGACGGTGCGTGGTCTGCCGAGGTTGGGGAGAAGGCGACGCGTGAGCGTTCGCCTGGCGCTTGTGGGGGCATCCATGCAGACACACCGCCACACGCGCCAGGCGAACGCGTCACAGTCAACCAGCCGCGCCCGGCGAAGTGGATGCCGCGGCGCGAACGCCGAAGGCCCCCGCGCAGTCGCGGGGGCCTTCGGGGAAGCGCGGCGGGTCAGGTGCCGAGCGTTCCCAGGTACAAGCCGATCACGTTCGGGTCGTTCAGCAGTTCGCGACCGGTGCCCGTGTAGGCGTCGCGGCCCTGATCGAGCACGTAGCCGCGGTCGCAGATCTGCAGGCAGCGGCGTGCGTTCTGCTCGACCATGATGGTCGTCACGCCCGCCTTGTTGATCTCCGAGACCCGCAGGAACGCTTCGTCCTGCCGCGACGGGGAGAGGCCGGCCGACGGCTCGTCGAGCAGCAGCACGTGCGGATCCATCATCAGCGCGCGGCCCATGGCGACCATCTGCCGCTCACCGCCGGACAGTGACCCTGCCCGCTGCTGCAGGCGCTTGGCGAGGTCGGGGAAGATCGACGTGATGAAGTCGACGCGCTCCTCGTACGCCTTCGGGCGCTGGTAGGCGCCCATCTGCAGGTTCTCGGCGATCGTCAGGCTCGGGAAGACGTTGTTGGTCTGCGGCACGAACCCGACGCCCTTGGCGACGAGCTTGTTGGCCTTCAGGCCCGTGATGTTCTCGCCGTTGAGCGTGACGCTGCCCTCGCGCACCTTCACCTGGCCGAAGATCGCCTTGAGCATGGTCGACTTGCCGGCGCCGTTCGGACCGATGATGCCGATCAGCTCGCCCTTGGCGGCGGTGAGGTTCGCGCCGTTGAGGATGTTGACGCCGGGCAGGTAGCCGGCGACGACATTGTTCAGTTCGACGACGTTTCCGGTGGACTCGCTCACTTGTCGTCCTCCGACTTCTGCGCAGCGTCGGATGCCGCGGCATCCGCTTCGTCGCCGATGGCCTCGTCGATCGCCTCGGTCTCTTTGACCAGTTCGATCGCTTCGGTGCTCAACTCGCCCTCCTGGCGACCGGTGACGACGCCGAGGTCGACATCCTGGTGGGCGCCGAGGTACGCATCGATGACGGCCTGCTCTCTCATGACGGTGTCGGGCGGGCCCTCAGCGACGACCTTGCCCTCGGCCATCACGACGACCCAGTCGGCGATATGGCGGACCATGTGCATGTCGTGCTCGACGAACAGCACCGTCATCCCCAGATCCTTCAGGTCGAGGATGTGGTCGAGCAGTGACTGCGTCAGCGCCGGGTTGACGCCGGCCATCGGTTCGTCGAGCATGACCAGCGTCGGGTCGCTCATGAGGGCGCGGGCCATTTCGAGGAGCTTGCGCTGCCCGCCCGAGAGCGATGCGGCGAAGTCCTTCTCCTTGGCGTCGAGCTTGAACCGCTTGAGCAGGTCGCGCGCCTTCGCCTCGTTCTCCGCCTCCTGCTTGCGCCACAGGAACGGCAGGATGCTGGAGAAGATGTGCTCGCCGGTCTGCTTGGTCGCGCCGAGCTTCATGTTCTCGAGCACGGTGAGCAGTCCCAGCGACTTCGTCAGCTGGAAGGTGCGGACCTGTCCCATGCGTGCCGTCTTGTACGCGGGGATGCCGGAGAGGTTCTTGCCGTCGAACGCCCACGATCCCTCGTTCGGCTTGTCGAAGCCGGTGAGCAGATTGAACAGCGTCGTCTTGCCGGCACCGTTCGGGCCGATGAGGGCTGTGATGGCGCCACGGGGGATCTCGAGGTGGTCGACGTCGACGGCGGTCAGACCGCCGAAGATGCGCTTGACACCGTCGGCGACGATGATCGGGTCGACCTTCTCGACACCGGGGCGGGCTTCGCCCTTGTGCAGGCCGGTGGTCTTCGGGCGGGGGGCGGGGGGTGCAACGTCAGCGGACAAAGGTCAGCTCCTTCTTGCTACCGAGGATGCCCTGCGGGCGGAAGATCACGAGCAGCATGAGCGCGAGACCCACCAGCACGAACACCAGCTGCTGCGCCTGCTCGCTGGTGAGGAACGGCAGCCAGCCGATCTCGACGAGCGCGGGCAGCAGGTTCGACAGGAATGCGCGGACGACCCAGAACAGGATCGCACCGAGCACTGGTCCGAAGATGGTCGCGGCGCCGCCCAGCAGCAGGGCGGTCCACACGAAGAACGTCTGCGACGTCACATAGACGTTCGGGTTCACGTTCGTGCCCATCGCGGTGATGATGCCGCCCGCGGCGATGATGACACCGCCGACGATGAGGGCCTGCATCTTGAAGGCGAACACGTTCTTGCCGAGCGAGCGCACGGCGTCTTCGTCTTCACGGATGCCGCGGATGACGCGTCCCCACGGGCTGCGCATCAGCATCCACACCAGCAGCACCGCCAGGGCGACCGTGATGAGTCCGATAATGATGACCCACCATTGGTTGGCGCTGTAGGTCCACGGACCAAACCCGTAGCGTCCCGGCGGGATGGGGTTGTTCGCCCCACGGAAGCCCGTGTGGTAGTTGAACAGGCCGTCGGCCGAGCCGGTGTAGGTGCGCCACGTCGAGGTGAGGAACAGCAGTCGCAGCACCTCGGCCGCGGCGATCGTCACGATCGCGAGGTAGTCGCCGCGCAGTCGCAGCGTCGGGATGCCCATCACGAGCGCGAAGGCGACCGCGGCGAGCAGACCAATGAGCGCGGCGAGCCACCACGACAGGTTGAACGTGAGGATCGAGATCGCGAACCCGTAGGCGCCGATGGCCATGAATCCGGCGACACCCATGTTCAGCAGGCCCGCGAACCCGAAGTGCACCGAGAGGCCGATCGCGGCGAGCGCGTAGCCGATCGTCGCGGGCGCCAGCATCTGGCCGAGCGTGTTGGAGAGGATTTGAAGGAAGTTCATCGTTACCTACCCGATTCGCTCTCGGCGTCCGAGGATGCCCTGCGGACGGAACAGAAGAATGACGATCAGCACGACGAGGGCACCGACGTACTTCAGATCCGACGGGATCCAGAGGGTGGAGACCTCGACGAGCAGGCCGACGATCAGCGAGCCGATGAGCGCGCCGAACGCGGTGCCGAGGCCGCCGAGCGTGACGGCGGCGAAGATCAGCAACAGGATGCTGGTTCCCATGTCCCACTTGATGCCGGGGCGGAAGTACGCCCACAGCACGCCCGAGAGGCCGGCCAGCGCGGTCGCGACGATCCAGACGACCCGTACGACGCCGTCGACGTCGATACCGCTCGCAGCGGCCAGCGACGGGTTGTCGGAGACTGCGCGCGTGGCACGACCGATGCGCGTGCGCATGAGCCACCAGGCGAACACGCCGATCACGACGAGCGAGAGTCCCATGCTGATGAGGTCGGTGACGCTCAGGCGAATGGGGCCGAGGCCCGGGATGATGGCCGCTGCCGCACCGGGAAGCTGCTGGGTGCGGCCGCCGATGCCCATCTGGAACATGTAGCGCAACGCGAGCGAGAGACCGATCGAGACGATCATGAGCTGCACGGTGCCGAGCCCTTTTCGTCGCAAGGGGCGCCAGAGTCCGGCATCCATTCCCCATCCGAACGCGGCGCTGACGAGCACGGCGAGGGGGATCGCGATCCAGATCGACAGGTCGAGCCCGACTGAGAAGACCAACGCGGCGAGCGCGCCGAAGGTCACCATCTCGCCGTGGGCGAAGTTGGAGATGCCGGTCGTGCCGTAGACGAGCGACAGGCCGATGGCGGCCAGCGCGAGCATGAGGCCGAAGTTCAGGCCGTTGACGGCTCGCGAGATGAGCTGATCGAAGAAGCTCGTCGTCGCTCGTTCGGCGGCGGTCAGCGTGAAGTTCCGCGTGACGGTGCTGGTGTTGCCGAAGGTGACCTCGACCGACGACTCGAATCCGTCGGGCACTTCGACGTCTGCGGGCAGGGAGCCCTCGTCGAGCACCAGCGTGTAGGTGTCCTCCTTGTTGGGCACCCCGACGCGGAAGGAACCGTTGTCTTCGGTGGTCGTCTCATTCTCGAACCCGGGGCCCGTGACGGTGATCGTGACGTCTGCGACGCCCTCACCGCCCGTACGGACGTTTCCTTGGATCGTGAACGGCAGGTCTTCGGTTTCGCCGCCCGTGTCAGCCGCCGCGGGTGTCGCGAGACCGAACAGCAGGGCGATGGCGAACAGCCCGCTGATGATGGCCGCGAGCGTGCGCCGGTTTCGACTGTCAGCGGGCGATGTTCGGGTGATCGCCACTGGCACCTCCTTGTATGGAATGCGGTCAGTGCCGTGACTAGGGGTGGCCTCGGCGACACCCGACCGTACCCAGCGATTGTTGCCTGAGTGTTTCCTGATCGCAACCTCGTTGTAGGCGTTGTGATGCAACGGGAATGTGCGGTGCCCGTGGCGCCTTAGAATTGAGACACCCCGACTCACGCAGGAGAACGCATGGAGTACAACGACCCGTTCGGTTTCGTCGGACTGACCTACGACGACGTCCTGCTCCTTCCCGGGCACACGGATGTCATCCCGTCTGAAGCCGATACCTCGTCGCGGGTCACCCGCCGCATCACGGTGGCGACACCGCTGCTGTCGGCGGCCATGGACACCGTCACCGAGTCGCGCTTGGCGATCGCGATCGCGCGCGAGGGCGGCATCGGCATCATCCACCGCAATCTGTCGATCGCCGACCAGGCCGCGATGGTCGACCGCGTCAAGCGCAGCGAGTCGGGCATGATCACCGACCCCATCACGACGACGCCCGACGCGACGATCGAAGAGGTCGACGCGCTGTGCGGTCAGTACCGCATCTCGGGGCTGCCGGTCGTCGACGAAGAGGGTCGCCTCGTCGGCATCGTGACCAACCGCGACATGCGGTTCGTGTCGGGCTTCGAGCGTCAGAGCACCAAGGTGCGCGACGTCATGACGAGCGAAGGTCTGGTGACCGGCAAGGTCGGCATCGGCGCCAACGAGGTCATCGCGCTGTTCGCGCAGCACCGCGTCGAGAAGCTGCCGCTGCTCGATGACGACGGCAAGCTCGCGGGCCTGATCACCATCAAGGACTTCGACAAGAGCGAGAAGTACCCGCTCGCCACCAAGGACGACCAGGGTCGCCTGCGCGTCGGCGCCGCCATCGGCTTCTTCGGTGACGCGTGGGAGCGCGCCGAGGCGCTGCGCGACGCGGGTGTCGATGTCATCGTCGTCGACACCGCCAACGGCCAGTCCGCAGGCGTCATCGACATGGTTCGGCGCATCAAGGCCGACGAGTCGTTCGCCCACATCGACGTCATCGGCGGCAACGTCGCGACGCGCGAGGGCGCGCAGGCGCTCATCGATGCGGGTGTGGATGCCGTGAAGGTCGGCGTCGGACCGGGCTCCATCTGCACGACCCGTGTCGTCGCGGGCGTGGGTGTGCCGCAGATCACCGCGATCTACGAGGCATCGCTCGCAGCGCGAGAGGCCGGCATCCCGATCATCGCCGACGGCGGTCTGCAGTACTCGGGGGACATCGCGAAGGCGCTCGTCGCAGGCGCGGACTCGGTCATGCTCGGCTCGCTGCTGGCCGGCACCGACGAGTCGCCGGGAGAGGTCGTCTTCCAGGGCGGCAAGCAGTTCAAGCTGTACCGCGGCATGGGATCGCTGGGCGCCCTGCAGACCCGCGGCAAGAAGACGTCCTACTCCAAGGACCGCTACTTCCAGGCGGACGTCCCCACCGACGACAAACTCATCCCAGAGGGGATCGAGGGGCAGGTCGCCTACCGCGGCCCGGTCTCGGCGGTCGCGTACCAGCTGGTCGGCGGTCTGCGTCAGTCGATGTTCTATGTCGGCGCCCGCACGATCGAGGAGCTGAAGTCGCGCGGCAAGTTCGTGCGCATCACCTCCGCCGGCCTCAAGGAATCGCACCCCCACGACGTGCAGATCATCGTCGAGGCCCCCAACTACAAGAAGTAGGCCGCGCGTTCGGGAGGAGAACCACGCACGGGAGGGCCTCCCGTCACGGTTTGCCCTCCCGAACGCCGAACTCCTCCCGTATGCGCGACCGATCAGTCGCGTGCGAGGTGCAACCCCTGGGAAACCGCGCCGGCGATGAGGCGCTGCACGGTCGCCCAGTCGTCGACGATTTGGGCGTAGGTGACGCGGATGACGTGATAGCCGCGCAGCATCAGCAGGGCGTCATGCTCGATGTCGGCTGCCCGCTGGGCTCCGACGTGGTGTCCACCGTCGATCTGCACGACCAGTCGCTCCCCGATCAGCAGGTCGACGGGGCGCCCGAGAATCCAGGCCTGCTGCAGCATCGGCAGTTTGAGCCACCGCAGCCGCGTCGGGAACAGGGTCTCGAGCCCCGAATCCGCGAATGGTCGGGCTTCGGCGCACAGACGACGCGCGGCGGGCGGAAGGTCGAGGCGGAGCAATACGCCCCGGTCGACGAGTCCGCTGCGCATGGCGGATTCCCACACCGCCAGTGCCGCCTCGTGAGGCTGGCAACGAGCCACGGTGACCAGGACGTTCTCGATCGGGTCGACGAGGTCATCGGGATGCCGGGGAATCGTCGGCGCATGCCAATGGATCACGGCATCTGCCGAGACATGGCCCGCGTGTGCGGCTGCCGCGACATGTGGCCGCTCATCCCGCAGCACCCAGAGACCGAGCCGGCGGGCCTGTGTGACGCAGGTGAGGATGACGCCGGTCCTCGCGGCAGCGACCAGGAACGGATCTGCATCGACTGTCGCCACCCAACCGCGACGGACGCGATGGAGGCTGCCGGCCGCAACGGCTCGATCGATCCGGTGCCTGCTCACTCCGGCATCCAGAGCGTCTGCACGCGGGCGACGCCACCGCGGTCTCTCACCGCGCCGGTGGGGTCCGAGTGCGCCGACGTCATGGCAAGAGTGTCGCGCCGCCGCGCACGCGCCGCCGGGGGCGGGCTGAACCCGGGACGGTAGGCTGGGCGGGTGAGCATGGACATCGAGCTCGGACGCGCCAAGCGCGCCCGCCGGGCATACGCGTTCGACGACATCGCGGTGGTGCCCTCGCGGCGCACCCGCAACCCCGAGGACGTCTCCACGGCGTGGTCGATCGATGCGTTCGGCTTCGAGATTCCGGTGCTCGGTGCGCCGATGGACTCGGTCATGAGCCCGCAGACCGCGATCATGCTCGGGCAACTCGGCGGTCTCGGCGTGCTCGACCTCGAGGGTGTCTGGACCCGCTACGAGGACCCCGAGCCGCTGCTGGCCGAAATCGCCGCATTGCCGGATGCCGAGGCCACGCGCCGCATGCAGGAGCTCTACGCCGAGCCGATCAAGCCCGAGCTCGTGCGCGAACGGCTCGCCGAGATCCGAGCCGGCGGCGTGACCGTCGCCGCAGCCCTCACGCCGCAGCGCACCCAGCAGCTGTACGAGACGGTGGTCGCGGCCGGTGTCGACCTGTTCGTGATCCGCGGCACGACAGTCTCCGCCGAGCACGTCTCGAGCGTCGATGAACCCCTCAACCTCAAGAAGTTCATCTACGACCTCGATGTGCCGGTCATCGTCGGCGGTGCATCGACGTACACGGCAGCCCTGCACCTCATGCGCACGGGCGCGGCGGGTGTGCTGGTCGGGTTCGGCGGGGGCGCGGCATCGACGACGCGCGCGACCCTCGGCATCCACGCCCCCATGGCCACCGCGATCGCCGACGTCGCGGGTGCCCGCCGCGACTACCTCGACGAGTCCGGCGGCCGCTACGTGCACGTCATCGCCGACGGTGGCGTCGGGACCTCGGGCGACATCGTCAAGGCGCTTGCGATGGGCGCCGACGCGCTCATGCTGGGCGTCGCGTTGGCGCGGGCGACGGACGCACCGGGCCGCGGGTTCCACTGGGGCTCTGAGGCAACGCATCCCAAGCTTCCGCGCGGACGTCGCGTCGAGGTCGGCACGGTCGCCCCCCTGGAGGAGATCCTGTACGGGCCGGCGCCCGTCGCCGACGGGACCGCGAACCTCATGGGCGCACTGCGCAAGTCGATGGCGACGACCGGGTACTCCGACCTGAAGGAGTTCCAGCGCGTCGAGGTCGTCGTCGCCCCGTATCAGTCCGCTCGATGACCTCAGCCGGCTCGATGGGCACCGCGCCGCTCGCCTTTCCGCCCACGCTGCGTGAGGTCATGCTGCGGCCGTGGTGGCTCGGGATGCTGGCGGTCGCGCTCATCGTGGCGGCGGTGTTCGCGTGGCTCGGCCAATGGCAGCTCGGCAACGCGATCGATACCGATCCGCCGCCGCCCGGCGCGACGGAGCAGGTGCGGCCGCTCGCCGAGGTCGTCGGCCCGGGGGAGTACCTGTCGGAGCCGCTCGTGGGCCAGCGCGTGGAGGTCGAGGGTGCGTTCGTCGCCGATGACTTCCTCGTCGTCTCGTCGCGCTACAACGACGGTGTCGAGGGCTTCTGGGTGACCGGGCAGCTGCGGCTCGCCGACACCGAGACGCCGACCTCGATCGCGGTCGCCGTGGGCTGGGCGCGCGATCGCGCCTCGGCGGACGAATCCGCCGAGGCGCTGAACGCCGCCGGCATGGGGGGCACCTTCACCGGCCGCATCATCTCGGACGAAGGCCCTTCCCTGCCCCGGGCGGGCGACGCGATCACCGAGATGACGCGCATGTCGCCGGCCGCCCTCCTCGGCCAGTGGCATGACATCGAAGGTCTTGACGTGTACCGTCCTTACCTCGTGTTGGAGGGCGGGATGCCGCTGCTCGACGAGATCGTCGCCGACCCGCCCGAGGAGGGGTCGAACGTCAACTGGCTGAACATTTTCTATGCCGTCGAGTGGGCGATCTTCGCCGGGTTCGCTTTTTACATGTGGTACCGCTTGGCCAAGGACGCCTGGGAGAAAGAGGTCGAGGCCCTCGAGGGGGCGACTGGGGCCACCCCGCCCGGCGACTAGACTGGTGGCCATGCCCGCCCAGCCCAAACTCGCCTCGTTTCCGGCGATCCGCTCGGCGCTGAAGTTCTATCAGGTCGCCTCGATCATCACGGGTATCGGCCTGCTTCTGCTGCTGGCCGAGATGATCCTCAAGTACACGCCGATCCACGTCGAACTGTTCGCGGGTGGTTCGGGGGGCTTCCTCTGGTTCGCGCCGGTCATCGTGCCCGCCGACTGCCAGTGGTATTCGATGTTCTTCCCCGGCGGGATGGGCTGCGACATGGTGTCGGCCGGGGATGGCATCAACATCTCGCTCGCGATCCTCGTCGTGCACGGCTGGTTCTACGTCGTGTACCTGTTCGCCTGCTTCCGCGTGTGGAGCCTCATGCGCTGGGGTTTTCCGCGGTTCATCATGCTGGCCCTCGGCGGCGTCGTGCCGTTCCTGTCGTTCATCATGGAGCTGCGCGTCGCCCGCGAAGTGCGCGCCTACCTCGACCGCCGCGAGGGTGAAGAGCTGCACACCCGCGCCGAGCATTCGTCCCTGACCCAAGCGATCCCCACGGAGAACAAACGGTGACTTCCCCGACCGAGACCGCGCAGCGGCCCGTCCTCGTCGTCGACTTCGGCGCCCAGTACGCCCAGTTGATCGCACGCCGCGTGCGCGAGGCCGGCGTCTACAGCGAGATCATCCCGCACACCGCTACGGCCGCCGAGGTCGCCGACCGCAACCCCGTCGGCATCATCCTGTCCGGCGGGCCGTCGTCGGTCTACGAGGAGGGCGCCCCTTCGCTCGACCCCGGTGTGCTGCAGCTCGGCGTGCCCACGCTCGGCATCTGCTACGGCTTCCAGGTGATGGCCCAGCAGCTCGGTGGCGTCGTCTCGAACACGGGCCTGCGCGAGTACGGTGCGACGGATGCCTCCGTCGTCCACGGCGGCGTGCTCCTCGGTGGTCAGCCGGTCGAGCAGAACGTGTGGATGAGTCACGGCGACCAGGTTTCCGAGGCGCCCCCTGGGTTCGAGGTGCTCGCCCGCACCGCCGCCACCCCGGTGGCCGCGTTCGGTGACGACGCCCGCACCTTCTACGGCGTGCAGTGGCACCCCGAGGTCAAGCACTCCGACCACGGCCAGCGCATCATCGAGAACTTCCTCCACAAGGCGGCCGGCCTTCCCGCCGACTGGAACAGCGGCAACGTCATCGCCGAGCAGGTCGAGAAGATCCGCGCGCAGGTCGGCTCCGGCCGCGTGCTGTCGGCCCTGTCGGGCGGCGTCGACTCGGCCGTGTCGACAGCGCTCGTGCACGAGGCGGTCGGCGACCAGCTCGTCGCGGTCTTCATCGACCACGGGCTGCTGCGCAAGGGTGAGCGCGAGCAGGTCGAGCAGGACTACGTGGCATCCACGGGTGTGCGTCTGATCACGGTCGATGCGCGCGAGACGTTCCTGAACGCCCTCGCCGGCGTCAGCGACCCCGAAGAGAAGCGCAAGATCATCGGCCGCGAGTTCATCCGCGCATTCGAGCAGGTGCAGGCGGACCTCATCGCCGAGGCCGCAGCCGAGGGCGACCCGATCCGCTTCCTCGTGCAGGGCACGCTGTACCCCGACGTCGTCGAATCCGGCGGTGGCACCGGCACCGCCAACATCAAGAGCCACCACAACGTGGGCGGCCTGCCCGAAGACCTGCAGTTCGAGCTCGTCGAGCCGCTGCGCACCCTGTTCAAGGACGAGGTGCGCGCGATCGGTCGCGAGCTGGGTCTGCCCGAGGTCATCGTCGGCAGGCAGCCCTTTCCGGGCCCCGGCCTCGGCATCCGGATCGTGGGTGAGGTCACCGCTGACCGTCTCGCGATTCTGCAGGATGCCGACGCCATCGCCCGCGAAGAGCTGACCAAGGCGGGGCTCGACGGCGAGATCTGGCAGTGCCCGGTCGTGCTGCTCGCCGATGTCCGCTCCGTCGGTGTGCAGGGCGACGGTCGCACGTACGGGCACCCGATCGTGCTGCGTCCCGTGTCTTCTGAAGACGCCATGACCGCCGATTGGACGCGCCTGCCGTACGACGTGCTGTCGAAGATCAGCAACCGCATCACCAACGAGGTGCGCGAGGTCAACCGGGTCGTGCTCGACGTGACGAGCAAGCCCCCGGGGACCATCGAGTGGGAGTGATCCCCACCCCGCATATGAAGAAGGCCGCCCGGCGAACCGGGCGGCCTTCTTCATGAGCAGTGAAGGTCAGTCGCTGCCGCGCAGGATCGCAATCATGCGCAGGATCTCGACGTAGAGCCAGACGACCGTGACCATGATGCCGAACCCACCGACCCAGCCGAACTCACGGGGAGCGCCGTTGCGCACACCCTGCTGGATCTGGTCGAAGTCGAGTACCAGCGAGTAGGCGGCCATGATGACCACGAGGATGCCGATGACAAGGCCGAGCGGGATGCCGGCGATCTCGGCACTGTGCATGCCGAACATCATGTTGCTCGGCAGCACATTGGTCCACATGAGGACCACGTTCAGCAGCGAGAACACCAGGTAGCCGACCATCGCGATCATGAAGATCTTGGTGGCGCGCTTGCTGGCACGGATCTTGCCGCTCGCGAAGAGTGCCAGGGTGACACCGACGACGGAGAGGGTCGCCAGCGTGGCCTGCATGACGATGCCCGACCAGATGAACTCGAAGAAGGCCGAGATGCCACCGACGAACAGGCCCTCGAACGCGGCATAGGCGAAGATGAGCGCGGGGCGCACCTTCTTGCGCGACGTGAAGGTGACGACCATCGCGAGAACGAAGCCGCCGAGGGCACCGATGATCCACGGCGCCATGGTGGGAGTGGGGTTGTCGGCGGTGACCGGTGACAGCGTCCACACCCATCCGACGACGGCGGTCACCAGCAGTACGGCGAACAGCGAAAGCGTCTTCAGGACGGTGTCTTCGACGGTCATGCGACCGGTCTGGATCGCGTTCGCCGGGGGAGCGGCGAACATGCCCTCCATCTGGGCGTTCGCGGCCGCGTCTGCGGCCTGGTGCGACGCAGCGCTGAACTGCGTCTGTGCACCCGCCTGCTGCTGCGCAGGCGGCGGGGTCAGGCCCGGGCGCTGCTCTTGGAACGCCGGGCTGTTGAATGCGAAGTTTCCGGAGGCCATGTCAGTCTCAACTCCAAGTAGGTCGCCGCGCGGATGCTGCGGAACTCCAGGCTATCGGACGGCGTGTCGTCACCGGCGCTTTCGTGCTGTGAGAGCCCTTCGAACGCCGTACGCCCGGCGCGAACACCCGCGGCGGGTAGCGTGGATGCCATGCCTCGGCGATCCCCTCTGGTCATCGGCCACCGCGGTGCCCCCGGCTACCGCCCCGAGCACTCCCGCTCGTCGTACGAGCTCGCGCTGCAGCTCGGCGTCGACGCGGTCGAACCCGACATCGTCTTCACCCGCGACGGGGTGGCGGTCGTGCGGCACGAGAACGAGATCTCGACGACGACCGACGTCGCCGACCATCCGCGGTTCGCCGACCGGCGCACGACGAAGACGATCGACGGTGCCGAGCACACCGGGTGGTTCACCGAGGACTTCACGTGGGAAGAGCTCTCGACGCTGCGGTGCCGTGAACGCCTGCCGCACCTGCGACCGACGAGCGCCACCTTCGACGGTGAACAGCGGGTGCTGCGGCTGCGCGATGTGCTCGACATCGTGCGCGACGGGTCGCTCGAGCACGGGCGCGAGATCGGCGTCGTGCTCGAGATCAAGCACGCCACCTACTTCGGCTCCCTGGGGTTCGACCTGCCCGCGCTCATCGCCGCCGAACTCGCGGATGCCGGATGGGCGGACGGCAAACTGCCCCTCACGATCGAGGCGTTCGAGTCGACGGTGCTCACGCAGCTGCGCGCCCTCGGCATCCCCGGTCGCTACATCTATCTGCTGGAAGCGGCGGGGCGGCCGTTCGACCTCATCACGTCGCTCGGTCGGGACGCCCCGACCTACAAGCAGACGGTGTCGCCGGCCGGGCTCGACCGGCTGGCCGGCGCGATCGACGGCATCAGCGTCGACAAGCGCATGATCCTCGCCCCTGACCGGTTGGGGCGCACGGCCGGTTCGTCGCCGGTCGTCGCCGACGCCCACGCCCGCGGCCTCAAGGTGTTCACGTGGACGTGCCGCCCCGAGAACGCGTTCCTGATCGCGCAGTTCCGTCACGGTCGCGACCGCGCCGCGTTCGGCGACTACGAGTCGGAGTGGCAGATCATCGCCGACTCGGGTGTCGATGGGGTCTTCGTCGACCACCCCGATCTGGGTGTCGCGTTCTTCCGAGCGTGAGTGACCGGGCGCCCAGGCCGCGTCGAGGTCCGCGACGGTAGACTGGGTACTCGGCGCGCACCCGCGCCGAGAGCGTGCATCTACCTGACACGGCCGACGACGGCCGGTGAGTTCAAGGCGGCACAGACATGCACCGGCATCCCGGTGCAGACATGTTCCGAGGAGCACCACCATGACCCGCGCCACGCGCACGCCCGGCTTCGGCCGCAGCATCGGCTTCGACTACTTCGCGATCGCGATCGGTGCGAGGCTCCCCTTCGCGATGATGGTCGTCGGTGTGCTCACGATGGTCGTCGACGCACGCGAGTCGCTCGCGCTCGGCGGGCTCACGTCGGCGGTCGTGGGTCTGGCGACCATGGTCACCGGGCCCCTGCTCGGCATGGCGGCGGATCGGTACGGCCAGCGGACCGTCCTCCTCGTCGCCGGCATCGCGAATGCGATGGGCCTCGTCGCGATCGTGCTCGTCGCCTACAGCCAGGCCTCCGACGCCTCGGTGCTGGCGGCGGCCGCGTTCACCGGTGCGACGGCGCCGCAAGTGTCGGCGATGTCGCGCACCCGCATGGATGCCGCCGTCACGCGACGTGGCGGAACCCCGCGCCTTCGCGAAGCGGTGATGGGCTACGAGTCGGCCGTCGACGAGGTCGTCTTCGTGTTCGGCCCCGCCGTGGTCGGGTTGCTTGCCGTCGCCCTGTCTCCGGCAGCCGCCGTGCTCTCGGCCGCGGGCCTGACCGCGGTGTTCGTCGTGCTGTTCGCGCTGCACCGCACCGCACGCACAGCCACGCCGGTCGAGGGCCGCGCTGCGTCCGCGCCGATCGGTGCGCTCGCCACGGGCGGCATCGTCACGGTCGCGCTCGGCGCCCTCGCGATGGGGCTGTTCTTCGGCACCGCGCTCACCGCGCTCACCGCGTTCACCGAAGCGCGCGGCGCAGCAGACCAGACCGGCCTCATCTACGGCGCGATGGGTGTCGGATCGGCCGTCCTCGCGCTCAGCGTCGGGCTGTTCCCTGCCCGCTTCACGCTGCGCGCGAGGTGGTTCGTCTTCTCGCTCGTGCTGCTCGGAGGCACCGTGTGCGCGGCGCTCGCCGAGTCGCCCCTGCAGATCACCCTCGCACTGCTCATCGCCGGCTGCGGCATCGGCCCGACGCTCGCGACCGTCTACACGCTCGCGGCCCAGCGGGCACCGTTCGGGCGCACGGCGACGGTCATGACGATGCTCGGATCCGGGGTCATCGTCGGCCAGGCGCTCGCCTCCGCAGCCGTCGGCGCGCTCGCCGAATCGGCCGCCGCGCCGGTCGTGCCCTGGACCCCGGTCATCTCGGCGACGATCCTGGTCATCCTCGCCCTCGCCGACCGGATGACCCGTACGGTGGATGCCATGCCCGAACACCTCATCACCATCAGCGCGGTCGTCTTCCGCGACGCCCACGGCGCCGTGCTCACGGTGCGCAAGCGCGGCACGTCGCGGTTCATGCTGCCGGGCGGCAAGCCCGAGATCGGCGAGACCGCCGCAGAAGCTGCCGTGCGCGAGGTGCGTGAAGAGCTGGGCGTGGACGTCTCGCTCGATGCGCTGGACGAGGTCGGTGTGTTCCACGCTCCGGCGGCGAACGAGGACGGGCACGTCGTCGAGGCGACCGTGTTCAGCTGCGACGCCCTCGTGTTCGCCGAGCCGGCCGCCGAGATCGAAGAGCTGCGTTGGCTCGACACCGACGCCGCACTGCCCGACGATCTCGCGCCGCTGCTCGAGCACCGCGTGCTGCCGGTGCTCGCGCACTGACTCCCGGCATCCGCACGCGAAGCGTTTCTGCGTCGTTCACGTCGGAGGCGGCGTCGCCCCCATAGTCTGAAGCCAGACGCGAAGGGGAGCGGATGAGCGCAGGGGGCATCGTCGCCGAAGGAGTTCGGCGATCGTTCGGAAGCGTGCACGCGGTGCGCGACGTGAGCTTTCGCGCCGAAGCGGGGCGGGTGACGGGACTGGTCGGCCCCAACGGGTCGGGCAAGACGACGCTGCTGCTGATGCTGGCGAGTCTGCTCGCACCGGATGCCGGGAGCATCCGCGTCGACGGTGTCGACCCCGTGCAGGATCCGGCCGCCGCCCGTGCGCGGCTCGGATGGATGCCGGATGCACTGGGCGCGTGGCCGAGCCTGACGGCACGCGAGACCCTCGTCTACACGGGGCAGCTGTACTCCATGAAGCGCGGGCAGGCGCTCGATCGCGCCGGGGAACTGCTCGACGAGGTCGGGCTCGGGCGACTGGCGGACGAGCCGGCCCGAGTGTTCTCGCGCGGGCAGAAGCAGCGACTGGGGCTCGCGCGCGCCCTCATGCACGATCCGCATGTACTGCTGCTCGACGAGCCCGCCTCGGGGCTGGACCCGCAAGCACGCGTCGACCTGCGCGTGCTGCTGCGCCGGCTCGCGGGTGAGGGGCGCACCGTGCTGCTGTCGAGTCACGTCCTTTCAGAACTCGAAGAAGTCGTCGACGACGCGGTGTTCCTGCGTGAAGGTGCGACGGTGAGCGCCGACCGCGTCGCCGCCGCCGCGCAGCGTGAACGCACCTGGCGTGTGCGTCTGGCAGGGCTCGACCCGCGCGACGCCGCAGTGCCGGTCGCGACGGCACTCGGGCGCGATGTCGTCGAGATTCTCATCGACCGGCGCGATCTGCTGGTCGGGTTCGCGTCCGACGCCGACGCGGCAGCCGGGCTCGCCGCGATCGTCGCGGCGGGCATACCGGTCGCCGAGTTCTCTGCGGCGACGGGGATGCTCGAGCATACGTTCCTCGACCTCGAAGGCGGTGCCTCGTGAACGCCGCACGACTGTGGACGCTCGTGCGTCTCGAACTGCACCAGCGCGTGCGATCGGTCGCCTGGTACGTGCTGCTCGGCGTGTTCGGGCTGCTGCTGATCGGGGCCACCTTCCTGTCGTTCATGGCGTTCGGCGGGGAGGAGCGGTGGGGGCCGGGGGTCTATTCGACCGTCGTGTACATCACGCTGCTCCTGGTGCTGCTCGTCTCACCGACCCTGTCGGGAAACAGCATCAACGGCGACCGCGACGCCGCGACGCTGGCATCCGTCCAGGTGACGCTGGCCACGACAGCCGAGATCCTCTTCGGCAAGTTCATCGCGGCATGGATCACGGGGCTCGCGTTCGTCGTCGTGGCGGCGCCGTTCCTCGCGATCTCGGCGACGAGTGGAGACGTGCACCCGGCGACCGCGCTCGTCTCCCTCCTCGTGCTGATCGTCGAGGCAGGCATCGTCGCAGCCATCGGGGTGGCGCTGTCGGGCATCATGTCGCGCCCGCTGTTCTCTGTGGCGACGACCTACCTGGTGGTGGCGGCGCTCGCCGTCGGGACGGCGATCGCGTTCGGTCTCGTCGGCTCGGCGGTCACGAGCGAGGTGACGGTGACGACCCGTGACTACGTCTCCGACACGCAGGGTGAGCCGCAGTGCGTCGACGACGAGGGGCCGTGCTGGGAGGATCCCGAGCGCATGGTGTGCGGCGAGCCCACGACGTACACCTACCGCGTCGGCCGCTACGACACGGTCTGGTGGCTGCTGTCGGCGAACCCGTTCGTGATCCTGACCGACGCGACCCCGGTGCAGTTCGATCGAGACGGCAACGTCAACGACCTGTTCGGCCAGTTCAAGGTCGGCATCCGCTACGCCCAGATGCCGCCCGATCTGGAGGAGTCGTGGGATGCCTGCGCGCCGTACGCGGAGCAGCCCGAGGATTATCAGACGCCGGAAGAACTGCTCGCAGGGACGATTCCGAGCTGGTTCGTCGGTCTCGGCCTGCAGATCGTGCTCGCGGTCGGGCTGATGTGGGGTGCGTGGGCCCGCACCCGTACGCCGGCACGCGCGCTGCCGCAGGGCACCCGCATCGCCTGAGGCGGGACGGCGGGCAGAACCTGGGAGAGTGCTGAATGAGGATGTTCTCATCCCAGTGAATGCCTCTTCACAGACTCTCAGCGGATGCATAGCCTCCCAAGAAGGGGTCGCTGATCCGGCTGGCCCCGTGCCCAGCACCGGAAAGGTGGTTTCTGTCGTGCAACGACGAATCCTGGCAGCGGTCGGCGTCATCGCGCTCTCGCTCCCCGCATCCGCGGCATACGCCGCGACCGAATCGGACGACGTGTCGTCGCGGTTCGCAACCTCGGAGTCGAGCGGCGCGCTCGACTCTTCGTTCACACCATCGGCGGTGGGCGCTGACGGCAAGGTCACCGTCATCGTCGAGATGGAGGGCGACCCCGTCGCCGTCGTCGAGGCCGAGAAGGGCCGCGACCTCACCAAGAGCGAGCAATCGACTGTTCGAGGCGACCTGAAGAAGGCGCAAGAGGCGGTCGCCGACGCCATCGAAGACACCGGTGGTGAGGTGCAGGCGCAGATGCAGTCCGCCTACAACGGCATCCAGGCGACGGTCCCCGCCGCCGAACTCGACACCGTGGCAGACCAGCCCGGCGTCGTCGCGATCCACCCCGTCCGCACCTACAGCCGCGACAACGCCGTCTCGGTGCCGTTCCTCGGTGCGCCGCAGGTGTGGGAAGACACCGGCTACACGGGTGAAGGCGTCAAGGTCGCCATCCTCGACACCGGCATCGACTACACCCACGCCACGTTCGGCGGCCCCGGCACCGTCGAGTCGTACGAAGCCGCGTTCGCCGCCTCGACCGAACCCGCTGACCCCGCCCTTTACGGCCCGGGTGCGCCGCGCATCAAGGGCGGCATCGACCTCGTCGGCGACGACTACAACGCCGACCCCGGCAGCGACACCTATCAGCCGGTGCCGCACCCCGACGAAAACCCGCTGGACTGCCAGGGACACGGCTCGCACGTGGCGGGCACGGCCGGCGGTGGCGGCGTGCTCGCCGACGGTTCGGCGTTCGCCGGCCCGTACGACTCCACGACCGCCGACAACGACTTCATGGTGGGGCCGGGTGTCGCACCCGAGGCCGACCTCTACGCCGTCCGCGTCTTCGGCTGCGACGGTTCGACCGACGTCGTCGTCCCGGCCATCGACTGGGCCGTCGCCAACGGCATGGACGTCATCAATATGTCGCTCGGTTCGTCCTTCGGCCGCGGTGACGACCCGGATGCCGTCGCCGCCACCAACGCGGTCGGTGCAGGCGTCGTCGTCGTCGCCTCTGCAGGCAACTCGGGACACAACCCGTACCTGACCGGTTCGCCCGGCACGGGTGACGGCGTGATCGCCGTCTCGGCCGTCGACAGCACCGAGTCCTTCCCCGGTGCCGCGATCTCGATCGCCGGTCAGACCGTCGAGGCGATCAACGCGAACGGCGCCGACCTCGAGGGGCTCGGCGAGCTCACCGTGGTGCGCCTGGCCGATGACCCCGCCACCGCCGAGAACGAAGCCCTCGGCTGCTCGGTCGAGGCCTACACGAAGGCCGGCATCGTCCAAGGCGGCAACCAGATCGCCGTCTCTTCGCGAGGCACGTGTGCACGCGTCGCGCGCGGCGTCTTCGCCGAGCAGGCCGGTGCTGCCGCGTCGCTCATGGTGAACACGACAGACGATCTGCCGCCGTACGAGGGCGTCATCACCGAGAACCCCGACACGGGCGAGGAGTTCCTCGTCACGATCCCGTTCCTCGGTGTGCGCTCGTCCAGCGGGCCGCTGTTCACGACGGGAGAGACCGTCACCATCAGCGCGCAGGAGATCATGAACCCCGGCTTCCGCGGGTACGCCTCCTTCACCTCGTCGGGCCCCCGCAGCGGTGACAGCGCCATCAGCCCCGATGTGGCCGCCCCCGGCGTCTCCATCTCGTCGGCCGGCGTGGGCACGGGCAACGGTCCGTCGATCAGCTCGGGTACCTCGATGGCCGCGCCTCACGTCGCGGGCGTTGCCGCACTGTCTGTGCAGGCGCACCCGGACTGGTCGGCACCGCAGGTGTCGGCGGCGATCGTCTCGACTGCCGACCCGGGCAAGGTCGCAGGGCAGGACCTCGTCGTCGGCGGCGTCGGCCTCGTCGACACGGCGCAGGCCGTGAACACGCAGGTCACCGCGACCGGTGACGCGTTCCGCACCGAGAGTGGCTGGGCACGCGAAGCGGCGCTCAGCTTCGGCTTCCAGGAGTCGTGGCTCGGGTTCGGTGGCGTCAAGACCGTCACCGTCCGCAACGACGGCGACCGCTCGGTGACCTTCAAGGTGTCGACGACGCCGAACGAGCAGTCGGAGAAGGCGCGCGTGAGCGTGAGCCGCAAGTCGATCACGGTTCGCCCGGGATCGACGGCGAAGTTCATCGTCACGGTCGCCGCGGCCGCCAAGGACGTGCCGACCTCGATCGCCGGTGACGACCAGTTCTCGTTCTACGAGATCTCGGGTGACGTCGTGCTGACCTCGTCCGACACCGAACTGCGTGTGCCGTACCTGCTGGTGCCGCGCTCGAACAGCAAGGTGACCGCATCCGCGTCGGGTTCGAAGCTCGTCAAGGGCGGCACCGCCAAGGACGGGACGCAGTCCATCAAGCTGCGCAACCTCCTGGGTGCGCTCGACGCAGACGCCGACGTGTACACGTGGGGCCTGTCCGACAAGAAGGACGCACCGAAGTCGCTCGCCGACAACGGGTACGACGTCCGGGCCGCCGGTGTGCAGTCGTTCGCCGACGGTGAGGACCACCTGCTGGTCTTCGCCATCAACACGCACAAGCGCTGGTCGAACGCCGCCGGCAACGAGTACGACGTCATCCTCGACACGGATCGCGACGGAACCCCGGACTACGCGGTGTTCTCGTACGACTCGGGCGCGGTGCGCGCGGGCTCTGCGAACGGCCTGGCCGAGACCTTCGTCGTCGACCTCGCGACCGGCGGACTGTCGGCCAGCGGGTTCCTGACGCAGGCACCGACCGACAGCAGCACCCTGCTGATGCCGGTGTACGCCAGCGACCTGGGCGTCGACGGCACGTTCGACTACACGGTGCAGACCTTCGGCCTGTCCGGTGGCGAGGACGCGGTCGAGGCGTGGGCGTCGTACGACCCGGCGAACCCGGCCATCACCAACGGCCAGTACACGACGGTTCCGAAGCGCGGCAGCGCATCGGTCGACGTCGAGGTGAACGGTGCCGCGTACGCCGACCAGAAGCCGCTCGGCAGCATGGTCGTCGTGTACGACAACAAGTCGGGCAGCGATGAGGCGCTGCTCGTCAAGCTGAAGTAGTTCCTCCCCAGCTGAGGGGCGGCGCCGGAAGGCGTCGCCCCTCAGTCCGTTCCGGGGGCCGTTTGGGCGTCGCTTTCGGCGTCGCGGATTCGGAGATCGTCGCCGGATTCGGATGCGGCGACCCGCGGCATCCGAATCTGTTCACATTGTCCGAATCCGGTGCGCGTGGTGGAGCGTCACCGGCGGCAGAGCTTGGGCTCGTCGCCCGTGTCGAAACGGTAGTCGTAGGTGGTGCCGTCGGCGGTGACGACGACGCGCATGCCGTCGACGAGCACCTGCGCGTACGACTGGCCGGGCGAGCCGCAGCCCAGCGACGTGTCGTTGAACGTGACGGCCTCAGAGGTCACCACGGTCGGTGTCGCCGTCACGCCGCGGTTCGCGAGGTCGGCGATGATGGCATCCCACTTCGCGGTGGGAACCTCGGTGGGCACGCCGGTCGGGGCTCCCGGTGTCGCGATCGGTCCGGGCGTCGTCGTCTGGAACGGTGGGCGGGTGCTCGCGGTCGGTGACGGCGTGCGGTCGGCGCCCGGCTGGTTGGATGCCGTCGCACAGCCGGTCAGGATCGTGGCGGTTCCCGCCAGCACCACGGTCAACAGCAGGCGCTTCATCGTGTGCCCCCTTCGTCGGCCTCAGCCTATGCCCGGTCTCTGCGAATGCGGCGTGAGTGTCAGAGGGGTAGTGCGGGTACCGGTCACGAGCGGCCCTTGACTCGTGCTGGAATCGCGGACTCGCGTGTGGGCGGTGGATGCCGCGAGGGTAGGCGCCGCCGCTGACGCGCGGCACACTGGTGGCATGAGCGAGGCGGCGCAGGGCACCGGCATCCCGTGGGTGCTGCATGTCGACCTCGATCAGTTCATCGCGGCGGTCGAGGTGCTGCGGCGGCCCGAGCTGGCGGGGCTGCCCGTCATCGTCGGCGGGCGGGGCGACCCGACCGAGCGCGCTGTCGTGTCGACCGCGTCGTACGAGGCGCGGGCGTTCGGGGTCGGGTCAGGCATGCCGCTGCGGATCGCGGCGCGCAAGGTGCCGGATGCCGTCATCTTGCCGGTCGACGCACCCGCCTACACCGAGGCGTCGGAGGAGGTCATGGCGACCCTGCGCGCGCAGCCGGGCGCGGTCGTGCAGGTGCTCGGCTGGGACGAGGCGTTCGTCGGCGTGGCGACGGATGACCCGGATGCCGTGGCCCGCAGCATCCAGGCAGACGTGCTCGAACGCACCGGACTGCACTGCAGCGTCGGCATCGGCGACACGCTCGTGCGCGCCAAGAACGCGACCGACTTCGGTAAGCCGCAGGGCATGTTCCGCCTGACCGCAGACACCTGGCTCGAGGTGATGGGCGACAAGCCCACGCGAGCGCTGTGGGGCGTCGGGCCGAAGGTGTCGAAGCGGCTGGAAGGGCTCGGCATCCGCACCGTCGCCGAACTCGCAGTCGCTGACGAGGTGGTGTTGCAGGGGGAGTTCGGGCCGAAGATGGGGCCGTGGTACCGGCAGCTCGGGCGCGGCGACGGCAGCGCGACGGTCGACGACACCCCCTGGGTTGCGCGCGGGCACGGTCGCGAGACGACCTTCCAGCGGGACATCGTCGACCCGGCCGACATCGAGCGGGCCGCGCGCGAGCTCGCGGCGCAGGTGCTGGACGACGTTGCGAAGGAGGGGCGCCCCGTCGTCGGAGTGGGGCTGAAGATCCGCTACGCGCCGTTCATCACGAAGACGCTCGTGCACAAGATCGCGACGACCTCAGACCATGAGGTGGTGGTGGCCGAGATCCTGCGCCTGGTGGCGCGGATCGAACCGGGCCGTCCGCTGCGGCTGCTGGGCGTGCGCGCCGAGATGGCGATGCCGGACGACGCGCGCGACGGGCACACGCCTACCCGCAGCGGGTGGTGACGGCGGATGCCGCGGTCGGCGCGACTCAGGGGCTGACGCGCACCTGGTTGCCGTCGAAGCCGACGACATCCCCGTGCTGCAGCTGCCGGCCACGGCGGCGATCCACCTCACCGTTGACCGTGACGAGCCCGTCGATGATGACTTCCTTCACGTCGCCGCCGGAGTCGAGCAGGCCCGCGAACTTCAGGAACTGTCCGAGGCGGATCATGTCGCTCCCGATGGAGACGTCTTCGATCGGGTTGGGGGAGGGCATGAGGGAAGCGTAGTCCGTCGGCGTTACGCGAGACTCTTCACTCGTCGCAACTCTCGCCGCGCGCAGGGAAGTTCATGGACTGAGTGCCGCGCGCCACCTTCTCGTGCCCATCGACCTCGTAGACCAGCTCGATGGCGTCGAATCCGCCGGCGCGCTCGCTCGTGCGTTCAACGGCGAGGGCGACGAACCAGGTCTCGCCGCCGTCGTTCTCGATCACCGTGCCGGCGAGGGGAACCCGGGCATCCCACGCCTCGTCGCCCTCGCTCACGTTGATCGTCCCGACGCCGAGATGCGTGCCGTCGTCCCGTAGCACAGCTCGCGACGCGGCTTGCTCGACGACTCGTACGCCGTCAGCGCCGACCAGGCCGGCACGGACCAGGGTGGCACTCTCCACGCCGTCGCTGAAACTGATCGGCTCGCCCTGCGTGACCGGTTCCGTGAAGTCACCGACGCAGATCTCGACGGAGCCGTCGGTGGAGCCGAGGATGAGCGCGTCATCGGGTGGCCCGCATGCCGCGAGCATCCCGACGAAAGCCGTGAACGTGACAACCATCGCGACCCGCATGCGCACCATGACGCGAGACTAAGGGATCCCTGTGCGACCGTCCGTCACACACGCCTCGGATGCCTCTTCAGACGCGACGGCGGGAGTCGAACCCGCAACGCACCAGGGTATGAACCTGTGCCCGGGGCCGCCCGGATCGCCGCGATGACCCCACGCTAACCCGATGCCGCGACATCGGGGCTGTGTATGACCTGAGGTTCCTGAATGTGTCCCGCCGTGACGCCGGTCACGCCGCGCGGGGCGGCGGCGGGGGAGCGTCGAGCGCGTCGAGCATCCGGGCGATGCATTCGCGCAGTGCACCGCGGCCGGGCTCGGCGAGGTCGGTAGTGTAGCCGACGCCCTCGGGGATGTACGTCATGCCGTACATCGTTTCGCGCCAGTCCGCGCCGCCGACCGGCCAGCGGGTGTGCGCGGCATCCTCTTCGGTCGCGCCCTGACCCCACTGCCCGAACCACTCCCGCATCTGCTCGATCGGCAGGTCCATGACGATGTCGGCCTCGACCGGCTGCCGCGCCCACGACCTCGCGATGAGGATGAACTCTTCGACTTCTTCGGCGGTGAGTGGGCGTGGTTCGAACAGCACACGGGTGTGCTCGACGGCATCCAGTCGGTCGACGCGGAACGTGCGCCAGTCGCCTCGTTCGAGGTCCCAGCACAGCAGGTACCAGTGGCGGTCGGCGGGCGCGAGCGCGTGTGGCTCGACGCGACGGCGGGTGACCTCACCCGACGCGGCCGTGTAGGTGAAGCGCACCCGCTCGTGGTCGCGGCAGGCGAGGGCCAACTCGCCCAGCACCTCGCTCGACACCGGTGCACCCGACACGATGCCCGCCGGCTGCACGGCATCCGCCAGCGCCGACACGCGCCGACGCAGCGGACCGGGCAGCACCTGCTCGAGCTTCGCCAGCGCAGTGAGCGTTGTCTCGGCGCCCGCGACGAGGCGGTGGGATGCCGCGACCCGCAGCCCGATCGCGATCGCCACGGCCTCCTCATCGGTGAGCAGCAGCGGTGGGATCGCGCTGCCCGCCTCCAGTCGGTACCCGCCGAGCGCGCCCGGCACCGACTCGATGCGGTAGCCGAGCTCGCGCAGCCGCTCGATGTCGCGCCGCACGGTGCGCTCGGTGACGCCGAGGCGGTCGGCCAGCTCGGTGCCGGGCCAGTGCCGGTGCGTCTGCAAAAGGTTCAGCAGGGCGAGGGCTCGGGTGGTCGTATCGGACATGTCCCAAGATTCCCACGAATTGCGGACAGTATCTGTCCTGGTTGGCGAGAATCATGGCATCCATGACCGAACCGATCATCGAAGCGCAGGCACTGACCAAGCACTTCACCGTCAAAAAGCAGACCGTCGAGGCTGTCACCGACCTCACGTTCCGCGTCGAGCCGGGGGAGCTCGTCGCGTTCCTCGGGCCCAACGGCGCCGGCAAATCCACGAGCCTGCGCATGCTCACCACCCTCATCCCACCCACCAGCGGCACGGCGCAGGTCGTCGGCCACGACATCCTCCGCGACCCCGCCAGCGTGCGCGCCCGCATCGGCTACGTCGGGCAGCTCACCAGTGGCAGCTTCTCGCAGCGGGTGCGCGACGAGCTGATCAGCCAGGGCGCGTTCTACGGCATGGCGAAGGATGCCGCCCGCACCCGTGCCGACGAACTCATCGACTCGCTCGACCTCGCCTCGTTCGCAACGCGCAGCGTGCAGCAGCTCTCGGGCGGGCAGAAGCGCCGCCTCGACATCGCCCTCGGGCTCATGCACGCGCCGCCGCTGCTGTTCCTCGACGAGCCGTCGACGGGCCTCGACCCGCAGAGCCGCGCGAACCTGTGGGACCACATCCTGCAGCTGCGCACCGACCACGGCACGACGGTGTTCCTCACCACCCACTACCTCGAAGAGGCCGACCGCTACGCCGAGCGGGTCATGGTGATGGACAAGGGCCGCGTGATCGCCGACGACACCGCCACCCGCCTGAAGGCCGAGCTCGCCGGCGATGTGGTGACCCTCGGGTTCGCATCCGCAGACGACGCGGCGCGGGCAGTCGAGGTCGTGCAGGCGCTGACCGACCGCGAGGTGCGCCGCGAAGGGGCGGATGCCGTGGGCGTCACCGCCCCCGACGGCGACCGCCTGCTGCCGGACGCCGTGCTGGCGCTGTCGGCGGCCGGCATCCGGGTGCGGTCTGCATCGGGTGTGCCGCCCACCCTTGACGACGTGTTCCTGGCGCTCACCGGCCGCACGCTCCGCGAAGCGGGGCAGGAGCAGCCCGCATCCGAGGCCGAAACCGAATCCACCCCCGCAGCGATGGGAGCCCAGCGATGACCACCACGACCCCCGTGCGCCCGAACCTCGGACGCGATACCTGGAACGTGCTCACCCGCGAGCTGAAGCCGGTCGTGCGCGACCCCTTCACGCTCATCTTCAGCCTCGTGCAGCCGCTCGTGTTCCTCGGGCTGTTCGCGCCGCTGCTGGTCGGCCAGTCCGACGACCCGGCCGCGACCCTGCAGTGGTTCGTGCCCGGCGTGCTGGCGATGATCGTGCTGTTCGGCACCGGCGCGGTCGGCTCCAACCTGCAGTACGAGATGATGACCGGCTCGCACGAGCGCACCCTCGTCGCGCCGCTGTCGCGGGCGTCACTGCTGATCGGCCGGGCACTCAAGGAGATCGCGCCGATCGTCGTGCAGGCCCTCATTATCGTCGGAATCGCGCTGCCGTTCGGGTTCCGCGCCAACCCGGTCGGGCTCGTGCTGGGCCTCGCGCTGCTGGCCGTGTTCGGCATCGGCCTCGGGTCGCTGTCGTACGCGCTCGCGCTGCAGACGAAAGACCGGGAGTGGCTGTTCTGGGGCGTGCAGCAGACCCTCATCTTCCCGCTGATGATCCTCTCCGGCATGCTGCTGCCGCTATCCGAAGGCCCCGGCTGGATGCGAGTCGCCGCCACCGTCAACCCGCTCACCTGGGTCGTCGAGGCCGAACGGGCCCTGCTCGCCGGTGACCTCGGGGCGATCGAGGTGCTGTGGGGCTGGATCGCGGCCCTGGTGCTGGCCGCGATCGGGTTGTTCGTCGGCATCCGGGCCATGCGGCGCAGCAGCTGACGCCGAATGCTGCGCCGGGATGGCAGGATCGGGCCATGGTCCACGGTTCGGAGCGCTCGATGACGTGGGTCGGTGAGACGGAGTGGACCGAACGCCCGGGCGAATACCGGGCCTGGGAGCAGACCGTGCGGGTGGGTGCCGGTGACGCGTACTGGGTCGCGGCGCGGCTCGCCCTTCTGCGGTGGGGTGTGAAGACTCGCAGTGGCTTCACCGTGGAGCCCGACGCGCCCGTCGCTGTCGGGGTGCGGCCGGTGATCATCGCCCGGCCGCTCGGGCTCGCGATCCACGAACCCGTCGAGGTCGTCGAGGTCGTCGACACCGAGCGTCGCGTCGGATTCGCGTACCGCACCCTGCCCGGGCATCCGGTCTCGGGTGAGGAGGCCTTCATCCTCACCCGCGACGGCGATGGTGTGCACCTGACAATCCGCTCCCTCACCCGCCCCGGCGACCGGCTCGGCTGGCGGCTCGCATTCCCGGCGCTGCTCGTCGCGCAGCGTCTGACGCGCCGCCGATACCTGCGCGCGCTCCTGCCGGATCGGCTGTGATGCCCGGCGGGCGAGCCGAACGCCGTGCGTAACTCCTCAAGAATCGACTTGATCGGGTCGAATTCCGCCCCCTGAGGCCGCTCGTCGCCGAAAACTCAGGAGTTACGCGCGGCGCGGGAAGCTCACACCCCGACGAGCGCCAACCCGTCGGCGACGACGCGGCCGTCGTGGATGACGGTGCGGTCCGCGCCCCGGTCCATGACCGCGCTCACGGGGGTCTCGCCGTCGACGAGCAGCAGATCGGCGCGGTCGCCGACCGAAACGCCGGGGCGCTCGCCGACAGCAGCGACCCGAGGGGATGCCGGTGACATGATGCTCGCGCCGCCCATCGTGCCGACCGCGAGGGCAAGCTCGATGAGGTCGTCGCGGCGGTAGCCGTTGACGAACGCGAGCTGCCACGTGCGGTCGAGCATGTCGCAGTTGCCGTACGGGCTCCAGTAATCGCGCTGGCCGTCCTCGCCGAGCCCGACGCGCACGCCCGCCTCGATGAGCTGCACCAGGGAGAGGTGGTTGCTGGTCGACGGCGCGACGGTCGCCATCGAGATGTCGAGTTCGGCGAACGCGTCGATCAGCCGACGACTCGTCGCCTCGCCGACCGCGCCGAGGTCGTAGGCGTGCGACAGGTTGACCTTGCCCTGCATGCCGAGGGCGCGGGTGCGTTCGATCACCAGTTCGGTGCTGAACACGCCCAGCTCGCCCGGCTCATGCAGGTGGATGTCGACCTCCACCTGGTAGCGCTCGGCGAGGTCGAACACGATGTCGAGGTGCTTCGCGGGGTCGCGGTCGAGCATCGAAGGATCGATGCCGCCCATCACATCCGACCCCTGCTTCAGTGACTCCTCGAGCAGCTCGACCGTGCCCGCCTCGCGCAGAATGCCGGCCTGCGGAAACGTGATGATCTGCACCTCTGCCTGCCCCGCGAACCGCTCCTTCGCAGCCATGACCGAGTCGAACTTGTCGAGCTTGCAGTCCACGTCGACCTGCGCGAAGGAGCGCACTCGGGTCGTGCCGTGCGCGATCATCCGCTCCAGCGTCGTCGCGACGACCTCAGCGTGTGGGATGTCGGTGTTCCGCCAGTTCGCCCGGTCGTTGAGCATCATCCCCCACACGCCCGGCGCGCCGGTGTGCTCGCGGAACGGCAGCCCGATGCGCGACGAGTCCAGGTGCACGTGCACGTCGCTGAACGACGGCAGCAGCAGGCGTCCGCGGCCTTCGACATCGGCATCCGTCGGCGGGGATGCCGCATCGTGCGGTCGGATCGCGACGATGCGGTCGCCCTCGATCTCGACGTCAGCGGCGGCCGCGCCCCACGGGCGTGTATTGGCGATCAGCATGCATCCATTCTGTGCCCCGGTGGTACCTCGTCAGCGGCGCACTGCGGCCCGCCGCATCTCCGCAGATCTGCACCAAGTCCGCATCCAATCGCGTTCTGGATGCGGACTTCGCGACAGACTGCGGAGTCGGTGCACGGGTGAGGTGCTCACGGACGTGGCTGTCGGGGGCGGCGCCTAGAATCGATGGGTCATGAGCGACCCCATCAAGCCTGTCATCGTCGGTCGTTCCGGCGCGCCCGAATCCGGACCGCGCGCCGACGACGAGCTGTTGGCGGGGCTCAACCCGCAGCAGCGCGACGCGGTCACGTACCGCGGGCAGGCCCTGCTCATCGTCGCCGGCGCGGGGTCGGGCAAGACGAGCGTGCTCACCCGGCGCATCGCGTCGCTGCTGCGGAGCCGCGAAGCGTGGCCGAGCCAGATCCTCGCCATCACGTTCACGAACAAGGCCGCCGGTGAGATGCGCGAGCGCGTGCACCAGCTCATCGGTGACGCTGCGCAGGGCATGTGGATCTCTACCTTCCACTCGGCGTGCGTGCGCATTCTGCGGCGTGAGGCACAGCAGTTCGGGTTCACGAAGAGCTTCACGATCTATGACTCCGGCGACTCGCGCGCGCTCATCAAGCGGCTCGTCAAAGAGCACGAGGCCGACGCATTCGGGCTGACTCCGGCATCCGTGCAGGGTCGCATTTCGAAGCTGAAGAACGAACTGATGGATGCCGAGGGCTTCGCGCGGCAGGCCAACATGAGCGACCCCGCCGAGCGGCTGTTCGCCGAGATCTTCGGTGACTACCAACGCAACCTGCAGAAGGCGAACGCGTTCGACTTCGACGACCTCATCGCGCAGACGGTGTTCCTGTTCCGGGCGTTCCCGCATGTCGCCGACACGTACCGTCGCCGGTTCCGCCATGTGCTCGTCGACGAGTACCAGGACACCAACCACGCCCAGTACTCGCTCATCCACGAACTCACCCGGCCGGTCAGCGGCGACGGGGGCGATGCGTTCGAGTCGAACGGGATGATGATCTTCGACGCGCCGGCGGAGCAGCAGCCGGGCGCATCGCTCACGGTCGTCGGTGATTCCGACCAGTCGATCTACGCATTCCGCGGTGCCGACATCCGCAACATCACCGAATTCGAGCGCGATTTTCCCGGCGCGAAGGTGGTGCTGCTGGAGCAGAACTACCGTTCGACGCAGAACATCCTGTCGGCCGCGAACGCCGTCATCGGCAACAACTTCGACCGCAAGGACAAGAAGCTGTGGACCGACGTCGGCGCGGGCGATCCGATCGTCGGCTTCACCGGGTACTCGCAACACGATGAGGCCCAGTTCGTCGCCGACGAGGTGGAGGCGATCCGGCGCACGGGCGTGCCGTACTCCGAGATGGCTGTGTTCTACCGCACCAACTCGCAGTCCCGCGCGCTGGAGGAAATCTTCATCCGCTCGGCCGTCCCGTACAAGATCATGGGCGGCACGAAGTTCTACGAGCGTGCCGAGATCAAGGACGCCCTGGCCTACCTGATCGCCGTCGCGAACCCCGCCGATGAGATGGCGGTGCGTCGCATTCTGAACAAGCCGCGTCGCGGCATCGGTGACGTCACCGAGACGGCCATCGCCCGGTATGCCGCCGAAGAGGGCATCAGTTTCCGCGATGCCCTCGCCAACGCGTCGGCGCTGGGGGTCGGTCCGAAGATCCAGAAGGCGATCGCCGAATTGGATGCCGTGCTCGCTGAGGCATCCGAGATCCTGCTGCCGTCCTCGGGTGAGGTCGCCCCGCCCACGTCGGTGACCGAGGGACTCACGGTGCTGCTGAACAAGAGCGGCTACCTCGACGCGCTGCGACGCAGCAAAGACCCGCAAGACGAGGCGCGCGTGGAGAACGTCGACGAACTCGTCGCTGTCACCCGCGAGTTCGCGCGCAACAACCCGGACGGCACGATCCTCGACTTCCTCACCGAGGTCTCGCTCGTCTCCGATGCCGACGACCTCGACGACGCCGCCGGATCGGTCTCGCTCATGACGATGCACACCGCGAAGGGCCTCGAATACGACGCCGTGTTCGTCACCGGTGTCGAAGAAGACCTCATCCCGCACCGCATCTCGGCGGGGGAGCCGGGTGGTCCGCAGGAGGAGCGACGCCTGTTCTACGTCGCGCTCACCCGTGCCCGCAAGAAGCTGCACCTGTCCCTCGCGATGACCCGCGCGCAGTTCGGCGAGGTGTCGGTGGCGATGCCGAGCCGGTTCCTGCAGGAGATTCCGCAAGACCTGATCGACTGGCGGCAGTCGCCCGGCGACGTGAATTCCCGCGGCGGCATGCAGTCGCGGGCCCTGAACGCCCGTCGCCCGGGGGGCGGCTTCAGCGGGGGTGGCGGCAAGCGGTACGGCGACGATCTCGTGCCGCTGCCGCGCCGCGACAAGCCGGCGGGGTCGATCGAGAAGTTCGCCAATCGCATCCCTGCGAAGGTCCGTGACAACGGCGACATGGAACTCGCGCCCGGCGACCGCATCCGCCACGACGACTTCGGTGAAGGCCGGGTCGATGCCGTCACGGGTGAGGGCGCGAAGCGCGTCGCGCACGTGCGTTTCGACAAGGTCGGCGCCAAGAAGCTGCTCATCAAGATCGCGCCCATCACCAAGCTCTGAACCGCGAGCAGATTGTTCTAGGTTCGCGAGCCGAGAGGGCTGGGTACGACCGGGGCGGCGCGGTCGCCACGCTCCATGTCAGCAGGCCGAGCATCGTCGGCAGCGCCGGGGTCGGCAACACGCTCGAGGGACAAGCGGATCGTTGTCGTCGTGGCGGGCAGTCGCGCCGATGAAGACGTCATCCGTGCGGCCACTTCGGCGACACCCAAGGTGGCGACGAAGGGGACGGTCACCGTCTCCGGCACACCGCGAGTGGGGAACACGTTGACGGCGCGCCCGAGCGGATGGGCGATCTCGGTGATCGTTCGTGCCAAGAAGCCGGAGTACGCGACGGTCTCGGCGCGCAGTGCCGGCTTCACCATCCGCTGACGCACCTCGTCGCCTTCTTACGTGATCGCCTCTCGCCGAAAGCGTGAGAATGCTTTAATGTGAGTTCATCGTGCGGGCGCGTGCCAGAGGGGGATGCCGCCGCCGTGCCCCCGAGGAGAATCATGCTCGCTGTCCGCGCAGGGTCGATCACCCTGTCAACTCTCGTTGCCGCGACACTGGTCGTCACCGGCGCACCGATCGCGGCCTCGGCGGCCGAGACCACCGGGAGCATCACCGGAACCGCCAGTGGTGGATACGTGCCGGATGGCGCCGCTATCGCGACTGCCTACCAACTTGTCGGTGAGGAATGGCTTCGCCAGGGTGAAGCCGTCGTGGCGGCGAACGGCGCGTACAAGATCGACGGCCTCGAGCTCGGCTCCTATCGTGTCGCGGTCACCGACCTTCCGGAATTCAACGGCACCGACGGTGACATCGAATACTTCGGTTGGCGTGAGTGGTGGGACGACGCAATGACGATCGATGCCGCCGACAGCGTCGAGCTCTCCAGCGTCGACCCGAACGCCGTCGGCATCGACATCGACCTCGACACCGTCGAGGGGGAGTACTCATGGCCGACGATCGATGGCACGCCCAAGGTCGGCGGTGTGCTCACGGCGACCCCCGGCGCCTGGCCGATCGGCACGCCAATCGAGTACGCCTGGTTCGCCGACAGCACCTACCTTGCCGACGCGACGGGCGCCACCCTCGAGGTGAGCGGCGACCTGGTCGGATCGCGTATCAGCGTCATCGTGTCGGGCGAGAAGACGCCCGGTGTCTGGGAGGCCAAGGACTCCGCCGCGACCGATGCCGTCGCGCGGGGAACGCTCACCGGCGCGACGCCGAAGATCAAGGGCGTTCTCGCGGCGGGATCCACGATCAAAGTGTCGAAGGGCACGTGGACGGCGGGTACGAGCTTCCGCTATCAGTGGTACGCGGACGGTAAGAAGATCTCCGGCGCGACGTCGAGCAGCTTCAAGCTTCCCTCGACGCTCGTCGGCACGAAGATCACGGTGAACGTGGCCGGATCGAAGACCGGCTACGCGAGCCTCGTGAAGAAGTCGGCGGTGACTTCTCGGGTCGCGAAGGCGCCGACGCCGACGATCTCTGGGAGCGCCAAGATCGGGTCGAAGCTCTCTGCTCGCGCCGGCACATGGACCACCGGGACGCGACTCGGCTACCAGTGGTATGCCAATGGCGTCGCGATCTCTGGCGCGACCAAGTCCACGTTCACGGTGACCCGCGCCGAGCGCGGCAAGGCCATCACCGTGCGCGTTCGCGGCGCGAAGTCCGGATACGCGACGGTCGCGAAGATGTCCGAGGCGACGCGCAAGGTGCCGGTGACGTCGGCCCCGAAGATCTCTGGATCGGCCACCGTGGGCCAGCGACTCACCGTCAAGCCGGGCACCTGGAGCACCAAGACCGCGTTCACCTATCAGTGGTACGTGGGTGGGAAGGCGATCAAGAACGCGACCGGCGCCACCTTCAAGCTGAAGAGCACGTATGCGGGCAAGACGATCACCGTCAAGGTCACGGGCCGCAAGAGCGGTTACACGACCGTGTCGCGAACGTCGAGTGCAACTCGGTCGGTGAGGTACCCGTCTCGCACGGGGCCGACCTCGCTCGGCAGTTGCCCGTCGTGGGCCCCCATCAAGGGGAACGCGGACTCAGGCATATATCATCTGCCGAGCGGGCGCTACTACGACGCGACGAATCCCGAGGAGTGCTTCCGCACAGAGACCGCCGCACGCGCGGCAGGCTATCGGGCTTCGAAGGTCTGACGCACGAACGACGATGCCCGCCCCATTCCGGGGCGGGCATCGTCGTGGCAGCGGTCAGCGGGTCTTCTTGCGACCCGTCAGCAGCCCGTAGATCAGCAGCACGATCAGTGAGCCGCCGATGGCGAGCGCCCACGTTTGCAGCGAGAAGAACTCCTCGAGCGGGGCGTTGAACAGGATGCTGCCGAGCCAACCGCCCAGCAGCGCGCCCACCACGCCCAGCAGCAGGGTGACGAACCAGCCGCCCCCTTGCTTTCCGGGGAGGATGAGCTTTGCGATCGCTCCGGCCAGCAGACCGAGGAGCAGGAATCCGAAGAATCCCATGGTCGTTCCCTTCTGTCGTCTTCGACACGGCGGTCGCCGGTGCCTGCATCCTGCACCCGCACGACCGTTTCGCGTCGGAGGCGCGACGGTGAAGCATCCACCCGCTGGGTAGGCTCGACCCATGGCCCTGTTCAAGCGCGGCAAGCGCGAGACCCCGACCGACGCGCCCGCAGACGAGCAGCAGGTCGCCGCATCCGACGCGTCCGAGGCAGCGGCTGACGAGGTCGTCGTGTCCGAGCCGGTGCCCGAGGTCGGCATCTCGTTCTCGACGTTCGGCAAGGCAGCGGCCCCGCCGTCGCTCAGCCGTCCCGCCCCGCAGGCACCCGCCTCGCGCCCGACCGCGGGCCTTCCCGACAACGGTCTGCTGCGCGCCGCGCTCGCCGGTCTTCCCGAGAAGCCGCAGAACACCGATGTCATGAACATCATGCGTCAGGCTCTGCAAGGCCAGCTCTACCTGCGCGTGCGCGGCAACGCGAAGCAGCTCATCGCCGACGGACAAGAGCTCACCCTCGCGGTGACGGCCATCGAAGACAAGCGCTTCTTGCTCGCGTTCAGCGGCGGCGCGGCGCTGCAAGACAGCATCCGTGCAGACGGCGACACGTCGACCAGTGCCGTCGGTCAGCCCGCCATGAACGTGTTCCGCAACGTGCTCGCCGGTCCCTACGCCGGCATGATCATCGATCCGGCGTCGCCGCAGGCACGCATCGTGCTGCCCGCGCCGCTCATCGAGAAGTCGGTTGAAGAAGCAGACCCGGCGTTCACGATCAAGACCCTGCTCGCGACCCCGCGCACCGACGCGACGACCGAGAAGGTCGCCGAAGCGCTCGCGACGGTCAAGCTGTGGGTGGCCGCCGGCCCCGCCGACGACGAAGGACGCTTCGGGCTCGCCGAGTCGCGCTCACCCTCGGGGGAGCGGCGGCTCGAAGTGTTCTCGCATCCGCTCGAGGTGATCGCGCTCGGGCGCGGCGACCGTCCTGTCCCACTGACCGGTGCCCAGCTGGCGTCGGCCCTGCGCGGTGACGACGGCATCAACGGTGTCGTCGTCGACCCCGCCGGCCCGTGGATCGCGCTCGATCGCGAACAGCTCGGCCCTGTGCTCTCCCTCGCCTGACAGGCGGGGATGCCGAGATCAGCCCTCCGCGGCGATCTCGGTCGCGCGATTCTTCGGCCGCGCCCAGCGCGCGGGGGTGCGCGGCCCGTCCCACACCTTGATGACACCCCACGCGACGGCGGTGATCGGCACCGAGATGATCGCGCCGACGATGCCGCCGAGCACGGTGCCCACCGTCAACGCGATGAGGATGACGAACGCGTGCAGCTTCATCGACTGCCCCATGAGGAACGGCTGCAGCAGGTTCCCCTCGAGCTGCTGCACGAGGACGATCACCCCGACCACGATGAGCGCGACGACCCAGCCGTTCGTCACCAGTGCGACGAGGGCCGCCAGGGCACCGGCGACGGTGGCGCCGACGATGGGCACGAACGCGCCGACGAAGACGAGCACCGCGAGCGGTACGGCCAGCGGCACCTGGAGGATGAGCAGGCCGATCAGGATGCCGATGGCATCCACCGCGGCAATCGATGCGGTGCCGCGCACGTAGTTGCCGAACGTGGTCACCACGGTGTCACCGACGCGCGCCGCGCGGCGGTAGGCGGCACCCTCGAAGGGGCGCAGCAGGAACTCCCACATGCGCGGGCCGTCCTTCAGGAAGAAGAACAGGGTGACGATCATGAGGATGAGCCCCGTGAGGAACGTCGCGACCGCGCTGACCCCCGCCAGCGCGCCTGAGCCGAACTGTGCGCTCGTGACGAAGTCGGTCGCCGCCGCGATCCACTCGTCGATCTGCTCCTGATCGATCGAGACGGGCAGCGTCGCGATCCACGCCATCAGGCCGTTGAAGCCGTCCTGCGCCTTCGATGACAGGTCGTCCCACTGGTCGCGCACCTGCCACGTGATGAGCCAGCCGATGAGTCCCAGCACCGTGAGGGCGGCGAGCAGGCACACGAGCGTCGCGGGCAGTGGTGCGAATCCGTGGCGACGCAACCAGCCCATGAGCGGCGCGAATGCACACGCGATGATGAGGGCGAGGATCAGTGGAATCGTGACGACGGTCACCTCGCGCACACCGAGCACGACCACCGCGGCGACCGCGAGCACGATGATCAGCTGCAGCGACCTCGTGGCGAGCACGCCCATTCCGTCCGACCACAGACTCCACGGTTTGCCCGGGGCATGCACCGGCAGTGAGCCGGGCCCGGTCGTGTCGAGCTTGACGATCTTGGGGCGCGAGCCGAAGAGTCCCATGTGCTGACGGTACCCCGGCGGCCGTGTGGATCCGGTCAGCCCGTCGGCGAGGTGGTCGGTGGGAAGTGCACGCGGTGATGTGCGGTTCTGTGCGATTCGATTGTCGGCGCGCGATGCCACGGGCAGGGTCGGATGACCCCCACCCCGCATTCAAGGAGGAATCGCATGTCCAATCCGATGCGCGCGAAAGCGGCAGCGGTCGGTGTCGCGGCCCTGGTGATCGCCCCACTGGTGACCGCCTCGCCCGCCAGCGCCGCCGATCTCGCCGGTGCGCGGCACTACCTGAGCGACCTTGACCTGGACGTCGCCGGCCGACGCAACGGCCGGACCGGTCGAACTGCGTGCCACCGGCACTGCGCTGTTCGATGTCGAGGGGACCGGTTCGACAGCCGCCTCGGTCGTCGCGCTCTCGCAGCAGAAGTACTTCGTCGACTGCTCGGCGACAGGCGCCGGCGACGGCACTCAGGACGCTCCGTACACCTCGACCGCACAGGTCAATGAGCACGGCGCCTTCCTGCCCGGCGAGTCGATCCTCTTCCGTGCCGGCATCGAGTGCGTGGGTGCACTCATCCCTGACGGCAGCGGTGTGATCGGCCACCCGCCGGGGCTGGACGCGCGAGCTCCCCAATCCACCGTTCGGTACCGACGATTCGCGCCGTGCGCTGGAGGCGCTTCTCGATGACTGTCTTCGCGACGGAACGCGCGCCGTGCTCGTGCACACCGACGCGGATGCAGTGCTGCTCGTCGACCTCGCGCTCGATCGGGGGCTGAGGGTGCCGCAGGATCTAGCGATCGTCGCGTACGACGATGAGATCGCGTCGCTCGCTCGGATCCCGCTGACAGCGATCGCGCCGCCGAAGCTCGATCTCGGTGAGACTGCGGTGCGCATGGCGTTGGCTCGGCTGCGACGCGATCGCGAGGATCGGTCCGGGCTTGCGCGAGCGACGTTGCTAACGACGCTCGTCGATCGCGCCTCGTCGCACACCTGAGGTCGGCTCGATCGGGCGAGTCGGCGGCGCGCTCGAGGGCCGAAATAAGACACGACTCACGGCGCGCTCATGGGCGGCTCATTGGACTGGGATGAGGTGGTTGCAGCGCGGGGAGCGACTCGGCGCTACGACGAGAGGACACTCACATGAACAGGAACATCTCGGCACGCCTGGTGGCCATCGGAACCGCGGCTGGACTCCTTCTCGTGGCAACGCCTATGACCGCACACGCAGACGAGATCGTTCGCAACGGCTCCTACACCGTGCGGGCGGGCCAGACCATCGACGGTGACCTGCTCGTTCGCGGTGGCACCGTCACCATCTCCGGCACGGTCAAGGGCAACGTTCGGCAATCGGGGGCTGGGACCGTCCGAATCACTGGTTCGGGCCTGGTGGAGGGGAACGTTAAAGAGACAGGCAGCGGAACCGTGCTCGTCGAAGCCGGGGGCGAGATCAAGGGCAACCTGATCGAGCGTCACACCGGCGACGTGCGTGTGTACGGCACGATTGCGGGCAACATCGCCGAGCGCGAAAGCGGGGATCTCCGTGTCGGCGGGGTTGTCGAAGGAAACATCAGTGAGACCAGCAGCGGACGGGTTGTGCTCGGTGGTCGCGCTGTCGTGGACGGCAACGTGTACGAATCGGGCGACGACGGACTCATCCTCGGCAGTCGGACCCACGTCGACGGCGACGTCACAGAGACCGGCTCCGGTAACCTGCTTCGCTATCGCGGTTCGTCTGTCGAAGGAGACGTGAAGGAGCGAGACGCTGGACGGGTCATCGTGCGCTGACGCCCGGATCAGGCGAACGCGCTCATCCCGGTGATGTCGCGGCCGATGAGCAGCGCCTGCACGCTCTCGGTGCCCTCGTAGGTGTGGATCGCTTCGATGTCGGCCATGTGCTGCATGACGCCGTTCTCGAGCAGAATGCCGTTGCCGCCGAGCAGGTCGCGGGCCGAGGCAGCGATGCGACGGGCGGCACGGGTGTTGTGGAACTTCGCCAGCGATGCCTGAGTTGGCCGCAGTCCGCCGGATGCCTCGAGGTCGGCAAGGTGGCGGCAGTACAGCTGCATGGCGGTGAGTTCTTCGAGCATCTGGGCGAGGCGTTCCTGGATCATCTGGAACTTCGCAAGCGGCTTGCCGAACTGTATGCGCTGCTGGGAATACTGCAACGCGGCCTCGTAGCAGGCGGTCGCGTGTCCGAGTGCCGACCAGGCGACACCCGAGCGGGTCGAGTACAGCACGGTCGACGCGTCTTTGAAGGAGCGGGTGCCGGGGAGGACGGCATCAAGCGGTACGCGCACATCGTCGAGGGTGATGTGGGCCTGGTAGATGCCGCGAAGTGAGGCCTTGCCGGTGATGACGGTGCCGGTGTAGCCGGGTGTCGTCTGCTCGACGAGGAAGCACCGGACGGCGCCGTGGTGCGCATCGGACTCGTCGTCGACCCGTGCCCACACGAACGTGATGCCGCCCGAGGCGCCGTTGCCGATCCACTTCTTCGCGCCGCGGATGACCCAGGTGTCGCCGTCGCGTCGGGCGACGGTTTCGAGCGAGACCGAGTCCGAGCCGTGGTCGGGCTCGGTCAGCGCGAACGAGGCGAGCACCTCTGCGCGCGCGACGGGCCGCAGCCATCGCGCCTGCTGCTCGGACGACCCGAACAGCGCGAGGGTGCGCAGCGCGAGTCCGCCCTGCACGGCGATCACGGTGCCGAGCGATCCGTCGCCGCGCGAGACCTCCATGTTCACGAGGCCCGCCGCCAGCGGTGAGAAGTGCGTCAGGTCGGGGTGCTCGATGCCGTCGTTGAGCAGGTCGAGTTCACCCAGTCGGGTGGCGACCTCGAGCGGGTAGGTCGCGGTGTCCCATGCCTCGACCATGCGGTCGCCGATCTCGTCGACGTACGCCTTCGCGCGGTCCCACACGTCGCGATCGGCCGGGTCGATGTCGGCGAACACGGCGTAGTAGTCGGTGCCGAGACGGCCGGTGACGTCGTACGAGGGCACGGCCTCGCCGGGGAAGGTGCTCATGCCCGACAGGGTACTCCTGCGGCATCCAGTACCGCCAGTCGCGGGACGCAGTCCCACTGAGGCGGCGTTGTCAGGACAGCTGCGAGCCCAGGCGGCGCGCCACTTCGGCAGCCGGCATGCGCCGGGGGAAGACTGCGACCACGACGTCGTCATCGGCGGGCGGCGTGCCGTCGGGGTGCACGCCGACGCGATGCATGAGGGCGTCGTGTGCATCGCTGAGCACCGAAGACGGCACCTTCTTCGTGCCGCGCAGCAGCCGGCGCAGCACGTGGTTGTGCACCGCCGTGACGGATGCCGCGAACGACACCGCCTCGATCGGATCGAGCTCGGGCAGTTCGCGCCGCAGGTACTCGTCGAAGAGGCGCTCGTACTGGAACACCGTCACGATCTCGCGGTCGCGGAGCGCGGGCACCTGACGCACGACACCGTAGCGACGGCGGGCGAGTTCGGGGTCGGCCGCGAAGTGGCGGAACACCTGCAGCGATGCTTCGCACACGGCCGCCCACGGATTCTCGTGCGGCTGCGACAAGAACTCGCGCAGCTGTTCGAGCAGCACGGCATGGTCGGTGAAGACGACATCGTCTTTGCCGCCGAACTGTCGGAAGAAGGTGGAGCGCGAAACGCCTGCAGCCTGGGCGATCTGTTCGACGGAGGTGGCCTCGAACCCCTGCGTCGCGAACAGGTCGAGTGCCGCGGCGACGACCGTGTTGCGGGCGCGGGTCTCGGGGACGTCGTTCATGGTGGTGAAATCCTAGCCACCCGCACCGCACACGTGCGCTCGCGCGCGACCGGATCGCGCACCCCCTCCGTCCGGCGGGGCCGGTCAGCGAAGGGTAGTAGGCTTGACGACTGGCCGATATCTCGATATCGAGACGTTTTTCGGCACCCAACCCCACCGCCGCCCAGCGAAGGATTGCACGTGGATCTCTACGAATACCAGGCACGAGACCTATTCGAGAAGTACGGGGTGCCGGTGCTCGCCGGCATCATCGCCGACACCCCCGAGGAGGCGAAGGCGGCTGCCGAGAAGATCGGCGGTGTCGTCGTCGTCAAGGCTCAGGTCAAGACCGGAGGCCGCGGCAAGGCCGGCGGCGTCAAGGTCGCGAAGACCCCCGACGAGGCGTACGCCGCAGCCGAGGCCATTCTCGGCCTCGACATCAAGGGTCACGTCGTCAAGCGCGTCATGGTCGCGCAGGGTGCCGACATCGCCGAGGAGTTCTACTTCTCGGTGCTGCTCGACCGCGCCAACCGCTCCTACCTGAGCCTGTGCTCGGTCGAGGGCGGCATGGAGATCGAGCAACTCGCGGTCGAGAAGCCGGAGGCGCTCGCCCGCGTCGAGGTCGACCCGCTGACCGGCATCGACAAGGACAAGGCCGTCGCGATCGCGCAGGCCGCGAACTTCCCGGCAGACCTGGTTGACAAGGTCGCCGACGTGTTCGTCAAGCTCTACGACGTCTACAAGGGTGAGGACGCGACCCTCGTCGAGGTGAACCCGCTCGTCCGCACCGGCGCCGGCGACATCATCGCCCTCGACGGCAAGGTCTCGCTCGACGAGAACGCCAGCGAGGTTCGCCACCCCGAGCACGAAGAGCTCGAAGACAAGGCAGCCGCTGACCCGCTCGAAGCCAAGGCCAAGGAGTCGGGCCTGAACTACGTCAAGCTCGACGGCCAGGTCGGCATCATCGGCAACGGCGCGGGTCTGGTCATGTCGACCCTCGACGTCGTCGCCTACGCCGGCGAGAACCACGGCGGCGTCAAGCCCGCCAACTTCCTCGACATCGGTGGCGGTGCGAACGCCCAGGTCATGGCATCCGGGCTCGACGTCATCCTCGGCGACGAGCAGGTCAAGAGCGTGTTCGTCAACGTGTTCGGCGGCATCACCTCGTGCGTGGCCGTCGCCGAAGGCATCGTGAAGGCCCTCGAGATCCTGGGCGACCACGCCACCAAGCCACTCGTCGTGCGTCTGGACGGCAACCAGGTCGAGGAGGGCCGCGCCATCCTCGCCGAGGCGAACCACCCGCTGGTCACCCTCGCCGCCGGTATGGACGAGGGCGCCGACAAGGCCGCCGAGCTGGCGAACGCCTGAGACGAAAGAGGAACCAGAGAAATGTCGATCTACCTCAACAACGACTCCAAGGTCATCGTCCAGGGCATCACCGGCGGTGAAGGCACCAAGCACACCGCCCTCATGCTGAAGGCGGGCACCAACATCGTCGGCGGCGTGAACGCCCGCAAGGCCGGCACCACGGTCACCCACGAGAAGCCGCACGAGGGCGAGGTCGAACTCCCCGTGTTCGGCACCGTCGCCGAGGCCATCGAGAAGGTCGGCGCCAACGTGTCGGTCGCGTTCGTGCCGCCGAAGTTCGCGAAGGACGCCATGATCGAGGCCATCGACGCCGAGATCCCGCTGCTGGTCGTCATCACCGAGGGCATCCCCGTCGGCGACAGCGCCGAGGCGTGGGCGTACGCGAAGGCCAAGGGCAACAAGACCCGCATCATCGGTCCGAACTGCCCCGGCATCATCACCCCCGGTGAGGCGCTCGCGGGCATCACGCCCGCCAACATCACCGGCAAGGGACCGATCGGCCTCGTGTCGAAGTCGGGCACCCTGACCTACCAGATGATGTTCGAGCTGAAGGACATCGGCTTCTCGACCGCCATCGGCATCGGCGGCGACCCGGTCATCGGCACGACGCACATCGACGCGCTCGAGGCGTTCGAGGCCGACCCCGACACCAAGGCGATCGTCATGATCGGCGAGATCGGCGGCGACGCCGAGGAACGTGCGGCCGAGTACATCAAGGCGAACGTCACCAAGCCGGTCGTCGGCTACGTCGCGGGCTTCACCGCTCCCGAGGGCAAGACCATGGGCCACGCCGGCGCCATCGTGTCGGGCTCGGCCGGCACCGCGCAGGCGAAGAAGGAAGCGCTCGAGGCCGCCGGTGTCAAGGTCGGCAAGACGCCGTCCGAGACCGCTGCCCTGATGCGCGAGATCATCGAGTCGCTCTGAGTTGACACAGCGAAGGGGCCGGATGCCATGGCATCCGGCCCCTTCTGCGTTCCCCGTCGCGGGGTCAGACCCCGAACAGGGCCGAGATCGGTCCGCGGGCGAAGAACAGCACGAAGCCGGCCGCGACGATCCACAGCAGCGGGTGGACGGTCTTCGCTTTGCCCGACAGTGCGTTCACGACGACCCAACTGACGAAGCCCGCGCCGATGCCGTTGGCGATCGAGTACGTCATCGGCATGACCGTGACGGTGAGGAACACCGGCAGCAGCACGCGGAAGTCGGCGAAGTCGATGTGCTTGATCTGCGACAGCATCATCGCGCCCACGAGCACGAGCGCCGCGGCGGCGATCGCGCCGGGCACGAGTGAGGTGAGCGGCGTGAAGAACATCGCCAGCAGGAACAGCACGCCGGTCACGACAGTGGCAAGACCTGTGCGGGCGCCTTCGCCGATGCCCGAGCCCGATTCGACGAAGACGGTCGCCGACGACGATGAGGTGCCACCGCCGACGACGGCGCCGATGCCCTCGACGATCAGCGCCGACTTGATGCGGGGGAAGTCGCCCTTCTCATCGGCGAGGCCGGCCTCTTTCGCGAGGCCCGTCATGGTGCCCATGGCGTCGAAGAAGTTCGAGAACACGAGGGTGAACACGAACATGACGAGGGCGACGACCGTGACCTTGCCGAGGTCGAACCCGAAGCTGATCTGACCGATGAGGCTCAGGTCGGGCAGGCTCACGAGGGCGCCGGTGAAGCCGAAGCTGAAGTTGCCGGGCCAGAAGATGTTCGCGAGCGCCGACAGCAGGGTGCCGGCCACGAGTGCGATGAGGATGGCGCCCTTGGTGCGTGTCGCGATCAGCACGCCGCCGATGAGCAGTGTGATGACGAACATGAGCGTCGGCAGGGTCGAGACCGACCCTCCCGCGCCGAGGTCGACCGGGGGAGAGGGGTTGCCGGTGGCGCTGACGAAACCGGCGTTGACGAAGCCGATGAATGCGATGAACAAGCCGATGCCGACGGTGATCGCGATCTTGAGCTCGACGGGGACGGCGTCGAAGATCATCTTCCGCAGTCCGGTCGCGGCCAGCAGCACGATGATCAGACCGTTGATGACGACCAGCGCCATCGCTTCGGGCCACGTGACCGAGCCGACGATCGTGAACGCGACGAATGCGTTGATGCCGAGGCCTGCCGCGAAGGCGAAGGGCAGACGCGTCACGAGGGCGAACAGGATCGTCATGACGCCCGCCGTCAGCGCAGTCGCCGCGGCCACCGCCGAACCCGACAGGACGTTGCCGTCGACATCGGGCGTGGAGAGGATCAGCGGATTCAGGATGATGATGTACGCCATCGTCACGAAGGTGACGAGACCGCCGCGCACCTCTGTGCCGATGGTCGATCCGCGTTCGGTGATCTCGAAGAATCGGTCGAGGGCGCCCGGCGCCCGCTCGTTGGTCAGCCGGGGGGCCGAAGTGTTGCTCATGAGTTGACCGTACCGCGCACGAAGAGGCTGGCTGTTCACCGTGCTGTGGGAGTGGGATGCGGGGGCTCGTGCGCCCGGTGGGTAGGGTCGTTACGCCCATGAATCGCCTGCTCGTCGCCCTGCTCGCCGCCTTCGACGCGGTCGTCGCCGTCACCGTCGGAATCGCCGCCGTCCTCGCCCCGCTCACCGTCCTGTGGGTGTTCGGTTTCGGCGCGTCCGCCGACTGGGGCGCGCTGTGGCCCGCGGCCGTGCAGGTGTGGCAGGTGGGGCACTTCGTGCCGCTGTACATCGACCTCCCCGCCGAGTACCTCGCGGCGACCGGCATCCCCGAAGAGGCGGCCGCGTTCACCATCTCGCTCGCACCCCTCGCGTTCGCGGGATTCACCGCGATCTTCGCGGCCCGCTCGGGTGCCCGTGCCGTGCGAGCCGGGGCTTGGCCGGTCGGGCTCGCCGGTGGCGCGGTCGCGATGCTCATGCTCTCGGTCGTCCTGTGGGTGTCGTCGTCGACGGCCGCGGCCGGCACGGTCGACGCGGCAGCAGCGATCGCCTTTCCGGTGCTCGTCTTCGTGCTCCCGGCGGCGACCGGCGCGTTCGTTGTGGCGTGGCGTGAGGGCGACGACAAGGGCATCGTCGACGCGCTGCACGACCGCGTGGATGCCGTCGAGCCGTGGCGCGACGCCCCGGCTGCTGTGGGGCGCGGGCTGGGCATCGCCGTCGCGGGCTACGTGGGCATCGGCGCGCTCATCGTCGGCGTCGGGATGATCGTGCGAGGCGGTGACGTGATCGCTCTGTTCGAATCGGCGAACGTCGATGCCGTCGGCGCGATCACCCTCACGATCGCGCAACTCGCCTACATCCCGACCCTCGTGCTGTGGGGCGCTTCGTTCGCGGCCGGTCCCGGCTTCGCGATCGGCACCGGCACCGCCGTCTCGCCCGCCGGCACGAGCTTGGGGGTGATCCCCGGCATCCCGATTCTCGGAGCGGTCCCTGAGTCGACGTCATCGTGGATGCTGCTGCTCGCGCTGCTCGTGATCGGCGTCGGTGTTGTCGCGGGATGGACGGCTCGCAACCGGATGCTGCCCGAGCCCGGCCACGTCGAGCCGGTCGCCCCGCGCGTCGCGGTGCTCGCGGGACTGGTCGTGCTGGCGGCGGCAGCGGCTGCTCTGCTGGCTGCGCTCGCCGCGGGCTCGTTCGGCCCCGGCAGGCTCGCCGAGATCGGACCGCAGTCCGGCCCGGTCGCCCTCGCGGTCGGCGTCGAGATCGCGATCGGTGCCGGCATCGCGCTGCTGGCGCCGGCGACACGCACCGAGACCGCTCGCGGCGGTCAGCACGTCGAACCGCGGATCCGCCGCGAACGCAGCGTCGCCGCGCCGTGGATCGACCACGCCCCGCACGACGCGCCCGACACCGCGCCGAGCGAGGGAACGGTGGAGCCGCCGACCGCGGAACCGGCCGCACCGCCCGCTTCTGCCCACACACCGGCCGACGCATCCGCCGACGAAACCGACACCCAGCCGATCGACGACTGGCTGCACCGCGACGACCACCGAGACGACCACGGCGACGACGATGTCACGGGCGACAAGGGGCCGCGCGCGCCTCGGTAGACTGTGCGGGTGCTCACGGTCGCCGTTCTCATCTCGGGTACCGGCTCGAACCTTCGGGCCCTCCTCGATGCGGCCAGCGCACCCGATTTTCCGGCCCGCATCGTCGCAGTCGGCGCCGACCGCCAGGCTGACGGGTTCGAGCACGCCGAAGAATTCGGCATCCCCACCTTTCTCGTTCCCTACAGCCGATTCGGCTCGCGTGAGGAATGGGGCGCAGAGCTCGATGAGCAGCTGCGCGTCTGGAACCCCGACCTCGTCGTGCTGAGCGGGCTCATGCGGTTGCTGCCCGCCGGTCTCGTCGAGGCCTGGGCCCCCCGCATCATCAACACGCACCCCGCGTACCTGCCCGAGTTCCCTGGCGCGCACGGCGTCCGCGACGCGCTGGCGGCCGGCGTCACCGAGACCGGCGCGAGCGTCATCGTCGTCGACACCGGCGTCGACACCGGCCCGATCCTCGCCCAGGAGCGCATCCCCGTGCAGCCCGGTGACACCGAGCACACCCTCCACGACCGCGTCAAGCCCGTCGAACGCCGCCTGCTGATCGATGTGGTGCACCGCATCGCCACGGGCGAGCTCGACCTCGACAACCTCGCCCACTGAGCGCCGCCCGACGGCGTGACACCGATCAGCACCAGGAGCATCCGCATGGCCGGCCCCGTCATCGACCCGTCCCTCTACCGCCCCCGTGACGTCGTCCCCATCCGCCGGGCACTCGTTTCGGTGAGCGACAAGACAGACCTGCTGGCCCTCGCCGAAGCGCTCGCCGCGGCCGGCGTCGAAATCGTCTCCACCGGTGGATCGGCCACGCTGCTGCGCGAAGCCGGCCACGCCGTCACCGACGTGGCGACGGTGACGGGCTTTCCCGAGTCGCTCGGCGGTCGCGTGAAGACGCTGCACCCGAGCGTCCACGCGGGCCTGCTGGCCGACCTGCGCCTCGAAGACCACGAACGCCAGCTCGGTGAGCTCGGCATCCAGCCCTTCGAGCTGGTCGTCGTGAACCTCTACCCCTTCGTCGAGACCGTCGCCTCTGGCGCGACCGGCGACGCCGTCGTCGAGCAGATCGACATCGGCGGCCCCGCCATGGTGCGCGCCTCGGCGAAGAACTACGCCAACGTCGCGATCGCCGTCTCGCCCACCTCGTACCCCGCCATCATCGAGGCGCTGCGTGCGGGCGGGACGACACTCGCCCAGCGCAAGGAGCTCGCCGCTCGCGCGTTCGCGCACACGGCGCAGTACGACCGCGCCGTTTCGACCTGGTTCGCCGAAGAAGCGATCCCCGACGAGGGTGACCTGCCCCAGCACCTGACCGTCCGCGCAGAGCGCCTCGCCGTGCTGCGCTACGGCGAGAATTCGCACCAGCGCGCCGCAATCTACACCCGCGTGGGTGGCCGCGGCATCGCCCAGGCCACGCAGCTGCAGGGCAAGGAGATGTCGTTCAACAACTACGTCGACGCCGATGCCGCGTTGCGTGCCGCGTTCGACATGATCAAGCCGGCCGTTGCCATCATCAAGCACGCCAACCCGTGCGGCATCGCCGTGGCGGCGCCGCAGGCCCTCGACCCGATCGCGTCGGCGCACCTGCGTGCGCACGAGTGCGACCCGGTGTCGGCGTTCGGCGGCGTGATCGCAGCCAACCGCACCGTCACGCTGAAGATGGCCGAGAACCTGCGCGACATCTTCACCGAGGTCATCGTCGCCCCCGACTACGAGCCCGAGGCGCTCGAGGTCTTCAAGCTGAAGAAGAACCTCCGCGTCCTCAAGCTTCCGGCCGACTGGGAGCAGGAGCGCCTCGACGTGCGCCTGGTGTCGGGGGGACTCCTGCTGCAGGACGCCGACCGCTTCCCGCACGAGATCGAGTCCCTCGTCGACGGCTGGGACCTCGTCACCGGTGAGATGCCCGCTGACAGCGAGAAGTCGAACCTCGCGTTCGCCTGGAAGGCGTGCCGTGCGGTCAAGTCGAACGGCATCGTGCTGGCCCAGGCGTCGGCCACCGTCGGCATCGGCATGGGCCAGGTCAACCGCGTCGACTCATGCCGTCTCGCGGTCGAGCGAGCCGGTGACCGCGTGGCCGGATCGGTCGCGGCATCCGATGCGTTCTTCCCGTTCGCCGACGGCCCGCAGATCCTCATCGACGCCGGCATCAAGACGATCATCCAGCCCGGTGGGTCGGTGCGTGACCAGGAGGTCATCGACGCCGCCCGCGCCGCGAACGTGACGATGTTCTTCACGGGGGAGCGTCACTTCTTCCACTGACGCCGCCGGGCGCGGTCGCCTGCCCCTGCGCCTGCCCCTGCGCACCGGATTCGGAGATTGCTCGCAGATTCGGACCGGATGCCGGTTTCGCATCCGAATCCGGCGACATTGTCCGAATCTGTGACCTGGGGGTTGCGAAGTCGTTGCGCGGGTCGACACCGGGCACCGGCACGGTGATGTCGCGGTCGAGCATGCTGGCTGGCGGAGAACCCGTTGCGCACCTGCGCCTGGAGCAACGGGGTGAGCGTGGCGTCCGTCATGGTGCCCACGCCAGTCGCGTCGCGCGGTGTCCGCGAGACTCTCGGTCGCGCGGAAATCGGTCGTCGGCATCGAGGGTCACTGCCATGTCCGATTTCCGCCAGTCGGTGTCGGTGTGGCGTGTCAGAGTAGTGACATGCCCCACACGCTGACCTTCGATGAGCGATACCGTGCGATCGATGCGCGCGACGCCCGCTTCGACGGGCAGTTCGTCACCGCCGTGCACTCGACGGGCATCTACTGCCGGCCCAGCTGCCCGGCCCGCACGCCCAAACCCGCCAACGTCAGCTTCTATCCGACGAGCGCCGCCGCCCACGAGGCCGGATTCCGCGCCTGCAAGCGGTGCCTCCCCGAGGCCGCCCCGGGCTCACCCGATTGGGACGTGCGCTCCGACGTCGCAGGTCGTGCGATGCGGTTGATCGCCGAAGGCGTCGTCGAGCGCGAGGGCGTGTCGGGGCTCGCCTCGCGGCTGGGGTACTCCCCACGGCACCTCACGCGCCTGCTCGCCGCGGAGCTCGGTGCAGGTCCGCTCGCCCTCGCCAGGGCGCAGCGTGCGCACACGGCACGGATGCTGCTCGTCGGCACCGATCTGCCCGCGGCCGACGTCGCGTTCTCGGCGGGCTTCGCGAGCATCCGTCAGTTCAACGAGACGGTGCGCGAGGTATTCGGGCTCACGCCGCTCGAATTGCGTTCGCGGCGCCGGGCGAGCGACGGTGCTGCCGTGGGCGGCATCGACCTCGCGCTGCCGCTTCGCGGGCCCATCGACACGGCGGGCCTGTTCGACTGGATGCGAGCCCGCGCGATCGACTGCGTCGAGGTGGCAGGTGCAGAGGACTATGCTCGCGCCATCGCCCTCCCGGGCGGCTCGGCCTGGTTCCGTGTGCGGCGAGAAGGCGACCGGCTCCGCCTGCAGGCGCGACTGCAGCGACTGAGCGATCTGCCCGTGCTCGTCGCTCGCGCGCGGCGACTGTTCGATCTCGACGCCGACCCGTCCGCGATCGACACCGCCCTCTCCGAACACCCCGAACTCGCACCGCTCGTGGCACGCGTCCCCGGCATCCGCGTGCCCGGTGCCGCCGACCCGCACGAGATGCTCATCCGTGCGATGGTCGGCCAACAGATCACCGTCGTCGCAGCCCGCACGGCGCTCACCGCGCTCACCGCAGCGCTCGGCGAGACGGTCGAGACGCACGAGGGCACGCACAGGCTGTTCCCCACCATGGCCGCGATCGCCGAGCATGGGGCGGGTGTCCTTCGGGGCCCGCAGGCCCGCATCCGCGCGATCGTCGGGGCGGCAGCCGCCCTGGCGTCGGGGGAGCTCACACTCACCTCGGGCGACGACAACGCGGCCCAGCGCGAAGCACTGCTCGCGATGCCCGGCATCGGACCGTGGACGGCCGACTACGTGCGGATGCGGGTGACGGGCGACCCAGACGTCTTCCTGCCCGGCGATGTCGCCGTCCGCGCCGGTGGAGCGGCCGCGGGCCTGCCGGGGGAGGCCCGCGCCCTCGACGCTTGGGCGCGCCGCACATCGCCCTGGCGCAGCTCCCTCACTGCCCACCTGTGGCGCAACGTGCCGCCGAAGAACACCGCGAAGCCTCTGAACAGGAGCCAGACATGACCGCCATCATCCAGACCATCGACACCGCCGACGGCGCCTTCACCCTGCTCGTCGACGACCGCCAGCGCGTGCTCGCCTCGGGGTGGACCGCAGACCACGACGCGATCCTCGGCCGCCTCGCCGCGCCGCCCGTCGATGTGCGGATCGGCGACACCGACGCGGCCGACGCCGTCCACGCCTATTACGGCGGCGACGTCGCCGCGATCGACGACGTCGCCGTCGCGCAGCGCGGCACCGAACTGCAACTGGCAGGCTGGGCTGCGCTGCGTCGCATCACCCCGGGGGAGCCCCTCAGTTACACAGAGTTCGCCGCAGCACTCGGCAAGCCCAGCGCCGTGCGGGCCGCGGCATCCATCTGCGCCCGCAACGCACCCGCCCTGTTCGTACCGTGCCACCGCGTGCTGCGCGGCGACGGCAGCCTCGGCGGATTCGCGTGGGGCACCGCCGTCAAGCGGTCGCTGCTTGACCGCGAGGCCGCCTGAGACCACTCGAACGTTGCAAGCCCCGAATCCATCGGATCCGGGGCTTGCGACGTTTCAAGCTCTCGGCATAGGCTGGAGGGCTGTCGCGTCGCTCAAGTGACCTCCGACCGCACATCGCGCCCGAGAGGGCCCCGTACCGAGGAGGAACCATGTACCAGCTCATCGTCATCGACACGAAGCCGGCCGCCCTCTTCGTCGCGGGAGTCTCTGCTTCGCCGGCCGCGACGCGCCAGGGTTGAACCCGACGTCATTCCCGGCGGCATAGACCCGCCACCGTCAGCGTTACCCCCGGCAGGGCTCCGTCCTGCGGCGCCACCGTGCGCCCTCTCGAACATCGCCGTCCAACCGACGCACCCGCCATCGTCCCCACAAAGGCTCATGACCACTTCTGACACCTCCCGGTCGTCCCTCTCGACATTCCGCGCACTCGCGCGGCTCTACCCCTTTGCCAAGAACGTGCTCCCGCGGCTTGCGCTCGGCGCCGCGAGTGCGCTCGCAGCGAGCCTGCTCGCCCTCAGCATCCCGCTCGTCCTCGAAGAGGTCGTGCGCAGCATCGATCTCGAATCCGGCGACCGTGGCGCGCTCTTTTGGGGCGCGGCCGCGATCCTCGTGCTCGGGCTGCTCGAAGCGCTCATGGTGTGGGCACGCCGCTGGTTCGTGCTCGCCCCCGCCACGAAGGTCGAATACGACATCCGCACGAGCTTCTACGAGAAGCTGCAGCGCCTGCCGGTCGCGTTCCACGACCGTTGGCAGTCGGGTCAGCTGCTCAGCCGCATGATGCAGGACATCAGCATGATGCGCCGCTGGATGGCGTTCGGCCTCGTGCTGCTGGTCGTCAACGTCCTCACGATCGCGGTCGGCGCGGTGCTGCTGTTCCGCTGGCACTGGCTGCTCGGCACGACATTCATCGTCGTGTGCGCGCCGCTGTGGTACGCGGGCTACCGCTTCGAGAAGCGGTACGGGACGCTCGCCCGTCAGAGTCAGGACCAGGCCGGCGACCTCGCGACGGCGGTCGAGGAGTCGGTGCACGGCATCCGTGTGCTCAAGGCCTTCGGCCGCGGCAAGCACGCCCTCGTCAAGTTCACCCGCCAGGCCGAGACGCTGCGCGAGACCGAACTCAGCAAGGCGCGCTCGGTCGGTCTCATCTGGTTCTGGCTCGTGCTGCTGCCCGACATCGCGTTCGCGCTGTGCCTGGGCGTCGGCATCGCGCTGATCCTGAACGGACAGCTCGACGCGGCCGAACTCGTCGCGTTCTTCGCCATGGCCACTGTGCTGCGTTGGCCCATGGAATCGATCGGCTTCCTGTTCTCGTTCCTGCTCGACGCGCGCACCGCGACCGACCGCATCTTCGAGGTGTTCGACGAGCACAACACGATCGACGACCCCGAGTCCCCGGTGACGCCCGGCAGCAGCCGCGGCGCGCTCGCGTTCGAGGGTGTGCACTTCCGCTACCAGGATGCCGCGACCACCGAGCGCGACCTGCTCGACGGCATCGACCTGGTGCTCGAGCCGGGCGAGACGATGGCGCTGGTCGGCCTGACTGGTTCGGGCAAGACGACGCTCACGACCCTTCCGGCGCGCCTGTACGACGTGACCGAGGGGCGGGTGACGCTCGACGGCGTCGACGTGCGAGACCTGACGCTGCACGAACTGCGCACCCGCGTGGGCATGGCGTTCGAAGACGCGACCCTGTTCTCGCAGACCGTGCGCGACAACGTGCTGCTGGGCCGTGAAGACCTCGAACCGGGGTCGCCCGAGGCCGAGACCGTGCTGCGCGAGGCGCTCGCCGTCGCGCAGGCGCAGTTCGTCGACGACCTGCCGCAGGGCGTCGACACGGTGATCGGCGAAGAGGGCCTGTCGCTTTCGGGCGGACAGCGTCAGCGGTTGGCGCTCGCCCGTGCCGTCGCCGCACGTCCCTCGGTGCTCGTGCTCGACGACCCGCTGTCGGCGCTCGACGTCGACACCGAGAAGCTCGTCGAAGATGCGCTGCGCGAGGTGCTGCATGAGACGACAGCGCTCGTCGTCGCGCACCGGCCCTCGACCGTGACCCTCGCCGACCGCGTGGCACTGCTCGAGGCGGGACGCATCACGGCGGTCGGCACGCACAGCGACCTGCTGCGCACCAGCCAGCACTACCGTCACGTCATCTCGAGCCTTGAAGACGAACAAGCCCGCATGCGGGAGAGGGAGGTGAACCTGTGAGCACCACGACCGTTTCGGGTACCAGCGGTGAAGACCGCTCCGACTACACGCGCGACGAATCGCGTGCCATCCGGCAGCGTTCGCTGCGACTGCTGGGTTCACTCGCCCGCCCACTGAAGGCCCAGCTCGTGCTGGCCGCCGCCGTGCTCGTCGTCTCAACCGCGCTGCGCGTGGCAGGCCCCGCCCTGATCGCCTACGGCATCAACGAGGCGCTGCCCCGCATCCTCGACCATGCCGTCTGGATGCCGACGATCGGCGTCGTCGTGGTCTACCTCGTCGCCGGTGTCGGCGGTGCGGCGCTGATCGGCTGGTACGCGGTGGTCGCCGCGCGCCTCACGCAGGCGATCATGCTCGATCTGCGCAAGCGCATCTTCGTGCACACGCAGCGGCTCAGCCTCGAGTTCCACGAGTCGTACACGTCGGGCCGCATCATCTCGCGCCAGACGAGCGACCTCGACTCGATCCGCGAGCTGCTCGACGGCGGCCTCAACGAACTCGTTTCGGGCGTGCTGTACGGCGGATTCACGCTCATCGCGCTGATCCTGCTCGACTGGCAGTCGGGCGTCATCCTCGCCGTCATGGGCATTCCCGTGTTCCTGCTGATGCGCTGGTTCTTCATCAGCTCGCAGAAGGTCTACCGCGAGTCGCGTGTCATCAGCGCGCAGGTGATCGTCAAGTTCGTCGAGACGATGACCGGCATCCGCGCCGTCAAGGCGTTCCGCAAGGAACCGCGCAACGACGACGAGTTCGGCGAGCTGTCGGCGCAGTACCGCGAGGTCAACATGCGCTCGATCCGCCTGTTCGGCACGTTCGAACCGGCGCTCATGGCGGTGGCCGCGGTCACGGTCGCGCTCGTGCTGCTGTGGGGCGGGCTGCGGTTCGTCGACGGGATCCTGGGGCTCGGCACACTGCTGGCCGGTGTGCTGTACGTGCGCAACTTCTTCTCGCCGCTGCAGGAGGTCGCGTTCTTCCTGAACTCGTACCAGTCTGCGACCGCGGCGCTCGAGAAGGTGTCGGGCGTGCTCGAGGAGCAGCCGACCGTGCCCGACCCCGACCAGCCCGTCGACCTGTGGACCTCGCGCGGGCACGTCTCGTTCGACGACGTCACGTTCGGCTACTCGGACGACCGCGTCATCCTGCCCGACTTCTCGCTCGACATCCCGGCCGGCCAGACGATCGCGCTGGTGGGTACCACGGGTGCAGGCAAGTCGACGCTCGCCAAGCTCGTGTCGAGGTTCTACGACCCGACGCGGGGACGGGTGACCCTCGACGGTGTCGACCTGCGTTCGCTGCACCCGAAGGATCTGCGCCGCGCGATCGTCATGGTCACGCAGGAGGCGTACCTGTTCAGCGGGACCGTCGCCGACAACATCGCGCTCGGCAAGCCCGACGCGACGCTCGACGAGATCAAGATCGCGGCGCGCGCGGTGGGAGCCGATGCCTTCATCGAGCGCCTGCCCGACGGGTACGCGACCGACGTGAACAAGCGCGGCGGCCGCGTCTCGGCGGGCCAGCGGCAGCTGATCTCGTTCGCGCGGGCGTTCCTCGCCGACCCTGCGGTGCTGATCCTCGATGAGGCCACGGCATCCCTCGACATCCCGAGTGAGCGACAGATCCAGGACGCCCTGCAGACGCTGCTGGCCGACCGCACCGCGATCATCATCGCCCACCGGCTGTCGACGGTCGCGATCGCCGACCGCGTGCTCGTCATGGAGCACGGCCGCATCATCGAGGACGACACCCCCGAGGTGCTCATCGCCGGCACCGGCAAGTTCGCGCAGCTGCACAGTGCTTGGAGGGAGTCCCTCGTCTGACGACTCGGGGACCCCGGGCGTGGCGGGAGTCCCTCGTCTGAGGCCGCCGTCGCAGATTCGGAGAATGTCACCGGATTCGGATCGGGACGCGTGCTCGATCCGAATCCGGTGACGGAGTCCGAATCCGATGACACAGGTCACGCGGCGAGGTGCGCGCCCTGCGCGAGCGCGCGCTGGAGTGCGCGCTCGACCGCGGGCCAGCGGTGCATCACCTCGACGTACGAGAAGCGCAGCACCGTGTAGCCGCGGGCGGTGAGCTCGCGGTCGTGCGCGAGGTCTCGGGTGCGATCTGCGGATGACGAGTGGTGCGCGAACCCGTCGAGCTGCACGACGAGGCGGTCGCCGATCAGCACGTCGACCGGGTGCCCCGCGAGCCACACCTGTTGCTCCAGGGCGAGTCCCCAGCCGCGGATGCGTCCGACGAAGCGCGTCTCGAGCCCACTGTCCGACAGGCCCGTCACCTCCATCGACAGGCGGGATGCCGCTGCACTGCGCCACTGCACCCGCCGCAGATCTGCGGCCGTTCGCTGCTCGGCGCGGATCGCCGCCTCCCACAGCACGAGCGCAGCCTCGTGCGGCACGCAGTCCGCAATGTGCTCCAGTGCGTCGTCGACCGATTCGGTCAGCACATGCCTCCCGACCGCGACGAGCGGACGCGACCAATGGACGACGGCATCCGCAGCGGGGGCTTCGGCGTTCGGTCCGACGTGCAGGTGGAGCCGAGTGTCGACGTCATCCGGCATCCACCAGCCGCGCTGGCGCGCGAACGAGACGCACGCGACTCTGCCGCTCGCCTCGGCGGCGCGACGCAGGTCGATCGGCGCGTGCTCGGTCGCGAGCCAGTAGCGGCGTACGCGTTCGATCTCTCCGCGAGTGACCGCGGCGCGCAGTGCGCGTGCTGAGACGCCGGCATCGAGCACGAGATCGCGGTGCACGATGCCACCGTGCCGGTCGACGAGATGGCGGATGTCCATGCCCGGAATCTTCACCCGCTGGACGTGCCGGGGAGAGACAGTGCACCGGCATCCGTGGACAAGTCGCGCGAGTCAGCCGCAGTGGAGGAGGCGGTGACGCGTGCCGCGGCGTCACCAGATTCGGATCACGTCACCGGATTCGGCTGCACCGGCCGGAATGCTCCGAATCCGACGTCATTCTCCGAATCTGCGACCCGACAGCGGCAGCGAGAAGGCGGCGCAGCACGCGAGGGGATGCCGGGACTACAGGCGGATCTGGGCGACGACCTCGCCGTATTCGGTCTCGTCGACCGGGGTGAAGCCGACGCGCTCGAAGAAGGCCTCGGGGCCGCCTTCGCCGGCTTCGTAGATGACGTTGAGGTGGTCCATGCCGCGGCGACGGGCCTCCTCGAGCAACTGCTCGACGGCGAAGCGGCCGACACCGCGGCCCTGATCGTCGGCATCGACGTTGATGCGCCACAGCACGGAACGGAAATGCTCCTGCGGGGCGTCGAGATCGAAGTTCGCGCTCACGAATCCGACGACCTGATCGCCGTCGAGGACGACGCGCTGCCACGAGGTCGCGGGGTTCACGACGGCCGCGGCGACCGCGTAGCTGGCCGGTGCGAGGAACTGCTCCTGGCCGGGCTTGAGCGACATCGTGTTCACGGCCACGATCGTCGAGGCCGACAGTTCCACCAGTCGCAGCTCAGTCATGCACCCAGGCTACCGGGCGCCGGCGCGACTGGCACCTGTCGGTCGCGATCCCGAATCGGCCCACGGCGAGGCGCACGGTAGTTTTGTATGCGGAGAAGTACGTCCCCGCGAACGGAGAAGCGACGACCGATGTCCGAGTCGACCATCATCTACACCTACACCGACGAGGCCCCGGCGCTCGCCACCGCCTCGTTCCTGCCGATCATCCAGGCCTACGCGGGCCAGGCGGGCATCGAGGTCGAGACGCGCGACATCTCGCTGGCCGGCCGCGTGCTGGCCACGTTCCCGCAGCGGCTGACCGACGACCAGCAGGTCGGCGACGCGCTGGCAGAGCTCGGCGGCCTGGCCACGCTGCCCGAGGCGAACATCATCAAGCTGCCGAACATCTCGGCATCGATCCCGCAGCTGAAGGCCGCGATCGCGGAGCTGCAGGCGCAGGGCTTCGACGTGCCCGACTACCCGGATGAGCCCGCTTCGATCGAAGAGAAGGACATCCGCGCCCGCTACGACCGCATCAAGGGTTCGGCGGTCAACCCGGTGCTGCGCGAGGGCAACAGCGACCGACGCGCCCCGCTGTCGGTCAAGAACTACGCGCGCAAGCACCCGCACCGCAACAAGCCGTTCCCCGAGGGCTCGAAGACCCGTGTCGCGACGATGGGTCAGGACGACTTCCGTTCGAACGAGAAGAGCTGGGTCGCCGCCCACGACGACGTCCTCACGGTCCGTCACACCGCGACCGACGGCACGGTCACGGTGCTCAAGGACAACCTCAAGGTGCTGCCGCGCGAGATCATCGACGCGACATTCCTCTCCGCCGCGGCGCTCGACGCCTTCCTGGCTGAGACGCTCGAGCAGGCGAAGGCCGACGACGTGCTGTACTCGGTGCACCTGAAGGCCACGATGATGAAGGTCAGCGACCCGATCATCTTCGGCCATGTCGTCAAGGCGTTCTTCGCCGACATCTTCGCCCGCTACGGCGACGCGCTCGCCGAGGCGGGCCTCACCCCGAACAACGGTCTCGGCTCGATCCTCAGCGGACTGGGCGAGGTCGCGAACGGCGACGAGATCGCCGCCGCGTTCGACGCTGCGCTGCAGGCCGGTCCGCGCCTGTCGTACGTCAACTCCGACAAGGGCATCACCAACCTGCACGTGCCGTCGGACGTCATCGTGGATGCCTCGATGCCCGCGCTCGTGCGCAACGGCGGCAAGCTGTGGGGCGTCGACGGCGGCGAAGACGACACGATCGCCGTCATCCCCGACTCGTCGTATGCCGGCGTCTACCAGGCCGTCATCGACGACGTGATCGCCAACGGCCCGCTCGACCCCACCACGATCGGCACCGTGCCGAACGTCGGCCTCATGGCGCAGGCCGCCGAGGAGTACGGAAGCCACGACAAGACGTTCGAGATCGCGTCGGCCGGTACCGTGCAGATCGTCGACGGTGAGGGCGAAGTGCTCATCGAGCACGAGGTGCAGGCCGGCGACATCTGGCGTGCCACGCAGACCAAGCACATCGCGGTCATCGACTGGGTGAAGCTGGCCGTCGGCCGCGCCCGCGCGACCGGATCGCCGGCCGTGTTCTGGCTCGACGTGAACCGCTCGCACGACGCGCAGCTGATCGCGAAGGTGCACCAGGCACTCGCGCTGCTCGACACGACCGGTGTGCAGATCAGCATCCTGGCTCCCGCCGAAGCGACCCGTTACACGCTCGCCCGCATGCGTCATGGCCTCGACACGATCTCGGTGACCGGCAACGTGCTGCGTGACTACCTGACCGACCTGTTCCCGATCCTCGAGGTCGGCACGTCGGCCAAGATGCTCTCGATCGTGCCGCTGCTGGCCGGCGGCGGACTGTTCGAGACGGGCGCCGGCGGCTCGGCGCCCAAGCACGTGCAGCAGCTGCTCGAAGAGAACTATCTGCGCTGGGACTCGCTGGGCGAGTTCTTCGCCCTCGCGGCATCGTTCGAGCACCTCGCCGAGCGCGAGGGCAACGGCAAGGCGCAGATCCTCGCCGACACGCTGGATGCCGCGACCGGCACGTTCCTCGAAGAGGACAAGTCGCCCGGCCGCAAGCTCGGCACGATCGACAACCGCGGCAGCCACTACTACCTCGCGCTGTACTGGGCGCAGGAGCTGGCGAAGCAGACGACCGACACCGACCTCGCTGCAGCGTTCGCGCCGGTGGCAGACGCCCTCGCCGCGGGCGAGGAGGCCATCGTCGCCGAGCTCAACGCGGTGCAGGGTCAGGCGACCGACGTGGGCGGCTACTACCACCCCGACCTCGAGAAGGTCACCGCCGTCATGCGTCCCAGCGCCACGCTGAACGCCATCATCGACGGGATCTGAGCTACCCCGCCGAGCCCACCCCCGGCCACCGTCGTCGCCGAACCCACACCCCATAGGGTCGAGCCCACCCGCATACAGCAGGCGAACGGAGTTGGCTCATCAGGATTGGTGCTCGTTGGAGCAACGCCGCGCGTCGCGGTCGCATTGAACGCGACCGCACGCCCCGCAACTCAGCCAGCTTGACCCCCCCCAGGGGGGGCATATTATCGCGAGCAGACTATTGGGAAATCGAACGGGGCTCACATAATCCCAACTGGTTGGACGCGAAGTCGAAGCGCGATCATCGTTTCGGGAACGCTTATCTCGGGTCTAGTCATGGTCCCCGGAATTGCGAATGCTAGCGGGTCATCAACGGTAGAAGACGAAGGCCCTAAAGCCATTCTGGCGGAGATCGGGGCGTGAGGAACGAACTGGTGACAGGTTCGTCTGGAAAGGGCGAGGTCTCGACGGCGCAGATGCAGTCTCGGCGTCAGGCGACGGCGGTCGCGTGCAGCACGAAGGCCTGCAGCGGCCACAGAGTGGGCAGCTGGATGCCGACGGAGGTCAGCACGCTGCCGGGGAGGGTGACCTCGCCTGCGGTGAACCACGGCGGCAGCACCCAGCCGGCTGCGGGGCGGCCGATCTCGTCGCGCAGGCGCACCCGGTAGGTGCGGTCGGGGTCGAGGCCGGTCAGCACGAGCCGCTCGGCGCGGGCGTCTTCGAGGCCGGCGACGGTCGCGACGATGTAGACCGCGGCATCCGCACCGACGAATCCGGTCACGCGCCAGGCGGGGTCGCGCAGCGGCGGGTGCACCACGGTGCCCGTGTGCAGGACGGGTCGCAGCTCCTTGTAGAGCGCCGCGAAGCGGGTGATCGTCGCGGTCTCCTCGTCGTTGCACGAGAGGATGTCCCATTCGAGCCCCGCCGAGCCCATGAGGCTCGTCGCGATGCGGTACGACAGGTCGGTCACGCGCCCCGAGCTGTGCGAACGCGTCGGGCCGACGTGCGCGCCGACGAGCTCCGGGGGCAGCAGCAGGCCGGTCCACCGCTGGATGTCCTGACGCTCGACCGGGTCGTTCGAGTCGCTGCCCCACACCCGGTCGCAGACGGCCATGATGCCGAGGTCGGTGCGGGCACCGCCGCTCGAGCACGACTCGATCTCCAGGCCAGGATGCCGGGACTTCAGCTCTGCGATGAGGCGGTAGACGGCGAGGGTGTGCGCGTGCACGCCCGGTCGCCCGTCGTGCACGGCCTCGACGAGATCGCGGTTGTGGTCCCACTTGATGTAGTCGATGCCGATGTCACCGACGAGGGCGTCCATTCGCTCCAGCACGTGCGCGTATGCGCCGGGGTTCGCGAGGTCGAACACGAACTGGGTACGCCACGACAGCGCGGGGTCGTGTGCGAGGTGCCGCGGGTCGTGCAACAGCCAGTCGGGGTGGGCGCCTGCGAGGTCGGAGCGCAGGCTGATCATCTCGGGCTCGAACCACAGCCCGAACTGCATGCCGAGTCCGTGCACGCGATCGGCGAGGGGGCGGAGGCCGTCGGGCCAGACGGTCGTATCGACATCCCAGTCGCCGAGGCTCGTCGTGTCGTCGCGGCGACCGGTGAACCAGCCGTCGTCGAGCACGAATCGCTCGACGCCCACCTCCGACGCCCGCACCGCGAGCCGGTCGAGCTGGGCGGGATCGTGGTCGAAGTACACCGCCTCCCACGTGTTGAGGGTGAACGGGCGGGGAGAGGTCGGATGCTGCGGTCGCGCGCGCAGCCACGTGTGCACCTGCGCGGCGATGCCGTCGAGTCCGGTGTCGGCGTAGGCGAAGAGCACCGGGGGAGCGGCGTAGGTCTCGCCGGTCGCGAGCACCAGTTCGCCGGGTCGCAGCATCTCGCCGGCGCCGATGAGCGGCAGGCTGTCGGTGACGCGGTCGGTGCGGTAGGTGGTGTCGGCCGACCAGGCGACGTGCGTCGCCCACACGCGTCCGGTGTGCCACTGCGGGGCGCCTTCGGACACGGCGACGAACATCGGCGCGTCATGCCCGGGGCGTCCGCGGCGGGACTGCCGGGCGACGGCGCCGGTGGGCAGTTCGGTCGTCACGGCGCGCTTCTCCCGCGACCAGCGACCATCGAGCGTCGTCGCGTGGGTGACCGACGGTGAGACCGGCAGTGTCGCTTCGACCCAGTCGACTTCGAGCGGGTCGTCGCCGTCGTTGACGAGGGTGTGCGCGACCTGCACGAGCCCGCCGGGTGCGATCTCGATACGGCTGCGCAGTGTGGCGCGGCCCTCGGTGTCGACGGCATCCACCGTCAGCGAGGTGGCGTCAGCGGTGAGGGTGCCACGGTGCCATCGGGTGCGCAGCTGCCGGCCGTCGCGACGCAGTTGCAGGCCGGGGCGGCCCGCCCAGCCGTCGGCTTCGGCGGGGAGCAGCGTGAGCTGCCAGGCGGCGTCGAGGGTCGCCGGCGCACTCTGCCGGTCGAGCGCGTCGGCCGTCGTCTCGAGTGCGGCGGCATCGGGAGACCCGAGGGAGGGGCCCCAGTGCAGCACGCGCGGCAGGTCGTCGCGTCTGGCATCGACGAGCAGTGAGATGCCGTCACGGTGCAGGTGGAGGAGGTCGGTCATGCGCGTCCTTTCGGGGGGCGTTCGCCGGTACCGCGTTCGATGATCCACGTCGGCAGCACGAGCTGCCGGGTGAATCCGGTGGGGTCTCCGATGCGTTCGAGGGCCACCTGTGCGGCGCGGCGGCCCATTTCGAGCGGGTCGTAGCTGATGACGGAGACGCCGATGACGTCGGCGGTGTCGAAATCGTCGAAGCCGATGATGGCGGTGCGCTCGTCTGCTGCTTCGCGCAGCGCGCGCAGTGCACCGATGGTCATGCGGTTGTTGCCGCAGATCACGGCCGTGGGTGCGTCGGGGGCGGCGAGCAGGTCGCGCACGACGGCTGCGGGCTTCGCGTCGCGGTCATCGAGCAGGCGCTCCCATGCCGACGTGTCGGCGATGCCTGCTTCGGTCATCGCGGCGCGGTAGCCGGCGATGCGCTCGGCCTGTGAGGAGATGGATGCCGGATTGCACACGTACGCGATGCGGCGATGTCCGAGGGTGAGGAGTCGCTTCGTGGCGTCGTAGGCGCCGGAGCGGTTGTCGAGCACGACGGAGTCGGCGACGAGATTGCGGGCCGGTCGGTCGACCGCAACGACCGGTGTGCCGAGCTGCCGTTCGCCCTCGAGGTAGCCCTGGTCGTCGGAGACGGGGATGATGATGAGCGCGCTGATCCGTTGACCGAGGAGGGCGTCGGCGACCCGCTCTTCACCTTCGACGGTGTCGTCGGTTGTTGCCAGCACGAGTCCGTACCCGCGGGCGGCGAGTTCGCGCTCGATGCCGGATGCGACCTTGTAGTAGAACGGGTTGCCCAGTTCGCCGACGATGAGGCCGACCGTGTTCGTGCCGCCGCCCCGGCGCAGCCCCCGGGCGAGCGTGTTGGGGCGGAATCGCAGCCGCTTGGCGGACGCGAGGACGCGCTCGACCGTCTCGGGGCCGACCAGATCGCGCTGGTTGAACACCCGCGACACGGTCTTGGGGCTCACTCCCGCGAGTGCCGCAACGTCGGCCAATGTCGCCCGCTGCTGAACGCTCAATCCCTGCTCCTCACTGCGTTGTGATGCTCGATGTCCGCGGGATGACCACGAAGGACATCGAGCGGACATCTGCTCTGGTTCTGACGGCCGCGCTGGGGCCCAATCCCGGGATATCTCGGGATATCAGGAGCCGTCGTGAGAGACAGCATAGGACAGATCTGACTAAAGCGCTTTACAATTCCGCATGTCCTGTCCTACGCTGTCATCCAACCCCCGGCGGCGAGGGACTCGAACCGCAACGACGGGGTCACACATACAAGGGAGTAATCACATGGCATCACGCAAGGCGGTCATCGGCCTTGTCGCTATCGCCGCGGCAACGACCATGGCGCTGGCGTCCTGCTCAGGCGGCACCTCGCCCGAGGCTGACGACGACGGCACCGTGTCCGGCGACATCACGTTCCTCACCAACCGCACCGACCTCGAGACGGACGGCACCTGGGACGAGTACGTCGCGGAGTTCCAGAAGGAGTTCCCCGAGGTCAACGTCAAGATCGAAGGCATCACGAACTACGCCGACGACGTCAAGACCCGCATGAGCACGCCGAACGGCTACGGCGACGTGCTGCTCATCCCGAACGTGCCCTCTGACCAGTTCGCCGACTTCTTCGAGCCCCTCGGTTCGGTGGACGAGCTGGCGGACACGTACCGCTTCCAGGCCCCGGCGAGCTTCGACGGTACCCAGTACGGCATCGCGCTCGGCGGCAACGCCAACGGCGTGCTGTACAACAAGGCGGTCTTCGAAGAGGCCGGCATCACCGAACTGCCGACCACGCACGACGAGTTCCTCGACGCGCTGCAGGCCATCGCCGACAACACCGACGCCACGCCGTACTACACCAACTACAAGGACGGCTGGCCGCTGGGTGGCCAGTGGTCATCGAACATCGGGGCGGTCACCGGCAACGCGGCCGCGCAGAACGAGATGGCCCATGACGAGTCGCCGTGGACCGAGGGCAGCGACATCTACGCGATCGACTCGCTGCTGTTCGACATCGTCTCGGAGGGCCTGAGTGAGGCCGACCCGCTCACCACGAACTGGGAGCAGTCGAAGAACGACTTCGCGACCGGCAAGATCGGCACCATGGTGCTCGGTTCGTGGGCGATCTCGCAGTTCGCCGCCGCGGCAGAGGCCGCCGGTGAGTCGGCTGACAACGTGGGCTTCATGGCCTTCCCGGCCACCGCTGAGGACGGCAAGCAGTACGCCACCATCGGCGGCGACTACAACCTCGCCATCAACAAGAACTCGTCGAACAAGGAAGCCGCCCGCGCGTGGCTGAACTGGCTCGTCGAGGACTCGGGCTTCACCGAGTCGCAGGGCATGATCTCGGCAATCAAGGCTGCTGACCTGCCCGCGAACCTCAGCTCGCTGTCCGAGGGTGGTGTTGAGCTGATCGAGTCCGAGCCGGCCGTCGCCGGTGAGGAGGCGCTGTTCAACAACGTCGCCGACAAGTCTCAGGTCGACATCTGGGGCAACATCTACCGTCAGAAGCTCGTCGACACCGCGCGCGGTCAGGCCGACGGCGACAAGGAGTCCTTCTTCTCGTCGCTGAACGACGCCTGGGGCGCGGCCGTGAGCGAGCTCGCAGGCTGACATCCCCCGCCTGTGCGGCGGCGGCGCCCCCCGGACCGCCGCCGCACGGCACCCAGCCACGCGCTTCCGCTCGTGGCACCCCGGCCCAGCCGGAACACAGAGGAGAACCACCATGTCCGTCACCGCGGGATCCGTTTCGAGCGGCACCCCAGGCGCCCTTCCCGGGGCAGCCGCGCAGGCGACCACGCGCCGCAGCCGCCGACGCGGCTCGGCGGGCCCGGCCGGCCGCAGCCTGTTCGCCACGCTCACGCCGTACCTGTTCATCGCCGCCGCCTTCGGTCTGCTCCTGCTGCTGACCTACCTGCCGGCCGCCAACATGATCTGGTACAGCCTCAACAACTGGACCGGATTCGGCGCCGTCGACGACTTCGTCGGGCTCGACAACTACATCGAAGTCTTCACGAACCCCGACATCTTCTCGGTGTTCTTCGTGAGCCTCTACTACTTCATCGGCTCGTTCGTGCAGATGGCGATCGCCCTCTACTTCGCGACGCTGCTCAGCTTCAACACCCGGTTCTCGAACTTCTTCCGCGGCGTCATCTTCTTCCCGTACCTGATCAACGGTGTCGCCATCGGGTTCGTCTTCCTCTATCTCTTCCAGCCCGGTGGAACGCTCGACACCGTGCTCGGCTGGTTCGGCATGGCCGAGACACCGCAGTGGATCGGTGACGCCTCGATCGCGAACTACTCGCTGGCTGCGACGTCGGTCTGGCGCTACACGGGCCTCAACTTCGTCCTGTTCCTCGGTGCGATCCAGTCGATCCCGTCCGAGCTCTACGAAGCCGCAGAGCTCGACGGTGCGACCCGCTGGCAGCAGTTCCGCCACATCATCTTCCCCGGCATCCGCCGCATCATCGGCCTCTCGTTCATCCTCGCCGTCGCCGGCAGCCTGTCCGTGTTCGAAGTGCCCTACATCATGACCACCGGCGCAAACGGCACCGCGACGTTCGTGATCCAGACCCTGCAGACCGCCTTCAACTTCCGGCAGGTGGGGTTGGCCTCAGCCATGGCCGTCGTCCTGCTCGCGATCGTGCTGGTCGTCACCTGGATCCAGCGCAAGGTGTTCCCCGACGAGAAGGTGGACCTGTCGTGAACCGCACACTCGGAAACGTCCTGAAGTACGCGTCCCTCATCGGAGCGGCGCTGGTCGTCCTGCTGCCGCTGTCGGTCGTGCTCTTCGCGAGCTTCAAGACCAAGGAGGAGTACGCCAACTCCGGTCCGCTCGACCCGCCCCAGAACTGGCTCAACTTCGCGAACTTCATTGAAGCCGCGCAGAAGAGTGACATGGTCGGCGGCTTCATCAACACCACGATCATCCTCGTGATCTCGCTGACCGGAACGATCCTGATCGGCACGATGGCCGCCTACGCCATCGACCGGTTCAACTTCCGCGGCAAGAAGCTCATCATGGTGATGTTCCTCATCGCCACGCTGATCCCCAGCGTCACCAGCCAGGTCGCCACCTTCCAGCTCATCAGCGGTCTCGGGCTCTACAACACGAAGGCTGCCCTCGTGCTGCTGTTCATGGGCACCGACATCATCGCCATCTACATCTTCATTCAGTTCATGCAGTCGATCCCGGTCTCGCTCGACGAGGCCGCCATGATCGACGGTGCCAACCGCTGGACGATCTACTGGCGAGTGGTGCTGCCGCTGCTCAAGCCCGCCATCGCGACCGTCGTCATCATCAAGGGAATCGCCATCTACAACGAGTTCTACCTCCCCTCGCTCTACCTGCAGTCCGAGAACCTCATCTCGACCGCGCTCTACCGGTTCAAGGGACCGTTCGGCGCGCAGTGGGAGCTCATCACCGCTGCGACGATCCTCGTCATCGTGCCGACCGTCATCGCCTTCCTGTTCCTGCAGCGCTGGATCTACAAGGGCCTCGTGGCTGGAGCGGTCAAGTGAGCGCCCCCGCCATCGCACCCCTCGCCGTGCGCAGCCGCGACCTGCACACCGGGTGGAGCGTCCGCGCAGCGGGCGGCCCCACCCAGATCGAGCAGACCGTGCCGGCCACCGTGCCGGGCGTCGTGCACCTCGACCTGCTGGCCGCAGGCCTCATCCCCGACCCGTACCTCGACGACAACGAGTCGGCGCTGGCATGGATCGGGCTCGTCGACTGGACGTATGAGACGTCGTTCGAGATCACCGAGGCCGACCGCGCCGAGCGGATGCAGCTCGTCTTCGACGGCATCGACACCGTCGCGACCGTCCTCCTCGACGGCTCGCCGATCGCCGAGGTCGCCAACCAGCACCGCTCGTACCGCATCGACGCAGCCGACGCGCTCACCGTAGGGGCGCACACCCTCACGGTCGCGTTCCGCAGCCCCGTGCGGCACGCGAACGCGCAGAGCCTCGAACTCGGCACCCGGCCGCGTCCGTACCCGCTGCCCTACGACGCCATCCGCAAGTCGGCGTGCAGCTTCGGCTGGGACTGGGGCATCGCGACCTTCACGAGCGGGCTGTGGCGTGGTGTGCGCCTCGAGTCCTGGAACACGGCACGACTCGCAGACGTGCGTGTCGTCGCGATGCCCACCGGTGACGGCGGCCGGGTCACGGCATCCGTCACTGTCGAGCGCATCACGGATGCCGAGCTCACGCTCGTGCTGGACGTCGCAGGCACCTCCGCCGAAGTGACGCTTCCGGCAGGTGCCACGACCGCCGAGGCGACCGTCGAACTCGAGGCCGTCGACCGCTGGTGGCCCGCGGGGCACGGCGCGCAGCCGCTGTACGACGTCGCCGTTCGCCTGGACGCGGCATCCGCAACCGTAGATGAGGCCACCCGCCGCGTCGGCTTCCGCACCGTGCGGTGGAACACCGAGCCCGATGCGGCCGGCACCCCCTTCCAGCTCGAGGTCAACGACCGCCCCGTGTTCGTGAAGGGCGTCAACTGGATTCCCGACGACGCGTTCCCGACACGTGTCGACGCCGCCCGCTACCGTCACCGTCTGCAGCAGGCGAAGGATGCCAACCTCAACCTCATCCGCGTGTGGGGCGGCGGCATCTACGAGTCCGAGGACTTCTACGACGCGTGCGACGAGCTCGGCCTGCTCACCTGGCAGGACTTCCTCTTCGCCTGCGCCGCGTACTCCGAAGACGAGCCGCTGCGCGGCGAGATCGAAGCCGAAGCGCGCGAGAACATCGCCCGCCTCGGTCACCGTGCCTCCCTCGTGCTGCTCACCGGCAACAACGAGAACCTGTGGGGCTACGAGGACTGGGGCTGGAAGAAGGTGCTCGACGGCAAGTCGTGGGGCGCGTACTACTACTACGAGCTGTTCCCCGCGCTCGTGGGCGAGATCGCACCGCACGTGCCGTACGCGCCCGGCAGCCCGTTCAGCCCGGGCGAGGGCCGGCACCCCAACGAGGTCGACCACGGCACGATGCACCTGTGGGAGCAGTGGAACCGACTCGACTGGCCGACCTACCGCGACCAGAAGCCGCGCTTCGTCGCCGAGTTCGGTTGGCAGGGCCCGCCGACCTGGACGACCCTCACCGGCTCGATCAGCGACGACCCGCTCACGCCCGAATCGCCGGGCATGGTCGTGCACCAGAAGGCGATCGACGGCAACTCCAAGCTCACCAGCGGTCTCGTCGGGCACTACCGCGTGCCCGAGGTGATGGAGGACTGGCACTGGGCCATGCAGCTCAACCAGGCGAACGCCGTCACGTGTGCACTCGACTGGTTCCGCGGCCACGCGCCGCACACCTCGGGCGCCGTCGTCTGGCAGATCAACGACTGCTGGCCGGTCACGTCGTGGGCTGCGATCGACGGGGAGGGGCGCGAGAAGCCGCTCCTGCACGCGATCCGCAACGCCTTCGCGCCGCGCACCGTCACCGTGCTGCCCAGTGGCGACGATGGCTCGGCGGATGCCCTGTTCGCCGCGGTCGGCAACGACACCGACGAAGCATGGAGCGGTGAGCTCGTCGCTCGCCGCGTCGCCTACGACGGCACCGAACTCGAGCGCACCACGGTCGATCTGACCGTCGCCGCGCGCGAGACGGTGCGCGTGCCGCTGACACTCGCACAGCCCGACCAAGCGGGCTCCGAACTGGTCGTCGTCGACGCGATCGATGTGCGCGGCTTCTGGTTCCACGGCGAACCGCGCGATTCGGCGCTGGCCGACCCTGCGCTGTCCGCCGAGGTCGTCGCTGTCGGCGACGGGTTCGACGTGCAGGTCACGGCAGGCGCCGTCGTGCGCGACCTCACGTTGCTGGTCGACAAGATCGCACCGACGGCGGTCGTCGACGGCGGGCTGATCACGCTGCTCCCTGGTGAGCAGCACGTGTTCCGGGTCACCGGGCTCTCATCGCTGACCGCTGAGCAGGTGCTGGCATCCGGCGTGGCGCGCTCGGGCAACGACCTGGTGGTGACGGCATGAACGGTGTGGCCGGCGGACCCGTCTGCGGCATGACGTGGGGGTGGGTCGGCACCCGCGGTGAGTGGGCGACACCCGCCGCCGCGGACTCGATGCGCCTCATGTCCGAGCACGCGGTGTCGTGGACGGCGATCGCCTACTCGGCGCTGCAGGCCACCGCGTTCTCGACCGAGATCGGGTTCCGCGACGAGCCGACCGTGACCGACGACGAGATCGTGTGGGCGATCCGCGAGGCGAAGGCGCTCGGCATGAAGGTCTGCCTCAAGCCGGTCGTGAACGTCGAAGACGGCACCTGGCGCGCCTTCATCGGCTTCTTCGACTGGGACGTGCCCGGCGAGCCGAGCTGGACGCAGTGGTTCGCGTCGTACACCGAGTTCATCCTGCACGCCGCCCGCATCGCGGAGGCGGAGGGCTGCGAGATGCTCTGCATCGGCTGCGAGATGGTGCGCGCCGACGGTCAGGAGGCGCACTGGCGTGCCCTGATCTCGAAGGTGCGCGAGGTCTACTCGGGGCTCATCACCTACAACTGCGACAAGTATCAGGAGGACCGCGTCACCTGGTGGGACGCGGTCGATGTCATCTCGTCGAGCGGGTACTACCCGGTTCACACGTGGGATGCGCAGCTGGACCGCATCGCCCCGGTGGTCGAGGCATCGGGCAAGCCGTTCTTCTTCATGGAGGCCGGCTGCCCCTCGCGCGAGGGCTCGGCCCAGCTTCCGAACGACTGGAATCTCGTCGGCGACCCGTCCGGCCAGGAGCAGCTCACGTACTACCGCGAGATGTTCCGCGCCGTCCGCGCCCGCGACTGGGTCGACGGACTGATGCTGTGGGACTGGCCGGCGAACCTCTATGCACGTGAGGATGCCGCGGGCAACGACGACTATTGCCCCTACGGCAAGCCGGCCGCGCCCTACCTGATCGAGCAGTACACGCAGTGGCAGGCTCGCGCATGACCGCGTCGCTCGCCGTCGATGCCGGCCAGACCGGCACGAAGATCCGTCTCACGCGCACCGGCGGTGCGCCGGTCGAGCTCACCTACCCTGGGGTGCGCACCCACGAGCCGCTCATGCCGCAGCTCGCGTCGGTCGCCCATGCCCTCCATGGCGACATCGATCAGCGATTCGACGTCATCTCGGTCGGCGTCTCGGGGCTCACCTCGGCCGACGCCGATGCCGCCACCCTGCTGCGGCTGACGGCGGGCCTCGGGGCCCGTCGCGTGCTGCTCACACACGACTCGGTGACGAGCTTTCTCGGTTCGCTCGGCGACGCGCGTGGCGCCGTCGTCGCGGCCGGCACCGGCGTGGTCACCCTCGCGGTCGGCGCGCGTCGCGTCGCGCGGATCGATGGGTGGGGCAACATCATGGGCGACGCCGGAAGCGCGTACTGGATCGGACGCGAAGCGCTCGACGCCGCGATGCGCGCCTACGACGGCCGCATCTCGCCGACGGCACTGACCGGCGTGGTGAAGGAGCAGTGGCCCGACATCGAGCAGGCGTACATCGCGCTGCAGTCCGACCCCGAGCGGGTGCGGATCGTGGCGTCGTTCGCCGCGGCGGTGACCGAACTCGCCGCCACCGACGCCGCCGCCGCGCAGATCAGCCTGCGGGCCGCACGCGAACTGGCGCTGTCGGTGAGCACGGGGTTGTCGCGTGTCACCGACCCGGAGGACTCCCGTGAGGGCCGTGTCGTCGGCATGGTCGGCGGCGTGTTCCGCTCGCCCGTCATCCGCTCGCGGTTCGAAGAGCTCATGGGGGAGTCGTGGCCCGAGGTCGAGATCCGCGTGCCGCAGGGCACGGGCCTCGACGGCGCCGCCACACTGCCCGAACTGGAGGACGCGCACCCGCTGCACGCGCAGATCGCGGTCGCCGACGCCCACTGATTCACAGACAGCGGATGCCGGGCGTTCCGCCTGACGCGCGGCATCCGCACCCGATCGACCGCCGGTTCCGAGTGGCGGATATACGCTGAACGGGTGAGTTCACGCCGCGTCACCATCAGCGACATCGCCGCACGGGCGGGGGTCTCGATCGGCGCCGTGTCGTTCGCGCTCAACGGCCGCAAGGGCGTCTCGGAGCAGACGCGCAAGCGCGTGCTCCAGGTGGCCGACGAGCTGGGCTGGGCGCCGGCGAGCGCCGCGCGCTCGCTCGCGGGTGCGAGCAACGACACGTTCGGCATGGTGCTCTCTCGCGACCCCCACAACCTGGGCGTCGAGTCGTTCTACATGCAGTTTCTCGCGGGCCTCGAATCCGAGCTCTCGCGCCGTTCGTACGGTCTGCTGCTGCAGGTGGTGCCCTCTCGCGAGCGCGAACTGGCGACGATCGAGAAGTGGCGCCGGTCGCGCCAGGTCGACGGTGTCATGCTCGTCGATCTGACCCTCGACGACCCGCGCGTGGCGCTGGCGGGCGAACCCGGCGCCCTGCCGACCGTCGTGGTCGGCGACCCGAGTGTCGCCGACGGTCTCACGTGCGTGTGGACCGACGATGCGGCATCCATGCGAGAAGCCGTCGGTCACCTCGCCGGCCTCGGCCACCGGCGCATCGCGCACGTGTCGGGTCTGGCGCTGCTCGCGCACACGCACATCCGCAATGAGGCGTTCCTCGCCGAAATGACCGCGCGCGGGCTGCGGGCCGATGTGCTGCGCACCGACTACACGATGCCCGAAGGTGCACGCGTGACCCGCGAAGCCCTCGGCAGCGGCGACGATGCGCCCACCGCGTTCATCTACGACAACGACATCATGGCCGTCGCGGGACTGAACGTCGCGCTCGAGATGGGCAGGCGTGTGCCCGAAGACCTCTCGATCATCGCGTGGGACGACTCCGTGCTGTGCGACCACACGCTGCCGCGCCTGACGGCGCTCAGCCATGACGTCGTCGCCTTCGGCGCGCACGCCGCCCGCCGACTGTTCGACGTCATCGACGGCGCGGATGCCGGTGCATTCCTCGACTCCACCCCGTCGCTGCGGGTGCGGGGCTCGACCGCCCCGATCTGAGTCAGACGCGCGCGCCGAGGAACGCTGTCTGCGCGAGCCACTGGTAGGACTGGCCACCCTCGTGCTCGTTGTGGGCGTACACCTCGATCGCCTTGTCAGCGCCCCCGAACGCGTTGAAGGCCGCGTACACGGTCGACGGCGGACAGATCGGATCCATGAGGGCCACAGAGAACAGGCCGGCCGCTGTCGCGCGACGTGCGAGGTTCACGCCGTCGAAGTACGACAGCGTCTCGAAGACACGCTCCTCAGCGCCCCGGTGCACCGACAGGTAGCGCACGACCTCCTGGTACGGGTCGCGGTCGGTGAGTCCGACAGCGCGCTCGAAGTGGCACAGGAACGGCACATCCGGCATCGCGGCGATCAAACCCTCAGAGAGCCCCGCTGCGGCGATCGCGATGCCGCCGCCCTGGCTGCCGCCGGTCACAGCGACTCTGGAAGCGTCGACGGCATCCAGCGATCGCACCGCATCGACGGCCAGGGCGGCATCGGTGTACACCCGCCGGTAGTAGTAGTCGGCGGGATCGTCGATGCCCCGTGTCATGAACCCGGATGCTGATGCCCCCGTACCGTGCGGGTCGGGTGTCTCGCCGCCTGAGCCCCACATCGACCCTTGGCCGCGTGTGTCCATGAACAGGTGCGCATAGCCGGAGGACGACCAGCCGATGCGTTCGACGGGGAGGCCGCGGCCGCCGCCGTAACCGTTGTACTCGACGACCGCCGGTAGCGGACCGTCGACGCCGCGGGGGAGCGTGAGCCACGCCTTGACCGGGTCGCCCGCGAAACCTGAGAACGTCACATCGAAGACGTCGAGCGTCGTGAACGGTGCGTCGATGCGGGTGATCACCGGTGCGTCGGCGGCGGCGCGGGACGTTGCGAGCGTATCGGTCCAGAACGCGTCGAAATCGCCCGGTTCGCGAACCTGTGGTGCGTACGTTGTGAGTTCGGCGGGGGACAGGTCGAAGCGCGGCATGCACCGAGCCTAGTCGCCGCGTCCACTGGGACTAAAGCGTTCTAGAACGGTGAGTCAGTCGTGGATCCACACGTCGGTGCCTTCGGGGGCCCAACCGTAGATCTGCTCGGCGCGCCACTCTGGCATGCCGACGCATCCCGCGCTCATCCGATTGCCCCAATTGCTGTGCCAGTACACGCCGTGGAAGGCCTGATCGCCGTTGAAGTACATCGCCCAGCGCACATCCTCCTGGATGTACTTCTTGCCGGAGTCCGCCGCCGTACCGGTCATGTCCTGGATCGGGGTCTTCCAGCCGATGTTGTAGCGCCCGTACACGGTGTCGGCACCGTATCGCCCGGTGGAGACGAGCCAGCTGTCGATGACCGCCCCGTTCTCCTTGAGGTACAGACGCTGCTCGCTGATGTCGACCTCGAGCAGTCGGGCGACCTCGGTCGTGGTGTGCGGGCTCACCTCCACCGGCAGTGCGTATGCGGCGTCGCCGCCGCCGGTGAGCTGCGTCGCAAACGCGGCGGCAACGCCGGCGGTCGCGCCGAGGACACGGCCGTCCTGCCCCTCGAGGTTGGTGCGCAGTACGGTGCCCGCGGCGTTGACGATGACGTTCGCGTTCTTCGGGTCCTGGTTGACCTTCTCGGGCAGCGTGTCGACGACCTTCTGGATCTCCGCCTCGTCGGCGGCGATCGTGAAATCGCCCTCGTCGTCGGTGTCGATCGTGAACCAGGTCGCGGCGCGCTCGGCCGAGATCGGCACCGTGCGCTCGTCGTCGACGTAAAAGCCGATGGTCTTGAGCAGACTGTTCAGGTGGTCGGCGGTCGCCTGCGCCTTCTCGGTCGTCGTGGGGGAGGCGACGGGCGCCAGCGTGACCTCGATGGTCGTCGCGGACTCGCCGGCTGCGAACGCATCCTGCAGTGCAGCCGCAACAGCGTCGACGTCGATGCCCGCACCGTCGACGGCCTCGGTGACGCCGTAGGTCTTGCCCTCGAATGCGACGGTCGCGGGCGTCGGCGCCGTGTAGGTGTCGGGCGCGGCCGTGCGAAGGGCGGCCGTGGCGACTTCGGGATCGACTGTGACCTCAACGGCCGACGACTCACCGAACCACGACGTCAGGTTCCACATAGGGTTCTCATCGAACGCGGCCGCAGCGAGGGCTTCCGCGTCGACGGTCGCGCCCAGTTCCGCACCGGTGACGGTGGGGCCGCCTTCGCCGAGGGTGATTTCGGTCTGCGCGAGACGGTTCTCGATGGCCTCCGTCGCGGCGCCGGGCGTCAAGAAGCCGATCGGCACGCCTGCGACGGCGGTGCCGGGTGCGATGAGCACGAGTGAGGCCGCGACGGCACCGGCGACGAGGACGGCCGCGGGGATGCCGATGCCCAGCGCGAGGCGCTTCTTCGAGGCGGGGCGCGGCTCGGTGGGAGCCCACATGACCTTCGAAGGTTCAGATGCAGACGACTCGGCTGCATTCCCTGACTGCTTCGCGACCACATCGGTCACTGACACCACCCCCACCCGGTCTCTGTGCTCCATCCATGGTAGAGGAGCGCAACCGTGCGAATGCCGAGAAATGGACTCGATCCGGCTACGATCCTGCCGCCTGCATGTAACAGTCTTACAAACACCCCTCGTGAAGTGGGGCGAATGGTTGCGTCGGCCGGATGGGTGCGTCCCCTGGGGAACCAAGAAGAACAAAGGATCCACCATGAACAAGAAGCTGGGAGCGTTCGCGCTGCTCGGCGCATCGGCTGTCGTGTTCGCGGGTTGTTCGACCGGGGGCAACGCTGCCCCGGAAAAGACCGACGCGGCAACCGGTGAGCTCACGGTCTGGCTGGTCGGATCCGACACCCCCGACACCGCCCGTGACTACCTCAAGGAGACCTTCGAAGCCGCGAACGAGGGCTGGGCCCTCACGATCGAAGAGAAGACCTGGGACGACACCGACAACACCTACACGGCAGCCCTTTCGTCCAACGACGCACCCGACGTCGTCGAGTTCCGCAACACGCAGGCCATCGGCTTCGCAGACGCCGGTCTGCTGCTCGACCTCACCGACATCAAGGAAGAACTCGGTGGCGACGACCTGCTGAGTGGCCTGGTCGACGCCGGCACCCTCGACGGGTCCTTCTACGCGGCGCCATACTACGCAAGCGGCCGTGTCATCTTCTACACTCCGCAGGTCGTCGGCGACACCCTGCCGACGACCCTCGAGGAGTACGTCGCGAAGGGCAAGGAGCTCAAGTCCGACACCGTCTCGGGCATCTTCGCCCCGGGCAAGGACTGGTACAACGCGCTTCCCTACGTGTGGGCAGGCGGCGGCGAGATCGCCGTGCAGGACGGCGAGACCTGGGATGCGCAGCTCTCCAGCGCCGAGTCCGTCAAGGGCCTCGAGATGCTGCAGGACGTGTACGAGAACGCCTCCGTCGCGCCCGTCGACGGCAACGAGCGCCTCGGCAACATCGCGTTCTGCGCCGGCGAGGTCGGTTTCCTCTCCAGCCCCGCATGGGCCGAGGGCAACCTGACCGGTGCATGGCCGTGGGGCGACGAGGCCGCCGGCGAAGAGGTCTCGAAGGGCTGCCCCGACACCTACGCCAAGGACCTGAACGCCTTCGCACTGCCCGGCGCGAGCGCCGGCGAGACGGCTCCGATCTTGGCGGGCGGCTCGACCATCGCCATCCCCTTCAAGAGCGACTCGCAGGGCAAGGCCAAGGCAGCGATGAAGATCATGCTCTCCGAGGGGTACCAGAAGCTGATGGCCGCGCAGGGTCTGGTCCCCGCGACCGTCTCGGCCGCCGAGTTCCTGCCCGACACCCCGTCGGCTCAGGCGCAGGCGGCGGCACTGGCCAACTCGAAGGGCACCCCGGCCAGCCCCAACTGGGGTGAGGTCGAGAAGGCCCAGCTGATCCCGGACGCGCTCGTGAAGATCGCGCAGGGCGGCGACGTCACCGAGATCGCGACCGAGTTGGACGCCGCGATCGAGGCCATCCTCAACGGCTGATCCCGTTCAGTGTGTGAAGACCTTGCCGGGATTGAGGATGCCGGTCGGGTCGAACACCCGCGTGATCTCGCGCTGCAGGCGCCACTGGTCATCGCCGAGTTCGTCAGCGAGCCAGCGGCGCTTCAGCACGCCGATGCCGTGTTCGCCCGTGAGGGTGCCGCCGAGGCGCAGCGCGGACCGGAACAGGTCATCGGCTGCGTGCCACACCTCTTCGGGCACGTCGGGGCCGTCGAAGACGAAGTTCGGGTGCAGGTTGCCGTCGCCGGCGTGACAGACCGTGGGGATCGGCAGGCCGTGCTCGCGTTCGACGCGCGCGATCTCGTCGAACATCGCCGGCAGCATGCTGCGCGGCACCGAGACGTCTTCGATGAGCGTCGTGCCGAGCGTCTCCATCGCCGGGTGCATGGAGCGTCGGATCGCGAGCAGCCGCTCGCCCTCGGCTTGGTCGGCGGCCAGTCGCACGAGCCCGCCCGCCGCGGCGAGGGTCGCGGCGATCGACTCAGCCTCGGCATCCGCTGCGGGACCGTCGGTCTGCACGGTCAGTTGGGCTTCGCCCGGCGTCGGCGCGGGGAGTTCGAGCAATGCGTGGACGGCGGCGAGGGATGCGGCATCCATCAGCTCCATGATCGCCGGCTGCACGCCCGACGCGGTGACGGCGGCGGAGGCGACGGCTGCTGCGCGCACGTCTGGGAACGTGGCCGTGAGCGTGCGCGCATGGCCCGGCACGCGTCGGCGCAGCTTGAGGGTGGCGCCGACGATGACGCCGAGGGTGCCTTCGGATCCGATCATGAGCGACGTCAGATCGAGCCCCGTGACTCCCTTGACGCTGCGGTGCCCGAACCGCACCAGCGTGCCGTCGGCGAGCACGACGTCGACGCCGAGGACCGCATCGCGCACGACGCCGTACTTCGCGCACAGCAGACCGCCCGCGCCGGTGGCGATGTTGCCGCCCACCGTCGAGATCGCGCGGCTGGCGGGATCGGGTGCCCACCACAGCCCGTCTGCCGCCAGGACGTTGTTGAGGTCGGCGTTGATGATGCCGGGTTCGACGACGGCGAGCAGATCATCGGGCCGCACCTCGAGGATGCGGTCCATGCCGCGCACCGACAGTGCGATCTCGCCCGCCCCGGCGTTGGCGCCGCCGGCGAGGCCCGTACCGGCGCCGCGCGTGACGACAGGTGTGCCGGTGCGGTGGGCGATGCGCATCGTGTGCTGCACGTCGTCGATGGAGCGCGCGTGCACGACCGCCAGCGGAGCGCCCGCCGCCGCATGGCCCGACTTGTCGGCGCGCGCGGCGTCGAGGGTCGCCGGCGTGGTGTCGACGCGGTCGCTCAGCGCCTCGCGCAGGAGGGTGAGGATCGCGTCGTCGCTCATGCGGTGAGGCGGCGTCGACCGGCGATGAGGCCGACCGTGACGGCGACGACGGCGAACGCGATGCCGATCCATGCCTGACCGGCCGACCACCACACGATCGTGGCGGCGGCGTAGACGAGCAGTTCGACGAGGGCCCGCACGAAGGGGTGCACGGGAATGACCGCGCGCGGCGAGACGAACAGCGCCCAGACGAGGATCGCGACGATGGGCGCGCCGATGCCGACGACGATGTTCCACGGGAACGGCCACGCCGTGAAGCCCCAGACGGCGAACGTGAAGAACGCGAACAGTTCGCACAGGAAGGCGAGCAGGTCGACCGCGGTCAGCGCAGGCCGGGTTCCGGCCGGCTGCGCGTCTGCGGGGAGCGGTTCGGCAGGTTTCGCGGGGGAGACGTGGGGCAGATCTGCCATGTCTTCCAGTCTACGGCTCACTCCGCAGGCAGCAGACGGACCGCCGTCAGACGCGCGCGCCGTCCACCCACACGGTACGCACGGCGAGGCGTCCGTCGAGCAGCACGGCATCGGCCGCGCGGCCCACGGCGAGCGAACCGAACCGGTCCTCGACACCGATCGCGCGCGAGGGTACCGCGGTCACGGCGGCGACGGCATCGGGCAGTGGCACGCCGATCTCGACGATGCGACGCAATGCGGCATCCTGCGTGAGCGTCGACCCGGCGATCGCACCGCTGTCGGCGAGCCGGGCCGTGCCATCGGCGACCGTGACGGCGAGCCCGCCGAGCGTATACGCCCCGTCTGCCGCGCCGGCGGCGGCCATCGCATCGGTGACCAGTGCGATGCGGCCGGGCGCGCCCGCGAAGGCGAGCGTCATGACATCGGGGTGCACGTGCACGCCGTCGGCGATGAGTTCGAGGGTCACGCGGGCATCCGACATCGCCGCGACGACCGGTCCCGGCGCCCGGTGATGGATGCCGGGCATCGCGTTGAACGCATGGGTCAGCAGCGTCGCGCCGGCGTCGAACGCGGCACGGGCTTGCGCTGCCGTCGCTGCGGTGTGACCGACCGCGACGGCGGTGCCCGCCGCGACCAATCGGCCGATGGCATCCATCGCGCCGTCGCGTTCGGGTGCGAGCGTGACCTGCCGGATCGTGCCGCGGCCGGCGTCGAGCAGGCGCGAGATCGCATCGGCGTCCGGCGCCCGCAGCAGCGCTTCGGTGTGCGCACCCCTGAAGGCCGGCTCGAGGAACGGGCCCTCCAGGTGGCTGCCGAGAATCGTGTGGTCGCGTTCGGCGAGGTCGGCGATCAGCGCAACGCGTTCGCTGAGGTGCTCGATCGAGGCCGTCACGAGCGAGATCACCGAACGGGTCGTGCCGTGGGTGCGATGCAGGTCGCGAGCGACGGCGATCGCGTCCGCGCCATCGTCGAACGCCGCGCCCCCGCCTCCGTGCGTGTGGATGTCGATGAACCCCGGCGTCAGCACGAGACCGGCGCCGTCGACCACGGCATCCGCGCGGTTCGTGCGCCATCCGTCACCCATGCCGCGAGCCGCGACGACACCGCCGTCGAACGCGATCCACGCGTCGTCGTGCTCGGCGCCGTCGTCGACGAGGCGGACGGAATGGATGAGTGTCGTCATTCGGTCGCCCAGTCCACCACGGGCAGCGCGGTGAACGCAATGCCGCTCCGCCGCCACAGCGGGCCGGGTGTGGCGGGCTCGATCGACCGGTGAGAGCGGCGGTCGATCCGGTATGCTCGAACCCGTCGCGACTGGCGTTGAGGTGGGCCACCACCGGGGAGCGACCGACACGGCATTCGACCGCACGCCTGGGTCGGGTTCGAGACGCCGCCGCGCGCGACGGCACCTGCATCCTCAAACCCGTCGTCAGGAGAGAACGTGACCGATCCCCACTTCAACGCCCCGCTGTCCGAGGTCGACCCCGAGATCGCCGAGGTGCTCGAGCGCGAGCTGAACCGCCAGCGCACCTTCCTCGAGATGATCGCGTCCGAGAACTTCGTACCCGTCTCGGTGCTGCAGTCGCAGGGCTCGGTGCTCACCAACAAGTACGCCGAGGGCTACCCCGGCCGTCGCTACTACGGCGGCTGCGAAGAGGTCGACGTCGCCGAAGAGCTCGCGATCGCCCGCGCCAAGGACCTGTTCGGCGCCGAGTTCGCCAACGTCCAGCCCCACTCCGGCGCCTCGGCCAATGCTGCCGTGCTGCACGCGATCGCCCGCCCCGGCGACACGCTGCTCGGTCTCTCGCTCGACCACGGCGGCCACCTCACCCACGGCATGAAGATCAACTTCTCGGGCCGTCTCTACAACATCGTCGCGTACGGCGTGAACCCCGAGACGAGCGTCATCGACATGGACGAGGTGCGCAGCCTCGCCATCGAGCACAAGCCGAAGGTCATCATCGCCGGCTGGTCGGCCTACCCCCGCCAGCTCGACTTCGCCGCGTTCCGTGCCATCGCCGACGAGGTCGGTGCGTTGCTGTGGGTCGACATGGCACACTTCGCCGGGCTCGTCGCCGCGGGCCTGCACCCCTCGCCCGTGCCGCACGCCCACGTCGTGAGCTCGACCGTGCACAAGACGATCGGCGGCCCGCGCTCGGGCTTCATCCTCACCAACGATGCCGACATCGCGAAGGGGATCAACACGGCCGTCTTCCCGGGTCAGCAGGGCGGCCCGCTCATGCACGTGATCGCCGCGAAGGCGACCGCCTTCAAGCTCGCCGGCACGCCGGAGTTCAAGGAGCGTCAGGAGCGCGTCGTGCGCGGTGCGGCGATTCTCGCTGAGCGCCTCGCACAGCCCGACGTCGCCGGCGCCGGCATCGCGGTGCGCTCCGGCGGCACCGACGTGCACCTCGTGCTCGTCGACCTGCGCGACGCCGAGATCGACGGCAAGCAGGCCGAAGACCTGCTGCACGAGATCCACATCACCGTCAACCGCAACGCCGTGCCCAATGACCCGCGCCCGCCGATGGTCACCTCGGGCCTGCGCATCGGCACGCCCGCGCTCGCGACCCGCGGGTTCGGCGACGCCGAATTCACCGAGGTCGCCGACGTCATCGCGCTCGCGCTGCAGCCCGGTGCTGACCTTGACGCACTGCGTGCCCGCGTCGACGCCCTGGCATCCGCCTTCCCGCTGTACCCCGACCTGCAGCAGTAACCCGCGACTGGACCGCGAGAGAACATCAGGCCGCCGAGGCGACGGGTTTCACCCGATCTCTCGGCGCGCAGGTGTTCTCTCGCGGGATTCGGCTCAGAGAGAAGGAACGACATGACGGCTCAGAAGCTCGACGGCGTCGCGACCGCGGCGGCCATCAAGGACGAACTGCGGGTTCGCGTGGCCGCGCTCGCCGAGCGGGGGATCGTTCCCGGGCTCGGCACGCTGCTGGTCGGCGACGACCCGGCATCCCGCTCGTACGTCACGGGCAAGCACCGCGACTGCGCCGAGGTCGGTGTCGCGTCGATCTCGGTCGAGCTGCCCGCGACTGCGACGCAGGACGAGATCGCGGATGCCGTGCGCGGCATGAACGCCGACCCCGCCGTGACCGGGTTCATCGTGCAGCTGCCGCTGCCGAAGGGCGTCGACGAGAACGCGATCCTCGAACTCGTCGACCCCGCGAAGGATGCCGACGGCCTGCACCCGACGAACCTCGGCCGCCTCGTGCTGGGCGTCGACCCGCGCACCGCAGTCGCGGCGCCCCTGCCGTGCACGCCCGCGGGCATCATCGAGCTGCTGACGCGCCACGGGGTCGAGATCGCCGGCAAGCACGTGACCGTGATCGGGCGCGGCATCACAGTGGGCCGCCCGCTCGGGCTGCTGCTGACCCGCAAGGGTACCGATGCCACGGTCACCCTGACCCACTCCCGAACGCCCGATCTCGCCGCCGAGGTGTCGCGCGCGGACATCGTCGTCGCAGCCGTCGGCCAGCCGCACCTCGTGCAGGCCGAGTGGATCAAGCCCGGTGCCGCCGTGCTCGACGTCGGTGTGACCCGCGTCGGCACGACCGAGTCGGGCAAGGCGAAGCTCGCCGGCGACGTCGACCCCGCCGTCGCAGAGGTCGCCGGGTGGCTGTCGCCGAACCCCGGCGGCGTCGGTCCGATGACCCGCGCCCTGCTGGTCGCGAACGTCGTCGAGACTGCCGAGCGTCTCGCCGGCTGAGCGCCGGGCCCGCTCAGCGTGCGCCGACGGCGGCGGTGTCGGGGGTTGAGGTGGATGCCGGCGGTGCAGTGCGCGCCGGCCGGGCCCCGTCGCGGGCGCCGAGGCGCGCGAGCTGGTCGATCCAGTCGCGCCGGCGGCGCTCGTCGCCGAGGCGGATCGGGCTCAGCCGCGTGATGCCGAGGGTGCGGACGCCGCAGTATCGGAAGGTCGCGCGAGTGAGTGCGGCTTCGGCTGCGCCGCGGTAGACGAGGCGGTTCCACCAGCGCGGCGAGTCCATCGTCATGACCATGCGTCCGGTGCGGCCGGTGAGCAGCCGCTCGGAGATGGCACTGCCCTCGCGGTAGCGGAATGCCGCTCCCGAGAGGAACACACGGTCGATGAACGCCTTCAGTGCGGCGGGCGCGGTTCCCCACCACTGCGGATGGAAGACCGCGATGTGTTCGGCCCACCGCACGTCATCGAGGTAACGGGCGACATCGGGGTCGAGCGCCCGGTCGGCTTCGCTGCGCGGTGCACGCAGCTGATCGCGACTGCGCGGGTGGTCGGGGATCGGGTCCGTTGCCAGGTCGATCACCCGCACGTCGGCACCGGCGCCGGTCGCGGCGGTCGCGTAGGCGTGGGCGAGCGCGTGGTTGTAGGTGTCGGGCAGCGGTGTGCCGATGATGACGAGGATGCGAGTGTTCATGTGCGTTGGCCCTTTTCGATCACGATGTCGGTGAGTGCCGACAGCTGGTTGTTGAGTGTCGTCGGCGAGACCGCGCCGGGCGCGGCGGTCACGCGCGGGTCGGCGAGCATCGCTGCGAAGTGCGCCTCGAGCTCGCCGCCCGCGTCGCGGACGAGCGCGATCGTCTGCTCGGACGGCGCGAGGATGATCTGCCGGCCCTGACCTGGGGATGCTGAGATCCAGCCGTCGCTGATCAGGTGGGGGAGGCGCTTGCTGACGGCCGCCTTCGTGATGCGCAGGCAGCGAGCGAGACCCGTGATGTCGATCGGCGCCTTCTCGACGAGCACGGCGAGCGTCTCGAAGAGATTGAACGAGATGCCGTGGTGGCGCTGCAGGTAGTCGTCGGCGTAGAGGTCGAGCTCGGCGACGAGTTCGTGGAGCGTGACGGTGATGCGGTCGGCCATGCCATGAGTAAACCAGTTGACTCGCCGTGAGTCAACAGGTTGACTTGCGCAGTGTCAGCCGGTGAAGCGGGAGAGGAAGGCGCGGGTGCGAGCCTCGCGCGGTGCGCCGAAGACCTCGGCAGGCGTGCCCTGCTCGACGATGACGCCCTGATCGAGGAACACCACACGGTCGGCGACGTCACGTGCGAAGGCCATTTCGTGCGTGGCCATCAGGATCGTGCGGCCGTCGTCGGCGAGCTGACGGACGAGTTCGAGCACCTCGCCGACGAGTTCGGGGTCGAGCGCCGAGGTGATCTCGTCGAGCAGCAGCACTTCGGGGTCGGTCGCGAGCGCCCGCACGATCGCGGCGCGCTGCTGCTGCCCGCCGGAGAGGCGATCGGGGTGGGCCTTGGCGAAGTCGGCGAGTCCGATGCGGTCGAGCAGCTCGAGCGCGCGGGCCTCGGCATCCTGCTTCGACCGCTTGTGCACGACCCGCGACGCGAGGGTGACGTTGGCGAGCACCGACAGGTGCGGAAAGAGGTTGTAGCTCTGGAACACGGCCCCGAACCGTGCCCGCACCCGGTTCGCGTCGATTCGCGGGTCGGAGATGTCCTCGTCGCCGAGCCAGATCTGTCCGTCGTCGATTGGCTCCAGCAGCCCGAGACAACGCAGCAGCGTCGATTTGCCCGACCCGCTTGCGCCGATGAGCGCGACGACCTCGTGCGCGTCGAGCGCGACATCCACCCCGCGCAGCACGGCGTTGTCGCCGAACGACTTCCACAGCCCCTCGGCCCGCAGCACGGCACTCACACGATCGCCCCCGTCTGCTCGCGTGCCCGAAGTCGCGCCGTGTACCAGTCGGTGAGGCGGATCGTCGGGATCGCCAGCAGCACGAACAGCACCGCCGCCACGACGTACGGCGTGAAGTTGTAGGTGAGCGACGTGACCGACCGGGCACCCGCGATCGCGTCGATCGCGCCCAGGATCGAGATGAGTCCGACATCCTTCTGCATCGAGATGAAGTCGTTCATGAGCGGCGGGGTCATCTTGCGCAGCGCCTGCGGCAGGATGACGCGCCGCAGCGTCTGCACGTAGCCGAGTCCGAGCGCGCGGGCGGCGAGCCATTGCGACGGGTGCACCGCCTCGATGCCGGCGCGGATCACCTCGGCCACGTACGACGAGTAGGTGAGGGTGACGGCGATGACGCCCAGCAGCACTTCGGGGATGCGGGTGTTCGTCACCGTCGGCAGCCCGAAGCCGACCAGGTACAGCACGATGATGAACGGGATGCCGCGGAACAGGTCGGTGTACCCGGCGGCGAGCACCCGCAGCGGAAAGAACACCGGCCCGCGCAGTGTGCGCAGCAGCGCGACGGCGAGCGCCACGGCGGCGACCGTGAACACCGAGATGCCGAGCACCTGCAGGTTGATGAGGAACCCGTCCCACACCTTCGGCAGCGCCTGCAGTGCGACGTCGAGGTCGAAGAAGGTCTGCTGGACCTTCGCCCACCCCTCGGTGTTGATCACCGTCACCCACACGATCGCCGCGAAGGCGAGGGTGGATGCCACGGCGATGAGCACCGAGCGGCGTTCGCGCCCACGTCGGAAGCGCCTGCGGTCGAGCTCGAGCGCGCTGGGTTCGCGCGCGATGTCGGTGGTCACCCCTGGAACGCTAGCGCGGTCACTCGAGCAGGGTCACGCCCTGGCCCGATCCGAGCCATTCCTCGGTGATGGCATCGAGCGTGCCGTCCTCGCGCAACTCGTCGACGGCGGCGGTGACGGCGTCGGTGAGGGGGGAGTCCTTGGCCAGCAGCAGACCCCACTCGTCGGGGACGCCGGCGGCGGGCAGTTCGCCCACGATGAACGAGTCCTCGATGTAGACGCCCGTCGCATAGTAGGCGGTGGGGAGGTCGAGCACGATCGCGTCGATCTGGTTCGCCTGGAGGGCTGCGACGGCATCCTCGTTGCTCGCGTACAGCTTGGGGGTCACGTTCGGCGCGATCGCCTCGGCGAGCGTCGTGGCACTGGTCGAGCCGGTCATGGCGCCCAGCGTCAGATCCTTCAGTTCGGCGATCGAGTCGGCGCCGTCGGCGGCGCTGCCCTTGATCGCGACGACCGCCTGGCTCGACGCGTAGTACGGCGACGAGAAGTCGACGGCCTGCTCCCGCTCTTCGGTGATCGTGTACTGCTGGATGTTGAAGTCGAACGACTTCGGCCCAGGCGCGATCGCGGATTCGAAGCTCGTGCGCACCCACTCGACGTCGTCGGCGGCGAAGCCGAGCTTGTCGGCGACGGCGTAGGCGACGGCGGCTTCGAAGCCCTCTCCCGAGCTCGGGTCGTCGTCGATCACGTACGGGTAGTACGCGGTCTCACCCGTGGCGATCGTGAGCTTGCCCTCGGTGACGAGGCCTTCGAGTGCGGGCGCCGCGGCCTCACCGGGCGTCGGCGTGGTGTCCTCGGCGGGCGTCGAGGTGGCGCAGCCGGCGAGCAGCAGGGCGGTGGTCGCCGCCGCGGCGACAAGGGCGGTACGCAGGACGATGCGCGACATGTGGGCCTCCGGAATCCTGGCGCGGACCGGTGCGGTGCGACGCGCCGCATCCATCCTCTCGCGTCCTGACGTCACTGGGGCGCCGCGAGCGACGCTTTGTTACACCCTCGTCATGCGCTCAGCCGCCGAGCTCGTCGAGCATGCGGCGCTGTTCGGCGGTGAGGCCGTCGTTGAGCTCGGCGCGCCCCTCCCGCGCTGCGGCGGAGGGGGCGGTCGCAGCCGGCGTGCTCTTGCGTCCGCGGATGCCGGCTTCGGCGCGGTCGTACAGCGAACCCGCCTCGGTCTCGACGCGGCCGACGACCTTGGCGTAGACGAGCCAGCCGATCGAGATGATCACCGGTGGCAGGATGTACGCCCAGAACCAGCTGCCGCCCGCGTTCACCGGGGTGAGCCAAAGCGTGAGCAGCCACACTGCGAAGGCGACCGCGAGGGCGACGACGAGCTGGACGAGCCATTCTCCGACCTTCGTACGGCGACGGTCGGTGCGCGCGAACGCCGTGAACATGCGCTTGATGAGCGGCGTCACGAACAGCTCGATGAGCGTCAGCACGAGTGCGGCGACGACGGCGGCCCACCCGACGCGCGCCGGCGTGAGCAGCCCGATCAGCAGCAGCACGACGACGTTGAACACGTACAGCGACACGAACCGGACGATCCACGACTTCATGCCACAACTGTGCCACGTCGCGCCGCCCTGCGGCAGGGCCCGAGCGGGGTCAGCCGAGGACGACGAAGAAGCCGAGCGCGGCGGATGCCGCCGACAGCACCGTCAGCACTTGCGTGGCCGCACTGAGTCGACGTGTCAGCTGATGGTGACGAGTTCGTCCAGATCATCGGTGGGCAGCTCGTCGGCGACGGCGGTGACCTCCATGTCGATCAACTCGCACCGGCCGGAGATGACGTTCAGGAACGCGGTGTCTGCGGCATCCCGACCGGTCGCGATGCGCACCAGGCTCTGCCGGGGCGCAAGGGCAGTGGCATCGACGACGCACCAGCGGCCGTCGACCCAGGCCTCCGCGACGGCGTGGAAATCCATGGGATCCAGTCCGGGTGCGTAGACGGAGACCAGCCGCGCCGGCACGCCGCAGGCGCGCAGCAGCGCGACGCACAGGTGCGCGTAGTCCCGGCAGACGCCCTTACGCGCCAGCAGGGTCTCCACCGCACCGTCGGTGGGCAGCGACGAGCCGGGCACATACGTCAAGCGGGTGCCGACCCAGGACGATACGGCGAGCAGCAGTTCGCGTGCGGGCTCGAGGTCGCCGAACGCCGAGAAGGCCGTCGCGGCGAGTCGGTCGGACTCGGCGTAGCGGCTGGGACGGGTGGCGACCAGCAGATCGGTCGGAGTGGTGATCTGCGGCGAGCCCGGGCTCGAAACGGAAGCGTCGTAGACGACCTCGAGTGTTCCGGCCGTGGGCTGAACGCGGTGCAGCCGGCCGCCGTGTGCATCGGGCAGCTCCCGCACTGCGACCGGCTGCCCGTCGACGGTCGCGGTGATCCGCTCCGAGCCGGGGTCGTAGGCATCCGCCACGGCGATGGCGAACACGAGATCGGCGGGCTCGCTGATCGACAGGGTGATGCGGCTGTGCACGTCGCGCTTCATGTCCCTAGGTTCGCACGGCGTCCGAGCATCATTCGCGGGGTTGTTCGTGCGGCGGGCTCGTCAGTACGATGCGCGGGTGCTGTTGTCGGATGCGGGGATCCAGCGGGCGGCGAGCGCCTCTGAGGCGCGGGCCAGCATCGCGACGTCGGCGCCGACCAGCAGGAAGGATGCGCCGGCCTCGACGTACGCGTCGGCGGCTGCAGGATCGAAGGCGTTGACCCCGGCGGGCGTGCCGGCGGCGCGGATGCCGTCGAACGCGCGGCGCACGGCGGCCACGACATCAGGATGCGTCTGCTGTCCGATCAGCCCCATGGACGCTGCGAGGTCGCTCGGGCCGACGAAGACGCCGTCGACACCGTCGACCGCCGCGATGGCTTCGGCGTTGTCGACGCCCTGGGCGGTTTCGACCTGCACGAAGACCGACACGTAGGCGTCCGTGTTCGTGAGGTAGTCGTCGACGCGGTTCCACCGGGCCGAGCGGGCCAGCGCCGAGCCGACACCGCGCACGCCGCGCGGCGGGTACCGCACTGCCCGTATGACGGCTTCTGCCTCTTCGGCGGTGGAGATCATCGGCACGAGGATGTTCTGCGCGCCGAGGTCGAGCACCTGCTTGATCGTCGCGACGTCGCCGACCGGCACCCGCACGACGGGTGTGGTGTCGTACGCCGCGATCGCCTGCAGCTGCGCGAGCACCGTCTGCAGGTCGAGGGGGGAGTGCTCCATGTCGATGAGCATCCAGTCCATGCCGGCGCCGGCGAGGATCTCGGCCGCCAGCGGTGACCCGGAGCACGTCCACAGCCCTGCCAGGGGGCGGTCGGCGGCGGAGAGACGATCGCGGAAGGTCAGACGAAGCGGCATGTGATGGTTCCCATCGGTCCGTAGTCGCAGTGGACGGTGTCGCCGCGCTGCACCCACATGGGTCGCGTGAACGAGCCGGCGAGGATGATCTCGCCCGCCTCGAGTCTTGCACCGTGCTGGTGGAACTTGTTCGCCAGCCACGCCACGCCGGTGGCGGGATTGCCGAGTACGCCGGCCGCCACGCCGGTCTCCTCGATCTCCCCGTTGCGGCTGAGCACGCCCGGCACCCACGGCAGGTCGACCTCGTCGACGCGCTTGCGGGTGGCGCCGAGCACCATGCCCCCGTAGGCCGCGTTGTCGCTGATCGTGTCGACGATCGTGCGACCCTCCATCTCGATGTGGGAGTTGAGGATCTCCAGCGCCGGCACCACGTAGTCGGTCGCGGCCAGGGCGTCCGCCAACGTGCAGTCGGGGCCCTCGAGCGGTGTCTTCAGCACGAAGGCGAGTTCGACCTCGATGCGCACATTCGAGAACAGGTCGACGGGGATCTCCGCCCCGTCCTGCCAGACGGTGTCGTCGAACATGACGCCGTAGTCGGGTTCGGCGATGCCGGTCGCCTGCTGCATCGCCTTCGAGGTGAGCCCGATTTTACGGCCGACGAGGGTGCGGCCGGACTCGATCATGCGGTCGCGCCACACCCCCTGGATCGCATACGAGTCCTCGACGGTCGCCTCGGGGTAGCGCGCCGTGATGCGCGGGATGATCCCGTGCGTGCGGTCGGCCTCGGCGAGTTCCGCCGCGATCGTGTCGATGGTTTGCGGGTCGAGCATGATCAGAGCTGGTTGCCGAGCTTGTACTCGCCCTGCTTCCACTCCGGCATCGCCTCCGTGTCGTCGGGGCGGGTGTAGCTGAAGCCGTCGGCGCCGATCGTGACCGCCATCTCCGACGAGTCGGTGCGGGCGATGACCGGCTGCGGGTTGCCGTCGAGGTCGAGCACGAGGCTGCCGTCGGTGTACCAGCTGGGCACGACGGGGTTGCCCCACCAGTCGCGGCGCTGGTTGTCGTGCACGTCCCACGTGACGACGGGGTTGTCGGGGTCGCCGGTGTAGTAGTCCTGCGTGTACACCTCGACGCGGTGCCCGTCGGGGTCGCGCAGGTACAGGTAGAACGCGTTGGAGACGCCGTGGCGGCCCGGCCCGCGCTCGATCGCGTCGGAGCGGCGCAGGGCGCCGAGCTTGTCGCAGATCGCGAGGATGTTGTGCTTCTCGTGCGTCGCGAAGCACACGTGGTGCATGCGCGGGCCGTCGCCGCCGGTCATGGCGGTGTCGTGCACGGTGGGCTTGCGCCGCATCCATGCCGCGTAGACAGTGCCTTCTTCGTCCTGGATGTCTTCGGTGACGCGGAAGCCGAGGTCCTGCATGTACTTGACGGCGCGCGGCACATCGGGGGTGATCTGGTTGAAGTGATCCAGCCGCACCAGCTCGCCGGGGATGTGCACGTCGTAGCGCCACGACATCCGCTCCACGTGCTCGGTCTGGTGGAAGAACTCGTACGGAAAGCCGAGCGGGTCCTCGACGCGCACCGAGTCGCCGATGCCCTTCGTGAATCCCTCGGGGCGGCGTTCGACGCGGCATCCGAGTTCGGTGAAGAACGCGACCGCAGTGTCGAGGTCTTCGGGCGTGCGCACGCGGTACGAAAACGCTGCGACGGCCGCGACCGGCCCCTTGCGCAGCACGAGGTTGTGGTGGATGAACTCCTCGGTGGACCGCAGGTAGATCGCCTCGTCGTCCTCCGACGTCACATACAGCCCGAGGATGTCGACGTAGAACTGACGGGATGCCGCCAGATCGGTGACGATCAGCTCCATGTAGGCGCACCGCAGGATGTCGGGGGCCGGGCTCGTCGGGGTGGGGAAGGCGTTCGCCGCCTCGATGGGGGCCTCCTGGCTCACGTAGAACCCGGAGGAAGTGAGGGTCATGCCGTCGCGGTGTGTCATGTCAGCGTCCTTGCTCGTCGTCTCGCGGGTCAGTTCTTGCCGAAGGTGGGGTTGTGGACCTTGCCGAGCGTGATGTGCACGGCCTGCTGGTCGGTGTAGAAGTCGATCGAGCGGTAGCCGCCCTCGTGGCCGAGGCCGGACGCCTTCACGCCGCCGAACGGGGTGCGGAGGTCCCGCACGTTGTTCGAGTTGAGCCAGACCATGCCGGCATCGATCGACTGCGCGAAGTTGTGGGCGCGCTTGAGGTCGTTGGTCCACACGTAGGCGGCGAGGCCGTAGTTCGTGTTGTTGGCGAGGGCCAGTGCCTCCTCGTCGGTGTCGAACGGGGTGATCGCGACGACCGGACCGAAGATCTCCTCCTGGAAGATGCGGGCATCCGGCGACACGTCGGCGAACACGGTGGGTGCGACGAAGTTGCCGAACGCGAAGCCCTCGGGCTGGCCGCCGCCGGCGACGAGGCGGCCCTCGCCCTTGCCGATCTCGACGTAGCTCATGACCTTCGCGAAGTGCTCGGGGTGCACGAGCGCGCCGACTTCGGTGTCGGGGTCGTGCGGGTAGCCGACCTTCACCCGCTGGGCCTGCGCGGCATAGCGCTCCACGAACTCGTCGTAGATGTCGCGCTGCACGAGGATGCGGCTGCCGGCGGTGCAGCGTTCGCCGTTGAGCGAGAAGACACCGAAGATGGTCGCGTCGATCGCGGCATCCAGGTCGGCGTCGGCGAAGACGATCGCCGGGCTCTTGCCGCCGAGTTCCATCGACAGGCCCTTGAGGTACGGCGCGGCGTTGCCGAAGATGATCTGCCCGGTGCGGCTCTCGCCGGTGAACGAGATCAGCGGCACATCGGGGTGCTTCACGAGCGCGTCGCCGGCGTCTTCACCGAGGCCGTTCACGAGGTTGAACACGCCCTGGGGCAGGCCCGCCTCTTCGAAGATGCCGGCCCACAGCGACGCGGACAGCGGCGTGAACTCGGCGGGCTTGAGCACGACGGTGTTGCCGGTCGCGAGCGCCGGGCCGAGCTTCCAGGACTCGAGCATGAAGGGCGTGTTCCAGGGCGTGATGAGTCCTGCGACGCCGATCGGCTTGCGGTTGACGTAGTTGATCTGACGGCCGGGCACCTTGAAGGTGTCGTCGGCCTGCGCGACGATCAGGTCGGCGAAGAACCGGAAGTTCTCGGCCGCGCGGCGGGCCTGGCCGAGGGCCTGCGTGATCGGCAGACCGGAGTCGAACGACTCGAGCTCGGCCAGCCGTGCGTCGCGGGACTCGACGATGTCTGCGATCCGGTGCAGCACGCGCGAGCGCTCGCGCGGCAGCATCCGCGGCCACGGGCCCTCGTCGAACGCGCGCTTGGCGGCGGCGACGGCCCGCTCGATGTCGGCCTTCTTGCCGGCGGCGGCGGTGACGTACACCTCGTTGGTGACCGGCTCGAGCACGTCGAACGTGTCGCCATCGAGCGAGTCGACGAACGCGCCATCGATGTAGTGCTGGATGCGCTCGGGCAGGTCGGCCGGCACGTGACGCTGATCGAGTGCCGGGGCGGTGGTGTCGGTCATGATGCCTCCGAGTCGGTGTCGGTGTCGGTGTCGTGGGTGTCGGGGTGCCGCGCGGCAAGGAACGCGTCCAGCGTGCGCATGCGGTGGGTACGGGTGAGCAGCTCGATCTCGACCGGGTCCGCGCCGTCGCGGATGAGGTCGAGGATCTGATCGTGCTCCTCCACCGAGTGCTGCGGGCGCCCGGGGATCAGGGAGAACGACGTATCGCGCAGGCCGGCCAGCCGCGACCACGCACGGTCGACGAGGTCGAGGATGTGCGGATTCGGGCACGGCGCGAACAGGATGCTGTGGAACTGCTGGTTCAGCTGGGTGTACGCGTGCGCGTCGAAATGGTCGAGCAGTCGGTGCATCCGCTCGTTGACCTTCGTGGCGCGCGCCAGGTCGTCTGCGGTGACGTGCGGCGCGGCGAGGCCGGTCGCGTACCCCTCGAGCAGGCCGAGGGTCTGCATCGTGTAGATGTACTGGTCTTCGTCGACGACGGATACCCGGGCGCCCACGTTCTTCTCGAACGTGACGAGATGCTCGGCTTCGAGGCGGCGGATGGCTTCGCGCACCGGCACGACGCTCATCTGCAGTTCGTCGGCGATCGAACCCAGCACGAGGCGGTAGCCGGGGCTGAACTCGTGGCGTGCGATACGCTCGCGGATCCAGTCGTACGCGACCTGCGACTTGCTGCCGATCAGGGTGTCGCTCATGCGCCGGCTCCCGTCTCCTGCTCGTAGCGTGCGCGCCAGTCGGCGTTCATCGGGAACAGGCCGTCCACCGGGTGGCCTTCCGCGACGCGTGCCGCGATCCACGCGTCCTCGTCCTCCTGGGCGAGCGCCGCGTCGACCACTTCTTCGACGAGGGTGGGCGGGATGACGATGACGCCGTCTGCGTCACCGACGATCACGTCGCCGGGCTGCACGGTCGTTCCGCCGCACGCGATCGTGATGTCGTGGTCCCACGGCACGTGCTTGCGGCCGAGGACTGCGGGGTGGGCGCCCGACGTGTACACGGGGATGCCGACGGCCGTGACGGCATCGGCGTCTCGCACGCCGCCGTCGGTCACGATGCCGGCCGCGCCGTTCGCGTGTGCGCGGATCGCGAGGATGTCGCCGAGGGTGCCCGAGCCGGACTCGCCGCGCGCCTCGATGACGATGACTTCGCCATCGCCGACGGCGTCGAAGGCGCGCTTCTGCGCGTTGTAGCCGCCGCCGTGGGAGCGGAACAGGTCTTCGCGGTTGGGGACGAACCGGAGGGTCTTGGCGGTGCCGATGAGCTTGGCATCCGGATGCAGCGGTCGGACGCCGTCGATCGTGACGTTGTCGATGCCGCGCTTGCGCAGCTGGGCCGACAGTCCCGCGACAGGCACGCGCTCCAGCTTCTCGCGCAGCGCGGGGGAGAGGCTCCCGGTCGTTGAGCGAGCGGAGCGAGACGAAACGTCATCGACGGGAGGCGCCGACCCCCAGGCCTCGGCGCGCTGCGTGTCGTCGACGGTGGGGAGGGATCCGATGGACGCGTCGAACGCGGCATCCGCGCCCTCGACGACGGTGGTGACCAGGCGTCCGCTGGTGGCGCCGGTGGCGGGGTCGTCGACTTCGACGGTCACGACATCGCCGGGCACGATGACCGAGGAGCCGGCCGGTGTTCCGGTCAGGATGATGTCGCCGCGCTCGAGGGTGAAGTGCTGGGAGAGGTCGGCGACGAACTGTGCGAGCGGGAAGATGAGCCCGGCCGCGGTGTCGTCCTGCACGAGCTCCTCGCCGACCCACGTGCGCACGCGCAGCCCTGCCGGGTCGACGGTGCGGGCATCGATCAGCTGTGGGCCGATCGGGGTGAAGCCGTCACCGCCCTTGGAGCGGACGTTCGAGCCTTTGTCGTTCGCGCGCAGGTCGTAGAGCCCGAGGTCGTTGGCTGCGGTCACCCACCCGACGTGATCCCACGCCTGTGCGAGCGGGATGCGGCGGCCGGCGGTGCCGATCACCAGTGCGATCTCGCCCTCGAAGGCGAGCAGTTCGGTGCCGGCCGGGCGCTCGACGGTGCCGCCGGAGGCAGCGACCGAGCTCGATGCTTTGAAGAAGTAGGAAGGCGCAGCGGGGCGACGGCCGCGCTGGTCGGCGCGCGATTCGTAGCTGAGGTGGACGGCGACGATTTTTCCGGGCCGGCAGGGGAGCGCGGCGAAACGCGGGTCCGTCGTGGTGTCGTTCTCGGTGGTCATGAGCTCCCTCGCTCTTGCGGTGTATTCGAAATCGTATATGATCGTGTCTCAACGGGCAAGACCGAATCGCCTTCCCGGACAACGACGTCATCTCGACACAGGAGTCGCCCCATGAGCGCACAATCCCCATCCGCCATCCCCGACGGGTTCACGCCCACCGGCACGATCGCATCACCCACCGACCGCCGCCGCGTCGTGTTCGCGACCGTCGTCGGCACCACCGTCGAGTGGTACGACTTCTTCATCTACGCGTTCGCCGCGGGCCTGGTGTTCGGCCAGCTGTTCTTCGCCCCCGCGGGTGACGGGTTCGCGCAGATTCTCTCGTTCTTCACGGTCGGCATCAGCTTCCTGTTCCGTCCGCTCGGTGCGTTCCTGGCGGGCCACTTCGGCGACAAGTACGGCCGCCGGGTCGTGCTCATGCTCACCCTCGTCCTCATGGGGGTGGCGACCACGCTCGTGGGCCTGCTCCCCACCTACGCGATGATCGGCTTGGCCGCCCCCATCCTGCTCATCCTGCTGCGCATCATGCAGGGCATCTCGGCCGGCGGAGAGTGGGGCGGCGCGGTCCTCATGGCCGTCGAGCACGCCCCGAAAAACAAGCGCAGCCTCTACGGCGCGTCGCCGCAGATCGGCGTGCCGCTGGGTCTGCTGCTGGCCTCGGGTGTCATGGCGCTGGTGAACCTGCCCGGTGAGGCCTGGTTCCTCGAGTGGGGCTGGCGCATCCCGTTCCTGCTGTCGGTCGTGCTGATTCTGGTCGGGTACTACGTCCGTCGCCGCGTCGAGGAGAGCCCGGTGTTCGCCGAACTCGCCGAGCGGCGCGAGCAGACCCGGATGCCGATCGTCGAGTTGTTCCGCAAGCACGCCCTGCTGGTGCTGATCGCCGCGCTCGTGTTCGCCGGTAACAACGCCGTGGGATACATGACCACCGGCGGGTTCGTGCAGCGCTACGCGACCGACCCGGCCGGGCCCGTCGGGCTGCCCAACGCCGAGGTGCTCGGTGCGGTCACCGTCTCGGGTGTCTCGTGGCTGGTCTTCACCTGGATCGCGGGGTGGACCGGTGACAAGATCGGACGCCGCAACACCTACCTCATCGGCTGGGTGCTGCAGCTGGTCGGCGTCTTCCTCCTGTTCCCGCTGGTGAACACCGGCGACATCGGGATGCTGACCCTCGGACTCGTGATCCTCACCGCCGGGCTCGGCTTCACCTACGGGCCACAGGCGGCCCTGTACACCGAGCTGTTCCCCGCATCGATCCGGTTCTCGGGCGTCTCGATCTCCTACGCGATCGGCGCGATCCTCGGCGGTGCCTTCGCCCCCACCATCGCGCAGGCGCTCGTGCAGCAGACCGGATCGACCGACGCCGTCACCTGGTACCTCGCGGGCATGACCGCGCTGGGACTGATCGCGACACTCCTCCTGAAGGACCGCAGCGGCATCCCGCTGGGCCCCGACCACGAGGCCGAGCAGGCGAAGAGCCCCATCTACGGGCTCGCGAAGGCTTGATTCGGGAAGGGATCGACGACGATGCAGTTCCACCACCACGGCTACGTCTCCCGTGACCCGCGGGTGCTCCCCGCCGCAGCCGGGGGGATCGACCGTCCGAATGACCTGCCCGACGAGATCGACGTGCTCATCGTCGGTTCGGGCCCGGCCGGCATGCTGCTGGCCGCGCAGATGTCGCAGTATCCGACGGTCACCACGCGGCTCATCGAGAAGCGCGCCGGCCGGCTCGAACTGGGTCAGGCCGACGGCATCCAGCCGCGCAGCGTCGAGACGTTCCAGGCGTTCGGGTTCGCCGAACGGATCGTCGCCGAGGCCTACAACATCGGGTGGATGAACTTCTGGGGCGCCGATCCTGACGACCCGACCCGGATCGTGCGGACCTCGCGCACGGCCGACTATGCCTACGACATCAGCGAGTTCCCGCACCTGATCGTGAACCAGGCGCGGGTGCTGGACTACTTCGCCGAAGCGGCGGCGCACGGGCCGGGTCGCATCGTCCCCGACTACGGCGTCGAGTTCGTCGGCCTCACGGTGCACGAGCATGGCGAGTACCCCGTCGAGGTGCAGGTGCGGTACACGGCAGGCGAGCGCTCTGGGCAGGAGCGCACCGTACGGGCGAAATACGTCGCCGGGTGCGACGGTGCGCGCAGCGGGGTTCGTGCGGCGATCGGCAGGGTGCACGTCGGCGATGTGTCGCAGCACGCCTGGGGCGTCATGGACGTCATGGTCGACACCGACTTCCCCGACTGGCGCATCAAGTGCGCGATCAATGCCGAGGCGGGCAACATCCTCCACATCCCGCGCGAGGGCGGATACCTCAGCCGGGTCTACGTCGACCTGGGTGAGGTCGCCGCCGACGACGGCCACCGGGTGCGGCAGACGCCGATCGAGGAGATCATCCGCAAGGCGAACGAGATCCTGCATCCGTACTCCCTCGACGTCAAGGAGGTCGCCTGGCACAGCGTGTACGAGGTCGGCCACCGCGTCACCGACGGATTCGACGACGTGGATGCCGGAACGGACCGCGACCCGCGGGTGTTCCTTACCGGCGATGCCTGCCACACGCACAGTGCGAAGGCCGGCCAGGGCATGAATGTGTCGATGCAGGACGGCTTCAACCTCGGCTGGAAGCTCGGATCGGTGCTCACCGGCCGCAGCCCGGCATCGCTGCTGGCGACCTACGGGGCAGAGCGCCGACCCGTCGCGCAGCAGCTCATCGACTTCGACCGTGAGTGGTCCTCGCTCATGGCCCGCAAGCCGGAGGAGATCAGCGCCGAGCAGGACCTTGCGACGTATTACCTCGCCACCGCGGAGTTCCCCTCGGGGTTCATGACGCAGTACGGTCCGTCGCCAATCGTCGGGGATGCCACGCACCAAGACCTCGCGTCGGGCTTCCCGCTGGGCAAGCGGTTCAAGAGCTCGCCGGTGACTTTCGTCGCCGACGGCAACGCCGTTCAGCTCGGCCACCACGCCCGCGCCGACGGTCGCTGGCGCGTCTACGCCTTCGCCGACGCGCCACGTGCGGGTGAGGCCTCGGTACTGGCGGACTGGGCGGAATGGATGCAGCACGGCGAGGACTCGCCGCTGCGGCGCCACACCCCGGCATCCGGTGACATCGACGCGGTCCTCGACGTCAAGGTCGTCTACCAGCAGGCCTACGACGACGTCGACTACATGGCTGTGCCGGAGATCTTCCGCCCCCACACCGGGCCGTTGGGGCTCATGGACTGGGAGAAGGTGTTCGCCGCCGGCCCTGCCCGCTGGAACGAGAGTGACATCTTCACCGAGCGCGGCATCTCGCGCGACGGCGCGGTGGTCGTGGTGCGCCCAGATCAGTACGTCGCCGGGATCTTCCCGCTGAGCGCGACGGCCGAGCTGGCCGGGTTCTTCGCCGGCGTTCTGCTGCCGGCACGCTGACGCGTTTCGTCTCGGGATCTCGATTCATCCGCCGCTGTGCGTCAGGAGTTCACGCGGATGATCTCCTGCTGGTACGGGGCGATCACGCTGGTCGAGATGCGGCAGTCCAGCAGCAGAAAGCGGCGCTCGGATGCCGGGCGCTGTGCCCAGGCGGCGAGGGCGTCGAGGTCGGCGAGGGTGCGCACGACGACGCCCTCGGCGCCGACCGAGCGGGCGAGCCCGGCGAAGTCGACCTCGGGGATGAGCATCGGCTCGGGAGCGAGACCCTTCAGTCCGTAGAGATTCACCTCGGCGCCGTACGCACGGTCGTTCCACACCACCGCGATGCCCCGGCCGCCGGCCACCCGGACCGCGGACTCCAGATCGGCGAGGGCCATGAGGCCGCCGCCGTCGCCGGTCGTGAGCACCACCGTCGACTCGGGCTGCGCGAGCGCCGCGCCCGGTACCGACGGGAAGCCGAGCCCGATCGACTGGTACGCGGTGCCGATCATCATCATGCGCTCCGGCGACGCCACGGGCCAGTACATGTTCGCCCAGCCGATGAAATGCCCGCCGTCCGAGACCACGACGCGGTCCTCGGGCAGCAGGTCGCCGATGCGCTGCGCGACCGAACGCGGGTCCAGGCGACCATCGGATGCCAGCTCGTCGCCGTTCTCACGCGCCCGCAGCGGCGCGATGTCGACACGCTCGCGCCAGCCGCTCGGCGTCGCTCCCAGGGCTGCCAGGTCGTCGACCAGCGCGGCCGCCACCAGTGACGCATCCCCGCGCAGATACCCGCCGACGTGCGGGTGGGTCGCGGCCGGCGCCACATCGACTTGCACGACCCGGGTGCCGGGCGCGAACAGGTCGCCGAAGCGCATCGTGAACTGGTTCAGTGACGCACCGAACACGACGGCGACGTCGGCGGTGCGGATGAGCTCCATCGCGCCCTCGGCCCCGAACCCGCCGGTCACGCCCAGGTCGAACTCGTCGCGGGGGAACAAGCCCCGTCCGAGCGCGGTGGTCGCGGTGATCGCGCCGGTCGCATCGGCGAGGCGGCCCAGGGCCTCGCCCGCGTCGGCGCGCCATGCACCGCGTCCGGCGAGCAGGAACGGGCGCTGTGCCGACGCCAGCGCCTGCGCCAACTCGGCCACGGCGGCGCGCGCGAACGGCGTCGGAGCCAGCGGTGCAGGCAGTCGCGGCGCGGGTGCGGACGGCACCGGTCCCGCTTCGAGGGCGGCCACGTCATAGGGGATCGCGAGCACCGTCGGCACCCGGTACGACAGCGCGTGCTCGATCGCGATGACGGTGGTCGCGGCGGCATCCGCTCGGCCCACCGTGTAGGTGCGGGCGCCGACTGCGGCCGCCAGGGCGATCTGGTCGACATCCCACGGCCGGGGGCCCGAGGTGGGTTCGTCGCCGACCACGAGCACGAGCGGCACGTGGGCCTGTACCGCCTCCGCGAGGGCGGTCAAGGTGTTGGTGAATCCGGCCCCGTAGGTGGCCGTCGCAGCCGCCAGCCCGCCGCCCGCGCGGTGGTAGGCGTCGGCGGCGACGACGCCACCGGCTTCGTGGCGGACGGCCGTGAACGCGGCATCCGTTTCGCGCTCGATCGCATCGAGGAAGTAGGCGTTGCCGTTTCCCATCACCCCGAAGACGTGGTCGAGGTGCAGGGCGAGGGTCTGGGCGACGTGGGAAGAGACGGTGGGCATGGCGAAGCTCCTTCGAGACAGGACGGATGGATGCCGTATGTGTCTCGCGCCGCCGCACCGATGCGGCGTGGCTGTGTGCCCCTTTTCCGAGCACCGGCCGCGATGCGACGCCGCCGGACACCTCGAGGATACCGGTTGGTCGGGTGTGTGCGCCCGGTGTTCGGGGTCCGAGCGAGCGCAGCGCGGCGAAACGCGCCGGCGGCGCCGCGGCGGAGCCGCACATTCCCGGTGATCGAGTGCCGTGGCGCAGCCGCGGTGTATCGAGATCCGTTGTGGATAGCGTGGCGTGAGTGTCGGAGGTCCGTGACATGATTCGAACATGTCTTCGAACGGGGTGATCGGGTTCAGCGACGGGGAGACCGCCGTCCTGGCCGAGATCGTCGCGGAGATCGAGAAGACCCAGGCGATCCTGACCGAGGTGCTGTCCCGGCAGACCCGGGCGCTGGCCGCTGCCGGTGACCTGGCGCGGAAGCAGGCTGCGGGGTCGTCGCAGCGGGTGCGGGATCATGACATGGCGCTCCGGGGCATCGCGGCGGAGGTGGCCGGGGTGTTGCGGGTGACGGACCGGACCGTGCAAGCCAGGATCGGGCAGGCCCTCGACCTGGTCGAGCAGTTCCCGGTCACGATGACCGCATGGGAGACCGGGACGATCACGCAGGGGCATGTGCGGGTGATCACCGAGACCGGGTCTGTGATCCCGGCCGGGGAACGGGAACCGTTCGAGACCCACGCCGTGCAACGCGCTGTCGAGGAGACCCCTGGGCGGATCCGCGATGAGCTCCGGCTGCTCGCAGAACGCCTCCATCCCCGCACCCTGCAAGAGCGACATGTCGACGCACGGGAGACCCGGCGGGTGTGTGTCACCCCGATCGGTGACGGCATGTCGGAAGTCACTTCGATCGTCCCGTCGGCGCTGGCCGATGGGATCTACGACCGCCTCACCCAGCAAGCCCGCGCGGTGAAGGACGCCGCGAAGCGCCCGACGCTGAACGTGTTCGCCGTCGAACCCGGCGCGGCTGATGCGGAGGCGCCGGAACCGGTCGAGCCGGACACGCGGACGATGGACCAGCTCCGTGCGGACGTGTTCGCCGACCTGCTGCTCACCGGCGCACCCGCGGCGGATCCGACCCGCACCGACGACGGGCCCGGGGTGCTGGGTGCGCTCCGCGGCAGAGTGCAGATCCTGGTCCCCGCGCTCACCCTCCTCGGCGACGACCGGGCACCCGCCGACCTCGTCGGACACGCACCCATCGACCCCGCCACCGCCCGCGAACTCGCCACCGTGATCGAAGGGCCGTGGGAACGGGTCATCACCCACCCCGTCACCGGGGCCGTGCTCCACTGTGACACCTACCACCGGACCGCGGCGATCGACCGGCACCTCCGCGCCCGTGACCGGCACTGCCGGTTCCCCGGGTGCCGGCAGCCCGCCGTCCGCTGCGAACAGGATCACACCATCGACCACGCCCACGACGGGCCCACCGAGGTCTGCAACCTCGAGCACTTGTGTCAACGACACCACAGCATGAAGCAGTTCACGGCCTGGAAAGTCCGACAACACGGCGGAGGGATCCTGGAATGGACCAGCCCCCTTGGCAGGGTCTACATCGACCGGCCACCCGTCCTCGGCGTCCACTTCACACCCGACACCAGCGACCCACCCGGGCCACGGTCACCCGACGATCCACCGCCCTTCTGACTCGCCACGGGTGTTGCCGGTGTCGCCGTACGGCACGACCATCTCGGGCACGCTCGCCCGCGACAGCACGGAGCGCACGCCGAAGGTCACATCGTGCAGGACGAGCCCTCGCGGGCGTTGAAGTCCACGCGCATCGACCAGCCCTCCCAGTCGACACGCGAGCCGTCGATGGCGAGCATCGGCACGCGCACCGTCTCGCCGAGGATGCGGACCGCGTGACGGCAGAGCGTGGATCATATACGATTCGAGAAGACCCCGGTGTGACAGCCGGCGGCACCGATGACGACGAGGGAGTCCCATGAGCGAGAATCGCGAATCCGACCTGCTGGCGGCCGTGCCCGACGGCCTGTTCATCGGCGGGCAGTGGCGTGCGGCATCCGACGGCGCGACCCTCGGCGTCGACGACCCCTCGACGGGCAGCGAGATCAAGCGCATCGCCAGCGCGACTGTCGCAGACGGCGTCGCCGCACTCGATGCCGCAGCTGCCGCGCAGGACGACTGGGCCGCCACACCCGTGCGGCAGCGCGCCGACATCCTGCGCCGCGCATTCGACCTCCTGCAGCAGCGCAAAGAAGACATCGCCCTGCTGATGACCATCGAGATGGGCAAGCCCCTCGCAGAAGCGCGCGGCGAGGTCGCATACGGTGGCGAGTTCCTGCGCTGGTTCAGCGAAGAAGCCGCCCATGTGCAGGGTCGCTACGGGGCCAACCCCGAAGGCACCGGTCGCATGATCGTGACCCACCACCCCGTCGGGCCGTGCTTCCTCATCACCCCGTGGAACTTCCCGCTCGCGATGGCGACGCGCAAGATCGCACCGGCGCTCGCCGCAGGCTGCACCGTCGTCGTCAAGCCCGCCGCGCTGACACCGCTCACGACGCTCTTCTTCGCCAAGATCCTTGAAGACGCAGGTGTTCCGGCCGGTGTCGTCAACGTCGTGACGACCGCGTCGTCGGGGCCGCTGTCGGATGCGATCATCGCCGACCCGCGGCTTCGCAAGCTCTCGTTCACCGGCTCCACCCCGGTCGGCCAGCAGTTGCTGCAGAAGGCGGCGCAGGGCGTGCTGCGCACTTCGATGGAGCTCGGCGGCAACGCCCCGTTCGTCGTGTTCGACGACGCCGACCTCGACAAAGCCGTCGACGGTGCGATCGCGGCGAAGTTCCGCAACATCGGCCAGGCCTGCACCGCCGCGAACCGCTTCATCGTGCACCGTTCGGTGGCGGACGAGTTCGCGCGCCGCGTCACCGAGCGGGTCGAGGCGTTCCGCACCGGCCGCGGCACGGAAGAAGGCGTGACGATCGGTCCGCTCATCGACAACCGCGCGGTCACGAAGGCCGACCAACTCGTGCAGGATGCCGTGGGCCGCGGCGCCACGCTGCGCACCGGCGGGTCTGCGATTGACGGCGACGGATCGTTCTATCAGGCCACCGTCCTCTCGGACGTGCAGGCCGGCAGCGAGATCCTCCGCGAGGAGATCTTCGGCCCGGTGCTCGCGATCGTGCCATTCGACGATGAGGCCGACGCGGTGCGTCTCGCCAACGACACCGAGTACGGGCTCGTGTCCTACGTCTACACCGAGAACCTGGCCCGTGGGCAGCGCATGATCGAGCGACTGCAGACGGGGATGATGGGGCTCAACGTCGGCGTCGTCTCGAACGCGGCGGCGCCGTTCGGCGGCTGGAAGATGTCGGGCCTCGGCCGTGAGGGCGGCGCCGAGGGCATCCACGAGTACCTGCAGACGAAGTACACGCTGACGCCGAACCCGTTCTGACCCTGTCGGAGGCCTGCCCCACATGCCCGTCCTGCGCGGCGGCTCGTCGCAGACGGCGAGATCGTCGGCACATGGTCGCACTCCTCGGCGGTCGGGCGTCCCACTTGTCGCCCGTCCCCGAGGTCTTCGCAGGCACCGCAGCCGACGAAGATGCCGTCGAGGCGGCGCTGGAGCAATTCCGCCGATTCTTGACATCCTGAAGTCGGGTCTGCGACGCCCGCGCGCGCGTACGCTCGAGGTGTCGCAGGGCGGTGGCAGGCGACGAACACCCCCGAACACAGCACCAACCCGGTGCGCACACCCCGCGCGCCGACGGCGAAGGAGCCGCATTGAGCACGTACGACGAACACCGCGCCGCCTGGGTCGCCCGGGAGCAGCTCGCCGAGCGCATGATCCCGCACATCGGCGCCCTCTACCGCGATCGCGGGGTGGTCACCTCGTTGCACGGGCACCGGCTCATCAATCTGTCGGTCACCGGCATCATCGAGGCGCACGAGCGGGTTGCGCAGCTCGGCCACGCCGCCGTGCCGCTCGAAGACACGCTGCGCGTCCTCGAGGGGCTGCGCGCCGTCGCGCCGGGGCCGGCGTCGATCGACGTGGCCCGCATCATCGCCGACCAGCGCGAGGACGACGACCTCGAGGCTCGGCTTCGGGTCGAGCTTGCGGGCGTCCTCGACGGCGACGCGAACCGGGGCGAGGGCGTCGACGTCGTGCTCTACGGGTTCGGGCGCATCGGCCGGCTGCTCGCCCGCATCCTCATCGGGCACGGCACCGCGGGTCGCGGCCTGCGTCTGCGCGCGATCGTCGTGCGCTCCGGTGGTGCAAACGACCTGATGAAGCGGGCGAGCCTGCTGCTGCGCGATTCGGTGCACGGCCGCTTCGCGGGCACGGTCGACATCGACGAAGACGCGAAGCAGATCATCGCGAACGGCACCCGCATCCAGGTCATCCACGCAGACGACCCCGCCGCGATCGACTACACCGCCTACGGCATCCGCGACGCGATCGTCGTCGACAACACCGGGCGCTGGCGTGACGAAGCCGGCCTGTCGCAGCATCTGCGCTCGACCGGCGTGCGACGCGTGCTGCTGACGGCCCCCGGCAAGAGTCCGCTCAAGAACATCGTGCACGGCATCAACCACGACACGATCACCGACGATGACCGCATCCTCTCGGCGGCCTCGTGCACGACCAACGCGATCACACCGGTGCTCGCAGCGATCGACGAGGCGTACGGCATCGTGCGCGGGCACGTCGAGACGGTGCACTCGTTCACCAACGATCAGAACCTCATCGATAACTTCCACAAGGGCGACCGTCGCGGCCGCTCCGCCGTGCTCAACATGGTCATCACCGAGACGGGCGCCGCCAAGGCCGTCGCCAAGGCGCTGCCGCAACTCGAGGGAAAGCTCACGGGCAGTGCGATCCGCGTGCCCACACCCGACGTCTCGCTCGCGGTGCTCCACCTGACCCTGCAGCGTCCGGCGACGAAGGAGCAGGCGAACGACTTCCTGCGTCGGGCGTCCCTGCATTCGAAGCTGCGCCAGCAGATCGATTACGTCGAGTCGCCCGAGATCGTCTCGACGGACTTCGTCGGCTCGCACCGCGCCGGCATCGTCGACGGGCTCGCGACGATCGCCGAGGGCGACACTCTCATCCTCTACGTCTGGTACGACAACGAGTTCGGCTATTCGATGCAGGTCGTGCGGGTGCTCGAAGCGATGTCGGGCACGCACCCTACGGTCGTGCCGACGCGGCGCGAGGTCACCCTCGAAGGCTGATCACTCGGCGTGTCGGTCGAGGAACGCGTAGACCTCGCCGTCGTCGACGCCGGGGAACGCGCCGGAAGGCAGCGGCGAGAACATCTGCATGTGCACGCGTGCGCTCGGCCACGCCTTGCCCTCCCAGCGGGCCGTCATCTCGGCGTCGGGGCGGCGGCAGCACGAACGGTCGGGGCAGGTCGAGGTCGCCCGCTTGCCGGTCTCGCGGCCCCGGAACCAACGCGCATCGTCGAAGGGCACACCGACGGTGATCGAGAACTCTCCGTCTGAGGTGCTGCCGGTCTGGCTCGAGCACCAGAACGTGCCGGCGGGGGTGTCGGTGTACTGGTAGTGCTCGGTCGTGCGGTTCTGCTGGCTGAACGCGGATCGCGCCGCGAATCGGCGGCAGACGATCTGCCCCTCGACCGAACCGGTGACGTCCATCGGCAGCGGCAGTTCGTCGTTCTCGTACACACGATTGATCGCGCCCGAGCCGTCGACGCGCAAGAAGTGCAGCGGGATGTCGAGGTGCTCGGTGATGAGGTTCGTCATCCGCATGCCGGCTGCTTCGTGGGTCACGCCGAACGCATCGCGGAAGTCCTCTACGGCGAGGTTGCGATCCTTCTTGGCCTGCGAGAGGAACCCCACCGAAGCGGTCTCGGGCATGAGGCAGCAGGCGGCGAAGTAGTTGATCTCGAGGCGCTGCTGCAAGAAGTCGGCGTAGTCGGTCGGGGGTGTGTGGTCGAGCAGCCGGTGGGCCATCGCCTGCAGCGCCATCGAACGCAGACCGTGACCGCCGGGGATGGATGCCGGTGGCAGGTAGATGCGGCCGTTCTCGAGGTCGGTGACCGAGCGCGTCGAATGCGGCAGGTCGGAGACGTAGATGAGCTCGAAACCGAGCTTTTCGGCCATGATGCTGACGGTGCGGTGGGTAAGCGCGCCGGTGGTGTGGCCAGCGGCGCGCAACTGCTGTTCGGCGAGCTTCTCGATCTCGGGCAGGTAGTTGTTGTGGGCGCGCATGCGCAGTCGCAACTCCGTGTTGGCGCGTCGCGCCTCTTCGGGTGTCGCGATCGCCTCGCGTTCGCGGCGCTGCAGTTCGCGGTGCAACCCGAGGATCGATTCGATCGTGTCGTCTGCCATCGTCTTGCCGACCTTGACCGCGGGGATGCCGAGACGCTGGAAGACCTGGCTCGACTGTGCGCGTTCGAGTTCGAGCTCGAGGGCCGCGCGGCGGTTCGGGGGCTCGGTCGACAGCAGGTCGGTGACGTCGGTGCCGGTCGCGCCCGCGATCGCTTGCAGGAGCGAGAGCTTGGGTTCGCGCTTGCCGTTCTCGATGAGGCTGAGCTGGCTGCCGGCGACGCCGACGAGCGCCCCGAGCTCATCGAGCGTGTAGCCCCGACCCACCCGGTGGTGGCGGATGCGGTGACCGAGTGTCGAGAGTTCGAGGGCGGAGGGGCTCATTCCTTGAGCATATCGAAAGAAACCGACTTCTTATGGCGCCTGAGCTCGATAAGAGTCATTGCAGGGGCCGCAAAGTGGAAACACGACCGCAGCCGATGAAGGAGACCTGACATGGCCCTCGCCGACATCTTCACCCGACCCAACCCCGTTGCCGGTGCCGGTGCATCCACCCCGCGTGGCTTCGGCGCACGCCCGGCCGTCGACGGCGACGAGCTGCGCGCCCTGATCGACTGGGTCGACGAGATCGCCGCGCTCACCAAGCCCGACCGCATCCACTGGGTCGACGGTTCGCGCGCCGAGAATGATGCGCTGCTGCGCGAGATGGTCGACGAGGGCAAGCTCATCAAGCTCAACCCCGAGTGGCGTCCCGGTTCGTACCTGGCGCGTTCGCACCCGAGCGATGTCGCCCGCACCGAGGGGCGCACTTTCATCGCGTCCGAGCGCGAAGAAGACGCCGGCCCCACCAACAACTGGATCGCGCCCGACGAGATCCGCGGCACCATCACCCCGCTGTTCGACGGATCGATGCGCGGTCGCACGATGTACGTCGTCCCCTTCTCGATGGGCGCCGTCGGCGGCCCCCTCTCGCACATCGGTGTGCAGGTCACCGACAGCGCGTACGCCGTGGCATCCATCGGCATCATGACCCGCGTCGGCACGGCCGTGCTCGAAGAGATCGCGGCAGGCAAGCCGTGGGTGAAGACGGTCCACTCGGTCGGCGCCCCGCTTGAGCCCGGTCAGGCCGACGAGGCGTGGCCGTGCAACGACGAGAAGTACATCGTGCACTTTCCCGAGACGCTCGAAGTGTGGTCGTTCGGTTCGGGCTACGGCGGCAACGCGATCCTCGCCAAGAAGTGCTTCGCACTGCGCATCGCGTCGGTCATCGGTCGCGACGAGGGGTGGCTGGCCGAGCACATGCTGCTCATCCGCGTCATCGACCCGAAGGGCAAGGCCTACCACGTGGCCGCAGCGTTCCCGTCGGCCTGCGGCAAGACGAACCTCGCGATGCTGCGCCCCACCATCCCCGGATGGAAGGTCGAGACCCTCGGTGACGACATCGCGTGGCTGCGTCCCGGTGAAGACGGACGCCTGTGGGCGATCAACCCCGAGGCCGGCTTCTTCGGCGTCGCGCCGGGCACCGGCGAGTCGACCAATGTGACCGCGGTCGAGACCCTGTGGGGCAACACGATCTTCACGAACGTCGCACTGCGCCCCGACGGCGACGTGTGGTGGGAGGGGCTCACCGACGAGGCACCCGCCGAGCTCACCGACTGGCAGGGCAACGCCTGGACCCCCGACTCGGGTCGCCCGGCTGCCCACCCCAACTCGCGCTTCACGGTCAGCGCCGGGCAGTGCCCGCAGATCGCCGACGACTGGGATGCGCCCGAGGGGGTGCCGCTGGATGCCATCCTCTTCGGTGGCCGCCGCGCCACCAACGTGCCGCTCGTCGTCGAGGCCACCGACTGGACCCACGGCGTCTTCATCGGCTCGAACATCTCGTCTGAGAAGACGGCAGCGCAGGAGGGCACTGTCGGCGAGCTGCGCCGTGACCCCTTCGCGATGCTCCCGTTCTGCGGCTACAACATGGCCGACTACTTCGGCCACTGGCTCAAGGTCGGCCAGAAGCTGCGCTTCGACCGGGCTCCCCGCGTCTTCCAGGTGAACTGGTTCCGCAAGGGCGCCGACGGTCGGTTCCTGTGGCCCGGGTTCGGTGACAACTCGCGCGTCATCGACTGGATCATCCGTCGCATCGACGGTGAGGTCGGCGCCGTCGACAGCCCGATCGGTCGTCTGCCGAAGCTCGAAGACCTCAACCTCGACGGCATCGAGGTGCCGGCGTCGGATCTCGACGAGCTCTTCGCCGTCGACCCCGCCCTGTGGTTGAGCGAGGCCGACCTCACCGAGGAGTTCTACCGCACCTTCGAGGGCAAGGTGCCCGCACCGCTGTACGCAGAGCTCGCCGCGCTGCGCTACCGCCTGAAGCTGGCCCAGCCCGCCGCCTGACCCGCTTCGCTCGCTCAACGACCACCGATCCGGTCGTTGAGCGAGCGAGCGAGCAGAGCGACCCGATCCGGTCGTTGAGCGCGGAGCGGAGCGACGAGACGAAACGCTGCCTGCACCGGCCGGGTCACACCAGCAGCTGGCGGACGGCGAGGTCGCGGTACAGCGGCACGCTCGCGACGAGTTCGTCGTGCGTTCCCTGGCCGACAACACGCCCCTTGTCGAGCACGATGATCAGGTCGCTGTCGACGACGGTCGACAGGCGGTGCGCGATCACGACGAGCGTGCGGCCGGTCGCGACGGCGTCGATCGCCTCGCGCATGCGCTGCTCGTTGAGCCCGTCGAGTGACGATGTCGACTCGTCGAGCAGCAGGATCGGGGGAGCGGCCAACAGCGCGCGAGCGATCGCGAGGCGCTGGCGTTCGCCGCCCGAGAGCATGACGCCCGCTTCGCCGACGGGTGCCCGCAGGCCGAGGTCGCTGCGTTCGAGCACGTCGCCGAGGTTGACGGCGCGCAGCACGCGTTCGCAGTCCTCGTCGCTCGCGGTGGGCGACGCGAGGCGCAGGTTGTCGGCGATCGTGCCCGCGAGGGTCGGGGCGTCCTGCTCGACGTAGCCGAGCTGGGCGCGCAGGGCGAGGCGGTCGAGGGCTCGCGCGTCGGTGCCACCGACGAGCACGGCGCCGGCGGTCGGGTCGTAGAACCGCTCGATGAGGGCGAGGGTCGTCGACTTGCCGGCGCCCGACGGTCCGACCAGTGCGACACGGGCCCCGCGCGGCACACGGAACGAGACGCCGCGGAGCACGGCCGCTTCGGTCTCGGCATCCATGCCCTCGGGCAGTGTCGCGTGCGCGTCGGTGAGGGCGTGGCGTGCCGCGCTCGCCGCCGTGCGCCGCGCGTCGACGACGGCCTGTGGGTACGAGAACTGCACATCGACGAACTCGATCGCTGCGGCCTCGGTTGCATCGCCGGCGGGGACGGATGCCGCGAGCTCGACGTCACGGTCGGTCTCGGTCGGCAGATCGAGCACCTCTTGGATGCGGCCGAGCGCGCCGAGGGCCTGGCTCACCGAGGTGATCGCCCCGAAGAACGAGCCGAGCGGCTGGATGAGGAAGAACAGGAACATCACGAAGGTCACAAGGCTCGCGATCGTGATGGCACCCGACGCGACGCGGAACCCACCGACGCCCAGCACCACGAGCAGCGACACCTGCAGTGCGATGCCGGCGACCGGCACGACGAACGCCGAGGCCTTCGCGACCTTGACGCCGGCGTCGTAGGCGTCGTGCGCGGTCGCGGCGATCGCCTCCTGCTCGCGCTGGGCGGCGCCGGAGGCCCGGATGGTGCGGATCGACCCGATCGCGCGCTCGACGCCGCTGGCGAGGTCGCCGACTTTCTCCTGCTGGGTCGCGGTGGCGGTGCGAATGCGGGTGCTGAGAGCCCCGACGACGGCCACCGACGCGCCGACGACGACGAGGATCAGCGTGAGCAGCAGCGGATCGATGAGGGCCATCGCGACGATCGCGCCGACGAAAATGAGCACGTTGCCGATCGAATCGGCCAGGCCCTGCGTGAGCACGGCGTACAGCAGCGTCGTGTCAGTGCCCACGCGTGAGACGAGGTCGCCGGTGCGGCGCGCGTCGTACTCCTGCACCGGCAGGTGCAACAGGCGGGCGATGAGGCGGCGCCGGCTCGAATAGACGACGGCGGTGCCGGTGCGCTGCAGCAGGTAGTGCTGGTAGCCGCCGATGAGCGAGGATGCCACGACGAGTGCGACGAGGATCCACACCAGCGCGCCGAGCGCGATGTCGCGCTGCACGCGGTCGATGAGTTCGCCCACCAGCAGCGGCTGCGCGAGGGTCGCGACGGCTTCGAGCACCGACAGGATCGCGACCACGATCAGCACGCCCTTGTGTTCGAACACGAACGGCAGCAGCTGGCGCAGGCTCGCGCGGGGCCCGTCGTCCTTCGTCGGGCGGCGGAACGGCGAGCGGCGGCGGGTGTCGGATGACATGGTGGCGTCCTGGTGTCGAGACGGGTGAAGCGGCGGCGACGGTGCCCCCTCTATCTTCTCCCGTCTGAACCGAACGCGGCCGCACCGGCCGCCGACTCCGGCATCCGCCTCGGCGCGGGCGAACTCCGCCCGGTGCTCGCGCAGTCGTCACCGCGCGTGGGCAGCGGATGGTGTCGCACGGCACGGATAGGCTGGCGCGGTGCCAGAACCAGTGATCGCAGCGCGCGACCTCCGCAAGACCTACAAGGTGAAGGGCAAGCCCGACTTCGTCGCTGTCGACGGCTTGTCGTTCGAGGTCGCTCCGGGGGAGTCGTTCGGCCTGCTCGGTCCCAACGGCGCGGGCAAGTCCACGACGATGAAGATGATCGGCGCCGTATCCACGCCCACGGCCGGCGACCTGCAGATCCTGGGGCTCGACCCCGATCAGTACGGGCCCGAGATCCGTTCGCGCCTGGGCGTCGTGCCGCAGCAGGACAACCTCGACGGCGAGCTGAACGCGCGCGAGAACCTCTTCATCTACGGCCGGTACTTCGGGCTGCCGACCGCCGAATGCCACCGTAAGGCCGACGAGCTGCTCGCGTTCGCCCAGCTCGAGGAGAAGGCCAAGAACAAGGTCGACCAGCTCTCCGGCGGCATGAAGCGGCGTCTCACGATCGCCCGCGGCCTCATCAACGACCCGCGCATCCTGCTGCTCGACGAGCCGACCACGGGGCTGGACCCACAGGCGCGCCACGTGCTGTGGGACCGACTGTTCCGTCTCAAGGAACGCGGCACGACCCTCGTGCTGACCACGCACTATATGGATGAGGCCGAGCAGCTGTGCGACCGGCTGATCGTCGTCGACAAGGGCCGCATCATGGCCGAGGGCACGCCCGCCTCCCTCATCCGCGAGCACTCCAGCCGCGAAGTGCTCGAGGTGCGCTTCGGCTCCGACCGCAACGACCAGGCGGCGGCGCAGCTGCAGGGCATCGGCGACCGGATCGAAGTGCTGCCCGACCGCATCCTCGTCTACGCGCGCGACGGCGAGGCAGCCCTCGAACAGGTGACCGCGGCGGGGCTGCACCCGCTCACGAGCCTCGTGCGCCGCTCCAGCCTGGAAGACGTCTTCCTGCGCCTGACGGGACGGTCGCTGATCGAATGAGTGAGACCGCGACCACCCATCCCTCGCTCGACGAGCTGCGTGCCGAAGCGATCGAGTGGGCACGCAAGCCGCGCAGCCGCGGCAGCTGGTATGTCACCGAGCACATGGTGCGCGCCATGCGCGCCTACGGCTGGACGATCGTCGTCGGCGCCCTCGGGCAGCCGATCATGTACCTGCTGGGCCTCGCGGTCGGCCTCGCGGCGCTCATCGACGCACCCATCGTCGCCCACGGCGTCGAGGTCGACTATCTCACCTTCGTCGCCCCGGCGCTGCTCGTGACCGCGGCGATCGCCGTGGCCAGCGAGGAGATGACCTACCCGGTGATGGCCGGGTTCAAGTGGCGCCGCTATTTCTACGGCTTCAACGCCTCGCCGCTGTCGAGCCCGCAGATCGCCAACGGCGTCATCCTCGGCGCCACCGCTCGCATGCTGGTCGCTATCGGCGCCTACTACCTGTTCATCTGGATCTTCGGCGCCGTCGACGATCCGGCGACGGGCTGGCTGTCGATCCTCGCGGGGCTCGGCGCCGGTGTCGCCTTCGGTATTCCGCTGATGGCATACGCCGGCTCGATCGAAGACGACAAGGGGCAGTTCGCCCTCGTGCAGCGGTTCCTGTTCATGCCGATGTTCCTGTTCTCGGGCACGTTCTACCCGCTCGAGACGCTGCCCGTGTGGCTGCAGTGGATCGGCTGGGTCTCGCCGTTGTGGCATGGCGCTGAACTCGGCCGCGTGGCCACCTACGGCACCGACGTCGCCCCGGTGATGATGGGCGTGCACATCGCCTACCTCGTCGTGCTGTCGCTCGTCGGCTACCTCTGGGGACGCCGCGTGTTCATCGAGAGGCTCGCGAAATGACCGCCGTCACCGAGGCGCCGACCACCCGTCGCGGCGGCGTGCGCGCCCTGTGGGCGGGCAACCCGTGGGCCGTCGTGCAGCGCGGGCTCATCGCGGCGCGCTCCTCAAGCTGGATCGTCGTGCTGTCGGGGTTCTTCGAGCCGGTGTTCTACCTGGCATCCATGGGGATCGGCCTGGGTGCACTCGTCGGCGATGTGCAGACCTCGCAGGGCGTCGACGTGCCGTACGCCGCCTACATCGCCCCGGCGCTGCTTGCCGTCTCGGCGATGAACGGGGCCGTCTACGACTCCACCTGGAACGTCTTCTTCAAGCTCAACTACGGCAAGCTCTACGAGGGGATGCTGTCGACCTCGCTCGGGCCGCTCGATGTCGCCCTCGGCGAGATCCTGTACGCCCTGCTGCGCGGCCTCTTGTACGCGACCGGGTTCATGATCATCATGCAGGTGCTCGGCCTCAACCTCGCGCCGACCGCGATCCTCGCCATCCCGGCGGTGCTGTTGATCGCCTTCGGGTTCGCGAGCGTCGGTATGGCCATCACGAGCTACATGAAGACCTTTCAGCACATGGACTGGATCAACTTCGTGCTGCTGCCGATGTTCCTGTTCTCGGCGACGTTCTACCCGATCACCGTCTACCCCGAGGCGATCCAGTGGATCGTGCAGGCGCTCCCGCTGTGGCACGGCGTCGAGCTCGTCCGGGGCCTCACGACCGGCGTGCTCGAGATCGGCATGCTCTGGCACGTGCTGTACTACGTCGTCATGATCGCCGTGGGGCTCGTGTTCACGACGAAGCGGCTACGCGCCCTCTTCTTGGACTGACGCCGAGTCAGCGCCAGAGGACGGCGATGCCCGCGTTCACGAGCGTGAGTGCGCCGACCGACCAGAACAGTGCGGGGGCGATCGAGGCGCCGCGCTTCTGGCGCGCCGTGCCGATGCCGAGGATCGCTCCGATGACGAGCAGGACGACGAGCTTCACGGCGATCTTCGTGTAGTCGAACTCGCGGTCGCCCATGCCCCACGGGGCGGCAAGTGCGAGCCCGGCGACGGCGGCGATCGTCATGCCGAGGCTCTGCAGACGGGTGAACTTCCGGCTGCCGCCGAAGGCCTCCACGGCCCACGCGCCGAACAGCACCGCGAAGCCGATGAGGTGGACGAGCAGAACGACAAGACGCAGGGTTTCCATGCAGCAAGGCTACCTTATGTCTGACTGAAGGTTGAAGCGGCGCCGCGGGGCATTGCCGCGCGGCTCACTGGCGCAGCTCGGCAGCCACCCACTCCTCCATGACGCCGATCACCGGCCATGCGCCCTCGGAGCTGTTGCCCAGTACGGTCGCGGTGGTCGCAGCCGCCGGGATGTGGGTCGAGCGCATCGACACGCCGGCGTCGTAGCCCTCCATGAACGCCGCCGCCCCAGTCGCATGCAGCCAGACGCCGAGACCGAACCGCGCATCCTCCTCGGGCACCTCGAATCGGGGAAGCAGCATCTGCTCGACCGTGGCGGGAGCAACGATCTTCCCGGCGAAGAAGGCGCGCCAGAACCGGTGCAGGTCCGACGCGGTCGCGAACGCACCCCCGTCGCCGTTCCCGAGTGCGGGCAGGTGCAACGTGTTCGCGCGGTCGCCGTGATCGTAGACGTAGCCCACGGCGGCACCCGCAGGCAACTCGTCGAGTCGAAGGAACCCGGTGTGCTCCAACCCGGCAGGGTCGAGCACCAGGCGGCGGACGGAGTCGTGGTGCGCTTCGCCGGTGACTCGTTCGAGCACCACCGCGAGCACCATGTACCCGCCGTTGCAGTACGTGAACCCGTCGCCGGGCGTGGCTCGCTGCGGAAAGCCGTCTAGCACTGGCAGGAAGGCGTGCGCGGTGGTCAGCGTGTGGACGGGTACCGGGAGGATGTAGTCGTCGACGTCCCAGTCGGCCTCCTCGTCGAGGTAGTCGCCGATCCCTGACGTGTGCGTGAGCAGGTGCTCGATCGTCACCGCGTCGTCGATCAGGGGAAGGTCGTCGCCGAGGATGTCACGGACGCGTTGCGCCGGCAGCAGATGCCCCTCTTCGACGAGTCGCATGACGGCGAGCGCGGTGAACATCTTGTTGCCGCTGGCCAGGCCGAATTGCATGTCGGGGGTGATCGGCACCTGCAGGGCGCGGTGGGCGAATCCGTAGGTCTTCTCGAACACCCGCTCGTCGCCGACGTCGATGGTGACCACGCCGGAGAAGGGGCGCTCGGATGCCGCTGCGTCGACGGCGGCCTCATCGAGTGTGTTCATGGTCGGGACTTTACGATGTTCATAGTTCCGTGTCACCGCTGATCAGGAGTCGCGCAACAGGAACGCGTTCAGAACCGGCGCCCGCCCGACCGCCGCGAACTGCTGCGCGACCCGCCCGACCGGCGTGACGAACTCGATGACCGTGACGACGATCTGCGCGACGAGCTCGACGACCGACTGCGAGACGAACTGCTCCACCCGCTGCGCGACGCCCGCGACGAACCCGACGACCCGGACGAGAACCCGAAGATGCCGCCCAGGAATGCGCCGTCGTCGCCGTCGTGCTGCGCCGGCAGCGGGTCGTCGCGTGCGACGTCGTCCCGCGCCGCCGTGAGCGCGCGGGACGCTTCGTCCGAGGCCTGCTGCAGCGAGACGAACGCGCTCGACAGGTCGGACATCGCCGCGGAGGCGACCGCGGATGCCAGCAGCGCATTGGCGCGCGCGAGCATCGTGCGCGCGCGGGAGCCGATGACGCCGCGTCGCGTGTCGATGTACAGCGCTGCGCGCTTGACCTCCGCCTGGGCAGACTCGCGCACCCGGTCGTACTGTGCGTGCGCGCGATCGAGCAGGCGCGCGGCGCCCACGACGTCTGCGACGACGGCGCCGAGGGCGGCATCCGCCGTTTCGACGGCGACGACGCCCGCATCGGGGGATGCGACGCGTGCCTCAGCGATCGCACGTTCCGCCGCCGTCGCCGCGTCGCGGACGCGCGCTGCGTGCCCGGCGTCGTCGAGGACGAGCGCCCGCGCATCGCTGATGTCGGACTCGGCATCGGCGATCGCAGCGGTGCGACGCGCATCGGCGGCGATGAGGGTCTCTGCGAGCGATCGGATGCCGGTCGTGAGCGTCTCGAGCTGTCCGAGTGCCTGCTGGGCGCTGCGCACAGAGACGGCCGCGATGCCGCTTCGCCCCTCGGCAAGCGCCGCGTCGGCGCGGTCGAGCTCGACGAGTGCGAACGACCGCAGCCGCCCCGCCTGCTCCGCCGAGCCCTCGACCGACGCGACGGCGGCATCGCCGAAGCGCCGCTGCAGGTCCGCGCGCACCTGCGTGACAGCCTCGACCTCGGCGGCGGCGCGCTGGGCGTGCTCGCGCAGCGGCCCGCGCAGTTCGGGCGCCTGACGTTCGAGGTCGCGCAGTGCGTCGAACGCGGCGTCCTGCTCGTCGAGGAGGGCGTCGGCCTCGGTGCACCGGGCGATGATCGCGTCGAGCAGTTCTCGACGCCGCGTGGGTGAGAGCGTGTCGTCCTGCACATCGCGCTGCGTTGCGAACGCTTCGGCGACGAGCCGCCGCGCGCGTTCGAGTGCTTCGCGGAAGGGCGCGGCTGCGGCATCGCCGAACTGGGCTGCAGCGAACCCCACTTCTTGGTCGCCCGTGCGGATCGCGTCGTCGATGTCGACGAGCATGCCGTCGGCGCGTTCGTCGAGGGCGTCGAGTTCTTCTTCGAGTTCGCGTGCACGCTTCACACGTGCAACGCGCTGCGAGAGCCAGCGGATGCCGAAGATCCCCGCGATGATGCCGACCGTCCCGCCGCCGATGATCAGCAGCCAGGGCGGGCCCGGCTGCTGTGCCTCGTCGAGCGCCGCCGCGAAGTCGACGACACCGGCCGCCCACTCGCCGTTGCGCAATCGCGGGATGAGCGAGTCCGACATGACATCGTCGATGCGGTCGTTCGAGAGTGCGAAGTCGACGTCGACCGAGTACGCGACGTTGCGGTCGTCAACGGCGATCGCCAGCAGCATGTCGTCCGTGCCCAACTCGCTCTCGAACGCGGTCTCGTCCGCCCACGACGGGCCGCTCGAGGGGTCGTCGAAGTCATCGACGATCGCGACGTACAAGCCGGTTCCGGTCGAGCTCGACAGGTCGTCGATCGCGCGTTCGATGTCGGCGACCTCGGCCGCCGAGAGGACGCCCGCCTCGTCGATGACCTGCTCACCATCGAGGTCGAGCGGGGGTGCCGCCACGGCGGGCGCGGCGGATGCCAACGCGAAACCGGCCGCGAGGACAACGGTCGTCAAGAAGCGGGTCGCAGGAGCTCGCATGCCAGCGAGCCTAGCGAGGCGGCTCAGGCGCGCAGGTCGCGCAGCAGGAGTGCGGTTCGCAGCGCGGCGTCGGCCGCCTCGGCCCCCTTGTCCTCCTTCGAGCCCTCGAGCCCTGCACGGTCGAGCCCCTGCCGCTCGTCGTCGAGGGTGAGCACGCCGAACCCGACCGGCTTGCCCGTGTCGATCGCGACGCGGGTGAGGCCGTCGGTCGCGGCAGCCGACACGTACTCGAAGTGCGGCGTGCCGCCGCGGATGATGACGCCGAGTGCGACGGTCGCGTCGGCACCGGCATCCAGCGCGGCCTTGCAGGCCACGGGCAGTTCGAACGAGCCCGGCACCCGCACGAGACGCCAGGTCGCACCGGCGGCCTCGAGGGTGCGGGTCGCCCCCGCGATCAGCCCGTCGGTGATGACGTCGTGCCACTGGCCGGCGACGACCACGACGTTCAGGCCCTGTGCGTCGATCTGTTCGGTGCGGGGTGCGCCGTGTCCGCTCATGCGTTGTTCTCCTTGGTCGAAGCCAGTGCGCTCTCGAGTTCGTCGGCGCCGATGATGTGGCCCATGCGGTCACGCTTGGTGGCCAGGTACTGGTGGTTGTTGGGGCCGACGCCGACCAGCAGCGGCACCTGCTCGACGACGTCGAGACCGAGGCCGCGCAGCTGGTCGACCTTGTCGGTGTTGTTGGTGAGCAGACGCACCTTGTCGATGCCGAGGTCGGCGAGGATGCCGGCTGCCGCGGCGTAGTCGCGGGCATCTGCGGGCAGACCCAGCGCGAGGTTCGCGTCGACCGTGTCGAGGCCGCGCTCCTGCAGGCTGTAGGCGCGCAGCTTGTTGATGAGGCCGATGCCGCGTCCCTCGTGGCCGCGCATGTAGATGACGACACCGCCGTCACGGTCGATGGCGTCGAGGGCTGCGTCGAGCTGCGGTCCGCACTCGCACTTCTGTGAGCCGAACGCTTCGCCGGTGAGGCACTCCGAGTGCACACGCACGAGCGCGGTCGCATCGGTCAGCTCGCCCGAGACGACGGCGATGTGGTCGGTGCCCGTGACGCGGTCCTTGTACGCGAGGAAGCGGAACGTGCCGTGCGCCGTGGGCACCTTCGCCTCCGCGCGCAGGCTCACGCGGCGACGGTGGGCGGATGCCGGGGCGACCGGCTGCGGGTCGATCGCGTCGAGGTGGGCGATCAGCTGCTCGATGGTGATGACGGGGATGCCGTCGGCGGCGCCGAGTTCCTGCAGCCCCGGCAGGCGCATCATCGAGCCGTCTTCGGCGACGACCTCGCCGATCACGGCGACCGGCTCGAGCCCGGCGAGCTTCATGAGTTCGACCGACGCCTCAGTGTGTCCGCCGCGTTCGCGCACGCCGCCGTCGACGGCCCGCAGCGGCAGGATGTGCCCGGGGCGGATGAGGCTCGCGGGCGTCGAGGTGGGGTCGGCGAGCACGTTGAGGGTGCGGGCGCGGTCCGACGCGCTGATGCCCGTCGTCACGCCCTCGGCGGCGTCGACGCTGACGGTGTACGCGGTGCCGCGTGCGTCTTCGTTGACCTCGACCATGGGCGGCAGGTCGAGGTTGTCCGCCCAATCGGTGGGCATCGGGGCGCACAGGAACCCGCTGGAGTGGCGCACCGTCCAGGCGATCCACTCGGGTGTCGCGAGCTGCGCCGACAGCACGACGTCGCCTTCGTTTTCACGGTCTTCGTTGTCGGCGACGATGACGGGGCGGCCCTCGCGCAGTGCGTCGAGCGCTTCTTCAATGGTGGAAAGGCTCATCGGGAGCCTCCTTCGGGGGTGTTCGGGGTGAATTCGAGCAGGCGTCGCACGTGGCGCGCCAGGATGTCGGTCTCGAGGTTGACGGTGTCGCCGACCGTGCGCTCGCCGAGCGTCGTCGCGGCGAGGGTTTCGGGGATGAGCGAGACTTCGAACCAGGCCGGGACGGCCGCCGCGGGGCTGGCCGCGCTGACGGTCAGCGATACGCCGTCGAGGGCGATCGAACCCTTGTCGACGACCAGCGGTGCGAGGTCCTGCGGCACCGAGACGCGCAGCACACGCCACTGCGCACCGGGGCGCACGTCGAGCACGTCGCCGGTGCCGTCGATGTGGCCCTGCACGATGTGGCCGCCCAGGCGGGCGTGCGCCGTCATCGCCCGCTCGACGTTGACCGTCGAACCCGGGGCGATCGTGGCGTGCGTCGACATGTCGAGGGTCTGCTTCATGACGTCGGCGGTGAACCAGTCGTCGCCCTGATCGACGACGGTCAGGCAGACGCCGGAGATCGAGATGGAGTCGCCGTGCGCGGCATCCGAGACCGCCTTCGGTGCGCGCACGGTCAGGCGCACCCCGTCGCCGGACGGCTCGACAGCCGTCACGGTGCCGATCTCTTCGACCAGTCCGGTGAACATCAGGGGGTCTCCTCTTCGTCCGAGCGGGCTTCTTCGTCTGAGGGGGCCTTCGGGTGGGCCACGATGAGCAGGTCGTCGCCGAGGCGCTCGACGGCGGAGATGTCGAGTCGGTGCTGCGCGTCGATCGTCGCAACGCCGAGGTCGCCGAGTGCGAGGCGCTCGCCCCCGATGAGCGTGGGGGCGAGGTAGACGAGCAGGTCGTCGACGAGCCCGGCGGCGACGAAGGCCGACGCGATGGTCGGCCCGCCCTCGACGAACACGCGGTGGATGCCGAGCGCGCGCAGCTGCGGCAGCACGTCGGTTTCGAGGTCGCCGGCCAACCGGGCGAACGGCAGCGGGTGGCGGCGGATGGCAGCGCCGGCGGGCACGTCGCGCTCACCGAGCACGATGGGCTGCGGCTGGTGCGCGAACAGGGAGCCGTCGGGGCGGCGGGCGGTGAGTGCCGGGTCATCGGCGAGGACGGTGCCGGTGCCCACCACGATCGCGTCGGCGTTCGCGCGGCGCTCGTGCACGTCGGCCCGGGCTGCGGGCCCGGTGATCCATTGGCTCGTGCCGTCGGCTGCGGCGGCGCGCCCGTCGAGGGACTGGGCCCATTTGACGGTGATGTGCGGTCGCCCGAGGCGCTGCACGGTCAACCATGACGCGAGCAGGTCGGTCGCCTCATCTGCGAGCACCCCCGCGTCGACGTCGACACCCGCGTCACGCAGCCGGGTAGCGCCGCCGTGCGAGAGCGCACCGGGGTCGTCGATGGCATAGACGACACGGGCGACGCCGGCGTCGATGAGCGCCTGCGCGCAGGGGCCGGTGCGGCCGGTGTGGTTACAGGGCTCCAGCGTCACGACTGCGGTCGCGCCGCGAGCGGCGCCGGGCGCCAGCTGAGACAGGGCGTCGACCTCGGCGTGCGCGGTGCCGGCGCCGCGATGCCAGCCCTCGGCCAGCACGTCGCCGGCGGGGGAGAGGATGACGGCGCCCACCTGCGGGTTCACGCCCCGCGGACCGTTGTGCGCGATCTCGAGGGCGCGCCGCATCGCGGTCTGCTCCGCCGCTGTCGCGCTCATCCGTTGTTCCTGTCGTCAGGCTCCGGGTGCGCAAGGCGTCGCTGGGCGGCTCCGCCACAGCAGATACCGCCCGTGCTTCCTCCCATCCGGACTCGCGACTCGCGTCGCATCACCGTCGGTCCCGGATTTCCACCGGGTCAACCCGAGGCCTTTCGGCTGTGGGCTCGCGGACTGTCACCGCCGGTTCGGATTCTCACCGACCCCGGAGCACGTTGATGCTCTCGAGTGTACTCAACAGCACCGACGCACTGGCATTCCCATGACCGCGCATGACCTGCCGGCGGCGTGCCCCGCCGTGGTGGTGGGTGGTCATTGCAGCAGCATCCGCGCCGCGGACTCCTCGATGACGAGATCGGTCACCAGTCGCGCCGCCAACGCGCCGCGAAGTGCAGGCACTTTCGAACCGCTCGAGACGACGCAGATCCGTCGCGACGCGGCGCGCAGCGTGTCGAACGACGGTCCGCTCGAGCGATTGTTCAACGGAATGTCCTGTGTCGACCCGTCCGCACGGAAAAACACCGTCGCGCAGTCTCCGACGACACCCTGCGCCGCGAGCTCAGCGAGGTCGCGGCGCGAGAGGTAGCCGCCCGCGTAGACGTGCGACGGCACCTCCGCCTGGGGAGAGCCGAGACCGAACACCAACAGGTCGGCGCGGGCCTGCACGTCGAGGACGCTCCGCACCGCCCGTTCGCTCCACATGGCGCGCTTGGTCAGCGGGTCGTCGAACAGTGCCGGTACCGGGAACAGGTCGACGGCTGCGCCGAATGCATGCGCGAACCCGTGGAGGATGCCGGATGAGTACGGGACCCCCGAGGTCGCCTCGTTCGCGGCGCCGTTGAGCTGGACCACGCGCGCGCCGTGCAGCGGCTTCTGCGGCAGGTGTCGCGACAGCGCCGACAGCGTCGCGCCCCAGGCGACGCCGATGACGGTGTTGCTGTCGGCATGTAGTGCGACCAGTCGTGCAGCGCTGCGTGCGGTGCGGTCGAGTCGTTCGGCCGCGCTCATGCGATCCGGGGCGGGGACGATGTGCACCCGCACGCCGTGGGTGTGTGCGATCCGACCGGCGATCTGATCCCGGTCCTCCTGGGGCGAATGGACGGTGATCTCGACGAGTCCGCTCGAACGGGCGAACGCGAGCAGTCGCGAGACCGAGGATCGCGAGATCCGCATCTCGGCGGCGATCTCCGCCATGCCGGTGCCTTGGATGTAGTAGAGCTGTGCTGCTCGAAGGGCCTCGGTCGTCTTGTCCACCGTACGCATCCGTTCATGTCGATGTGGTGGGATCGGCGTGTGCGACGCATGATCCGGGTCGATTCTCGACCAATCCTGCACATATGTGCAACCAGCTTGCTCATTCGTGCGTTCCCGCGCGATGTTGGTCAGACGTTCCAAGGAAGGACCTCGACGATGGTGACCAAGCGACAGGACGCAGAGCGTCCCCAGGTCGGCGCGCTGCGATCGAACCCGCACGCAGATGTGCTCGTGATCGGTGGCGGTATCAACGGCATCGCGACTTTCAGGGATCTCGCGCTCCAGGGGATCGACGTCGCGCTCGTCGAGCGCGGCGACTTCGTCTCCGGCGCCTCTTCGGCATCGAGCCACATGGTCCACGGCGGTGTCCGCTATCTCGAGAACGGCGAATTCCGTCTCGTGCAGGAAGCGGTCACCGAACGCAACCGGCTGCTGCGCACCGCACCGCACTACGTGAAGCCCCTCGAGACAACGATCCCGATCTTCAAGACCTTCTCCGGGATTCTGACGGCGCCGTTCCGACTGCTGTTCACCCACGGCACCGGCAAGCCGAATGAGCGCGGCGCGCTGCTGATCAAGGTCGGCCTCATGATCTACGACACCTTCTCCCGCGACGGAGGCTCCGTTCCCCGCCACGTCTTCCGTGGAAAGAAGCGTTCATTGCGCGCCTTCCCGCGGATGAACAAGGGCGTGGCGTACACGGCCACCTACTTCGATGCCTCGATGCACGACCCCGAACGCCTCGCGCTGGACGTGCTGCACGACGGAATCATGGCAGGACGTGGCGCCGCGCGCGCCGCGAACTACGTCTCGGCCGTCGACGCCGACGGTGACGGCGTCGTGCTGCGCGACGAACGCACCGGCGAGACCTTCACGTTCAACGCACGTGTCATTGTGAACACGAGCGGACCGTGGACGGACCTGACGAACGCGGCTCTCGGGCGACCGACGACCTTCATGGGTGGGACCAAGGGGTCGCACATCGTGCTCGAGAACGACGAACTCCTCGCGGCCACCGGCGGCAACGAGATCTTCTTCGAGCACTCCGACGGCCGGATCGTGCTCATCTATCCCCTGAAGGGGCGCGTGATGGTCGGAACAACCGACATCGACGCCGACCCGCGGGAGCAGTCGGTGTGCACCGACGACGAGATCGACTACTTCTTCGATCTGATCGGGCACGTCTTCCCCGACGTGACGGTCGAGCGCTCCCAGATCCGCTACACGTTCTCCGGCATCCGGCCGCTTCCGCGGCACGATGACATGGCACCCGGCTTCGTCTCGCGCGACTACCGGATCGAGCGCGGACAGCTCGGCGGCGTCACCACCCTCAGCCTCGTCGGTGGCAAGTGGACGACCTTCCGAGCGCTCGCCGAGCATGTCGCGACGGACGCGCTGAAGATCCTCGGTCGAGAGCGCGTCGCATCGACAGCCGACCTCTCGATCGGCGGCGGCGTCGACTACCCGCGTACCCCTCGGACGCGCGCGAAGTGGATCGCCGCCCATCGGGGCGAGCACAGCGCGGCGCTGGCCGAGCAGATGCTGGAACGATACGGAACCCGCGCCGCCGACGTGCTCGACGCCGTCACGCCCGGCGCAGCCGAGCTGAGCGCGGTCCCCGGCTACTTCGCTGAAGAGATCGCGTACCTGTCCGCGACCGAGGACGTCGTGACGCTGACCGACGTCATCTTGCGCCGCACGTCGATCGCCTTCGTCGGTGGCATGACAACCGCCGGACTTCGCCAGATCGCCGCAGCCGCCGCGTCATCGTTGGGCTGGGATACCGAGACGCAGGCCGCGGAGGTCGATGAGGCGACCCGCGTGCTGCGTGCCCACCACCGCACCGCCCTCGACGCGGATCACGACAGTCTGGTCGCGCTCGGCTGACGGCGCGCGTCGGCGACGCCTGGCGTCGACGCGCACACGAACAATCCCAGGCGCCACCTACCACCGAGCGACGATGGTCGACGTTCGGCGTGCAATGAAAGGTCGATGACGACATATGAATGACATCAACATGGGGCTGTACTTCCTCTCCGAAGTCGTCGGGACGGGCATGCTCATCCTGCTCGGCTGCGGCGTGGTGGCCAACGTGATCCTCGCCAAGACCAAGGGCTTCGGCGGCGGCACCCTCATGATCAACTGGGGCTGGGGGCTTGCGGTCTTCGCCGGTGTGCTCACGTCGGCCTACTCCGGCGCGCAGCTGAACCCCGCGGTCTCGTTCGGGCTGCTGCTGGCCGGCAAGCTCGAGGTCGGGCTGTTCTTCGTGGCGGTCGCAGGCCAACTGACCGGGGCCTTCCTCGGTGCGATCGGCTGCTGGCTCGCGTACAAGCAGCACTTCGATGCCGAAGCAGACCCCGCAGCCAAGCTCGGCGTGTTCTCGACCGGGCCGGCGATCCGTTCCTACGGCTGGAATCTCGTCACCGAGATCTTCGGCACCTTCGTCCTGGTGTTCGTCATCTTCGCGTTCGCTGACTACGGCGACATCGAGATCGGCACACCCGGAGGCCTCGGCCCCCTCACGGCGCTGCCGGTCGCGCTTCTCGTGGTCGGCATCGGCGCCTCCCTGGGTGGTCCGACCGGATACGCCATCAACCCGGCACGTGACCTCGGTCCGCGCATCGCGCACGCACTCCTGCCCATCAAGGGCAAGGGCTCGAGTGACTGGGCCTACTCGTGGGTCCCCGTCGTCGGACCGTTGATCGGCGGCGGTCTCGCCGCCCTCGCGTCGCCTGCGCTCCTGGCACTCGTCTGAGCCGACTCCGCTACCATCCATCACACGAACAGACAAGGAAGTCCAATGGCTGACTACATCATCGCCATCGATCAAGGCACCACATCGAGCCGCGCGATCATCTTCGACCACGGCGGGTCGATCATCGCGACCGGGCAGAAGGAACACGAGCAGATCCTGCCGCGCGCCGGCTGGGTCGAGCACGACCCGACCGAGATCTGGCACAACGTGCAGGAGGTGATCGGCGTCGCGCTCGCCAAGGCCGACCTGACGCGCCACGACATCGCTGCGATCGGCATCACCAACCAGCGCGAGACCGCGGTGGTCTGGGACAAGCACACCGGTGAGCCGGTCTACAACGCCATCGTGTGGCAGGACACCCGCACCCAGGCAATCGTCGACCGACTCGCAACCGAAGGGCTCGGCACCGAACGCTACAAGGGCATCGTCGGTCTGCCCCTCGCGACCTACTTCTCGGGCACCAAGATCGCGTGGATCCTCGAGAACGTCGACGGTGCGCGCGAGCGCGCCGAGGCGGGCGACCTGCTGTTCGGCACAACCGACACGTGGGTGCTTTGGAACCTCACCGGCGGCCCGGACGGCGGCGTGCACGCTACCGACGTCACCAACGCGTCGCGCACGATGTTCATGGATCTGGAGACGCTGCAGTGGCGCGAGGACATCCTCGACGACTTCGGCGTACCGCTGTCGATGATGCCCGAGATCCGCTCGTCCTCCGAGGTCTACGGTCACGCCGAGGACTCGTCCCTGCTTCGCGAGACGCCGGTCGCCGGCATCCTGGGTGACCAGCAGGCAGCGACGTTCGGGCAGGCGGCGTTCGACAGTGGCGAGAGCAAGAACACGTACGGTACCGGCAACTTCCTGATCTTCCAGACCGGTGAGGAGATCGTCCACTCGCGCAACGGCCTGCTGACCACCGTCGGGTACAAGCTCGGTGACCAGCCGGCCAGGTACGCGCTCGAGGGATCGATCGCCGTGACCGGATCGCTCATCCAATGGCTGCGCGACCAGGTGGGGCTGATCGACTCGGCACCCGAGGTCGAGACCCTCGCGGCCTCGGTCGAAGACAACGGGGGCGTGTATGTCGTCCCCGCCTTCTCGGGCTTGTTCGCGCCGTACTGGCGTCCTGATGCGCGTGGTGCGATCGTCGGTCTGACCCGCTTCGCGAACCGCGGTCACATCGCCCGCGCCGCACTCGAGGCGACCGCCTTCCAGACGCGCGAGGTGCTCGACGCGGTGAACGCAGATTCCGGCGTCGACCTGACCGAGCTGAAGGTCGACGGCGGCATGACCGCGAACTCGACGCTGATGCAGTTCCAGGCAGACATGCTCGGTGTCCCGGTCGTGCGCCCCGTCGTCGCCGAGACCACCGCGCTCGGCGCCGCGTACGCTGCCGGCCTCGCGGTCGGATTCTGGTCCGGCCTCGATGAACTCCGCGCCAACTGGCAGGAGGATGCCCGCTGGGAGCCCACTGACGACGCCGAGGAGCGGGACCGTCAGCTGCGGCTGTGGAAGAAGGCCGTCACGAAGTCCTTCGACTGGGTCGACGACGACGTGCGCTGAGCAGCGCCTGAACGGGGCCCCGCCGCAATCCGCGGCGGGGCCTCGTCGTCGCTCCGGGCTACTTCAGCAACCGCGACAGGCGCCGGTCGGCGAGGATCTTACCGCCGGTCTGGCAGGTCGCGCAGTACTCGAGCGAGTTGTCGGCGAAGAACACGCTGCGCACCTCGTCACCGCAGACCGGGCACGGCTGACCGCGGCGGCCGTGCACAGCCATGCCTCGCCGCTTCGCGTCCTTCAGATCTGCCGGCGGCTTGCCCGACGCCGCACGCACGGCCTCGTCGAGCGTGGTCGTGACGGCGGTGAACAGGGTGTCGACCTCGGTGTCGGCGAGGCTCGCCGCCAATGCGTACGGCGACATCCGCGCGGCGTGCAGGATCTCGTCCGAGTAGGCGTTGCCGATGCCGGCGATGATCGACTGGTCGCGCAGCACACCCTTGATCTGCGTGCGTCGCCCCTGCAGCATCTCGGCGAGCGTGTCGCGCGTGAAGCCGGCATCCAGCGGATCAGGACCCAGCCGCGCGATGCCGGGAACGTCCTGCGGGTCGCGTACCGCGTAGACGGCGAGCGACTTCTTCGTGCCCGCCTCGGTCAGGTCGAAGCCGGCGCCGTCCGCGAGGCGCACCCGCAGCGCGATCGGCGTCTTCCCCGGCCGGATGACGGTGCCCGGGATCTGGTCGTACCAGCGCAGCCACCCCGCCTTCGCGAGGTGGAACACGAGGTGGACGCCGGCATCCGTCGTGATGTCGACGAACTTGCCGTGCCGTGAGACACCCGTCACCGTCGCCCCGGCGAGGGTCTCGATCTGCGGGTCGTACGTCTTCAGCGCCGCGATGTTCGCGACCGTCGGCCTGCCGAACGCCACGCCTCGCAGCCGCCCGTCGAGGAAGTCGACGAGCCCCTGCACCTCGGGCATCTCGGGCATGACCTCATCCTGCCACGCGCCGCCGGCGCCGTCTCAGTCCTCGAGCACGCTCCACGGCTGCCGCGTGCGGTCGTCCGTCGCGAGCACTCCCGTGATCCAGCCGTCGTGACGGCCGCGCGGATCGGACAGTCCCTGCCGCAGCAGCCCCTCGTAGCGGAAGCCGAGCGCCCGGGCAGCGCGGGCCGAGGGGATGTTGCCGGCGATGGCCCGCCACTCGATGCGCGCCAGGCCCAGGCCTTCCGCGGAGAAGCCCCACGCGACGACGGCATGCGCAGCCTCGGTCAGATACCCGCGTCCGCGGGCCTGCAAGGCCATCCAGTACCCGATCTCGGCCGCCCCGCCGGCGTGGTCACGATGCGACGGGCGCGACTTGTGGGTGTGCAGCCCGAGCATCCCGATCCACTGGCCGCCGGCGCGCACGGCCCACGTGTACTCGGAGTTCTCGTCCCACCAGGAGCGCGACAACCGCACGAAGTCCTCCGCGTCGGTGCGCTTGTAGGGCGACGGCAGTGTCGTCCACCGGGGCACCTCGGGATCCTGCGCGGCGGCGGTGATCGCCTCGACATCCGTCCCCGTCGGGATCGAGAGTTCGAGCCGCGCCGTCCGCAACATCACCGGTTCCATCCGGCCACCATATCCGCGCCGGGCCCGTTCAGGATTCAGGCTTGGAGCACCGCGGCGGTCCGTGGCCTGCGGAAAACTGCGCGGTCACCTCGCGCCGGCATCCAGTGAGCCTGAATGTTGAACGGATCGTCGCCTCCTCCACAACTCGCGATCTTGGGCAATTGTGCCCGCACGAGCGTCGTCGTTCAATCGAAGTGTCCGCGGCTTGCGAGTGTCGGGGGATGTTCGAGGTGTGGACGAGGGCGGAACTCCGCGAAATGGGCCTTTCCGGCCGCGAGATCACCACAGCCGTACGTCGCGGCGACATCTTGCGTCCGAGGCAAGGCTGTTACGTCGCCCGCGACGCACCGGAGCTGTTCGTACAGGCAGTCCGTGTCGGCGGCCGGCTCGCGTGTGTATCGCTCCTCGCCGAGCTCGGGGTCTTCGTCTTCGACGCGACCCCGCTTCACGTCCACATGGAGCCGAACGCGAGTCGCATGCGCGCCCCTGCGGGGTGCACGTCGCTGCTGCCGCGTACACAGCGGGCCGTTCGCCTCCACTGGCGTGCGCCGGAACGGCCACCGACGGCCGGATGCGTCAGCATCATCGACGCGCTGATCGATGCGGTCCGATGCCAGGAGCCGCGGTACGCGATTGCCACCCTTGACAGTGCGCTCAACAGAGGATGGGCCGACCTCGATGACATCGCCGAAGTGTTTGCGGCCCTCCCGGCTCGATACGGTGCGCTCAAGAGGTGGATCGATGGTGCGGCGCAGGCCGGCACGGAGACGCTCGTGCGGCTGATGCTCATGCGCCTCGGATGTCACGTCGATCTGCAAGTGGCCTTCAGCGGCGTCGGCTGGGTCGACCTCGTCGTGGACGAATGGCTTGTCGTCGAGTGTGACAGTAAAGAGTTCCACTCGAGTTGGGAGCAGCAACGCAAGGACTACCGCCGTGATCGACGTTTGGCCGAGCTCGGATTTTGCGTGCTCCGACTTACCGCCGAAGACATCCTCTACCGGCCCGCGAGCGTGCTCGCTGCGCTGAAGGGACTTCTCGAGAGCCGTCGCACGTCATGACGCATCGAGCGCGGTCGAGATCTTGGTGCAAGATTCAGGCTTGCCTGGCGACGGAGAAGGCGCTTGCCCGAGAATCCGAGGCGGCGGGCGAAGGGCCCGCTCGGGAAACCTGAATACCGAACGGACCACCGCGCCGAACGACCGCCCGGATGCCGGGGTCAGACGCGGCGGAGGAGGCCGACCTTGTCGTACACGGCGGCGAGGGTGGCGTCGGCGACCTCGTCGGCGCGGGCGGCGTTGGCGGCGAGCACGCGGTCGAGTTCGGCGGGGTCGTCGAGCAGTTCAAGGGCGCGCTCGCGCACCGGGCCGAACTCGTTCACGACGACCTCGGCGAGCCCCTTCTTGAAGTCGCCGTAGCCGCGACCGGCGTACTCGTCCTCGATCGATTCGATCTGGCGGCCGGTGAGGGCCGCGTAGATCACCAGGAGGTTCGAGACGCCGGGCTTGGTCTCGCGGTCGTAGCGCACGGTGCCGTCGGAGTCAGTCACGGCCCGCATGATCTTCTTCGCAGAGACCTTCGGGTCGTCGAGCAGCCACAGCACACCGGCGTCCGATTCGGCCGACTTCGACATCTTCGCGGTCGGGTTCTGCAGGTCGTAGATGCGGGCGGTGTCCTGCTGGATCACGGGCATCGGCACCTGGAATGTCTTGCCATGGCGTGCGTTGAAGCGCTCGGCCAGGTCACGCGTCAGCTCGACGTGCTGCTTCTGGTCGTCGCCGACCGGCACGATGTCGGTCTGGTACAGCAGGATGTCGGCGGCCATGAGCACCGGGTAGGTGAACAGGCCGACGTTCGTCGCGTCGCTGCCGTATCGGGCCGACTTGTCCTTGAACTGCGTCATCCGACCGGCCTCACCGAAACCGGTGATCGTCGACAGCACCCACGCCAGTTCGGTGTGCGCGCGCACGTGCGACTGCACATACAGGGTCGACTTCGACGGCTCGATGCCGGCGGCGATGTACTGCGCCGCGGTGCGCCGAGTCTTCGCGCGGAGCTCGGCCGGGTCGTTCGGCTGCGTGAGCGCGTGCAGGTCGACGACGGAGAAGAACGCCTCGTAAGCCTCCTGCAGGTCCCGCCACTGCATGAGCGCCCCGATGTAGTTGCCGATCTGGAGGGAGTCGGCGGAGGGCTGCATTCCGGAGTACAGGCGGGGTTTGCTCACCCGATCGATTCTATGCCGGGCGGGTGGAGTGGGCGTTTCGTCTCGCTGCGCTCGCTCAACGACCGCGCTCAGCCGAAGGCGTAGTCGGCGACGACGGGGGCATGGTCGCTCCAGCGGGTATCCCACGCCGACGCGCGATGCACGCGGTAGTCGGCGACCCGTGCGGCCAGTGCGGGGGATGCCAGGTGGTAGTCGATCCGCCACCCCGTGTCGTTGTCGAACGCCTTGCCGCGGTTCGACCACCACGTGTACGGACCGTCGACCTCGCCGGCCCAGAGTCGGCCGACGTCGACCCAGCCGAGTCCGGTGCCACGCCCGCCGTCGACGGTCGCGACCTCGGCACCCTCCACCCCGGTGAACCGATCGAAGTATGCACGTTCGCGCGGCAGGAAGCCCGCCTTCTTGACGTTGCCCTTCCAATTGCGGATGTCGAGCTCGCGGTGCCCGACGTTGAGGTCGCCGGTGATGAGCGCCAGCTCGCCGAGCTGCGGCATCCGCGCCTCCATCGCATCGAGGAACGCGTACTTGGCGACCTGCTTCTCGGTGCCGTCTTCGCCGGTGAACACGTAGGCGCTGACGACCGTCACCAGCTCGCCGTCGACGTCGATCTCGGCCTCGACCCAGCGGCCTTTCGAATCGAGGGTCTCGTCACCGAGCTCGACACGCCACACGTCGAACGGCTCGCGGGTGGCGATCGCGACACCGGCGCGGCCCTTCGCGAGCGCCTCGTCGTTGACGATGTGCCACCCGGGCAAAGCGGCGGCGAGGTCGGATGCCTCGGCACGCACCTCCTGCAGCGTCAGCACGTCGACACCCGACGCCTCCAGCCACGGCGTCATCCCCTTGCGGGCGGCGGCACGGATGCCGTTGACGTTGACAGAGGCGATGCGAAGGTTCCGGGGCACCAGAACACACTACCCAGCGCCTCCGACACCGCCGGGCGGGGTCAGTCGAGCAGCGACGCCCCGCGCCGACCGGGCCGCGGGGGAGCGGATGCCTCGACCTCGACGAGCTCTTCGTGCGCCTGCCGCACCGCACGATCGGCGGGGAGTCGCCGGTACCACGGCGCCTGCGAGCGAGCATCCTGCGCCGTGCGCAGCCGCACCTGCGCCGCGACGAGCAGCGCCTGGTGCTCGTCCCACAGCCGTTGCGCCTCGCTGCGCTGCAGCAGCGGCACGTTCTCGTCGGCGGCGGTCACCGCGATCCACGCGGCGGCGATCAGCACGACCATGCCCAGCGCCCGGTACCACAGCAGTAGTCCGACGAAGATCGCGAAGGTCGCCAGCAGCGGATTGCTCGGCGTGTAGCTGAGCAGGAGCCCCGCGGCCAACTGCAGCACCGTCAGCCCGATGCCGCCGGCCAGCGAACCCGGCCAGATCGTGCGCCAGCGGCGGGTCGTGCCGGTGAGGAACCAGAACAGTGACGCGAGCGCGGCCGTGTTCAGGCCGAGCGAGACGGCGACCGAAACCGCCTGGATGCCGCCGTTGAACAGGATCGAGTCGGTGCCCCATCCCAGCAGCCCGAACACGGCCCGCAGCGACCACGTGCCCACCGTCGTCAGCACGAAGCCGACGATCAGCGCCGCGCCGAACGCGGCGGCCGCCACCAGGTCGCGAGCCTTCAGCAGCACGTACGACCGGTCGTCGAACGGCAGCCCGAAGATGTCGCGCACGGCACGGCGCGTGTAGGTGACGAACCCGATGGCCGTCCACCCGGCGGTCACGAGCGCGATCGCGCCGGTCACGGCCAGCACGCTCGCCGTGCCCCGGGCGATCTCGACGACCTGCTCGGTGGTGAGGAGTCCGGCATCCGTATCGTCGGTGATGAGCCCCGGCACGTAGGTGTTGATGATGGCGATCATCCGCTCGATGGCCTCGCGGCTGCCGCCCAGCCACAGGCCGACGCCGGCGAAGGCGACGTAGATGCCGGCGAAGAACGAGAAGAGGGCCTGGTAGCTGACGCCCGCGGCGATCAGAAAGCCGTTGTGCTGCAGGAAATGGCGCCACACGCGCACCGGGAACATGCCCATCGTGCGTCGCGTGATGGCCGTCGCCCGCTCGATCGGCGCGTCGAACCGTTCGCGGAGGGATGCCTGGGTCGCCTCCCATCGGCGGCGCAGCCCCTCCTCTTCGGCTCGCGCCTCGGCGGCCGCGCGGTGCGGGGGAGCAGGACGGTCGGCCACGGCTCCACACTAGCGAGGGGCCCCGCCACATCGGCGGAGCCCCCCTCGTGAAGCGTTGCGGTTCAGCCGCGCAGGACGGCCTGCTTGACTTCGGCGATGGCCTTCGTGACCTCGATGCCGCGGGGGCATGCCTCGGTGCAGTTGAAGGTCGTGCGGCAGCGCCACACGCCCTCTTTGTCGTTGAGGATGCTCAGGCGCACGTCGCCGGCGTCGTCGCGCGAGTCGAAGATGAACCGGTGCGCGTTGACGATCGCAGCGGGACCGAAGTACTGGCCGTCGGTCCAGAACACGGGGCACGACGAGGTGCACGCGGCGCACAGGATGCACTTGGTGGTGTCGTCGAAGACCTCGCGGTCGACGATCGACTGGATCCGCTCCTTGCCGGCTTCGGGCTTCGAGTTCGCGATGAGGAACGGCTGCACCTCGCGGTACGACGCGAAGAACGGCTCCATGTCGACGACGAGGTCCTTCTCCAGCGGCAGGCCCTTGATCGCCTCGACGTAGATCGGCTGCGAGATGTCGAGGTCTTTGATGAGCGTCTTGCAGGCCAGGCGGTTGCGGCCGTTGATGCGCATCGCGTCGGACCCGCAGATGCCGTGGGCGCACGAGCGGCGGAAGGTCAGCGAGCCGTCGACCTCCCATTTGATCTTGTGCAGCGCGTCGAGCACACGGTCGGTCGAGTACAGCTCGACGTCGTAGTCGACCCAGCGCGGCTCGCTGTCGACCTCGGGGTCGAAGCGGCGGATGATGAAGGTGACGAGGAACGACTGGATGCCGGTGTCGTTCTGCGCCTCTGCCGTGGCGTCGTCGGCGACGAGGGTCATCAGTACTTCCTCTCCATCGGCGGGTAGTTCAACTCGCCCTTCTCGTTCTTCGTGAAGACGACGGGCTTCCACCCCAGGCGGATGTGGTCTTCGGCGTTCGACGACCCGGCGTCGCCCGAGAGGTACGACATCGTGTGCTGCATGTAGTTCTCGTCGTCGCGGTTCGGGAAGTCGTCGCGCATGTGCCCGCCGCGGGATTCCTTGCGATTCTTCGCGGCGACGACGACGACCTCGGCGATGTCGAGCAGGAAGCCCAGCTCGACGGCCTCGAGCAGGTCGGTGTTGAACCGCTTGCCCTTGTCGTCGACGTGCACGTTCTTGTAGCGCTCGCGCAGCTCTTCGATCGTGCCGAGCACGTCGGTGAGTGACTCGTCGGTTCGGAAGACCTGGGCCTTGCGGTCCATTTCGTCCTGCAGCGTCTTGCGAAGCACCGCGATGCGCTCGGTGCCGGGGTTGTTGCGCAGCCCTTCGAGCATCTCGCGAACGTCCTTCGCGGGATCTTCGGGCAGTTCGACGAACTCGGCGGTCTGCACGTACTCGACCGCGTTGCGGCCGGCGCGCTTGCCGAAGACGTTGATGTCGAGCAGCGAGTTGGTGCCGAGGCGGTTCGAGCCGTGTACCGACACGCACGCGCATTCGCCTGCGGCGTACAGGCCGGGCACGACGGTGGTGTTGTCGGCGAGCACCTCGGCGTTGGTGTTGGTGGGGATGCCGCCCATCGCGTAGTGCGCGGTCGGCATGACCGGCACCGGCTCGACGACCGGATCGACGCCCAGGTAGGTGCGGGCGAACTCGGTGATGTCGGGGAGCTTGGTCTCGAGCACCTCGGCGCCCAGGTGCGTGCAGTCCAGCAGCACGTAGTCGCGGTGCGGACCTGCGCCGCGGCCCTCCGCGACCTCCTGCACCATGCAGCGGCTGACGATGTCGCGGGGTGCGAGGTCCTTGATGGTGGGCGCGTAGCGCTCCATGAAGCGCTCACCTGACGCGTTGCGCAGGATCGCGCCCTCACCGCGGGCGCCCTCGGTCAGCAGGATGCCGAGGCCCGCGAGCCCGGTCGGGTGGAACTGGAAGAACTCCATGTCCTCCAGGGGGAGGCCCTTGCGCCAGATGACGCCGACGCCGTCACCGGTGAGGGTGTGCGCGTTCGAGGTGGTCTTGAAGATCTTGCCGAAGCCGCCCGTCGCGAACACGACCGCCTTGGACTGGAAGACGTGCAGCTCACCGGTCGCGAGGTCGTAGGCCACGACCCCTGCCACCTGCGTGTTGCCGTCGGCATCCTTCACGGTCACGAGGTCGAGGACGTAGAACTCGTTGAAGAAGTTGATGCCGAGCTTGACGCAGTTCTGGAACAGCGTCTGCAGGATCATGTGGCCGGTGCGGTCGGCCGCGTAGCAGGCGCGTCGGACGGGGGTCTTGCCGTGGTCTGCCGTGTGCCCGCCGAAGCGGCGCTGGTCGATCTTGCCCTCGGGCGTGCGGTTGAACGGCAGACCCATGTTCTCGAGGTCGATGACGGCGTCGATCGCCTCTTTCGCGAGGATCTCGGCGGCATCCTGGTCGACGAGATAGTCGCCGCCCTTGACGGTGTCGAAGGTGTGCCACTCCCACGAGTCCTCTTCGACGTTGGCGAGCGCCGCCGCCATGCCGCCCTGCGCCGCACCGGTGTGGGAGCGGGTCGGGTAGAGCTTCGTGATGACGGCGGTCTTCGCGCCGGGGCCGGCCTCGATCGCCGCGCGCATGCCGGCCCCGCCGGCGCCCACGATGACGATGTCGAACTGGTGGTAGTGCACGCCGTCCTTGACGACGGAGTCTGCGGTGTCAGTGCTCACAAGCTGCTTTCTTTCCGCGCGCCGATCAGGCTGCGCACACCTCGGCCAGCACGCTGCCGTCGCTGAGGTTGGGGATGCACGGGTCGAAGGTGAAGACGACGAGGGTGCCGAGGAGGATGAGGAAGCCGGCGGCGACCCACAGCGCCCACACGAGCACGGTGCGTGCCTTCTCGTTGGTCACGTAGTCGTTGACGATCGTGCGCATGCCGTTGGCGCCGTGGATGAGCGCGAGCCACAGCATGAGCACGTCCCACCACTGCCAGAAGGGCGTCGCGAACTTGCCGGCGACGAAGGCGAAGTCGATGCCGCGGATGCCTTCGCCGAGCATGAGGTTGACGAAGAGGTGACCGAAGATCAGCACGACCAGCAGCACGCCGGAGACGCGCATGTAGATCCAGCCCCACTTCTCGAGGTTGGCGCCCTTCTTGCGGACGGCGGGGGTGCGGGGTGCGGCGAGCGTGTCGGCGGACATCAGTGACCCCCTCCTGCGAATTCGGCGAAAACGATGGGCAGGTGACGTGCGGCGAAGCCGGCGACGGTGATCACCCACACGACCAGGACTGTCCACCACAGTTGACGCTGGTGGCGTGTCGCCCACGGCCAGATGTCGACCGCGATGATGCGCAGGCCGTTGAAGGCGTGGTAGACGATCGCGGCGACCAGGACGGTCTCGCCGAGACCCATGATCGGGTTCTTATAGGTGCTCATGACGGCGTCGTAGGCCTCGGGCGCGACGCGGATCAGCGCAGTGTCGAGCACGTGCACGAGCAGGAAGAAGAAGATGGCGATGCCGGTGATGCGGTGCAGCACCCAAGACCACATGCCTTCGCGGCCGCGATAGAGCGTTCCGCGAGGCGTCGGGGACGTGGTCTGAGCTACCGACGGCGTGACGCGTGCTGGTGCAGACACGGTCGTCCTCCCTTGGTATGAACGGACACCTCGCGCACGATCGGGGCGACGCTGCGTCCCGGGGAATCCGCCCCCTGCGCCGCGCGTGGATGCCGTTTCATCCTATTCCCGTCTGTTCGAACGGTCGACGAAGGGCACCCTAAGTTCTCTCGATATCGAGAGAAGAGAGAGGAACTGAGGTTCTTTCGATCACCGGTAGCCTCGGAGCATGGCAGCTCCCATCGACGACTTCTACGCCGTGATTCCCGCAGGCGGTGTCGGCAGCAGACTGTGGCCGCTGTCTCGCGCCGATGCGCCGAAGTTCTTGCACGACCTCACCGGGTCGGGCCACTCGCTGCTGCGCGACACGTGGGACCGCCTCGAGCCGCTCTCCGGTCCCGATCGGATCGCGGTCGTCACGGGGCGCGCGCACCGCGCCGCCGTGGAGGAGCAGTTGCCCGGCATCGCCGACCTCAACGTCTTCCTCGAGTCCGAACCGCGCGACTCCGCCGCCGCGATCGGCCTCGCTGCTGCGATCCTGCACCGTCGCGAACCCGATGTCATCATCGGATCGTTCGCCGCAGACCACGTGATCCGTGGCTCCCGCGTGTTCGAATTCGCGGTGCGCGACGCCGTCGAAGTCGCACGCGAGGGCTACATCTGCACCATCGGCATCTCGCCGTCGGAGCCCGCCGTGGGGTTCGGCTACATCAAACGCGGCGGCGAACTCATCGTCGACGGCGCGCGCGATGCCTCGCTCGTCGAGCGGTTCGTCGAGAAGCCCGACCTCGAGACCGCCAAGGCCTACGTGGCAGATCGGTCGTACCTGTGGAACGCGGGGATGTTCATTTCTCGCGCCGACGTGCTCTTGGCGGAGATCGAGGCGAACAACCCGGCATTGCATGCGGGGCTCCTCGAACTGGCCGAGGCGTGGGATGACCGTGACCGTCGCGGCCCCGTCGTCGATCGCGTGTGGCCCAAGCTGCCGAAGATCGCGATCGACTACGTCGTCGCCGAGCCTGCGGCGGACAAGGGCAAGCTGGCGGTCGTGCCGGGCCACTTCGACTGGGACGACGTGGGGGACTTCGCGAGCCTCGCCAAGCTCAACTCCGGCGGTCGCAAGAACGACCTCGCGATCCTGGGCGAGAACGCCCGCATCCTCTCCGATGCGGCGAGCGGCATCGTGGTCAGTCACACGAAGCGGGTCATCAGCCTGATCGGGGTCAAGGACATCGTCGTCGTCGACACCGACGACGCGCTGCTGGTGACCACGAGTGAGCACGCACAGCGGGTGAAGGGCGTCGTCGACGCGCTCAAGCTGACCGGTCGCGGTGACGTGCTTTGAGGGCGGAACCCGGACTCACCGATCGTGAGACCGGGTGCAGGATGCCGTGTGCATGACGGATTGATTGCGTCTTTGTAACCTTTCCCGTCCCGCGGCCCACGCAGGGTGCAACTTGGCCGTCACAGTGGGTAACTTTTGCGTGATCCCCGCGAAGTCCGCGGGACCTGCCACGTGGAGGCTGTCTTGACCATCTCGACCACCAAGAAGCTCGCCGGCGTCACCGCCGCTGCCGGGCTCATCATCGCGCTCGCCGGCTGCGGCGCCGCTCCCGAAGCCGACCCGACGGGTGAGGCACCCGCAGAGACGCTCGAGGCCGTCGAGGGCTTCAAGCCCTGCATGGTCTCCGACGAAGGCGGCTTCGACGACAAGTCGTTCAACCAGCTCGGCTACGAGGGCCTGGTCCGCGCCTCCGAGCAGTTCGGAGTCGAGCCGGTCACGGTCACCTCCGACGCAGAAGAGGACTACGCGCCGAACCTGCAGAGCCTGGTCGACCAGAACTGCACGCTCATCGTCACCGTCGGCTTCGCGCTCGCCGCCGCTGCCGGCGAGGCCGCTGCCGCCAACCCGGACATCAGCTTCGTCTCGATCGACGACATGGTCGACAACGACTTCGACGGTACGACGGACTCGCCGAACATCAAGCCGCTCGTCTACGACACCGCGCAGGCCGCCTTCCTGGCCGGCTACGCCGCCGCGTCGTACTCCGAGGCCGACAAGGTCGGTACCTTCGGTGGTGCGCCCTACCCGACCGTCACGATCTTCATGGACGGCTTCAAGCAGGGCGTCGACTACTGGAACGAGCAGAAGGGCGAGAGCGTCGAGGTGATCGGCTGGGACGGCACCGACGGTGTCTTCACCGGTGGCTTCGCGGCCAACAACGACGCCATCAACGCGGCTGACGGCATCGTCGGCCAGGGCGTCGACGTGCTGCTGCCGGTCGGTGGACCGATCTACCAGAGCGCCGCCTCCGTCATCCGTGACTCGGGCCGCGACATCGCGCTCATCGGTGTCGACGCCGACGTCTATGAGACCGACCCGACGGTCGCCGACCTGCTGCTCACCTCGATCCGCAAGTTCATGGATCTCGGTGTCGAAGAAGCCGTTCTCGCGGCGGGCCAGGACGAGTTCGACGCGACGGCGTACGTCGGCACGCTCGAGAACGGGGGCGTCGGCATCGCCGACTTCCACGACTTCGCGGACCTCGTCTCGGGCGACCTGCAGGGCGAGCTCGACACGATCAAGGCCGGCATCATCGACGGCTCGATCGAGGTCACCTCGTACCTCGCGCAGTAATCCACTCCTGACGTGGGGAGGTCGGTACGCCGACCTCCCCACGTCACGTTTCCACCGGTGCGCGCGGCGCACCCCTTCCCTAGGATCGAGATCATGAAGCTCGAACTTCGCGGCATCACCAAGCGGTTCGGCAGTCTCGTCGCGAACGAGCACATCGATCTGGTGGTCGAACCCGGCGAGATCCACTGCCTGCTCGGTGAGAACGGCGCCGGCAAGTCGACCCTGATGAACGTGCTCTACGGCCTGTATCGCGCCGACGACGGCGAGATCCTGCTCGACGACCACCCCCAGAACTTCCAAGGACCCGGTGACGCGATGCGCGCCGGCATCGGCATGGTGCACCAGCACTTCATGCTGGTCTCCGTCTTCACCGTCGCCGAGAACGTCATGCTCGGGCACGAGGCCACCAAGGGCGGCGGCTTCCTCGACCTCGCAACGGCACGTCAGCGCGTCCGCGACATCTCGGCACGCTTCGGGTTCGACGTCGACCCCGACGCCATCGTCGAAGACCTTCCCGTGGGCGTGCAGCAGCGCGTCGAGATCATCAAGGCGCTCTCGCGCGACGCGCAGGTCATCGTCTTCGACGAGCCGACCGCGGTGCTCACGCCGCAAGAGACCGACGAGCTCATGGGCATCATGCGCGAGCTGAAGGCCGCCGGCACCTCGATCGTGTTCATCACGCACAAGCTGCGTGAGGTGCGCGAGGTCGCCGACCGTATCACCGTCATCCGTCTCGGCAAGGTCGTCGGCGAAGCCTCGCCGACCGCCTCCAACGCCGAACTCGCCTCGCTCATGGTCGGCCGCGCCGTCGAGCTCACGGTGCACAAGGATGCGCCCAAGCTCGGCGAGAAGGCGCTCGTCGTCGAGGGGCTCACGGTACGCGACGCCGTCGGCACCAACGTCGTCGACGACGTGTCGTTCGAAGTGCGCGGCGGTGAGATCCTCGCGATCGCCGGTGTGCAGGGCAACGGCCAGACCGAGCTCACCGAGGCGATCCTCGGCCTGCAGCCGCTGGTGCGGGGGTCGATCACCCTCAACGGCACCGAGCTCACCGGTCGTTCGGTGCGCGGCATCCTCGACGAGGGCGTCGGATTCGTGCCCGAGGACCGCAAGGTCGACGGGCTGGTCGGTACGTTCACGATCGCCGAGAACCTGATGCTCGACCGCGCCGACGGCGCCCCGTTCGTGCGCGCCGGCACGATCCAGCGCGGCGCGCTGGAGGCGTTCGCCGAAGAGAAGTTCGCTGAGTTCGACGTGCGCGCGCAGGGCATCGACACCCCTGTCGGCACGCTCTCGGGCGGCAACCAGCAGAAGGTCGTGCTGGCCCGTGAGCTCAGCCGCGACCTGTCGCTGTTCGTCGCCGCGCAGCCCACCCGCGGCGTCGACGTCGGATCGATCGAGTTCATCCACAAGCGCATCGTCGCGACACGCGACGAGGGCGTGCCGGTCATCGTGATCTCGACCGAACTCGATGAGGTCGCGGCCCTCGCGGACCGCATCATGGTCATGTACCGCGGCCGCATCGTCGGCATCGTCCCGGGCGACACGCCCCGTGACGTGCTGGGCCTCATGATGGCGGGCGAAGCTCCCGCAGGAGAAGGAGCGGCGGCATGAGCGCCATGACCACGCAGACGCCGGCAGAGGTTCCGCCGCCGTCGACATGGCACACCACTCTGCGCCAGATCACCCAGGGCAATGCGCTGATCTCGGTACTCGCGATCATCCTCGCCCTGCTCGTCGGCGGCGTCATGATCGCCTTCACCGACAAAGGCGTGCAGGCGGCCTCGGGCTATTTCTTCGCGCGACCGCTCGACACGATCGTCGCCGTGCTGGATGCCGTGGGCGGTGCGTACGCTGCGCTCTTCCAGGGGTCGATCTACAACTTCGGCGCCCCCGACTTCCTCCGCGGCATCCGACCGTTCACCGAGACCCTGACGTTCGCGACGCCGCTGATCGCCGCAGGTCTCGGCGTCGCGCTCGCGTTCCGCGTCGGCATGTTCAACATCGGTGGCCGCGGCCAGATGCTGCTGGCGGCAGCGGGCGCCGGCTGGGTCGCGTTCGCGCTCGACCTCCCCTGGGGCCTCCACATGATCGTCGCCCTCGTCGTCGGTGTCGCCGCCGGCGCGCTGTGGGGCGGCATCGCCGGGTTCCTCAAGGCCCGCACCGGCGCCCACGAGGTGATCGTGACGATCATGCTCAACTACATCGCGTACTACTTCGTATCGTGGATGCTGCGCACCCCCGGGCTCCTGCAGGCCCCCGGCTCGAGCAACCCGAAGACGCCGCCGATGAAGGACACCGCCGTCCTCCCGGATCTGCTGGGCCCCGGCTACAACCTGCACTTCGGCTTCATCCTCGTGATCCTCGCGACCGTGCTCGTGTGGTGGATCCTGCGCCGGTCAAGCCTCGGCTTCCAGTTCCGCGCCGTGGGTGAGAACCCCAACGCCGCGCGCGTGGCGGGTATCAGCGTGCCGCGCATGTACATCTACGGCATGCTCATCGCCGGTGGCCTCGTCGGCCTCGCCGGTGTCGTGCAGGTGCTCGGCACCACGACCACCGGCTTCACCTCGGGTGTCGATGCCGGCATCGGGTTCGACGCGATCACCGTCGCGCTGCTGGGCCGGTCGACTCCGTGGGGCACCTTCGCCGCCGGCATCCTGTTCGGCGCCTTCAAGGCCGGCGGCTACAGCATGCAGGCTGCCGAGCAGGTGCCGATCGAGATCGTCACCGTCGTGCAGGCGCTCATCGTGCTGTTCATCGCGGCGCCGCCGCTCGTGCGCACCATCTTCTTCCTGCCTTCCGACGAGCGCGACCGCCGTCGCCGTGAGAAGGCGCGCAAGAAGGAACTCAAGGCGAAGATCGCCGAAGACGCCGCCGCAAGCGAGGAGGCAGCCGCCGACCACGTCGACGCCGCGACCGAGGAGGTGTCGAAGTGAGCCACGCCACCGTCTCGACCACCGATGCGCTGCCCAAGACGACCATCGTGCGCAGTTGGAAGACACCCATCGCGCTCGCCGTCTTCACGGCGCTGTTCGCCCTGTTGCTGATCGCCGCCCCGCGCGGCGGTGAGACGACGTTCCGCGTCTCGACCGCGGCCGACGCCATCCTCCTGCCCGACGTCGTCGCACCGGTCGGATTCACCGGTTGGGCGTGCGTCGTGCTCATGGCACTGCTCGCGGCGGGCTCGGCCTGGCTCGTCCGCTCGGTCGGCAGGTCACCCCTGTGGGTCGTGAGCGTGTTCATCATCGTCGGCGTCGTCGGCTTCCTCACGTGGGCGGCCTCCGGTGGCACCGTGCCGGTCGCGAACCTGCTCGCCGGCGCGCTGCTGGGCGCGATGCCGCTCATCTTCGGGGCCCTCGGCGGTGTCATCGGTGAGCGAGCCGGTGTCGTCAACATCGCGATCGAAAGCCAGCTGCTCGCAGGAGCGTTCACCGCCGGCGTCATCGCGAGCATCACCAAGCAGCCGCTGTTGGGCCTGGTCGGTGCGGCGTTCGCCGGTGTGCTGGTCGCGGTCGTGCTGGCCGTGTTCGCCATCAAGTACCTCGTCGAGCAGGTCATCGTCGGTGTCGTGCTGAACGTGCTCGTCGCGGGACTCACGAGCTTCCTGTTCACGCAGGTGCTGCAGCCCAACGCCCAGACGCTGAACAACCCGACGCGCCTGCCGCGCATCGCGATCCCGTTCCTGAGCGAGATTCCGGTGATCGGGCCGGTGTTCTTCCGCCAGACCGTCATCGTCTACCTCGCCTACTTCATCGTCGCCGCGGTGTTCGTCGCGATGTTCTACACGCGCTGGGGCCTGCGTCTGCGCGCGGTGGGCGAGCACCCGCAGGCAGCAGACACGGTCGGCATCAACGTCAACGCCACCCGGTTCTGGAACGTGCTGCTCGCCGGCGCGATCGCAGGCCTCGGCGGCGCACTGTTCACCGTCGGCGGCGGCATCGCCTTCGGCAAGGAGATGACCAACGGTGCCGGCTTCATCGCCCTCGCGGCGGTCATCTTCGGCCAGTGGCATCCGATCAAGGCGACCCTCGCGGCGCTGCTGTTCGGCTTCGCATCCAACCTGCAGAACACGCTCAGCATCATCGGCTCGCCGGTGCCGAGCGAATTCATGCTCATGCTTCCGTATCTCGTCACGATCTTCGTGGTGGCCGGTGTCGTCGGAAAATCCCGCGCACCCGCCGCCGACGGCGTGCCGTACATCAAGGGGTGATCGATTCCGTGACCGACATCGACTGGGACGAACTGCGCCACGTCGCCACCGACGCCATGCAGCGGGCCTACGCGCCCTACTCGCGCTACCGCGTGGGCGCTGCCGCACTCGTGAGCGACGGACGCATCGTGTCCGGCTGCAACGTCGAGAACGCCTCGTACGGCGTCGGCCTGTGCGCCGAGTGCGCACTCGTCGGCGACCTGCACATGTCAGGCGGCGGGCAGCTGGTCGCGTTCGTGTGCGTCAACAACGACGGCGAGACGATCATGCCGTGCGGGCGATGCCGCCAGCTGCTGTACGAATTCGCGCTGCCCGGGATGCTGCTCGAGACCGTGTCGGGCATCCGCACGATCGATGAGGTGCTGCCCGACGCGTTCGGTCCGCGCGACCTGGAAGAGGGCGCCCGATGAACGCCGTCGAGCCGTTCGACGCCGTCGACGTCATCCGCACCAAGCGCGATGGCGGCGCCGTCCCCGAGGACGCGCTGCGCTGGATGATCGACGCCTACACGCGCGAGTACGTGGCCGATTCGCAGATGGCGGCGTTCGCGATGGCGGTGCTGCTCAACGGCATGACCCGCGACGAGATCCGCGTCATGACCGACGCGATGATCGCGTCGGGGGAGCGCATGCGCTTCGACGGCCTCGTCAAGCCCACCGTCGACAAGCACTCCACGGGCGGCGTGGGAGACAAGATCACGTTGCCGCTGGCACCGCTGGTCGGCTCGTTCGGCGTCGCCGTGCCGCAGCTGTCGGGTCGCGGGCTCGGCCACACCGGTGGCACCCTCGACAAGCTCGAGGCGATCCCCGGCTGGCGCGCCGCACTCAGCAACGACGAGATGTTCGAGCAGATGCGCACCGTGGGCGCCGTCATCTGCGCCGCAGGCTCGGGCCTCGCGCCCGCCGACAAGCGCCTGTATGCCCTTCGCGACGTCACCGGAACCGTCGAAGCGATCCCGCTGATCGCCTCGAGCATCATGTCGAAGAAGATCGCCGAAGGCACCGACGCCCTCGTGCTGGACGTGAAGTTCGGCTCGGGCGCGTTCATGAAAGACGTCGACAAGGCCCGCGAGTTGGCTCGCACGATGGTCGCCCTCGGCACCGACTCCGGCGTGGCCACGACGGCGCTGCTGACCGACATGAACACTCCCCTGGGGCTCGCGATCGGCAACGCGAACGAAGTGCGCGAATCGGTCGAGGTGCTCGCCGGCGGTGGCCCCGCCGACATCGTCGAACTCACCGTCGCCCTCGCGCGTGAGATGCTCACCCTCGCCGGTCAGCCCGACGCGGACGTCGAGGCTGCCCTGCGCGACGGCCGTGCGATGGACACGTGGCGCGAGATGATCCGCGCGCAGGACGGCGACCCCGACGCGCCCCTACCGACCGCAAACGAGACGCACACCGTTACCGCAGATCGCGACGGCGTGATCACGAGCATGGCCGCCCTGCCGTTCGGGGTGGCCGCCTGGCGCCTCGGCGCCGGCCGCGCCCGCGCGCAGGATCCGGTGCTGCACGCCGCCGGCATCGACCTGCTCGTCAAGCCCGGTGACACCGTCACCGCAGGCCAGCCCATCTTCACGCTGTCCGCCGACGACGACACCCGCTTCGGGCGCGCGATGGACGCCCTCGAGGGCGCGTGGGAGATCGGGGCGGAAGCCCCGGCATCCACCCCGCTCGTGCTCGAGCGCATCACCGCCTGATCTTCTCCCGCCCTCCCACCACCCCAGAGGACTGACATGGCCATCGACCAGCACGGCGACCGCAAGCTGCAGGGCGTCTCGATCCGCTCGCTGCCGAAGGTGTCGCTGCACGACCACCTCGACGGCGCCGTGCGGCCCGCGACCATCATCGAGCTCGCAGAGGACATCGATCTCGACATCCCCGAGACCGACGCCGACGACCTCGCCGACTGGTTCGAGGAAAAGAGCGACTCCGGGTCGCTCGTCGAATATTTGAAGACATTCGACCTGACCACCGCCGTCATGCAGACCGCCGACGGGCTGCGCCGCGTCGCCAAGGAGTTCGTCGAAGACCTCGCCGCCGACGGCGTCGTGTACGGCGAAGTGCGGTGGGCGCCCGAACAGCACCTCTCGCGGGGGCTGTCGCTCGAAGCCGCCGTCGAGGCCGTGCAAGAGGGCATCGAAGAAGGCGAGGATGCCGTCGATGCGAACGGCGGCGACATCCGCGTCGGCCAGCTCATCACCGCGATGCGCCACACCGACCGGTCGCTCGAGATCGCGAAGCTCGCCGTCGACTTCCGTGGTCGCGGCGCCGTCGGATTCGACATCGCCGGCCCCGAAGACGGGTTCCCGCCGTCGAACCACCGCGAGGCGTTCGACTACCTGGCATCCGAATTCTTCCCCGTCACGGTGCATGCCGGCGAGGCCGCGGGGCTCGACTCAATCCGCTCCGCCCTCATCGACGGTCGCGCGCTGCGCCTGGGCCACGGCGTGCGCATCGCCGAAGACCTCGACGTCGTCGGCCGCTCGGGCGAAGAAGTGCGCGTCACCTTCGGCGACCTGGCCCGCTGGGTGCGCGACCGCGAGATTCCGCTCGAGCTGTCACCCTCGTCCAACCTGCAGACGGGCGCGATCGCGGCATGGGGCGAAGAGCTCGCCGACCACCCCTTCGACCTGCTGTACCAGCTCGGCTTCGCCGTCACGGTCAACGTCGACAACCGCACGATGAGCCGCACGTCGCTCACGCGCGAGCTGTCGCTGCTGGTCGACACGTTCGAATACACGCTGGAAGACCTCGAGTCGTTCCAGCTCAACGCCGCCGCCGCAGCATTCCTCTCGGTCGAGGAGCGCGAAGAGCTCATCGAGATCATCGCCGACGGCTTCCGCGCCTGACCTTCCTGCCGGGAGCGAGCTGCCCGGTGGATAGGGTCGAAGCATGGGGAACGCACGGGATGAGCTGCGCGAGGTCGCGGCCGCACGCACCGCACGATCAGGCCTCGAACGGCAGCTCCAGGCGATGCTGGCGAGACGGGGCGAGACCCGGCAGCGGGTGTCTGGCGCAGAAGCCGCGCTGGCTGCTGAGGCACGCGACGTTGCCAAGCTGGAGTCGTTCTCGCTGACCAAGGTCTGGGCGAGCCTGCGCGGCACCGACCTCGACGACTTGCAGCGTGAGCGCGCCGAAGTGCAGGCCGCGCAGTACGCGCTCGCCGAGGCGCGGCAAATGCTTGCCGATCACGACGCGAGCGTCGCCGACCTCGAAGGCCGACTCGCAGCGTTCGGCGACCTCGACGCGCGTCACAGCCGGGCACTGGCCGCACGGGAACATGAGATGCGCGCGGGTGACGGTGCGGCCGAGGCGCTCGACCAGGTCGCCGAGCGGCGCGGTGCACTCCACGCCGAGGTCGTCGAGCTGCAGCAGGCGATCGAGGCGAGCGTGCACGCCGACGCGGCCCTCGCCGCAGCCGAAGAGTGTCTCGACAGCGCCTCGGGGTGGGCGACCTACGACACGTTCTTCGGCGGCGGGATGATCGCCGACCTCGTCAAGCACGACCGCATGAACAAGGCCGCCGATCTCATCCGCCGTGCCGACCGTGCCCTCGCCGAACTGGGCGCCGAGCTCGCCGACGTCGGGATGGCGGCGGCAGGCGACCTCGGCATCGACGACTTCTCGCGCGCACTCGACATCTGGTTCGACAACATCTTCACCGACTGGGCGGTCCGCGACCGCGTCGTGGCCGCCGCACAGCGCGTGCAGCAGCTGCGCGCCGGAATCGCCGGCATCCACACCGACCTCACCGCCCGCCTGATCGCCGCCCGCGCCCGCGACGCCGACCTCGTCGCCGAGCACGAGCGCCTCCTCGCCGCCGACTGACGCCGAGCCGCAGCCGGTGTTGCCGCGTGTCGTGCGCCATGAAGAAGCGTTCCCCCGGCGCCGAACTCCTGAGAATCCGGCGACGGCGGGCTCGAACCACCCCCATACGGTTCCGCGGCGCGATTCCTCAGGAGTTGCGCCCAATGCACGGGCGCGGGCGTCGAGTGGACGACCTGGAGTCAGCCCGGGGTCCTTGGGCAAGCGCTGCGCGTAGCCAGCCGATGATGAGATCGGGGTGGTACAGCACGTCTTCAGTGAGGAGGCGCAGCGGGGTGTAGCCGAGCGCGATGGCGGCGGCGTCGCGGCGTCTGTCGCGTCGATGGTCTTCCCATGAGCCATGAAACTCCTCACTGTCGCATTCGATGATCAGCCAGCCGTCGACGAGCAGGTCCACCCGCCCGACACCGCGGATGCGGACCTGGAGTTCCGCGCGATATCCGAGCGCACGCAGCATGAGTCGAACCAGCGTCTCAATGCCTGATTCGGCTCGGCGATCCAACAGCGGCCGCAGTCGGCGGTGCCGCCGCGGGACGAGCGCGAACACTTCCGCCAGATCAGCCTCATCGACAAGACCGCGGTGCCACGCGCTGTCCAGCGTCGCGATTGCGGCGCGAGGTGATTGGCATCGGATGGCCTGCGCGAGCGCCTCAGTGATCGGTACTTCCAGATCGTCGCGGCCCGCATCGCTCGGGCGCCAGTGGCGGGTGGCATCGTCGGGGCAGGCCGGGAGACGGCTCGCAGTCGGCGCGACCTGCACGTGGAGCCGGGCGTGATCCTGGACGAATACACCGAGCCGTCGCAGCCGAGAGATGCAATCCAAGCGCGCGCCGAGTCGTGCTGCGGCAAGGATCGGGCTTGGGACGTCGGGTGCAACGAAGCGGCCGCGGCGAACACGGACGAGCGCTCCTTCGTGGACAGCGTCAGCGATCGCTCGGCGACCTATGCCGTCGTGTCGCAGCTGTGCTGTGCTGAATGAACGCACGGTCGGGGGCGGAGCGGAGTCGAACATAGGCCGAAACTGCCACCTTGGAGTCGCCGCTGACGCGCCCGTCGATCAAATTGTGGATGACCCGGTAGATCGCCGCGTCGTGGAGGAAGCGACGCGCAGCACAGCGATGCGACACATCGCGGGTCGAACTCCGGAGTTTCGTGGCCAGCGGCATCCAATCGGCAGCACCCGGGCATGTCGATGACCAGAACTCAGGAGTTCGGCACGGCTCGGGGCTCGCCGCGCCGTGCCGTGGTCGCCATCGGCGACCTGACCCGGTTGCCTGTTCTCGGAGGGAGAATCCGGCCGAACTCCTGAGATCTGGGCGTCGCTGGGTCAACAACCGGTGTCTCGCGCGCGACGGCGGTGAGAACTCCTGAGTTGCGCGTCGGTGCGGCCCGGGCGGGTCAGCGGCGGGTGACGGCGGGGTTGGCGGCGAGGTAGGCCTCGAAGGCTTCGCGGCTCGTGCGGCGGGGCGTGTAGCCGAACTCTGTCTTGAGGGCGTCGTTGGCCAGCACCGGGCGGTACCGCAGGAATCCGACCTGCTCGGGGCCGTGCACCGTCAACCGAAGCGCGTTCGCGACGCGCAGCGCGGCCGCGAGGACGCTGGCCGGGACCACGAGCGTCGGTTTGCCGAGCCGGCGCGCGATCTCGGGCACGGTGACGCTGCCGTCGCCGGCGACGTTGTAGACGCCGGGCGGGCCGTCGGTCGCGGCGCGCGCCATCGCGGCGGCGACATCGTCGACCCAGACGAACACGAACGGTGCGTCCGAGCCGGCGACGCGCAGGATGCTGCGGCCGTCCCACAACCTCGTGATCTGGTTGCGGACGGTCGGGCCGAGGATCGTGCCGATGCGGAAGACGACCTGCTCGAGTTCGGGGTGCGCCGCCCGGTACGCGCCGAGCAGCTGTTCGACGAGTCGCTTGTGGCGCGCGTACGGAAACGCGTCGTTGCCGCGCAGCGAATCGGACTCGCGCAGCCACGGCGGGTTGTCGGCGTGATAGCCGTACGCGGCGCCGGACGACGACACGACGATGCGCCGCACCCCGGCTGCAAGGCACGCCTCGAGCACGTTGTGCGACCCGTCGACGTCGACGTGGTATTCGGTCTCGTGGTCGCGGCCCGGATTGACGATCGCCGCGAGGTGTACGACGGTGTCGATGCGGTGCCGGTCGAGCAGCGGCGGGATGCCGCCGGGGTCGACGACGTCGCCGCGTTCGTAGACGACGCCGTCGACGGGTTCGACGGGATCTCGCACGTCGGCGGCCACGACGAGTTCAACGTCGTCGCGCGCTGTGAGGGAGCGGGCGACGTGGGTGCCGAGGAACCCGCAGCCGCCGGTGATCAGGACGCGGGTCACGTCGCGGGCTCCGCGGGGCTCGACGCGGCGTCGGGTGCGGATGCCGTGGCGTGGCGGGTCGCGTCGCCCGAGACCGAGCCGGTGCGGCGCTTCGTGCCGCGAGCCCACAGGGTCGCAACGACGAGCCCGGCGATGATGTCCCAAATGCCCCACCATCCGGCGACGATCGCCATGCCGCCGAGGCCGCCGAAGAACGAGAACACGATGCCGAGGCCGAGGCCCGCGTTGCGCACGCCGACCTCGAAGGTGATGGCCTTGCGCTCGCGGGTGCCCATGCCGCCGACGGCCGCGGTGGTGTAGCCGATCGCGAAGGCGACGGCGTCGTGGATGGCGACGGCGAGGACGATCACACCGAGGAAGGCGATGAAGATCTGCCAATTGCCGGCGAGGGCAGCGACGATGAACACGAGCAGGGCGGCGAGCGAGATCCAGCGGACGAACGGCTGTACGCGGGCGGCGAGCGTCGGCAGCTTGGCGCGCACGGTGAGCCCGACGACGAACGGCACCCCGATGATGAGGGCGATCTCCAGCAGCATCTGCGCGGGGTTGAGGGCCACGACGTGCAGCAGGACACGGGTGTCGTCGCGCAGCGACCCCCAGAACGCGATCGACAGCGGCATGGCGAACAGGTAGAGCAGGTTGCCGACGGCGGTCATCGACACCGACAGCGCCACGTTGCCGCCGGCTCGGTGGGTGAGCACCTGCGAGATGTTGCCGGCGGGGCAGCAGGCGACGAGGATCATGCCGAGCGCCATCGACGGCGTCACCGGCAGCAGGAACGTCAGGCCGAAGGTCACCGCGGGCAGCACGAGCAGCTGCGCGATCAGCGCGATGATCATGGGCTTCGGCTTGCGCAGCACCGCTTTGAAGTCGCTGGGGGCAACATCCAGCGCGATGCCGAGCATCAGCAGGCCGAGCACGACGTTGAGGATCATCAGCGTCGCGGGGGTGAAGTTCAAGACGACGTCGTCGGGGTTCATCGGGTGCCCCTTCGTCGAGGGTGTCGGGGGTGCGACGCGGGCTGCAGGGATGCCGTGGCGTCGCGTACGGCGCGCCGGTAGGCGTCTTTGTTGACGTAGTACGACATGCGCTGCAGTGCGAGGTAGCGGTAGCCGCCGGTGAGGTCGGGCCACGGCTCGTCGGTGACGCGGGCGCGGAAGGCTGCGGCATCCGCCTCGGCGGCGGAGAGGTACGCGGCGATGAGCTCCGCCTGCTCGTAGCGGCCCTGCCAGCCGATGCCCGAAGCCTCGATCATGCCCATGACGAACAGGCCGTTGAACCCTGGCGGGAAGACATTGAGGAACAGGTGCGGCGCCATGCCGCGCCAGTTCAGGTGCTCGCGATCGACGAAGGGGTAGTCGAGGGTGTAGCCGGTCGCGAGCAGCACGGTGTCGTAGTCGCCGCTCGTGCCGTCGCGGAAGTGCACTCGTTCGCCGTCGAAGCGCGCGATGTCGGGCCGGATGCGCAGGTCGCCCTGCCCGAGGTGTCCGAGCACCTGGGTGTTGACGATCGGGTGCGATTCGTAGATGCGGTAGTCGGGCTTGGGAAACCCGAATCGGGTGGGGTCGCCGGTGAACGCGCGCAGCACCCTGGTGTCGACGAACTGCTTGATGCGCGCCGGCAGCGGCCGGCCCTGGTTGAGGGTGTCGGAGGGGCGCCCGAACAGGTAGCGGGGCACGAAATAGTAGCCGCGGCGCACGCTCATATCGACGGATGCCGCGTGATGCACGGCATCCACTGCGATGTCGCAGCCGGAGTTGCCCGCCCCGATGATGAGCACACGTCGTCCCGCCAGCGACGTGCCCCGCTTGTACTGCGACGTGTGCAGCAGCTCCCCGGTGAACGCGCCGGGGAAGGTGGGGATGCTGGGCTCGGCGAGTGTGCCGTTGGCGAGGATGACGCCGGCGAAGGTCTCGGTGTGCTCGCCGTCCGGCGAGGTCGCGGTCACGTCCCAGGAGCCGCCTTCAGTGGGGGAGAGCGCCGTGACGCGCGTGTTGAAGCGGAACAGCCCGGTGAGTGCGAAGGCGTCGGCGTAGTCCTCGAAGTACTGCTTGAGCACGCGGTGATCGGGATAGTCCACGGTCGTCCGCATCGGGAACTCGGCGAACTGCGTCGTCGTGCGTGACGAGATGAGGTGCGCCGACTCGTACATCGTCGAGCGGGGATTGTCGATGTCCCAGAGGCCGCCGACACCGTCCGACGCTTCGAACCCGGTGACGTCGAGTCCTGCCTTGGTGAGCGCCCTGGCCGCGGCGAGCCCTGACGGGCCTGCGCCGATCACCGCGTAGCGGCGTGCTGCCATGGCGTGTATTCCCTCGTACTGAGCGGCCGCATCGGGCTGCGGCCGCTCAGGCAATGCTATCGAGGGGGTGTGCTCAGGTGAGCGCCGCCTGGCGGGCGGCGACGATCTCGACGATGCGTGGATGCAGTGGATGCGAGGGCTCGAGGCCCGTGACCTCCGCGGTGAACGTCACCGCATCCTGTTCCCGCAACAGGCGCTGCAGCTCGACCGACTGCTCGTCGGCGGGATCGTCGAACTCGAGCGCGGCGGCCATGGCGGCGACCAGGGCGTCGACACCGAGCCCGCGCTCGGCGGCTTCTGCGGCGGGCCCGACGAACCGTTCGTGGCGTGAAAGTTTGCGCAGCGGTTGGCGGCCGACCCGACCGACGGTGTCGGGCAGTTCGGGGTTCGCGAACCGGCGCAGGATGGTCGCGCGGTAGTCGGCGAGTTCGGCGGCGTCGAGCCCGTGCTTGGCCTCGAGCAGCGCCGAGGTCTCTTCGAGGGCGGAGGCGACCTTCGTGCCGATCGCCGGGTCGGCCAGTGCATCCGAGACCTGCTCGATGCCGGCCTGCGCACCGAAGTACGCGGTGGTGGCGTGGCCGGTGTTCACCGTGAAGAGCTTGCGCTCGATGTACGGTTCGAGGTCGTCGACGAAGTGCGCCCCGGGAATGTTCGGCGGGTCGTCGCCGAACGGGGGACGCTCGATGGCCCACTCGAAGAACGGTTCGACCGTGACATCCACCCCTGCCCCCGCGGGCTGGGCGGGCACGATGCGGTCGACGGCGGTATTGGCGAACACGGCACGCGATGCCACGGCATCCCACCCGTCGCCGGCGAGGGCGACGATGTGCTCGCGCAGCTGGTCGGTCGCACCGATCGCGTTTTCGCACGCCATGACCTGCAGCGGTGGCGCGGCGGGGTCGCGCAGGGCGAGCCCGGCGAGGATGTGGGGCGCCACGAACTTCAGGATCGTCGGGCCGACCGCCGTCGTCACGACGTTCGCGGTCGCAACGGCGTCGGCCACCGCCTGCGGGTCGTCGGCGCTGTTGATGGCCGAGAACCCGGTGACCACCTTGTCGGTGCCGCCGTCGCCGACCTCGTGCACCGTGTACTCCGAGGCGTCGTTGATGGCGTCGACGAGGGGAGCGGCGACGTCGGAGAACACCAGCTCGTAGCCGCCCTCGTGCAGCAGCAGCCCGACGAAGCCGCGGCCGATGTTGCCCGCGCCGAAGTGGACCGCTTTCATCCCTCGTTCACCGACGCGACGAGTGCGAACAGCTCTTCGGGCGTGCCGGCCGCCTTGAGCGCGGCGACCTCGTCGTCATCCGAGAACAACAGCGCGATCTGCGACAGGATCTCGAGGTGCTCGTCACCCTTGCCGGCGATGCCCACGACGAAGGTGACCTGCTCGCCGTCCCAGTCGACGCCGCCGTCGTAGCGCACGAACGACAGGGCCGAGTCGAGGATCGCCTCTTTCGTCTCGTTCGTGCCGTGCGGAATCGCCAGTTCGTTGCCCATGTAGGTCGAGACGGTCTGCTCGCGCTGCTGCATCGCGTCGTAGTACGCCGACGTGACCGCGCCGGCGGCCTGCAGGATGTCGGCGGCCTCGCGCATCGCGTCGTCGCGGCTCACCGAGCCTGCGTGGATGCGAACCTGCCCGACGTTGAGAACCTCACGTGCCATTGGTCTTCACCTTTCTGTTCGTGCTTGCCGGTCTGTCTGGGGCGCTTTCGAAGAGGGGCGATGGGGTCGGGGGCATCTGGCCGGCCCGACCCCACCACCGGTCTTCGGACTCTACGCGCCGTCGGAGTGCTGATCCACGACTCGCTGGACGACCTCGTCGTAGCGCGGCGAGTTCATGAAGTTGTCCACCGAGACGTGCAGGGCGCCGGGATGCTGCGCCTTCGCGCGGTCGGTGAGCTGGTTCTGCGTGATGACCAGATCTTCGGTGCCGTCGAGGTTCGCGATGGCTTTGTTGGTCACCGTGACGTCTTCGACGCCCGCCTTCTTGATCTTGTTGCGCAGCACGCTGGCGCCCATCGCCGAGGAGCCCATACCCGCGTCGCACGCGAACACGATGCTCTTGATCGGCTGGTCGGTGGTGGCAGCGGCCGGTGCGGCGGCAGCGGCCGGTGCAGCTGCGGCGTCGCCACGGAGGCCCGACAGCGCCTCGGACTTCTTGCCCTTGTTGGCTTCGGTTTGCGAGATCGCCGCTCCGAACGCGTCGCCACCGGCTGCCTCGGCGGCCAGGTCGCGCTTGCGCGATGCCCGCAGAATCACCGCCGCGACCAGGAATGTGACGGTCGCCGAGAGGATCACCGAGAGAATGACGCCGACGTAGCTGTCGTTCGCCGTCTGCAGCAGGATCGCGATGATGCTGCCAGGGGCGGCGGGTGCACGAAGGCCCGCGCCGAACAGCATGTTCGTGGTGACACCGGTCATGCCGCCCGCGATGAGCGCGAGGATCAGCATGGGCTTCATGAGCGCGTACGGGAAGTACACCTCGTGGATGCCGCCGAAGAAGTGGATGATTGCGGCACCCGGCGCCGATGCGCGGGCCGCGCCGATGCCGAAGAACGCGAACGCGAGGAGCAGTCCGACACCCGGGCCGGGGTTCGCCTCGAGCAGGAACAGGATCGACTTGCCCGAGTCGCCCGCCTGCTGGAAGCCGAGCGGCGTCAGCACGCCGTGGTTGATGGCGTTGTTGAGGAAGAAGACCTTCGCGGGCTCGATGATGATGCTCGTCAGCGGCAGCAGCCCGGTATCGACGAGCCAGCCGACCGCGCCGCCGAGCACGCGCATGATGCCGTTGACCAGCCAGGCCACCGGGTAGAAGCCGACGATCATCATGATGAGGCCCCAGATGCCCGCCGAGAACATGTTGACGAGCATCTCGAAGCCGGCCTTGACCTTGCCCTCCCAGAGCTTGTCGAGCCAGCGCATCGTGTACGCCGCGAGCGGTCCCATGATCATCGCGCCGATGAACATGTGGATCTGGCCGAGTGGGCCCTCGCCCTGCGGGTCGCTGTCGGAGGGCCACACGCCGCCGAGCTCGGCGAGTCTGGCGTCGTTGACGGCCGCGATGAGGAAGTCGGACCCGGCGATCGCACCCATGACCGCGATCGCGCCGATGACGCCGCCGCGGATCTTGTAGATCATGTATCCGGCGGTGTACGCGATGAGGATCGGCAGCAGGTAGTGGATCATCGGCCCGACGATCGTGGCGAGTGCCGGGACCGGAATCCACCCCACCTCGATGAAGAGGGCCGTGAGCAGACCCCACGCGACGAGCGCGGGGATGTTGGGCATGATCATGCCGGACAGGAACGTGCCGAATCGCTGGACCGCGACGCGTGCACCCCCGCCCGGCTTCGTCGTTGACGCCGTTGTCATTGCTGGTTCTCCTTCGGTGCGGCCGCAGCCTGCGCTGCGGCTCGGGCGGTTGCCGCATCATCGGCGGCGAGGGCGGCGTCGGCGATGCGACGGGCATCGTCGAGCGAGTGGGTGAGCAGGGTCGCGCGCACGTCGGCGAGCGCGGTGGGCGCCATCGACAGGCTCGTCGCGCCGAGCCCGACGAGCACGACGGCCAGCAGCGGGTCGGCGGCGGCTTCGCCGCAGATGCCGACCGGCTTGCCGTTCTTCGCACCACCGTCGGCGGTCGCCTTGACGAGCTTGAGGACGGCCGGATGCCAGGGGTCCTGGAATGATGCGACCGAACCGAGCAGTCGGTCTGCGGCCATCGTGTACTGCGTGAGGTCGTTCGTGCCGATCGACGCGAAGTCGGCCGTCTGCAGGATGCGGTCGGCCATGAGCGCCGAAGACGGCACCTCGACCATGACCCCCGCGGTCTTGATGCCGTGCTCGTGCGCCATCGACACGAAATAGTCGGTCTCTTCGACGTTCGAGACCATGGGCGCCATGACCCAGAGATCGGCGTCGGTGACGGCATCCGCTTCGGCGAGGGCGGTGAGCTGTTCGCGCAGGATGTCCTCGCTGGCGCGGAGGGCGCGCAGCCCTCGAAGCCCCAGGGCCGGGTTCTCTTCGTGGGCGTCGTTGAGGAACGCGAGCGGCTTGTCGGCACCGGCATCCAGCGCGCGCACGACGACCTTCTTGCCCGGGAACGCCTGCAGCAGTTCGGTGTACGACGTGCGCTGCTCCTCGATGGTGGGGGCGTGGCTGGCCGACAGGAACAGGAACTCGGTGCGGAACAGGCCCACCCCTTCGGCACCGAGCTCGACCGCCTCCTGCGCGCCGCCCGGCTTGCCGAGATTCGCGAGCAGTGGGATCGCGGTGCCGTCCGACAGTGCTCCGGGCGTGATCGGTGCGTCGGCAGCGGCACGCCGTGCCTCGGCGCGCTCCTGCGCCTTCGCGAGCTCGTCGGCGGACGGATCGGTCGTGACGATGCCTTGGGCGGCGTCGACAATCACCGTCTGGCCGTCGGTGAGGTTCACCGCGTCGGTGGCACCCACGATCGCGACGATCGACTTCTCGCGCGCCAGGATCGCGGTGTGCGAGGTCGGACCGCCGTCGCTCGTGATGAGCGCGAGCACCTTGTCGAGGTCGAGCAGCGCGGTGTCTGCCGGGGCGAGGTCCTTCGCGACCAGCACAAACGGGTGCCCGGGGTCGGGAACGCCCGGGGCGGGCAGTCCCCGCAGGCGTGCGATGACGCGCTGGGCGACGTCGTCGAGGTCGGCAGCGCGCTCGCCGAGGTAGCCGCCCATCGCCGCGAGCGTGTCGCGGAAGCTCGCAAAGGCGTCGTGCACCGCGAACTCACCCGTCTTCCCCGCCTGTACGCGGGTGCTGATCTCGTCGTCGAGCGTCGGGTCCTCGGCCATCATCGCCTGCGCCTCGAGCACGTCGCGGGCCGCGCCGCCCGCTTGCTCTCCGCGCGCCTCCAACTCGCGTGCGACGGCGGCGACCGCCTCGCGCACGCGCGCCGACTCCTCCTCCGGCGTGAGGGTGCTCGCGGCATCCTCTGGCGCGGCCAGCGGCTCTGCCATGCGTGCCACCGGTCCTTGGGCGACCCCGAGGCCGATTCCCACTCCGCGCATCGTGCTCATCGCATTCGTCCTTCCGTCGGTCACTGGTCGTGGTCGGTCGTGAGCAGCTCGGTGAGCTCGTCGAGCACGTCGTTCGCGCGGTCGTCGTCCGCGGCGAGCGTGACGTAGTCGCCGTACTCGATGCCGAGTGCGATGACCCCGAGGATGCTGGCGGCGTTGACCGGCGCGCCGGATCCCTTGCTGATGGTCACGGCGATGCCGGACTCCTTCGCGGCCTGTGCGAACAGCTTCGCGGGGCGGGCGTGCAGTCCGTGGGATGAGCCCACGCGCACCGTGCGGGTCACTTCTGCCATGTCGGCTTCCTTTCGTCGTCGCCTTCGGCGCTCAGGTCTTGGGGTCTTTGGGTTGAGGGGTCGCCGGGGGAGAGGGCTCTGTCGAGGAGGGCGAGCGTGCGGCTGCCGTCGAGGTCGCCGAACACGTCCTCGGGCAGCAGAACCGCTCGGGCACCGTGCTCGGCGGCCAGCCGGTCGATTTCGGGCATCGACGCGTTCAGGTGCGGTCCGACCATCACGATGTCGGCTCCATCGAGTCCTGCGTGCAGCGAGTGTTCGGTGCCGGCGACGGCATCCACCTGTTCGCCACGCGACTGTGCCGCTCGGCGCAGTCGCTGCGCGACGAACGTGCTGGACGCACCCGCCCCGCAGATCACGAGGATCCTCATCGATCCGCCTCCTCTGACGCCATTGTTGTGAATTCGCTGAGTACCGACAACCACTCCTGTTTCCGCAGGGGCGGAAAGTCCGCTCGTACGCATGATTGACTTGGACGGTGACCAGAGCCCGGCAAGATCGTGTGGTCGGGCTGCTCACGCGCGACGGCGACTGGATGACGGCGAGCGAACTCGCCGACGCGATCGGCGTGACGCCGCGCAGCATCCGCAGCTACGTCACGGCCCTCAATGCGCGCGTCGCCGACGGGGTCGTCGTCGAGTCGGGCCCGCAGGGCTACCGCGCGGGCGGTGGCGCATCGGCCGCGCTGCGGCAACCCGATTCCGCGACCCCACGTGAGCGCCTGCACCGGCTCGTCCGTGCCATTCTCGGCAGCCCGGACGGCGTCGACGTGCACGAGACGGCAGACGCCTTCCACGTCAGCACGGCGACGCTCGAAGCCGATCTCGGCCGTGTGCGTGCCCTGCTCGGTGGCACCGAACTGGCGCTGGAGCGGTCGGGGTCGCGGGCGACGCTGCGCGGCACCGAGATGGCCCAGCGGCGCCTGCTGAGCAGACTCGCCCACGAAGAGACCGAAGCGGGCGGGTTCGACCTGGCGGCGCTGCGTCGCTCGCTCGGCGAGGACGCGACGGGTGCCGACGCGCTCATGACGTTCAAGGCCGAGCTGGTCGCCGGGCTGGCCGACCTCGGCTACTTCGTGAACGAGTTCGGCATCGCCGATGTCATGATGCACATCGCGATCACCGTGGACCGGGTCGCGCACGGTCGCGCACTCGACGTGCCGGGTGCCGGCGAACCTGCCGAGCTGGCGCGGATCGGCGAGCTGCTCGACACGCTCGTCGACCGCTATTTCGCCGTGCGCCTCGGTGCCGGTGATCTTCGCCATCTCGCGACCCTCGTCCACAGTCGCGTCATCGCCCCCGGCGGCGCCGCGGGCACCATCGCGTCGCGACTCGAGCCCGACGTGGCGGCCGCCGTCCGCGACGTCGTCCACCGGGCTGCGGCCGAGTTCCTCGTCGACATCGAGCACGACGACTTCATCGAGCGCCTCGCACTCCACGTGCAGAACCTGCGCCAGCGCGCGCGGGAGCAGGCGTGGTCGCGAAACCCGCTGACGCGATCGCTGAAGGCGACGTACCCGATGATCTTCGAGGTCGCGGTGTTCATCGCCGACGGGCTGCGCGGACTGCTGGGCTTTCCGCCTCGGAGCGAGGCGGGCGCGGACGAGGTGCGCATGGAGGAGGACGAGATCGCGTACATCGCGATGCACGTCGGCGGTCGGCTCGAGCGCAGCGGCGCGGGGGCTCGTCGGCTCACGGCGACGATCGTGTGCCCCGGCTACTACGAGCTGCATGAGCTGCTGCGCACGAGCATCGACCGCTCGCTCGGTCAGGCCGTCGACGTCGTCGGCGTCGAGACGCGGGTCGATCCCGACTGGAACGCGATCGACACCGACCTCGTGCTCACGACGATCGACGCCCCCATTTCGGGGGACCGGGTGGTCCGCATCCCCCCGTTCCTCACCGAACCCGACATCGAACGCATCCAGACCGCGGCCGGCCGGGTGCGGCGTGCCCGCCGGCTGGCGCGGCTTCGGGTCGAGCTCGAGCGGTACTTCAGCGCCGATGCGTTCGTCGCACCGCTGTCGGGCGCGGGAGGCGAGGAGGGCGTCATCCGCGAACTCGGTGCACTGTTGGTCGCCCAGGGCGTCATCGACGACGGCTACGTCGAGCGCACGCTCGAACGCGAACGGCTCTCGTCCACCGCCTTCACCGACGCACTCGCCGTCCCGCACGCCCTCGGCATGACGGCATCGCGCACCGCGATCGCCGTCGGCATCGCCGACCCCACGATCGCGTGGGGCGACGGCCGGGTGCACGTCGTCGCGATGGTCGCCTTCTCAGAGTCCGACCGTGCGGCGTTCCAGACGGTGTTCGAGCAGCTCGTCGAGGTGTTCAGTGAGCGCGACAGCGTGCAGCGGATCGTGCGCCGCGGCACCTCGTTCGCCGCGTTCCTCGACGAGCTCGTCGCGGTGGTCGACGGCTGAGGGGAACCCGCCCCGTGCGCAACTCCTGAGAATCCGACGGCGTCGGCCGCAGAGCGGCGGTTCGGAGGGCGTTCGACTGAGAACTCAGGAGTTCGGCACGGTCAGCGGGCGAGCCGCGACAGCAGATTCAGGCGGACCGCGGGCCACTCGTGCGGGAGGATCGAGTACACGACGGTGTCGCGGAGGGTCCCGTCCGGGCCGAGCCGGTGGTTGCGCAGTACACCGTCCTGCTTCGCGCCGAGTCGCTCGATCGCTGCGCGCGACTGCCGGTTGTGCCAGTGCGTGCGAAACTCCACTGCGATCGCGTCGCAGGTCTCGAACGCGTGGCCCAGCAGCAGTAGTTTGGCGGCCGTGTTGACCGCGGTGCGCTGCACGCTCGCGGCGAGCCACGTGTAGCCGATCTCGACGTGGCGGTTCGGCTGGTCGATGTCGCAGAACGTCGTCATGCCGACGGGCTGATCGGATGCCGGGTCGACCACCGCCCAGGGGTTCATGCGCCCCGCGGCATGCTCACCGAGGCGCCGTTCGATCTCGGCATCCACGTCTGCCGGAACCGACGTGTACCAGGCGTAGGCGAGATCGGCACTCGCGGCACGGAGCCCGGCTGCGTGGTCCGTGCGCAGCGGTTCGAGGCGCACGTGCGGGTTCTCGAGCACGATCGGGTCGGTCAGCAGCATGGTGCCAGCCTACGGTCGGGGCTCAGCCGCCGATGTAGCTCATTTCGATCCGCTGCCGGGTCGCGCGCAGCTCGGGTGTGAGACTTGCGCGCTCCTCCGAGTACCGGTCGTCGCGCGCACCCCAGATGGATGCCATCGCCGCCGCCAGCTCGGGGTCACTCGCGCCGCCGCGCAGCAGCGCCCGCAGATCGTGGCCCTCGGTCGCGAACAGGCAGGTGAAGAGCTTTCCCTCCGTCGAGATGCGCGCGCGGTTGCAGGTGCCGCAGAAGGTGTCAGTGACAGATGAGATCACGCCGATCTGGCCGCCGCCGTCGCGGTACCGCCAGCGGCGAGCGGTCTCGCCGGGGACCGCGGCGGGGATCGGGTCGAGGGGGAAGCGCGCCCCGATGCGTTCGACGATCTCAGCGGCGGGCACCACGTCGTCGAGTGCCCACCCGTTGGAGGTGCCGACATCCATGTACTCGATGAAGCGCAGCGTGAACGGCGTGCCGCGGAACCGCTCGGCCATGCGTTCGATCTCGCCGTCGTTGAGGCCGCGCTTGACGACCATGTTCAGTTTGATCGGGCCGATGCCTGCCGCGTGCGCCGCGTCGATCCCGTCGAGCACCCGAGCGACGGGGAATCGGACGTCGTTCATCCGCTGGAACAGTTCGTCGTCGAGCGAGTCGATCGACACGGTCAGGCGGTCGAGGCCGGCGTCCTTCAATGCCTGCGCTTTGACCGCCAGCGCCGAGCCGTTCGTGGTCATGGCGATTTCGAGGCGGGTGCCGTCCGGTGTGCGGATGGCTGCGAGGCGTGCGACGAGGTCCTCGACGCCGCGTCGCAGCAGTGGTTCGCCGCCGGTGAGGCGCAGTTTGCGCACCCCGTGGCCGACCGCGATGCGCGCGATCCGTTCGATCTCATCGAAGGTGAGGAGCTGCTCGCGATCGAGGAACGCGTAGTCGGGGCCGAAGACCGCGCGGGGCATGCAGTACACGCACCGGAAGTTGCACCGGTCGGTGATCGAGATGCGCAGGTCGCGCAGCGGCCGGTCGAACCGGTCGGCGAGGGCACCGGTCGACGGCAGCCGAACGGCCCGCGGCGCCCGGTGGGCGTCGGAGTCGATCGGTGCCGTGGCCATCGTTCAGCCTCGGGCGGCGTCGATGATGGTGCGGGTAGCCGCGTCGAGCGCTGCAAGGCGGGCGTCGGCGTCGGATGCCGAGTCGCCGCGCACATCGAGATACGCCTTGAGCTTGGGCTCGGTGCCGCTCGGGCGGACGATGACGCGTGACCCGTCGACGAGCCACAGTCGCAGCACGTCGCCCGGGGGGAACCCGTCGACGCCGGTCAGCAGATCGTCGATGCGGTCGACCGCGACGTCACCGAATGTCGTGGGCGGTGCCGCACGCAGCGCCGCCATGATCCGGCCGATGATCGACACGTCGTCGACGCGGATGGAGACCTGACCGCTCGCGAAACAGCCGAACTCGTCCTGGAACTGCGCCAGCAGGTCGGCGACGGTGCGCCCCTCCTCGCGGGCCGCTGCGATCATGCCGAGCATCGCGACGGCAGCAGAGACGCCGTCCTTGTCGCGCACGGTCTCGGGATTGACGAGGTACCCGAGGGCCTCCTCGAACCCGAAGACGAGTCCGGGTGCCCGCGAGATCCACTTGAAGCCCGTGAGGGTCGCGTGGAAGTCGAGGCCGTGCGCCTCGGCGACGGCGGCCAGTCCCGGCGATGACACCAACGAGCAGGCCAACGACGCGCCGGGGTGCTTCGCGGCGGCCGTGCGCGCAGCACGCCACCCCAACAGCAGACCCACCTCGTTGCCGGTGAGGCGTCGCCACCCGCCGTCCGCCGACGCGTCGGGGATCGCGACCGCGAGCCGATCGGCATCCGGGTCGTTCGCGAGGATGAACTCTGCACCCGACGCACGCGCGGCCTCGTACGCGAGGTCCATCGCGCCGGGCTCTTCCGGGTTGGGGAACGCCACGGTCGGAAACCGCCCGTCCGGTTCGATCTGCGCGTCGACGACCGTCGGCAGCGGGTAGCCCGCGACTTCGAGGATGCGTGCGAGCGTCTCGTAGCCGACGCCGTGCATGGCGGTGTAGACCCACGGCATCCCTGCGGCGCCCGCGGGGGCGGGGGCCACTGTCGCAGTCGCCGCGATGTACGCGTCGATGAGCGACTCGTCGGCGACCTCGTACGCCTCCGAACGGGGCAGCACGCCGATGTCGCCGGCGTCTGCGACCCGCTGGATGTGCGCGGCGATCTCGGCGTCGGCGGGCGAGACGATCTGCGCGCCCTCGTCGGCGCCGCCGAGGTACACCTTGTAGCCGTTGTCGTCGGGCGGGTTGTGCGAGGCGGTCACCATGACGCCCGCGGCGGCACCCAGGTGCCGCACCGCGAAGGCGAGCACGGGGGTCGGCAGCATGCGGGGGAGCAGCACGGCGCGCAGGCCTGCACCGGCGAACAGTTCCGCGCTGTCGCGGGCGAACACGTCGGAATTGCGCCGACCGTCGTAGCCGATGACGACCGTCGGGGTCTCTCCCGATGCGGCCTGCTCGGCCAGGTAGCCGGCGAACCCGGCCGCCGCCTGCGACACGAGCACCCGGTTCATGCGGTTCGACCCGGCGCCGAGGCGGCCGCGCAGGCCGGCGGTGCCGAACGCGAGGCGGGTCGCGAATCGGTCGTCGAGGTCGGCGGATGCCGCGGGATCCCCGTTCTCGGCCGCCTCGATCAGCGACGACAGTTCGTCGCGGGTGACGGGGTCGGGGTCCTGCGCCAACCAGGCGCGGGCGGCCGCGAGGGTGCTCACAGCTGCCCGATCACGCGGGCGAGCAGGTCCGAGATCACCGGCTCGGCCTCGCGACCGGCGTCGATGACCTCCTGGTGGCTGAGCGGCGTGGTCTGGATGCCGGCGGCCATGTTCGTGATGAGCGAGAAGCCCAGGATCTCCATGCCGGCCTGCCGCGCGGCGATCGCTTCGAGCGCCGTCGACATGCCCACGATGTGCCCGCCGATGGTCTTCGCCATCCGCACCTCCGCCGGGGTCTCGTACTGCGGCCCGCGGAACTGGCAGTAGACGCCCTCGTCGAGCGACGGGTCGACGCGGTGGGCGAGGTCGCGCAGCCGCGTCGAGTACAGGTCGGTCAGATCGATGAACGTCGCACCCTCGAGTGGCGAGTCGCCGGTGAGGTTGATGTGGTCGCTGATGAGGACGGGCTGGCCGGGCTTCCACGTCGGTTTGATGCCGCCGGCGCCGTTGGTGAGCACCATCGTCTTCGCGCCTGTCGCGGCCGCCGTGCGCACGCTGTGCACGACCCGTCGCGGCCCGTGCCCCTCGTAGTAGTGGGTGCGTGCGCCGATGACGAGCACCCGCTTGCCCCTCGGCGTGACGATGCTGCGGAGCGATCCGACGTGGCCGGCGAGGGCGGGCTTGCTGAAGCCGGTGACCTCGGTGGCGGGGATCGTGGCGGTCGTCTCGCCGATGAGCTCTGCCGCCTTCCCCCATCCGCTGCCGAGGGTGAGGGCGATGTCGTGCTGCTCGACGCCGGTGAGCCGGGCGATGTCGGCTGCGGCCTGGGCGGCGATCTCGAACGGGTCTGCGGTCGGATCGTCGAGCGGGTTGTGCGGGGTTACGGACATGCTCCCACTGTACGAACCCGAGGGCTCCGCGTGCCACAGGCGGTGCGCGGGGGTGTCGACGTGCTGAAAGAATGGATGCCATGTCCTTGAGCTTCGAGCGCACCCAATCCGTCGCCGTCCTCGGTGGCGGGCCCGGCGGCTACGAGGCGGCGCTGGCCGCCGCTCAGCTCGGTGCCGAGGTGACCCTCGTCGAACGGGCGGGCGTCGGCGGCTCGGCCGTCATCACCGACGTCGTGCCGTCGAAGAGCCTCATCGCGACCGCCGACGCCGCCGTCGCGATCTCGGAGGCATCCGATCTGGGCGTGCAGCTGTTCGCGACGGGGGAGAAGGGCAAGCCGCTCAAGCCGCAGGTCGCGATCAACCTCGCCGCCGTCAACAAGCGGTTGCTGTCGCTGGCCCGTCAGCAATCCGACGACATGCGCGCGCAACTCGTCGACGCGGGTGTGCGCATCATCTCCGGCCACGGGCGGCTCGACGGCGAGCACGCCGTCGTCGTCTCGACCGGTCCCGGCGGCACCGACTTCGACCGGGTCGAGGCCGACACCCTCGTCGTCGCCGTCGGCGCGTCGCCGCGCGAACTGCCCAGCGCCAAGCCCGACGGCGAGCGCATCCTCACCTGGACGCAGCTGTACGACATGAAGGCGCTCCCCGAGCACCTGATCGTCGTCGGTTCGGGTGTCACGGGTGCGGAGTTCGCGTCGGCGTACATGAACCTCGGTGCGAAGGTGACGCTCATCTCGAGCCGCGAGCAGGTGCTCCCCGGTGAAGACACCGACGCCGCCGCCGTGCTCGAGAAGGTGTTCAAGCGTGGCGGCATGAAGGTCATGTCGAAGTGCCGCGCCGACAAGGTGGAGCGCACCGAGAACGGCGTCGTCGCCACCCTGTCGGACGGGCGGACGGTCGAGGGCAGCCACTGCCTCATGGCGGTCGGCTCGATCCCGAACACGGCGGCCATCGGTCTCGAGGAGGCCGGCATCCAATTGACCGAGTCGGGGCACATCCAGGTGAACCGTGTCGCCCGCACGTCGGTGCCGAACATCTACGCCGCCGGTGACTGCACGACGTTCGTGCCGCTGGCCTCGGTCGCCTCGATGCAGGGCCGGACGGCCGTCTTTCACGCGCTCGGTGACACGGTCATCCCGCTCGAGCGACGCCGCATCACGGCGAACATCTTCACCGCTCCCGAGATCGCGACGGTCGGCTGGTCGGAGCAGGACCTCGAAGAGGGCGAGATCAACGGGTTCGTGCACAAGCTGCCACTCGCCTCGAACGCACGCGCCAAGATGATGGGCGTCAAGGACGGCTTCGTGAAGATCATCGCTCGCGAGGGGTCGGGCACCGTCATCGGCGGCGTCATCGTCGCCCCGCGTGCCTCCGAGCTCATCTACCCGATCGCGATCGCGGTCGAGCGCCGACTCACGGTCGACCAGGTCTCGCGCGTGTTCGCGGTCTTCCCGTCGCTGACGGGCAGCATCACCGACGCCGCCCGGGCGATGCACATCGTGCAGCGCGACGAGCAGGCCTGACCCGCGACGCAGTCACGGTGCGGGGTACGTGACGCCCTCGTCGACGCGGAACCGCACGGCACCCGCGGTGTCGGCGCTGTCGGCGCGGAACACGAGCCCCGGTTCGGTCGTCGTCACCTCGATCGTCGTACTGCCCGGGCAGGTGAGTTCGACCGGTTCCCCGGAGGCGGCATCGTCCAGCGAACCGGTCACGCTCGCAGTGATGGTGAGGAACGTCGGGCCGTCGCAGTCCACCTCGACTGTGTGCGCGCCGGCAGGAATGTCGAGTGCGGTCTCCTCGAAGGGGTTCACCTGGTCGGTCGGGCCGAACGTGCCCACGGTCTGGTAGGCGTATGACCCCTCCGGCACCGCGAGCGCGTCGATCCAGGTGTCGTGGGTCGGCGGCGTCCCCTCGATCTCGACGACGCCGCTGGTCGTACCGGTCCCGCTGCCGCGGGCGGTCACCCGCAGCACCGGCTCGGCGGGGCTGATGGGGATGCGGTGGACCCCGCGATCGCACGGCACGTCGGCCGCGTGCGTCGTCGCGGTGGTGCGTCCGGTCAGCTCGATCGCGACCGTGAGGCCGGAATCACCCGAACAGGTGACGGTCGCGCCGGTCACCTCGGTCAGCTGTGGAAAGTCCCAGCTGATGCCACCGTCCCCGTCGCTCTCAGGCGCGTTCCGGTCGGAGCCGATCGATCCCATCCCGAGCAGGCCGTCGAGCGTCGCATCATCATCGAGCACCGACTCGGCCCACGCCCGGTCGTCCGCGATCTGCTCCTGCGACAGCGTCGGCGGCGCGATCGCGTCGCACCCGCCAAGCACCAGCATCCCCATCGCCGCCGCAACGGCGACGCACCCCCTCCGTCTCATGCGCTCACGCTAGCGCAGGGGTGTCGCGGATTCGGATGATGTCGACAGATTCGGAGACCGGCGGCGAAAACGTCCGAATCCGATGCCATTCTCCGAATCTGCGACGCCGCGCTGCCGCCGTGGAATCAGGAGATCGTGAGCAACTGGTGTCCGGCCGAGACCGTGGTGCCGGGGTCGGCGTTGATCGCGCCGATCACGCCGTCCTTGTGGGCCTGGATGGGCTGCTCCATCTTCATCGCCTCGAGCACGACGACCAGGTCGCCCTTGACGACCTGCTGTCCGTCTTCGACGGCGATCTTGACGACCGTGGCCTGCATCGGGCTCTTCACGGCGTCACCGCTGGCTCCACCGACGGCGGACGGTGCGTGCGAACGGCGTGACGGCGGCACGGCGGCGGGGCGCCCCACCTTCGTCGGTGCGTGCACGATGCGGTCGGGGAGGCTCACTTCGAGGCGCTTGCCCGACACCTCGACGACGACGGTGTGGCGCGGCTCGGCGGCATCGGGGGCCTCGAGCTCACCGTCCCACGGGGCGATGTCGTTGTCGAACTCGGTCTCGATCCACCGGGTGTACACGCCGAACGTGCCGTCGTCGGCGGTGAAGGCGGGGTCGCGGACGACCTTGCGGTGGAACGGGAGCACGGTGGGCATGCCCGAGACCTCGAACTCGTCGAGGGCGCGGCGCGAACGCTCGAGGGCCTCGGCGCGGTCGCGCCCGGTGACGATGATCTTGCCGAGCATCGAGTCGAATGCGCCCGAGACGCTGTCTCCCGCGGTGACGCCGGAATCGAGACGGATGCCGGGGCCGCCGAAGGTCTTGAACACGTGGATGCGGCCGGGCTGCGGCAGGAAGTTCCGTCCCGGGTCCTCGCCGTTGATGCGGAACTCGATCGAGTGTCCGACCGGCTCTGGGTCGTCGTAGTCGAGCGTGCCGCCCTCAGCGAGCCGGAACTGCTCGCGCACCAGGTCGATGCCGGTGACCTCTTCGGAGACGGGGTGCTCGACCTGCAGTCGCGTGTTCACCTCGAGGAACGAGATCGTGCCGTCCGCGCCGATGAGGAACTCGCACGTGCCGGCGCCGACGTAGCCGACCTCTTTGAGGATCTTCTTCGACGCGTCGTACAGGGTCGCGTTCTGCGCGTCGCTGAGGAACGGTGCGGGGGCCTCTTCGACGAGCTTCTGGTGGCGGCGCTGCAGCGAGCAGTCGCGGGTCGAGACGACCACGACGTTGCCGGCGGCATCCGCGAGACACTGCGTCTCGACGTGACGCGGCTTGTCGAGGTACTTCTCGACGAAGCACTCGCCACGTCCGAAGGCGGTGATCGCCTCACGGGTGGCCGACTCGAAGAGCTCTTCGACCTCAGACAGCTCGCGCGCGACCTTCAGGCCGCGACCGCCGCCGCCGTACGCGGCTTTGATCGCGATGGGCAGGCCGTACTCCTGCGCGAAGGCGACGACCTCGTCGGCACCTTCGACAGGGCCGGGGGTGCCGGGAGCGAGCGGGGCGCCGACCTTCTCGGCCACGTGACGGGCGGTCACCTTGTCGCCGAGTGCTTCGATGGCCTCGGGGGAGGGGCCGATCCAGATGAGGCCTGCGCCGATCACGGCACGGGCGAATTCGGCGTTCTCGGCCAGGAAGCCGTAGCCGGGGTGCACCGCGTCTGCACCGGAGCGGCGTGCGACCGACAGGATCTTCTCGATCGACAGGTAGGTCTCGGCGCTGGTGGCGCCCTCGAGCGCGTACGCCTCGTCGGCGAGTCGCGCGTGCAGCGCATCCCGGTCCTGGTCCGCGTAGACGGCGACGGAGGCCTTTCCGGAGTCGCGCGCTGCGCGGATGATGCGGACGGCGATCTCGCCGCGGTTCGCGATGAGCACCTTGGCGATGTGAGGCATGGATGCCAGCCTACCGAGCGCAGCACCCCCTCCTTTGGATCACTCGCACAAAGTCACCCAGAAAACGTGTGCGGGAGTCTACGAGCCGGCGTCGCGGTTCCACAGGTCGGTCCACGAGACGCCGAGCTCGCCCGTGATCCGTCGCAACGTCGACAGCGACATGCCGACGACGGTCGACGGATCGCCTTCGACCCGCTCGATGAACGCACCGCCGAGGCTGTCGACCGTGAACGCGCCGGCGACGTGCAGCGGTTCACCGCTGGCCACATAGGCGGCGATCTCGTCGTCGGTGATGTCGGCGGCGAACGTGACGGACGCTTCGGCGACGGCGAAGGCCTCCGCCGGTTCGTGCCCGGCGCGCACGCGGAAGACGCTGTGCCCCGAGTGCAGCACTCCGGTTCCCCCGCGCATTGCCCGCCACCGGGCCGCGGCGATCTCGGGTTCGTACGGTTTGCCGAGCACTTCGCCGCCGAAGGCGAACATCGAGTCGCCACCGATGACGATGCCGTCGAAGTCCGGCTCGTCGGCGCGCAGTGATGCGACGACGTCGGCGGCCTTGTGGCGGGCCAGCAGCAGCACGTGCTCCGCCGGCGGCAGGACGCGCCATTCCTGTTCCTCGACGGCGGCGATCACCGCTTCCTCGTCGACCTGCGGCGCGCGGGTGAGCGGTTCGATGCCCGCCTGTCGCAGCAGCATGAGTCGAGCGGGCGAGGTGGATGCCAGACAGACACGCATCCACCCACGCTAGCCGTGTCGCGGCGACCGTGCGGATCTGAGCCCTGCCCGTGCGATCCTCGAAGGATGAGTTCCGCGGCCTCCGGCGACCTGATCGATCTCGACGTGACCGACGTCGCCCACGGCGGCGTGTTCGTCGGGCGCCACGAAGGACGGGTCGTCTTCGTCCCAGACGCGGTCCCCGGCGAACGGGTGCGGGTACGGCTGACGGACACGCGCAAGTCGTCGTTCTGGCGGGGGGACGTGCTCGAGGTGCTCGACGCCTCCCCGCACCGGCGGGCCCACGTGTGGGGCGCTGCCGACATCTCGCGCGCGCCCGACCAGCGTGCCGGGGGCGCCGATTTCGGTCACATCGACCTTGCGCACCAGCGCGATCTGAAGCAGCGCGTCGTCGTCGACGCACTCACACGGATCGGTCGCCTCGACCTGCCGGTGACCATCGAGGCCGCGCATGGGGCCCGCGGCGCCGATGGTGTGGTCACCGCGGAAGAAGCCGCAGACGGCACGGGTTGGCGCACGCGCGTGAGCCTGCACGTGGACGATGCCGGGCGGATCGGGCCGTACTCGGCGCGCAGCCACCGCGTCATCGCCGTCGACGACCTGCCGCTGGCGACGTCTGCGATCGAAGACGCGGCGCAGCGCCCCCGCTCGGCGCAGGCCGGGCGGCTCGATCTCGTCCAGCCCGCCGACGGGCGCGTCCGGGTGCTCGTGCGGCCGGACGCCGGTCGCGGCCCGCGTCGCGGCGGCCGCGGAGTCGATGAACCCGCAGCGCCTGAAGTGGTCGTGGAGACGGTCGCCGGACGGGACTTCACCGTCGACGTCGGCGGGTTCTGGCAGGTGCACCGACTCGCCGCGCAGACGCTCACCGATGCGGTCGTCGACGCCGTCGCCGGCGCACTCGACCCCGACGGCCACCACCTCGACCTCTACGGCGGTGTCGGGCTGCTCGCGGCGGCCGTGGCGGGCGTCGCGGGCCCTGGGGTGCGCATCACGAGCATCGAGTCGGATCCCCGCGCCACCGAGCACGCCGGCGAGAACCTCGTCGACTGGGTGGGAGCGCGCGCCGAGACCGCGCGCGTCGACCGCTGGCTCGCGGCTGCGCCCGACGCGATCGGTGCAGCGCAACGCGAACGCATCTCACGCGGTGTCGTCGTCCTCGATCCGCCGCGGGCCGGGGCCGGACGCGAGGTCGTCGACGGCATCGCGGCGCTCGACCCGGCGCGTGTCGTGTACGTCGCGTGCGACCCCGTCGCGCTCGCGCGCGACCTCGCGACGTTCGCCGGTCACGGCTATCGCGCCGCGGCCGTTCGCGCGTTCGACCTGTTCCCGCACTCCCACCACGTCGAGGCCGTCGCGGTGCTCGATCGCGACACGGGAGGGTCGTCCGGCGAGCGTGCTCGCTAGGCTGTGCCCATGACGAGAGTCGCGCTGATCGACGACCACGAGTCCGTGCGGCTCGGCCTCGAGGCCGCGTGCGAACGCGCAGGCAAGCAGGTGGTGTTCTCGGGAAGCTCCGTCACCGCCTATGTCGACTGGCGCACGTTCGCCAATGCGCTCCCGGCCGACGTCGTCGTGCTCGATCTCACGCTCGGCGACGGTACGACCGTCACCGAGAACGTCACCAGGCTCGTGCGCGACGGTTCGTCCGTCATCATCCACAGTGTCGCCGACCGTCCCGCGGCCGTTCGTGAGGCGCTCGCGGCGGGCGCAGCCGGCATCGTCAGCAAGTCCTCGCGCATCGACGAGGTCATCGCTGCGGTGCGCACCGTGGCGCGCGGGGACCACCTCGACAACGTCGAGTGGGCCAGTGCCGTCGAGGGCGATCGTGCCTTCGCCGACGCCCAACTCTCCGCGCGTGAGCGAGACGTGCTGCGCCTGTATGCAGCAGGTCTGCCGCTGAAGATGGTCGCCGACCGCCTCGGCATCGCCTATTCCACCGCGAAAGAGAACATCACGCGGGTGCGTGTGAAGTACGTCGAGGTCGGGCGCCCCGCGCCGACGAAGGTCGATCTGCTGCGACGCGCGATGGAGGACGGGCTCGTCGACGAGGAACCCGGTGAGCGCTGAGGCACGTCACCGCGACAGCGACGGTCGGCCCAGCGCGCTGGACGTCGGCTCCGAGACGTTCACACGCGCGCGCATCGAGCGCATCCTGAGTCTCGTCGTGGGCTTCGGCTGCACGATCCTGGGGGCGCAGGCCTTTCTCAACGCCCTCGCCAGTGAGCAGGAAGCCCCGGGATGGCAGCCCTGGCTCAACATCGGCGTGTTCGCGCCCCTCGGCATCATGCTGCTGGCCTGCTTCGTGGGCCGATGGGTCAAGACCACGACACGGATCTTCGCACTCGTCTACCCGCTCGCCCTGCTGCTGTGGCCGGCAGCGACCGCCGGGCAGTTCGAAACGGCTGCGGGCGAACCGTGGGTCTGGTACCTCATCAACGTCGCGACCTCGGCGTCCGTGCTCGCCTTCGCATTGCCGCTGCAGATGGTGTGGGCCGCCGCCATGCCGGTCATGTACGGCGTCGTCAGACTGATGCAGCTGGGGTTTCCCAGCGACCGGCTCATTCTCGTGATCCTCGACGTCGTGTTCGCGATCATCCTCGCCGGCGTCGTGCTCGCGCTCGGGTGGATGCTGCGCACCGTCGCGCTCGACATGGACCGCACCCGGGCCGAGGCGGTGCGCTCGTACGCCGCGGCGGCCGCAGCGGAGGCCGCCGAGCGCGAGCGCATCGCCGTCGCCGCCCTCATGCACGACAGCGTGCTGGCCGCGCTCATCTCGGCCGAACGTGCCGTCACGCCGCGCGAACGGACCCTGGCCGTGTCGATGGCGCGCGAAGCGCTCACGCGGCTCGCCAACGCCGACCAGGACTCGGGGGAGGGTTCCGACGAGCCGGTCGCTCCCGTGCAGCTCGCCGCTGCGCTTGAACGCGCGATCCGTGAGGTCGGAGCGGCCGTCCCCGTCGACGCCGATATCGAGTCCGATGCCCCCCCTGTTCCGGGTCGCGTCGCCCGTGCGTTGGTGCTGGCGAGCGTGCAGGCCGTCTCGAACGCCCGACAGCACGCCGACGGTGCGGGGCTGGCCATCGCCTTCCGCGCGCACGGTGAGGCGGTCGAGATCCGCGTCGCCGACACCGGTCCCGGGTTCGACCCCGATGTGGTGCCGGAGGACCGGCTGGGCATCCGCGGCTCGATCGTCGCGCGGATGGCAGCGGTCGGCGGCTCGGCAGCGGTCGCCAGCGGCGAGGGCGGCACCACGGTGACGCTCGGATGGCGGGGTGTGTCGTGACCGTCGCCGTCCGCTCGGTGCTCTCCGGGCTCGCCGTCGCCTTCACCGCCTATCTCGCGGTCGGCGGATTGCTGTGGACCGACGGTGTCGACAACCCGCTCATCATGGTCGCGGCCCTCGCGCTGTACCTCGTCGTGACGTGGCTGTGCGTCTTCTGGAACGCGACCCCGTCCGAGGCGCTCGCAGAAGGCGCACGCCGCACCGTCCTGCCCGCGTGGGCCGCCGTCCTGGCGCTCGTGACCGCGGTGCTCGTGCCCAACGCGACGTGGTTCGCCGCGGGCCCGGACGTCCGGCTGCTGTCCTACGCGACCTGGAGTCTCGGCGGCATCAGCGCGCTGATGGCGATCGTCATGGTGCGCGGCCGACCGTGGGTCGCGTGGAGCGGCGTCATCATCGTCACGATCGAGGCGTCGCTGTGGATCGGGGTCCCGAGCGCCCTCGCCCTCGGCGCCACCGGCGCCGTCGTGTGGGTCGGCGTCGCGCAGCTGCTGACATGGCTCATGGATCGCGCCGCACGCGACACCGCCGAGTTGACGGGGCTGCAGCGCGCGGCATCCGAATGGCTCGCGACGCAGGACGGGCGGCGCCGCGAGCGCCGGGTGCAGGTGCAGCGTGCCCTCGCAGTGGCAGGCCCGGTGCTCATCCGTACGATCGAATCCGGTGGGATGCTCGAGGCCACCGACCGCACCCGGGCCGTGCTCGCGGAGGGGCGGCTGCGCGATGAGCTGCGCGGCCCGCGCCTGCTCGACGACGCCGTGCGCACCCAACTCGAGGCGGCGCGACTGCGCGGGTCGAACGTGACGATGCTCGACGAGGGCGGCCTCGACGGCATGCCCGAGGACGCGCTGCATGAGATCCGCACACGCCTGGCCGAAGCGCTCGAAGAGGCCGCTTCGGAGCGCCTCTACATCCGCACCTCGCCCCACCCCGAGATCGCGGTGACGGTCGTCGGGCGATCGCGACCCGTCGACGACCCCGACGGCGAAGAGGTCGTCGACCTGTGGGCTGAGATCCACCGCCCGAAATGACAGAAGGCCTTCTTTCGAAGGCCTTCTGAAGAAGAGGAGGTGAGGGGCGGCGAAGCCGCCCGCCCCTCACCAACGCGAGCGGTTACCCGAAAACCTGCCCGCATGGCCAGAAGATGCTCTCAAGGAGACTTCCGGCCGAACGCAGAAGCGTTCCAGCAAGACCATTCTCGCCGAGGTGCAACAACCCCGTCTGTAGGTATTTTGGGGGACATTCTGCGGCGGGATTCCGGCCCTCAGCCGCTGAAACGTCCCCAACCGATGTCGCGCCGCAGCGGGGCGCGCAACGCCCGCGCCGAAACGTCCCAGGCGCGAACCTGCGTGGCGTCGTCGGCGAGCGTCATCGCGGCCTCGCGTTCGTACGCCTCGGTGACGACGGCGATGACCGCGGCGAGCTCCTCGGGGGTCGGCTCTCCGCGCCGCACATCGATGCGCAGCGGTCCGTCGGCGTCGGTCATAGCGGGATGTTACCGTGCTTCTTCGCCGGCAGGCTCGCCCGCTTCCCGCGCAGCGCGCGCAGCGCCTTCGCGATCGCGACGCGCGTCTGCGCCGGCTCGATGATGCCGTCGAGTTCGCCGCGTTCGGCCGCCAGGAACGGCGACGCGACGTTGTAGGTGTACTCGTTCGCGAGGCGCGTGCGCACGGCCGCGACATCTTCGCCGGCCTCCTCGGCCTTCTTGATCTCACCGCGGTAGAGGATGTTGACCGCGCCCTGCCCGCCCATGACGGCGATCTCGGCGGTCGGCCACGCGAGGTTGACGTCTGCGCCGAGCTGCTTCGAGCCCATCACGATGTAGGCGCCGCCGTACGCCTTGCGCAGGATGACGGTGACCAGGGGCACGGTGGCCTCGGCGTACGCGTAGAGCAGCTTCGCGCCGCGGCGGATGACGCCGGTCCACTCCTGATCGGTACCAGGGAGGTATCCGGGCACGTCGACGAGGGTCACGATCGGGATCGAGAACGCGTCGCAGAACCGCACGAACCGGCTCGCCTTCTCGCCGGCCTCGATGTTGAGGGTGCCCGCCATCTGCGACGGCTGGTTCGCGATGATGCCGACCGTGCGACCTTCGATGCGCCCGAAGCCGATGACGATGTTCGGCGCGAACAGCGGCTGCACTTCGAGAAAATCGCCGCTGTCGACGATGTGGCCGATGACCTGGTGGATGTCGTAGGGCTGGTTGGGGGAGTCGGGGATGATCGTGTTGAGCACGCGGTCGCTGTCAGTGGTCTCCCACTCGAACTCGTTCTCGTAGCCGGGCAGCTCCGACATGTTGTTGTCGGGCAGGTAGCCGACCATCGTGCGGACGTAGTCGATCGCATCGTCCTCGTCCTCGGCGAGGTAGTGGGCGACACCCGAGCGGGTGTTGTGCGTGTGCGCCCCGCCGAGTTCTTCCATGCCGACGTCCTCGCCGGTGACCGTCTTGATGACGTCGGGGCCGGTCACGAACATCTGGCTGGTCTTGTCGACCATCACGACGAAGTCGGTGAGCGCGGGGGAGTAGACCGCGCCGCCGGCGGCGGGCCCCATGATGATGGAGATCTGCGGGATGACTCCGGATGCCGCGGTGTTCAGGCGGAAGATCTCGCCGTACTTGCCGAGGGCGACCACGCCCTCCTGGATGCGGGCGCCGCCCGAGTCGAGCATGCCGATGATGGGGATGCCGCTGCGAAGGGCGAACTCCATCACCTTGATGATCTTGTCGCCGGCGACCTCGCCGAGGGAGCCGCCGAAGGTCGTGAAGTCCTGGGCGTACACGGCGACGGTGCGGCCGTGGATGGTGCCGATGCCGGTGACGACCGAGTCGCCGTAGGGGCGGGAGCGATCCATGCCGAACGCCGAGGTGCGGTGGCGCACGTACTCGTCGAGTTCGACGAAGCTGCCCGGGTCGACCAGCAACTCGATGCGCTCGCGGGCGGTGAGCTTGCCCTTCGCATGCTGCTTCTGCACCGACACCGCCTCGGCATCGACGACCGCCTCCTGATACCGGGCGCGGAGGTCGGCGATCTTGCCGGCGGTCGTGGACATGTCAGGCTGCTCGGTCACGCGTTCCACCCTAGCGAGCAGGATCGGCATCCTGTTGGAGTACGCGCACAACGCGCGGGCGCATCCGATGTGCGAATCCGCGAAGCCGTCGGCGGGCCAGAACGCCGATGCGCGGCCCGCGTAGGGTGGCGGCATGTCGCTCCCCGAAGCCGGATTCCCGCTCGCCGCCGCCGTGTCGCCGCGGCTGCATCTGATCGAGACGGTCGACTCGACCAACGCGAAACTGCTGCACGACGCCGCAGCCGCGCCGCAGGACCACCCGCACCTGTCGGTCGTGCTCACGCGCGACCAGCGCGCCGGCCGCGGCCGCCTGGACCGCACCTGGACCGCGCCGCCGGGAACCGCGCTGGCGATCTCGGTGCTGCTTCGGGTGGAGGACGTCCCGACCCACGAGCGAGGGTGGATCCCGCTCCTGGCCGGCGAAGCGATGAGCCGCGCCGTCGCGGCGCAGGCGCCGGACATCGAGGTGGGGCTGAAGTGGCCCAACGACGTGCTCGTCGAAGGCCGCAAGATCAGCGGCATCCTGGCTGAGGTGCTGCCGGCCGACCCGTTCGCCGTGATCGTCGGCGCAGGGGTGAACACGTCGATGACGAGCGCCGACCTTCCTGTGCCGACGGCGACCTCGTTCGAAGCCTTGGGGCGGGTCGTCGATGAGGACCGCCTCGTCGCCGACTACCTCGAAGGGCTGCGCGACGGTGTCGCCGCGCTCGCCGCGACGCTCACCGCGCCCGCCGTGAAAGAGGCCGTGCGCGCGGCGTGCACGACGCTCGGTCGCGTCGTGACGGTGAGTCTTCCCGACGGGTCGGTGCTCGCGGGCACGGCGGAGCGGATCGACGACGACGGGAGACTCGTCGTGGTCGCCGAAGGCGTCGAGGCTGTCGTCGCGGCGGGCGACGTCGTGCACGTGCGCTGACCGCGTCGGCGTCGTGTCGGGCGCGCCGCCGAGGCGGCACCGGGGGCGCGCGCCATGATGGAGCTGTGACGCAGCCCACCTCGTTCTCGGGACGCCCGGCCGCCCCGGCGCCCGGGGCGCCCACGGCCGAGCTGCGGGTGGCGCGCCTGCGACCGCACGCGCGGAGGCTGTTCTGGTCGGCGCTCGTGCTCATCGCCGTCGCCGGAACCGTCGGATTCTTCACAGGCAATCTGCCCGAGCCGTTCGAGGACTGGATGCTGTGGGCGGCCGGTGCCGCCCTGGTCCTGGTACTCGTGATCGTCCCGTGGCTGCGCTGGTTGAACCACACGTACACGATCACGACCAGACGCGTCATCGAGCAGTCCGGCGTGTTCGGCCGCAACCGTCGCGAGATCGGACATGCCCGCGGGTACACCATCTCGGAGCGCCGCGGTCCGGTCCAACGCATGGTCGGTGCGGGCACGCTGACCCTCTCCAGCGGTGTGGATGCGCCGTTCCGCCTCGTCGATGTGCCCGGTGTCCGGCTCGTGCACGAAGTCCTCGCGGATCAGGTCGAGGTCAGCCAGATCCTCGCGCATCGCGATTCGCACGGCATCCCCGTCGTCCCCGACGAAGACTGATCGTCCACGCGCGCCGCGTCGGTGCGAGAGGATGGGTGGGTTCAACGAAAGGGTGCCCCATGTCTCTGCGCGTCGGAATCGTCGGTGGCGGCCAGCTGGCCCGCATGATGATCGCTCCCGCCGTCGAACTCGGCGTCGAGGTGTCGGTCCTGGCAGAACAGCCCGGCATGGCCGCCGAACTCGCCGCGAGCGCCGTCGGCGACTACCGTGACGCCGCGACCGTGCTCGCGTTCGCGAAGAACGTCGACGTCGTCACCTTCGACCACGAGCACGTGCCGCAGGAGGTGCTGCGCGCCCTCGTGGATGCCGGGATCGCCGTCCATCCCGGTCCCGACGCGCTGCGCTTCGCGCAGGACAAGCTCGAGATGCGTGCGCGCCTGGCCGAGCTCGGCATGCCGCAGCCCGACTGGGCCGCGATCTCGGATGCCGCCGGCCTGCAGTCCTTCCTCGATGCCCACGGCGGGCGCGCGGTCGTCAAAACCCCTCGCGGCGGCTACGACGGCAAGGGCGTGCGGGTCGTGTCGACCACAGACGAAGCCGCCGATTGGATCGGCGCCCTCGACGACGGTGCGCAGCTGCTCGTCGAAGAACTCGTCGACTTCACGCGCGAACTCGCCCAGCAGGTCGCGCGCCGCCCCTCGGGCGAGGTCGCCGTTTACCCCGTCGTCGAGACGGTGCAGCGAGACGGCGTGTGCGCAGAGGTGATCGCGCCGGCGCCGCACGCGGGCGCGCGCCTCGGTCGCGTCGCAGCGGGGATCGGCACGACGATCGCCGAGGGGCTGGGAGTGACCGGCATGCTCGCCGTCGAACTCTTCGAAACCGCCGACGAGCGCCTGCTCGTCAACGAGCTCGCGATGCGGCCGCACAACAGCGGGCACTGGAGCCAGGACGGCGCGGTCACCGGGCAGTTCGAGCAGCACGTGCGCGCGGTGCTCGATCTGCCGCTCGGCGACACGGCTCCGCGTGCGGCGTGGGCGACGATGATCAACATCCTCGGTGGGCCCGCGACGGACTCGCTGCAGAGCAGATTCGCGGCGGTGCTCGCCGAGCATCCGTCCGTCAAGGTGCACACGTACGGCAAGGCGCCGCGACCGGGGCGCAAGGTCGGTCATGTCAACGCGTGGGGCGAGGACCTCGATAGCGTCGTGTACGAGGCGCGAGCGGCAGCAGCCTTCTTCGAGGACTGAGACACGCCCCCGGCGGCACGAAGCGCCGTGCCGTTGCGGGGAGTTTCCAGGCGAGCGCCCTAGCCTTGTCGGGTGACCCGCCCCCTCCACTCGTCCGAGACGCCGCTCGTCGGCGTCGTCATGGGATCCGACTCGGACTGGCGGGTGATGAGCGACGCGTCGCAGATCCTGACCGACTTCGGTATTCCGCACGAGGTCGAGGTCGTCTCCGCGCACCGCACCCCCGACAAGCTGCTCAGCTACGGGCGTGAAGCGCGGGCCCGTGGGCTGCGCGCGATCATCGCCGGCGCCGGCGGTGCCGCGCATCTTCCCGGCATGCTCGCCTCCCTGACGGCGCTTCCCGTCATCGGCGTCCCGGTGCAGCTCGCGACGCTCGACGGCATGGATTCGCTGCTGAGCATCGTGCAGATGCCCGCCGGCATCCCGGTCGCCACGGTTTCGATCAACGGCGCCCGCAACGCCGGCCTGCTCGCCACCCGCATTCTCGGCGCCTCCGACGAATCGATCGGTGACCGCGTCGAGGCGTACGCACGTGAACTCGAAGCGCAGGTGGAGGAGAAGAACCGCCGGCTGAAGGACTCCCTGTGAGCGTTGCGGCGGTCACGCGATGAGCGTGATGAGCCCAGCGCGCCCGCAGTCGTCGAACTCGCGCGGCGTCGCGATCGCCGGCACCCAGCCGTTGCGATACCCCGATGCGTCGTCGAAGGCGGTCATGACCCGCCGCGGCTGGTGGCTCGTCGTCGCCGGCTTCCTCCTGCCCGGCTCCGCCCAACTGCTCGCCGGCAACCGACGGCTCGGTCGCATCGGCGTCGTGGCGACGCTCGCCGGCTGGATCGCGATCCTGTTCGCCGTGCTGCTCGCGCTCATGTGGCGACCCATGCTCATCACACTCGCCGCCAACTGGTGGGTGCTCCTGGCGTTGCAGCTCGTGCTGCTCGCGTACGCGGCGCTGTGGGTCGTGCTCGCGATCGACACGCTGCGGCTCGTGCGGCTCGTCCGCACCGGGCCACGTGCCCGCATCGGCATCGCAGCCCTCGCGGTCGTCCTCACGGCGCTGCCGAGCGGAATCGCGGTCTACGGGGCGCAGTCGGTGGTCGCCCCCGCGCGCGACGGACTGGCGATCTTCGGATCGGGTGCGTCCGTGCCGCCCTCCGATGGCTACTACAACTTCCTCCTGCTCGGTGCCGACAGCGGCGAGGGCCGCGACCACATGCTCTTCGACAGCATCTCGGTCGTCTCGGTCAACGCCGACACCGGTGCCGTGTCGATCTTCGGCATCCCGCGCGACATGCGTGACGTGCCCTTCTCGGAAGGGCCCATGCAGGAGCTCTACCCGAACGGCCACGAGGGTCACGCCGACCCGGCCTGCGGGTGGGACAACAAGATCAATCAGCTCAACACCGAGGTCGGCCTGTGCCGTGACGGTGAAGCGCTGTATCCGGATGCCGCGGCCCGTGGCTCTTCGCCGGGCATCGAGGCGACGCGCGATGCAGCCGAAGGCGTGCTCGGCATCGAGATCCCGTACTTCGTCTTCATCGACATGGACGGATTCGCCGCCCTCATCGACGCCCTCGGCGGTGTCGACATCACGGTGTCCGAGCGCATTCCGACCGGTGCGCTCCACGAGAACGAAGACGGCACGCTGTCGGGCATCACCGGATGGATCGAGGCCGGCGAACAGCACATGGACGGCGACACCGCGCAGTGGTACGCGCGTTCGCGGTACACGACGAGCGACTGGGACCGCATGAAGCGGCAGCGACAGTTGCAAGAGGCGATGCTCGCGCAGTTCACGCCCACCAATGTGCTTTCCCGCTTCCAGGACATCCTCTCGGCAGGTTCGGAGGTCGTGCAGACCGACATTCCGACCGACATGCTCCCGTATCTGACCGAACTCGCGGTCAAGGCGAAGGAGCAGGAGGTCACGAGCGTCGAATTGACCCTCGAGAACGGCATCGACCCCGACGCGCCCGACTTCGCGTACATCCAGGAACTCGTGAACGACACGCTGCACCCGGCCACGCCGACCCCGACGCCATGACCGACCGTCGTAGGCTCGACGCATGACGGCGACGCTGCGCCTCGTGCTCGACCAACTGGTCGATCCGACCGAACCCGACCTCGGGCAGGCGACGCGTGAGCTCGCCCGTGCCCTGACGGCGACCGCACCGGCGGGCTGCGATGTCGAAGGCCTTGTGTCGGCCGCACCCGATGCGCGCGCGGCCGCGGGCCGGGCCGCGCCCGACCTCGCCGAGGTCACGGCGTTGGGGCTGCGGCGTCGCGAACTCGCCGCCGCATGGCAGATGGGTGTCACCGCCGGCGCGGCGGGCGGCATGATCCATTCGCCGTCGCTGCTGGCCCCCCTCGTGCGTCATGACCGCATCCATGACCACGATCAGACGGTGGTCACGGTCTGGGACCTGCGCGCCTGGGAGTCGCCCGATGAGCTCGGCAGGACCGCGGCGATGTGGCAGCGGGCGATGCTCAAGCGTGCAGCCCGCTTCGCGGACGCCATCGTCGTGCCCACGCACGCCACGGCGCGGGCGCTCGCCGAGCGCGCCGCACTCGGTGACCGCATCCGCGTCATTCCCGGCGCCGCGCCGCAGGGATTCCGTGTGCCCTCCGACGACGTCGGCAGGCGACGCGATCTGCGGCTTCCCGACGGGTACGTGCTCATCGCAGCGGCTCGCCCCGCCGACCTCGTCGACGCGTTCCGCGCGGTGGCCCAGACACGGGCCGACACCCCGGTGGTCGTGCTCGACATCGCAGCAGGCGAAGAGCCCGCCGTCATGGCGGCGGCGACATCGGCCGGGCTCCCGGAGCACGCGGTGCACGTACGAGGGTTTGTCGACCAGCACGATCGCGGTGCGGTGTTGGGAGCGGCATTGGTCGTGCTGGCCCCCGACACTCGCACGTCCTTCCCGTGGCGGGTGCTCGAGGCGATGGCGGTGGGCGTGCCGATCGTCGCCGTCTCATCGCCCGTGCATGACGAGATCGTCGTCGACGGGGGAGTGCTGGCCGACGCCGCCGATCCGGGTGCCCTCGGCGACGCGCTGGCGACGGCGTTGGGGTCGACGGCGGCCGTCGAGCGGCTCGCCGTGCTCGCGGCCGATCGTGGGCGCGCCTTCACCTGGCTCGGGGCCGCCGAGCGGGTCTGGCAACTGCACGCCGACCTCTGAGAACACCCGAATCGGCGTGTCGCGCGTCGCTTCCTGAGCCTCGGCTGGTAAAAACCCTCGACTTCAGTAACACTGTTCACATGCTTCACAGTCTCGAGGGCGCCACGACGCGTACCCGCACCGTCGTCGCCGTGCTCCTCGTGGCCCTTGTGGCCGGAATGATGGCAGCGCTCACGCCGCCCGCGCAGGCGCGCGCGGCCGAGCTGCCGGCCTCGATCCTCGAGGGCGGATTCATCATCAGCGACGCGGAGTTCTTCGACGGCGACACGATGACCGCGGCGCAGATCCAGACGTTCCTCAATGGCAAGGTTCCTGCCTGCAAGGCGAGCACGGGACCGACCTGCCTGAAGAACATCAAGGTGAACCTTCCGGCCAAAGCGGCGGACTCGTACTGCAAGGCCGTCGCACGTCGCGACAATGCGACAGCCGCCCAGGTGATCCAGGCGGTCGCCGCCGCCTGTGGGGTCAACCCCAAGGTCATCCTCGTCATGTTGCAGAAGGAACAGGGGCTCGTCACCGCGACCGCGCCCAGCAACTGGGCGTATCAGCACGCGATGGGAATGAACTGCCCCGACACCGCGCCGTGCGATTCGGCGTCGGCCGGGTTCGTGAACCAGGTCTACCTGGGCGCGCGACAGCAGCAGGTGTACGCGAAGAACCCCACGCGGTACAGCTACCGCGCCGGACAGGTCAACACCATCAAGTGGCACCCGAACAGTTCGTGCGGCACCTCGAAGGTGTTCATCCAGAACCAGGCCACCGCGAACCTGTACATCTACACGCCCTACCGCGCCAACGTCGCCGCGCTCGCCGCAGGCTATGGCACCGGAGACAGTTGCTCGGCGTACGGCAACCGCAACTTCTACAACTACTACGTCGCGTGGTTCGAGCCCGACGCATCGGCATCGGCTGGGGCACCGGCGCAGATTCCGGCATGCACCGTGCCCGCGTCAGCCGACATCGTCAAGCTCAGCGGCTCCGCCACCGTGACGGCCACCTCGACGACGGCGCGCACGGCACCGACCCTCGTGTGCGGCACCGGCTCGATCAGCCTGACGAAGGGCAAGACGCTCACGGTCACCGGCTCGTACGGCGCGTGGATCCGCGGCACATACTCCGGCAAGACGGTCTGGGTATCGGCATCCGCGTTGTCGACCAACACGTCGGGTTCCGGCGCATCGAGCGACCCGTGCGCGGCGCCTGCGGAGTCGAGTGTGACGAAGGCGTCGGGCTACGCCAAGGTCACGACCGGCACGCTCAACGCACGCAAAGCGCCGACGACGGCATGCGAGACCGGCAAGGTGCAGGTGAAGGAAGGGCAGGTCTTCGCACGCACCGGCATCTACGGCGACTGGTGGCGGCTGACGATCAACGGTGCGACCTACTGGTCGCATAGCGACTACCTCGACGTCGCACCGACACCTACACCGACACCGACACCCACGCCGACGCCGATACCGGACCCCGAACCGGCTGACGAGACGAAGACGGTCACGCCCGGCACACGAATGGTGACGGTTGCAACGACGATGCGCTCGACGGCGGCTCACTCCGCGGCCGCCGTGACCGAGGTGTCGAAGGGGGCGCGGGTGCTCGTGACCGCGATGCAGCCCGGGTGGCGGTACGTCCACGTCGGTTCGAGCGAGGGCTGGGTGCCGTACCGGTCTCTCGCCTATGTGCCGCGCAACCTCAACGTGCTGATGGGTGTCACCGCCAACCTCAATCTCCGAACCGCCGCCTCGACGAAGGGGAAGGTCGTCGCGGTCCTCCCCCCGGGACGCAACGTGGTCGTCGAAGCGAGCAGTGGTAACTGGCGCCTCGTGCGCACCGGATCGCTGCGTGGTTGGGTGAATCGCTCGTACCTCGAGTACATGACGGCCAAGACCACGGTCGCGGTGAACCTGCGCTCGAAGGCTACGACATCGAGCTCGGTGCGCATGGTGGTGCCCAAGGGGGCGACGGTCACGCTGCTGCAGCGGTCAGGCGGTTGGCTCAAGGTGAAGGCCGGTTCGCGCATCGGTTGGATCGCGTCCAAATACCTGAACTGAACGGCCTCCCAGGCGACGCTCGATTACTATGGGCGATGGCCTGACTGCCTGTCAGCGTCGCACCCGAGAAAGAGGCCGCGTGAGCGCACTCCCAGCCGACCTGAGCGAGTACGACGTCCCCGGGAGGGGGCGTGGAATCCTCGACGTCTTCCGGCGTCGCTACCTGCTCAAGATCCTTGTGCAGAAGGGCAATGCGCTCCGCTATCGCAACTCGGCGCTCGGTTGGCTGTGGTCGTACGTGCGACCGACGGTGCAGTTCTTCGTGTACTTCTTCGTCGTGGGGCACGTGCTCGGCCAGAACAGTCGGGTCGAGGACTACCCGTTGTACTTGTTCAGCGGCATCGTCGTTGTGAACCTCTTCAACGAATCCTTCGGCTTCGCGACCCGCTCGATCGTTTCCAACAAGTCGCTCGTCCGCAAGATCTACCTGCCCCGTGAGCTGTTCCCGATCTCGGCGGTCATCGGATCGTTCATTCACTTCCTGCCGCAACTCGTGATCCTGTTGATCGTCGCAGTGGCCTTCGGATGGGTCCCGACTGTCATGTCCGTCGTCGGGATCGTGTGCGCACTCCTGCTGATCCTCGCGTTCAGCACGGGGATCGGGCTGCTCGCGTCGGCAATCAACGTGCGGTTCCGTGACGCGCAGAACTTCGTGGAGATCGTCCGGACGATCGCCACCTGGTCGGCGCCCGTGCTCTACACCTGGGTGATCCTGGACGGCATGGTGCCGTTCTGGTTCTTCGGCGCATGGGCATCGAGTCCGCTCACCGTTGCGGTGGAGATCTTCCACCAGTCGATCTGGGCGCCGACCGTGACCGAGAACATTGGTCTGCCACCGCAATTCCCGATCTTCGCCGGGGCGGCAGTCGCGCTGTCGATCCTCTCGCTGATCATCGGACAGCTCGTCTTCCGCGCTTTCGAGCGCTCGTTCGCCCAGGACCTGTGAGCTCGATGACCACTGAAAACACACCTCTGCCGCGCCCGAGCATCATTGTCGACCACGTCACGAAAGAGTTCCGCAAGCGCAAGACACGCTCGCTGAAAGATCTCCTCATCTCGGTGGTCCGACGCACGTCGGGGGGCGCGCAGTTCTTCCGAGCGCTCCACGACGTGAGCTTCACGATCGCGGAAGGCGAGTCCGTGGCCATCATCGGCTACAACGGATCGGGCAAGTCCACGACGCTGAAGCTGATCTCGGGGGTCCTCGAACCGGACGAGGGCAATGTGTACACCCGAGGACGAGTCGCGGGGCTCATTGAGGTCGGTGCGGGGTTCCACCCAGATCTGACAGGGCGCGAGAACGTCTTCCTGAACGCCGCGATCTTGGGCATGAGTCGCGAAGAGACCGAGGCGCGCTTCGACGAAATCGTCGCGTTCAGTGAAATCGGCGACTTCATCGACCAGGAAGTCTCGCACTACTCCTCGGGCATGTTCATGCGGCTGGCGTTCTCCGTCGCGATCCACGTCGAACTCGACATACTCCTCGTCGACGAAGTCCTCGCCGTCGGCGATGCACCCTTCCGGCGCAAGTGCGTCGAGAAGATCAAGGAGCTCACGGCGAGCGGGGTCACCATGGTCGTCGTCAGTCACAGCAAGGGCATGGTCAAGTCGCTCTGCCAGCGTGGGATCGTGATCAACAAGGGTGCCGTGATCTTCGACGGTCCGATCGACGAAGCGCTGACCCACGTCGAGACGAAATGATCCGCGTCGTGCGGCGTGAGCGGCGCGCCGACCATGCGCGAGACCTCCGACTGACCCGCTGCGAGGGCTGAACGTGCGCAGCGTCTCCGTCGTGATCCCGACGTACCGGACGCCCATCTCGGGGTTGCAGCGGCTCGTCGCGTCGCTTGACCGCCAGACCATGCCCAGCGAGGACTTCGAGGTGATCTTCGTTGACGACGGGTCGCCCGACGACACCCACGCGCGACTGCTGGCGGTACAGCGGTCGAGGCCGAATGTGCGCGTCGAGCGCATCGAGAACTCCGGGTGGCCGTCGAAGCCCCGCAATGTCGGGGTTGAGCTGGCAGAGGGCGCGTACATCGCCTTCGCCGACCACGACGACGAGTTCTATCCCGATGCGCTGCGAGCCGCCCACGCGCTGGCCGTCGCCAACGACGCCGATGTGGTCGTCGGCAAGGAGTCGCGGACTGAGACGCCCTCCTGGGGGTTGGGACGCTTCCAAACGCGACGAGCCGCAGGCGATCGGCAATCGTGACCGGCACCCCCTCATCCCGATGAACCCGCACAAGCTGTACCGGCGCAGACTTCTCCTGGAGCACGGCATCCGCTTTCCAGAGGGTGGCAGAGTCATGTGGGAGGACATCTTCTTCAATGTGGAAGTCGCCCGTCACGCGGCGGTGATCTCGACCTTGTCGTCGACGCCGTACTACCACTGGGTCAACACGGCGGGCAGCGGCTCCACGACGTTCGTCAAGTCGCGGGCGGATTATTGGGGCGGCCTGCACCGCGTCTGTGAGGCCATCCAGACGGTGCTCGCCGGTGACGAGCACCGTCTTCAGCGCGAACAGCTGCTGTACCACCAGTACGCGCAACGCATTCTCGGCGCCTTCGACACGAAGTTCCTGACCAGAGACGCACGCGACCGAGCGGTCATCTTCGAGGGGGCGCGCGCACTCCAGGAACACTTCTGCTTCGAGCGGTTCGACGTCGAACTGAGCAGATCGCAGCTCCTGCGTGCCCGGGTGCTCCGCCACGGTGATCTGTCGCTGATGGAGCGCGCCTGCAGGGAGGACGTGCGGACGCCCGGCACGGGCCGCGCGAGCGCTCTGCGCTGGGTGAACGGCGTTCTGCGCGTCGAAGCGGATGTCGAGTGGACAGACGGCAGCGGCCGGCTCTCGACCATCGAGCGCACCGGGGCCCGCCTGCGCAAGATCGTCTCGCCCGAGGTTCGCGCGATCGCAGGCGACGATCCGCTGGACGTCACAGACGAGGTGGCTGCCGCGCATGTCGGCTTCGTGGTGCACTCGCGCCGTTCGAGCGTCGCCTGGAGCATTCCGGCCGACTTCCAGCTGCAGGTGGAGGACACGGACGGGGGAGCCGTACGGGTCCATGCGACCGCTGCAGGCGAGATCGACCCCGACCATGCGGCGATGGGGCGTGCGTTGACACCTGCCACGCCATGGAAGGTGCAGGTTCGAGCGGAGATCGGGAGCGCGCACGCGCAGCGCGGCTTGAAGTCCGACGTTCCGGCAACGATCTCGATGCGCCCGGATCGGTTGGACTTCGCCTTCTCAAGCGGTGGTGTCGCGTCGCTTGTGGTCGGCGATCCCGATCTCGCGGTCCGCCACCTGCAGCCTGCCGGCGCGCGGACGATCGACGGTGGCCTCCTCGAGGTGGTGCTGCATGGAAGCCACGACGGCACGGGAACGCTGGACGTGGTCGTCGGCCGCGGCAGACGGGGGTTGCGCGTTGTGCCATTCGAGGGCATGCCGGCTCAACTGCGCGTCGAGGCCGGCCTGGCGACGTTGCGGTTCGCCGCGACGGCATCGACCATCCATGTTCGGATCGGGGACCGCGCCGACGGAGGGCGGCGCTGGTGGACGATCATCGTGCGGTCGGGGCGGGCCCGGTTGGTTCCGGGTCGTGCCGCCGGGGTCTCGCGTGGACGACGCGCGTCCGAAAGCCTGCGTCAGCGCGTGCGCCTGACGGTGAACCGCACGCGGCGTGTCGTGCGCCGCTTCGCGAGGCGTCTGCCCGGGCGGGGCTAGAGACTGAGGCGTCCGCCCGACTCGCGCAGCACCGCCAGCATGCGATCGACACCGTGTTGGAGGTCGAAGGCGGGCTTCCAGCCGAGGGACTCCAACTTGTCGGACGCAAGCGACGAATTGTCCATCAGATTGTGCACGCCCGCGGTCGCGTCCGCGGGGACGTCGAAGCGAAGGGCCACGCCTCCGGCATGCGCGACGGCCTCGGCGAGTTCGCGGACCGTGCAGATCGAGTGCGGGTTGGAGATGTTGTACGCGTTCGCGCTGTCTCCGTCCAGGAGCACCGTCAGGATCGCCGACGCGCAATCGAGCGTGTAGCAGTACGAACGCAGCTGTGCGCCGGCGCTCTTGAGTACCACATCCTCGCCGGCCAGCGCCTTTCGGGTGACATCGGCGGAGACGCGATTATCCGCGTCGCGGATGGACGGGCCATAGATGTGACCGGGCCTGACGATGACGGAGTCGATGCCGTACTCCATGCCGTAGGCGACACACAGCGATTCGCCCGCCCGTTTGGACGAGGGGTATCCGGCACGCTGATGGAGGATGTCGAGGTATCCGAAATCCTGTTCGGCGTACGGCTGCGTACCGTCCTTCTGCCCGTAGACCTCGCTCGAGGACACGTACAGGACCCGTTTGGCGGCCGCGGCACGGGCAACATCGAACATGGCCGACAGGCCGACGATGTTCGCGAGCATCGTCTCGACGGGATGCTGCATGTACAGCGCGGGGTTCGCGTTACTGGCCCCGTGGATGATGAAGTCCACTTCGATCGACTGCGCGGCCGGATCGTTGGACGTGGCGTCGTATTGCACGAACACGAAACGCTTGTCGGCCGCGAATCCGCCGAATCGGCGGTTCGCATCCGCCTCGCTGCGCCCGGCGACGAACACCGTGATGTCGGCGTCGAATTCGCGGTTCAGGAACAGCAGCAGGTCGACGACCGCCGAGCAGATCATGCCGGTGGCTCCGGTCACCAGAATGCGCGAACCGCGGAGTCGGTCGACGTTCGGGATACTCGCTGACGCCGTGCGCAGATCTTCCCAGTAGGTGCCGCTGCTCATCCGACGATCAACCAGCCGCGATCCGAGCGTCGAGAATCGACTCGAAGATGTAGAGGTCGTCCATCGTCGTGATCTTCAGATTCTGCTCCGAGCCGGCCGAGAAGTAGACGGTCTCGCCGAGCTCGTGCATGAGGACGCAGGATGCGGCGGTGTCGCCGATGCCGCGTTCGGCGGCCTGCTCGTGTGCCCACATGAGCTTGCCGAGGGTGTACGAGTGGGGTGTCTGCGTGCGGAAGAGCTGCTCGCGGGGGATCGACACGGTTGAGGATACTCCGCTGTCGTCGCTGCGGAAGACCGCCTCGACGCATGGAATCGCCGCGACGGCGCTGCCGTTCGCTTTGAACTCGGCGATGTTGTCCGAGATGATCTCTGACGAGACGAGACAACGGTTGCCGTCGTGGATCATCACGATGTCATCGTCGGTGGAACCGGCCTCACGGATCTTCGACAGCCCGTTGTGGATCGACTCCTGACCGGTCGACCCGCCGGGGACGATGGCTTGCAGTTTGGTGATGCCGTACTGCTTGGCGTATGCGGTGACGACGTCGATCCACGAGGGGAGCGTGACCACGACGATCGCGTCGATCGCAGGATGGTCCTGGAACGCCTGCATCGTGTACACGATCAGCGGTTTGTTCTTCACGTGCATGAACTGCTTCGGGATGTCCTGCTTCATGCGGGACCCTGTGCCTGCGGCCGTGAGAAGTGCGGTGATCATGCGGTGCTCCTGGAATCGATCGGTGTACTCAGTGTGCGGCTGCGAGGATGCGAGGCAGGTAATCTTCGACGCTTTCCAGCGCCTTCTCCTTCATGGCTGACAGTTTGTCGTCATCGATGCCTTCAGACTTCGCCTTCTCCATGGCGTCGACAATGTAGCGGGGGCTGAAGTCCTTCTGGCGGATGGCGCGCTCGGGGTAGCCGATGATCTCCATCAACTTCTCGACCTTGTCGTTCCACGACAGGATGACGGAGGGGACGCCCATCGTGAAGGCCGCGATGGATGAGTGCATGCGGCACGTGATGATCGCTTCGTAGCCGTTGATGGTGTCGACCAGGACCTCGTCGTCGACAGGTCGCTCGACGAGGTAGGAGTCCGGCAGTCGCAACTTCTTCAGCACGCGCCTGCCGAGCGCGACGTCGCCGGGCAGTCCGTTCGTGAAGAACTCGAACTCGTATCCGCGGTCGCGCAGTTCGGTCGCGATTCCGGCGAAGAGGGCGGTCCATTCCTTCGACCCGAACTCGACGCCGTACCCCTGGAGGGAGTTGCCGCGAATGAGGCCGATGCCGATCTTCTTCCGCTCGATCGAGGTGTCGATTCCGTACGCCTCCTTCATCCAGAAGGCGGAGTCGGCGAGCAGCTTCACCCGGTGGCCGGGGCCGGCGCACGCCTGCACCTCGGTCACGTTGTCTCGCGCTGAGACGTAGGTGACGGCCGAGGAGCGGATCGCGCGCTTGAGGATCGTGCTTCCGAAGTCGCGCTCGTCGAACGCGCCGGCGCGACCGATCGCGTTGTAGACGACCTCGAGCCCGTGACGCTCGGCGTACTCGCTGATCAGCAGCAACGACCAGTGGTACTCGTTGTAGCTGTATTCGAGCAGTCCGGCACCGTCGATCACGATGTAGTCGACGCCGTTGAGCTTGACGTCGAAGTAGCTCGAGAGTCGCTTGCGGTAGTTGCGTCCGTACTTCCAGATCAGGTGCCGAGCGCGGCTGATGAGGTTCTGCGCGGCCTTGCTCTTGGCCTTGCGTCCTCGGCGCTGCAGATTCAGGAAGAGCTTCTCGGTGAGGCGCCCCTTCTCGCTGTACTGGTAGTAGTTGCGCAGTCGCCGCTCGCGCGCATCGGGGATCTCGAAGATCGTGTCGTTGCGCCCCAGCAGGTCGACCTCGACATACTCGACGTCGACCGGCGGCTGCGCGTTCTCGAGCCCGACAGCGATCAGATGTTCGAGGCTGCGCGCGATGAACATCTCGCCGAGGTTCTCGCTCTTCACGAGCCCGCACATGGCGATCTTCACGGTCTTGTGCGCTTCGTTCGTCGACACGGTCACTCCAGCTCGTCCTGCATCTCGTCATCGTCGGTGATCGCGGCGTCGCCGCCCTCGACGCGCTCATCGAGCACGCGCGGCTTCTCGCCGGGCCCGTACGGGAAGAAGGTGACGAAGTCGTGGCGCGGGATCCGCTTGTGGACGGGGAGCCACTCCATGTAGTTCGCCCCGTACAGCTGGCGGAGGTAGGTGTCGTACCCCGCGGGAGCGGCCAGGTCGTGGCCCTCGAAGGGGAGGCGGATGACCGGGGCGTATTCGCTCTTGACGACGCGTTCCTCGGTCGTGTGGACGTTGGTCATCATGACGCCGATGTGGTCGGCATCCTCGAACGGAATAGAGGTCGCGTGCTCGATCACCTTGTCGAACAATGGGCGAACGCCGATCGAGCGGTAGATGCGCGAGGCGACCCGGTTGCGAAGGATGCGATACGGATTGCGGCCCCGGTACTTGCGCACGTTGCGCGCGTGACGGACACGATCCTTGCGGCGCCGGATCTCGTCGTAGTGCTCGCGGTTCAGTTCGGGGGTGTCCGGAAGGCCCTCGATCGGGAAGATGTCGAGGAAGATCGGATAGACCTTCCCACCGATCCCGCCCTTCGTGCGCTTGGCGATGAGGATCCGCTCGGAGTACAGCTTCCAGTGATAAGCGAAGTAACGCTGGGATTCGTTGGGCGGCATGAGCTCGAAGTCGCCGATGCGTCCGCCCGACAGTTCCATGAGCTTCTCGCAGTCAGAACGCGGCATGTTGACATCGACGTCGTCGTCCCAGGGGATGAATCCATTGTGGCGCACGGCACCGAGCAGGGTTCCTCCGGAGAGGTAGTAGGTGAGACCGTGCGTCTCGCAGAACTTGTCGAACTCGATCAGGAGGTCGAGCATGGCTGCTTTGTGGTCCGCGTCGGTCGCGAGATCCTTCAGGTCGCTGTAGTCGTAATCCCGCATTCGCCTGCGTGTCTCCTTAGGTGGCTTTCGCTTCTTCCCGGGGGCACCGGTGGTCGTTCTGCGACGGCGGCGGTCCGTCGAACGAAGACCTGCTCAACCCGCCGCGGCCGACCGCGCATCATCGTACCCCGACGACGCTGTCCCTTGGCTGTATGCCGCGCGGGTCATGATTTGTCGCCGCAACCACGCGTGTGACCTGGGAATCCCAGGTCACATTGGCTATCGCTCGTCGGCTCCCCACAGTGCCGCGCGGGCGACGTCCGATTCGCGCAACTGCGCCTCGAGCGGCTCGGCGAGCGTCCTGGAGAAGGTCTCGGTGAAGTGATGCGGGTCGCGGTACACCACGACGTTCCCGATGACCGCCGCGCATGCGTCCGTGTCGGGGCAGATCCAATTGGTCATGTCGATGACATCGGTGTGCGCCAGGCCCTCGACGGTGTAGGCCACGTACTCGCTGCCTCGGCCGAACGCGTCTTCCCGCGGCGTCGCGCACTCCGTGAGTTGATCCGGATGCTCAGAGATGCACTCGGGAACGTCGCTGTTCATCGACGGCGTCGTGTTCATGATGAGGGAGGGGATGCCGGCATCGGCGAGGAGCTGGAGGTTGTCGCGCAGCCCATCCGCGTAGCGCAGCCGCATCTCCTGCCGCGAGAGGCCTTCCTGGTAGGCGGCTCGAGTTCCTCGGTTCGCGGTGACCACGAGGTCGGGCTGTTCCGCGAGAATCTGATCGAAGCTCGCAGCGCTCCACGCATTGCAGCTGGTGTACTCATCTCCGTTGCGGTCGGCCTGACTCACGTTTGCGAATCCGCAGGAGGCCTTGCTGGTCACCCACAGTCGCCATCCGTTCTGCTCGGCGAGCTCGATATAGGTCGACGCCCAGTTCGCCGCGTGCGAGTCGCCGATCAGGACGATGCTGACGTCGGAATCCGTGTCGCCGAAGATGCAGCCATCGATCTTCGGTGTCGGCGATGTGCTGGGGCGGTTGCATCCGAGCTCGTAGACGATGGTGTTGTCTTCGCGGGCGTTGATCGCCGACGGCGTGAATCCCCCTTCGACCTCGTCGACGGGATCGCCGGCGTCGGTGAAGCTCGCGGGATCGTCGTCAGTGAAGTCGTCGGTGAGTGCCTCGGCGCCGATCGGATCGCCGTCGGCTCGGTACTCGGGGTTCATCATCGTCGGTGTGAAGACGACGAGCGTCGCGACGACGGCGGTCGATGCCATCATTCCTGCGCCGGCCGTGAGTGCACGTCGTGCCGAATGCGTGACCCAGGTCCAGGTTCGGAACGGATTCTCGATGAACCGGTAGCTCAGCCATGCCGGCAGCACCGAGAACACCACGATGAGGAGGCCGTAACGGACGCGAAGCTCGCCGCCGAGCAGGTATGTGCCGACGACGATGAGCGGCCAGTGCCACAGGTAGAGCGAGTAGGAGATGTCACCGATCCAGCGCATCGGTCGGAGTGTGAGGACTCGACCGGCACCCGTCTGGGCGCGACCGTTCATGCCGCCCGCGATGACGGCTGCTGCACCCAGTGTGGGGACGAGCGCGGCGGCGCCGGGGAAGGGCATCGCGCCCGTGAAGAGCACCGCCGCCGCGGCGATCGCCACGAGCCCGAGCCAGCCGAGCATCGTTCCCAGCCAGTGCGGGATCCGGCCGACCTGGGGTGCGAACACGGCCAGGGCGGCGCCGATTGCGAGTTCCCACAGCCGTGTGGTCGTGACGAAGTACGCGGTAGCGGGTTCGGTGGCCGTCGCGTACACGGAGTACAGCAGCGACGGCACCAGGATCACGATGACGCCGATCCGCGCGGACCGACGCGTGGCCGTGGCGTGGCCGTCCGGCGCATCTGCGTGCGTGACTCGCACGAACACCGCCAGCAGTGCGACGAGGACGAGTGGCCAGACGATGTAGAACTGCTCCTCGACCGCCAGCGTCCAGAAATGCTGCAACGGGCTGGCGGCGACGTCTGCGTTCAGGTAGTCGGTTCCCGCTGCGAACACCCAGTTGACGACGTAGAACGCCGACGCGATCGCCTCGATGCCGATCGACTCCCATCGGATCTGCGGAAGCAGCGCGACGGTGAGCGCGAGTGTGACGAGGAGGACGACCGTCGCGGCCGGAAGGATGCGCCTGGCCCGTTTCGCGTAGAAGTCGGCAAGGCGAATGCGTCCCGTCCGCTCGGCTTCTCGCAGCAGGATGCCGGTGATGAGGAAGCCCGAGATCACGAAGAAGACATCGACACCGATGAACCCGCCTCCGAACAGGGACCAGTTCGCGTGGTACAGCAGGACGGCGCCGACCGCGACGGCCCGCAGCCCCTGAATGTCGGGGCGGAATCCGGCGTGCCCCGAGCGTTCGGAGGCGCTCAGAAGCGCACGTGCAGGATCAGCAGCCACCAGGGTATTGTGCCCCGGGCGCACCGTGAGTTGCCTGGGTGTCGACCGCAGGCGCGCGGCGACACGGCGGGAGACCGGCTCCGCCGACCGTGCGCCCGTAGGATGGTGCGAAGCCCGACGCCCCCACCGCAAGGAACTTTCGATGCCCTCGTCGACCCGCACTGTCGCAGTCATCCTCGCAGGCGGCATCGGCGTCCGCGTGGGTCTCGGCATCCCCAAACAGCTCATCAAGATCGCAGGCAAGGCGATCGTCGAGCACACCCTCGACGTCGTCAACGCGAGCCCCGTCATCGATGAGATCGTCATCGTCATGAACGCCGGATCGCTGAGCGAACTCGATTCACTCCGTGACCCGGAGCGCTTTCCCAAGCTCACGCGGATCATCCCTGGGGGACGCAGTCGCAACGACTCGACGCAAGCGGCGCTGGCGGTCCTCGGCGACGACCCGGACACCAAGGTCATCCTGCACGACGCCGTGCGTCCGTTCGTCAGCGAGCGGATCCTCGAGGAGTGCGTGGACGCGCTCGACGATTACGAGGCCGTGGACGTCGCCATCGCGTCGGCCGACACGATCATCGAGATCGACTCCGCCTCGCACATCACGAACATCCCCGACCGCTCGACGCTGCGACGCGGCCAGACACCGCAGGCATTCCGCCTGGGCACCATCCGCGAGGCGTACCGGCTCGCAGACCAGGACAAGACCTTCCACGCGACCGACGACTGCGGGGTCGTTTTCACCTACCTGCCGCACGTGCCGATCTTCGTCGTCGAGGGCTCCGCCGAGAACATGAAGATCACCGAGCCGATCGACGTGCACATCGCAGACAAGCTCTTCCAACTGCAGTCCGAGAGCCTGTCGGCGGTCGACGAACTCCCGGACCTCGACGGCAAGGTCCTCGTCGTCTTCGGTGGCAGTTACGGAATCGGCAAGAGCATCGTCGAGCTCGCGACGCGGGCCGGTGCGGTCGTGCACGAGTACAGCCGCTCCAGCACGGGGACGGATGTCCGCTCGCACGCGCACGTGAAGAAGGCGCTGAAAGCCGCGTTCCAGGCATCCGGCCGGATCGACCTCGTCGTCATGTCGGCGGGCGTCCTGCAGATGGGACCGCTCGCCGAGACGGGGGTGAAGAGCATCGAGACGAGCATCGAGACGAACTTCCTCGCGCCGGTGATCGTCTCTCGCGCGGCCCACAAGTACCTCGCCCAGACCGAGGGGCAGATGCTGCTGTTCACCTCGAGTTCGCACACGCGCGGGCGGGCGAACTACGGGGTGTACTCGGCGAGCAAGGCAGCCGTCGTCAACCTCACGCAAGCGCTGTCGGAGGAGTGGGCTCCCGATGGGGTGCGGATCAACTGCATCAATCCGCAGCGGACGCGGACCCCGATGCGGACGCGGGCGTTCGGCGAGGAGCCTGAGGACACCCTTCTCGATCCTGACGATGTCGCATCAGTCAGTCTTCAGGTGCTGGCAAGCGATCTCACCGGTCAAATCGTGACGGTGCAGGTCGAGCAGATGCGCAAACACTGAGTCAACCCGGTTTCGATCGCGGTCGACGCCGCCTATGCTGGGCTGTCTGGGGAGACCCGGAGAGGACGGATGCGGGCAGGAACCCATACGCGATTGAGTTGGGCGATGGCGGCGACGATCGCATGTGTCCTGGCCTCCATGTCGGCGGCGAACGCACAGGCCGCGTCGCCGGAGTCGTCGCCTGCGCCGACCGCGGCGGCGACCTCTGAACCGGCGCCGACCGCGACGCCGTCAGTCACCGAAACGCCTGAGCCGGTCGAAGAGGGCGACACCTCCGAGCACAGCGATGGCCCCACCATGCCGCTCACCCGCGAACTTGAAGCTGGATCCCTGCCGGCGCTGAACGGACAGAGCGGCACCACTGGCATCCAATCGCGGTTGGCGGCGTCGTACGGTCCGCAACCCGTGTTCCGGTTTCCGTTCGCCCCAGGATACCGGTGGGGGATCAGCGGCTCTCATGCCGACAGCGACGGGATCTATCGGGGAGCGATAGACTTCGCGCCGCTGAGTTCGGGTGCGACGAGGGTACGGGCGATCGCTGCGGGACAGGTCTACCGGGTGAGTTGCTCGGGCGGATGGTTCCTCGGCATCGACCACGGTGGCGGGTGGATGTCGGAGTACTACCACCTGAAGGACGCGAAGTCGTCGCTGGTCGGCGAATGGGTCGAAGCGGGGACGATCCTCGGTACGGCCGGACAGACGCTGCCGTGCGGCGGCACGCCCGGGGCGAGTGCCCACGTGCATCTCTCGATCCTCAATTCGACGGTCGATGTCCCGTCGGGAAAGCGTCAGTACATCCCGGTGAGCGGCATCCAGTTCGACCGCTTCCTGCTCACCGATTCCAGCGGCGCCTATAACGGCGTGTGGCGGGACTTCTCGGGAAAGACAGTGCTCACCTCTCGAGGGGTGACCTGCTGTCTCACGGCGGATGACCGAGTCGGGCCCACCTCGCCGAAAGCCGTCCTGCCGGACGTCGACGGCAACGGTATCGACGACCGTTCCGAACTCGTCTCCTGGGACACCGACCTCGACGGGAACGGGCGCCCGGAGATCGTCGGCTTCGGATCCAAGGGGGTCATGGTCAGCAACAACACCGGCACGACCTTCACGTCGGGAACACGGGTGCTCAGCAGCTTCGGGCAGGCGACGGGGTGGTCGACATCGCGCCACCTGCGCATGGTCGTCGACGTGACGGGCGACGGTGATCCCGACATCGTCGGGTTCTCGGACACCGGTGTGTTCGTCGCAGCCGGTACGACGGCGCGGGGGTTCGCCGCTGCGAAACGCTGGTCGTCGCAGTTCGGAGCGGACGACGGATGGAAACTGTCGCATCAGGTTCGAACGCTCGCTGATGTCACCGGGGACGGTCTGCCGGATGTCGTCGGCTTCGGCAGTCGAGGCGTATCGGTCGCCGCGAACACGGGCGGGTCGTTCGGGGCATCGAGTCGATGGCTTGCCGCGATGGGGTCGGCGTCGACGGCCGGAGACTGGAACACCACCCAGCATCTGCGAACGGTCGCGGATGTCGACGGGGACGGTCGCGCGGACCTCGTCGGCTTCGGGCGTCGCGGCGTCGAGGTGGCGCGCAGCACCGGAACCGGCTTCGCGCAGCCGACACGATGGACCGACGCCTTCGGTGCCGACCGCGGATGGCGCCAGGATGTGGCGCCGCGGTCCCTGGTCGACATGAACGAAGACGGCCTGCCGGACATTGTCGGATTCGGGCGAAACGGTGTCTACGTTGCGCTCAACACAGGTACGTCGTTCTCGACGGCAACGCGCTGGTCGTCGAGTTTCGGACATGCCAGCACGGACGGTGCCTGGGGGTCAGATCGGGACTCGAGAACGCTCGCCGACGTCAACGACGACGGTCGACCAGACATCGTCGGCTTTCGCAGCGGCGGGGTGTACGTCGCACGCAACACGGGATCGTCCTTCACATCTGTACGGCGCTGGACGACGGACTTCGGCTCGAAGGAATGGACGCTGGGCGCGATGCCGCGATCGGTCGTCGACGTCAACGGGGACGGGCAGGCGGACATCGTCGGGTACGCGCGTCACGGCGTGCACGTCGCCCTGAACGACGGCACGAGATTCCGCGCCGCCGCACACTGGAGCCTCGATTACGGCTGGGGGGCCTCGACGGGCAACTGGCAGGTGCGGACCAAGCCCCGCGGCATCTCCGCAGGCTGACCAGGTCTGACGGTCGTCGGGTTCGTCTCAGCCCTGACGGTCGAGCAATCGCGCCGCGATGCGCGCGCTGGAGTGTCCGTCGAGAGCGTCGCAGAACTCCTGGAGGAACGCCTGCAGGCGCGACTCGTCGATCTCGCTTCGTGCGATCGCGTCGGCGAGGCCCGCTGGATCCTTCACCACTGGGCCGATCGAATAGTGCTCGAAGGGGCGGTAGAACGAGCGGTCGGCCGTGTACGCGTCCAGATCCGGTACGAAGAACACGATCGGCCGACGCAGGAGCGCGAACTCGAAGATCGCCGAAGAGTAATCCGTGATCAGGACATCGGCGGCCATCAGTACGTCGTTCATGTCGGCCACGCGGGCGGCGTCCACGACTCCATCGGGCAGATCCCCGCGGGAGACGAACGGGTGCTGGCGTACCCCGATCCGCCAGCCCGGGCCGAGGGTCCGCGCGATCGCCGCCCAGTCAGCCTCTGGTGCGCCCTCGGCGGTCAGCTGACCGCTGCCGCGGAACGTCGGTGCGAACAGCGCGAATCGCTCGTCTTCTCCGATGCCCAGCTTCGCGCGGACCGCCGCACGTGTCCGGGCGACGTGGGCGTCATCGAAGAAGACATCTGTTCGAGGCATGCCCCAGGGCTTGACCCGTTCGACCGGGATCGCGAACGCCTCCGCGTAGTCGACGGCGATGCCCGTCGAACTGACGATCGCATCCGTGTAGTTGCGGTGGATCTCGCTTCCGCGCGTGGGGCCGCCGGGAAGGCCCGCCCTGCTGTGACCCACGCGTTTGAACGCGCCGGCGGCGTGCCACAGTTGGACGAGGCGGGTCTGCGGGCGGATGCGGAAGAAGTAGATCAACGGGTAGAAGTCATCGAGCACGATCACGCCGCTGGTGGCGATGAGCATCGGCAACCGCAGTGCGTCGCGCAATGGGCGACGTGCGGACAGTCGCGGTTTGAACACCCCGATGACCTCAACGTCGCGGGACTGGGCGATGATCGCGTCGCGCAAGAAGCGCATGTTGCCGGTGAATCCGTCGTGGGAATCCGAGAGGAACAGGACGCGATTCATTCTCACTCGCACGAACGGTCGCAGCATGCTGTAACCAACGAGGTACGGGAGGAATCGGAGGGCTCGCAGCAGTCGACTCCTCCGCAGCCGTGCGCGCAACCTCAGCCGCCGATCTGATTGCGTTCGAGCACGTCGAAGAACGCTCGACAGATGTAGTAGTCCTCTGCCGTCGTGATTTTGATGTTGGAGCGCGGTCCGTCTACGCGGAACAGCTCGTGCCCGTAGCGACGCAGCAAGGTCGCGGTGTCGATCGAGTCGTCGTCGCCGTCGGCGACGGCGCGGTCGTAGATCTCCAGCGCCGTGCTCAGGCGAGTGCTCTGCGGTGCTTGGGCGACGTAGAGGTGTTCGCGTGGAAGCACATCGTCGATCTGCTCGCCCGACGCCGAGACGATCGTCTCATTGCCCTTCGTGCAGGTGATGGCGGCACCGCGTTCGCGAACGGTCCGGATGTTGTCGGAGATGAGCTGCGCGTTGATGAGCGGCCGGACGCCGTCGTGGATCAGCACGACGGTGTCGCCGGGGCATTCGTTCGCGACCGCGCGGATCGCGCGGTGACGGGACTCCTGGCCGGTCGCCCCGCCATCCACGATCCAATTCACCTTTGTCAGCTCGTAACGGGAGACGAGGTGCGCGAACCGGTCCCGCCAAGCGGGAAGAATCGCCACAGCCACCCGATCGATTTCGGGGTGATCCTGGAAGTGCTGGATCGTGTGCACGATGAGCGGGGTGCCGTGGATCTCCAGGAACTGCTTGGGCAGGTTCTCCGAGGACATCCGCGAGCCGATGCCGCCCGCGAAGATCAGCGCAATGTTCATGGTGCTTCAGCCTCCAACGCGGTCTTCGAACCGCGGTACTCGTCCAGAATGAGCCAGTCGATGACGCGATCGGCGGCGCCGGTGTCGATCCGGTCGAAGTTCTCGGCCCGGAATCGCGCAAGCTTCTCCACTTCGAAGTCGCCGGTACGGATCGCTTGCGTGAGTTGCTCGAACGTTTCGCAGACGCGTCCGGGCGCGGTCTGTTCGTATGCCCGGTGGAACCCGCGCGTCGCCGCGTACACGGTCTTGTCGGGCGCGAAGAACAACATCGGGCGGTCCAGCAGCGCGAACTCGTAGATGATCGACGAGTAGTCGGTGATCAGCAGGTCGGTCACGTGCAGCAGACCGAGTCCGTCGGGGTAGTCGGTGAAGTCGAAGAACCGATCACGATACCGATCGGGGATCTCGATGCGCTCTTTGACGAAGTGGTGCATCCGGAACAGGACAACCGTGTCGGGCGGGCACGCCGCTGCGAGCGCGTCGAAGTCGATCAACCCGAAGTCATAGGAAGCCGAGTGGTAGGAGGCGCCGCGGAACGTGGGCGCGAACAGGATGATGCGTTTGTCCTGCAAGTGCGGGTACTGCGCTGCGAACGACGCCTTGAAGGCCGTCGTGCGTGTCTCGTCGAGGAACCAGTCGATGCGCGGGAGCCCCGTCGGCACGATCGCGGCTTCTTCGATCCCGAAGGCCTCGGCGTAGACATGTCGGAGATGCTCCGACCCACTGATCGCGTACGTGTACTGGCGGTGCGGTTGACGCAGGGACGGTGAATCGGTGCTGCCGAATCGGCTGAAGCCGACCGATTTGAACCCGCTGCCGGCATGCCACAGCTGGATCACCCGAGTGCGGGGATCGATCGTGACGGTGTTGAGCAACCCGAAGTAGTCGTCGAGCAGGATGATCTCGCTCGTCGCCATGAGGTACAGGATGCGCGCGGTTCTGAGCCACCCCGTGGTGGCGGGAAGGCGAAACGACGATCGCAGGTCGAATCGGTCGTCGAGTCCGCGTTCGAGCATGCGCTCGTGCACGCGGAGCAGGTTGCCTTCCATGGTGGGTTGCTGGTCGGACGCGAACAGCACCCGCCCCGTTCTCGGGCCGAACAGTCGCGACGCGAGTCGATAGATCGCGCGGACGTATTTCTGCTTGGTGCCGGCGCCGAGCAGGCGGGATCTGATGCGTGCCGGGAGTCTGCGCGCTCGCTTCGCTGGCGCCGCGCGTCGCAGGTGGTTGCTGCGGATGAGCAGGTCCAGCCTCGATGGGTCATCACGATGCTCTTCGACGCTGAAGGAGACCGTCAGCGCCGCGCGGCCCCCGTCATGGAGGAACACCCGGGATGCGTCGTCAAGGTCGGCGAGATCGCCGACATATGTGGCGGTCGTGCTCGGGTCGAGTTGCGCTTCGACGCGCCAGTTCCCGTCGGGGATCGCGGCTCGATCGGCGAACGTCGTCACATTGATCGTGATGGCGAAGTTCCCGCCACCCTTGGCTGTGGCGGTCGTCGGGAACGATCGGTCGCCGTCCACCAATGAGAAGGCAACCGTGGACGGCGACTCGTCGGCATCCGCGGGTGGGGACGAGAGCCGCACATGCACTGTCATGTGGATGCGTTCCCAGGTGATGCTGACGACCTCGACCCCTGCGCCGCTCATCGAGACCTGCGCTCTTCGTGCCAGGCGATCGTGCGATCGATGCCCTTCTCAAGTCCCACGTGCGGTGCCCAGCCGAGCGCTCGCAGCCGAGCGTCGTCGAGGCCCGCACCCAGGGCGGTGGTCCCGCGGGTCGCGTCGGTCGGTTCGCGGAACCCGACCCGGAGGGCTGCAGCTGGACGCGCGCGGGCGAACGCCTCGGCAAGTTCCCGGATGCTGACGAAGCCGTCGCGGTCGGAGACGTTGTACGCGGTGTCGGCACCGAGGAGCAGAGCGGCGAACAGTCCCGAGACCGCATCGGCGAGATAGGTGTAGGTGCGGCGCGCGCTTCCGTCGCTGTGCAGCGTGATGTCGCGTCCGGCGACGACGTCCGCGGTGAAGTCGGCCTGCACCCGACCGTCATCGAGCGCCATTCCGGGCCCGAAGATGTGGCCGAATCGTGCGAGAGTGATGGGGATGCCGTATTGCGCGTGGTAGCTCGCGGCGATCGTCTCGGCCGCGCGCTTTCCTTCGGTGTAGCTGGCGCGCGGGTTCAGGATGTCGACCGCGCCGTAGCTGTCCTCCGTGAGGAGTCCGCCCTGTCCGCCCTCGATCGGGTGGCGTCCATAGACTTCCGCCGACGACATCAGGACGAACCGGGCGCCGCCGGCGTCGCGGCACAGTTCGAGCAGGTTGAGCGTTCCCTGCACGTTGGCGCGGATCGTGTCGACCGGGGCGGTCGCGTGCAGGTGGGGGCGGGCTGGAGATGCGCCGTGGATGACAAGGTCGACGTGCGTGTCGAGTCGTACGGGGTGCGAGACGTCGCCTTGCACGATCGCGAAGTCGTCTCGATCGATCACGTCGGAGAACACCTCGCGGGCGCTGGACGGATCGCGCACGAGTCCGAGGACTCGGATGCCTGCTCGACGGGTGTCGTTCAGGCGCAGCAGTGTGCGAGCGACGTACGCGGGGATCATCCCTCCGGCGCCGGTGATGAGCACCGTCGTGCCGAACAGCTGCTCCCACGGCAGCGGCGTGTCGACGAGTTCGTCGATGTCGCGAGCGATGACCCCGGTCGGCCGAGTGCCCGGAGTCGGTTCCGGCTGCGCCGATCGGGCGCTGCTCGGACGGTCTGCGGGCACCCGAGCAGTATATGTCAGCCGAATGGGGAGCCGCATGGTCGGCTCGGTGTCGTTCGAACGCCGCGGGCGCCCGCAACGTCGTGCACTTCGATAGTGTTCGGACAGAAGAACGGTAGGCACCGATTATGCGTCGATCACTTGCCATCGCAGTGGGAGCGCTGGCCGTTGCCGTTCTTCTCGGGGGATGCGCGACGCCCCCGGCGTTGCCGTCCGACCCGACCGCCGCCGAACTCGGGCGCACTTTCGGCGCCTGCCCGCCCGAGAGTGGCCCGGGAGAAACCTTCCCGCCACTTGAGGTCGTCGCCGGAATCACCGAGTGGGTGGCCGCGACCGGCCTCGATCCTGACCAACCCCCCAAGATCGACATGATCGATGTGGAGGTGCAGACCTTGTCCGGTGGTACGGCGTCGGTGCGCTTGCACTCCTCGTCCTGGCCTGGGATCGAATGGGGGTTCGAGAACGACGCGAAGGTCTGGCTCGCGATGGCCGATCCGGAGTACTGGACTCCGGGAACGGTCTACTTCGTGCTGATCGAGACCGCGGACGGGGAGGTCTTCTTCCCGGGATGGTGTGGCGACGAGACACTTCGGATACCGCTGGAGGCCGAGCTCGGGCCCGAGAGCGACGAACTGCTGGCGGGGCTCCCGCTTGTCGCCCCAGACGATGTCCGCGACTACCTCGGGATCGTCGACCCCGAACCTGAAGTTCAAGACCCGGACCGACTGATCCTTGACCCCGAAATCGTGGATGCGTCCGTGCTGGACCCGCTCACCCTGATCGGCATCCATCTGAAGACCAACGGGGCAATCGGCGGCGGCACCCTCACTATCTGCACGCACATCCCCGCAGGCTGGAACGAATGCGTCATGGCCGACGAGACGAGCAGCGTGAAGGGCTGGAACTTCAACGCCTACGTCGACGACTCCGGTGTGCTCGAGTTCTGGCTGCTCAACGAAGACGGTGACGTGTCCCAACCGTTCGGGAAGATCGGCGAGGTCGACACCGGAGGCGAAGGCATCGAGGTGTTCGTGGACACATCGACCATCGGCGCCGACGGAACGATCACCAACGACGACCTGGTCACCCTCGTCGACTGACATCCTCCGCCGCACGGCGACGGCGGCTGCGATCACCATTGTGCGCCCAGCAACGTGTGGCTGTTACCGGACACCCATCAGTGCGTCGATCCGATCGACGATGTGAGCCGCAACCGCGCCGTCTTCCGGTTCGCCATAGGCCCGAAGATACGCTGCGATCGCCCGGTCGTAGGCCGGTGCGTCGAACTGCTCGATCCGGTCGACCAGCTCGCGGTTGGATGTCGACACGGCCAGTGGCGTGGCAGCCACCGCGGCGGGCAGCTCACGCTGCCGCGGGTCGAACAGAAAGGCCGGCCTCCGGGTCAGCAGGTAGTCCGCGATCCACTCCGCCCGGTCGGTCATTCCGGCGTCCGAGACGACGAGCAGCTCCTGCAAGTCAGGATGGAACGTCGCGTCATGACAGAAAGACGGCAGCCCGGCCAGGAGCAGGTCGGCGTGCGCCTTGTCGACCGCGTCTGTGCGGATCAGGATCTCCCATTCGCCGCCGAAGGTCCGTGCGAGGGCGGCACGGATCGAAGCGAAGTCGATGCCGCTGAACTGCGCCTCTCGTAATCCGCGGTCGGAGCTAGGGGCGAACAGCAGGAATCGCTGCTCAGCGTCGGCGATGCCGAGCCGGTCGGTCACCTTCTTGCGCACGGCCGGCGCATCCTGTGGCGTTGTCGACACGAGCACGTCGTTGCGGGCGTGGCCACGCGCGGCGGGCGGGACGGAATCGGACGTTCCTGCGTGCTCGACCCGCTCGCCGTCGGCGGTGAGCCAGTGCTGGCCGTCCGATCGGGCGATGTGATGACGTTGCAGCCAGTCGCCGTCCTGGACGACCACGTTGGCACTCGCGATGGCACGGACGGACGCCGCGGTGCCGAGCCGCACGAATGAGAACGCGCGTGGGAACGGGCCGACGGACCGCTCGCGCAGCGCCCAGGTGATCCGGTACGGCGACCGGCGTCGGAGGAGTTCCTCCGCGATGTATTTGACGTCGCCGCCGTACTCTCCGTCGCGTGAGAGCAGCACGATGGAGGCGGGGTCTCTCCGGGTGCGTCGGGCCACCAGACGCTTGCCGACGACGGAGAGTCGGGCATCCGCGCGCGCCGTGAGATTCTCCTGCACGAAGATCCGCACTCCGCGGACGCCCAGGTGTATCGCTCGCACGACGATCTCGACCAGACGGAACACACTGCCGACCAGCAGCGTGAGGAGCCTTCCCTCGATCAACTTGTCGATCATGACGACCTCCGGGGCACGGTGTCGACGAATCTCGCGAGCTGTCGACGCGTGCGCTCTCGCAGCTCGCCGCGCCGTGCGGCGTCTGGGCGCGGCATGTCGTTGTCCACCAGCATTCGGGCGATCTTCACGAAATCGAGCTCGTCCTCGTTGAAGTAGCGGTCCCGCAGTCCTGTGATCGACGTGAGGAACCGCAGCTTCTCGCCCCAGATCAGCCCGATGACGGGCACCTCCAGTGCGTAGGCCGTGATTCCCGCATGCATACGCGCGCTGAGGATGATGTCGAAGCTCGCGACGAGGTTGACGAACTCCGTCGAGGTCGTCGGTCTGTCGACCAGTTGCTCGCTCCGCAGATTCATCGACGAGACGAGTGAGCGTCCAAACGTCTGGTCGACGGTCATGCCGTTCGAGAACAGCGTGAAGTCGGCATCGAGCCGCTGGAGCTCCGCGATGAGGTTCCGGTAGAAGTTGACGACCGCGTCGGGAGACAGGTCGCCGCCGTACACCGAGAAGTTCTGGGGGTTCAGGAGGTTGATGCCGATGCGCCGGCGCCTTGGCTCGGCGCGTTCGCGCGTGTGCCGGTCGACCATGTCCATCTCGTCCAGCCAGAACACCGGGTCGCCCACCCGTTCGGTCTCGATGTTCGGATTCGTGATGTAGTGCGCGTCGAGCGTGTCGAGGTCGTCACGGGTCGTGATGACTTTCACGTTGTCGGTGTTGAGCGCCCGCTTCAGGCGCTGGCACCGGATGTCGGTCTCGCTGTACCCCTCGACGCCGACCGCGTTCATCATGACGGGGATGCCCTGACGGTGAGCGGCCTTCAGGATCAGCTCGTCGATGTAGTTCAACCCCTGCGTCTTGTATTTGATGAAGCCGCCACCGGTGAAGATGAGCGCGTCGAGACCGCTCACGCGCTCCTTGAAGTACCAGCCGAGCTTCGTCCGCCAATACATGGAGTGATAGTGATAGGCGAAGCGTGGGCTGCGCACGACCGACAGGATCGGCCGCTGGAACGCCTTCATGACTGCCGCAGCGCGGAAGTTCAACCGTCGCATCCCGGTACGGACAGCGGGCGTGTGTGGGTCGACGTCGATATCTACGACGGCGATGTCGGGGTCGCACGTTCGCAGCAGGTACTTCGAGGCCTCGACGAGAAGGTAATCGCCGACGTTCTCATTCGTCATCAGACCGACGACACCGATTGTTCTTCTCATGCCTCGGTCAGTGTAATCGACCGTGATTCCACGGCCTCGAGCACCAGTCGCGCGATCCGATCGGCGCACGGGGTGCTCCCCGCGGACGGAGGAGGATTTCCGGGAACCTGCACCCATCGGCGGGCGAACGCCGCGGACCGCTCCGGTGTCGCCTGGCCGGTCGCGACCGCCTCGGCGAGGGCGGTGACGGATTCGGCGATGGGGCCGGGAAGGTCGTTTCGGTAGTCGAGATAGAAGTCCCGCGACGCGAGGAACGCATCGAGGTCTGGAGCGAGGAAGTAGGTCGGCACGCCGAGGACCGCGGCTTCGAAGAGCGCGGACGAGTAGTCGGTGATGAACAGGTCCGCGACCTGCAACATCTCCTGCGTCGAGAATCCCGGAGCGATGTCGATGCCTGGCCCGAAGTCGGATGCCATCAGTGGGTGCAGCTTCACCACGGTGTGCACGCCATGCTCGGCCAGCGCGGTGACGAGCGCGTCAGCGTCAGCGCCGACACTGCCGTCGAGCCGGAAAGTGGGCGCGAACACCGCGACGCGTTGCCCCCGCAGGTGCGGATGCGCGGCGAACACGCGAGCCCGGACTCGTTCGGCCTCGGCAGGGTCGCGCAGACGGTCCACGCGGGGGAGCGGCGCGATGACGACCCGGTCCTCGGGGGTGCCGAGCGCCTCCGCGAAGGGAGCGCGAGCAGGTTCGCCGCTGGCGAGGACGATGTCGTAGCCCTGATGCATCCGCATCGCTGAGGCGAGGCGACCGTCGCGCCCTTCCGATTGATCGAGGATGCTCAGCCCGAACTTCTTGAACGCGCCCAGCGCGTGCCAGATCTGGACGATGGTGAGGTCGCGCTTGTGTCGGAGCACGCTTGCGATGATCGCGTACGTGTCCACGACCATCACTCGCGATGTGGCCGCATGGTAGAGCTGCGCGAACATGTGCAGGATGTAGCCGACCTTGGCGATGATGCCGGGGGGCACCATTCGCACCAAGATGACCACCTCGATGCTTGCATCGCTTCGGATGATCGCGTCGCGCAGCGCCGCGAAGTCCTCGGGGATCTCGGGGTGCTCCCTGCTGATCATGACGACTTTGCGGCGCGTGGGCAGCAGCTTCAGCGGCGCGTATGCAACCGCCAGCGACCAGCGCGCGAACGCGGCGACGACGAGTCGTGCCGTCATCGCCCCCGTCGCACGGGTGGGGGCGGGCTCGCTGCCACCGGGGGCGATCAGCGTTCGGCGGGCACGCGTGCCCGCGCGCAGTCGATCGCGGATGCTCGGCACGAAGGCCTTTCGCCGGGGTGAGCGCCGCTCGGGCGGAACTGTCACAGCGTGCGATTCTAGCGGAGCGGCTTCGGCGTTCCTGTGCCCGAAGGCGGTGACGACGCTGCGTCGATGCCGCTGCGCCAGCCCTTCACCAGTGACGCCCGAGTCGCGCACACCACGAGCAGGAACCACCCGTAGCCGCCCAGCAGCGAACTCGTGACGACCGAGTCGGCGAGTAGGCAGATCACGACCAGCGCCGACCAGGTGTACACGGTGGAGCGGCGTTCGGATGCCGTCATCCATGCCCTCGCCAGCGCGAGACCGGCGAAAGCGGCCAGCAGCACGACGCCGGCGCCGCCCGCCTGCAGCAGCATGTCCATCCAGGCGTTCAGCGCCGAGGCATGGTCGTGACCGACCAGGAACCGCAGATAGTTGTACGGCATGACCCCGTCGGGCCACGTGCCCACCCAGCCCCACCCCTGGACGGGGCGGGTCTCGCTCAGGTCGAGGATTTCGTTCCACAGCCGTGACCGCGTGAAGAAGTCGGGCTCGGCGTTGAGCCAGTACACGAGCGGGCGGCGGAAGACGTACACGAGCACGCCGGCCATGACGACGACCGCGGCGATGCCCACCTGCAGTGAACGCCGAGCGGGGGCCGCGGTGCGGCGCACGGCGACAAGCACGAGTGTTGCGAATGCCGCGACGACGCCCATCATGAGCACGATCGGCGATGCCGTGAAGACGGCGCAGGCGACGGCGATCGCAACCGAATACAGCGACAGCTCCCGGGGCACGGAACGGGTGCGCCACTCGACGAGGAACGTGATGAGCGCGAGCACCGCGACCAGCCCCAGTTGCGTGCGGGTGCCGAACAGGCCCTGGATCGGGCCGCCTTCGGCGAGGTTGCCCGCGACGCCGAGGAACGGGATCGGCAGGTCGAGCAGGATGCCGCTGAGCAGCTCGATCAGCAGCGATCCGGTGAGCAGGACGCGCAGCACGTCGCCGGTCGCACGCACCGTCTGCAGGGTGTCGCGGAACTGCGCCACCACGATCGCGAGGAACGTCGGCGCCCCCAGTTGCAGCCAACCGCTGAGGCTGGCGCCGACCGACCTCGACCACAGGGTCGTCACGAGCAGCCACAGCAGCAGCAGGGCGAGCGTCGTGGGCATGAGCTCATACCAGCGCCACTCGCGCCGACGGGCCACGAGGATCGCGCCGCCGAGGGTGCACAGGCCCACGATGATGGCGCCGTAGCCCGCGTCGCCCATCAACTGACGCAGCAGGTGGGTCGCGAACAGGGCGCCGATGGTCGCCACCGCGAACGCCGAGGCGACCTCGCTCGAGCGCAGGACCCGCAGCGCGGTTCGCAGAGCCGAGCCGGCGCTCATCGCTCGGTCAGCCGCTCGCCCTGCTCGCCGGCCAACCGCTGTTCGGACGGGCCGCGACCCAGCAACGGGGCTTGTTTGATCTTGAACGCGAGGAGGACGACGAACATCCACCCCCAGTTCAGCAGCGGACCCGACTCGGCGAGCCCCTGCACCACCAGGACGGCGGCGGTCAGGGTCGGCAGCAAGGTGATGGGGGAGTAGGGGCGGTCGTCGACGAGATCCCAACGAGGGCGGTCGACGGCGAAGAACCAGGAGCGCCACAGGAACGCGAGGTAGGCGAGCGCCATCAGGACCAGACCGATGACGCCGAGCTGGAACAGCACATCGAGCCACATGTTGTGCGCCTGCATGACCGTCTCGCCGTGGTCGACGATCCACCGGTCGAAGCCCGGGTCGGAGGGGACCCAGGGCGTCGAGAAGCCCCAGCCCAGAACGGGGCGTTGGGCGATCCGCTCCCACACCGCGCTCCAGATCGCTTCGCGGCCGGTGAGGTCGGAGGAGCGCCCGAGGAGCGAGAAGACGTGATCGCGCAGCATCCACAGCGCGGTGAGCCCGCCCACCGCGACGAGTGCGTACGCCACGTAATACCGGGTGCGCTCGCCGGGACGGGTTGTGCGGCGCATGAGCAACGCGGTCACCAGCACGACCGCCGCCAGGCCGGCGGCGAGGAACGCCGTGGCGGAGCCCGCTCGCACGAACAGGTAGAGCGAGAGCGCCGTCCACAGCACCAGCAGTGTGCGCCGCGGCGCACGCGAGGCGATGCGGATGCTGAAGACGATGATGCCGAGGAGTGCGACATACGCGAGTGCATTGGAGTTGCCGAACAGGCCCTGGATGCGACCGCCGTCGAAGAGGTTGTCGCGCGACCACAGCACGATCGGGTCGTCGACCGGTCCGTCGGGGCGGACGAACTGCGGAAGGATCGGCCCGCCCCACAGCAGCGAGATCCACAGTTCGAACAGGACGGACAGCGCGAGGATCCACTTCAGCGCCGAGGCCATCGCCCGCACCAGTTCGCGCCAGGTCAACACGGCTCCCACGAACATGGCCTGCCCCGTGGTGACGAGGAGGAGGAGCAGCGTGGTCGCGGTCGCGGCCGGCCACGCGGTCCAGATGAGGGATGCGACCGCCCAGGCGACATAGAGCAGTGCGATCCAGGGCAGGCGGCGCAGTTGCACCGCTGGACGCAGCGTCAGCCACAGCACCGCTGAGACGAGCGCAGACCCGACCAGCACACCTGCGGTGACTTCGGGGCCGAAAGCCATCAGCCAGCTCGTCCCGGCGAGCCCGCCGGCCAGCACGAAGATGCACCAGCCGCGCAGCAGCAGATGCCCCGTCTTCTCACGAACCGGCGCCGCGGGGGGCGCCGCGACCGGGTGGCTGGTGTGGACCGTCATCTCCACAGAAGGCTATCGCGCGGGCGTCTAGGCTGAGGGCGTGCTCGTGACGATCTCCAATCGGCCCCGTGATTACGCCTGGGGCTCCACAACGCTGCTCGCCGACCTTGAGGGGCGGACCCCCGACGGGCGGCCCGAGGCGGAGGTCTGGTTCGGCGACCACCCGGGATGCCCCGCGCTGGTCGGAGACGGCTCCGGCCGCACCCTCGATGCTGTGCGCGCGGATGCCGAGGCGCCTCGCCTGTCCTTCTTGCTGAAGTTGCTGGCCGCTGGATCGCCGCTGTCGATCCAGGCGCACCCTTCGCGTGCCCAGGCGATCGAAGGATTCGCCCGGGAGGAAGCCGCCGGGATCCCGCGGGATGCGGGAGAGCGCACCTACCGCGACGACAACCACAAGCCCGAGCTCATCGTCGCCGTCAGCGACGTGTTCCGCGCACTCGCCGGACTCCGTCCGCTCGAGCAGACGCGCCTGCTGCTGGACGGGCTCGGTGACGCCGCCGGTGTGCGCGCGCTCGCTGACCGACTCTCCGGCGCGGACGAGACGGCCGCGCTGCGCGACACGATCCAGTGGCTCCTCTCGGGCGGTGCGCAGGCCGAGGTCGACGACGTGATCGAGGCGGTGCGGGGCGCGGACGACGAAGCGTTCGCCGTCGAACTGACCGCCCTGCGCGGCATCGCAGACGCCTACCCGGGCGACCCGGGAGTCGTGGTCGCTTTGCTCATGAACGTCGTCGAACTGCGCCGAGGTGAGGCCGTCTTCGTCGACGCGGGTGTGCTCCACGCCTACCTGGAGGGCCTGGGCGTCGAACTGATGGCGGCCAGCGACAACGTGCTGCGCGGCGGCCTCACGCCCAAGCACATCGACGTGGCCGAGCTCATGACGATCGTCGACACGAGCACCTCGGCACCGCCCGTGCTGCCGGCACGCCCCGTCGCGGACGGTGTCGCAGTGTTCGACGCTGGAATCGCCGACTTCGCGCTGTGGCGTGTGGCGGTATCGGGCGGCTCGACCGACGTCGCCCTGAACGGTCCCGCGATCGCCGTCTCGACGACCGGTGGCGTCACGGTGACTGCAGGCGGCTCGGCCGTCGCGCTCGCCGCAGGCGGAGCGGTCTATGCGGACGAGGCCGAGGCGACGATCACCGTCTCTGGAACCGGCGAGGTCTTCATCGCGCAGCCCGGCCGGTGACGGGATCGTGACACGCCGCGCCGTGTCGTGAAGGTTCAATCCCCACTTGAGGCTTTACAGTTCGCGACTTGACCGGAGCGAATGACACGGGTGTAATTATCCGTACACGTCGAACGGCGTGGGGCCTATACAGGGGGAGGATCGACATGACGGGTTACCGTTCCGGCGTTCCCGACAATTGGTTCGTCGACCCGATCAACCTCGGCGTTCCCGGTGTGCGCCGACCGGTCGAGACCGATGTCGACAGTGCACTGGCCTGGCAGTCCGACGCGCTGTGCGCGCAGACCGATCCCGAGGCGTTCTTCCCTGAGAAGGGCGGATCGACCCGCGATGCCAAGCGCATCTGCTCGTCGTGCGACGTGCGAGGCGAGTGCCTCGAGTACGCGCTGCAGAACGACGAGCGGTTCGGCATCTGGGGTGGCCTGAGCGAACGCGAACGTCGCAAGATCAAGCGCCGCGCCGTCTGATCGCGACGGATCCGCGCGAATCGCGCGCGGCCTGCGGAGTCGTGACGCGGCCCCGCTTAGGCTGACGGAGCCATGCCCGCCCGCGTCCATGCCCTCCTCGTCGTGCGCCCCGACGGACGAATCCCCGTCGATCTGCACCTGCGACGCACGCTGAGCGCGCTCCAAGCGCAGACTCGACCCGTCGACGCGCTGACCGTCGTGTTGTGCGGCGACGACGCCGAGCTTCGCGGGATCGCGAACGAGAGCGGAGCCGAGGGGATCATCGCGGCCTCGCGGGGGACCACGTTCGCGCAGGCGCTCGCGATGGCCAGCCACCGGCTCCGCGGCGATGCGGTGTGGCTGCTCGCCCAAGACACCGCGCCCGCGCCCGACGCGCTCGCAAAACTCGCCGGTGCGCTCGAGACCTCACCGTCGATGGCGTTCGCCGCACCGAAGCTCGTCCGCTGGGCGCACGCCGACCGCATCGTGTCGCTCGGCGTGACGATGACGGCGCTCGGACGCACCGTCGTGCTCGCCGAGGACGAACTCGACCAGGGGCAGCACGACGGCCGCGACGACGTCCTCGGCGCGGACGTGCGCGGCATTCTCGTGCGAGCCGATGCCTGGCAGGAACTCGGCGGGCTCGACACCGCGCTGGCGGGAGCCGACGAAGGACTCGACCTCGGCATCCGTGCACGACTTGCCGGCCGCCGTGTCGCCCTTGCCCCCACGGCGCTCGTCGCCGTCGCAGGGGATGGTGTCGCCGCGCCCCCGTCGGGGCGCGCGTCGGGGCTGCGCGTGCATCGCGCGTACGTCCGACGGCTCGCGCAGCTGCACCGGCGGCTCGCCTACGCGCCTGCGGCCGCGGTGCCGTTGCACTGGCTCTCGCTCCTCCCGCTGGCGATCTGGCGAACCCTCGCAGACCTCGTCGCCAAGCGACCGCTCGGCATCGGTCCTGACTGGGTCGCCGCCGTCACGGCGATGCTGCGCCCGGCCGCCGTGCTCCGATCGCGCGGTCGCATCCGGCGAAGCAGGACGACGTCGTGGGCGCAATTGGCGCCGCTGCGGATGTCGCGGGCGCAACTCGGGCAGCGGCTCGGCGTCGACGACGAGCATGCCGTCGGCGGCGGTCGCGACGAGCTGCACTTCTTCACCGGCGGCGGTGCCTGGGTGGTGCTCGCCTTCCTCGTGCTGTCGGTCGCCGCGTTCCCTGCGCTGCTCGCATGGCCCGCGCTCGGGGGTGGTGCGCTGGCGCCCCTGCGCACCACCGTCGCAGGACTCTGGGCCGATGCCGCCTTCGGCAACCGACCGGTCGGCTGGCAGCTCGTGGGACCGGCAGACCCGTTCAGCGGTGTTGTGGCCGCGCTGGGCACGCTCTGGCCGTTCGAGCCGTCTCGCGCCCTCGTCGCGCTCTGGGTGCTCGCCCTGCCGCTGGCCGCACTCGGCGGTTGGTTCGCGGCGACGCGTGTCACGTCGAGTGCAACGCTGCGTGCGTTCGTGGCGATCGCGTGGGCGCTCGCTCCCACATTGCTGTCGGCGCTCGTCGAAGGTCGCCCCACGGGCGTGCTCGTGCATCTGCTCCTGCCATGGCTGCTGCTGACGGCGTCCGTCGCGCATCGCACGTGGAGCGGAGCCGGTATCGCATCGCTGCTCGTGCTCGCCGTCATCGCCTGCTCCCCGTCGGTCGCGCCGGCCCTCGTCGTGCTGTGGACGGTCGCGCTGATCCTGACGATCGCGGTGCGTCGCGGACGAGGGACAGCCCGCGTGCTGTGGCTCATCGTGCCGACCGTCGTCGCGTTCTCGCCGCTCGTCTGGCACCGGATCCGCCAGGCCGATCCGTGGGCGCTGCTCGCCGATCCCGGCGTCGCCGCCGCGCTCTCGGGCCGGGTCGACGGAGTGATCGACCGCATCCTGCTGGCCGCAGGATTCCCCACCGTGGACCCCGCCGGATGGAGCGCACTGCTCGGGGCGAACGCCTCGACCTGGTGGGTGGCGCTGCTCGTCGCACCCCTGCTGCTGCTGGCAGTGACCGCTGTGCAGACCAGGCGCATCGTCCCGGTCGCGGTGCTGCTGCTGACCGCCGTGGTGGGCATGGTGACCGCGCTCATCACGACCGGCGTCACGGTTGCGGCGTCCGGTTCGACGGCCGTCGGCATCTGGCCCGGAGCCGCGCTCAGCCTTGCATGGGCGGGGCTCGTCGGTGCTGCGGCCATCGCACTGCACCTCGTGCCCGTGCCGCGACTGGTTCGCGCCGCAGCAGGTGCGGTCGCGGTCGCCGCGCTCGTCGCATGCGCGGTGCCGTCGCTCACAGCGTCCGTTCGCGGCGCGACCGCGCTCACGAACGGGCCGACCAGCACGCTCCCGGCGTACGTCGCGGCCGAAGCCGGTGGCGGACGCGGCGAAGGGACCCTCGTGCTCTCACCGCTCGCAGACGGGTCGATCCGCGCGACGGTCGTGTGGAGCGGCACCGAAGCGCTGGGTGGACAGACGACGCTGCTCTCGGCGCACGCGGCGGCGACCCCCGACGACATCACCCTGGCCCGGCTGACGGCGGACCTCGTCTCGGAATCGCCCGATGACGCGATCACGCAACTGGCCGAACACGGCATCGGTTTCGTGCTGGTAACGATCGACGCCGATGAATCCGACGCGGCCAGGGCGACGCGGCTGGGCGCCCAGACCGCCCTCGATCAACGGGAGCGCCTCGACAACGTCGGCGACACCGGAAACCGCGTGCTGTGGCGGGTCTCAGACGAGGTCGCGCCGCGCCGGGTCGCGGATTCCGTCGCGGACACGGCTCGGACGGTCGCCGTCGTGCAGCTCGGCGTCATCGTCGTCGCGCTGCTGCTCGCCCTCCCGACCGCGGCGAGCCGGGCGGCCTCGCGCCGCAAGCCGCGCATCGTCGGGCTGGAACGGAGCCGCTCATGACGTCGTCCTGGATCGGCACGGGTGCTCGTGCCGCCGTGCGCCTTGCACTCGTCGCGGTGTGCGCGGGAGCGGTCGCAGCCGCCGTGCTCGTTCCGTGGCACGCGATCGAGCGCGAACCGCTGTCGCTGTCGGCCCAGCCGGTGCCGTCTGCTTCGATACTCGCCTGCACAGGGCCGGTGCTGGCGGCCGGGCGGGACTCGCAGCAGGCGGGATCGCTGTCCGAGGCGGCACGGCAGCGAGTGACCGTCGGCGTCACCGCGGGAGCGACCGTCCCCGACGAGCGCACCCTCGACATCCCCGACGTCAGCAGCGGCACGGGCCCCGAGACCTTCATCGCGCCGCCGAACGGCCGCGAGCGCACGGATCTGGCCGCCGCAGGCTCGGCGCAGGTCACCGACGACGACCTCAGCGGGTTCGCCGCTTCCACGTGCGCGCCGCCGCGGCTGGAATCGTGGCTGGTGGGCGGCAGCGCCGCCGTCGGCGCCGCAGATCTCATCATGCTGTCGAACCCAGGCGAGGTCGCCGCGCAAGTCGATCTCACCGTCTACGGCGGCGCGGGCATGGACGCGCCCGCCGCGGGCGCCGGCATCGTCGTCCCGGCGGGCTCGCAGCGCATCGTGCCGTTGGCTTCGCTCGGCATCGGCGAAGAAGCCCCCGTCGTCCGGGTCACCGCGAGCGGGGCTCCGGTGCACGCGAGCCTGCAGACGAGCATCATCCGCACACTGGTGCCGGGCGGTGTCGATCACGTCGGGGCCACGTCGACGCCGACGCAGCGGCAGGTCATTCCTGCAGTCACCGTCACCCGAGCGCCCGGAGAAGAAGGCGCGACCGATGTCACCACACTCTTGCGCGTCCTCGCCCCGTCCGACGACGGTGAGGCGACGGTCACGGTGACCGGTGTCGGGCAGACGCAGCCGGCAGACACGCAGCAGGTGTCGCTTGCGGCGGGCGTTCCGCTCGAGCTCGAACTCGGCGGACTCGCGGTCGGCACGTACACAGTGCAGATCGACGCGTCGGTGCCGGTGGTCGGTGCTGTCTGGGAGACGACCGGCTTCGGAGCAGGTTCGGACTTCGCCTGGTACACGAGCGCCGACGAGGTGGGGGTGCCGAGCCTCGTCGCCGTGGCATCGGGCTCGTCGCCGTCGCTCGTGCTGCACAACGCGGGTGACGCGGATGTCGCGGTCGAGCTCGCGGAGGACGCGGGCACTGGTGACGTCGACACGGTGACGGTCCCGGCCGGCCAAGCCGTGCAGCTGCGTGTTCGCGGCGGAGAGGTCTACCGCCTCACGACGTCCGGTGGTGGTGTCCGTGCGGCGGTCGAGTACAGCACGGGCGGAAGGCTCGCCGGCTACGCCGTCGTCCCGGCGGATGCGGCGGCGGCAGAGGTGCGGGTGTACCCGCAGTAGCCGCGCTCAGAAGTAGCGGAACCGCTCCGGCCCCAGATCCCACGGGTCACGGTCCAGGTACTCCGCGGCGGCTCGGAACACGGAGCCCTCGATCTGCATGCGGCGGTGCAGGTCGTCGTTGCGGTGCAGGTGGGCGAGCCGCTCGATCGGCAGTCGGTACAGCACGATGCGCTTCTGCTCGGTGTCGACCGTCCACCGGGGGATGCCGTCGTCATCCGGTGCGGCGGGCATCGCGCCCACTTCGAATCGCACCTCACGCAGTTCCGGCCATGCCGAGCGCAGGAACTCGGCCGCAGACCCGACCGCGAGGTCGAACTTGTCGGCGCGGGTCTCGAGCGGCGGCAGCGGGGGACGCACGACGGGGCTGCGGTCGTCGCGTCCGTGACGCCCGTGCCGCGTCGGGCGACGGGCTGGTCGGGAGCGGCGCCGGATCATGTGCCCATCCTATGGCGCGTCCGTTCATCGCCCGGCGCGCCGACGACCGCGCGCACCGCGTGGCGGGTACCGTGGCACCGATGCTCGAGAGACTGTGTTCCAAGGTGGGTTGCGCGCGTGAAGCCGTGACCACCCTCACCTTCGACTACGGCGACCAGATGGCCGCCGTCGGTCCACTGGGCGGCAACGTCGACCCGCACGCGCACGACCTGTGCGCCGTGCACACCGATCGGCTCTCGGTGCCCAAGGGGTGGGTCGTCGTGCGGCACGAAACGCTCCGCGTCTGACAGACCCCGAGTGGGACAAGAGGCGGATGCCGCGCACCGAAACCGCCACCGAACACGTCGTCGCAGACCTCGCCCTCGCGGCTGACGCGCGTGCGGCCCGTCAGCGCTGCGGAAAGTCGCGCGGCGTGTCGCTCACGCCGACGAGCAGTCCGGACACGCGCTGCGACTGCAGCTCGAGTGCGGCGTACTCGCGGTCCCTGCGTACTGCGACGACGGCGCGCAGGAACGTCTCGGGGTCGACCTCGGGCACGGGGGAGACGAAGGGGCGCACCTCGGCGGCGATCGTCGTCGCAGCCCGGGCGCGCGCGTGCGGCAGCAGCTTGTCGGCACTGCGCACGAACTGCCCCGCGCGCCGAGCGACCCGATCCGGCAGCCGTGCGACGTCGGCGGTGCGTGCCCACTCGGTCAATGCCGGGGGGATGCCGCCCGCCGGCCACGGCAGCTTCGGCGCGCGCGTGCGTTCGGCGTAGGTGCCGGCCAGCAGGTCGCCGAGTCGCTGGGCGCGCGGCGTGAACGCGCCGACGACGCCGGCGATCGCGCCCATCGTGAACCAGATCTCGAGCACGCCGACGAGCGCGCGGATGAACGCATGGCGGAATCCGATCGCGCCGCCGTCGGCGCGCACGATCCGGCTGCCGACGGCGAGCTTTCCGAGGCTGCGTCCGCGGGTCGCGGTCTCGATGGCGGTCGGGATGACGATCGTGATCAGCACCATGGTCGAAATCGTCACGATCGTGCCGATGGAGAGCAGGTCGACGCCGTTGCCGCCGATCCACGCGAACACGATGATGAACAAGATCACGAGCGCGATCGAGGCGATGACATCGATGAGGGTGCCCAGTGCCCGCATGAAGAAGCCGACGGGTTGGACATCGAGCGCGACGGCCTCGCCGGTGAGGATCTCATCCTGTGCGATCTGCGCGGCCGGCGCCGGGGTCCCCATGGGTACAGTGAACCACATGGACCTCGATGCGCTGACGGCCGCCCGACGCGCGGAATGGGAGCGCCTCGACGAGCTGGGGCGCACGCGCCGGCTTACCAGCGCGGAGGTCGACGAACTCGTCGAGCGGTACCGCGCGGCATCCGCCGATCTCGCCGACATCAAGACCTCGGCGGGCCGCAGCACAGAAGGCGACCACCTCTCGACACTCCTCGCGCGTGCCCGGCTGCGGCTGACCGGCGCCGGCGACAACGTGCTGCGGCAGGTGCCTCGCTTCTTCGCGCTCCAGTTGCCTGCAGCGCTCTACCGCCTGCGGTGGACGACGCTCGCGATCACGCTGGGATTCCTCCTCGTCGGGGTGCTCGCCGCGGTCTGGATCGTGCAGGATCCCGCCGTCCTCGCGGCGCTCGGCGACCAGGCCGACCTTGAGCAGTACGCCGAGGAGGATTTCGTGTCGTACTACAGCGAGAACCCCGCGGCGGCTTTCGCGGGCACCGTATGGACGAACAATGCGTGGATCGCCGCGCAGTGCGTCATGTTCGGGGTGACCGGCATCTGGCCGCTCATGGTGATCATGCAGAACGCGATCGGCATCGGCACCGCGGGGGCGGTGCTGTTCGCCTTCGGTCGAGGCGATGTCTTCCTGCTCTACATCGCCCCGCATGGCCAGCTCGAACTGACCTGCATCTTCGTCGCGGGGGCGGCGGGGCTGCACATCTTCTGGGCGTGGGTCGCGCCGGGAACCCGCAGCAGGGGCGAATCGCTGGCCGCTGCGGGCAGATCGCTCGCGACGGTCGCGGTGGGTCTGATCATCGCCCTCGCGGTCTCTGGCATCGTCGAGGGTTTCGTGACCCCGCAACCATGGCCGTGGGTCGTGAAGATCGGCATCGGCACGCTCGTGCTGGCGGCATTCCTCTTCTACATGCTCGTCGTGGGCAGGCGTGCGGCACGTCTCGGTGAGACGGGCGATCTCACGGAATACGAAGCCGGAACCGCACGCCTCATCGTCGGCTGATTGTTTTGACGTGATCAAAACAAGGCGTAAGCTGGTGACGTGACCCTCACCCACCCCATGCCCGACGCCGCCACGGCGATCCGCGGCGCGGGACTGCGCGTGACCGAGTCTCGGACCGCCGTCTACGACGCGCTCGCCGACCGCCCGCACGCCAGCGCAGACGACGTGTTCGCCATCGTGCAGCCCCGTCTGCCGGTGACCAGTCGCCAGTCGGTCTACAACGCCCTCGGCGATTTCGCCGAAGCGGGCCTCGTGCGGCGTATCGAGCCGGCCGGTCGAGCGATGCTGTTCGAACTGCGCGTCGGCGACAACCACCATCACCTGGTGTGCTCGCGGTGCGGCGCCGTCCGAGACGTCGACTGCGTCGTCGGACACGCACCATGCATCACTCCCGCCGACAACCACGGATTCACCGTCGATGTCGCCGAGGTCACCTTCTGGGGACTGTGCCCCGACTGCGCGACCGACCCACACTGACCCTCAGTCCAACGACCACTCCACGGAAGGAACACAATGACCGACCGAGACCAGGACACCACCGGCATCGGGAACGACCCGACGCCCATGGACCAGGCCGTCACCGTCACCGACGAGCCGCAGGAGCAGACCGGCGGCGGCTGCCCCGTCATCCACTCCCAGCCCCACCCCACCACCGGTTCGGCCAACCGCGTGTGGTGGCCCAACCAGCTCAACATCAAGTTGCTCGCCAAGAACGTGCGTGAGCGCAGCCCGCTGGACGAAGGCTTCGACTACAAGGCCGCCTTCGAGGCGCTCGACCTCGCCGCCGTCAAGGCCGACATCGACGCGGTCCTGACGACTTCGCAGGACTGGTGGCCCGCCGACTTCGGCAACTACGGTCCGCTCATGATCCGCATGGCGTGGCACAGCGCGGGCACCTACCGGGTGTTCGACGGCCGCGGCGGTGGTGGCGCGGGCCAGCAGCGCTTCGCACCGCTCAACAGCTGGCCCGACAACGTCAACCTCGACAAGGCCCGCCGTCTGCTCTGGCCCGTCAAGAAGAAGTACGGCCAGTCGATCTCGTGGGCCGACCTCATGATCCTCGCCGGCAACGTCGCGCTCGAGAACATGGGCTTCGCGACCTTCGGCTTCGCCGGCGGCCGTGTCGACGAGTGGGAGCCCGACGACGACGTGTACTGGGGCGGCGAGACCACCTGGCTCGGCAGCGACCAGCGCTTCAGCGGCGACCGTGAGCTCGACGAGCCGCTCGCCGCGACCCACATGGGTCTCATCTACGTCAACCCCGAAGGCCCCGAGGGCAACCCCGACCCCGTCGCCGCCGCCCACGACATCCGCGAGACCTTCGCGCGCATGGCCATGAACGACGAGGAGACCGTCGCGCTCATCGCCGGTGGACACACCTTCGGCAAGACCCACGGTGCCGCCCCCGACACGAACATCGAGGACAACCCCGAGGCCGCCGGCCTCGAGCAGCAGGGCCTCGGCTGGAAGAACAACCATGCCTCGGGCAAGGGTGACGACACGATCACCTCCGGCCTCGAGGTGACCTGGACCTATCACCCGACCCGCTGGGACAACGAGTTCTTCCACATCCTGTTCGCCTACGAGTGGGAGCTCTTCCAGAGCCCCGCCGGCGCGCACCAGTGGCGTCCCAAGAACGGTGCCGGCGCCGACATGGTGCCCCTCGCGCACTCGAACGGTCGCCGCGAGCCCCGCATGCTCACGACCGACCTGTCGCTGCGCATGGACCCGGCCTACGAGAAGATCTCGCGCCGCTTCCTCGAAGACCCGAACGCGTTCGCCGACGCCTTCGCCCGTGCCTGGTTCAAGCTCACCCACCGTGACATGGGCCCACTCTCGCGCTACCTCGGCGCCGAGGTGCCCGCCGAAGAGCTCATCTGGCAGGACCCGGTGCCGGCCGTCGACCACGAGCTGATCGACGCCGCCGACGCCGCGGCCCTCAAGCAGCAGATCCTCGACTCCGGCCTGACGGTCTCGGAGCTGGTCGCCACGACGTGGGCCGCGGCATCCACCTTCCGCGGCAGCGACAAGCGTGGCGGCGTCAACGGCGCCCGCATCCGCCTCGCCCCGCAGAAGGACTGGGAGGTCAACAACCCCGCCCAGCTGCAGAAGGTGCTCGCGGTGCTCGAGGGCGTCAAGGCCTCGTTCGACACCGACGCCAAGAAGGTGTCCCTGGCCGACCTCATCGTGCTCGCGGGCAACGCGGGTGTCGAGAAGGCGGCAGCGGATGCCGGGGTGACCGTCGAGGTGACCTTCAACCCGGGTCGCACCGACGCCTCGCAGGAGCAGACCGACGTCGAGTCGTTCGGCTACCTCGAGCCGATCGCCGACGGCTTCCGCAACTACCAGAGCCGTCGCGCGCCCATGCCGGCCGAGTACCACCTCATCGACAAGGCCAACCTGCTCACGCTGACCGCGCCCGAGATGACGGTGCTCGTCGGTGGCTTGCGCGCCCTCGGCGCCAACTGGGACGGCTCGGCGCACGGTGTGTTCACCGACCGCGTCGGTGTGCTCACGAACGACGTGTTCGTGAACCTGCTCGACCTCGGCGCCGACTGGAAGCCGCTCGACCCCGGCTCGCACGCGTTTGCCGGAACCCGTGACGGCCAGGCCATCGGCGTCGGCACCCGTGTCGACCTGCTGTTCGGCTCCAACTCCGAACTGCGCGCCCTCGCTGAGGTCTACGCCTCCGACGACGCGGCTGAGAAGTTCGCCCGCGACTTCGCCGCAGCGTGGGGCAAGGTCACCGAGCTGGACCGCTTCGACCTGCGCTGAGCACACCCGCTCACACTGAACCGGCCCCTTCCGCGCAGTGCGGAAGGGGCCGGTTCGTCGTGAGGCGGTGGGTTCGATTCAGAAGCTCGGCTTCGTGTCGAACAGTGTGCGGTGCGCGAATCCTGCAAGCAGCGCGCCCACGATCGGGAACACCAGGAACACCCACAGCTGCATCAGCGGCTCTGCGCCGCCGTAGATCGCCGTCGCGATCGAGCGTGCCGGGTTGACCGAGGTGTTGTCGATCGGGATGGATGCGAGGTGGATGAGGGTCAGCGTGAGGCCGATCACGAGGCCTGCGAGCTTCGTACCACGCGTCGCGTGCGTGACACCCAGGATCACGAGCACGAAGATGCCGGTGAACAGGATCTCGGCGGTGATGGCCGCCCCGATGCCGAAGCCGCCCGGCGACAGCGCGTCGTAGCCGTTGCTGGCGAAGCCGCCCGACTGCGCGGCCGACAGCCAGCCGCCCGGAGCGAACAGGCCGATCAGGACGATGCAGGTGGTGCCGACGGCGCCACCGACGATCTGGGCGATGATGTAGCCGATCGTGTCCTTCCACGCGAAACGGCCTGCGGCCGCAAGGCCCAGCGTCACGGCGGGATTGAAGTGGCCGCCCGAGATCGGACCCCACGCGTAGGCGCCGGCGACGACCGTGAGGCCGAACGCGAAGGCGACTCCGACGAAGCCGATGCCGAGCGACGAACCGTTCGTGCCGGTTCCGAAGTCCGATGCGAACAGCGCAGCGCTAATCGAGCCGAACACGAGCAGGAAGGTACCGAGGGCTTCGGCGAGCCATCGGGCCGCCATCGTCGGGCCGGGCTCGGCAGGAGTGTGGTCGAGGGGAGTGGGTGTGACCGGCTTCTCGGGACGAGGGTCGGTGCTCATGGCGCATCCTTTCGCGTGAGCGGTCGTTCTGGTGCAGATTCTGCCGTGCCGATGCCCGACACGACAGGACCCTCGCTGGACGAGTTTCAGAGTCGTCCGGTCGCCTTGAGCGCGAGATAGCGGTCGGCAATGGCCGGCGGCAGGTCTTCGGGCGTCGCGGTGATCGCTTCGCCGCCTGCCCGCCCCACGGCAGCCGACACGCGCTCGGCGTCGCGATCGGCGCGCTCGCGCGCTGCCTCCAGGTACACGTCGTCCGCGGTGCGCCGCGGCACGTGCTCGGCGGGAAGGTCGGTGGCGGTGCCGACCAGCACGTGGGCGCGCTTCGTGAGCGCCGGCAGCGAACCGAGGAACGCCCGCGCGGCATCGGGGGAGTCCTGCGCCGTCAGCAGCACCACGAGCGACGGGCGCGAGGTCATCGTCGCGACCTGCGCGATTGCGGCATCCCAGTCCGTGTCGATCAACTGCGGTTCGACGGGGGCCATGGCATCGACCATCGACGGCAGCAGGCGCGGGCCGTCGGTCCGCGTGACGCGCGCGCGAAGCGCCCGATCGAACATGACCAGGTGCACATGATCGCCGGCCCGCGAGGCGAGTGCCGCCAGCAGGAGGGCTGCCTCCATCGACGCGTCCAGCCGCACCCCATCGCCGACACGGGCGGCGCTCGTGCGCCCGGTGTCGATGACGATCACGACGTGACGATCGCGCTCGGGTCGCCAGGTGCGCAGCATCGTCGTGGCCGCACGGGCGGTCGCCCGCCAGTCGATCGAGCGCACGTCGTCGCCGCGGACGTACTCGCGCAGGCTGTCGAACTCGGTGCCCTGACCGCGTACCTGCACGCTCGTGTTGCCGTCGAGTTCGCGCAGTCTGGCCAGTCGCGACGGCAGATGGCGTCGCGATCGAAACGGCGGCAGCACCCGCAGCACCCCGGCCTCGTCGATGCGGCCTTGGCGCCCGGCGAGGCCGAACGGGCCGAAGACGCGCAGTGCCACGAATTCGCTGCGCAGCTCACCGCGGCGGCGCGGCCGCAACGGTACGTCGATCGCGCGTCGCTCGCCCGCCGGCACGATGATCAGGTGGCGGGATGCCGGAGCCCCCGCCGTCGGCTGCCACGCATCGCGCACCCGTGCCCGAAGCTCACGGGTGCCGGTGTTGTGCAGCAGCAGCCGGGTCGGCACCACCTCGTCGCGCAGGGCGCGGCCCGGTATCTGCCGCTGCACGCGCACCGCGCGCGGATCGGCCGCCAGCACCACGTCGATCGCGGCCGCCAGCAGGCACAGCAGCAGCCAGCCGCCGGTGACCGCCCACGCCGGGACGCCCGCTGTCGACAGCAGGATGACGGGCACCGCGCCGAAGGCGACGGCGAGTGCGAAACGGCCGGTGAGGTGCATCGATCAGATGGGGACGCGTGTCTGCTGGACGACGGCGGTCAGGATCGCGTCGACCGAAACGCCCTCGAGTTCCGCCTCGGGTCGCAGTCGCAGGCGGTGGCGCCAGGTCGGCACGAGCATCGTCTGCACGTGGTCGGGGGTGATGGCGGGGTACCCGCCGAGCCAGGCCCATGCCTTGGCGGTCGCGAGCAGCGCGGTCGATGCGCGGGGGCTCGCGCCCAGCTGCACGGACGGCGACTCGCGGGTCGCGCGGGCGAGGTCGACGACGTAGCCGAGCACGTCGTCGGAGACCGTGACGGCGGCGGCTGCGCGCTGCGCGGCACGGATCTCCTCGCCGCCGACGACAGCGGCAAGGCCCGCGCCCTCGAGATCACGCGGGGTGAAGCCGTCGGCGTGGCGGCGCAGCACGTCGACCTCGGCCTCACGCGCCGGCATGTCGATCACGAGCTTCAGCAGGAAGCGGTCGAGCTGCGCCTCGGGGAGCGTGTAGGTGCCTTCGTGCTCGACGGGGTTCTGCGTCGCGGCGACCAGGAACGGGTCGGGCAGCGAGCGGGAGACGCCGTCGGCTGAGACCTGGCGCTCCTCCATCGCCTCCAGGAGCGCCGACTGGGTCTTGGGCGGCGTGCGGTTGATCTCATCGGCGAGCAGCACGTTCGTGAACACCGGCCCCTCGCGGAACTCGAACGCTCCGGCGCGCGCGTCGTACACGAGCGAGCCGGTCACGTCGCCGGGCATGAGGTCGGGGGTGAACTGCACGCGGGTGGTGTCGAGTCCGATCGCGCGGCTGAAGGAGCGCACCAGCAGCGTCTTCGCGACACCGGGCACGCCTTCCAGCAGCACGTGGCCGCGGGCCAGCAGCGCGATGAGCAGGCCGGTGACCGCCCCGTCCTGCCCGACGACGGCTTTGCCGACCTCGACGCGGACGCGGTTCATCGCCGATCGCAGATCGGTGTCGGCGGCGGTATCGCTCATGGCAGGTTCCTTTCGGGACGGACGGCGCGGGTGACGGCGTTCTCGAGTGAGCGCACGCGGTCGGCCAGGTCGACGAGGTCGCGGTCGGTGGGGGACGGGTCGGTGATGAGGATGCCGCGGATGACCGCGCGGTCGGCGCCGAGGCGTCCGGCGACCGCGTCGGCGATCTCGAGGGCGGAGGCGGCGGGCCCGAGGCCGAGCAGTCGCGCCATCCGGCGCAGTGCACCGATGCGGAGCTGATCGGCGGCGTGGGTCGCGTCGCCCGACCGTGCGTACAGGCGGGCCCGGCCGGCTGTGGTCTCTCCGGCGCGAACCGTCACCGGCAGGTTTTCGGCGACGAGCGGACCGAGACGGCGGCCGCGCCACACGGCGGCGGCGACCCCCGACAACAGCAGCAGGACCATCACGGGCGTCACCCATGGCGGTGTGAGTTCGGCGAACGACGGGGGCGGCGCGAACTCGTCGCTGTCGCCGTAGTCGGGCACGTACCAGACGAGCGAGTCGTGTCGCCCCAGCAGGTTGAGGGCCAGTGCCGCGTTACCGGCGGTCGCAAGCCGCTCGTTGATCATGACCGCGGTGCCGTCGACGGCGACGAGGCGTCCGTCGCCACGATCCTCGGCGACGACGCCGAAGCCGTCGCCGACCGGGTAGCACCGATCGGCGGTGCTCGGCACGTCGAACCCGGTGCCGATGGTGGCCGCCCCGGCACGGCGCGCGTCTGGCAGGTCGCACCCGGGGTCGACGGTGCCGTCGCCGATCCCCGCGAGGTCGCCGCCGAAGGCGAGGCGGATGTCGCGGGTCCACGGGTCGACGAGCACGACGTCCTCGGCGGCATCCAGCAGGTCCGACAGGTCGGCGTCTGCCAGCGGCGAGGTGTCGGTGATCACCAGCGTCGTGTCGCCACCGTCACCCAGCTGGCGCTCGAGCTGCTCGGCGCCGCGCACCACGGTGACGTCGACACCCTGCTCCTCGAGAATGGTCGCGACCGCACGTGCGCCGTTCGTGCCGGCGGCCTCGGGGTCGAGCAGGCCCTGTGCCGGAAGCTGGGAGATGCTCGCGATCGCGGCCAGCACACCGGCGAGCACGACGATGCCGGTGCCGATGCCGACCCAGGCCGCGACGGCACCGCCGCGCGCGGGCACCTCGGTGACGGCGGTCACGCCGGGACGTCCTCTCGGAGCACCGGCGCGGAGGCGGCGAGGCGACCGTCGAGCTCGGCGATGAGCCGGTACGAGGCTTCGGTGCCGGGTCTGCGGAGGTAGCGCACATCATCGAACGCGTCTGCGCCACGATCCAGCGCCGCGCATTCACCCGGGAATGCCCGGCTGGCGACGCGTGCGAAGCGGTGGACGGTGGTCCCGGGCTCGGGGTCGACGATCGTGCGTTCGACGAGCCCTCGCGCGAGCGCTCGGAAGCGCAGCACGATCGCCTCGTCCCAGTCGCCGGCAGCCGCCGCGGCATCCGCTTGCGACCGCAGTTCGCCGGCCGAACGCTCGTCGGTCTCGCCGAACAGTTCGATCGGCGTGCGCGACCTCGATGCGCCGCGCGGCAGCCCCCAGATCACGAAGGCGATGACGATGACAGCGAGCACCACCAGGACGGCGACCGCGGCGAACCACGGTGCCGCGCCGGCGGGGACGTCACCGGAGAACAGCGACGCGATGAAGTCACCCACGGCCTTGGCCGCCCGATCGAACGCCGTCGGCTGCGCTTCTTGGTAGATCTGCTCGGTCAGCTCGTCTTCGGCCCACTCCTGCGCCTCATCGCCGTCGGGCGTGAGCGCGGTCAGGACGCGCCTGGCGGCATCATGCATCAGTCGTCGCCGTTCGCCGCGCCGCCGGGCGCGGCCCACTGCGTCGGCGACGGCGCTCCAGGCGCAGGCGCGGCCGGGGGAGCAGGGGCGGGGGGAGCAGGCGGCGGTACGGCGGGAGCCGTGGCGTACGGCGGCGCGCCGGCGGGCGGCGCCGGATACATTCCCGGCTGGGCATACTGCATCGGAGGGGCGCCGGGGGCCGGGGAGGCGCCCGCCGGGTAGGGGCCTGCGGGGTAAGCGCCTGCGGGGTACGAGCCCGGCGGCGGGTACGCGCCGGGGGTCGGCCGCGGTGCGATCTCACGGCCGATGTGCTGCCGGTACGGGTCGGGCAGGTCTGTCCCACCCGCATCCCGCGCGTCGACGTACGCGAGCAGATCGAGGTCGAGCCCCTCATGCCGCATGCGGCAGTCGATGTAGATGAGCGCGGAGGCCGTCGAGACGACGACGAGCGCGACCGACTGGATGACGACGACGAGGATCTGCGTCAGCAACGACGAGCCGATGAGCGCCGCGATCATCGCCTCGGGGGTCTCGCCGGTCGGCACCAGCACGCTCGACAGTCCGCTGGTCAGCAGCGAGACGGGTGCGCCGAGCACCTGGGTGAGCAGTGAGAAGGAGAGCTGGATGATGATCCAGACACCCAGCGCCGCCCAGAAGCGGCCGCGCGTGAGCCGCCACGAACGGGCGATCGCGCCGAACACGGTCGCGTGCTCGAGGACGAGCACCGACGGGACGAGCATGAGCTTGACGGTGAGCCAGAGCGCGAGCGGGATGGCGCCGAGCATGAGCAGCACGAGTGGGACGACGACCCACCAGCCCGTTGCGATTCCCAGGGCGACGAATCCGCCCGCGATGGCCGCGACGACCACGAACACCGCGACGGCGACCATGACCGTGTAGCCGACGATGCGCCATGCGACCGGCTTCACGCGCTGCCACAGGCGACGCAGCGTGAGCTTCTCGGCGACGACCGAATGCGACACCTCCGCGACGACGACCGCCTGCACCAGCACGCCGATGGCGCTCGTGGCCAGTGACAGCACGAGGGCGCCGACCGAGGTCAGCGCGATCGCGCCGGCCATGACCGTCTCGTAGTCTTCGTCGAAGGTGCGCATCGACATGAGCCGCGAGAACGCGAACAGCCCGATCGCCACCATGCCCGCCGCAGCGAGGATCGTCGAGACCGCCGTGACGACGAGCGCGAAGCCCAGCAGCACCTTGGGATTCTGCCGCAGCGCGGCGAACGAACGACCAAGGATCGTGCCGAACCCGAGCGGCTGCAGCGGGATGATCCCGGGCCGCGTGGCGGGCGTCCACGTCGGATATGCCGTCACCTTGCTCCCCCTTGCACGTCCGCGTTCGGCTCTATCGTGTCACACGGGTGCGGCGGTGGTTCCGGCGAACGGCCTGGCGCGTCCGATACGCTGTCCGGACGGCGCGTCAGGGGCGCGCCATCCGCCGTACCTGAAGGACGAATGGGGCACATGGCTTCCCGCATTCTGGTCGTTGACGACGACACCGCGCTCGCCGAGATGATCGGCATCGTGCTGCGAACCGAGGGGTTCGACACGGCGTTCTGTGCGGACGGCGCGATCGCGGTCGACACCTGGCGCACCGAACGGCCCGACCTCGTCCTGCTCGACCTCATGCTCCCCGGCATGGACGGCATCGAGATCTGCACCCGCATCCGTGCTGAGTCCGGGGTGCCGATCATCATGCTCACGGCCCGCACCGACACCGCCGACGTCGTCCGCGGCCTCGAGTCCGGTGCCGATGACTACATCGTCAAGCCGTTCAACCCGAAAGAGCTCGTCGCGCGGATCCGAACCCGCCTGCGCCCCGGGAGCGCGGGCGAGAGCGACTCGCTGCGCATCGGCGATCTGGTCGTCGACGTCGCGGCCCACGAGGTGCGCCGCGGCGAGAGCGTCATCGCCCTGACGCCGCTCGAATTCGAACTGCTCGTCGCCCTGGCATCCAAGCCGCAGCAGGTGTTCTCGCGAGAGATGCTGCTCGAGCAGGTGTGGGGCTACCACTACAAGGCCGACACCCGACTCGTGAATGTGCACGTGCAGCGGTTGCGCGCGAAGGTCGAGCTGGACCCCGACAACCCGCGCATCGTGACGACCGTGCGCGGCGTGGGGTACCGCGCCGGCGCGGTGGCGTGAGGCCGCCCGGAGCGACGACATGCCCGCGGTGACCACCGGCACCCACACGGTCGTCACCGACTGGCGCGACTGGCGGCGCCTGCCCGACACGATCGTGCACGCCTGGCAGCGGTCGCTGCGGCTGCGCACCCTGGTGCTGACCCTCGGGCTCACGGCCGTGACGATCCTCATCGCGGTGGTGTGGATGGCGCTCGCGATCCAGAACGACCTGTTCGACTCGCGTGTCACGCAGGTGCAGGATGCCGCGGGCCGCGCGACCGTCACCGCACAGGAGCTGCTCGACGCGGCGGTGCCTGAGGGGGATGCGGTCGAGCTGAGCGCGCTCATGACGGTGGTCAAGGAGTCGGTGTCGCGACAGGCCTCGAGCGACATGATTGCGATGTTCCGCATCTCTGAAGAGCCGTCGGCGATCGCGCCGCAGGACTTCGAACAGGGCGGGCAGGGGGCCTGGACCTCCGACCTGCTCAGTGAGGGGCTGCGTGAGACGGTGCGCAGGGACGACGAGCAGCAGTGGTGGCAGTCGATCGGCATCCCCGCCGAAGACGGCACCGTCGTGCCCGGTGTCGTGATCGGGCAGCAGCTGAATTTTCCGGAGGTGGGCGCGTACGAGCTGTACGTCGCCTACGACCTCGCGTCCGAGGCGCAGACGCTCCAGTTCGTGCAGTTGACACTGTGGGTCGTCGGCACGGCCCTTGTCGTGCTGATCGCGGCGATCCTATGGGTCGTGCTGCGCTCGGTGACGGTGCCGATCGCACGGGCCGCCGAGACCAGCGCGCAGCTCGCGGCAGGCGACCTCGGTGTGCGGCTGCCCGTCGAGGGCGAAGACGAGTTCGCGACTCTGAGCCGGTCGTTCAACGCGATGGCAGACAGCATCGAGTCGCAGATCAAGGAGCTCGCCGAGCTCTCCCTCGTGCAGCAGCGGTTCGTCTCCGACGTCTCGCATGAGCTGCGCACGCCGCTGACGACGATCCGACTCGCGACCGACATGCTCAACGATCAGCGCGAGGACTTCGACCCGACGACCGCGCGCGCCGCCGAGCTGCTGCACGCGCAGGTGCAGCGGTTCGAGACGCTGCTGACTGACCTGCTCGAGATCAGCCGCTACGACGCGGGGTCTGTGCAGCTCGAGCGCGAACCCACCTCGCTCGCGCACCTCGCCGAAGACGTCCTCGCCTCGATGCAGCAGCTGGCCGATCAGCACGGGACCGATGTTCGCCTGGTCGCCCCCGGCGGCTACTCGCTCGTCGACATGGATCCCCGTCGTGTGCGCCGGATCGTCCGCAACCTGCTCGGCAACGCGATCGAGCACGGCGAAGGGCGGCCCATCGTGGTCACCGTCGACAGCACGCAGCGAGCCGTCGCGATCGGGGTGCGGGACTTCGGACTCGGCATGCGCCCCGAAGACGCCGAGCGGGTCTTCGACCGCTTCTGGCGTGCGGACCCGTCACGCAAGCGCACGATCGGCGGCACCGGTCTCGGGCTGTCGATCGCGCTCGGCGACGCGCGACTGCACGGCGGAACGCTCGCGGTGTGGTCGGAGCTCGGCCGCGGCACGAACTTCGTACTCACATTGCCGCGCACCGCCGATGGCTCGATCGAGGGCGCAGCGCCGGTGCCGGTCGACCCGGGCGACGACGGCGCACCGCTCGACGACCTCGGACTGACCCAGCCCATCGACCTCCCCATCGATCTGCCCGATACGGCTCGAGGAGACCTGTCATGAGCCGCACCCGACGGATCGGCATGGCCGCGATCGCAGCCCTCGTCGCGCTCGCGCTGGCCGCGTGCGCCGGACTGCCGGTGAGCGGGCCCGTCAACGCGGGCGGTGCGCTCGGTGAAGATGACGCGTCGCAACCGGACTTCTCGTTCGTGCCGGACGGCCCGTCACTCGATGCGACGCCCGAGCAGATCGTCGAGGGCTTCATCCTGGCAGGGTCGGGACCGCGTGAGAACTGGCGCATCGCGAAGGAGTTCCTCTCGTCTGAGTTCGCAGAGCAGTGGAAGCCCGAGATGGGGGTGACGGTCTACGAACCGGGGTCCCGTGAGGCGCTGGTCGAATCCGGCGGGGGGCAGATGGCGCTGACGCTGCGCTCGACGGCGACGGTGGATGCCAGCGGCGTTTACACGGCCGAGAACGATCGCGAACTCACCCTGCAGTTCACCCTGGCCCAGCGCCGCGACGGGCAGTGGCGCATCACGCAGGCGCCCGACGGCATCGTGCTCGACAGCGATCGCTTCGAATCGGTCTTCGGCCGCTACTCGCTCATGTTCTTCGACCCCACGTGGGAGTACCTCGTGCCCGACGTGCGGTGGTTCCCGGTGACGAATTCGGCGACCAGCATCGCCGTCGCCCTCATCGACGGTGGTCCCAGCCGCATGCTGCAGGGGGCGGTGCGCACCGCCTTCACTGACGCGTCACGGCTGGCGGGACGTGCGGTCCCCGAACGCAGCGGTGTCGCCGAGGTGTCGTTGCAGCCGGGCGCCCTCGAACTCGACCAACGCATCCTCGACCGCATGTACACGCAGCTCGCGGCGAGCCTCGAGACGGCGGGCGTGCTCGGTGTCGACATGGTCGTCGACGGCGAAGCGCTCTCCGTCGGCACCGAGACGGTCAGGCCCGTCCGTGTCGACACGCGTTCGATGGTGATGGTCGGCGATGTGTTCGGGCTGCTCTCCGGCGGCGCGGTGGAACCGATCGCGGGGCTCTCGGACATGATCGCCGAGGCACCACCGGTCGCCGTCGAAGTCGACGCAGACCGCGAGTCGGCAGCCCTCCTGAACGCAGGCGGCGAAGTCGTCCGCGTGACTGCTGCCGGGCAGGAATGGGTGCTCGACGTGCGTGCCGGGCTGATCGAGCCGACGATGGATGCGCAGGGACGCGTCTGGTCGGTTCCGGCAGGTGATCCCGCGTCGGTGATCGTCTACGACACCGACGGGGTTCCCCATCTGCTCGAATCGGCGTGGTCGGGTGCCACCTCGATCCAAGCCATGCGCGTCTCGCGCGACGGCACGCGGGTGGCGGCGATCGTCCGGGAAGGGGCGACCTCGGCGGTGTGGGTCGCGGCCGTGCTGCGCGACGAGGACGGGATGCCCGTCGAACTCGGTGAGCGCGTGACCGTGGCGATCCTCGAAGCCGACGGGCTCGCGCTGTCGTGGGTGGGTGCCGCGGATCTCGCGATCGTCGCGAGCGACGGCGCCGAGGCCTGGGTGATCGAGCAGCCCGTGGGCGGTCCGGGTGAGCGTGTTCGCGCGCCGGAAGGCGTCGTGGCGGTCGCCGGGGGGAATCAGACCGGGGCGGTGCGGGTGCTCACCGCCGACGGGCAGCTGTTTGAGAAGCGTGGCGGCACCTGGATCTCGGTCGCGACCGAGATCGACGTGCTGGCGACGCAGCGCGGCATGCCTCGCTGAGATGTCCGCGGCGCCGGCTCCTCCACAGCCGGTGCGGTCCGGCACCTGTTCCACAGATCGTGGCAGTGCCGCACCCGCGGAGCACGCCCGCGGGCAGGCTGGTGGCATGCCGAACCCGCTCCTCGCCGCAGCCGCGCAGGCGCTCGCGCTCGTCTTCCCCGTCGACTGCGCGGGGTGCGATGCGCCCGACGTGGCGTTGTGCGAGCGATGTCGCTGCGCGCTCGTCGCGTCGCCCACGATCCGCACCGTCGCCGGCGTGGACGTCGTGAGTGCGGCATCCTTCGACGGTGCCGCCGCCCGCGTACTGCGCGCCTTCAAGGCGGACGGTCGCACGGGGCTCGCCCGTCCGCTCGGCGCCGCGCTGGCCGGTGCGCTCGCGCGAGTTGACGACGCAGGGTGCGCGTTCGTGCCGATTCCGTCGACATGGGAGGCGCGTCGCCGCCGCGGGTTCGTGCCGGTCGACCTGCTGCTGCGTCGCGCCGGTCGAACGCCGTGCAGGCTGCTCGTTCCCGCCCGCGGAACTGTCGACCAGCGTGGTCTGGACCGGGCCGAGCGTGCGCGCAACGTCGCGGGCAGTCTTCGGACGCGACACGCCGAGGGGAGACGCGTCGTGCTCGTCGACGACGTCGTGACCACCGGGGCGACCCTCGCCGAGGGGGTTCGCGCCCTGCGGGAGGCGGGTGCCGAGGTGGTCGGCGCCGCCACGGTGGCCGCCACAGCACGCAGATCGTCCGCATCGGCAATTCACACGTGACAGGTGAGGCGTGCGGGTCTAGCGTGGGGGGACACAAGGCGACTCGAAGGTCCGCCCCCTCCCGGTCGGACCGGAACAAGGAGGTCAGGGATGGAAACCAGCATCGTCGGCGTGGGCGTGAGCATTTCGGATCGCTTCCGCACCGTGGCTGCGGAGAAGTCTTCCCGCATCGAGCACTTGGCGCCCCGTGCGCAGCGGCTCGACGTCAAGGTCACCCACCGCGCGTACCACAACGGCACCCGTGAAGATGAGACCGTTGAGCTGACCCTCACCGGCAAGGGGCCCGTCGTCCGGGCCGAAGCCGTCGACGGCGACAAGTTCGCCGCGCTCGACCTGGCGGTCGACAAGCTCGCCGAGCAGTTGCGGCGCGCGAAGGACAAGCGCGTCGACGCCCGCAACCACCCGCGGGGCGCGAAGCTCGAGAAGGGCAGCGGCACGATCAAGGGCATCGACCTGCAGCCGGCATCAGCCGACGTCATCCGTGCCGTCGCGACCGGCGAGGTGCCGATCATCACGGGCAACGAGGACGAAGAGGACTACACGCCCGTCGTGATCCGCACGAAGCGGTTCGAGGCGGAGTGGATGACCGTCGAAGAGGCCGTCGACCGCATGGAGCTGGTCGGCCACGACTTCTTCCTCTTCATCGATGCACGCACCGACCAGCCGAGCGTCGTCTATCGCCGCAAGGGCTGGGACTACGGCGTGATCTCACTGGCGACGACCGCAGCACCCGCCGCGGAGCTCGCCTCCTGACAGGATCCGACACTCGCGAGACTGCATCCACGCCGTCGAGACCCCGCGCTGGCCGCTCGGTCTCGACGGCGTGACTGCTGTCTCGCGGTGATGGCGGCGGCGAGCGGCGGCGCGTCAGTCGAAGATGCCGTCGAGGATGCTGCCGATCACGAGGCCGCCGAGGATGCCGCTGGCCATGTCGCCGCCGCCCCAACCGCCGCGTCCGCCGCCCCCGCCGTTCCAACCGCCCTGGTTCGGGCGGGACGAGTCGATGTCGTGCTGGGCGAGTTGCAGTGCTTCGGCGGCGAGCTGCCCGCACCGACGCGCGTCGGCGAGCACGCGCTCGCGGTCGTCTTCACCGACGGGACCCGACGGCAGGTCGATGCGGATGCGCTCGGCCTCGGCGAGGCGGGTTCGTGCGTCGGCGCCGATCCACCCGCGGTGGCCTGCGATGACGCTGCGGGCGACGCCGAGTTGGCGGTCGGCGTCGTCGACGGCGTGACGGACGTGGGCTTCGGGGATGACGGGGCGGGAGGCCCGTTCGCGAGCCTTGGCGACCGCCTGATCGAGTGCCGCGTTGGCGGCGCGTAGTCGGGTGAGCTCGTCGAAGGGGTCGGGCTTGGCGCCGGCCGGGGTCAGCGCACCGAGGGCGGCATCGAGCTCGGCGACGGCTGCCGAGACGGCCGGGGTGCCGGCGAATTCGCGGGCGGCGGCGATGTCTTCGCGGGAGTCCTCGACGATGGCGGCCAGCGTCGTCTCCGCGCGGAGCGCCTCGATCTCGAACGTCTCGACGGCCTCCACGAGGGTGGACGCACGTCGCGTCGCCTCGATCGAGGTCTCGAGGGCGAGGTTCGCCTGTTCGCGCTGGCCGGCATCGCGGCGGCGTGTGGAGACCTGTGCTCCGTGCTCGGCGAAGTCGAGCAGCTGGGCCGCTTCTTCGGGGTTGCCGGCGACTTTGCGCAGGGCATCGGGGGAGTAGCGGGCGCTCAGCCGGTCCAGGGTGGCCCGCAGTCCCGGCAGCTGCTCGCGCATGCGGGCGATATCGCGTTCGATGCCCGCGACGATCTCGGGTGCGCGGCGGGCCCGGGCGATCGGTTCGGCGAGGGCGTCGGTGCGGTCGTCGAGGAGGTCTTCGGCCCACTCGCACAGCTGTGCGATGCGCGCGTTGCGAGTGCGCAGCTCCTCGGGGGTGTCGGGGATCTCGTCGTGGTTCAGCTGGTGCAGGTGGAACGCCTCGCCCAGGTGTTGCTTGACGGCGGCCAGTGCGTCGCGCAGCGGCGCGGTCGCGTCGCGACCCAGCTCGATCTCGGCGTAGGCGAGTTCGTCGCCCGTGGTGCGGATGCGCTCGTCCGCGGCGATCAGTGCCGTCTGCGCCTTGCGGCTCAGCTCGGCATCCTGCGCCTGCACCTGCTCGTTTTCGCGCTTGCGCTTGCCCCAGAATCCGGCCATGGGTCGATCCTATGCGGCGAGGCTGTGCCCGGGCCGTGACGCGGGTGCGCCCTCGACGAACACAGCTGTACAACGGCGACGTCGAGTTGCGCTGAGGGCGGACCCGGCGCGTCGGCGTGGCTCCACAGGCGTCGCCAAGGTCACAGACGGATAACATGGCTCCATATGTCTGTGCATCCGTGCACCGGCATCCCCGCCGACGTGGACCGTCGACGGCACCCGACAGATGGAGAACCTCCGTGGCCAACCCCCTCGAGAAACTGCTCCGCGCCGGCGAAGGCCGGATCTTGCGGCGACTGCAGCAGGTCGTGAAGGCGGTCAACGCCCTCGAAGAGGACTACGCACAGCTCACCGATGAGGAACTGCGCGGCGAGACCGCCGAGCTGCGCGCCCGGCACGAGGCGGGCGAGTCGCTCGACAAGCTCATGCCCGAGGCGTTCGCCGCCGTGCGCGAAGCCGCCAAGCGCACGCTCGGTCAGCGTCCCTACGACGTGCAGATCATGGGCGGTGCGGCCCTGCACCTGGGGAACATCGCCGAGATGAAGACCGGTGAGGGTAAGACGCTGACCGCGACCTTCGCGGCGTACCTCAACGCGATCGCCGGTGAGGGTGTGCACGTCATCACCGTCAACGACTTCCTCGCGAGCTACCAGTCCGAGCTCATGGGGCGTGTGTACCGCGCCCTCGGCATGACGACCGGCACGATCGTCTCGGGCCAGACCCCCGACGTGCGTCGCGAGCAGTACAACGCCGACATCACCTACGGCACGAACAACGAGTTCGGCTTCGACTACCTGCGCGACAACATGGCCTGGCGCAAGGACGACCTCGTCCAGCGTGGCCACTTCTTCGCGATCGTCGATGAGGTCGACTCGATCCTCATCGACGAGGCCCGCACGCCGCTCATCATCTCCGGCCCGTCGTCGGGCGAGGCGAACCGCTGGTTCGTCGAGTTCGCGAAGATCGCCAAGACCCTCACAGCGGGCGAGGATTACGAGGTCGACGAGAAGAAGCGCACCATCGGGGTGCTCGAGCCCGGTATCGAGAAGGTCGAGGACTACCTCGGCATCGACAACCTGTACGAGTCGGCCAACACACCGCTGATCTCGTTCCTCAACAACTCGATCAAGGCGCTCGCCCTCTTCAAGCGAGACACCGACTACGTCGTCATGAACGACGAGGTCATGATCGTCGACGAGCACACCGGCCGCATCCTGGTCGGGCGCCGCTACAACGAGGGCATCCACCAGGCCATCGAGGCCAAGGAGGCCGTGCCGGTCAAGGCCGAGAACCAGACCCTCGCGACCGTCACACTGCAGAACTACTTCCGGCTGTACGACAAACTCGCGGGCATGACCGGTACCGCCGAGACCGAGGCGGCGGAGTTCATGTCGACGTACAAGCTCGGTGTCGTGCCGATCCCCACGAACAAGCCCATGATCCGCAAGGACCAGGCCGACCTCGTCTACAAGAACGAGCAGGCCAAGTTCACGCAGGTGGTCGAAGACATCGCCGAGCGGCACGCAGCCGGTCAGCCCGTGCTGGTCGGCACCGTCAGCGTCGAGAAGAGCGAATACCTCTCGCGACTGCTGGCGAAGAAGGGCATCAAGCACGAGGTCCTCAACGCCAAGAACCACGCGCGCGAGGCCGAGATCGTCGCCCGCGCCGGGCGCCTGGGCGGCGTCACCGTCGCCACGAACATGGCCGGTCGAGGCACCGACATCATGCTCGGCGGCAACGCCGAGTTCCTCGCCGTGCAGGAGATGAAGGCGAAGGGGCTCGATCCGGTCGAGACGCCCGACGAGTACGAGGCGGCGTGGGACGACGTCTACACCGAGATGCGCGACACGGTCGCCGAAGAGGCGGCGAAGGTCGTCGAGGCGGGCGGCCTGTACGTGCTGGGCACCGAGCGGCACGAATCGCGCCGCATCGACAACCAGCTGCGCGGACGTTCGGGCCGTCAGGGCGACCCGGGCGAGAGCCGGTTCTACCTGTCGCTGACCGATGACCTCATGCGACTGTTCCAGTCGGGGGCTGCCGAGGCGATCATCGCCCGCACCAACCTCCCCGACGACGTCGCGATCGAGTCGGGCATGGTCTCGCGCGCCATCAAGAGCGCACAGGGTCAGGTCGAGTCCCGCAACGCCGAGATCCGCAAGAACGTCCTCAAGTACGACGACGTGCTCAACCGTCAGCGCGAAGCGATCTACGCCGACCGCAGGCACATGCTGCAGGGCGATGACCTGTCGGAGCGCGTGCAGCACTTCATCGAGGATGCCGTCGGCCAGATCATCGACGAGCACACCGGCAGCGGCCACACCGAGAGCTGGGACTTCGACGCGCTGTGGACGGAGCTGAAGACGCTCTACCCCGTCGGCGTCACGATCGACGAGGTCGTCGCCGAGAGTGGCAGCAAAGGTCGCGTCACCGCTGAGGGGCTCAAGCGCGAGATTCTTTCGGACGCGAAGATCGCGTACCAGAAGCGTGAGGAGACCCTCGGAGCACCCGCGATGCGCGAACTCGAGCGCCGCGTCGTGCTGCAGGTGCTCGATCGTCGCTGGCGCGACCACCTCTACGAGATGGACTACCTCAAGGACGGCATCGGTCTGCGCGCCATGGCGCAGCGCGACCCGCTGATCGAGTACCAGCGCGAGGGCTTCCAGATGTTCCAGTCGATGATGGAGCAGATCAAGGAGGAGTCGGTCGGCTTCCTCTACAACCTCGAGGTCGAAGTGCGCCAGACCGAGGGTGGCCAGGTCGAGGCGAAGGGTCTCGCCGCTCCCACCGTCGACGCGCAGCGCCTGCAGTACACGGCCGCCAACGACGCCGGTGAGGTCGAGGTGCGCAACGATCGCGGGCAGGTCCAGCAGGCAGCGACCAGCAAGGTCCGTCAGGCCGCCGCGCGCCAGACGCAGCCGACCGAGCCCGCGGCCGATGCTCCGCGCGGCGCGTTCGGGCAGCGAACGGATGCCGCGGACTCCGCCCCCGGCAACCGCGCCGAGCGTCGCGCCGCCAACAAGAAGAAGTGACCGGCGACGGAGCGTTTCGTCTCTTCGCTGCGCTCCTG
>NZ_CBDRMZ010000001.1:0-645288 GCF_965345345.1 Microbacterium sp. bgisy189 | reverse complement strand
CGTCGCGACCGGGTTGATGGGAGTCGTCGGACTGCTCGGCGCCGCCGCATTCCTGCGCTGGGTGCCACGGTTCGTGCCCCGCCGCTGAACCGACGTCGCGGTCACCGCAATGCAGTGCGACTCGTCGCCGTTGCCTCCAGCGTGACCCCGTCGGGAACGAACAACGTCATGATGGGCGGACGCCACAGCCTCGAAACCGTCACCCGCGCGCTGGCGCCGTCGGGTGTCCGCGCATCGACGAGGGATGCCGAACCGTAGACGGCGACGATCTCGGACGCCTGCGCTTCGACGTCCGCATCGGTCAGACGCAGCACGGGCGCATCCGCGTCGCCCGCCAGTTCGAAGCCGTCTGATCCGGCGAGCGCGGCGGCGTCGGCGATCGCCTCGGTCCGTTTGTGGGCGAGATAGAGACTCGTGGCGTCGACGCACACCAGGATCAGCACGATCGCGAGCAGCGCGTAGCCGATCGTGAGCGGCAGGATGCTGCCCTCGTCGTCCGCCCCGTTCATCCTGTCCATGTGCGCGACACCTTCTGCACGGCGACCGCCTCGACCGGTACGCGTGCTGCCTGATCGATCCCCAGAAGCGGCGGGACGAGCGGGAGCGCGGCAGAGGCAGACACCGTCACGACGATGACCTCTCCCGGCGCCGGACACGCACCGCTCGTGGTGCACGACACATCGATCTCGATCGTCGACGGATCGATGCCGTACTCCTCGGCGACCGCGGTGACGATCCGGTCGGCGCGCGCGTCGCCCTCGGCGGCATCGGCTGCGGTCGCGATGCTTCGCGCGACGTGCCGTGCGGCCGATTCCACGCCCAGGGCGTGGGCCTGCAGCATCCCCAAGGTGACCACGAGATAGATCAGCGGCACCAGCATGACGACACCGGCGAGGATGAACTCGAGCGATGCCGACCCCGAATCGTCACCGCGCACTGCGTCATCCGAAGGATTCGACGGGCGCATGCGCCGTCACCTCCATCGACCGTGGGAGTCCGAGCAGACCGAACAGTGGCAGCCTCGCCGCGACCGTCACTTCGACTGTCGGCCCACCGAGAAGGTCGGTCTCTCGCACCACGACCGCGTCGACGATGTCCCCTCCGACGGTGTCAGCGACGACCGTGCGAGTACGGTCGGCGCCCTCACCGAGTGTCGTGTCGGCGAGCGCCGCGTGGTACGCGCCGTCGACAGCGGCGTCGTGCACGAGGTTGCGCACATAGACCGCCAGGCCGAACTGCACGACGGCGAACGTCAGCATCGTCAACAGCGCGCCGACCAGCACGAATTCGACGGGACTTGACCCGTCATCGTCGTCCCACAGCGCGCGCATGGTTCAGAAGCCGTCGACGCGATCGATCGCCTGCTCGAACAGACCCGCCAACGCGGGTCCCGCGAGCGCCCAGATGACGACGACCAGCCCTGCGGTCATCAGGGTGATGAGCACCCAGCCCGGCACGTCCCCGCGCTCATCCTCCCACGTGTCGGTCCAGACCAGACCCCACGCGGTGCGCAGGTGGCGGTACGTCTCACGGATCATGTCCGTCTCCTTTCGGATCTGTGTGTGGCGGGCTCAGCCGAGCCCGAGTCGAAGCATGACGATGCCGGGAAAGACGGCGAACAGCACCGACAACGGCAAGATGAGGAACACGAGCGGGAGCAGCATTTGGATCTCCTTGCGGCCGGCCTGCTCGATGAGGACGCGTTTCGCCTCTTCTCGTGCGTCGGATGCCTGCGCCTGCAGCACGGTCGCAAGTGGCGCGCCCCGCTCCACGGCCGCAATGAGGTGGTCCACCGCGCGAGAGAGCGCTGGCAGGTCGACCCGTCGGGCGAGTTCGGCCAGTGCGTCGGTCAACGTGGTGCCGGTGCCGGTGGCGAGTACGACGGCGCGCAGTTCGATTGTCAGCTCTCCCGAACCGACATCGCCCACCCGTCGGAGGGCATCGCGAAGCCCCTCGCCGGCCGCCAGGCACAGCGATAAGAACTCCAGCACCGTCGGGAGTTCCTCCTCGATCCGGGTCGTTCTGCGGCGCGCGGCGAGGGTGAGTCGGAAGTCATACAGTGCCGCCGCGGCGAAGCCCGACAACGGGGGCAGCAGCGCAAGTCCAGGCGACAGTCGGTCGGCCACCGCAAGCGCGACCACGAGGGCCGCCCCGGCCGCAGTGCCGGCGACAGCCCAGCCCAGCTGCCTGCCACGGAAGGCGACAGCGTCGGTCGACCACCCGGCCTGCCCGAGGCGTCGGTGCACCGACTCGACGCCACCGAATGTCGACACCCACCGGTCCCTGCGGTCGCGCCACGATCGCAGCGACGGCGCAAGCGGCGTGATCCCCTGCGGGTCGGACACATCGCGCACGTACGGTGCGATACGAGCAGCGAGCGTGGGCGCCGACCAACGAGGGATCCGCACCGCGGCCAGGAGCAGACCTGTCGCGAGCGCGCCCCCGAGGACGACAGCGAGCGCCACATCGACGAGGGCGGTCATCCGAACCACCGCCTGGGCTCGGGTAGTCGTCCAACCCGCAGCATGAGGCGGAATGCGACGACCGACACGACGGCGCCCGCGAGTACGACCGTCACTCCCTCCGCAGTCGCGTAGGCGCGCGCTCCTTCGGGCCGCAGTGACAGCAGGACGAGGATCACCCATGGCGCGACGACCCCGAGCACGGCTGCACCTCGGATCCACGACTGACGGGCCTCGACTTCAGCGCGAAGCGCGGCCTCGGCGCGGACGGCCGTCGACAGCGCGCGCAGCACGGCGGTCAGCTCGGTGCCGCCCACCTGGCGCGCCATGCGCAGGGTCTCCAGGATGCGATCGGCGACCGGATCGGCGAGCCGCGCCTTCAGTCGCAGCACGCTCGAATCGAAGTGCCCCGATGCAGCGATGTCGCCTGCGAACGACGCGAACGCAGGGCGGAGCGGCGCGGGCGCGACGGTCGCGAGCGCCGCGACCGCGTCCGGGAGCGATTGCCCCGCGCGGACCGACGAGATGAGCAGGTCGCACACATCTGGCCAGAGTGCACGTCTCGTGCGTCGCAGCCGTCGGGCACGCCCGCGCAGCCACGCGAAGGGCGCCGCGCCGCCGGCCACGACGGCGACGGCGGCGACCGCGGGCAGTCCCGTGACGAGCAGCCCCACCGAACCGGCGACGACGGCGCTTGCCGCGCCGATCGCGATCCACCTCCCTGTCGGCGTGTGCGCGAAACCGGCGCCCGCCAGAAGGCTGGTGAGTCGGTTCGACGCAGCGGCGCGCGGCGAGGCACTGCGCTGCGGCCAGAGCCACGGCGATGCGACGAGCAGGAGGCCCGCCGCCAGGACGACACCCCACAGTGCCGTCATCGGCGCGCTCCCGACCACACGGGGCGCGTCTGAACCGTGTCGCCCTCGACACGACCGGTCGTCGCGACGATCTCCGCGACCCGGCGGTGCCCATCGCGATCTTTCGTGCAATGCACGACGAGGTCGACGCTGGATGCGATCGCCGGCAGGACGAAGCCATGGTCGATATTGCGCCCCGCCAGCAGCGGAAGTGCTGCGAGCTTGCGGAGCGCCTCGGTCGCCGAATTGGCGTGGATCGTCGCCGCGCCCGGCACACCAGTGTTCAACGCCAGCAGCAGGTCGAGCGCCTCTGCATCACGCACTTCGCCGACGACGAGCCTGTCGGGGCGCATGCGCAGCGCCTCCTTCACGAGCCTGCGCAGGCTGATCTCGCCGGTGCCCTCCAGACTGGGCTGTCGGCCCTGCAGCGAGACGACATCGGGTGCCCGCAGGTCGAGCTCGAACGTCTCCTCGACGGTCACGATGCGATGATCCGACGGGCACGCACCGATCAGCGCGCCGAGCATCGTCGTCTTCCCCGCGTGGGTCGCGCCGGATACGAGCACACTCCGCCCGTCGCGCATCGCGGCGGTCAACACCTCCGCTGCTTCGCGATCGAGTGAGCCGGCGCCGACGAGCGCGTCGAGTCCGCGGTAGGCGCGGAGGAACTTTCGGATGTTGACGGCCCAGTGGCGTCGGGTCACATCGGGAATGACGACGTGAAGCCGCGATCCGTCGGGCAGCGATGCGTCGACGAACGGCTGACTCAGATCGACGCGCCGCCCGGTCGCGTGCAGCATCCGCTCGACGAGCTCCCGCACGGCGGTCTCGGTGAGCACGAACGGCGCCCGCTCGCTGCGTCCGTGTCGGGCGACATAGACCTTGTCGGGGGCGTTGATCCAGATCTCCTCGACCTCAGGATCCTCCAGCAGCACCTGCAGCGGCCCGAAGCCGGCGACGAGCGCAAGCACGTCGCGTACGCACGACGCCTCATCGTCGATCGGCGCCGCGCCGCGGGCCGGTGCGAAGTCATTGTGGCGCCGTACTTCGGCCTGCACGATCGCCTTGGCTCGCGCAGGATCGCGCGCGGGATCGGTCTGCTCCTCACGAAGCCGGTCACGAACGCGTTCGGCAACGGCGATCGTGGCGGGTTCAGCGGTCGCCGAGGCGTGCGCGAGGGACATGCCAGCATCCTGACAAGACGGCGGCCCTTGGCGTTCGGGTTATCCACAGGTGCGGATTCGGGTGATCCCCAGGGTGGGCGGTCACAGCCCGCCGATAGACTGATCACCGCGCGGGAGTGGTGAAATTGGCAGACACGCAGGATTTAGGTTCCTGTGCCTTCGGGCGTGTGGGTTCAAGTCCCACCTTCCGCACGGATCGGGGCGACCTGCCCCTCGACGCCGATCGAAACGACCGACGGGAACCCAGTGCTCGACCTCGCCATCCACATGCCCACCGCGCTCATCCCGTGGTTGGACCCGGAGCAGATCATCAGCGCCGCAGGCCCGTGGGCCCTGCTGGTCGTCTGCTTCATCGTCTTCGCCGAGACCGGCCTGCTCGTGGGATTCCTGCTGCCGGGCGACACGCTGCTGATCATCGCCGGGCTCCTCTCGCACAGCCAGCCGTACGCGCCCGAAGGCGTGTTCGGGCTGAGCGTATGGTGGGTCGCGCTGCTCATCGGCCTCGCCGCGTTCGTCGGCGGTGAGGTGGGATACATCATCGGCCACAAGGGCGGGCCGGCCATCTTCGAGCGCAAAGAATCCGGCTTGTTCAGCCGCAAGAACGTCGAGCGCACCAACGCGTTCTTCGAGCGGTATGGCGGCCTCACGATCATCCTCGCCCGCTTCGTGCCGATCGTGCGCACCTTCGCCCCGGTTGCTGCCGGCGTCGGCCACATGCACAAGGGCAAGTACACGCTCTACAACTTCATCGGCGCCGTCATCTGGGGCTTCGGCCTCACCATGTTCGGGTACGTCATCGGCTTCATTCCGCCGGTCGCGTGGTTCGTCCGCGAATACATCGACCTCATCCTGCTCGCCGCGGTCGGCGGCACCGCGCTGGTGACGCTGTGGCACTACTTCGCCGAGCGCCGTAAGGCACGCAAAGCCGCCGCGGCGGGCGAAGACGTCGTCACCGACCACGACGAGGCCGAGGCGCTGCGTCTGGACCAGAAGCACTTCGACCAGCAGCCCGACTGACCTCGGTCAGGATGCCTTCGAGGCCTTCTTCTTCGCCTTCGCCGGCTTGTCTTCGGCCCCATCGCCGACATCCTCGCCCCGCGCGGCGCGAGATCGTTCGACGCTGGCGCGAAGCGCCGCCATGAGGTCGATGACCTCCCCGGAGCCCGCCTCCTCGCGCTCGCCGAACGTCTCCGACGTGTCGAGCGCGTCGCCCTGGTCGAGCTTCGCGTCGATGAGGGTGCGCAGCTCCTGCTGGTACTCGTCGGTGAAGCGATGCGGGTCGAAGTCGGCCGAGAAGCTGTCGACGAGGGATGCCGAGAGCTCCAGTTCCTTCTCCGAGATCTTCACGGGCTCATCGAGCGACGGGAATGCGGCTTCGCGCACCTCGTCGGCCCAGAGCAGCGTCTGCAGCACGAGCACGTCGCCGCGCACCCGGAGGGCGGCCAGACGCGTCTTCTGCCGCAGCGTGAAGCGCACGATAGCGGTGCGGTCGGTGCGCTCGAGCGTCTGCCGCAGCAGGACGTACGCCTTCGGCGAGGCGGAGTCCGGCTCCAGGTAGTACGGCTTGTCGAGGGTGAGGAGGTCGATCTGCTCGCTCGGCACGAACTCGACGACGTCGATCTCGCGGGTGCGTTCGGCCGGGAGCGAGGCGATGTCGTCCTTGGTCAGCACGACGGTGCGCTCCCCGTCGTCGTAGGCCTTGTCGATGTCGGCGTACGGCACGACCTCGCCGTCGATCTCGCAGATGCGCTGGTATCGGATGCGGCCGCCGTCGGCGGCGTGCACCTGGTGCAGCGGCACGTCGTGGTCCTCGATGGCCGAATACACCTTGACCGGCACGTTGACCAGACCGAAGGTCAGCGCACCCTTCCAGATCGCTCTCATCACACCAGTACACACCGTTCACAGCCGTCTGTGCCAGATAGCCTTGCCGCCATGGCCGCAGAACAGCTCGTCGAGGTGGAGGGGCGTCGCCTGCGCCTCAGCAATCTCGACAAGGTGCTCTACCCCGCGACCGGCACCACCAAGGGCGAGGTGATCGACTACTACAGCCGTGTCGCCCCGCTCATGCTCCCCCACCTGAAGGACCGCCCGGTCACCCGCAAGCGGTGGCCGGAGGGCACCGATCACGAGCCGTTCTTCGCGAAGGATCTCGAACGCGGCGCGCCCGCGTGGCTGCGGCGCTTTCCGATCGATCACTCCACCGGCGCGAAGGACTACCCGCTGGTCGACGACCTGTCGGGGCTCGTCTACCTCGCACAGGTCGCGAGTCTCGAACTGCACGTGCCCCAGTGGCGGTTCGACCGCGACGGCAGGCGGCTGGGCCCTGACCGGCTCGTGCTCGATCTCGACCCGGGCCCGGGCGTCGGGCTGGCCGAGTGCGCACAGGTCGCCCACTGGGCGCGAGCCGTGCTCAGCGACCTCGGCATGGACCCGGTGCCGGTCACGAGCGGCAGCAAGGGCATCCACCTGTACGCACCGCTGGACGGCACCCGATCCAGCGACGACATCTCGGCATTCGCGAAGGAGCTCGCGAGGCTCCTGGAGGCCGACCATCCCGACCTCGTCGTCAGCAAGATGGCGAAGGCCTCGCGCGGCGGCAAGGTGTTCCTCGACTGGAGTCAGAACAACGGATCGAAGACGACGATCGCACCGTATTCGCTGCGCGGGCGTGCCGAGCCGACCGTCGCCGCACCCCGCACGTGGGATGAGCTCGATGACCCGGCGCTGCGGCACCTCTCCTTCGCAGACATGCTCGAGCGGCTCCCCGACACCGGCGACCTGCTGGCATCCCTCGCACCTGTCGCGCGCGACCCCCTCGCCGTCTACATCTCGAAGCGTGTCGCCGATCGCACGCCCGAACCGGTGCCGTCCTCGCCGGCCGCAGGCCGCTCGGTCACGGACCAGCTGCGGTTCGTGGTGCAGGAGCACCACGCCAGCCGGCTCCACTACGACCTGCGGTTGGAACGGGACGGGGTGCTGGTGAGCTGGGCGGTCCCGAAAGGGATACCCGAATCGGTCGACCGCAACCACCTCGCGGTCATGACCGAGCCGCACCCGCTGGAGTACCTCACCTTCCACGGCACGATCCCCGCCGGCGAATACGGTGCCGGCACGATGACGGTGTGGGACACCGGCACGTACGAGGCCGAGAAGTGGCGTGACGACGAGGTCATCTTCACCCTCACGGGGCGCGCCGACGGCCCGACGGGCACAGTGCGCCTCGCCCTGATCCGCACCTCCGGCGACGGCGAGAAGTCCACATGGCTGCTGCACCGCATGAAGGATGCCGCGGCCCGTGCCCCGCAGGCGCCCCGAGCACCGGCTGCATCCCGCGGCGCGACGGGCCCGATGCTGGCAACCGCGGCGACCCCCGCATCGGCGGCCCGAGCCGCCGACCGATGGGGCGCTGAGCCGTGGGTCGAGTTCAAGTGGGACGGCATCAGGGCGATGGGCTCGTGGGACGGCCGCCGGCTGCGCCTGCGGGCACGCAGCGGCACTGACATCACGGCCCGCTATCCGGAGCTGACCGCCGCCGACCTGGGCCTGGGCGACCTGCCGCTGGAACTCGATGGCGAGATCGTGGCAATGGATGCCGCGGGGCGACCGAGCTTCTCACGCCTGCAGAACCGCATGCACCTCACCAAGCCGCGCGAGGTCGAGCGCGAGGCGGTCCGCACGCCGATCAGCTACCTGCTCTTCGATGTGCTGCGGGTCGGTGACGACGACGTCGCGGCACTCCCGCTCGCGCAGCGCCGTCGACTGCTCGAGCAGGCCACCGTCGATGTGGCACCCGTCGTCGTCGTGCCACCGGTCGCGACCGACGTCGCAGCCGCCCTCGAAACAGCTCGCGCGATGGACCTGGAGGGACTGGTCGTGAAAGATCCCCGCTCGGCCTATCGGCGCGGTCAGCGCAGCGAGCAGTGGCTGAAGGTGAAGCTCACCCGCACACAGGAAGTCGTGATCGGCGCTATCCGACCGGGACGCGGCGGCCGCACCGGATCGATCGGATCGCTGCTGCTCGGCATCCCCGGCGACGACGGGCTACGATACGTCGGCCGTGTCGGTTCGGGATTCAGCGATGCGACGCTCGCCCGACTCGAAGCAGCGCTCGAGCCGTTGCGCACCGAGGCCTCACCGTTCCTCGACGTGCCGCGCGAAGACGCCGCCGACGCCCTCTGGGTGCGCCCCGAACTGGTCGCCGAGGTGACCTTCGCCGAATTCTCACCCAGCGGCAGCCTCCGTCACGCGGTGTGGCGGGGCCTACGACCCGACGTGTCGCCGGAGGACGTGCGCCGCGAGTCCTGATCCGCGTCAGTGCGCGTCGTGCTCGAGGTGCCCGGCGGGCTCGAGCTGGAACGTCGAATGCTCGACGTCGAAGTGCTCCGCCAGGCAGGACTGCAACTGCGCGAGCAGCGCGCCGGAGCGCCCGGATGCGAGCGCCAGATCGTCGACGACGACATGCGCCGTGAACACCGGCTGGCCGCGCGTGAGCTGCCACACGTGCACATCGTGCACGTCGACGACGCCGTCGGCCCCGAGGATGTGGTCGCGGATCTCCTGCACGTCGGTGCCCTTCGGCGCCCGCTCCCCCAGCACCGAGAACACTTCGCGCAACAGCGAGATCGCACGCGGCACGATCAGCACGGCGATCGCGAGCGAGGCCAGCGCGTCGGCCGGCATCCATCCGGTGAGCGCGATAACGATCGCCGCGACGATGACCATCGCCGAACCGACGAGATCGCCGAGCACTTCGAGATACGCGCCCCGCACGTTGATGCTGTGCTTCTGCGCCGCCGACAGCAGGTAGAGCGCGACGCCGTTGGCGACGAGACCGATGAGTGCCACGACGAGCATGAGCCCGCCTTCGACCTCGATCTCGCTCGGGTTCAGCAGCCGCCCGATCGCCTCGACCGCGATCCACGCGCACAGCACGAGCAGGATGACGGCGTTCGCGAGCGCACCGAACACCTCGGCGCGCTGATACCCGTAGGTGTTGCGGTCGTTCGCGGGACGGGCGGCGATGATGCTCGCGATGAGCGCGATCACGAGCGCCGAGCTGTCGGTGAACATGTGCGCGGCGTCCGCGAGCAGCGCGAGCGAACCAGTGAGGATCGCGCCGATGATCTGCACGACCATGACGGTCGCCGTCAGGGTGAGTGAGACGGCCAGCAGGCGCTGGTTGCTTGCGCCACGGATGCCGGGGGCGTGATCGTGCATGTCACCACGCTACGGTCGGCACACCTGCATTCCAGGCCGTTTCGCGCAGTCGGGAATGAGTGTGATTCTCACTTCCGGCGCGCGCGCCTCACAGGTTGGCCAGCAAGGGCACGAGCGCGCGGAAGGCGCGGGCACGGTGCGAGACGGCGTTCTTCTCGTCGGCGGTCCATTCGCCGACGGTCCGCTCGGGAGCGTTCTGCCCGTCCGGGATGAACACCGGGTCGTACCCGAACCCGCCGGCACCCGATGCCGCCGTGGCCAGCCGCCCGGGCCAGCGCCCCTCGACGACGTGCTCGGCGCCGCCGGGAGTGACGAGCGCGATCACCGAAACGAACTGCGCGGCGCGATGCGGGTCGGCGATATCGGAGAGCTGGTCGAGGAGCAGGTCGCGGTTTGCCACGGCATCCTTCGCATGCCCCGCCCAATACGCCGAGAACGCGCCGGGCGCGCCCCCAAGCGCGTCGACCGCGATGCCGGAGTCATCGGCGAGCGCCGGCAGCCCGGTATGGGCCGCTGCGGCGCGTGCTTTGATGAGCGCGTTGGCCGCGAACGTCACGCCGTCCTCGACCGGCTCTGGCCCGTCGTACCCGACAACCTCGAGGTCGGGCCGGGTCGCCGCGACGATCGCGCCGAACTCCTGAACTTTGTGCGGGTTGTGGGTCGCGAGGACGATCTGCGCGGTCATGGCGTCGGTTTCTCAGGAGTTGCGCACGATCAGGATGCGAGCGCCGCAGTCTGCTGGTCGCGCAGGTCGGCACAGCCGGCGACACCCAGGTCGAGCAGCGCATCGAGCTCGCGCTTGTCGAACGGCGCACCTTCGGCGGTGCCCTGCACCTCGACGAACAGGCCGCGGCCGGTCACGACGACGTTCATGTCGGTCTCGGCGCGAACATCCTCGACATAGGCGAGGTCGAGCATCGGCTCGCCGTCGATGATGCCCACCGACACCGCGGCGACGGAGTCGATCAGCGGCGTCGAGTTCTTGCCGATGTGGCCCTTGCCGCGTCCCCACTCGATGGCATCCGCCAGCGCGACGTAAGCGCCCGTGATCGCGGCGGTGCGGGTGCCGCCGTCGGCCTGCAGCACGTCGCAGTCGATGACGATCGTGTTCTCGCCGAGCGCCTTCGTGTCGACGACCGCGCGGAGGGCCCGCCCGATGAGGCGCGAGATCTCGTGCGTGCGGCCGCCGATGCGGCCCTTCACCGACTCGCGGTCACCGCGGGTGTTGGTGGCGCGCGGCAGCATCGCATACTCGGCGGTCACCCACCCCTTGCCCTTGCCGGTGAGCCAGCGCGGCACCCCTGCGGTGAACGACGCGGTGCACAGCACCTTGGTGCCGCCGAAGCTGATCAGCGCCGAGCCTTCGGCGTGGGTGCTCCAGCCGCGTTCGATCGTGACGGGGCGCAGCTGGTCGACGGTGCGACCGTCCTTGCGGATGGTGTCGGGCATCGGGTGCCTCCAGGGCTGGTCGGGTCCGCGTGCAGGCACGCGGGAGGGTTCAGGGGATGCGGGGGAGGTCGATCGCGCCGGTCTGCACGAGGCGCACGGACTGCACTTCGCGGCCCATGAGCCGGTGTGCGAGATCGAGAAAGTCGTCTGCCGAGTCGCCGGTGGCTTCGTAGACGTGCGACGCGGTCGCGTCGGGACCTGCGAGCAGGTCGCGCGAGACGAGTTGCCGATAGACGTCCTTGGCTGTCTCGGTGTCGCTGCTCACGAGCGAGACGTCGGGGCCGAGCACGTAGCTGATGGCGCCCTCGAGGAACGGGTAGTGCGTGCAGCCGAGCACGACGGTGTCGACGCCCGCGTGCCGCAGGGGCGCGAGGTACTCCTCGGCGACGGCGAGCACTTCAGGACTGCCGGTAACGCCCGCCTCGACGAACTCGACGAACCGCGGGCACGCCTGCCCGAACACGGTGAGGTCGGCGTTGACGCCGAGCATGTCCTGGTAGACGCCCGAGCCGATCGTGCCGAGCGTGCCGATCACGCCGATGCGGCGGTTGCGGGTCGTCGTGATGGCGGTGCGGACGGCGGGCCCGATCACTTCGACGACGGGCACGTCATAGCGTTCGCGCGCGTCGCGCAGCAGCGCCGCGGATGCCGTGTTGCAGGCGATCACGAGCATCTTGACGCCCTCGTCCACGAGCGTGTCGAGCACTTCGAGTCCGTAGCGGCGAACGTCAGCGATGGGCTTGGGGCCGTACGGCGAGTGGGCCGTGTCGCCGATGTAGCGGATGGATTCGCGCGGCAGCAGCTGTGAGACGGCGCGTGCGACGGTGAGTCCACCGACCCCGGAGTCGAAGATCCCGATCGGCGCATCCGTCACGGTCGTCCAGCCTACCCGCCGACGCCCACAGTCCGTCGCTGCACGCGGTGCCGCGCCCACCTCTAGGCTGAGCGCATGAGTGCGAGCACGGCGCTGTTGACCGACCGATACGAGTTGACGATGGTGGATGCCGCACTACGCGACGGGACCGCGCACCGCCCGAGCGTCTTCGAACTGTTCGGCAGGCGCCTGCCGGGGGCACGACGTTTCGGTGTCGTCGCCGGCACCGGGCGCCTGCTGTCGCACCTGCGGGAGTTCCGATTCGGCGATGACGAGCTGAAGTTCCTGCGAGACGAGCGGGTTGTCAGCGATGAGACCCTCGCCTACCTCGCCGACTTCCGCTTCACCGGCACGATCACCGGCTATCGCGAGGGCGAGCTGTACTTCCCCGGCTCCCCCATTCTCACCGTCGAGGGAACGTTCGCCGAGGCGGTCATCCTCGAGACACTGGCGCTCAGCATCCTCAACCACGACTCGGCCGTCGCCAACGCGGCGGCGCGCATGAGCGTGGCCGCCGGCGACCGTCCCCTCGCCGAGATGGGCTCGCGCCGCGCGGCCGAGCAGTCTGCGATCGCGGCCGCCCGCGCCGCGTACATCGCGGGGTTCGGCGCAACGAGCAACCTGGAGGCGGGTCGCACGTGGGGCATCCCCACGATGGGCACTGCGGCGCATTCGTGGACACTGCTGCACGAGACCGAGGAGGACGCGTTCCGCAGTCAGATCGATGCACTCGGCCTCGACACGACGCTCCTCATCGACACCTACGACATCCGGCAGGGCGTCGAGACCGCGATCCGCGTCGCCGGCACCGGCCTGGGCGGCGTCCGCATCGACTCCGGCGACCTTCCCACGGTTGCGGCCGCCGTCCGCGAACAGCTCGACGCGCTCGGGGCGACCGGTACCAAGATCACCGTGACGAGCGACCTCGACGAGTTCGCGATCGCCGCGTTGGCGGCCTCACCCGTCGACGCGTACGGCGTCGGCACTTCGGTGGTCACGGGGTCGGGCGCGCCGACCGCCGGGATGGTCTACAAGCTCGTCGCACGCCAGGCGCAGGACGGCTCGTGGGTGTCGGTTGCGAAGGCATCGACCGACAAGTCCTCGAAGGGAGGCCGCAAGGCGGCGTTCCGCACACTGGATGCCGGCACCGCGACGCACGAGCTGATCTTGGTCGCCGATGGATTCGAGGCCGTACCAGCTGTCGCCGGCCGGGCGGAGGCGCGCGCGCTGCAGGTGACGTACGTCGAGCACGGCGAGATCGACGCCGCATTCGAGGGAACCGGTGGGGTCGCGGATGCACGCGCGCATCACGCCCGGGTGCGGGAGGAGTTGCCCGTCCGCGCGCTCGCGCTCAGCAGGTCGGACCCGGCGATCCCGACGGTCTACGAAGACGTCGAAGGCTGATCTCAGCCGGTCATCGATTCGTAGATCTCTTTGCAGGTGGGGCACACAGGGAACTTCTCGGGATCGCGCCCAGGCGTCCACTTCTTGCCGCACAGGGCACGCACCGGCTTGCCGGTGAGAGCGGATTCGAGGATCTTGTCCTTCTTCACATAGTGCGAGAACCGCTCGTGGTCGCCCGGTTCGATGTTCTCCTCGCGGATCAGCTCTTCGAGCTCGCGGTCGAGGGTCGCCAGACCCCCCTGGTCGGGGCTGTCGAGAGGAGTGCTCATGGCCCCGATTGTATCCGCGGCAGGGGCTCGGCGGTCGGTGCGCGACGCGCGGGGTACTGACGCCGGTCACGTCGAGGCCGCGAACTCCATCAGTCGTCCACTGCGTCGGCGGAACGCCCAGCCGCCGAGCACCACACCGAGCACGAGGGTCGAGCAGCCGATCACGAGGCCCGCGCGCAACGCGTCCCATGCGGCGTCGTCGGTACGGTCGAGCGCGAGCCAGGCGAGCCACAGCACGGGCAGGGTCAACGCGATCGCGACGACGAGAACGGCACCCTGCGCGAGCGCGCCACCGGTGCGCTGGGGCTGTTGGAAGGGACTGTCACCGGGCCGAGAAGCAGGATACGGAGCCAGCGCGCTCGCGACCGACGACGCACCCAACCCGCAGAGGAAGAGGCTGATGCACACGCCCGACATCGCGGGCAGCAGCGACCAACTGCCGTGGAGCATGATCGAGATCGACACCGCAGCAGCGAGCAGCGGGATCGAGATGAGGGTGACCGGGACGAGCCGACCGAGTCGATCCGAGACGCCCCGCACGCCGGCGGCGATGTGCATCCAGAGCGCAGTGGAGTCGTAGGCGAGATCGTTGTGCGCGAGCCAGCCGAGGAAGAGCGCCATGAGCGGTGCCGGAATGAGCGCGACGATCTGCATCGGCACGCCGACGATCAGCAGTGGAAGGACCGCGACCACCGCCGCGACGGGTATCACCGCGACGTTGACGAGGTAGCGTGCATCGCTGAACCAGTAGGTGAGGCTCCGCGCCGCGATGGCCCCGGTCGGGGTTCCCGGCGCGACGCCGAACCACCCCAGTCCGCGACGCTCCTTGCCGCTCACGGGCCGCGTCGTCGTGGTGAGCAGTCGTTCGACGAGCAGGAACCAGAGCGCGACGAGCAGGCCGACGACGAGCGCGGCGATGACGATCGACCAGCCACCGCCCGTCGTGCCGGGCGGCGCCCACGCCGCCCCGAGCGGCGTGATCGCGAGCACGTCGACGACCGCGAGCAGCGGAGCCGGCACCCTGCCGCGCCATTCGAGCGAGGCGAAGAAGATGCCGATGGGAACGACGACTGCCAACAGGGCGACGAGCATGAGGCCGGTCAGCTCCCGCGACCGCCGCTCCTGCAGCACGAGCGCACTGAGCGCCATCGACACCTTCACAGCAAGCACGCACGTCAGCACACCGAGCGCCGCCGACGCGGCAGCGAGGGGCCATGCAACCCCGTGCGCGGTCCACAGTGCGACCACGCTGACGCCGACCGCGATGAGACACAGCGAGGGCACGCTGAGCAGCGCGGCACCCGCCAGCACGGCCGCGAGCGGTCGCGGCTGCGCGCCGAACACGGCGAAGCGCCGAGGATCCAGTTGGTCCTCGAGCACACCCACGAGTGGGGCGGCCACGCACGCGAGCACGACCACCGACCCGGTCAGCACGACTGCGGTCTGCGCCACCGCCGCCGACGCGTCCCGGAGGGAGAGCACAACGGTGCACACGACGATCGTGAGCGCGATCGCCCCGATGAACAGGAGCGCGGCGCGCAGTGCCGTCCTCGGACCCCCGCGGAAGGCGCCTGCGAACAGCGCGAGCCTCAGTCGGAGAACGTGTGCAGCCACTCCAGGCCCTCCACGTCGCTGAGGCCGCCGGCGAGCTCGACGAATCGCTGTTCGAGCGTCAACTCGCCGCGCACGTCCTCGACCGCACCTTCGGCCAGCACCTGGCCGGCGACGATGACAGCGACCCCGGTGCAGACCCGTTCGACGAGGTCCATGCCGTGGCTCGAGAGCACGACAGTCCCGCCGTGGTCCACATAGGTCTTCAGGATGTCGAGGATGACCGCGCTCGAGACGGGGTCGACGGCCTCGAACGGCTCATCCAGAACGAGCAGCCGCGGCGAGTGGATGAGGGCGCCCGCCAGCATGATCTTCTTCGTCATGCCGGCCGAATAGTCCGAGACGGGCCGCTGGAGCGCATCGACCAGGTCGAACGCGCGGGCGAGGTCACGGGTCCGGGTGTCGACGACGCCGGCGTTCACCCCGCGCAGCACACCGTAGTAGTGGAGAAGCTGGCGCCCGGTGAGTCGATCGAAGGTGCGGAGCCGGTCGGGCAGCACACCCATCCGCTGCTTCGCTTCGCGAGGGCGGGCGACGAGGTCGACGCCGCCGATTTCGACGCGGCCCGCATCGGGGCGAAGAAGCCCGGCCACCATTGACAAGGTCGTGGTCTTGCCTGCGCCATTCGGACCGACGATGCCGTAGAAGCTTCCCGCGGGCACGACCAGGTCGATCGCGTCGACCGCCTTCGTCCCGCCGTACCACTTGGTCACACCGGTCAGGCGCAACGCCGGCGTGTCGGTTGTCCCCTCACGCTCCGGCTCAGCCAGAAGAAGCGGTGCTGCGGGCTCCGGCTCGGTGACGCGCTCGACGATCGGGTCGAGCACATCGACGACATCGACGAGCTTCGGCGCGGGGGGTGCAGTCTGCGCCGCCGGGCGCCCTGCTGCCTCCGCCGCGGACATCGACGGCAGCGGCGGCCGGTCGGCGGGTGCCGCGATGGGGGCGACGTCCGGGTCGTCCTGGGGAAGCGGCAGGGAGGCGGTCACCCCTCCACGCTAGCAAGGCGCTCTCAACACGTTCCCGGGGATCCCCCGCGAACCGCGGCGCCCGTGCCCACAATCGATACGATGATCACGAATCAGCAACGGCACGCTCACTGTCTGCGGGTTCCCAGGTGCCGTCGCTAGCATGGTCGCGGCACGAAGGAGTGTCCTCTCGTCGAACGTACGACAAACACTTTCCCCGAGGAGATCGCCTTGACCATCAACACCGTCATCCTTGCTGCGGGCATGGGCTCGCGCCTGGGCCGCAGTCTCCCGAAGCCGCTCACCGAGCTTTCGGACGGCCGCACCATCATGGGCCAGCAGCACGACAACATCCGCGCCGCGTTCGGTGACGCCGCCCGCATCACGACTGTCGTCGGCTACCGTGCCGAGACGATCGTCGAGGCCTTCCCCGCCGCGACGTATGTGTACAACGACCGTTACGACCAGACGAACACGTCAAAGAGCCTGCTGCGCGCCCTCAAGGCGACCGGCAAGGGCGGCGTGCTCTGGATGAACGGCGACGTGGTCTTCGACCCCCGCATCCTGGGTCGCGCGATCGCGCTGATCGAGCGCGATCAGTCGTTCGTCACCGTCAACACCGCGAAGGTCAGCGACGAAGAGGTCAAATACACCGTCGACGCCGAGGGCTTCATCGCTGGACTGTCGAAGACGGTCAAGGGCGGCATCGGCGAGGCTGTCGGCATCAACTACATCTCGGCACGCGACAAGAAGGCCTTCATCGCACAGTTGAGCCGTGTCGACGATCAGGACTACTTCGAACGCGGCCTCGAACTCGCCATCGCTGAGAACGGCCTCCTGCTCGAGCCGATGGACATCTCCGACCTGTACGCCGTCGAGGTCGACTTCGCTGAGGACCTCGAGCGGGCGAACCTGTTCGTCTGACACGAGCCTCTGAGCCCGGCATCGACATGGCCGAGGTCCACCGGATCCATTCCCTTCCCGACGGCGCCCCCTGGAGCGGAGGGTTGCCTCCTGAGGGCTCCGAGGAGCATCCTCGGACGATTCGAGCGCTCGATCGTATCCTCGCCGTTCAGCGCCCGGTCGTCGTCGCGCACCTGCGCAGCATCAGACTGCGACACCCCGATGCGACCACGGAGCAGATCGGGCGGATGCTCGAACGGCGCTATCTGACCGCGGTCACGACCGGAGGCGCAGCCGTCGGCGCGACCGCGGTGGTGCCGGGCATCGGCACCGGCATCACGCTCGCCTTGAGCGGCGTCGAGACGGTCGGCTTCCTCGAGGCGACGGCGCTGTACGCGCAATCCCTCGCAGAACTCCACGGCATCCGTGTCGAGAACCCAGATCGGGCGCGCGCGCTCGTGCTCACCCTCATGCTCGGGCAGGAGGGCGTCTCACTCGTCTCGCAATTGGCGCGCCAGGCCACCGGCAAAGGCAGCACCCGTTCGTCGTATTGGGGCGAGCTGGTGACCAAGTCGCTCCCGCGTGCAGCGATGGGCCCGCTCGTGGATCGCCTCAAGACCGAGTTCATCAAGCAGTTCGCCGCCCGCGGCGGCGCATCCTTCCTCGGCAAGGCCCTCCCGTTCGGGATCGGCGCAGCGGTCGGCGGCGCCGGCAACCACATCCTCGGCCGTCGCGTGGTCGTCGGATCCCGCAAGGCGTTCGGCACGCCGCCGACGCACTTTCCCAGTGAGCTGGAGCCGCGCGAAGGCGCTGCGCGCGTCGAGGCGCGGGCTGCGGGTGGCATCCGTCGCGCCGGTGGCGCCGTCGTCGAAGCCGGCAGACGCGTCGGCGAGGGCGTTTCGAATCTCGTCCCGAAGCGTCGCCTCGCTCCCGATGACACCGTCGAGGCGCCCCCGATCGGCGATGACGACGCGACACGCGGAGCGGTCGATGTGTCGGAGAGGCCCGGGACGTCCTAGTCTCGTGGGATGGATCGCACGCTGGCGAGTCTGGCCGGGTGGATGCCCCGCCAGCGGTGGTATACGTCGGCGACCCGCGCACCGCGGCTGACGATGCTCGGCTCGTGGGAGCTGCCATCGGATGAGAGCGGCGTGACGATCCGCACGCATCTCCTGCTCGACGAGAGCGTCTCCCCCGCCGTCACCTATCAGGTTCCGGTCGTCCTGCGACCGTTCGCTCCGGATCGAGGACACGTCATCGACCACCCCGAGCCCGATGTCGTCGTGATCGATGGACCGCACGACCCCGCGTACACGCGCGCACTGCTTCGGCTGATCACGGCGGACGGTGACGCACGCGGCGACGGTGCATCGGCGGCCGGACACAGCAGCGCCCCCACCCCCGGCATGGCTGCCGCCTCCCGTGTGCTCACGGGCGAGCAGTCGAACACATCGATCATCTACACGCCCGCAGACGGCGGCCAGCCGGTCATCTGCAAGCTGTACCGGCAACTGCACCCCGGCCTCAACCCCGACATCGAACTGCAGACCGCCCTTGCCGCAGGCGGATCACCGCACACCCCCACCACCTTCGGGTGGGCAGAGGGCACCTGGACCACGCGGGACGGTGCCTGGGTGACCGGCTCGCTCGCGTTCGCGCAGGAGTTCGTGCAGGACGGCGAAGATGCATGGCGCGTCGCGTTGCGCGCCGCGCACGACGGAGAAGACTTCACCGACAGTGCCCGCGCATTGGGAGCTGCCGTCGCCGGCGTCCACGCCGCCCTGGCCGCCGCCCTGCCCACGAGCGAGCCTGACGATGCCGACCGCGAGGCCGCACAGCGGGTGTGGGAGCGGCGCCTGGGCATCGCGGTCTCCGAAGTGCCGGCCCTCGCCGAGCATCGGGAGGCGATCGAGCACGTGTACCGCACCGCCGGCGGTACGACCTGGCCGCGCCTGCAGCGGATCCACGGCGATCTGCATCTCGGACAAGTGCTCCATTCCCGCAATCGGGGCTGGATCGTGCTCGACTACGAGGGCGAACCGATGCGACCCATGCGGGAGCGGATGCGCCCCGACATCGCGTTGCGTGACATCGCCGGCATGCTGCGCTCCTTCGACTACGTCGCCGGATCGCTCGAATCCGACGAGCCGGCCTCTGATGCAGAACGCACACAAGCGTGGGCGGCGTCCGCGCGGGCCGCGTTCATCGAGGGATACGACGATGTCGCGGGTCGAGCGTCCCGGGGACCACTGCTCGACGCGTTCGAGCTCGACAAGGCCGTGTACGAGGCGATCTATGAGGCTCGCAACCGTCCCACGTGGCTCGCGATCCCGTTGCGCGCGATCGAACGGCTGCTGAACTGACATCTGGCGACAGCCCGCCACGCACGGCAGACTGTCGGCATGGGACTTTTCCAGCAGCGACCCGAGGAGCCGACCGAATGGGCGGGCCTGCCCGCTGAGCCGTGGCGCCCTCGGACCGAGGCGGAACTGCTCGGTGCGGCATCCTTCGGCGACCCGGCCGCGGTCACCGGCGTACCGGAGACAGTGATCGAGATCCCCGTGAGCGTCAGCGCCGTCGAGAGCGGCGACGCGGACTGAACCTCACTCGTCGTCGAGCTCGGCTTCATCGGGCTCTTCGTCGTCGGACTCAGCCGTCCGCGCATGCCACAGGTCCCACTGCGTCATCAGGCCCGCCAACGCGTCATGGAAGCGCGCCGTCGCCGCGCCGGGAGCCGTGTCGCCGAAGTAGTGGCGCACCCAGCCCTCGAGCCGGGTGACGGCGTCAGGATCAGACAGGACGCGGTCCACCTCGGCGAGGATGCGGGGCGCGGCCGCGACCGTGAGCCACTCGGCATCCGAAAGGTAGCCGTGCGTATCGACGATCGCTGCGGCGTCGGCCGGCCGTGTGATCATCAGCGGCTTGTCTGCAGCGAGCCGGTCGTAGACCATCGCCGAGATGTCGACGACCGCGACATCGGCGGCGGCGAGCTGCCACCCGAGTTCGGGTTGGTCGTCGTAGACGTGCTGCGCAGACGGATCGGACGCGTTGGCTGCCTCGATGGCGGCGATGATGCGAGCGTTCGCCGCGCCGTATTCGGGGTCGACGACGCCCGAGCGAGGGTGAGGACGGTACACGAGGCGGTGCCGCGGTGAAGCCAGGACCGCAGCCGTGAGTGCTTCACCGTGGGTGCGGATCGACCCGTAGTGCGCCGACGGGCGGTCACCCTCCCACGTCGGCGCATAGAGCACGACGGTGCGGTCATCGGGCGTGTACGGCAGCGTGCCCGAGTAGTGGTCGGCCTGGGGGCGACCGATCTGGACCGTACGCGCGTCGAGGTCGTAGTCCCAGAGCACGCGACCCAACCGTTCGCGCGCCGCATCCCCCGCGATGAACGCGTAGTCATACGCCTTGAACTGGTTGGTCGTCATGTACATCTTGTCGGACTCGCCGTGGTTGATGAACACGTGCCACCGGCGCCCGTACCGGAACATCTGGAAGTTGCGGGTGTTCTGGTTCACGTACAGCACGACCCGGATGTCCTGCGTCGCGATGTACCGCTCGAGATCGCGCACCGTCGGCACGAACGCCACGGGCAGCGCGTCGTCCGCCGCGATCGCCCGCGCACCGCGCGCGTTCCGGGCGAGGACGACGACCGGCCACGTCTTGGCGACGTCGGCGAGCGGCTTGTACCACTGCCGCACCTGGTACATGTTGACGTCGCTGTCGCCGAAGTACACGGCGATCCGGTAGTGCTGACGGGGCTGTGGCCCCCGCGCCGCCAGGGTGCGACGCACATCGATGACAGCGGCACGCCCCGTGACGGCCTTGCGGACCAGGGCGAACGCCTTCTTCACATCAGCGACCATTCCCACCCCTCCAGCCTACCCAGCGCGTCGGTGGACACTTCGCGTCGCGCGCCCGCGGGGCGTGACATGATCGTCGGGTGCACGACGACCACCCGACTCGACGGGATGCCCCGGTTCCGCCGACCGGATCCGGAGTCACGTTCGTCATGCCGGTGCTCAACGAGGTCGACTACCTCGAGAAGGCCGTGCACACGGTGCTTTCGCAACACATCGACGAGCCGACCGAACTCGTACTGGCGCTCGGGCCCTCGACGGACGGGACGACGCAGCTCGCCGAACGGCTCGCGTCCGACGACGACCGCATCCGCCTCGTGGCGAACGCGGCGGCCGACATCCCGGTCGGCCTCAATCGCGCCATCGCGGCCGGGCGCTACCCCACGATCGTGCGAGTCGACGCCCACTCAGAACTCGAGCCCGACTACACCCGCCGTGCACTGGCGACGCTCGCCGAAACGCGGGCGGCCAACGTCGGCGGCGTGATGCGGGCCGACGGTCGCACGCCCTTCCAGCGTGCGGTCGCCCGGGCCTACAACTCGCCCATCGGGCTCGGCGGTGGGGCGTATCACGGCGGCGCGGTCGCGGGACCGGCCGAGTCTGCGTACCTCGGAGTGGTCCGCAGGAGCGTCCTGGAGGAGATCGGCGGATTCGATGAGACCGTGCGGCGTGGCGAGGACTGGGAACTGAACCTCCGCATCCGTCGCGCCGGATACACCGTCTGGTTCGACCCCGACCTGTCCGTCACCTACTGGCCACGCGAAAGCTGGTCACGGCTCGTGCGTCAATTCACCGCCACCGGCATCTGGCGCGGCGAGCTGGTCCGCCGATACGGCAGGCGCAACCCCCCGCGGTTCTTCGCACCGCCGGCGCTCGTGGTCGCCGTGGTGCTCGCGATCGTCCTCGGCGCGCTGCACGCGGCAGGAGTGCTCGCGGGTGTCTGGCGAGTGCTCGCGTGGCTGGCGTATCTTCCCGTCGTGGCGTACCTGCTGCTGATCGGCGTGGTCGCTGCGCGCGGCTCAGGCACCCTTCGCGAACGGGCGTGGTTCGCCGTCGTCCTCCCGTCGATGCACCTCGCGTGGGGCGCGGGGTTCCTGCGGGGCCTCGTGCGGGGCGGCGGAGGCGCGGTCGACACCTCGCGGCTGCGACGGAACACACCGCTCCCCTGACCCACCACTCACCTGGCACACCACTCACCTGGCACACCACTCGCCCGGCCTGCGGCGGTCAGGCCCGATCGATGAAGCCCTGGTCGAGGATGCGGGCGACGACGCGCTCGGCGGCGCGCCCGTCGTCACGCGCGTTGAAGCGCTCGCGCCAGCGGGCGTAGCGCTCGGCGTACGCGTCAGCAGTCGTGGGGTCGGCGATCGCCGTGACGAGCTCATCGAGCGTCGCGGTCAGCGGACCCGGCGCCTCGTCCGCGAGATCGAAGTAGAACCCGCGCAGCTCGCCCCGATAGTGCGCGAGATCGGGCGCGAACAGGTACAGCGGTTTGCCGGTCGCGGTGAAGTCGAACATGACCGACGAATAGTCGGTCACCAAGGCGTCGGCGACCAGCAGCAGATGCGAGATGTCGGGGTAGCCGGTGACATCGACGACCCGGTCGCCATGGGCGTCATGGCCCGGCAGGAGCGTTCGAGAGTGGCCGCGCACCAGGACGACGGCATCCGTGCGCCGTGCCAGCTCGGCGAGATCGAGGAAGTCGACCATCTCATCACGGTCATCACGCCACGTCGGGGCGTAGAGGATCACCCGCGCATCATCGGCGATGCCCAAGGCTGCGCGCACCGGCGCGGCATCCCCCGACACGAGTACGTCGTTGCGCGGATACCCCTCGACCCACACCGGGCCACGGAAGGCGTACGCGGTGCGCAGGACACGTCCCCCGTACGGGTTCTGCGCCAACAGGACGTTCCAACGCCGACTCTCGCGGATCACCGCGATCGCGCGCCTGGGATCGAACCCCGGTCGATGCAACGCGAGGCGCTTGAGCGCCGTGCCGTGCCACGTCTGCAGCACCACCTGCCCGCGGCGCCTGGCGAAACGGCGACGCAACCAGTCGTTGACGACGAGCAGGCGTGCCGCCCCACGCGCACGCCACCACTCCGGAGACCCTTCCACGACGGCGATGGCGCCATCGGGCACGGACACCGACAAGTCGATGACACTCCAGTAGCGTGTGACCCCCGGCGCGCGGACTGCGAGTTCGCGGTCGATGGCCAGGGGATTGCAGCTGACGTTGCGACCGTAGAACGACTCGAAGAAGACGGCGTTCTCGAGCCCGCCCGGACGCGTCGCATAGCGCCGCTCGAGCGCGTCCTGTCCCTCGCCCGAGTCGTACGCGGGGTCGATCGGCGCGGCGACCCGCACGGCGCCTTCGGTGATCTCCGCGCGGAGGGTGCCGAGCATGACCACGGGGTGATCGGCGAGGGTCACCGCGACGTCGTCGATCTGCAGTCGGTATGTCCCGGACGGCAACGGCAACGCAGGGCCGCCCCAGCGGGCGGCGCGCAGCGGCAGCGAAGCGATCCAGCCATCGTCGATCGCGCGGATGGTGGCCTCGACCGTCGCACGCGGGCCGACGAGACGGACGCTCGCCGGCATCGCGTCACCCCCTGCCACCTCCATCGTGGCGGCCGGTTCAGACGCCACACCGGCATCGGCGACGAAGCTCGTGATCGGCGTCATGCGCTGTCCCCGATGCCGATACGGATCGCGTCATAGACGCGTCGCGACGAATTGCCGTCGCGGAAGGCGTGCACCTGGGCGCTGAGCGCACGGGCGGCGTCGAGTCGGCGCGCGCGCTCCTCGTCATCGCCGAGCACGGCGGCCAGCTGCGCAGTCGCCTGCTCCCACGAATGCGCGTGGGCCTCGTGCGACACGTCGGCATACGTGCCGTAGAACCCGCGGCGAGCACCGTAGGCGGCGAGGTCGGGAGCGAGCAGCACGACGGGGAGCGGCACGAGGGCACTGTCGAACAGGAGCGACGAGTAGTCGGTCACCAGCGCGTCCATCGCCGGAAGCAGGGGGGTGACGTCGTTGAGGACGTCACTGCCGAGGGCGCGGACCCGGGCGGTCGGCACCGGCGGGGTGTACGCGCCGGCACCCAGCGGATGGGAGCGGACGTACAGCACGGCGTCGTGCGCCTCGAGCATCTCGAGCAGGCTGTGCCACTGCTGGGCCGTCGGCACGGCGGGGTCGATCTCGCCGTCACGCCACGTCGGTGCGTACAGCACAGCCTGCTGCGACGCCTCGATCGTCCCGGACAGCGCCTGCAGCTCGTCGCGCGCGCGTTCGCGTCGTGCGAGCGCGGAACCCCGGCACAGCACGTCGGTGCGTGGTTCGCCGGTGACCGGCACCTGCGCCTCGCTCAGCCCGAAGGCGGACTCGAGCCGGCCTCGGACGAGATGCGATGCAGCAGGAAGCAGACGAATGCGGCCCTGCGTGCGCCGATAGAGCACCCGCAGGACGGGCGAAAGCGCCGCGATCGGACTGCGGGTCGTCTCCGGCGAATCGAGTCCGATGCGCTTGAGCGGGATGCCATGCCACAGCTGTACGACGAACCCGCCGGTCGCGGCATACCGGTTCACGTCACCGAAGCCGTGGGTGACGACCGTGACACCGGCGCGGGCGGTCTCCCAGAACCCTCGCCACGAATCGCGACGCACCGTCGGGATGCCGCGGGCTGCGGCATCGGCATCCTGTGCCGCGTCCGCCGTGAGCCAGACCCCACGCTCCCCCGCAGCCTGCGCGACCTGCCACAGCGCCAGCGCACCGTCGGCGATCCCGACCGCGCAGCCGAACACCCAGCGATCACGCACCCGAGGGATGACGACGGTCGCGAGCCGGCCTGCCGCGTAGAGCGGGATGCGCAGCAGTTTGCCGGCGTTCCCGGCGCCGAACGAGAAGGACGCCACCCCGCGAGCCTATCGCGCGTGGTGGCGTCCTTCTTCGAGCGTGGCGGGTCAGTCGGTGAGTTCGCCGAGGGTCACCTCGACGGTCGCCGTCTCACCGTCTCGCACGTAGATCACCTCGGCGGTGCTTCCCGCCGCCGCCGCACGGACCTGCGCAGTCAGGTCGGTCGCGTCCGAGATCGGCACACCGTTGAACTGCGTCACGATGTCGCCGGCCTGCAGTCCCGCCTCGGCGGCGGCGCCGCCCTGCGTAACCTCACTGATGTACGCGCCGGCGATCGTGGCGTTCTCCTGCGCTGCGGCATTGCCGACCATGGCGCCGAGCAGGCCGTGGCTCGCGGAACCGCCCTCGATGATCTCGTCGGTGATCCGCTGGACGACGTTGGAGGGAATGGAGAAGCCGACACCGATCGACCCCGCCGAGTCGCCCGACGACGTGCCGCCGGCAGTCGCGATGGCGACGTTGACGCCGATCAGCTTGCCTTCGTCGTCGACGAGGGCACCGCCCGAGTTGCCGGGGTTGATGGCGGCGTCGGTCTGGATGACGGCAATCGAGATCGTGCCGGTCGATCCGCTCTGCTGCTCGCCCTGACCGAAGTCGAACTGAAACGGGCTCCCGGACCCGGGGTCGTCGCCTTCTTCGAGCTCGTCGGTCTCGGGCACAGCCGAGGAGGCGATCTGGATGGAGCGGTTGAGTGCGCTGACGATGCCGGTCGTGACCGTGTTCGACAGTCCCAGCGGGGCTCCGACGGCGACTGTGGTGTCGCCGACGTTCAGGGCGCTGGAGTCGGCGAATTCGATCGGCGTGAGCCCCTCCGCGTCCTCGAGTTTGATGACGGCGAGATCGTAGACGGGATCGGTGCCGACGATCGTCGCCTGATAAACCTTGCCGTCAGAGGTGGTGACGGTGAGGTTCGGGTCGCCGGTGGCGCCGTCGAGGGTGACCACGTGCGTGTTCGTCACGACGTAGCCGTCCTCACTGAGCACGACACCTGAACCCGTGCCGCCCGAAGACCCGGAGCTCGCACTGATGGTGACGACCGACGGCAGCACCTTGGTGGCGATGCCCGTCGTCTGGTTGACCGAGTCGGGATCGTTGACGGTCACCGTCGTGGGACTGTTCTGCACAACGGTGGAACCGCTCGCCGACAGGAAGGTGTCGGCGATCGCGGAGCCACCGAAGCCGGCAGCGCCGCCCACGAGGGCCGCGGCGACCATGATCGCCACGATCTTGCCCGCGCCGACCTTGCCGGACTCGGGCTCGGCATCCTTCGTCTGCGCGATTTCCGTCGCGGGGGCCGTTGCCGTCGTCGCGCCGGCGCCGAACGCCGATGTCGGGTAGGGCGTCGTGGGCTGGGCGTCCGAAACGGCGGCGTACGGCGGGGACGGCGGCGTGTACGGGCGGTGGTGCGGTGCCGGCGCGGCAGCCGCATGAGCGGCGGGCGTCGTGGGGACGGGCGGCGGCGCCGCGCTCGGCGTCGCCGCCGGCGGCGTCTGAGGGGGCTCGGTGCCCTGGGGTTCGGATGTGGACGACTCGGTGTTGTCGTTGTCGCTCATCGCTGCTCCTTCCACAATGTGCGTTCACAGCTTGACGCGCGATCCTGTGGTTTTCTTATGTCGCCGCCCCGACAACCCTATGCGTGTACCGTTGGCGCGATGGACGATCGCCTCGCCGCACCGTCGGCGCCGAACCCCATCCCCGGTGCGTGGACGCGGGCCGCGCGCGGCGCGGGGCTGCTCGGCGCGAACGGTGTTCCGACACCGACGATCTTCGCCGAGATGAGCGCACTCGCCACGGGCACCGGTGCGATCAACCTGGGGCAGGGATTCCCCGACGAAGACGGCCCGGAGGCAGTGCTCGACGCCGCCCGCACCGCCATCACCGACGGCGTGAACCAATACCCGCCTGGCATGGGGTCGCCGGACCTGCGCGCAGCGATCTGCGAGCACCAGCGACGCTTCTACGGAATCGACCTCGACCCGGACCACGAGGTGCTCGTGACGGCGGGCGCGACCGAGGCGCTCGCCGCCGCCCTGCTCGGGCTGCTGGACGGTCCGGACGACGAGGTCGTCGTGTTCGAGCCGTTCTACGACGCCTACGCCGCACTCATCGCGCTGGTCGGGGCCAAGCGCGTGACGGTGCCCCTGCGGTGGCCGCAGTTCCAGCCCGACCTCGACGAGCTGCGCGCGGCTGTGACGGATCGAACCAGGGTGATCCTCGTCAACGATCCCCACAACCCGACCGGTGCCGTCTTCGACGCGGCTGTTCGCACCGAGATCGTCCGGTTGGCGCATCAGCACGATGCGATCATCGTGACCGACGAGGTCTACGAGCACCTTGTCTTCGACGCGACCCACGTGCCCCTGGCGACTTCCGAGGGCGCCTTCGAGCGCACCGTTTCGATCTCGTCCGCGGGCAAGACCTTCTCGACGACGGGGTGGAAGATCGGCTGGGTGACCGGGCCGGCGCCGCTGATCGATGCCGTGCTCGCGGTCAAGCAGTTCCTCACCTACTCCGGTGGCGCGCCGTTCCAGCCGGCCATCGCCGCCGGTCTCCGTCTGCCCGACGAATTCTTCACCGGCATCGCCAGCACGCTCCGCGGCAAGCGCGATGTGCTGGTGGAAGGCTTGCGCGCGGCCGGCTTCGACGTCTCGGTGTCGGCGGGCACCTACTTCACGGTGGCGGATGCCGCCCCGCTCGGTGCTGCGGATGCCGACGAGTTCTGCCGCGGACTCCCGGCCCGGTCGGGGGTGGTCGCCGTCCCGCTCACGGCATTCGTCACACCCGAGCGTCGCCAGCAGTACGCGACCCTCGTGCGGTTCGCCGCCTGCAAGCGCGACGAGGTGCTGCGCGACGCCGCGGCGCGGCTGGCCGGTCGCTGACGCGAACCCCAGTCAGCCCGACGCAGTCCCCGGAACGACCGAGAAGCGGCGCAGTGCGAGGGCCGGGTTGACGCGGCGCACGCGATCGATGTCGTCAGGATCCAGGTGCGCGACGGCGACGTCGCTGGCGATGCCGACCCCTGCCAGTTCGACCCCCTGGGGGTCGATGATCATCGACGCCCCCACGCCGAGGGGCGGCGGGTGGTCTGCCGCTGCGACGAAGAGGGTGTTCTCGATCGCGCGCGCGTGCAGGAGGGTGCGCCAGTGGTGCTCCTTGAGCGGGCCGCGGACCCATTCGGCGGCGATCAGGATGACGTCTGCGCCCGCATCGGCGAGCGTGCGAGCCACTTCGGGGAACCGCAGGTCGTAGCAGGTCATGAGCGCGAATCGCAGGCCGTCGACGACGAACGTCTGCGGTGGCGCGAGCTCACCGGGCTCGACCCAATCCGATTCACGCTGCCCGAACGCGTCGTACAGGTGCTGCTTGCGGTAGACCGCCTGCACGCCGTGCCCGTCGACGGCGACGACGGTGTTGCGCACCTTCTTGGAATCATCGGCCCGCTCCAACAAACCCGCGACGACGTGGACTCCCCGCGAGGCGGCGATCGAGACCAGACCATCGACGAACGGGCCGTCGACCGACTCGGCGTGCGCGGCGAGTCGTTCGTCGAACGGGTGCACGAAGAAGCTGGAGTATTCGGGCAGGAGCACGATGCGGGCACCCCGCGCGGCGGCTCGGGCGACGAGCTCGTCGATCGCGGCGAGGTTGTCCTCGACATCGGCTGTCGGCGCGAACTGCGCGACGGCGACGGCGACGGCATCGGGGTTCATGGCGCTCCTCTCCGCCCCCATCCTCACCCGTCTCACGTGCCCGGAGCAACCGCGTGGCGTCGAGCACTCCAAACCCGTGCTAGGCTTGATTCTCGTGCCGCGGGGTGGAGCAGTTCGGTAGCTCGCTGGGCTCATAACCCAGAGGTCGCAGGTTCAAATCCTGTCCCCGCAACCACTCAGAAGGTCCCGTCTTCGGACGGGACCTTCTGTCATGTACGGACGCCGTCCGGCGTCGTTTCGGGTGCGAGCGTATCGGCCATGTCGCGCAGGAACCGCGCAGCCGCTGCCAGCTCCTCGTCGGTGTACGACTCCATGCGGGCCCGCATCTTCGCCATCCGCTCACCGAAATGCGCGAAGAACTCGCTGCGCGCCCGCTCGGTGAGCGCCACGATCCGTGCGCGACGGTCAGCCGGATGCGGGCGGCGCTCGAGGTGTCCACTCTCGGTGAGGCGATCCAGCAGCTTCGTCGTTGATGCCGTCGATATCGCGAGGTGCGTCGCGATGTCGCGTGGCCCCACGGTCTCACCGCGCTGTTCGCGGATGATGAGCATGCGCAACGCCGCCAAGTCGGTCGCGTTCATGTCCATGTCGCCGCGCATTCCTCCGTGCATGCGATCCATCGCATCGCTGAACGCGCGCACGGCCAGCATCGATTCCATCACCAGTCGGTCGCGTTCCGTGCGCGGCACCCATCGCTCGGCCATCGATGGACACCTCCGTCTCCGATTCTGTACGATGCGATTATATTGCTAGCTAAGCTAGCGAAATGGAGGGGACAATGACAGACCTCGACCTCGTCGTCCTGCTGGACGATCAGGGCAACGAGATCGGCACGGCGCCGAAGAGCAGCGTGCACGGCACCGACACCGCCTTGCACCTCGCCTTCTCCTGCCACGTGCGCAATGCGCACGGGCAGGTGCTCGTCACGCGTCGCGCAATCGGCAAGCGGACGTGGCCGGGCGTGTGGACGAACTCGTTCTGCGGGCACCCGCGGCCTGCAGAGCCGGTCCTGTCGGCAGTGCACCGACACGCCGAGCACGAACTCGGCATCCGCGTCCACACCCTCGAACTCGCGCTGCCGCTGTTCCGGTATCGGGCCACCGATGCAGCGGGCATCGTGGAGCATGAGATCTGCCCCGTTTACACCGCACTGACCGATGACGAGCCGGACCCCAACCCGCGAGAGGTCGCGGAGACCCGATGGGTCGACCCTGCCGACCTCGCCAGGTCGCTGCGGACCACGCCGTGGGCGTTCAGCCCATGGTTGGTGCTGCAGGCGGCTCAGCTGCACCTGTTCGACGGTGCCTCCGCACGTGCGGCCGACGTGGCACTCGACCTCGAACCCGTTGCAACACGCGCATCGTGATCGCTCTCGCATCAGACACGGCTGATCGCATCGACGAAGCCGTCGAAGCATCGCTGGCCGCACTCGCAGCCCGCGCCGCGCTGCGGGCTCCGCACCTCGATGAACTCGTCACCGCGGCGCGACGGGCAGCCTCCGGTGGAAAACGGTTCCGCCCGGCACTCACCATCGCCGCCTTCGACGCGTTCGGCGGCACTCGCGACGACACACCTGAACTGTGGCCCGTCGCCGCCGCGTTCGAACTGCTCCACACCGCGTTCGTGATCCACGACGACCTCATCGACCGCGATCTCGAACGTCGCGGCGCGCCGAACGTGGGCGGCGAGTTCCGTCAGCGCGCACTCGATCGCGGAGCGACCGCACAGGCTGCGGCCGAGCTCGGCGATGCGGCCGCAGTACTCGCGGGCGACCTGCTGCTGGCAGAAGCCGTCCGTCTCGTCGCGATGGCGCCCACCGACCCCGACCGACGCGACTCCCTCCTCGGGATCCTCGACGAAGCCGTGCTCGTCTCTGCGGCGGGCGAACTCGCAGATGTCGAGCATGCCGTCGCAGAACGGCCCTCCCCCGCCGCGCAATTGGTCGCCACCGCGCACGACAAGACCGCGGTGTACTCGTTCGCGGCACCGCTGGCCGCGGGTGCAGTGTTGGCCGGAGCCGACGACAGCGACAGGGCGATCGCCGTGTCCGCCGTCTCATCGATCGGACTGGCGTTCCAGCTCGTCGACGACCTGATCGGCACGTTCGGGACGCGCACGCAGGCCGGTCGCGCGCCCGGCGCCGACCTCCGCGCCCGAAAGCAGACCGCACTTATCGCGTTCGCACGCGCGAGCGCGCAGCAGGCGACCGTCGACGAGGCCCTGGAACGCGCACCCACCGGCCCTGTCGCCGTGCGACGCGCCCAGCGCGTCTTGCAGCACAGCGGCGCGAGGGACCGACTCGTCGGCCTTGTGGGCGAGCTTCTGCGCGATGCGCGCACGGCTGCCTCGGGATTGCCGGTCGCGCCACGCGACCTCCTCCACGCCCTCGCAGACCGCGTTCAGGAGCGCATCCCGTGACCGGGCTCGACCAGTACACGCGCACCGCCGAGCAGGCCGCAGCCACCGTCATCGCGGCGTACTCCACCTCGTTCGGCCTCGCGAGTCGGCTGCTCGGCGGACGAGTGCGCCGCCACATCCGCAACATCTATGCGCTCGTCCGCGTCGCCGACGAGGTGGTCGACGGCCCCGCGGCCGAGTCCGGCGCGGATCGGGACGCCGTGCTCGCGGCCGTTGATGCGCTCGAAGCCGAGACGCTCGCCGCCGTCGCCTCCGGCTTCTCGACGAACCTCATCGTGCATGCGTTCGCGCACACCGCGCGATCGTGCGGGGTGACAACCGAGCTGATCACGCCGTTCTTCGCCTCGATGCGCACCGATGTCGACGTCGCGCAGCACGATCGCGGGTCGCACGACCGCTACGTGTACGGTTCTGCAGAAGTCGTGGGACTCATGTGCTTGCAGGTGTTCGTGGGCGCGGACGCCCCGGCGGGAACGGTCGCCTCGGACGACCTCGTGCACGGTGCACGCCGACTCGGCGCCGCCTTTCAGGACGTCAACTTTCTGCGAGACCGCCGCGACGACGCCACGCGGCTCGGTCGCGAGTACCTCGACGAGAGTCGCGGCGCGGTCCTCGACCGCGTCGATGCCGACCTCGCAGCGGCCGCTGCGGTGATCCCCCGATTGCCGGCCGACTGCCGCCGCGCCGTCGCGGCCACCCACGACCTGTTCGCCGACCTCGCCCACAGACTGCGCGACGGCGACGCGGCAGGTGGTCGCGTACGGGTTCCCAATCCCACGAAAGCGCTGATCGCGTTGCGTGCAGCAACGGGCGCCGCCCCCCGTGTCCGCAGACGCCGAACGGCCCACCACGAATCGAGCGGTACATGAACGTCATCGTCATCGGCGCCGGCATCGCCGGGCTCGCATCGGCAGCGCTGCTGGCCGCCGACGGACACCGCGTACACGTCGTCGAAGCGCGATCCGAGGTTGGCGGGCGCGCCGGCTCATGGTCGAGCGATGGCTTCAGGTTCGACACCGGGCCGAGCTGGTACTTGATGCCCGAGGTCTTCGACCACTTCTTCCGACTGCTCGGCACCTCGGCGGATGCCGAACTCGACCTCGCACCGCTCGATCCCGCGTTCCGCGTCTACGGCGACCCGACGACGCACCCCGATCCGGTCGACGTCTTCAGCGGGCGGGATCGGGTCCGCACCCTCTTCGAGTCGCGCGAACCGGGCGCGGGCCGCCGCATCGACACCTATCTGGACTCGGCTGGAGACGCCTACCGCCTCGCCGTCGACCGGTTCCTCTACGACGGTTACGCGACGATGCAGGGGCTGCGCGACCCCGCGGTGCTCCGCCGGTTGCCGACCCTGGCACCACTGCTGACCCGCTCACTCGCCCGTCACGTCGAACGCCGCTTCGACGATCCGCTGCTGCAACGCATCCTCGGCTACCCGGCCGTCTTCCTCGGTGGGTCGCCGTATGACGTGCCCGCGCTGTATCACCTGATGAGCCACCTCGACCTCGCTGATGGCGTGCGGTATCCGCGCGGCGGGTTCGCCGAGCTCATCGCGGCGATCGCGCGGTGCGCCCAGCGGGCCGGCGCCACCGTCGAGACCGATGCCAGGGTGGCGCGGATCGTGACCGCCGATGCCGCAGTGACGGGGCTCGAGCTGGCCGACGGGCGGATGCTCGAAGCCGACACGATCGTCTCGACCGCTGACCTCCACCACACCGAGACGAACCTGCTGCCGCGCAACCTGCAGACGTACCCCGAATCGTGGTGGCGGGATCGAAGCCCCAGCCCCGGAGCACTGCTCGTGCTGCTCGGCGTACGGGGCGACGTGCCGCAGCTCGCGCATCACACCCTGCTGTTCACCGACGACTGGCGCGAGAATTTCGAGGCGATCTTCGGCGACAGCCCGCGCCTGCCGGATCCTGCCTCGCTGTATGTGTGCGCGCCGAGCCGCACCGATGAGAGCGTCGCGCCGCCCGGTGACACGAATCTCTTCATGCTCGTGCCGATCCCGGCTGATCCCGGGATCGGCCACGGCGGGATCGGTGGGGCGGGCGATCAGGCGGTCGAAGCGGCGGCGGATCGCGCCATCGACCAGCTCACATCGTGGGCCGGCATCCCGGATCTGCGTGAACGGATCGTCGTGCGGCGTACGATCGCGCCGGGCGACTTCGCATCGGAGTTCAGCGCATGGCGAGGCAACAGCCTTGGCCTGGCGCACACGCTGCGACAGAGTGCGATGTTCCGCCCGCGCAATACGTCTGCGAAGGTCAAGGGCCTGTTCTACGCGGGTGCTTCGGTGCTACCGGGCATCGGTCTGCCGATGTGCCTGATCTCGGCCGAACTCGTGACGAAGCTCGTGCGTGGAGACCGCTCCCCTGGGCGCCTGGCCGAGCGGGCTTCGGTGTGAGCATGCCCGGTGCATATCTGGCAGCGATCGTCGCTTCTGCGGCCGGTGTCGCGGCCCTCGACGCCCGCTTCCGCCTCGCGCTGTGGCGTTCCCCTGCACGCACATCGGTCGCGACCGCGATCGGGGCGGCGTTCCTGCTCGTGTGGGATGCCGCTGGCATCGCATCGGGCATCTTCATCAAGGGCGGCAGCGATCTGCTCCTCGGCATCGATCTCGCTCCGCACCTGCCGCTTGAAGAGCCCCTCTTCCTGCTGTTCCTCACCTACCTTGCGCTCGTGGTCCACGCGGCTCTCCTCCGTGGACAAGGCGCGAGAGCCCGCGGGGACGAGCGGGACGGGAGGCCATCACGGTGAGCTACGCCCTGCTGATCCTCCCGTTCGCGGCAGTCACGGTGCTCGTGACCGCCCTGAGCGCACTTCGCCCAGGCTTCACGGGCCGCCTTCGCGCGTCAGCACTGACGGCCCTGGCCCTGTGCGTCTTGACGGCCGTCTTCGACAATCTCATGATCGCGCTCGACCTGTTCAGCTACCCGCCCGCGCAACTGTCCGGGCTGCGCATCGGACTCGCGCCGATCGAGGACTTCTCCTACCCGATCTGCATCGCCTTCCTTGCACCGGCGGTTCTCGCATTGCTCCCCCCGGCGCGGGTGGAGCCCCAGGAAGGCAGTTCGTGAGCGCCGGCACGCAGACGACCGCGCGCCAGCTGCTGCTGGCGTCGCGCCCGGTGAGCTGGGTCAACACCGCCTATCCGTTCGCCGCAGCGTACCTGCTCACGACCCGCGAGGTCGACGCCGCGTTCATCATCGGCACGGTGTTCTTCCTCGTGCCGTACAACCTCGCGATGTACGGCGTGAACGACGTCTTCGACTACGAGTCCGATCTGCGCAACCCGCGAAAGGGCGGCGCGCACGGCGCGGTGCTCGATCGTCGTCTCCACCGCGTCACCCTGTGGGCCGCGGCACTTTCGTGCCTGCCGTTCGTGGTCGCCCTCGTCGCACTCGGGTCCCCCGCGTCGTGGCTCGTGCTCGCGCTCAGCCTGCTGTTCGTCGTGGGTTACAGCGCTCCTCCGCTTCGACTGAAGGAACGCCCGTTCGCCGATTCGGTCACCAGCAGCATTCATTTCTTCTCACCGGCCGTCTACGGCCTCGTGCTCGCCGGTGCCACCTGGACCTGGGAGCTGGTCACGGTGATCCTCGCCTTCGCCGCGTGGGGTGTCGCATCGCACGCCTTCGGCGCCGTACAGGACGTCGTCTCGGATCGCGAGGCGGGCATCGCCTCGATCGCGACCGTGCGGGGGGCGGCGTGGACGGTCCGATTCGCCCTCGTCGCCTACGCAGCCGCAGGACTGCTGCTGCTGCCGACCGCGTGGCCCGGCCCGCTGGCGGCGCTGCTCGCGATGCCGTACATCGTCACGATCTGGCCCTACCGCGCACTCGCAGACCGTGATGCGGAGCGCGCGACTGTCGGGTGGCGGCGCTTCCTGTGGCTCAATCAGGGCACGGGATTCGCCGTGACGCTGCTGCTCATCTGGTGGTGGATGCTGACGAGCTGAACCGGGGCGCCACCTGACGCGTTGCGCGGCACCGCCCCGGCCGAGAAATCACTCCTCGGACAGCTCGAGCAGCTTCTCGACGGCAGCCGTCAGTCGCTCGTCCGCTTCTGCGAACTTCGTCAGGTCGCCCTCGGCCAGCGCCGCGTCACGATCGGCCATCGCCTGTCGTGCGTTTTCGAGCGCCTGCGTATACGCATCGCCGCCGGGCGTCTCAGTGCCGGGGTCAGGGTCCTCGGTTCCCGGATCGGTCGGCGTGGGAGACGGCCCAGGCGTCGGGGCCACCTCGTCGTCGCCCGTGCTGGCACCCGAGTCGCCGCCGAAGATCGAGTCGAGCGCCTCCTGCAGCGTGTCTTCGAAGGCGACCTCGTCGCCGAACGCGACGAGCACCTTTCGCAGCGTCGGCAGCTTCGTGCCTTCCGAAGCCTGCACGAAGACGGGCTGCACGTACAGCAATCCGCCACCGACCGGGAGCGTCAGCAGGTTGCCGTTCAGCACCTGTGACTGCCCCTGACGAAGCAGGTTCACCTGCTGCGCGATCGTCTCATTCGAGTTGAACGTGTTCTGCACCTGGCCGGGGCCCGGAACCGTGGTGTCGGCGTTGATCTCGAGCATGCGCAGCTTGCCGTAGTCCTCACTGACCACGCCCGCTTCGTTCCCCGCGTTCGAATCGACGGCGAGATAGCCCATGAGCACGTTGCGGGACTCGGTGCCCGCGGAGGACGACGGGATGAACGAGGTGAACATCGAGTACGTCGGCGCATCCTGCCCGGGCATCTGCATCGTCAGGTAGTACGGCGGCTGCAGCACGTCGTTGGCGAGCACCGGGTCTTCGGGCGTCAGCCACGCGTTGTCGCGCGAGTAGAACGACTCCGCGTCATCGACGTGGTAGGTGCCGAGCATCATGCGCTGCACCTTGAAGAGGTCAGTCGGATACCGCACGTGGCTCATCAGGTCGGCCGACATCTCGGAGACCGGCTTCAGCGTCGACGGGTAGATCTTCTGCCACGCCTGCAGCAGCGGATCCTCGTCGTCCCACGCGTAGAGCGTCACGGTGCCGTCGTACGCGTCGACCGTGGCCTTGACGGAGTTGCGGATGTAGTTGACGTCGTCGAGCGCGACCCGGGGCGACGTGTTCGTCGTGTCCGAGATCGCGTCGCGTAGGCTCACGACCTGCGAATACGGGTAGTCGGCGCTGAGGGTGTATCCGTCGACGATCCACACGATCCGCCCATCGACGACCGACGGGTACGGGTCGTTGTCGAGCTCGAGATACGGCGCTGCGCTCTGCACACGCGTGATCGGGTCGCGGTCGTAAAGGATCTGCGACTCGGCGTTGACGGCATCCGAGAAGAGGATGTCGGTCGACTGGAACTTCAGCGAGTAGATGAGTCGGTTGAAGATGTTGCCGACACTCGGTCCGCCGTCGCCGTCGAAGGTCGTCGTCGTCTGCGACTCGCCGTCCTGCCCACGGGGGTAATCGAGCTCGATGTCCTCTGCGCCCTCGGGGGCGCCGACGATCGAGTAGGTGGGCGAGTTCTCACCGAAGTACACGCGCGGCTCGAGGCCGTCCTCACTCGCGGTCAGCTCGCCGGTCGCGGGGATGCCGCGCTCGAAGAAGACGGGGTTGCCGTCGCTCGTGCGCTCGTTGCCCTTCGCGGCGACGATGCCGTACCCGTGCGTGTAGACGAGGGTCGTGTTGTACCAGGACGCGCCCGAACCGAGCTGGTCGAGGTTCAACTCACGCACCGAGACGACGGCATCCTGCGACTGTCCGTCGATCTCGTACCGGTCGACATCGAGCGGGTCGGTGAACTGGTAGTACGAGCGGTACTGCTCGAGCTGACGCACCGTCGGGCTGATGATGGCCGGGTCCATGATGCGGATGGACGCCGTGGTGTCGGCGTCTGCCCGCAACTGTCCGGGTTCGGCGTCTGTGACCGCCTGGAAGTCGCTCTTCTCGAGACCGTCGATGCCGTACGCGAACTTCGTCGCCTCGAGGTTGCGGTCGTAGTAGGTCGACTCGATCGTGCGCTGGTTGGGGATGACCTGCACCGTTGTGACGAACCACGGGTACGCGACACCGACCACGAGGGCGGAGACCACCAGCAGCGCGGTACCGATCAGCGGGAAGCGCCAGCGGCCGATCACGGCGGTTACGAAGAAGAGCACCGCGACCAGCGCAGCGGCGATCGCGAGAATGGTCTGCCCGGGGATGATCGCGTTGACGTCGACATAGCTGGCACCGGTGATGCGGTCGCCCTGCGTCGTGAGGGTCTTGTAGCGGTCGAGCCAGATGCTCACCGCCTGCACCAGCAGGTAGAGGCCCGCGATGACGGCGAGCTGGATGCGGGCCGACTTCGAGATGCGCAGCTCGCGCTGACCGACCCGCACCGAGCCGTAGAGGTACGCGACGACGACGGTGACGAGCAGGCTCACGAGCAGCGTCGCCGAGACGAAGCCGAGCAGCGCCGAGTAGAACGGCAGCTCGAACAGGTAGAAGCCGGTGTCGAGGTTGAACTCGGGGTCGGTCTGACCGGTCGAGACGCGGTTGAACCACAGCCAGACCGTCTGCCACTGCGCGGAGGCGGCGAAACCGGCGAAGAAGCCGAAGAAGATCGGAATGCCCCACATGGCAAGGCGACGAAGCGGCTCGACGACCTCCTGGTAGTGGTCGAGCTGGGAGCTCAGCCGCGCGTAGACGGGGCGGAGGCGATACGCCAGCTGGATCGCCACGAACACGGGCACCGCCATCGCGAGGAACCCGATGACGAACATCACCACGCGCGCCACCCACTGGGTGATCAGCACCCCGTCGAACCCGAGTTGGCGGAACCACAGCCAGTCCGCGTACAGGCTCGCGAAGACGAAGAACGCCACGACGAGGGCCGCAAGCGCTGCCAGGGTGATGCTGACGGCGCGGCGGGCGGGACTTGGTGTGGCCGGAGTCGGCGCTGAGGTCGAGGTCACCCTCCCATCCTAGGCGCGATGCAGGTCACCACGACCGGGATCGGGCCTCGGGGATCACGCCCCCGGCGAACGCTCAGGAATCGCAGGTCGCAAGCGCCGCGAGGTCACCATCCGACCGCACCGCATCGAGGACGTCGAGTGCATCGTCGAGCGTCTCGATGGCGAACACCTGGAGGCCCGAGGGCACGTGTCCGACGACCTCGTCGCAGTTGCTCGCGGGTGCGAGGAAGTACGCGGCTCCGGCATCCTTCGCGCCGTACAGCTTCTGACGGATGCCGCCGATCGCTCCGACCCGTCCGTCGGCGTCGATGGTGCCCGTGCCGGCGACCTGCTCGCCACCGTTGAGCTCGCCTTCGGTGAGCGTGTCGATGATCCCGAGCGCGAACATCATGCCCGCCGACGGCCCACCGACGTTGTCGAGCTGAATGGTCACGTCGATCGGAAAGTCGTACTCGTGCAGCGTGCTGACGCCGATGAGCCACAGCGTCTCACCGTCGACGTCGGTCTGACGGGGGGTGATCTGTTCGGTCAGCTCCTCGCCGTCGCGCAGCACGGTGAGCTCGATCGGTGCACCTTCACCCGCGTTGATGATGTCGCGCAGCTGCTGCGTCTGCTCGATGGGGGTGCCCTCGGCCGCGATGATGACGTCGTCGGGTTCGAGGATCCCCTGCGCCGCGGATTCGTCGGTGAGCGCGAACACCCGCACCGACGACGGCACGTCGTAGTCGAGCTCACGCAGGGCAGCCGCCGTCGCCTCCTGCTGCGAGTCGACCATGAGCTGCGCGCTCTCTTCGTTGCGCTGTTCGGTGGTCACGCCCTCCGGGAAGACCTCTTCGATCGGCACGACCGCGCGCGAAGGATCGAACCACGCACCCGCGAGCTCGAACCATGACGGCGTGCGGTCGCGGTTGCCGACGACCTGCACCGTCAGCAGATCGAGCGCGCCACCCGTGGGATAGGTCTCGGCGCCGTCGACGGCGATCAGCGGCACCTCCTCACCGTCGGGTCCCTGGGCTGTGCCGAGGGTGTTGTAGACGGGGCCGGGCTGCTGGATGACGAACGGCGTGGGCAGCACCGTCAGTGCGAACAGCGCGATGAGCGCGACCGAGACGGCCCAGATGCCGGCGACGGTGCCGCGCGACATCCGTCGCCGAGGGGTCGGAACGATCGTCACGTTCTCGTCGAACATTGCCACGGGAGCCCTTCCTTCGACCGCCGTTCGCGGCCGGCGTACACCGGACATCGGTCCGCCGGGTGGATTCGGGCCGTGCGGTGAAGCCGTGCGACTAGCGTAGAACGGGACGTCATCACTCCGCTGAAAGGCCACCGACATGGCAGACGAGGACCGTTCCCCCGAGGACGAGTTCCAGGAGATGCTGCGCAACCTCCTGGGTGGCGGCGCCGGACTCGATCCCGAACAGCTCCAGCAGCTCTCGGGCATGGGCATCGACCCCGCGATGATGCAGAACATGATGCGCAACCTGCAGGGCGCGTTCGCCGCGGGCACCGACGGGATCGACTGGTCCTCGGCACGCACCCAGGCGCTGCACCTGGCCAACAAGGACGGGCACGGCATCTCCTCGGGCGCACGCCAGGACTTCGACCAGGCCTTCGCGCTCGCCACCCTCTGGCTGAGCGAAGCGACCACCATCTCGGATCTCGCCGCACCACCGGCAGCGATGACCCGCGGGCAATGGGTCGAGGCGACGCTCCCGGTGTGGCAGGAGCTCGCCGAGCCCGTAGCGACCTCGATCGCCGACGCCCTCACCGAGGCGCTGCAGACCCAGACCCCCGAAGAGATGCAGTCGATGATCGCCGGCGCGGGCAAGTTCCTGCGGACGATCGGCGGCGCCCTGTTCGCGGCGCAGCTCGGCAGCGTCATCGGGCGCCTCTCGCTCGAGGTCGTCTCCGGCGGAGACGTCGGCATCCCCGTCATGCCAGACGGCGCAGCGGCGATCCTGCCGCAGAACTTCGACGACTTCGGTCGCGACCTCGAGATCGAGGACGACCAGCTCGCCCTGTACCTCGCGACGCGTGAGCTCGCCCACGCCCGACTGTTCCGCCACGCACGGTGGCTGCGTCTGCACGTCATCTCGCAGGTCACCGAGTTCGCCCGCGGCACCCGCGTCGACACCGATGCACTCGAAGAGCTCGCGTCACGGTTCGACCCTTCCTCGACCGACGAACTTCGCGAGGCCCTCGAAAGCGGCGCCCTGCTGCCACAGCGGACCGAGGCGCAGACGCTCGCACTGACACGGCTCGAGAACCTGCTCGCGACGATCGAGGGTTGGGTCGAAGTCGTGACAGCAGACGCCACGAGCCGCCTGCCGGCGGCGGACCGCATCAGTGAAGCCGTGCGCCGACGCCGCGCCGTCGGCGGTCCCGCCGAGCAGGCCATGGCATCCCTCGTCGGCCTCGAACTGCGCCCGCGGCGCCTGCGAGAAGCTGCCGCCATGTGGCGCGCCGTCACGGATGCCGTGGGCGCCGAGGCGCGCGACCGCCTGTGGGACTACCCCGACCTCATACCGACGGCCGACGACATCGACGATCCGCACGCGCTCGTCGCCCGGCTGCAGGCCCACGAGCGTGGTGAAGCGCCGGCGCGCGACGCCATCGACGACGCACTCGATGCCCTGTTGAACGCTCCGCAGGCGTCGGATGCGGGCGGCGACGCGGCAGGGTCGGAGCCCGACGACGGCGCTGAAGGTCCCGAAGGACCCCGCCCGGTCTGAGCACCACGTGCCCCGGGCGGCTACGCCTGTGGACAACCCGGTGGGCACACGCGCGCGGCGCGCGAGGATCAGGGCATGCCCAGACTGACCCCGTCGAACGCACCGCTGTGGCGGTCTCCGACGTCACTGCAGCTCGGTATCGACGGCGACGTGCGCGTCGAGACCGTGCAGCCGTGGCAGGAGCGACTGCTGGACGCGCTCATCGAGGGCGTCCCCGAGGCGATGCTCCATCCGCTGGCACGCTGTCTCGGTGCGTCGGGCGCGGACGCAGCGACGTTCATCGCCGATCTCCGTCCCGCCTTCGCTGCTGACGACCCGCCGGTCACGGCGCGCGTCGCCGCCGCCGACGGGGTACCCGACCGCGATGCCGAGGTCTTCGCGTCGAGCCTGCGACACGCGGGGCTGGACGATGGGGTCGACGACACGGCGCCATTGGTCATCGTCGCCGCGCGGCTGGTCGAACCGCGCCACGCCGCAGCCCTCGTCGCGCGCGACATCGCGCACCTGCCGGTTCACCTCGCGGGCGACCGCGTCGAGGTCGGGCCGCTCATCGTGCCCGGTGCGACCGCCTGCCTCGCGTGCATCCACGCGACACGCACCGACGCCGATCCGACGTGGCCGGCGCTCGCAGCGCAACTGCTCGGTCGCGCGCCGGTTGCGACAGCAGGGCCGCTGCTGCTGGAAGCCGCGGCGATCGCCGCGCGCATGCTCACCTCACGCGAGCTTCCCGCCGGCGCCGCAGTGACGCTCAGGGCCGACTCGGCGCGGCGCGCCTGGCGCGTGCACCGGCCGCATCCTCGATGCTGGTGCCGAGTTCCCGCAGGAATCGCGACGGCTGCCGATCGCGATGTCCGCTCGATCGCGCCCACGTCAGCGAGAGCGACCGAGCAGCCCGCGTGACGCCCACGTAGGCCAGGCGTCGCTCTTCATCGACGCCCTCGAGCGTCGAGGCGTACGAGATGGGCAACAGCCCCTCGGACATTCCCGCAAGATGCACGTGGTCCCACTCGAGGCCCTTCGCCGCGTGGAGTGTTGCGAGCGTGACGGTGCGCATCGAGGGCTCATGCTGATCTTTCGCGCGGGCCAGCAAGCCGTCGGCGAAGGCCCGCAGCGACGTCCCGTCGGGCGCCTCCTCGGCCAGTCGCAGGAGCGCCGCCCGCGCCTCCCACTGGTCGCGCAGGGCGCCGCCCGCCGGCGGCGGCTCCTCGGTGAGCCCGAGCGAGCGCAGCACATCGCGCACCGCGCGCACGAGGCCCGCCTCGCCGGGTGCGACGGCCGCACCGCGCAGCGCGAGCACCGCCTGGCGAACCTCCGGAAGGTCGAAGAAGCGGGTACCGCCGAGCACGGTCGCGGGGATGCCGCGACCGGCGAGGGCCGCGAGGATCGGAGCCGACTGCGCGTTCGCGCGGTACAGCACCGCGATGCGCCGCGGATCGACGCCGCGGGCGACCTGGGCCGCCACCGCTGCCGCGATGCCGTCCGCCTCGGCCGCGTCGTCTGCGTAAGCGGCGACCGTCGGCTGCGGTCCCCGGGCGGCGTCCGAGACCAGCCGCAGGGCGCCAGGGCGATCACGCATGAGCGCGTTCGCGACGTCGAGCACGGCGGGATCGGATCGGTAGTTGTGCTCGAGCCGCACGACCCGCGCATCGGGAAACCGCCCGGCGAAGCCGAGCAGGTACTGCGGGTCGGCGCCCGCGAACGAATAAATCGTCTGGCTGGCGTCGCCGACGACGCACAGATCGCGACGATCGCCGAGCCACAACTCCAGCAGTCGGTTCTGCACCGGCGAAACGTCCTGGAACTCGTCGACCGTGAAGTGTCGGTACTGCTCGTGCACGGCCGCCGCGACCCGCGGTTCGGACTCCAGCATCCCCGCGCAGGCCAACAGCACGTCTTCGAAGTCGATCTGTCGCCGTTCGTCCTTGAGCTTCTCGTACGCACGCTGCAGGTCGACGAGAGCCGACAGTTCCAGCCCGCCCACTCCGTGCGGGCGATCGGCGGCATCCTGATCGATCGTGCGCATCGTCACTTTGCGGTGCTCGATACGCGAGGCCACGTCACGCAGCGTCGTGTTGTCGGTTCGCACGCGCGCCGCGTCCGCCGCCTGGGCGAGCAGGCGGATCTTGCTGTCGACGATGGTCGGCGCCGTGTCCGCGGCCAGCTGCGGCCAGAAGAAATTCACCTGCGCCAACGCGGCAGCGTGGAACGTCCGCGCGGCGACCCCCTCGACGCCGAGGGCGCGCAGGCGGCCGCGCATCTCCCCCGCCGCCTTGCTCGTGAACGTCACCGCCATCACGCGCGACGGCGAGTAGGCACCCGTGTCGACCCCGTGGGCGATGCGATGGGTGATGACGCGGGTCTTTCCCGTTCCCGCACCGGCCAACACGCACACGGGTCCACGAAGTGTCGAGGCCGCCTCGCGCTGGGCTTCATCGAGGCCGACCAGCGAGCGATCACTCACCGGAGCCGCCGTCCGCGTCGAGCCATTCCCGGATGAGCATGTGCGCGATCGACGCCGGCCCGGGCAACGAGAAGTCTGCCCTGCCGGAGAATCCGGCTCGCAGCTCCTGCCGATCGAACCAGCGCACGTCGACGATCTCTTCACCGTCGGGTCGCGCAGCGGTCTCGTCGACCGCCGTCGCGTGGAACCCGAGCATCAGCGACCGCGGATACGGCCACGGCTGCGAGCTGCGATAGCGAATGCCGTGCAGGCGGACGCCCGCCTCTTCCTCCACCTCGCGCGCGACCGTCGCCTCGATCGACTCCCCCGCCTCGACGAAGCCCGCGAACGTCGAGTACATCGCACGGTCGCCCCACTGCGCGTTGCGCCCGAGCAGCACACGCCGGTCGTCCGCCGAGGTCACCGCGACGATGACAGCGGGGTCCGTCCGCGGAAAGTGCTCGCGCCCGCACGACGGGCAACGGCGCGCCCACCCCGACTGGATCACGTCGGTGAGCGCCCCACACGCGGGACAGTACGGCGACTCTCGCAACCAGCGGGCGAGCGCGACCGCAGTGACCAGCGCGGTCGCCTCTTCGGCCGGCAGCACCGCGCCGGCGGTGCGCAACGAGGCCCAGCGCGAGTCATCGGACTCGTGCGCGTCCAACACGGCCGCGAGCAGCAGCGGCGCACCCGCCTGCGTGCGGCCGAGGAAGGCCCAGTGCTCGATCTCGACACCTGCGAGACCTGCGGGCGCGTCGAGGTGAAGCTGATCGCCGTCGGTACGGATGCGGTCGCCCGCCACGACAAGCACACGGGTATCCGACCGTTCCCGCAGTCGGCGAATCAATGCGGGGTCGGTTCGTTCGTCGGCGGCGCGGTCGAACCGGCCCCGCGCGAGAGCGGGCGGCGGCGCGCTGTCGTTCGCGGGCATCGAGGACCTCTCTTGCCGGGCGTGGCGCGGTGTCGCGGGGGCGTGCCCGACCTACCCTGGGGGCATGGCACGCTCACCTCTCACTCTAGCCGCGTCGGTGACAGCCGCCCTGCCCCGTGTGACCGCGGTCGGTGTGGCGCCCCTCAGCGACGGCGGCGCGGGACGGTTCGACAGCGCGGTCGTCTCCCTCGACGACGGCCGACGCGTGGTCGTGCGTGCGCCCCGCGATGACGAGGCGGCGGCCGAACTGCACGCCGAGGCGAACGCCCTACGGGCGCTGACCCCCGGTGTGCGCGCGGTGCTGCCGTTCGCGGCGCCCGAAGTGCTCGGCGAGGCGTCGCTGGGTGGACCCCGCGCGCTCGTCGAAACCTACCTGCGCGGGTACCGCGTGGATGCCGCGCACATCCCGCCCGGGCAGGGTGTCGCGACCTCGATCGCCGCTTCGCTTGCCCGCGTGCACAACCTGCCGCACTCCGTGGTCCGCGATGCGGGGCTGCCGGTGCGCACCGCCGAGCAGGTGCGCGACGAGGCCGAGCGACTGCTCGATCGCGCCGAAGCCACGGGGCGCCTGCCGTTCGGGTTGCTACGCCGGTGGAGCACGGCTCTGGCCGACGAGGAACTGTGGCGATTCGAGACGACGGTCGTGCTGGGCGGCGCAGAGCCGTCGTCCTTCCTGCTCGAAGACGTCGAGGGCGTTCCCGCCGTGACCGGCCTGCTGGGCTGGCGCGGGCTGAGCGTCGGCGACCCCGCCGTCGACCTGCGGTGGGTGGCGTCGGCTTCGGCGGCGCGCCACGACATCTTCGACACGTACGCCGATCAGACCCATCGCACCGCCGATGCACTGCTGGCCGAGCGAGCCAGGCTGCACGCGGAGTTCGAGTTCGCGTCGTGGCTCGTCCACGGGCACACCGTCGGGTCGGAGTCGATCGTCGCCGACGCGGTCGCCCTGCTCGAATCCCTCGACGAGAACGTGCGCGACGAGCCCGCCTTCGTCCGCGAGCACGTCAGCGCCGACGATGCGTTCGCCGCGAGCGACCGCGTCTCGCGGAACCAGTCGGGCCCGATCGACACCTCGATGCAGACCGACGCGTTCGATGCGGACGATCTGGAGGCGTTCGGTGACGACGAACCTTCATCGACGGTCGATCAGCCGACGCAGCCGCTCGAGATGAGCGAATGGGCCGCGCGAGAACTGGCAGCCCGCACGCCTGCCGACCCCGACATTCGCCACGAGGCCGCCGCAGCGTCCGCCGCTGTCGATCCCGACGAAGCCGCGCGCAATGCGCTGCGGCGTTGGACCGGCACCGCCTGAGCGGGGCGGGGCCCAACCGGGCGATCAGCCGCGAAGGATGAGGTCGTCGGCCACGTAGTACAAGACGACGTCGATGCGTTCCAGCGGCACGCCGCGGTGTGCGTGATATGCCCGGCGATACAGTTCGAGCTGCAGCATGCGCTCCTCGCGCTGCGCGGCACCCCGCGGCGGCCGCCCGGTCTTCCAGTCCACGATCTCGATGCGATCGCCGCGCCGGTAGACGGCATCGAGCTTGCAGATGATGACGTGCGCGCGGCCGTCGCCGAACGCGTCGGTGTCGACGAAATCGATCTCGGTCTCGACTTCGATCGGCTGCAGCTGCGCCCACTCCGACGCGAGGAAGTTGCGCTTGAGCGTTGCGAGGGCCGCATCGTCGGCCCTCGCCGCATCGGGTGTGTCGTCGTCCTGCTCCCACAGTGCGTCGTCGAGTGAGGTGCCCGCGCCGGTGAGTCCCGAGCGCTCCTCGACCCATGCGTGGAAGACGGTGCCCAGTCTCGTCTGGCGGTACGGGCGTTCGGGCAGTGGCCTCGCGATGGCGGCGACGGTGCCCGCGTAATCGGTGACGAACTCCTTGAATCGCGAGGCCGGGATGCGTGTCGGTGCGGTCTCGACTGCCGAGCGCCCTCGGGCGGCGCGTTCGGCGAGCAGCAGCTCGAGGTCGCGCTCGGGCGCGACCGGCGGTGCGGCCTGCGCCGCGGCGACCGCTGCGGATGCCGCTTCCACCCGCGACCGGCGCGCGCCGAGCGGATCCATCGGCCATCGCAGCAGTTCTACGGCGTCCGCGTACGGGTTGTCCCCCGGGTCGGCGTCACGGTCGACTGCGCCGGTCACGTCGTCGCCGAGTGTCTGCGCGATCTCCGCCAGAAAGATGCTCGGCCGCCGCGCGCTCTTCGTCCCCGCCCAGTGCGATCCGCTCAGCAGGAGGTGGTCGCGCGCACGGGTGACCGCGACGTAGGCGAGGCGTCGCTCCTCGTCGAGGTGACGGGTACGGATGCCGTCGCCGTAGTCCGCCAGCGCCTGTTTGAGCTCTTGCTGCGTCTGCGAGTGCTCCCACGCGAACGTCGGCAACCAGCGCTCATCACCTCGGAACGCGTACGGCAGCACACCGAACGACAACCACCCCTGGCCGTCACGCAGTCGCGCCGGCAGCTCGTCGTCGACGCCGCGCACGACGGCGACGGCATCCCACTCGAGCCCCTTGGAGCCGTGGATCGTGAGCAGCTGCACCACGTCTTCCTCGGGCGGCTCGGTGCGGGGCGCGAACTCGTCAAGCCGTTCGGCGCGGTCGAGCCACGCCAGCAGGCTCGGGAGCGATCCGGATTCGTCGGTCGCGAGAAAGCCGTGCAGCTCGTCGACGAAGGCGCGCAGCTGGTCGGTCGCGGTGCGGGCCGGCCCCCTGGACTCGTTCGCCGCGAGCTCGATATCGAGGCGCAGCTCGCGCTCGACGAGCCGCACGAGCTCTGGAATCGGGATGCCGGCGGACTGACGCAGCGCCGCGAACACTCCCGCTGCTTCGCGAAGGCGCGTCCTGGCGGCCGCCGTGAACCCGTCGAGCCAACCGTGGTCGGCGGGGTGTCGCAGAAAGAAGTCGAGGGCGTCGACCAGCGATGCGTCGTCGCCACCCTGCAACCGTGCCGATGCGTGCGCATCGAGGGGCTGCAACGAGACATCGTGCCGCCCCACCCGTCGGGCGAGCGCATGGAGCGCACGCAGATCGCGCAGCCCGATCCGCCAGCGGGGACCGGCAAGCAGTCGGATCAGGGCTGATCCGGCGTGCGGGTCGGTGATGACGCGCAGCGCGGCGACGACGTCGACCACCTCGGGCGTCGCGAGGAGCCCGCCGAGGCCGAGGATGCGATGCGGGATGCCGCGCTGCCCGAGCGCGTCGGCGAACCGCAGCATGTGCTTCTTGCTGCGAAACAGCACGGCGCCGCTCGTCTCCTGACTGTGTCGGCGGCGCTCGTCGCGCACATGCGCGAACCATTCCGCGACGGCGGCGGCCTCGGCATCCACATCGGTCGTGATCGTGATGCGTACGTCACCCTGCGGCGCCCCGGGGCGCGGGCGCAGCGCTCCGACGTCGACGGGGCTGGACGCCGCCAACGGCGCCAGCACGGCATTGGCCGCCGCCAGCACGCGTGCGCTGTTGCGCCAGCTCGTGAGCAGCGTGAAGCGAGCGCTCTCACCTGTGGATGAGAACGCCTGGGCGAAGTCGCCGAGGTTCCCCGCACTCGCGCCGCGCCAGCCGTAGATCGATTGGTGCGGATCACCGACGGCCATGACCGCTGCGTCGGCGAAGACGCCCGACAGCAGCTGCGTCTGCACGACGGAGGTGTCCTGATATTCGTCCAGCAGCACGACACGGTAGCGCTGCCGAAGCTCGGCGGCGATGCCCGGGTGGGCGCCGACCGCGTCGAGTGCGCCGGCGACCTGATCGGCGAAGTCCATGACGCCTTGGCGGCGCTTGGCGTGCTCATAGTCCCGTGCGAGCGCGACGAGCACCCCGAGACCGCCGACTTTGTCTGCCGCCTTCTGGATGTCGGCGTAGACGGTGACGCGCGCCGAGGTCGAGGGCCGCTCCAGCACGTGCGCGAAGTCGTCGGGGAACGAGGCGAGCAGGTCGAGGTCGACGCGGTTGTCGACCCCGTCACGCGCAATGCGAAGGGCCGCATCGATGATCGACGACAGCGCCTCCTCCCGTCCTTCCAGGCGTGGATCATCGGAGGCGAACACGACCCGCCGCATCAGCAGCCACGCGGCAGATTCGCTGAGCACCGCAGCCTCGGGATCGCGTCCGATCCGCACGGCGTGCTCGCGCGCGATCTGGTCGGCGAAGCTGTTGTAGGTCGACACCTCGGGCCGGTGCAGGAGCGCGTCGGGGTCATCGGCGACGGGTTCGAGGTCGCGCGCGAGGTCGTCGAGCAGGATGCGGCGGGCACCCTCCGCACCGCCGGAACGCTCGAGCTCGCCGAACGCGTCGAGGGCGCCGCGTTCGTGCAGGCGGGTGAGGTGCGGCAGCAGTCCGCGGCGCTCGAACTCGGCGAGTCGCTGCAGGCGCTTCGCGATGCGTTCGGCGAGTTCGCCGGCGGCCTTCCGGGTGAAGGTGAGGCCGAGCACCTGGTCGCGCCGCACGAGTCCGTTCGCCACGAGCCATACGACCCGACCCGACATCGTCTCGGTCTTGCCGCTGCCTGCTCCGGCGACGACGAGTGCGGGCGCCAATGGCGCCGCGATCACGGCGGCCTGTTCGGCCGTCGGCGGAAACTGGCCGAGTGCGGCGGCGAGCGTCTCGGGCGAGATCACGAGGCACTCACCGCCGCGATCGTGTGGATGCGGCACAGTCCGTAGGTGTGGTCGTCGCGACAGTGGTCCTCGTACGGCGCCTGGAAGGTCTCACCGCGCATCACGGCGACCGCGTCGGCGACGCGACCGAGGAAGGCCGCGCGGGTCTCTTCGTCGAAGGGCAGCTGCCGTGGCTCGACGTAGTCCTTCGAGGCCGCAGTCGGGCGCAGCACCAACAGCTTCGCTCCCCCGGACGGCTTGCCGGAGGCAGCCTCGATGGCGCCGGATTCGAAGGCGAGCTGGTAGGCGGCCAGCTGCGGATGATCGGCGACCTTCGCATCGGTCTGCGGCTCGCGCTTGCCGGTTTTCAGGTCGACGATGACGACCGTCCCCTCCGGCGTGAGTTCGACCCGGTCGATGAATCCGGACAGCACAGCCGGTCCGGTGCCCCGATCGGGCAGCGGCACCTCAAAGCGGGGCTCCGCTCCCAGCAACGCACCGCCGGACGCCTCGAAGCGTCGCAGGTACAGCGCGAGACGGCGGATGAGATCGCGCGCACGCGTCTGCTCGGCGCGATCGCGCCACGGCGCCTCGAACTCGAGCTCACCCCACCGCGCCTCCACGGTGCGCCAGAGGTCGTCCTCGTCCGCACCGGCGGCGTGTTCGAGGGCCGCGTGGATGATCGTGCCGATGCCGGCGACGGTGCTCCCCGCATCGCCGCCGAGATCGCCGATGAGCCAATCGAGCTGACAGGTCTCGATCGCCTCCAGCCTCGACGGCGACACGCGGACAACCTCCTCGGTGTCGCGGGCGCCGCCCGAGGTGACCTCTGCGATCCCGTACCAGCGTGTCGGGTCGGCACCGTCGACCTCGGCGGCCGCGAGCAGCGCGAGTTGACCGGCGGCATGCTGCCGCTCCACCGCGCTCGCGCGTCCGGCGGTGAGGGTGCGACGGTGCCGAGCGACGAGCCCGCGCAAGGACAGCGGATGCTCCGCCGACACCGGCGCAGGCTGCGCGGGCGGAAGGAACTCGAACAGCGCGCTCGGGCCGGTGTCGTCGTCGTCCACGGCCGTCACGACGAGGTGTGTGCGGGCACGCGAGACGGCACGCGCGAACAGCCGGAGCTCATCGTGCAGCACCGAACGGCGCCGGTCGACCACGTCGGGGGTGGGCTGTCCGATCGTCGCCAGGCGCCAGGTCTCCAACAGCGACCCGCGGGTGCGGAGGTTCGGCCAGACGCCGTCCTGCACGCCCGCGATCACGACGGTGTCGAATTCTGCCCCGAGCGCCGCAGCCGGCGTCATGATGCGCACCGCGTCACCCGGCGGCGGTGCGGACAGACGGTCCTCGGCGACATCGGAGTTGAGGACGCCGCGGATGAAGGCGAGCGCCGACGTGTTGTCCTCGCGTTCACCGTGTCGTTTGGCGGCCTGGAAGAGCGCGACAAGTGCCTCGATGTCTCGCCGTGCCTGCTCGGCGAGGGGTCCGTGCCCGGCTGCGGCTTCGGTCCACACCCGCTGCCTGCCCGATGACTCCCAGACCGTCCAGAGCAATTCGTGCGCCGTGGCGGCCTCGGCGAGCTGCGTGCGAAGTGCCGCGACGGTGCCGGCCACACGGGCAGCCTGACGGCCCTCTCGTGTGTCGAGCAGTTCGAACTCGATCGGGTGCGCCATCGCCGACGCGAGCAGTTCGCGCCCCGACGGCAGCGGCGCATCATCGGCATCCGTCGCCCGTGCTGCGGCGTGGCGAAGCGTGGTGCGCAGTCGCCGGAGCGCGATCGGATCGAACCCTGCACCGCGCAGCGCGTCGGTGACGTCGTCCGGCCGCCACTGCTCGACCGGAAGTGCGGCGAGTTCGACCGTGCGCAGGACATCGCGGATGGCGCTGCGATCGCCCAGCGTGCGCCCCTGCACACCGCCGGTGGGCACGTCGCGGGCGGCGAGTTCGGCCTCCAGCGCCGTCACCTGCCGGGTGTCGTGCGCGATCACCGCACACTGCGCCCACGGCACCCCGTCGTGCACGTGCCGTTCGCGCAACAGTCGCGCGATCGTGTCGTACTGTTCGGCGGCGGAGCGCAGTGCGAAGGCCCGCACACTCGCGTCGGTCGCGACGGTCGCATCGCCGGTCGGGCGACGGCGGTGCGCCACGACGCCGGCCGCGCCGATGCGCGCGGTCACCTGCGCCAGCAGATCGTGCTGGGCGGGCGTGCCCCGATGTGCACCGTCGAGCACATGCAGCGTCGAGCCGGCTGCCAGCCGTGCGAAGTTCTCGGGGCTCGCCCCGCGGAACGCACCCGACCCCACGTCGGGGTCGCCGAACGCCAGGACGGCGACGCCGCGTTCGCGAAGTGCGCCGAGCAGGTCGACGCCGCCCGCGGTGAGCTCCTGCGCGTCATCGACGAGCACGACCCGCACGTCGAGCCGCTCGGGTACGCCGCCGCGCACGATGCCGAGCGCTTCGCGGACCATGCCCGCGGCGTCGCGGTGCGCACCGCGCATGCGCGCCCGGACACGCTGGTATTCGGCCGCGAACGAGGCGACCGACTCCCAGACCGGCAACGACTCGTCGCGAGCGATGTCAGGGAGTGAGGACGGTTCGACGCCGAGGGTGACGCATTCGGCCAGGAACGCCCGCAGCTCGGCGCGGAAGCCCTGCGTGGCCCTGATGTCGGCACCGAGCCAGTCCGGCCATCGCGAGCGACCATGACGCTCGTCGTCGGCGTCGCCCGTCAGCAGGTCTTGCAGGATCTGGTCTTCGTCCGGCCCCGTGAGCAGCTGCGGCGGTTCTGCGCCGGCACGCACGGCGGCGGCCCGCACGAGCGCGTAGGCGAACGCCGCGACCGATCTGGCCAGCGGTCCCGGTGTTGCGACCTCGACGGCGAGGGCGAGGCGGTCGCGCAGTTCAGTCGCCCCTTGGCGAGTGGGCGTGAGCACGAGCACCTCGTGCGGTGCGAAGCCCCCCTGCAGCAGGTGGACGACGCGTGCGACGACGACCTCGGTCTTGCCGGCGCCCGACGCCCCGACGACGACGCCGGACGCATCATCGGGCAGGTCGACGATGGCGCGCTGGGCGGCATCGAGTTCGACCTCGGGGGTGGACGCCGAGGCGGAGGGCGCAGGGGGCATGCACACACGCTATCCGGCGGGTCCGACGTCCGTTCGCCCACAGCGTGCGCGCATCGCGACCCCCGTCCGGACGGTGCCGTAGAGTCGTGAGTGCGCCGCGACGGGCGCAACGAAAGGCAGGCAACCGTGGACATCCGCATCGGCATCACCAACACCGCACGCGAGCTCAGCTTCGAGTCCGTCGAGTCGGCGGACGCCGTCAAGAAGTCGGTTGCGCACGCGCTCGAGTCGGGTGCACCGTTCGTCGAGTTCGTCGACAGCAAGGGCAACGCCTACCTCGTCCCGACCGCGGGCATCGCCTTCGTCGAGGTCGGCACCGAAGAATCGCGACGCGTCGGCTTCGTGGCCTGACATGCAGATCCTGATCGCGCTCATCATCGGCGCGTCCTACGGTGCGCTGCTGCACTTCTTGATGGCCGGGCGCGACCTGCGCGGTGCGGCACTGGCGCCCCTGTTGGGTGCCGCCGTGGCTGGCGTGACGTGGCTCGCCTTCACGTGGGCGGGTGCGCCGATCACCGAGCCGTGGATCTGGCTGGCATCCATCGCGGTACCCGTGGTGGTGGTCCCGATCGCGCTGATCGCGCTGACGCGGGTGCGCACGGGACACGATGAGCGCGAGCGCGCGCGCCTGGGGATCTGACGACGCCTCTCAGGCGTCGAGCGCCATCGCCGACATCCGGCGCGAGTGCGCCGCCATCAGGTCGGTGAAGACGGGTTCGACCTTCTTCTCCTCGGCGGCGTCCAACGACCTCGGCCCGAGTGCACCGCGCGCGATGAGCAGCGTGTCGCCGACGAGGCGCCTCCCCCACATCGCGAGCAGCGAACGCCATTCGACGTCGGCCTCGATCGCATCGGTGAGGATGCCGACGAGGGCTTCTCGGTCGTCGTCCGCGCCCAGGATCTGCGCGACGCGCCGCCCAGTGTCGCCGTAGCTCGCCGACAGCGCGAGGTAGAAGTCGTCGAGCATCCCCGCCGTGATGTGCACCGACAGCATGGTCTCGAGCGGCCTGGCGCCGTGCGTCGCGCGCCGGAACGCGTCGAGCGGCTCGCGGAACGGGAGCATCAGATCGAGTGGGTCGTCGCCGCGTTCACGGATGACGGCGACCAGGGCGGCGTGCTTGTTCAACGCCGCGCCGGCGGCGCGTGAGATCGATTCCTTCTGTGAGAGCTCCGGCGTCGGCGCGATCAGCGCGCTCAGCGTCTCGAAGTATCCGAGTTGCAGGTAGGCGGCTTGCCCCAGGAAGGTGTCGATATCGGGCGCGAGCTCTTCGAAGTCGACGCGGCTGACGTCCCCATAGTCGCCGCGTGAACGCAGCCGGAGCACGCGCTCTTCGGGCCGTTTGCCGCGCTGCCAGAACCAGTTCACCACGCCCCCAGCCTAGAGGTGCGCGCCCTCGCTACCGGTGATTCCCGCGCACGACGGTAGGCTGGGACGGTCCCGGCGATGGAACGGGACCACCGCGCCTGTGTCAGCAAGAGGGCGTGGACCTTCTCACCCGGCGGCCGCACGCCGCCAGACAGGCAAGACAATCGTGACGACTTTCGCCGAGCTCGGCGTCGACCAGGACATCGTGGACGCCCTCGCGGCCAAGGGCATCGTGGATGCGTTCCCCATCCAGGAGCAGACCATCCCCCTGGGTCTGCCGGGCCAGGACATCATCGGCCAGGCCAAGACCGGCACCGGCAAGACCTTCGGCTTCGGCATTCCGGTCGTTCAGCGACTGGGCCTCGACCCCGAGCCCGGGGTGAAGGCGCTCATCGTCGTTCCGACCCGCGAACTCGCGGTGCAGGTCTACGAAGACATGGACATGCTCACCTCGAACCGCTCCACGAGCGTCGTCGCCATCTACGGCGGCAAGGCGTACGAGGGGCAGATCGACCAGCTCAAGGCCGGCGCGCAGATCGTCGTCGGCACGCCGGGCCGTCTCATCGACCTGAACAACCAGCGTCTGCTCGACCTGTCGAATGCGACCGAGGTCGTCCTCGACGAGGCCGACAAGATGCTCGACCTCGGCTTCCTCGCCGACATCGAGAAGATCTTCTCCAAGGTGCCCGCGGTGCGGCACACCCAGCTGTTCTCGGCGACCATGCCGGGCCCGATCGTCGCCCTGGCGCGCCGGTTCATGTCGAACCCCATCCACATGCGCGCGACCGACCCCGACGAGGGGCTCACGCAGGCAAACATCCGTCACCTCGTCTACCGCGCGCACTCGCTCGACAAGGACGAGGTCATCGCCCGCATCCTGCAGGCCGAAGGTCGCGGCAAGACTGTCATCTTCACGCGCACGAAGCGCGCCGCCCAGAAGCTCGTCGACGAGCTGAACGACCGCGGCTTCAACGCCGGCGCGGTGCACGGCGACATGAGCCAGGAGGCGCGCGAGCGGTCGATGGCCGGGTTCAAGGCGGGCAAGAAGGACGTGCTCATCGCGACCGACGTCGCCGCGCGCGGCATCGACGTCAACGACGTCACGCACGTGATCAACCACACGATCCCCGACGACGAGAAGACCTACCTGCACCGCGCGGGCCGCACCGGTCGCGCCGGGAAGACCGGCATCGCCGTCACCTTCGTCGACTGGGACGATCTGCACAAGTGGGCGCTCATCAACCGGGCCCTCGAGTTCGGTCAGCCCGAGCCCGTCGAGACCTATTCGTCGAGTCCGCACCTGTACACCGACCTCGACATCCCGGCGGGCACGAAGGGGCGCATCACAAAGGCGCCCGCCACCGCCACGGTGAAGTCCTCGCGTCCCGGCCGCGCGGCAGACGCGGCGCAGGAAGGTGAACCGGGCGGCTCGCGCCGCCGGCGTCGTCGTCGCTCGGGCGGCGACAAGGTCGGTGCGACCTTCGCCGAGGGTGCGGATGCCACGACTTCCGGGTCGGATGAGCATGCGAACGTGGATCGCGGCGCGGACGGTGCGGGAACGCACGACGGCGCAGGCAAGGAGCACCACGACGGCAAGCCGGCACCGGCGCGTCGTCGCCGCCGTCGTCGCGGCGGTGGTGGCGGCGGTCAAGCCGCGGCAGCGGGCGCCTGAGCCGACGGCACCGGATCTGAATCCGGAGTCTTCGGCGCACTCACGGGAAGACCGGCGCTGTGCCTGAGGCCCGGGCGATGATGCGCGCGACCATGTCCTCGCTCGTGGTGTGCTCCCCCGGCAGATTCGGCTTTCCAGCGCCGTGATAGTCGCTGGAGCCGGTGATGATGAGGTCGCGCGTTCGTGCCAGCGCTTGCAGCGTGCCGAGGGCGGGTTGGACGTTCTCACGGTGGCCGAGTTCGAACCCGGCCAACCCCGCATCGAGCATGCGCGACAGCAACCGCGACGGCAGCAGACCCGCGCGTCCCGCAGGGTGCGCGATGATCGGCACGCCCCCGGCCTCAGCGATCGTTGCGACCGCAGTGACGGGATCGGGGGCGTACAGCGCGACGTAGTACTCGCTGCCGGGGTGCAGCACGGTGGCGAAGGCGTCTTCGCGATTGCGGACGATGCCCTTCGCCACGAGCGCGTCGGCGATGTGCGGTCTGCCGACCGTCGCACCGACGGCGGTCTGACCCACGATGTCTTCCCACGTCAGATCGTGGTGACGCGAAAGACGCGCCGCCATCTCACGCGCCCGTGTCAGGCGCGACTCCCGGATTCGCGTCGTGAGTGCACGGACGGCCTCGTCATCCGGATCGAACAGATACCCGAGGACGTGCACGCTGCGCCACTCGTGTCGCGCGGACAGCTCCATGCCGGGCAGGAAGGTCATGTCCAGCGACGCGGCCGCCTCGGCCGCCTCGGCCCATCCAGACGTCGTGTCGTGGTCCGTGAGCGCAGCGGTGCGGATGCCGTGGGCATGCGCAGAGGCCATCACCTGCGCCGGCGGTTCGGTGCCGTCGGAGTGGTCCGAGTGCAGGTGCAGATCGGCCGGAGCGTGGAATCGTCCCCGCGCGTTCGCTGCCATCTGCCGAGCGTATCGCGGCGGGCGCATGCGTCGATCTCCCAGCCTGCTGACATAGGCTCGCCCACGTGCTGCGGCTGTTCGGGATCCTGGTCACGGTGGTGTTCGCCATCGGCGCGGCGATCGTGACCTGGCCACAGTTCTTCCGTCTGGAACGCACGCTGCCGTTCGCCCAGATCGTGTCCGTGCGCGCAGCCGTGCTCGCCGCATTCGCGATCGTCCTCGTGGTCGCACTCCTGCTGTCGATCGCGCGCCCGCTGCGCGCCTTCGCGGCCTCGATCGCCGCGATCTGCGTGTTGGCGGCCGTCGCGAACGCCGCCATCCTCGTCGCGCGTGGCCTCGGCACCGAAGAGCTGCCTGCGGCCACCGACACGAGTCTTCGCGTCATGACCTGGAATACGGCGGGTGCAGCCACCGACCCTGCCGAGATCGCGCAGACGGCCGTCGCCATGCAGGCCGACATCGTGGCACTGCCCGAGACGACGATCGAAACCGGCGAGGCCGTCGCGATCACGATGCGCGAGATGGGTCGCCCCATGTGGGCCCACCACGAGGACTACCGCAACCGCGAGGACTGGGCGCAGTGGGACGCGAACTCGACGACCCTGCTGATTTCTCCTGACCTCGGGGACTACGCGGTCGTGGAGTCCGTGGCATCCGGCACGACGAACACGTCAACGGTGCCGAGCGTCGTCGCGATGCCCGTCGACGGCGAAGGTCCGATCGTCGTGGCGGTGCATGCCGTGGCTCCGCGGCAGGACGCGATGTCGCAGTGGCGCGGTGACCTGCAGTGGGTCGCCGATCAATGCGCGAGCGACAATGTGATCCTCGCCGGAGACTTCAACGCCACGGTCGATCACATGGACCGTCTCGGCAGCGACGGCGGCACGCTCGGCAGATGCACCGACGCCGCCGCGCACACGGGCAACGGCGCCGTCGGCACGTGGACCACCGAAGTGCCCGCGCTGCTGGGCACACCGATCGACCACGTGATGGCGACGGATGCGTGGGTGGCGACCGGCTCCGTGGTGCTGCGGTCGCAAGATGCCGCGGGCAGCGACCACCGCCCGCTCATCGTGCAGTACGAGCCGGCATCCGGCTGACCGCGCACGCCAGGGGTGCGAGACTGGTCTCATGAGCACCAGCGAAAGCGACACGATCGCCGACACCGAGCAGGCGCCGCAGGAGAACACGAACCGCCGGCAGCCGTTCCCCCGGGGATTCCTCGACACCATCTCGACCGGATGGGCCGAACGTCCCGATCAGCTTCCGCCGCCGCGCGAGCAGGCTCCGTACGCCGCAGCGCGACGCGACGTGGTCTCGGCCGCCTTCACCGGCAAGCGCCTCGTCCTGCCGGCAGGTTCGCTCAAGCAGCGCTCGAACGACACCGACTACCCGTTCCGCGCGCACTCCGCGTTCTCGCATCTCACCGGCTGGGGTGCCGACGCGGTCCCCGACTCGGTGCTCGTGTTCGAACCGAACGGCGACGCCCACGACGTGACCCTCTATCTGCGCGAACGCGCCGACCGCACGACACCCGAGTTCTACGCGGATGCCACCGTCGGCGAGTTCTGGATCGGTCCGCGCCCGGCCCTCGAGGGCGTCGCCTCCGACCTCGGCATCGCGACGGCCCATCTCGACGCGTTCGAGTCGCGTGAGGGCGATGTCGTCCTCGACGAGGACGACGCGCTCACCGGATTCGTGTCCGAGCTTCGGCTCGTGAAGGACGAGTACGAGATCGAGCAGATGCGCCTCGCCGTCGAGGTCACCGGGCGCGGGTTCGACGACATCGTCGCCGACCTCCCCCGCATCGTCGCCACGCCGCGCGGCGAACGCGCCGTCGAAGGCGTCTTCCACCTGCGTGCGCGCACCGACGGAAACGGCGAAGGCTACGACACGATCGCCGCCTCGGGCCCGCATGCCTGCTACCTGCACTGGACGCGCAACGACGGCGCCGTCGTGCCCGGCGACCTGATCCTCGTCGACGCCGGCGTCGAGGTCGACAGCCTGTACACCGCCGACATCACCCGCACGCTGCCGGTGTCGGGCACGTTCACCGACATCCAGCGCCGCATCTACGAGACGGTGCGCGAAGCGGCCGATGCCGCGTTCGCGGCTGCCGTACCGGGCGTGAAGTTCCGCGCCGTGCACGAAGCCGCGATGCAGGTGATCGCGGCGCGCGTGGCCGAGTGGGGGCTGCTGCCGGTGACTGCCGAGGAGGCACTCGATGCCGATGCGGGTGGGCAGCACCGCCGCTACATGGTGCACGGCACGAGTCACCACCTCGGCATCGACGTCCACGACTGCGCGCAGGCACGCCGCGAGATGTACTACGACGGCCTGCTCGAACCGGGCATGGTGTTCACGATCGAACCGGGACTGTACTTCCAGATCGACGACCTCACGGTGCCCGAGGAGTACCGCGGCATCGGGGTGCGCATCGAGGACGACATCCTCATGACGGTGGACGGCCCAGTGAACCTGTCGGCTGACATCCCGCGCACGGCCGACGAGGTCGAGGCCTGGATCGCGCGGGCGAACGCCGCGCCGTGACGCAGAAGCGAGGCGACCGCGCTCGGCGGCGAGCCCTCGCGGGAGCGCCGGCTACGCCGCGGGCCGCTGAGCGATCGCGCGCATCCACTCCACGACGCGCACGGCCAGCCCGGCACCGACCTCGTCGGCGGGGCGCTTCGCACCCTTGATCTCGAAGGAATGGCCGCCGCCGGTCACCCACGAGATCTCGGCGTCGCGGCACGCCGCGACCGCCTCCTCGAGTTGGGTGAGCGGATGAATGAACGGGTCGTTCGAGCCCTCGACGAACAGCTGCGGCTGGGTGATGTCGGGCAGGTGCGCCGTTCGCGCCTTCTCGGGGTCGCCCGGCGGGTGCAGGGGGTAGCCGAGATATGCGAGGCCGGCGGGAGCGATCCGCCCCTCGGCGGCCGCCATCGACGCCATCCGCCCGCCGTAGGACTTGCCCGCGGCGAACCAGACACCCTGTTCCGCGAGCGACGCGGCGTGTCCGGCGACGGCGTCCCAGGCGGCGATCGCGTGGGCGGCGGGGCCCGGCATCCGGCGACCCGCGACGCGGTACGGAAAGTCGAACGTCACGGTCGTGACTCCGGCCTCGGCGGCGGCCCGGGCGAATCCGACCATGAAGGGGTGGTTGCGTCCGGCTCCCGCGCCATGTGCGAGCGCGAGCACGGCCCACGAGTCGGCGGCGACGTAGGTCGTGACCGGCACCTCCACGACGCCGGCCGGTAACGGCACCGGAAGCGTGTGGGTGGGCTCGGAGTACTCGCTCACGCCGGTCGGTCCTCGTCGGGCGCGGGCTCCGGTGCCGGATGTGCGTCGGTGATCCGCTCCCCGTACTGCGGCGGTGCGTCGTCGATGGGTGCGGGCGCGGCCGGCTGCGCGGCCGCCTGTGCCCGCCCGAGAACCTCGCGCGCACGAGCGAGACTGCGCGGCAGCACCGTGACCTCGTAGTCTTCGGCGATCATCTGCGTGATCGAGGTGTAGTCCCGACGACGCCGGATGATCGAGTACGTGATGATGCTCATCAGCATGCCGAGGGCGATGCCGACAAGCATGACGCCGATGAACACCTGCAACGCAGCGTTCGGCGTGCCCAGCACGAAGATCGCCGAGAACAGCAGACCCAGCAGGATGCCGTTGATCGCACCCGACCGCGCCGCCGCGGCGTAGCCGAGACGTCCGGTCACGCGCTCGACCGATCGCAGACCCCGTCCGACGATCGCGATGTCCTTCGCGGGGATCTCGGCCTCGATCAGCTTCGAGACGGCCTGCTGCGCACCCTCGTACGAGGCGAAGTCGGCGATCGTCTCGCCGTGGTCCTGCGGCGCGCCGCCCATCATGCTCACGGCACCATTGTGTCACGCACCCGCCAGGCGATCACGGGCGGACTACGCTGGTCGGGTGAGTACGCAGAGGGTTTTCGTCGCGCGCCTGACAGGGTGCTCGGTCTTCGACCCCGCGGGCGACCGGCTCGGCAAGGTCCGGGATGTCGTCGTCATCTATCGAAAAGACGACCCGCCGCGCGTCGTCGGTCTCGTCGTCGAGATTCCCGGCCGACGTCATGTGTTCCTCTCCATCGGCAGGGTCACCTCCATCGCCACCGGTCAGGTCATCACGACGGGTCTCATCAACGTGCGCCGCTTCCAGCAGCGCGGCGGTGAGGTGCGCGTCATGGCCGAGATGATCGGCCGCAAGGTCTACCTCAACGACGGCTCCGGTCAGGCCGTCATCGAAGACGTCGCGATCGAGCGCAACCGGCTCGGCGAATGGGACATCGGACAGCTCTTCCTGCGACGGCCGAAGACCAGCGGCGCCCCGTTCGCGAAGGGGCCGACGACGTTCGCCGCCTGGTCTGCGGTGCGCGAGGACCAGGCTCCCGGCGAGGCGCAGTCAGCCGAGCAGTTGGTCGCGACCTACTCCGAACTCAAGCCGGCCGACCTCGCGAACACCCTGCTCGACCTGCCCGAGGAGCGGCTGCTCGAGGTCGCCGAAGAGCTTCCTGACGACCGTCTCGCCGACGCCCTCGAAGAGATGCCCGAAGAAGAGCAGGTCCACATCCTCGAAGCGCTCGGCGATGAGCGCGCAGCAGACATCCTCGACCAGATGGAGCCCGACGACGCCGCCGATGTGCTCGCGCAGCTCACCGAGGAGCAGCGCGAGGAGCTGCTCGAGCTCATGCAGCCCGAAGAGGCCGAAGATGTCCGCGAACTGCTGAAGTACGGCGCCGACACCGCGGGCGGCCTCATGACGAGCGAGCCGATCGTCCTTCCCGCCGATGCGACGGTCGCCGAGGCGCTCGCGCTCATCCGCCGTCACGAACTGCACCCGGCCCTGGCCGCGTCGGTGTTCGTGACGCTGCCCCCGTACGAGACACCGACCGGCAGACTGCTCGGCACCGTGCACTTCCAGCGGATGCTGCGCTACCCGCCGCACGAGCGGCTGGGTGCGATCATCGACGACGACGTCGACGCCGTGCAGGCAACCGCACCGGCCGCGGAGGTCGCGCGCCTGCTGGCGAGCTACGACCTCGTCTCACTGCCCGTCGTCGATCAGGCGCACCGCCTCGTAGGCGCCGTCAGTGTCGACGACATGCTCGACTACCTGCTGCCGAAGGACTGGCGCTCCCATGACGGCTCCCCGGCGCCGGCCGCCCCGACGCGGAGTGCACGCTCGTGATGGCCCGGGCACCGAAAGTCGCCCTCGACGCGCCCCGCGGTCGTCGGCGAGCCGGTGTGCTCACCCGCACATCACAGCCCAGTCGCGACCGGTTCGGCCGCTTCACGGAGTGGATTGCACGGGCGATGGGCACCCCAGCCTTTCTGCTGATCCTGACGGGCTTCTGCGTCGCGTGGATCCTGTGGAACACGGTCGCCCCGGCGAACCTGCGCTTCGACGATGCCGCGCTCGGGTTCACGGCGCTCACGCTCATGCTGTCGCTGCAGGCCTCGTACGCCGCGCCCCTCATCCTGCTCGCCCAGAACCGACAGGACGACCGCGACCGCGTGCAGATCGAACAGGACCGACAACGAGCCGAACGCAACCTCGCCGACACCGAGTACCTGGCACGCGAGGTCGTCGCGTTGCGGATGGCGCTCACCGAGGTGTCGGAACACCTCGTGACCCGCGACATGCTGCGTGAAGAGCTGCGAGAGCTCATCGAGAACGTGCGTCGCGAAGGCGACGACGCCGGGGAATCGCCGTCGTGACCGCCGATGAAGCCGTCCGGCGCGCCGTCGCGGCCGTGACGGACCCCGAGCTTCGCCGCCCGATCGGCGAACTCGACATGGTGCGCGGCATCCGGGTCGATGGCGCGGTCGCACACGTCGGCATCGTGCTGACGATCGTCGGCTGCCCCGCCGCCGACCGCATCGAGCGCGACGTGCGGGATGCCGCGGCATCCGTCGACGGGATCACCGACGTCGAGGTCGAGGTCGGCGTCATGACCGGCGAGGAGCGCCGCGCGCTCACCGAGAAGCTGCGTGATGGCCGACCCGCCCGCCAGATGCCGTTCGGACCTGATTCGCTGACTCGCGTCGTGGCGGTCACGAGCGGCAAGGGGGGTGTCGGCAAGTCCACACTGACGGCAGGGCTCGCCGTCGCGGCTGCTCGATCCGGACTTCGCGTCGGACTCATCGACGCGGACGTGCACGGGTTCTCGATTCCTGGGCTGCTCGGTCTCAACGGTCCTGACGGGAGACCGCCGCAGCCCACACGCATCGATGACCTCATGCTGCCGCCGGTCGCGCACGGCGTGAAGACGATTTCGATCGGCATGTTCCTGCCGCCTGACGCCACCGCCTCGGCCGTCGCATGGCGTGGCCCGATGCTCCACCGGACGGTGCAGCAGTTCCTCACCGATGTGTTCTTCGGCGACCTCGACCTGCTGCTGATCGACATGCCGCCGGGAACCGGTGACGTCGCGATCTCGGTGGGCCAACTGCTCCCCCATGCCGATGTGCTCGTCGTCACGACGCCGCAATCGGCGGCGTCCGACGTCGCGGTGCGAAGCGGCGAGGTGGCCCGTCAGACGGGACAGCGCGTCATCGGCGTCGTCGAGAACATGGCAGCCATGACCCTGTCCGACGGGACCGTGCTCGACCTGTTCGGCTCGGGTGGCGGCGCCGAGGTCGCTCGCTCGCTGTCGTCACCCGATGCCGAGGTGCCGCTGCTGGGCAGTGTGCCGCTCTCCCCCGGCCTGCGCGCGGGCGGTGACTCCGGCGTGCCGATCGTCGTCGGCGATCCCGACGATCCGGCGGCGCGGGCGATCACCGCGATCGCGACGGCGCTGACGACGCGCCCCCGCGGCCTCGCGGGCCGCTCCCTTCCCGTCGCCCCCCGCTGATCAGGTCGCCTCGGTGTCGAAGGGCACCGAGCCCTCCGCGACCTCGGCCTTCGGCGGGTGCGTCGAGGTCTTCGCGACGGCGGTGCCGACGACTGCCGCCTGCACCGTCGGAACGGGCGCGTCATCGAGGAGCGCATCGCGGATGATGCGACGCGGGTCGTACTGGCGCGGGTCGAGTTTGCGCCACTCGATGTCGTCGCCCATCTCATCTCGGACCCGGGTCTTCGCTCCGTTGAGCCAGTCGCGTGCGCGCACGGTGAAGCGGCCGAGCGCCTCGGCATAGCGAGGCAGCCGTTCGGGGCCGACCAGCAGGACGGCCACCACGAGGATGAGGATGAGCTTCTCCCCATCGAGACCGAAGAACATGCGTCCAGGTTACCCGTGCGCCTGGCGTGCGGATGCCGCACTCGGCCGTACGCTGGGCGTGGAGGTTCTCATGCGCGAACACGACGCGATCCGGCGCTTCGCCGACGAGGCGACGGTCGAACCCGACGCGATCAGTCGAGCGCGCGCCCACGCGCTCGAGCTCGGCGCCGATCCGGTCAGCCCGACCGTCGGCGCCCAGATCGCCGTGCTGGCGGCCGCGACGGCCGCGTTGAACATCGTCGAGATCGGCACCGGCGGCGGTGTCTCAGGCCTGTGGCTGCTGCACGGCTCGCCCCGCGCAACCCTCACGACGATCGACAAGGAGCCCGAGCACCTCGCAGCCGCCCGCAAGGCTTTCCAGGACGCTCGGATCGCACCGGCACGCGCCAGGTTCATCACGGGGCGCGCCGCCGACGTCCTCCCCCGCATGAACGAGGCGTCGTACGACATCGTGCTCGTCGACGCCGACCCCGAGAACGTGATCGAATACGTCGAGCACGGCCTGCGGCTGGCCCGAGTCGGTGGAACCGTGCTCGTGCCGCGGGTGCTCGCCGGCGGCGCCGTCGCCGATCCCGTCAAGCGCGACCCCATCGTGAGCGCCTACCGCTCCCTCATCCACGAGACCCAGGCATCGCCTGCCGTCCTCGGAGCACTGTCGATCACGGGCGAGGGGCTGCTGCAGCTGACGAGCGTCGGCGGCCGCTGAGTCTGCGGCATCCGCTCCAGCCGTCGCCGGGAAACGACGAACGGCCGGTCCGAAGACCGGCCGCCACCTGGTGGGTCATCGTCAGGCTGCGCCGACGACCTCACCGAGGACACCGTGGAGCTCCTTGGCTTCCTCATCGTTCACCGAAACGACGAGACGGCCTCCGCCCTCGAGAGGCACGCGAACGATGATCAGGCGCCCCTCCTTCACGGCCTCCATAGGTCCGTCCCCCGTGCGCGGCTTCATGGCTGCCATAGCGTTCCCTTTCGTCTTCGGACTGCATTTCAAGTTTACCCGGGTTCACGGGGCATCGTCGCGCAGCCGATGACGCACGCTGTCAGATCACGGTATCTGCATGTACGTGTTCCCCTGCGCGTACATGTTGAAGATCCACCACCACTGCGCGCCGAGACACGCGACGAGCACGCCGATCCGCCAAGCCGGATGGCGCGGCGCGGCGAGCGCACCGCTCAAGGGCGCGAGCGGCACGAGCAGTCGGAACAGACTCGACTGGGGAAAGAACACCGCGAGCAGGTAGATCAGATATGACGCCGCCCACAATCTCATGACGACGCCGAGGCGCCGCACGTCACGGTGCCAGAGCAGGAGGGCCGCCGCCCCACCGCCCAGCACGACAAGCAAGACGACGCCGAGCCAGGCGGGCAGACCCCACAGCGGGAACCAGATGCCTGCGGCCTGGATCCACCCCTCGAATGGGACGAAGCCCGCCTCGTGGGCACCCGTCCACGCGCGACGCCACGACAGCTCGGTCTCGAGATATGCCCCGGGGTCGCCGGTCACGACAGCGGCGATCACCTGCCATGAGAAGCCGACGGCTGCGGCGAGCAACCCCAGCGCGACGATGTGCACGACGTCACGAACCGGCAGGGGGTCACGGCTGCGCCGGAAAAACCGCCAGATGCCGTACAGCGCCAACAGCAGTGAGAACGCGAGCACACCCGGGCGTGTGTATCCCATGAGCGGGATCAGTGCATACAGCCACCACCAGCTGCGGCGACGCAGCGCGATGAGGGCGAGCAGCAGCCACAGCAGAAACAGCGACTCGGCATACCCCACCTGGAACAGCGCCGCAAGCGGACCGGCGGCGAAGAACACGACCGCCCACAGGGTCGCGTCGGCGTCGAGCCTGTCGCGCAGCAGCACATACAGCGCGAGGCATGCGAGGAATCCCGCGACGAGCGAGACGAGGATGGCTGCGGGCGGGTAGAACCCTCCGAAGGGCAGCGACAGGGCCTTCGCGAGATACGGGTAGAGCGGCATGAACGCCCACGCGTTCTGCTCGACGACGCCGTCGTCCGATCTGGGCAGCTCCGACGGATAGCCGGACTCGGCGACGAGCCAGTACCACTGCGCATCCCATCCCATCAACAGATCGCCGAGGGTGGCGTGCTCGCCGAAGCGGGATGCAGGCCCCGAAAGGTTCGCCGCGAGGAGAAAGAAGCCGGTCGTGACCAGTCGCGCCGAAAGGTAGACGAGCGCGATGCGCAGGACGACCTGCGGGGTCAGGCGCCGCTCAGCCACGCGCGCAGACCGCGTTCGACGTCGTCGATCTGCGCGATCGGCACGCGCTCTTCGTCGTGGTGCGCCAGGTGGGGGTCACCCGGACCATAGTTGACGGCAGGAACACCCATCGCAGAGAAGCGCGCGACATCCGTCCAGCCGTACTTGGGTCGAGGCTGGGCGCCGACTGCGGTGACGAACTGCTTCGCGATTTCGGCATCGAGCCCCGGACGCGCACCGGCGGCGCGGTCTGTGATTCGCACATCGAACCCTGCGAAGACGTCGCGAACGTGCTGCTCGGCCTCGGAGAGGTCACGGCTGGGCGCGAACCGGTAGTTGACTTCGATCTCGCACGCGTCGGGAATGACGTTGCCCGCGACACCGCCGCTGATGCGAACCGCGTTGAGACCTTCGCGGTAGACCAGTCCCTCGACATCGACTTCGCGGGGACGGTACTCGGCGAGGCGCGCGAGAATCGGCGCCGCCTTGTGAATGGCGTTCTCACCGATCCACGACCGCGCGCTGTGTGAACGCACGCCGGTCGTGCTCACGACGGCACGCAGATTGCCGTTGCAGCCTCCCTCGACCTCCCCATTGGAGGGCTCGCCGAGGATTGCGAAGTCTCCCTCGAACAGGTCAGGTCGGGCCGCGGAGAGTCGGTTGAGCCCGTTGAGCTCGGCATCCACCTCTTCGTGGTCGTACCACATCCAGGTGATGTCGACGACGGGGTCTGTGAGTTCGGCGGCGAGTTTCAGCTGTACCGCGACCCCCGCCTTCATGTCGACGGTGCCACGCCCCCACAGGTGCGGAACGCCCTCGATCTCGATGTCACGGAGCGGCAGGTTCGCGTTGATCGGCACGGTGTCGATGTGGCCGGCGATGACGACGCGCTGCGCGCGCCCGAGCGACGTCCGGGCCACGATCGTGTCGCCGTCCCGATACACCTCGAGATGCGCGAGGGGTGCGAGCGCCTCGTGGATGGCATCGGCGAGCACCTGCTCATCGCCCGAGACACTCGGGATGTCGCAGATCGCGCGGGTGAGGTCGACGGCCGAAGCGGTGAGATCGAGGCGCATGTCATCGAGTCTAGCCAGGGCGCCCGGGCCGATAATCTGGAGGGATGAGTGAGCAGCGTTGGGTGTGGGGTACGGGTCTGGCGACGACGAGCGGCGACGGGACGGTCCTCGACACCTGGTTCCCCGCTCCGACGGTGGGACGAGCCCCTGCAGATCCCGACACGACGGCGCTCGACGCCTTCGCCGTCGCCGATGAGCGACGCAACGTGTCCGTGCAGGTGGTGACGGTCGAGATCGATTTGGATGCCGCTCCCACCGGCACCTCCGACGCCTACCTCCGCCTGCACGCGCTGTCGCATCTGCTGGTCGCCCCGAACGAGGTGAACCTCGACGGCATCTTCGGGCACCTTCCGATCGTGGCGTGGTCGACGGCCGGACCGATCCTTCCCTCCGACGCCGAGCGGCTCCGCCCGGCGCTCGTGCGCGCCGGCATCCAGGTGCACAGCCTCGACAAGTTCCCGCGTCTGGTCGACTACGTGACGCCGGCCGGTGTGCGCATCGCCGACGCCTCGCGGGTGCGCCTCGGCGCCCACCTCGCCCCCGGCACGACCGTCATGCACGAAGGATTCGTGAACTTCAACGCCGGCACCCTCGGGTCTTCGATGGTCGAGGGCCGCATCTCACAGGGTGTCGTCGTTGGCGACGGCAGCGACATCGGCGGCGGCGCCTCCATCATGGGCACGCTCTCGGGCGGCGGCAGCCACCGTGTCGCGATCGGCGCCCGCACGCTGCTGGGCGCCAACGCCGGTATCGGCATCTCGCTCGGTGACGACTGCATCGTCGAGGCGGGCCTGTACGTCACGGCGGGGTCGAAGATCGTCCTCGCCGACGAGCCAGTGCGCGCCGACGGTTCGCGCCCGGTCGTGAAGGGTGGCGAGCTGTCGGGGCAGTCCGGCATCCTGTTCCGCCGCAATTCGCTCACCGGCGCCATCGAGGCCGTCCGCCGTCAGGGCGTGGGCGTCACGCTCAACGAAGCGCTCCACGCCTGAGCGGGACCGTCGCCGTCAAACCAGGCCGCTGAGCACCCACGTCCACACGCACTGGAACGCGAGCATGCCGAGGCTGTAGCCGATCGCGGCTCGGAGGATCTCGGACTCTCGGCCCGAGAGGCCGACGGCGCCCGCGGCGATCGCGATCGACTGCGGCGAGATCACCTTGGCGGTCGTGCCGCCCGCCGTGTTCGCAGCGACCAGGGTCGCCGGCGCGACGCCCAGCTCGCCCGCCGTCACGACCTGCAGCGGGGCGAACAGGGTGTTGTTGTTGACCACTGATCCGGTGAGGAAGACCCCGATCCACCCGATGATCGACGCGATCAGCGGGAACACCGGACCGACGGCGGCGATCGCCGTCCCCATCGTGGCGGAGCCGCCGGAGTAGTTGGCGATGTTCGCGAGCACAAGGATGATCGCGATGAGTGCGACCGCCTGCCACAGCTCCCCCACCGTCGCCACCATCTCGCGCCACGCCATGCGCCACGTGATCGTCGCAGTCGTGAGCGCCGTGATCACCGCCGCGACGAGGATCGCGGTGCCGGTTGCGTTCAGCGGGGTGAACGCCCACGTCGCTGTGACCGTCTCCCCCGCCGCCGACGCGATCGCGCCGGTGAGCCCCGGAACCGGTACCGCTGCCACAGCCCACCCGAGCGCTCCCCCAGCCGCGAACAGTGTCTTGAAGGCGGGCAGGCTCCACACGAGGATGACGGCGGTCAGCACGTAGAACGGGCTCCACGCCGTCACGACCTCGCGGAACGTGTGCCTCGCAACCGAAGGCTCCGGCGCGCCGGGCTCGCGGAAGATCCGCTTCGGACGCCAGACCCGGCCGAGCGCGAAGACGGCGACCATCGCGCCAAGGCCTGCGCTCAGGTCTGCAAGCTCCGGGCCCAGGAACCACAGGACACCCGCCTGCAGCCCGCTGAAGACCACGGTCACGGTCAGCGTCGCAGGCCACGTCTCGCGAAGCCCGCGCCACCCGTCGAGGATCAGCACGAGCACGAACGGGATCAGCAGCGTGAGCGGCTGCAGAATGACGACGAGGGCGCGGGACAGTTCCTGCACGTCCATGCCGCTCACCTGCGCACCGACGATGACCGGGATGCCGATGGCGCCGTACGCGCCGGCACCCGCGTTGGCCACGAGCGAGAGCATCGCCGCCTTCACGGGGCGGAAGCCGAGCTGCACGAGCAGCGCCGCGCAGATCGCGATCGGCACGCCGAATCCGGCCGCGCCTTCGAGGAACGCGCCGAAACCGAAGCTGATGAGCAGCACCTGGATGCGCTGGTCGGGCGAGACGCCGGCGATCGATGATCGGATCACATCGAAACGGCCACTGGCGACAGCGAGTTTGTACAGCCAAACCGCCATGACGATGATGTACGCGATCGGCCAGAGGGCCGTCAGCAGCCCGAGCAAGCCGGCACCGGTGATTGCAGAGGCAGGCATGCCGAACCCCGCGGCTGCGACCACGACCTGCACCACGAGAGCGATGACTCCCGCCCAGAGTCCGCGCATGCGCAGCGCCACCAGGCACAGCAGGAACACGAGAATGGGGGCCGCGGCCAGCAGGGCCGACAGCCACGCGTTCCCGAGCGGATCAGTCTGCGCAACCCACATCGTCTCCCCCGCACTCGACGCACGGCGGCGCCGTCATGCACAGGCTATCGACGCCTGCGTGCGGAGGATCAGGTCTCGGACCGTGAGAAATCCGGGCGGTCAGGCGCCCGGGTACTGGCGTTCGGCGGCACCCGTGTAGAGCTGCTGGGGCCGGCCGATCTTGGTCTGCGGGTCGTTCTGCATCTCGCGCCAGTGGGCGAGCCAGCCAGGCAGGCGGCCGATCGCGAACAGCACCGTGAACATGCGCGTCGGAAAGCCCATCGCCTTGTAGATGACGCCGGTGTAGAAGTCGACGTTCGGGTAGAGGCGACGCTCCCTGAAGTAGTCGTCGTTGAGCGCGATCTCTTCGAGCTGCTTGGCGAGGTCGAGCAGCGGGTCGCTGACGCCCAGCGCCTCGAGCACCTCGTCCGCCGATTCCTTGACGAGCTTGGCCCGCGGATCGTAGTTCTTGTAGACGCGGTGCCCGAAGCCCATGAGCTTCACGCCGTCTTCCTTGTTCTTGACCCGCTCGACAAACCGCTCGACGCTCTCGCCGGAGTCGCGGATGCGCGCGAGCATGTCGAGGACAGCCTCGTTGGCGCCGCCGTGCAGCGGCCCGTAGAGCGCGTTGATGCCGGCCGAAATCGACGAGAACTGGTTGGCACCGGTCGAGCCGACCAGTCGCACCGTCGACGTCGAGGCGTTCTGCTCGTGATCCTCATGCAGGATCAGCAGTCGCTCGAGCGCGCGGGACATGACCGGGTCGACCTCGTAGGGCTCGGCGAGGACGCCGAAGTTCAGCTTGAGGAAGTTGTCGACGAAGCTGAGCGAGTTGTCGGGGTACAGGAAGGCCTGACCGATGCTCTTCTTGTGCGCATACGCGGCGATCACCGGCAGCTTCGCGAGCAGGCGGATCGTGTTCAGCTCGACATGCTCGGGGTCGTTGGGGTCTGACTGGTGCTCGTAGTACGTCGACAGCGCGGCCGTCGCCGCAGACAGCATCGACATGGGGTGCGCAGTCGACGGCAGCGCCGAGAAGAAGCGCTTGAGGTCTTCGTGCAGCAGGGTGTGACGGCGGATGCGCTCGTCGAACGCGGCCAACTCGTCGGCAGTGGGCAGTTCGCCGTAGAGCAGCAGCCACGCGATCTCGAGGTAGGTCGAGTTCTTCGCGAGCTGTTCGATCGGGTACCCGCGGTAGCGCAGGATGCCCTGGTCGCCGTCGATGTAGGTGATCGCCGACTTGGTCGCCGCCGTATTCACGAAGCCGTAGTCAAGCGCAGTGTGGCCCGTCTGCCGGGTGAAGGTCGAGAAGTCGACGCTCGGGACGCCGCCCGTACCGGGAACGATCGGCAACTCGGCGCGCTTGTCGCCGATTGCGACGGTAGCCATCTGGGGGGTGCCCGTGTCGCTCACGAAGCCTCCTTGCGGTCGTCCGTATTGGTGCGATTACAGCCTATCGGGCCGATCGTCCTATGCAGATCCACGCCAAAGGATCGCAGGATCCTTAGGAGGATGCCGACAGCCTGCGGGCCGCCTCGGCTATCCGCTCATCCGTCGCCGTGAGCGAGAACCGCACGTGCTGCGGGTGGTGCTCACCGTAGAAGTGGCCGGGACCGGCGAGGATGCCGAGGTCGGCGAGCACATCGAGGCTCTGCCACGCGTCTTCGCCGCGCGTCGCCCACAGGTAGAGGCCGCCTTCGCTGTGGTCGATGCGGAACCCCGCGGCCTCGACAGCGGGACGAAGGATGTCGCGGCGCGTCCGGTAGCGCTCCTTCTGCTGTTCGACGTGCGCGTCATCGCCGAGCGCGACCGCCATTGCCGCCTGGACAGGCGCCGGCAGCATGAGGCCGAGGTGCTTTCGGGCGGTCAGCAGCTTGGCGACGATCGCCGCATCGCCCGCGAGGAACGCGGCGCGGTAACCGGCGAGGTTGGACTGCTTGCTCAGCGAGTAGACGGCCAGCACACCCGTGAGGTCGGTTCCGACGACGCGCGGATCCAACATGCTCGGCACGGGTTCGTGCGCCCAGGGGCCGTCCCAGCCGAGCTCGGCGTAGCACTCGTCCGAGGCGATCACGGCGCCGAGTTCGCGGGCCCGTGCGACGGCGGCACGCAGCTCATCGACCGACAGGACGCGGCCGTCGGGATTGCCGGGCGAATTGATCCAGACCAGCCGCGTCCCGTCCGGCCACGACGAGGGATCGTCGGCCGCGACCGGTTGCGCCCCGACCAGCCGCGCACCGACCTCGTACGTCGGGTAGGCGGCTCGCGGGTGGACAACCGTGTCGCCCGGGCCGAGCCCGAGCAGCAGGGGCAGCAGCGCGACGAGCTCTTTCGAACCGATCGTCGGGAGGACGTTGGCCGGTTGCAGTCCGTGGACGCCGCGGCGCCGGGCGAACCAGTCGACGATGGCGCTTCGCAGCGCCGAGGTTCCGACGGTCTGCGGATAGGCGTGCGCGTCGGTCGCAGCCTTCAACGCTTCGGCGACGATCGTCGGCGTCGCGTCGACGGGCGACCCGATCGACAGGTCGACGATGCCGTCCGGGTGACGGCGCGCGCGCTCCGCGTAAGGCGCGACGGCATCCCAGGGGTAGTCGGCGAGGTCGCGGACGCCCATCTACTCGCCCTGGGGCGGGAGGGCGGCGATGATCGGGTGGTCCTTCTTGATGACGCCGACCTTCGCGGCACCGCCGGGCGAGCCGATGTCGTCGAAGAAGTCGACGTTGGCGGTGTAGTAGTCCTGCCACTCGTCGGGCAGGTCGTCTTCGTAGTAGATCGCCTCGACGGGGCACACCGGCTCGCACGCACCGCAGTCGACGCACTCGTCGGGGTGGATGTAGAGCGAACGCTCACCCTCGTAGATGCAATCGACGGGACACTCGTCGATGCACGCACGGTCCTTCACATCGACACACGGCAGGGCGATCACATACGTCACCCGGCCAGTCTAGTTCGTGCGCTCCGGTGCGGGTGTCGCCCGCGACGGCCATGCGGCGATGATGCCGACCATGAGCGGAACGGCGATCGTCCAGATGACGCCGGTCGACAGTTCACCCGACTCGGGCGCCGGCACGACGACCGAACCGCCCGGCCCTCGGCCGGAGAAGACGAGCGTTGCGAGCATCGCCCCGGCACCGGTCGCGACTGCGGCCCAGCGATCTTCCGTGAGGAGCCGCACTGCCAGCAGGAGCGCCCCCGTGCCGATGATCGCGACGAGCAGGCCGACGGGAACTGGGCCCACGAACGACGACTGCCCGATCGTGCCCGCCACGCCGAACACCGCGCCGATCACGGCCGCGACGACCCAGGACACGACCTTCGCCCACGAACCCTTCACGCCTGCCATCGTACGCGGCGCGCCGTGCGGTCGCCCGTCACGCCGCCCAGCCCCAAAGGCGCAACAGTGCGGCGACGGCGGCTGCCGCGACGACCACGACGAGGAAGGGTGCTCGCAGCAACAACAGCCCCGCCGCAACCAACAGAGCCGGCATCCGGGCATCGACGACCACGGCCTGCCCGACGCCGAGCGTCTGGACGGCGACGAGGGCCGCCAACAGCGCCACCGTGAGCAGATCGGTGATGCGCGCAGGGGTCGGCTGCTCGAACCAGGCCGGTGGGATCAGGTAGCCGACGCCCTTCAGCCCCACGCAGATGATCGACGCCAGCAGCACGGCGTTCCACAGGGTCACGGCAGTCCTTCCCGCTCCGGGACGTCGTCCGGTTCCGGGGCCGGTGCCTCGCGGCGTCCCAGCCAGTTCGTCCAGCCGACGACGACGGCGACCAGCGCGGCGACCAGCACCGGCATCCCCGGCATCAGCAGCGGGGTGGTGACCGTGGCGACCACAGCGGCGGCGATCCCGACCGCGATCGCCTGCCGTTCGCGCAGCCGTGGCCACAGCAACGCGAGGAACGCGGCCGCTGCGGCGGCATCCAGTCCATACGCCCGCACGTCGCCGAGCACGTCGCCCAGCAGCGCGCCGACGAGGGTGAACAGGTTCCAGCCCAGGTAGATGCCGAGCCCGGTCGCCCAGAAGCCCACCAGTCGGGCCCGCGGCGTCGTCTGGGCGAGCGAGACCGCGGTCGATTCGTCGATGGTGAACTGCGCGGCGGCGGTACGACGCAGCGCGCCCGGGCCGATCACGGGCGACATCCGCAGCCCGTAGGCGACGTTGCGCACGCCCAGCAGCGCAGACGAGGCGATCGCGGCGGGGGCCGCCGCCAGTCCCCCGCCGGCGATCACGCCGACGAAGGCGAACTGCGAGCCGCCCGTGAACATGAGCAGGCTCAGCACGCAGGTCTGCCACACGTCGAGCCCTGCCGCGACGGCCAGCGCGCCGAACGACACCCCGTACGCGCTCGTCGCCAATGCGACGCCGATCGCGTCACGCCACGCGCGACGCGTCTCCCCCGGCTGATCTGACGAACGCATGATCAACATGATGAACGAGGTGACGTCGTTCGTCAAACCTGCCGGGTGTTTGTCATAATGAACAGATGGATGCTCTCGGACCCCGGATCGCCACCGCGCTGCGACGCGAACGCGAGCGAGCGGGGCTGAGCGTGTCCGAGCTCGCCCGGCGCTCGAACGTCTCGAAGGCGACCGTGTCGCAACTCGAGAGCGGCAGCGGCAACCCGAGCGTCGAGACGCTGTGGGCGATCGCCACCGCACTCGACGTGCCGTTCTCGGTGTTCGTGGAGGACCGCCTGGACGCGCCGCAGCTCATCCGAGCCTCCGACGGCTCCGCGGTCCGGGCTGCGGACGCACCGTACGAGGCACTGCTGCTGGCCGCCGGTGCACCGAACGCCCGAAGCGACCTGTACGTGCTGCGCGCCGAACCCGGCTCCCCCAGGCGCTCGGCACCCCACAGCCACGGCACGACCGAACACGTCGTGATCATCACCGGCAGCGCGAACGTCGGCCCCGCCGACGAGCCGTTCACACTGCACGTCGGCGACTACCTGCGCTATGCGGGCGACGCGGGTCATGTCTTCGAGGCGCTCGAGCCGGGCACCTCGGCGGTGCTGCTGTCCGAGGTCCGCTGACGGGTTAGCCTGCTGGCATGCACCGCATCTTCGGCATGCCCTTTGCATCGATCTACCCCCTCTACATCCAGAAGGTCGAGAAGAAGGGCCGTACGCAAGCCGAGCTCGATGAAGTCCTCACGTGGCTCACGGGATTCGACGCTGACGCGCTGCGCGGACACCTCGACGCCAAGACGACCCTGGCCGACTTCTTCGCCGCCGCGACGCTCAACCCGCGCGCCGACCAGATCACGGGCGTGATCTGCGGCATCCGCGTCGAGCAGATCGAAGACCCGCTCATGCAGAAGATCCGCTTCATGGACAAGCTCGTCGACGAACTGGCACGCGGCAAGGCGATGGAGAAAATTCTGCGCTGACACACCCCGCCGAACCCTCAGAGAATGCGCGAACCCCCACACTTTGCACGAGCAAACCGTCAGGGTTCGCGGAAAGTGTGAGGGTTCGCGGTGGATGCCGGCGCGGGTCAGGCGTTGGCATCCTGACGCTTCAGGCGCGACGCGGCGCGGCCGCGCTCGGTCGCGTCGAGGATCACCTTGCGGATGCGCACCTTCTCGGGCGTCACCTCGACACACTCGTCCTCACGGGCGAACTCGAGGCTCTCCTCCAGCGACAGCTGTCGCGGCGGGGTCAGACGCTCGAGCTCGTCGGCGGTCGACGAACGCATGTTGGTGAGCTTCTTCTCCTTGGTGATGTTGACGTCCATGTCGTCGGCGCGGGTGTTCTCGCCGACGACCATGCCCTCGTACACCTCTTCGGTGGGCTGTACGAAGAAGCTCATGCGCTCCTGCAGCGCCATCATCGCGAAGGGCGTCACGACACCGGAGCGGTCGGCGACGATCGAGCCGTTCTGGCGGGCGACGATCTGCCCGGCCCAGTCGTCGTAGCCGTGCGAGATCGCGTTGGCGATGCCGGTGCCGCGAGTGACCGAGAGGAACTCGGTGCGGAAGCCGATGAGACCGCGCGAGGGCACGACGAACTCCATGCGCACCCAGCCGGTGCCGTGGTTGACCATCGTCTCCATGCGGCCCTTGCGGGCGGCGAGCAGCTGCGTGATCGAGCCGAGGTACTCCTCGGGCGCGTCGATCGTGAGGTGCTCGAAGGGCTCCTGGACCTGGCCGTTCTCGCCCTTGCGGGTGACCACCTGGGGCTTGCCGACCGTGAGCTCGAAGCCCTCACGGCGCATGTTCTCGACGAGGATCGCGAGGGCCAGCTCACCACGGCCCTGCACCTCCCACGCGTCGGGACGGCCGATGTCGACGACGTTGAGGGACACGTTGCCGATGAGCTCGCGGTCGAGGCGGTCCTTCACCATGCGTGCGGTGACCTTGTGACCCTTGACCTTGCCGACCAGTGGTGAGGTGTTCGTGCCGATCGTCATCGAGATGGCGGGGTCGTCGACCGTGATGGCCGGCAGCGGGCGCACGTCTTCGGGATCGGCGATCGTCTCACCGATCGTGATCTCTTCGATGCCGGCGATCGCGACGATGTCGCCGGGGCCGGCGGACTCCGCCGGGTACCGCTCGAGGGCGCGGGTCTTCAGCAGCTCGGTGATGCGGGCATTGGTGTGCGAGCCGTCGTGGCGCACCCAGGCGACAGTCTGCCCCTTCTTCAGCGTGCCGTTGAAGACGCGCAGCAGCGCGAGACGGCCGAGGAACGGCGACGAGTCGAGGTTCGTGACCCACGCCTGCAGCGGCGCGTCGTCGTCGTATGCCGGAGCGGGAACGTGCTCGAGGATCGCGGCGAACAGCGGCTCGAGGTCGTCGTTGTCGGGCAGTTCACCGTTGGCGGGGCGCGTGCGAGAGGCGGCACCTGCGCGACCGGAGGCGTAGACGACCGGAACGTCGAGCAACGCATCGACATCGAGGTCGGGCACGTCGTCCTGCAGGTCGGAGGCCAGACCCAGCAGCAGGTCGTGGGCCTCCTCCTCGACCTCGGCGATGCGCGCGTCAGGCCGGTCGGTCTTGTTCACGAGCAAGATGACGGGGAGCTTCGCTTCGAGCGCCTTGCGCAGCACGAAGCGTGTCTGCGGCAGCGGGCCCTCCGACGCGTCGACGAGCAGCACGACGCCGTCGACCATCGACAGGCCGCGCTCGACCTCGCCGCCGAAGTCGGCGTGACCGGGGGTGTCGATCACGTTGATCGTGATCGGCTCGTCGGTGTGCGCGCCGTTGTAGGTGATCGCCGTGTTCTTGGCGAGGATCGTGATGCCCTTCTCACGCTCGAGGTCGTTCGAGTCCATCGCGCGCTCTTCGACGTGCGCGTGCTCGCCGAACGAGCCGGTCTGGCGGAGCATGGCGTCGACGAGGGTCGTCTTGCCGTGGTCGACGTGCGCGACGATCGCCACGTTGCGGAGGTCGGGACGGAGGGCGCGCGCCATGAGGATTCCTTGTGAGAAATGAGAAGGGGATGCACCCGGAGCCGGGTGCATCCCATTCTACAAGCCGAAGCCGCTTCGGCAGGTCAGGCTACTGTTGGCTGGCCAGAAGGGCCGCTCGAGCCTCGCGGCGCTCACGCTGCTCGGCCGGGTCGGGCACCGGCACCGCCGCGATGAGTCGCTGCGTGTACGGATCCTTCGGGCTGCGCAGGATCTGCTCCTTCGTGCCCTGCTCGACGATCTTGCCGTGCTGCATGACCGCGATCCGGTCGGCGAGCATGTCGACGACGGCGAGGTCGTGCGTCACGAACAGGGTCGCGAACTGCTTCTCCTTCTGGATCTGCTGCAGCAACTCCAGCACGCGCGCCTGCACCGACACATCCAGCGCGCTCGTCGGCTCGTCGGCGACGAGCACCTCGGGGTCGAGGGCGAGCGCGCGGGCGATGCCGATGCGCTGCCGCTGACCGCCCGACAACTCGTGCGGGTAGCGGTTGCGGAAGTCGCGCGGCAGCTCGACCATGTCGAGCAGCTCCTCGACGCGCTTGCCGATGGTGCCCTTCTCCCAGTCCGACAGTTCGAGCGGCTCACCGATGGACACGCCGACAGGCCAGCGCGGGTTCAGCGAGGAACCCGGGTCCTGGAAGACGATGCCGAGCTTGCGTCGAACGGCGCGAAGCTGCTTGGCATCCACCCCGACCATCTCTTGACCGGCGACCCGCATCGTGCCTTCGGCGATCGGCACGAGGCCGACCACAGCACGGGCGATCGTCGTCTTGCCCGACCCGGACTCGCCGACCAGACCCATGACTTCACCGGGCTGGATCGACAGATTCGCACCCTCGACGGCGCGGAACGCCGCGACGCGTCCGCGCTTGGGGTACTCGATCGAGACGTTCTCGAGACGAAGCGCAGCCGTGGCGTCGTCGCTGATCCGGTCTTCCTCGGGTGTCGCCTCGCCGAGGCCGAGGTGCGGCACGGATGCCATGAGCGCCCGCGTGTAGGGGTGCTTCGCCTCGCCGAAGATCTGCGCGACGGGTCCGTGCTCCACCACGTCGCCGTCCTTCATCACCATGACGTCGTCGGCCATGTCGGCGACGACGCCCATGTCGTGGGTGATGAGGATGATGGCCGAGTCCAGCTTGGTGTGGAGGTTGCGGAGCAGATCGAGGATCTCGGCCTGCACCGTCACATCCAGCGCCGTCGTCGGCTCATCGGCGATGAGGACCCGCGGGTCGAGCGCGATCGACTGCGCGATCATGGCGCGCTGCCGCTGCCCGCCCGAGAGCTGGTGCGGGTAGGAGTTGAACGCCTTCTCGGGGTCGGGCATCTCCACGAGGCCGAGCAACTCGATCGAGCGGGCCTTCGCCTGCTTGCGCGTCATGCCGGGGCGGTGGGTGAGAAGCGTCTCCGAGATCTGGAACCCGATCGTGAACACCGGGTTCAGCGCCGTCATCGGCTCCTGGAAGATCGCCGAGATCCCCTCACCGCGCACCTTCCGCAGCATCTCCGGCGGTGCGCCCACGAGCTCACGCCCGGCGAGCTTCGCGCTGCCGGTGACACGGGCGTTCTTGGGGAGCAGGCCCATGATCGCCATCGAGCTCGTGCTCTTGCCCGAACCCGACTCGCCGACGATCGCGAGCACCTTGCCGGGCATGAGGTCGTACGAGATGCGCTTCGCGGCAGCCGCCCATTTCTCGCCGACCCAGAACTCGACACTCAGGTCCGAGACCGACAGTGCCGGGCCGTCATAGGCCTCTCCGGGAACGTAGGTGCGCTTCTTGTTCGGCGTCCGATCCGTCGCGCTCATCGCGATCCCTCCCGTGTCAGGATGGGCAGATGCCCGATCCGGTCGTCTTCCGCCCGCGCGGCGGCGTGGTTCTCGCCGCCGTCGCCATGTCCGTCTGCGCTGTCGCCCTCATCTGGCTCGCCGTCACCGACGGACCCGTGGCGGTGCTGCAGTGGGGTTGGCCGATCATCGCGTTCGGCTGGTTGGCGTGGCTGCTCTACATCCGCCCGACCGTCACGATCTCTGAGGGCTTCATCGAGATCCGCAACCCGTTGCGCACGCATCGGGTGCCGTGGGGCGACATCACCGATGTCGAGTCGCGCTACGCCCTCACGGTGCGCACCGTCGACGGTCGCATCCTGCGCGCCTGGGCGGCACCTGCGCCCGGCGCCCGCCAGGCGCTGCGTACGCGGCGCGAAGACGTGCACCGCGCGCCCGGAGACGGCGACACGCGCCGGCCGTCGGATGCCGAGGGCACCCTCTCCGGTGACGCGGCGACCCTTGTGCACCGCGGTCTCGAGCGTCACCGTCGCTCCGGCGCTCCGGGCCTGCCAGGTGGCACCGTGACCAGCTGGGCGGTCCTGCCCGCGGGCACCACCGTGCTGTTGGTGGGAGCGGCGATCGCGTCGCTGTTCGTGCTGTCCGTTCACGCCTGATCGTCCTTCCCGCGGCGCGCCGCCGGGGGCGCATCGGAGGCGACCCCGCGCGGGTCGTCAGCGCTGGTCTCCGACACGAGCACCGAACCGGGCTGCACCGACGGCACAGCCGCAACCGCCTTGGCGGCCTTGCGCTTGCTCACCTTCGACTGCTGGCGCGGGTCGAACGCGTCGCGCAAGCCGTCGCCGATGAAGTTGATGCAGAGGGCCAGGATGATGATGAAGAAGCCCGGCCACCAGAACAGCCATGGCCGCGTGCGGAACGCTTCGCGGTACTCCGAGATGATCTGACCGAGTGACACGTCGGGGTAGGTGATCCCGAAGCCGATGAAGGACAGAGCCGCCTCGATGAGGACCGCGGCGCTCATCAGCAGCGTCGTGTTGACGATGATGACGCCGACCGCGTTGGGCAGGATGTGGCGGAAGATGATCCGGCTGTTGGAGGCGCCGGCGACGCGAGCGGCATCCACGAATTCTCGTTCACGCAGCGCGAGGAACTCACCGCGCACCAGTCGCGCGAGGCCCGTCCAGCTCAGGATCCCGAGGAACAGGCCGAACACCCAGGCGGGCGATCCGCCGAGCAGCTTGCCGATGATCGAGCCGATGACGATGATCGGGATGATGATCACGACGTCGGTCATGCGCATGAGCACCGAATCGACCCAGCCGCGGAAGAACCCGGAGAGCGCGCCGACCACAACGCCGAGGACGAGCGAGACGGCGCCGACCAGGAACATGACCGTGATCGACTGCTGCGCACCGCGCATCACCTGCGCGAACACGTCCTTGCCCAGCGTGTCCTGCCCGAACGGGTGCTCACCGATCGCGAACGGGACGAGACTCATCGTCGGCTGGCCGCCATTGACGATTGGATACGCGGTGTACCAGTCCTTGTCCCACCATCCGGGGATCCGCCAGCCCGACAGGCGCAGGGTGCCCTCGGAGGTGGCGCTGAGCGCGCCGCTGCCGATGACGGTGCCGACGGAACTGAAGGCGAACACGATCGTCAGGAAGAGGACCATCAGGGCGATCATGGCGCCGCGGTGACGGAAGAAGCGGCGGCGGACGAGCTGCCCCTGGCTGAGACCGGCGATGGCCTTCTGCTCGAGCGACTGTTCCGACCCGCGGTCTTCGGGGGCGTCGGTGGAAAGTGGTGTGGTCGACATGTCAGCTCACCCGAATCCGGGGGTCGAGGGCGGAATACAAGAGGTCGGCGATCAGGTTGAAGATGACCGCGAGGACGCCGGTGACGACGAAGAAGCCCATCACCAGGTTCACATCTCCTCGCTCGAGCCCGGTCACGAACAGTGATCCCATCCCGCGCCAGGCGAAGATGGTCTCGGTGATGACGGCGCCGCCGATCAGCGCCCCGATGTCGAAGGCGATGATCGTCGCGATCGGGATGAGGGCGTTGCGCATGGCGTGGCGGACGATGACCGTTCGTTCGCTCAGGCCCTTGGCGCGTGCGGTGCGCACGTAATCCTGGTTCATCACCTCGAGCAGACTCGAGCGGGCGTAGCGGGTGTATGCCGCGATCGAGACCAGCGAGAGCGCGATGGTCGGCAGGATCAGGTGGGTGAACCCGTCCATGATCTGGAACCACATGTCGCCACGCAGGTTCGGCGTCTCCGAGCCGATTGTCGCGATCGCGCCGGATTGCGGGATACGGCGAAGATAGTCGGGGTAGACGAGCATCGTGCGGTCGATGACCATGACGAAGAAGGTGATGAAACTCACGATCGCGGCGGTCCGCGCCGCCTCCTTCTTGCCCTCGCCGCCGATCAGCAGGCCGACGCCGACGCCGAGCAGGATCGAGACCACGTACATTCCCAGCAGCATCCAGCCCTGCGGCACGAACGTGAACAGGTACTGCATCGGCTGGTAGAGCGCTGCCCACACGGCGACGGTGATCAGCGCCGCGTACAGGGTGCGCCGGTTGGCAAGGCCCGTCGAGATCGCGGTGACGCCGACAGCGGCCGCAAGCCCGGTGATGATCACGCCGATGATGCCGACCGTGGGGCGTGAGAACCAATCGGTGACCTGCAGGAACGCGAGGAGGAGCACGACGGCGGCAAACGCCGAGCCGAACGTGATGAGGCGCTTGCGCACGTCGCCCCCGAGCACGCTCATGAAGATGACGCCTGCGATCAAGCCGGAGACGATCATCGCTGGGATCGATATGTACGGATCAGCGAGAAACTGGTTGAACTGGATCGCGCCGTACTCCTTGAGCAGCACGGCGATCCAGAAGATCGGGAGCGAGTAGACGATGAAGGTCAGGAAGGTGACCGTGTAGTCGAATCCGCTGTACTGGCGCAAGGCGGTCAGGATGCCGATGGTGATACCGACGATGATCGCGATGATGGTCGCGGCGGTGACGAGCTGGATCGTCGAGCTGGCGGCATTGGCGACAGCGGCAGTGACGGGTTGGTCGCTTCGGCTGAAGGCGATGCCGAGATCGCACTGGAAGATGAGGCATTTCGATGCGCCACCGAGCCAGGTGAAGTAACGCACGACCGGCGGCAGATTGAGGCTCAGCTGTTCGATGCGCTGATCGATCCGCTCCTGCCGGTCCGACGACGTGCTGCCGCGCAAGTCGGCCAACGGGTCCGATCCGATGGCGGTCAGGTTGTACACGATGAACGAGGCGACCAACAGAACCAGGAGGATCGCGCCGAGTCGTCGAAGGATGAAGGTCAGCAAGAGCTACCTCCCGGGGGTGTCGCTGAGGTCATGGCCGTTCCGATCGGGAAGTCCGGTGAGTGAATAGTACGGGTCGGGGCCCGCTCGTGGTCAGCCCCGACATGACTGTGGGTGCCGAAGGGTCTCCTCGGCACCCACAGTCCTGCATGTCGCGGTGTCGGCCGGGCGGGACACGCCCGCCCGGCCGACATCAGCGCGGCTTATTCGCCGTCAGCCGGCGTCCACTCCCAGAAGTTCCAGAAGTAGTCGGGGCTCAGCGGCATGGCCTTGACCTCCGTCACGCGGTTGCTCGAGACGAGCAGGCCCGGGTGCTGGAAGATCGGGATCGACACTGCGTCGGCCCAGATGCCCGTCTCAGCGGTGGTCAGGAGCTCGGTCTGTTCGTCCGCGTCCGACGTGACGTTCAGCGTCTTCAGCGCGTCCGAGACCTCCTGGTTGCAGTAGCCGTTGTAGTTACCGCCCTTGGCCATCGGCTCGTCGTAGCAGGCGTAGATCTGGTCCGAGCCACCGACAGCGAGCGAGGTCTGCGACCACGCGAAGATCGTCGCGTCGTGCGGGTTGATCGGCTCCTGCGACGGGTCGGTGAAGACCCAGTTCGGCTCGCTCTCGTCGACCAGCGTGAAGCCGGCCTTCGCCGCCGAAGAGGCGATCAGCTCGAACTCCTGGCCACGACGGACGTTGCCCTCGGGGTACCAGAAGCCGACCTCGACCTCGCCGGTGACGCCTGCCTCAGCGAGCAGCGCCTTGGCGCCCTCGATGTCGACCGCAGCGTAGTCAGCCGAGCCGTTCGCCTCCGAAAGGATCGGGTAGCGCTCGCCGTCGGCCTCGCTGACCAGGTGCGTGTTGCGCACGGTGGCCTCGGGGTTCAGCGGCTTGATGATCTTCTCGACGATCTCGTCACGCGGAATGGTCTTCAGGAACGCCTGGCGAACCTTGAGGGCCTTCTCCTCGTCGCCGCCGTACGTGGCGGGGTCGAACGGACCACCGTTGTTGACGGTCAGGTCGACGTGCTCGTGCGAAGCCTGGACACCGGTCTGCACCTCGGCGGTGTCGATGTCGTTGGCCAGCTGGAGGATGTCGGCCGTCGGCTGACCCGTCCAGATGTCAAGCTCCCCCGACTGCAGCGCCTGCAGCGCCGTGGTCGAGTCCGCGATCGCGCGAACCGTGATCCGCTCGTACTTCGGCGACGGACCCCACGTGAACAGCGGGTTCGCCTCGATGGTCGTGTACTGGTCCTCGACGGTGTCGACGAGGTTGTACTGACCGGCGGTGAGGAACGCGGCCGGGCTGTCGGGCATCGACGTGTAGACGTAGTCGTCGTTCCACGCGGTCGCCAACGCGGTGAGCACCTCGGTGTCGCCGTCCTGGATGGCAGAGATGACCGCTGCCTTGGCATCCTCTGCGAAGGCCTTCGCGGCATCCTGGTACGCCGTGAAGTTCTCGTCGCTGTCTTCGCCCTGGTAGGTGTCCCACGCGGCCTGCACGTCGGAGTACTCCTCCGGGTAGGCCAGCGCGTAGGTGCCGTGCGCCGAAACGCCGAGGGGGCCGATGAGCTCCCAGTCGACGTAGGGCTCGTCGTAGACGAACGTGATCTCCTTCTCGCCGATCTCGGGGGTCTCGGTGACCAGGTTCCAGCCGGACGTGGACGCGGGAGCCCAGCCGCCTTCGACGTTGCCCGACATGGCAGCCCAGTGCATGAGCATGTCGGCCTCGTCGATCGGCACGCCGTCGGACCAGACGGCTTCGGCGGTGATCGCGTAGTCGACGGTCAGCGGGTCGTCGCTGCTCTTCTCCAGCGTGCCGAACTCCTCGTTGTGGACGAGTTCGGGGGTGTTGTTGTAGTAGACCCACGACGACGCCATGTCGGTCATGTACTTGATGTTCGAGTTGGCGGTGTTGTTACCGGCCGAGCTGCTCGAGTTGAACGCCATGAAGCCTTCGTTGTAGGCAACGAAGAGCTCGGTGCCTTCCTGAACCTCCGACTGGTACGGGTTGCCGCAGCCCGAGAGCGCAAGCGCTCCCACGGCCACAACAGCCACGCCCGCCGAAAGACGCGCGATCTTCACATTTCCTCCTGTGCAAGGGTTGTGCGCCCAGCCTGAAGCAACCCTGGGCGCGGATAACCCACACCATAAGCAGACCGCACACTCCTGGCAAACGCGCCGCGCGAAACCGTTACAGATCCTTTACTGAAATCAACATGCCTGTGACATTCTGACAACGTGACGGATACAGAGCCCGAGTTTTCGCGCAGTTCCCCGCGCACGCAACGCGCGCTTCGCACACGGTTGTGGTGGGAGATCGCGCTCGTCCTCGCACTCTCCGTCGGCCGGTCCGCGCTCTACTCGGTCCTCTCGCTGATCCAGGCGCTCACCCGCGAGGAATCCCTCGGGTCGCAGTCGACCTCACTGAACCCCGGCGCCGATGCGGAGCAGTTCTGGGATGTGCTGTCCCAGTTCCTCTCGCAATTCTTCGCGCTCGTTCCGGTGGCCCTGGCCATCTACTTCCTGTGGGAGCCGACTCGCTCGGCGTTCGCACGCATCGGTCTCGACTTCGGTCGGATCGGCCGAGATGCCGCGACCGGTGTGCTGCTGGTGGCGGTCATCGGCATCCCCGGCCTCGCCCTGTATGCCGGCGGCAGGGCACTCGGCATCACGGTGCAGGTGGATGCCTCACCACTCGATTCGTCGTGGTGGACGATTCCGCTCCTCCTGCTTGCAGCGCTGCGCGCGGGGCTCACCGAGGAGGTCATCTTCATCGGATACCTCTTCGACCGGCTGCGCCGCCTGGGGTGGAGCACCTGGACGATCATCCTGTCGACCGCGGCACTGCGCGGCGCGTACCACGCATACCAAGGCTTCGGCGCGATCGTGGGCAACATCGCGATGGGTGTCGTCTTCGGCTGGGTGTACCACCGCTGGGGCCGTGTCATGCCACTCGTCATCGCCCACGCCCTGATCGACGTCATCGCCTTCGTCGGCTACCCCCTCGCCGCCGCGTGGTGGCCGGCGCTCTTCGGCCTCCCCGCCTGACTTTCGCGCTCCGGCCGCCCGTCCCCGGCCCGCGAGAGTACATCTGGCCGCCGAGAGCGTGGGGTTCACCCGTTATCTCGGCGCGCGGTTGTTCGCTCGCTGGACGCGTCGGGCTCACTCCGATCGCCTTCTGCACAAGGGCCGCGCCACGTGGGTTGTCCCCAGACACGCAGGTTCCGGGGGTGCGATGGCGTCGTGAGCGAGCACAGTGACGGGATGCCCGTTCTGCCGCTGCGCACGCGCCCTGCACCGACGACCCTGTGGGGCGCTGCCGACGTCCCGCGTCTGACGTCCGAAAGGACGGGGGCTACCCATCCTCTCGGCGCGCCGATGTACTCTCGCGGATCTGAGGCTGGATCAGGCGAAGGCCTCGACGGGCGGGCAGGCGCAGACGAGGTTGCGGTCGCCGTAGGCGTTGTCGATACGGCGGACGGGGGGCCAGTACTTCGTGCGGACGATGCCGGGGATGGGGTACACGGCCTGCTCGCGGGTGTAGGGATGCTGCCAGTCCGTCGCGACGGCGGATGCGGCGGTGTGCGGGGCGTGCACGAGCGGGTTGTCGTCGGCGGGCCACTCCCCTGCGGCCACCGCCAACGCCTCGCGCTTGATCGCGGCCATCGCGTCGACGAAGCGGTCGAGCTCGCCGAGATCCTCCGACTCGGTGGGCTCGACCATCAGCGTGCCGGCGACGGGGAACGACATCGTCGGGGCATGGAAGCCGTAGTCGATGAGGCGCTTGGCGACGTCGTCGACGGTGATGCCGGTCTGCTCGCGCAGCGGCCGCAGGTCGAGGATGCACTCGTGCGCGACGAGCCCGCCCTCCCCCGCGTACAGCACGGGGAAGTCACCTGCCAGACGCGCCGCGACGTAGTTCGCGGCGAGCACCGCGGCGCCGGTCGCGTCGCGCAAGCCCTCGGCGCCCATCATCCGCACGTACGCCCACGAGATCGGCAGGATGGATGCCGACCCGTACGGCGCCGCCGAGATCGGACCGCCGTCGAAGACGAACCCGCCCGCGTGCTCGGCGCGCTGCGCCAGCGGATGCGACGGCAGGAACGGCGCGAGGTGTGCCTTGGCCGCCACCGGGCCCACACCAGGCCCGCCGCCGCCGTGCGGGATCGCGAACGTCTTGTGCAGGTTCAGGTGCGACACGTCGCCGCCGAGGTCGCCGAAGCGGGCGAATCCCAGTAGCGCGTTGAGGTTCGCGCCGTCGACATACACCTGGCCGCCGGCGTCGTGCACCGCGGCGGTGATGTCGACGACATCGTGCTCGTACACGCCGTGCGTCGACGGGTAGGTGATCATCAGCGCCGCGAGCGTCTCGGCATTCGCCGCGATCTTCGCGCGCAGGTCGTCGAGGTCGACGTTGCCGGCCTCGTCGCACGCGACGACGACGACCTTCATACCGGCCAGCACGGCGGATGCCGCGTTCGTGCCGTGCGCGGACGACGGGATGAGGCACACGTCGCGCGTCAGGTCGCCGCGGGAGTGGTGGTAGCCGCGGATCGCGAGCAGTCCGGCGAGCTCGCCCTGCGAACCGGCGTTCGGCTGCAGCGACACGGCGTCGTACCCGGTGACCTCAGCGAGCCACGACTCGAGCTGCTCGATCATGACGAGGTACCCGGCGACGTCGTCTGCGGGCGCGAACGGGTGCACGCGGGCGAACTCGGGCCACGAGACGGCGGCCATCTCGGTCGCCGCGTTGAGCTTCATGGTGCACGAGCCGAGCGGGATCATGCCGCGGTCGAGGGCGTAGTCGCGATCGGCGAGCTGCTTCAGGTAGCGCATCATCGCCGTCTCGGACCGGTGCGTGTTGAACACCGGATGCGTGAGGTACTCGTCCTCGCGCGCGAGCGCAGCGGGCACGCCAGTCGCCTCGGGCAGGATGCCGAACACCCGGTGCTCCGGTCCCCCGAACACCTGCGCGAGCACATGCAGATCGGCGATCGTCGTGGTCTCGTCGACCGAGATGCCGACCGAGTCGGAGTCGCGGAACCAGACCTGGAAGCCCCGGTCGCGCGCCGCGTAGACGACCTGGTCGGCACGCCCCGGTGTCGCCACGACGAGCGTGTCGAAGAACGCGCCGTGGAGCACGTCGGCGCCGGCATCCACGATCCAGTCGCGCAGCAGCGTCGCCTTGCCGGCGACCTCGGCGGCGATCGACCGCAGCCCGTCGGGTCCGTGGTAGATGGCGTACATCGACGCCATGACGGCCAGCAGCACCTGCGCGGTGCAGATGTTCGACGTCGCCTTCTCACGGCGGATGTGCTGCTCGCGCGTCTGCAGCGACAACCGGTACGCGGGGTGCCCCTCGGCATCCTGCGACACACCGACCAGGCGGCCCGGCAGCTGGCGCTCGAGTCCTGCGCGGACGGCCATGTAGCCGGCGTGCGGGCCGCCGAAGCCCATCGGCACGCCGAAGCGCTGCGTCGTGCCGACCGCGACATCGGCGCCGAGCGATCCGGGCGAGCGCAGCAGGGTCAGCGCGAGCAGGTCGGCGGCGACCACGACCAGTCCGCCGGCCTCGTGCACGGCCGCGATCGCGTCGGTCGGGTCCCAGACCCGGCCGGTCGCGCCGGGGTACTGGATGAACGCGCCGAACGCCTCGAGGACCTCGGCGCGTCTGGTCTCGCCTGCGGCTCGCTCAACGACCGAGGCGAAGTCGGTCTCGACGATGCGGATGCCGAGGGCTGCGGCACGGTGCTCGAGCAGCGCGCGAGTCTGCGGCATCGCGTCGGCGTCGACGAGGAAGACGTCGGAGCGCGACTTCGAGGCGCGGCGTGCGACCAGCATCCCCTCGACGACGGCGGTGGACTCGTCGAGCATCGACGCGTTCGCGGTCTGCAGTCCGGTGAGGTCGGTGACCATCGTCTGGAAGTTGATGAGCGCTTCGAGGCGCCCTTGCGAGATCTCGGGCTGGTAGGGCGTGTACGCGGTGTACCAGGACGGGTTCTCGAGCACGTTTCGCGCGATGACCGACGGGGTGATCGTGTCGTAGTAGCCGAGGCCGATCATGGCGCGCGCGGGCCGGTTCATCGAGGCGAGCGCGCGCAGCTCTGCGAGCGCCTCCGCCTCCGACGCCGCGGGCGGGATGACACTGTCTTCGACCGGCGCGACGTGGATGGATGCCGGCACGGCACGCTCCACGAGCGCCGCAACCGACGGATGCCCGAGCACGTCGAGCATGTGCCGCTGGGCGGCGTCGTCAGTGCCGATGTGGCGTGCGGTGAACGGAACGCTCACGCCTCGCCGCCGGTGAGCTCGACGTAGGCGGCGCGGTCCATGAGTGCCTCGACGTCGGCCGGGTCGACCCGCACCTTGATGAGCCACGCGGCGAAGGCGTCCTGGTTCACGAGCGACGGGTCGGCGTCGACGGCGTCGTTGATCTCGACGACCTCGCCGGTCAGCGGTGCATAGAGCTCGCCGACCGACTTGGTCGACTCGATCTCGCCGCACACGCCGTTCGCGGTGATCGAGGTGCCGGCGGCGGGCAGTTCGACGAACACGACGTCGCCGAGCTTGTCGGCGGCATAGTCGGTGATGCCGACGGTCGCGATATCGCCGTCGAGGGCGACCCACTCGTGCTCCGCGGTGTACTTGAGGCTGGTCAGGTCGGTCATGCGTTCCTCCGGTAGAAGGGCAGGGCGGTCACGGTGGCGGGGATGCGGGTTCCCCGCACGTCGATGAAGAGATCGGTGCCGACCGCGGCGGATGCCGGGGCGACGAAGGCCATCGCGATGGGATGGCCGAGGGTGGGGCTGAGGGCGCCGGAGGTGACCTCGCCGATCGTGGTGCCCTCGGCATCCAGCACGGCGTAACCGGCACGGCCGGCGCGACGCCCCTCGGCGACGAGACCGACGAGTACGGGAGCCTCGGCATCCGCTGTGGCGAGCGCGTCCTTGCCGACGAACGACTCTTTGTCGGCGGCGACGACGCGGCCCATGCCCGCCTGGGCGGGGCGGATGTCGACCGACAGTTCGTGGCCGTGCAGCGGCATCCCGGCTTCCAGGCGCAGCGTGTCACGGGCGGCGAGGCCCGCGGGGACGAGCCCGTGTGGCTCCCCCGCAGCGAGCACGGCATCCCACAGGGCACTGGCCTGCGCATTGGGCACCAGCAGCTCGAACCCGTCTTCGCCGGTGTACCCGGTGCGCAGGATCATGAGCTCGACGCCGTCGAAGGATGCCGCCGACCACGCGTAGTACCCGAGATCTGCGAGTGCGGGCTCGACGGCCGAGATGCCTGCGGTCGCCTCGAGCACTGCGCGGGCGCTCGGGCCCTGCACCGCCAGCAGCGACAACTCGTCGGTGCGATCGACGACGGTGACGTCGGTGAACGCTGCGGCGCGCTCGGCGAGCGCCGTCGCGACGAGGTCGCGGTTTCCGGCGTTGGAGATGAGCAGGAAGTGCTCGTCGGCGAGGCGATACACGATGACGTCGTCGAGCACACCGCCGGTCTCGGTCAGCAGCAGCGAGTACTTCGCTCTGCCGACCTTCATCGAAGAGAGCCTCCCGGCGAGTGCGACGTCGAGGAACGTTGCAGCACTCGGCCCGGTGACGTCGAACTCGGCCATGTGTGAGATGTCGAACAGGCCGGCAGCGGTGCGCACGGCGTGGTGCTCGGCGAGGTCGGAGGTGTAGCGCACCGGCATCGACCAGCCGCCGAAGTCCGTGAACGAGGCGCCCAGGGCTGTGTGCCGATCGTGGAGCGGGGTACTGCGGGTCATGAGTTCTCCCGAATGGATGCGGGCGGATGCCGGGAACGGCATCCGAGAACTCCCCCTCTGTCATTGGCCTGAGAGTTTCGCCACCAGCCTCGGAAGGCGGGGCTTTCACCGTCGGCACGACCACCGATGCAGGAGCACCCCGGGTCGTTTTCCAGAGCGGCCGGACGTGAGCGGTACGCGGACCTGAGAGATTGGCGGGGAGGCTTGCTCCTTCGGTGCCCGGGCCTCGCGGTCCGGAGCTCTCCCGCACACGTCATGCGGCCTGTCTTCAGTTACCCGGTCAGCATAGCGGGCCGGTGGGCGAATCGGGGCGATCGACTAGTTGCTGCAGCGACCGCTGCCCACGGCGGCATCCGACGAGGCGACCCCGGCCAGGACCGGGTCGAGTTCGTCGGTCGTCATCGCATAGCCGCGGGTCTCGTCGTCCTCGCCGCGGGCGAACACGACGCCGGTGACCGCGCCGTCCTCGGTGAGCAGCGGGCCCCCGGAGTTTCCCGGACGCACGAGTGCCTCGAGCGCATAGACCGCACGCGGCGCAGAGGACGAGTCGTAGATGTCGGGAACGGGTGCGGTGCCGACCGACAGGACGTAGGCGGCACCGCTCGTGAACGGTCCCCCGAGTGGATACCCCTGCACCGCCACCGGGGTGCCGGCGCTCACCGGTTCAGCGATCGGCAGCGGCGTCGCGCCGAGATCGTCGACTGCGATCACGGCGAGGTCGTCGACCGGGTCGAAGTAGACGACACGCCCCTCGCGCGCTTGGCGGCCGGGCAGTTCGACGACGGGTGTGTCCACGCCGGCGACGACGTGGGCATTGGTGACGATGAGGTCCTCGGCCGCGACGAATCCCGAACCGGTCACCGAAAGCCCGCAGGCGTAGGCCGTGCCACTGATGCGTGCGACCGATGCCGCTGCCTCCTGCAGCTCGGGGTCATCGAGCGAGACGGGCGGCGCGGTCGGCTCGACCTGCGGGGCGAGCAGTTCTTCGACCCGCGGAATGCCCTCATCGATGACGAAGCCGCGCAGCTCGGCCAGTGCCGCATCGACGGGCGCGGGGGTGAAGGCGTCGAGCGTTCCGATGACGCGCGAGGAGGCGATCGCGGGCGAGAGGATCGGCGTCCCTGAGGCCGTGACCGCGCCGGCGACGAGCAGCAGGACGAACCCGGCGACCGCGGTGTCGACGACCCCGCCGAGGATGCGATCGAGTACGCCGAGCTTCGACTTCTCGACCCCGCGGCGCAGCGCGAGTCCGACACCCGCACCGAGGGCGACCCCGAGGGCGACGACGGCGAGTGCTGCCACGGTGAGGACCAGTGAGCGGTATTGCCAATCGGCGACGCCGGGTGCGATGAGCGGTACGACCCAGACCGCGGCGACCACCCCGATGACGAGGCCAACGATCGTGCCTGCTGTGGCGACCAGCCCGCGCGCGATGCCGATGGCCAGGCCCGCGATCAGCACGAGGATCGCGAGGATGTCGACGATGAGCACAGGTGGCCTCTCGGTTCAGGCAGTCAGGCGTTCGGGCAATCAGGCAGCCAGGCGGTCAGTCGGCTCACGGGTCGGGCCGATGCCGTCAACGGTATGCGACGCGGCTGGGAGCATGCCATCCGTCACACGCAGCGGATGCGTCGTCACCGACTTGCCCTTCAGGTGCATCTGACTCTAAGATCGCATCGAGGTTAAAGTCACCATGACACAAACAAGCGCTCCGGTCTCCGGCGACATCCGTGTCGCCGTCTCGACGGTCATCTTCAGCCTCCGGCATCACCCGGGGCAGGACCGACCGACCGTCGTGCTGCCGCTCGTACGCCGAACGCGCGATCCGCACGAAGGCGCCTGGGCCCTGCCGGGTGGATGGCTGGGCGTCGACGAGGGCTTCGAGACGGCTGCATCGCGCACCCTCGCCGAGACCACGTCGCTCGCGCCGAGCTACCTCGAACAGCTCTACGCGTTCGGCGATGTCGATCGCTCCCCCAGCCGCGTCGTCTCGATCGTGTACTGGGCGCTGGTGCGCGAAGAGGAGGCTTCGACCGCACACCGTGACCGCGTCGATGACGAGAACGTCGCGTGGTTCGACGCGAACGACCTGCCCGACCTCGCCTTCGACCACGCGCACATCATCGACTACGCACTCTGGCGCCTGCGCAACAAGGTCGGCTACAGCCGCATCGCGCACGGGCTGCTGCCCGACGCGTTCACCCTCGCCGATCTGCGCGAGGTGTACGAAGCGATCCTGGGGCGCCGTCTCGATCCCGCCAACTTCCGGCGCCAGGTCGAGAACTCCGACACGCTCCTCCCCACCGAGACCTTCCGCACGGGCAGCCACCGACCGGCACGGCTGTACCGCTACAACCAGGACGTCGAACTGGCCGAACGCGGCCCGCTGCCCGCCGCCCGCACTTGAGGTCCGCAGCTGTCCCCCACATCTTGTCCGGAAGCTCCTGACCGAAAAGGACGCATCATGACCGTCACGAACCTGACCCTCGAACCCCGCCCCGTCGACCCCAGCGTCGACCACGCGATCCAATCGATCGTGCAGGGCGCCTCGACCGACGAGACCTGCAACACCGAGCTGGCCGCCGGGCCCTGGAACTTCGACACCCGTCCCGGGTACGGGCCCGGATCGTCGATGGGAGATGTCATCCCCACCGGCGCCCCGCGGCAGGGCGAGTTGCCCACCGAGTACCGCGAGGCGAGCGAAGAGGATCTCGACGCCCGCATCCGCGCCGCCAAAGCCACCCTCGGTGACCGTGTCGTCGTGCTCGGCCACTTCTACCAGCGCGAAGAGGTGGTGCAGCACGCCGACTACGTCGGCGACTCGTTCCAGCTCGCCGGGGCCGCCAAGGCGCACCCCGAGGCCGAAGCGATCGTCTTCTGTGGGGTGCACTTCATGGCAGAGACCGCCGATCTGCTTTCCGGCGACGACCAGGCGGTCATCCTCCCCAACCTCGCAGCGGGCTGCTCGATGGCCGACATGGCCGACATCGACCAGGTCGAGGAATGCTGGGAGCAGCTTGCCGACGTCTTCGGCGACATGGACACGCCGGATGCCGATGACCTCCTGCCCGTCATCCCGGTGACGTACATGAACTCTTCCGCGGCGATCAAGGGCTTCGTCGGCCGCCACGGCGGCATCGTCTGCACCTCCTCCAACGCGCGCACCGTGCTCGAGTGGGCGTTCGCGCGCGGCCGCCGCGTGCTGTTCTTTCCTGATCAGCACCTGGGTCGCAACACGGCGAAGGCGATGGGGGTGCCGCTGGAGCAGATGCCGATGTGGAACCCCCGCAAGCCGCTCGGCGGATCGACCGAGGACGAGATCGAGGGCTCGCGCGTCATCCTGTGGCACGGCTTCTGCTCGGTGCACCGCCGCTTCACGGTCGACCAGATCGACCAGGCCCGCGCCGAGCACCCCGGCGTGCGCGTGATCGTGCACCCCGAGTGCCCGATGCCGGTCGTCGACGCCGCCGACGAGGCGGGCTCGACCGACTACATCCGCAAGGCGATCGAGGCGACGACCGAACCGACCACGTTCGCGATCGGCACCGAGATCAACCTCGTGCAGCGTCTCGCGGCGCAGCACCCGCAGCACGAGATCTTCTGCCTCGACCCGGTCGTGTGTCCGTGCTCGACGATGTACCGCATCCACCCCGGTTATCTCGCGTGGGTGCTCGAATCGCTCGTTGCGGGCGAGGTCGTCAACCGCATCGTCGTCCCGCCGTCCGTCGCCGAGCCCGCCCGCGTCGCGCTGGAGCGGATGCTCGCCGCCAAGCCCCCGGCGGCGGCATGATCGTCCACGCCGTCGTCGTCGGATCGGGCATCGCGGGCCTCACGGTTGCGCTGCACGCCGTCGAACGCGGTTGCACGGTCACGCTCGTGACCAAGGACGTGCTCGATCACGCGAACACGCGCTTCGCGCAGGGCGGGATCGCGGGCGTCATGTTCGCCGACGACCGCGCCGACGACCATGTGCGCGACACGCTCACCGCCGGGGCGGGGCTCTGCGATCCAGAGGCCGTGCAGGTCCTCGTCGACGAGGGGCCCGACCGCATCCGCGAACTGATCGCGCTCGGCGTCGACTTCGACACCGACGCCGACGGCGCATTCGTGAAGGGTCTCGAAGCGGCGCACTCCTACCCGCGCATCCTGCACGCGGGGGGCGACGCGACCGGCACCGAGATCGAGCACGCGCTCGTCGAGCGGCTGCGCGCGAGCCGTGTCGAGGTGATCGAACACGCGTTCCTCGTCGACCTCATCGCCGACGCGGGTCGTGTCACCGGCGTCGACCTCATCGTCGGCGAGACGCCGGAGCACGCCGGCACGCGCCGCACCGTCGAAGCGGATGCCGTCGTGCTCGCGACCGGCGGGGTCGGCGAGCTCTACGCCCACACCACCAATCCCCCGGTGGCCACCGGCGACGGGATCGCCGCGGCGCTGCGGGCAGGAGCCGCCGTCTGCGAACTGGAGTTCGTCCAGTTCCACCCGACGATCATCGCCGTGGGTGACGCGTTCCTCGTCTCCGAAGCGGTGCGCGGCGAAGGCGCGACGCTCATCGACGACGAGGACCGCCAGTTCGTCTTCGACACGCATCCCGACGGCGAACTCGCGCCCCGCGACGTCGTCGCCCGCGCGATCGCCAGGCGTGCCCGCGAGCAGGGCGCCCCCGTGCGCCTGGACTCGACCGTGCTCCACAGCACCGACGCCGGCGAGCGCGCCGCATACCTCGCGCGGCGCTTCCCGACGATCGATGCCGCTGTGCGGGAGCGGGGGCTCGACTGGGCGAAGGACCCGATCCCCGTCACCCCCGCGGCCCACTACCTGATGGGCGGCATCTCCACCGATCTGCACGGCCGCACCTCGCTGCCGGGGCTCTACGCGGTCGGTGAAGCCGCCCGCACCGGCGTGCACGGCGCCAACCGTCTCGCGTCCAATTCGCTGCTCGAAGGCGCCGTGTTCGGTGCCCGCGCGGGCGATGTGATCAGCGCCGACGCGGACGCCACCGTGTGGCCGGCGGGCGACCTGCCGCGCGGCGCAGCCCCCGCGAACCCACACGATCTGCGCGAACCCACACAGTTCGCCGCGCAGAAGTACGAGGGTTCGGCGAAAGCGTGTGGGTTCGCGAGCTTCTCGCGCGACGCCCTGCAGCAGCTCATGTGGACGCACGCGGGACTTGAGCGCGATGCGGCGGGGCTGGAGACCGCCGCGGCCACGATCGCGAGCTGGCTCGCCGCACCTCGGCATCCGGTCAGCGAACGCGACCACGAGGACGAGAACCTGCTGCGCGTCGCGGCGCACCTCGTCGCCGCGGCCCGCGACCGTACCATCTCGGTCGGCGCCCACCATCGCATCGACGCCGGCCCCGAAACCGGGCCGAGCGCGACGCCCGTCGCCGAAGGAGTCCCCGCATGATGACCCTCGCCGCCGTCGACCGGATCGTCGCCGCCGCCCTCGAAGAGGACGCGCCCTGGGGCGACATCACGAGCGAAGCGCTCATCCCCACCGGCGCGGTCGCGACGGCAGTGCTCGCCGCGCGCGAACCGGGCATCTTCAGCGGGAGTGCCGTCTTCGACGCCGCGTTCCGCCTCACCGATCCGACGATCGCGGTGGCGTGGCAGGTCGCGGACGGCGACCGATTCAGCGCGGGCCAGACCCTCGCGACGATCACGGGCCCGGCGCGCGCGGTCCTCACGGCCGAACGGATCGGGCTGAACTTCGCGCAGCGCATGTCGGGCATCGCGACCCTCACCGGCTCTTACGTCGACGCGGTCGCCGGTACCGGGGTGCGCATTGCCGACACGCGAAAGACGACTCCCGGGCTGCGGGTACTCGAGCGGCACGCCGTTCGCAGCGGCGGCGGCCACAACCACCGGCACTCGCTCTCGGACGCGGTCATGGCAAAGGACAATCACCTCGCCGTCCTCACGGCGAGCGGACTGTCGGTGACCGAAGCGCTGCTGCAGGCGAAGACGCGACTGCCGCACACGACGCACATCGAGGTCGAGGTGGATCGCCTGGCACAGATCGAACCGGTGCTCGCCGCCGGCATCGGCACGATCATGCTCGACAACTTCTCGCTCGACGACCTGCGCACCGGGGTCGCCATGGTCGCGGGGCGGGCGACCGTCGAAGCGTCGGGCGGTGTGACCCTCGAGACCGTGCGCGCCATCGCCGAGACCGGCGTGGACGTCATCTCGGTCGGCGCCCTCACGCATTCGGCGCGCGCGCTCGACCTGGGACTCGACGTGCGGGTGGAACTGCCCGCGAGCAGCTGATGCTCTACCTCGACCACGCTGCGACCACCCCCGTGCGCCCCGAGGTGCGCGAGGCGATGCTGCCGCTGCTCGGCGCGCAGTTCGGCAACCCGTCGAGCCATCACACGGTCGGCGAGCACGCCGCAGCGGTCCTGGCGGACGCACGCTCGCGGGTCGCGGCGGTCTTCGGTATGCGGCCCGGCGACATCGTGTTCACCTCGGGTGGCACCGAAGCGAACAACCTGGCGATCAAGGGCATCGCGGTCGCCGATCTGCTGCGACACGGCCGCCCCGGACACATCGTGACGACCCCCGTCGAACACGAATCCGTCCTGGCGTCGTGCGCCCACCTGGATCGCGTCTACGGCGTCGCGGTGTCGTACCTCCCGGTCGATGCCACCGGGGTCGTGTCCCCCGACGACGTGGCCGCGGCCCTCCGCGACGACACGGCGCTCGTCTCGATCGGGTACGCGAACAACGAGATCGGCACGGTACAGGATGCCGCGGCCATCGCCGCCGTCACGGCCGCGCGACGCGTGCCGCTGCACCTGGATGCCGTGCAGGCCGCCGGGTGGCTCCCGCTGGCGGGTACGGGTGCCGACGCGCTGTCGATCGCCGGGCACAAGGTCGGCGCACCGCAGGGCATCGGCGCGCTCGCCATCCGGGGCCGCGTGCCGCTCGAACCGCTCATCCACGGTGGCGGGCAGGAGCGCGAACGTCGCAGCGGCACCGAGAACGTCGCCGGCGCCGTCGGCCTCGCCGTGGCACTCGAACTCGCGGAGGCGGAACGCACCGCCGACACCGCCCGCACCGTCGCCCTGCGCGACGCGTTCATCGCCGCGACCCTCGCGGCCGTGCCCGAAGCACGCCTGACCGGTCACGCCACGCGGCGGCTCGCGGGCACGGCGAGCTTCACCTTCGCGGGCGTCTCCGGCGAGGCTGTCCTGCTCGAACTCGAGCGGCGCGGCGTCGTATCCTCCAGCGGGTCGGCGTGCGCCGCCGGCAGCGATGAGGCCTCGCACGTGCTGGTCGCCCTCGGCATCCCGGCCGAGGTGGCGCAAACCGCGGTGCGATTCACGTTCGGACACGGCGCGTCCTTCGACGCGACGCCGCTCGCGCGCGCGGTCGCCGACGCCGTCACGGCAGTACGATCGACCGGGTGAGCCTCCCCGTTGTCACCGTCATCGTCCCCGGCCGTGACGTCGCCGCCTACGCGGATGAGGCGATCGCATCGCTGCGCGCACAGACCCTCACAGACTGGTCGGCGGTGCTCGTCGACGACGGGTCAGAGGATGCGACCGGTGCGATCTTCGACGCCGCGGCGCAAACCGACCCGCGGTTCCGCGTCGTGCACAACGATCGGCCGCGCGGGCTCGGCGCGGCACGCAACACGGCGCTCGATCTCGTCGAGACGCCGCTGGTCGCCTTCCTCGACGCCGACGACCGGTACACGCCGGACGCGCTCGAACGGCTCGTCTCGACGATCACCGCATCAGGCAGCGACTTCGTCGTCGGCGCGTATGTGCGGCTGCGTGCCGACGAGGCCGGCATCTACGCGCCCGGCATCGTGCAGCCGTGGGTGGCTGCCGCGACCGCGCCGGAGCGCCGTGCGACGACGCTCGACCGGCATCCGGATGCCTCCGGCAACATCGTGGCGTGGTCGAAGGTGAGCCGCATCGAGTTCTGGCGTCGCCACGGGCTGCGCTTTCCGGTCGACAAGCTGTACGAAGACCAGCTCGTCGCGCAGACGATGTACACGCGCGCCCGCGCCTTCGACGTCATCCCCGACGTCGTCGTGCACTGGCGCGAGCGGGCCGACGGCTCGTCGATCACGCAGCACAAGGACGAAGTCGTCGTCCTCGGCGACTATCTCGACGCCATGCGCGGCGGGCTCTCGATCCTCGATACCGCCGACCAGCGTGCGGCGGCAGCGGCGCGCGTGCGCCTCATGCTCGACATGGACGTGCCACCGCTGGTGCGGATCGCGCAGGATCACCCCGATGGCGCATATCGCCGCGCGCTCGGCGCGTTCGTGCGTCCGCTGCTGGAGCGCGCCGAACGCGAACAGATCGCCCTGGACGCCGGAACGGCGGCGCTGCGCGCCGCCGCCCGGCTCTGGTGAGCGTTACAGCTCGTTGACGCGGTCGGTTCCCGGCGGCGTTACGGGGCTGTAGGTGCCGAGGTAGTTCACCAGCGCCTCCAGGTCGCTTACCCCCGTGATGCGGTCGGCGGGGTCGACCTCGGCGAAGGTGGTGAAGCTGTCACCGCCGTCGGCGAGGAAGTTGTTCGCCGTGACCATGTACGTCGCACCGGGATCGATCGGCGCGCCCTCGAACAGCACGTTCGTGACACTCACCGAGGTGCACGTGGCGACCCCGCCGATCGTCTCGACCGTCGTCGCGAGATCGTAGGTGAGCGCATCGGAGACACCCAGATGCAGGATCGGACGTGACGAGCCGGCCGGCTGGCACTGCTCCTCCAGCACCGACACGATCTGCGACCCCGTCATCGGGAACGTGGAGAGGATGTTGTTGAACGGCTGGAAGGTCTGCGCTTCACCGAACGTGACGACGCCGGGTGCCTCCCCCGCCGACGACTGCCCGTACAGCAGGTCGGAGCGCAGGCCACCGGGGTTCATGAACGCGAGGTCGGAACCCGCTGCCGACATCGACCACTGCTGCACGTCGGCGGCGAAGTTGCCCGCGGAGGACTCGACGCCTCGGTCTGCTCCGGAAGGCGTGCCGCCGCGCAGGATGTCGCCGGTGATCTCGCCGACCGGCACGTCGCCGATCTCGGCGGCGAGCGGCTCCCACTTCTCGACGATCGCCGTCTGTGCGGCATCCGGGGTCAGCTCGTTGTGCAGCACGGCGTGGTTCGTCGCCGATGACAGGTCGCGGCGGACGTCCTTCGTGCGCTTGTCGAGCACGAGGTTCACCTCGCTCACGACGCGGCCGTACGAGTACGCGCTCGTGACCATGCGGTCGACGCCGTCGGGGTCGGGCAGCGTGCAGTTGTAGGGCATGTGGGTGTGTCCGGTGACGAGCGCGTCGACGGCGGGGTCGAGGCCCGCGTTGATCGCGACGATGGGCCCGGAGACGTTCGCGCAGCCGTCGACGGTGATCGGGTTCGGGATGCCGCCTTCGTGCAGCAGCACGACGATCGCCTCGACGCCCTGAGCCTGCAGTTCGGGAACGAGCGCGTTGGCCGTTTCGACCTCGTCGAGGAACTCGTACCCGCGAACGCCGGATGCCGCCACGAGCGTGTCGGTGGCTTCGAGGGTCATGCCGATGAAGCCGACCTTCACGTTCTGGAACTTCTTGATCCAGTACTCCGGCAACGGGGTCGCGCCGGCTTCGTCGACGACGTTCGCCGACAGCCACTGGAAGTCTGCGCCGGCGAACGGCTCGTCTTCGAAGTAGCACCCGTCGACGGGGTGGCAACCGCCGTTCTGCATGCGCAGGAGCTCTGTCACACCCTCGTCGAACTCGTGGTTGCCGACGCTCGAGACGTCGAGCCCCATGGCGTTGAGCGACTCGACGGCAGGCTCGTCATGGAACAGGCCGGAGAAGAACGGCGAACCGCCGATGAGGTCGCCCGCGGCGGCGGTGACGGAGTACTTGTGTCCGGTCCGCAGTTCGTTCAGCTTCGCCGCGAGGTAGGGCGCACTGCCGGCGTCCTGCCCGTCGACCGTGCCGGCATCGCCCGGCTGCACGTGTCCGTGGAAGTCGTTGAACGCCAACACCTGCACATCGATGAGCTGACCGGGTGGGTCCTTCTTCGGCGCGGCGCTCGCGGGGGCCGCGAGGGCCAGTGCGGCAACGGACAGGGAGACTCCCAGGGCCATGGCGGCCCGGACGGTTCGACGCATCATTCACCTCTCGGATAGCGGCACTGCTGTGTGCCGAGGTCGACCCGCCTCACGCTATGAGTCTGCTGGACGCTCGTCAATGGCCCCCGCCGTGCGCGTGGACGGTTCGTCGCGTGGGGTGAAGGTGTCGATGCGCGCCGCGGCGACCTGTTGCGCGGCGAGTTCGGCATAGAGCCCACCGGCTGCGTGCAGTTGCGCGTGCGTGCCGGATTCGACGATGCGACCGGCCTCGACGACGTGGATGACGTCGGCGCCGATCACCGTGGACAGCCGATGGGCGATCGTGAGGGTGGTGCGTCCCTTCGCCGCCTCGTCGAGCGCTGCCTGCACAACGCGCTCGGAGACGGTGTCGAGCGCACTCGTCGCTTCATCGAGCAGCAGGACGGGCGGGTCCTTCAGCAGCACCCGCGCGATCGCGACGCGTTGCTTCTCACCACCCGACAGGCGGTAGCCGCGCTCCCCCACGACGGTGTCGTACCCGTGCTCGAACCCGGCGATGACGTGGTGGATGTTGGCGGCGCGGCACGCTGCCTCGAGCTCGGCGTCGCTGGCATCCGGCTTGGCGTAGCGCAGGTTCTCGGCGATGGTCGCGTGGAACAGGTAGGTCTCCTGCGAGACGATGCCGACGTGATCGATGATCGACTCGGCTCTGAGCGCCCGCACGTCAACACCAGCGAAGCGCACCGAGCCCGATTGGGCTTCGTACAACCGTGGCGCCAGGTACAGCACCGTCGTCTTGCCCGCGCCAGACGGTCCCACGAAGGCGACGTGCTGGCCCGGCTCGACGACGAACGAGACGCCGTCGAGTGTCGGCTGCGCATCCGGTGCGGCGTCCGGGTAGCGGAACACGACGTCGCGGAACTCGATGCGTCCTTGCGGCCCGGGCGCGTCCGCCACGTCGATGGCGTCAGGGGCGTCGGTGATCGCCGGGCGCAGGTCGAGGTATTCGAAGATGCGGGCGAACAGTGCGGCGGAGGTCTGCAGGTCGAGCGCAACCCGCATGAGCCCCATCAGGGGTTGCAGCAGTCGCGCCTGCACGGTCGTGAACGCGACGACCGCGCCGGCCGTCAGTGATCCGGCATCCCCCGTGATGAGCCAGCCCGCGACGAGGTAGATGATGGCTGGAACGCTCGACATGAGCACCTGCACGACCGCGAAGAACCCCTGGCCGCTCATCGCGCGCCGAACCTGCAGGCGCACCTGGTTGCGATTCTCGGCCTGGTAGCGGTCAGACTCGGTGCGCTGCCGATTGAACGACTTCGACAGGAGGACGCCCGACACGCTCAGCGTCTCTTGCGTGATCGCGGTCAACTCCGACAGCGACTCCTGCGTCTGCGCCGCGATGCGCGCGCGCACCTGGCCCACGCGGCGCTGGACGAGCGCGAGCACCGGCATGAGCACGACCGCGATGAGGGTCAGTCGCCAATCGATCAGCACCATCGCCACGAGCGCGGCGACGACCGTGACGGTATTGCCGAGGATGCTGGTGACCGTGTTGGTCAGCACGCCGGCGACACCGCCGACGTCATTCTGCAGGCGGGATTGGATGACGCCGGTCTTGGTGCGCGTGAAGAATCCGAGTTCCATCGCCTGCAGGTGCTCGAACATGCGCACCCGCAGATCCCCGGTGACGCGGTTGCCCACGGTCGAGGTGAGCCACGTCTGCACCACGCCGACGGCGGCGCCGAGGAGGAAGAGTCCGACCATCGCCGCGACGAGCCACGACAGCAGCCCCAGGTCGGGCGCAGAGCCGTCGACAGGGAAGAGCGCGTCGTCGAAGATCCGTTGGACGAGCAACGGCGGAATCACCGCGAGTGCCGCGCCGACGACGACGAGCAGGCCGGTCACAGCGATGCGGGCGCGGTACGGCTTGAACAGCGCCACGACCCGTCGCCCGAGGTTCGCCACGCGCGGGGCGGCGGCGTTCTGCCGACGCTGCGCACGCTCGTCGACGCCTCGGAATCCCCCTGGTCGGCCGCCGCCGCCGGGGTGACCGCCGCCGCCCATGCTCATCGTTGATCACTCTACGACGCAGGCCCGACACCCGGGCGGGCGCGAGATCGGCATCGGTCGCGGGAATGCCCCCGACCGCCGCCGGGTTATCCTTGACGGTCGCCCCGGCTCTCGGCGGCGCTTGCCTCCGCTCATCCTTCGAAGGAGATCGCGCATGTCCGCCACCGACACCTATCCGACGACCACCGCCCCGAACTCGGTCGGTGCCTCCCGCACGCGAGTGATCTGGCTGCTGCTGGCCGCGGCGTTCGTCGCGATCCTCAACGAGACGACGATGGGGGTCGCGATCCCCCACCTGATCACGGACCTCCACATCACGGCGGTCGACGCGCAGTGGCTGACGACCGCATTCATGCTGACAATGGGCGTCGTCATCCCCGTGACCGGCTTCCTGCTGCGGCGCTTCACGACACGGCAGATGTTCATCGCAGCGATGAGCCTGTTCAGCCTCGGCACCGCGGTCGCGGTCGTCGCACCCGGATTCCCCGTGCTGCTCATCGCCCGAGTCGTGCAGGCCTCGGGCACCGCGATCATGATGCCCCTGCTGATGACGACGATCATGACGCTCGTCCCGGCGGCATCCCGAGGGCGCATGATGGGCCGCGTCTCACTCGTGATCGCCCTGGCACCCGCCATCGGCCCCACGATGTCAGGGCTGTTGCTGGACACGCTCGGATGGCGCTGGATCTTCGGCATCGTGCTGCCGATCGCGCTGGTCGCGCTCTTCGTCGGCGCACGGTGGATGGTCAACATCGGCGAGAACACCCACGCGCCGATCGACGTCCTGTCTGTCATCCTGTCGGCGCTCGGCTTCGGCGGGCTCGTGTTCGGACTCAGTCAGATCGGCAGCGGCCACGGTGGTGCCGATGAGGCCGCGGCATCCACGAGCTCACCGCTCGTGATGATCGTCTCGCTGACGGTCGCGGTGATCGCCCTCGCGGGCCTCATCTGGCGGCAGATGATCCTGCAGCGCACCGACAACGCACTGCTCGACCTTCGCGTGTTCCGGTCGGGCAACTTCACGCTCGCCATCTCCCACATGACGCTGCTGTCTGCCGCGTTCTTCGGCGTCATCACGCTGCTGCCGCTCTACATGCAGACGGTGCTCGGCATCTCGTCGCTCGACACCGGCCTCGCCGTCCTGCCCGGCGCGCTGCTGATGGGCCTCGCGGGGCCCGTGATCGGCCGCATCTACGACGCCCGCGGACCGCGACTGCTGCTCGTGCCCGGCACGGTGCTGGCGATCGGCGTGCTATGGCTGTTCTCGACGTTCGGCGACGGTACGTCGCTGTGGCTGATCGTCATCGCCCAGACCGTGCTCTCTCTCGGCCTCGCGATGTCGTTCACACCGCTGATGACCTCGGCGATGGGTTCGCTCACTCCGCACCTGTACTCGTACGGGTCGGCGATCCTCTCGACGATCCAGCAGGTTGCCGGCGCCGCCGGTGTGGCGGTCCTGGTGACGACCATGACGGCCGTCACGGCAGCCGCCGAGGCAGGCGGTGCGTCGGAGACCGCCGCGGGCGCCCAGGGTGCGCAGACGGCCTTCCTGGTCGCGACGTTCATGGCCGTTCCGCTGTTGGTCAGCGCGTTCTTCGTGCGCAAGACCGAAGCGGCCGAGGGCGCGCCCGCCGGACACTGATCGTCACGACGGGAACGCGTCGGACAGTGTCTCGGATTCCGTCTCGATGGTGTCCGCGTCGACCAGGTCGGTGGCCTCGTCGGTGAGCGTCTCCGTCCACGCGGCGAGGATGTCGTCGGCCAGGCCCGAGTCGAACAGTTCGGCCTGCAGGGTCTCCCGCGCCTCCTGATACAGGGCCTGGAAGTCCTCGTCGGCGAGGAAGCGTTCTGACAGGATGTTGCTGCCGCCGAACCCGCCGCGGCCGCCGGCATTGCCACCTTCGGGCCTCTCGCCGTCGGTGGGCATATCTCCGCCTTCGGGCATCTCCCCCGGGTCGCCCATCCCCTCAGGGATGTCAGTGGGCCGGTCGGTCGGCATCCCCTCGGCCTGCTCGCCGTCTTCGGGCATGCCGCCACCACCGCCCATGCCGCCGCCGCCACCGCCGACGTTCGCCTGACCGAACGCCAGGTTGAGGTCCCAGTTGACGACGGTCATGAGCCCCGTGTCACTGTCGTAATAGAGGTAGGAGTTGTTGCCCGGCCCGTCGATGTCGTCCATGTTGGAGACGAGATCCTGGAAGGCGAGGTAGGTCGCGAACGCCTCCACATCGAGGTGGTCGCCGAGGTCTGCAGCGAACTCCTCGTCGCTGGACTCGTTCAGCCACTGGAGGAAGTCGATGAGCGGCGTGAGGTCGTCGTCCCCGGCCTCCTGATCGAACACGTCGGTGTAGGACTCGGCATCCTCGCCGCGGTAGCTGTAGTCGCCACCGGCTTCGGCCTTGTAGAGCAGACCCGAGCCGAGTTCGCGCTCCATCCAAGTGTCTTCGGGGTTCTCGATCACGAGCCGCAGCACCTCCTCGGAACCGTTCGCCGAGAAGCGCGCCGTGACCGCCTCTTCGCTGGCAAGGCCCGCGGCCTCGAGCAGGTCGAGTGCGACGGCCTCGTTGAGGGCCGTCTCGCTACTGTTCGCCCGGACGACGAACTCGGTCGCGCCGTCGTGACTCTGCCCGTCGACGTTCTTGTCGAGACGGATGATCCAGGGCAACGTTTCGGGATTGGTCGAACTCAGATCGGCGTCGGCGTCGGTCGTGAGCCCTCGCAGCGACGAGTTGCCCTTGAGCTTCAGGCCGACGTTCTCGTACGTCACGCCGTCGATCACCACGGTCGCGGTGATCCACTCCTTCTCCTCGGACTCGAGGTACGTCGCGATCATCGCGTCGTATTCATCCTCGTCGAACGTGACCGAGAACGAGTGGACGGTGCTCGAGTCCCAGACCGCGGCGACGTTCTCAGCGCTGGCGCCGACTGCGGTGCTGTCGCCCGTCGAGGACGTCGCGCCGACGGCAGTGCAGCCGACGGTGCCGAACGCGAGCGCGGTCGTCAGAAGGATCGTGGTAGGTCGAAGTCGTGGAGTGGCCATGTCGCTACTCCACCGGATGCCGCTATGCGGACCCTATGGTCGAATGCTGGTTCCGCTGTCAGTCCACGCGGAACGGAGCGCTCAGCTGCAGCAGCCGCCGCCGCAGCAGGACGCGCCCTCGGCCTGGAGGAGGTTCTTCTCGTCCTCGACGGGCTGCAGCTGCGGGGTGGGGAGGTTCTGTGTCGACATGGCTCCAGTGTACGTCGGGCGGAGAGCGAGCGGCTGCGCAGGCCTGTTGACAACGGCGCCGAACGCCGAGACCATGGCGACAGCACGCAGCCAACGGGGAATGGAGCCCTCATGGACCGCGAGTACCTCGTCGACCTGTCCTCTGTAACGCATCTCGATCTTCGCGCCGCGGGGACCTCGGTGGGTAAGGGCGAATTTCCTCCGATCATCGTCGTCAAGGGGCTCCACGCGCTGCCCGGGCTCGCCGCATCCGCGTCCGAGCCGATCGCCTATGAGCTCGACAGCATTGACTCGGGCATCGTGGCGCACTACCGGGCGTTGCCGAACCCGGCAACGCTCACGGGCGGCGTGCACGTGAGCGTCGCGTATGACGCCACGCTCGATGGTGTTCGTGCGACCGTCCACGACCCGGGGTCTCCGTGATGTTCCGTCGACGCGAAGAACCGGTGCCGACCGCCGCTGCAGCCGTCCTCAAGGTGATCGACGATCAGCTCGCGCAGGCGCACGCGACTGCGGAATCACTGCAGACACGCAGCACCGCCGTCGTCTCTGCCTGTGGCGCGCTCATCGCGATCTTCCTCGGGCTGGCCGGCATCGTCACCTCACTCGAGGGGTATCAGATTCCGGGCGTCGCGGCATGGTTCCTCGCTGCCGCCGTCATCCTGTTCGCACTCGCCGGAACTGCGGCCCTCGTCGTCGCCCGGCCGGTGAAGGCCGGCATGTTCGACATCAAGTCGCTCCAGGCGATTTCGGTTCCCGACGTGCTGGCGCTGCCGGCGACCAAAGCACACCCCCGCATCGCGGAAGCGCAGATACAAGTCATCGAGATCGCGCGGGAACTGAACCGCATGAACGGGCGCTTCCTCTTCGCGGCGACGATCCTGGGCATTCCCGGCATCGCATGCGCCGCCGCCGGCGCAGCCCTCTCGCTCCTCATCGACGCCGGCTGAGCGACTGACCACGGTCACGTCGGCTGCAACGCAAGATGCAGCAGGTTCCCGTCGGGGTCGTGCACCTGCGCGACGCGCTCGCCCCACGGCATGTCGCTCGGCTCCTGCCGCGAAGCGCCACCGGCTTCGACGACCTGCGCATGGGTGGCATCGACATCGTCGACGTAGCACCAGATCGCGATGCGGTCGGCGGGCGCGGGGCTCGTGGCGGCGGCATCGCGGCCGATCCCGAGCGGCGCACCCCCGAGTGACAGGCTGACGTATGCGTCACCACCGTCTTCGTGTGGGAACCGGTACGTCACACTCCCGCAGAGCGCCGCCTCGTAGAACGCCACAAGACGAGGCAGATCAGGCGTGGCGAGGATCGGAAACAGGGAAGTGACCGTCATGCGGTCACGATACGCCCTCGCCGACCACGTCGAAACGACTCCGCCGGATGCCGGCTCGCGCTTAGTTGATGACCTCTCCGCGCTCATCGGCGCGAAGGACTTCTCGCCGCTCACGCCACTCCTGCAGCGCCTCGGGCGGAGGCGCGCTGCGATGTCCGCGCCGTCCTTGCGCCACCGTTCACGTGCAGCGTCGCTCTTCCAGTCATCGAACGGATCGAAGTTCGCCTCCCACAGCGCGCTCCACGCAGCCATTTCGCGCGTCAGGTCTTCCGACAACCCATACATGTCCGGTGTGGTGGTGTATCCGACATCCCACGTCGGCGTCGAGTTCTCCCAGAGCGGCCACGCTCGCTCAAGCTCACACGTTGAAGCGAAACTCCACGACGTCGCCGTCCTGCATGACGTAGTCCTTGCCCTCGAGGCGCGCCTTGCCCTTCGCGCGGGCCTCGGCGACCGAGCCGAGCGCGACGAGGTCGTCGAACGAGATGACCTCCGCCTTGATGAAGCCCTTCTCGAAGTCAGTGTGGATGACGCCCGCCGCCTGAGGCGCCTTCCAGCCCTTGCCGATCGTCCAGGCACGTGCTTCCTTCGGCCCCGCCGTCAGATAGGTCTGCAGCCCGAGCGTGTCGAAGCCGATGCGGGCGAGCTGGTCGAGACCCGACTCGTCCTGGCCGGTGGATGCCAGCAGTTCAGCGGCATCCTCCGGATCGAGGTCGATGAGCTCGGACTCGATCTTCGCGTCGAGGAACACGGCCTTCGCGGGCGCGACGAGCGCTTCGAGCTCCGCCTTGCGCCCCGCGTCGGTGAGGACTGCCTCGTCGACGTTGAAGACGAAGATGAAGGGCTTGGCCGTCAGCAGCCCGAGCTCCTTGATCGGCGCGAGGTCAAGCCCCGACGCCGACAGCAGCTCACCGCGCTGCAGCACCTCCTGCGCGGCCTGGGCCGCCGCGAGCACCGAGGGGTCGAGCTTCTTGCCGCGTACTTCCTTCTCGTACCGGGTGATCGCCTTCTCGAGGGTCTCGAGGTCCGCGAGCTGCAGCTCCGCGTTGATCGTCTCCATGTCGGACGCCGGGTTGACGGCGCCGTCGACGTGCACGACATCGTCATCGGCGAACCCGCGCACCACCTGGGCGATCGCGTCGGCCTCACGGATGTTGGCGAGGAACTTGTTGCCGAGCCCCTCACCTTCGCTCGCGCCGCGCACGATGCCGGCGATGTCGACGAACGACACCGCGGCGGGAAGGATCCGCTCGGAGTGGAAGATCTCGGCGAGCGCGTCCAACCGCGGGTCAGGAAGGTTCACGACCCCGACGTTCGGCTCGATCGTCGCGAACGGATAGTTCGCCGCGAGCACCTGGTTCTTGGTCAGTGCGTTGAAGAGGGTCGACTTGCCGACGTTGGGGAGGCCGACGATTCCGATGGTGAGTGCCACGGGCATCCAGTCTACGTGTCGGCGCCCTCGCAACCGTCCGCAACGTAGCGCTTCATAGCCTGCCGGAACAGGCACGAACACCCACCACAAGGAAGTGATGTCGATGACGACCCTGCCCCTGGCCGACTCCCCCACCGCCGAACAGACCGGCACCGAACACGCCGGCACCATGCGCGCTGCCGTCGTGACGGCCCACGACAAGCCCCTCCACGTCGCCGATGTGCCCATTCCGACACCCGGACCGCACCAGGCGCTCGTGAAGGTCATCACGAGCGGCGTGTGCCACACCGACCTGCACGCCGCGCGTGGCGACTGGCCGGTCGCACCGAAGTCGGACCTGATCCCGGGGCACGAGGGCTACGGCGAGGTGGTCGCGCTCGGCGATGACGTCACCACGCTCGCGGTCGGTGACCTCGTCGGCAACGCGTGGCTGTGGTCCGCGTGCGGCACGTGCGAGTACTGCCGCACCGGCTGGGAGACCCTGTGTCCCGAGCAGCAGAACGGCGGCTACTCCGTCGATGGCAGCTTCGGCGAGTACATGCTCGTCGACGAACGCTTCGCCGCCCGCATCCCGGCCGGCGCCGACCCCGTCGAGGTCGCCCCGATCCTGTGCGCCGGCGTCACCGTCTACAAGGGCCTGAAGATGACCGACACCCGCCCGGGCGAATGGGTCGTGATCTCCGGCATCGGCGGCCTCGGCCACATCGCCGTGCAATATGCGCGCGCCATGGGGATGCGGGTGGCGGCAGTCGACGTCGACGACGCCAAGCTCGAACTCGCCCGCTCCCACGGCGCCGAGGTCACCGTCAACGCCGCCACCGAAGATCCGGGTCCAGCAGTTCAGGAGGCGATCGGGGGCGCCCACGGCGTGCTCGTGACCGCCGTCCACCCGAAGGCGTTCGCGCAGGCCCTTGCGGTGACCCGTCGTGGCGCAACCGTCGTCTTCAACGGCCTCCCGCCCGGGGCCTTCCCCGCGGACATCTTCGACATCGTGCTGCGCGCCATCACGATCCGCGGCTCGATCGTCGGCACCCGGCAGGACATGGTCGAAGCCCTCGACTTCTACGCACGCGGTGAGATCCATCCCACCGTCGCCGTGGCATCGATCGACGACATCAACGACATCTTCGAGCGAATGGAGCACGGCAAGATCGACGGCCGCATCGTCATGAAGTACTGACGGCGTTCCGATCTTCAGCCCCGTCTTAGACGGGCCTTAGAGCACTTCTGTAGCGTCAACCGAATGCGTCGGCGACGGCGCACGAGGGGGGGTGCGGATGCGCGGGATGCTGCTGGAGTGCTGGCGGACGGTGTACGGGTGGGCGTGTCGCGCGCCCACCCGTCCCTACGCGATCACCGTGCTCACCGTAAGCGCGGCCATGTTCGCCATCGCGTTCACCTGGCACACCCTGCACTACATCGGCGCCGTGGGCGCGCCACTGCCGGCTCTGCTCAGCCCGTTCGACGACTCGTCCCTGCTTGAGGCGTGGGAACTCGTGCTCACACTCATCGCCGCAGCGGCGGTCGGGTGGGCGGGTTGGCGCCGTCGCGACGGTCTGCTCATCGCCTGGATGCTCGTCCTGCTCGTCATCGCGGGCGACAATCGACTTCGCTGGCACGAGCGCGCCGGTCATGCACTGGGGCCGGCGCTGGAGCCGTTCGCAGTCGGGCCCGTCGAAGGCCGCCATCTCGGCGAACTCGCCTTCTGGCTCGTCGTCGGGGTCTGCTCTCTGCTCGCGTTCGCGATCGGGCTGCGCCGGCGTACGGCAAACGGCGTGATCGCGACGGTCGTCCTCGCGACCCTGCTCGCCGCACTCGCGGTCTTCGCCGTCGTCGTCGACCTCGTCCACGTCGTGACCCGGTCCAACCTGGCGGGGTTCGCCGAAGACGGCGGCGAACTGCTCGTCGTGACGCTGGCATCCGTCACCGCGGTCGCGGTCGCGGTGTCACCCGCCGTGGGCGAAGGTCATCCTGCGACAGACCGGTAAGCCGATGTCACGTAGGGCAGAGCGATCGTCGCGTCTTCCACCGCGCCCACCTCGTCGAACAGGTCGGTGATCTCGGCGTCGACCCGTGCGCGTTCATCCTCGTCTGCCGTGATCAGGTAGCTGCGTGAGAACACCATCGAGGTGAGCGCCGCGCGCGTCATCTCGCGGCTCCACCGCCACTGACGCCGCTCGGTCGCGGTGAACGGTGGCGCCACCGGCGGATCCCCCGCGGCGAGCATCTGCTCGGCGTGACTCCCACGCATGATCTCGGTCAGCCTGCGCACCCACGGCACCGATTCGTCCCGGATGTTCCACACGAGTCCGAGCACGCCACCCGGCCGCAGCACCCGTCCGATCTCCGCGCATCCCGCGACGGGCTCGACCCAATGCCATGCCTGTCCGAGCACGACGGCATCGACCGACTCGTCGGGCAGCGGAAGCCGCTCCGCGGTCCCCTCGTACGTCGGCACACCGCGCACGTGCGCACGCAGCGCACGAAGCATCTCGGCATCCGGGTCGATCGCGACGACTTCGGCTCCGGCCTCGACGAGGGTACGCGTGAGCTTTCCGGTCCCCGCCCCGACATCGGCGACCCGCACGGCAGGCTCGGCCCGCCGGGACGGCGCGAGCATCCACTCGACCGATTCCGCCGGGTACGCGGGACGCCCCTGTTCGTAGGCGTCCGCCGCCCGCCCGAACGACTGCGACATCTCATCCCGGGTGGCCATGGCGCCAGCCTACGGCGCGCCTCCGCGCCTCACCGGAACCGCCGGGAGAGTCTGAGAGCGTGGCCCTGGACTTCACCGCGATCGACTTCGAGACGGCGAATTCCTCGAGCGCGTCGGCGTGCGCCGTCGGGTTGGCTCGCGTCCGAGACGGCCGCGTCGTCGCATCGCAGGGATGGCTCATTCAGCCACCGCCCGGCCACGACCGTTTCTTCGAGCTGAACATCGGCATCCACGGCATCCGCCCCGAGGACGTGACCGATGCGAAGACCTGGACCGGCCAACTCACCGACCTGTCGGACTTCATCGGCGACGACGTGCTCGTCGCGCACAACGCAGGGTTCGACATGGCGGTCTTGCGCCGCGCGTGCGAGGTCACCGGGGACGCCTGGCCCGCAGCGCGCTACGTCTGCAGCCTGCAGGTGGCACGCAAGACGTACGACCTCGATTCCTATCGCCTGCCGCTGGTGGCAGCGGCCGCCGGTCACCTCGACTTCGCCCACCACGACGCGACGGCCGACGCACTTGCGTGCGCGCAGATCATGATCGACTCGGCGGCACGTGCCGGGGCCGGCGACATCATCGAACTCGCGATGTTGCTCGGGTTGCGCGTCCCCCAATTGCCGACGGCCGAACAGGGCGCAGAGCGCGCGGCCGCCGCCGTCGCGGGCTGACGTTCCGACCGATGTCGGCGGTGCGGGTCATGCTGGATGCATGGATGCCCTGATCGTCGCCGTCATCGTCGTCGCTTGCCTCGTCGCCGGCGCGCTCGCCGGGTGGTTCACGGGAACCGCCCGTGAGGCCGCCAGGGCCCTGCGCACGCGTGAAGACCTGTCGAGCAGGGCCGCAGCCGCCGAGGCCGCCGCCGTCTCCCTCGAGCGCCAGCTCGCGCAGGCGCTGCACGCGCAGCGCGAGGCTGCGCAGCACGCGCGCAGTGATCAGGCCGCACGCGAGGAGCGCGATCGTCGCGAACAGCTCGTGCTGCGCGCGTTGGCGCCCGTGCAAGAGTCCCTGCAGTCGATGCAGACCAAGGTCGATGCGCTCGAACGCGAGCGGCACGCACAGTTCGGTTCACTCGCCGAACAGCTCCGGCGCGCGCAGGAATCCGACGAGGCGCTGCGCGCGACCACCGAATCCCTGGCAGGTGCGTTGCGGTCCACGTCGGCACGCGGCGTGTGGGGCGAGACGCAGCTGCGGCGGATCGTCGAATCCGCGGGCCTCACCCGGTACGTCGATTTCGACACCCAGGCCACGATCTCTTCGGATGCCGGCGCCGGGCGTCCCGACATGGTCGTGCGGCTGCCGGGCGACAAGGCTCTCGCGATCGACGCGAAGGTGCCGCTCGACGCGTACCTCGAGGCGAGCGCGATCCCGGTCACGGCGCAGGGCGCCGAGGCAGCGCGTCGAAAGACACTGCTCGACCGTCACGTGAAGGCGGTTCGCGCCCACGTCGACACGCTGGCCAAGAAGACCTACTGGGCGGGCCTTGCCAGCAGCCCCGAGTTCGTCGTCTGCTTCATCCCGAGCGAGTCACTGCTGGCCGCCGCGCTCGAAGAAGACCCGGCGCTGCTCGACTACGCCTTCTCTCGCCGCGTCGCACTCGCTTCGCCCGTGAACCTTTGGGCGGTGCTCAAGACGGTCGCATACACATGGACCCAGCAAGACGTGTCAGACGAGGCTCGCACGCTGTTCGCGCTCGGCAACGAGCTTTACCAGCGGCTCGGGTCGCTCGCCGGTCACGCGGACGATCTGCGACGTGCCATCGAGCGCACGGTCGCGAGCTACAACCGGTTCGCGGGCTCGCTCGAATCGCGCGTGCTCGTCACGGCGCGCCGGTTTCCCGGCATCGATGACACCAAGCTGTCGGCCACGACGGGACCAGGGCAGATCGAAGACGCTCCACGAGGGCTCACTGCTCCCGAACTGCTTACGCCGGAGATGAGCGCAGATCTCGGGGGTGTGCGAGATCGGCTGGGCCATGACGCGCACGGCGGCGCCGGGAACGACGCGGACGCCGAGATCAGCCGCCGGGGAAGAAGTTCATGAGGCCGACGACGGCCAGCGAGACGCCCACGAACGCGCCGATGAGCCACCACGCGCTGACACGGTGACCTTCAGGGGCGCGGCGTCGCAGCAACACGTCGGGTCGCCGGGCGGGGTCGACAGGGACCGCGATCTGACCCGTGACGGGTCGCTCAGACGCTGTAGACAATGGAACCCCCGTTTTTCGCGTGGATGACGGTGTCGCCGCTGACAACGGCTCCCATTGTGCCAGAGGGCTCCTGCGCTTCGCCTGCACGCGAACGCGCGTCACGGTCTCGAAATGGTCACAGCCACTTCGAGGTGAGGTGCTCCGACGAGATGCGACGCAGCGTGCCGGACGCACCGCGCAGCACGACCGACTCCGTGTAGAGATGGTCCCCCGACCGACGCACCCCGCCGACGAGCTCGCCGTTGGTGACGCCGGTCGCGACGAAGATGGTGTTCTTGCCCTTGACCAGATCGTCGGCCTCGTACACGAAGTCGTCGAGCTGGAGTCCCGCATCGACGCCGCGCTGCTTCTCATCGTCGTCGCGTGGCCACAGGCGTCCCTGGATGTGACCGCCGAGCGCCTTGATGGCGCAGGCGGTGACGATCCCCTCGGGGCTGCCGCCGATTCCGACGCACATGTCGGTGCGTGCATTGTGCCGGGCCGCATTGATGCCACCTGCGACGTCGCCGTCGCTCATCAGTCGCGTGCCGGCACCCGCCTCGCGGATCTCATCGATCAGCTGGGCGTGGCGCGGACGGTTCAACACCGAGACGACGAGCTCGTCGACGGGCTTGTCGAGCGCCTTCGCGAGACGGCGGATGTTCTCACCGATCGGCAGACGGATGTCGACGACCCCGACACCGGCCGGCCCCGTGACGAGCTTGTCCATATAGAACACGCTCGAGGCGTCGAGCATGGCACCGCGGTCAGCGACGGCGAGCACCGACAGTGCGTTGTTGCGACCCTCGGCGGTGAGCGTCGTGCCGTCGATCGGGTCCACCGCGATGTCGCACTGCGGGCCGCGGCCGGTGCCGACCTTCTCGCCGTTGAAGAGCATGGGGGCGTTGTCCTTCTCGCCCTCGCCGATCACGATCACACCGTCGAAGTTGACCGTCGTGAGAAACGCCCGCATCGCGTCGACGGCGGCGCCGTCGGCAAGCTCCTTCTTGCCGCGACCGATGAACGGCACCGACCGGATCGCGGCGGCCTCCGTGGCTCGGACCAGCTCGAGAGCGAGGTTGCGGTCGGGATGCAGCGGACTCATGTCGGCGGTCAGGCTCACCATGAACGTCAGCCTACGCCGCGAGCCGGGTTCTGCGCGGCGACTTTCGGCCACACGCAGGCGAAGGAATCACGATTCTTAACGGCACGGCAGGAGGCGCGGCAATACTCCTGTTCCAGGCCGTCGACACCGTCACAGGGGGCGATGGGACGGAGCGGTTCGCTAGAGTACCCGTGGACCGACCGCGCAATCCTGAGGAGCCCACATGCCCGTCGCCACCCCAGATCAGTACGCCGACATGCTCGATCGCGCGAAGGCGGGCGGATTCGCCTACCCCGCGATCAACGTGTCGAGCTCGCAGACCATCAACGCCGTCCTCCAGGGCCTGACCGAGGCCGGCTCCGACGGCATCCTGCAGGTCACCACGGGCGGCGCCGACTACTTTGCGGGGCACACGGTGAAGGCACGCTCCACCGGCGCCCTCGCATTCGCGAAGTATGTCCACGAGGTCGCCAAGAACTACCCGATCACAGTCGCCCTGCACACCGACCACTGCCCCAAGCCCGCGCTCGAGGACTTCGTGCTGCCGCTCATCGCGGCCAGCGAAGAGGTCGTCGCCGCCGGTGGCGAACCGATCTTCCAGTCGCACATGTGGGACGGTTCGGCCGTGCCGCTGGCCGAGAACATCGAGATCGCGCAGGAGCTGCTCCCCCGCCTGAAGAACATCAACGCCATCCTGGAAGTCGAGATCGGTGTCGTCGGCGGCGAAGAAGACGGCGTGAAGCACGAGGGCAGCAACGACGCCCTCTACACCACCACCGGTGACGTCGCCCAAGCGGTCGAGGCGCTCGGCCTCGGCGACCAGGGTCGCTGGATCGCCGCCCTCACCTTCGGCAACGTGCACGGCGTCTACAAGCCCGGAAACGTCAAGCTCAAGCCCGAGCTCCTCGGTGAGATCCAGGAGGGCATCGCCGCGAAGTTCGGTGCAGGCCCCAAGCCCCTCGACCTCGTCTTCCACGGCGGCAGCGGCTCGACCGACGAAGAGATCGCGCTTGCGGTCGCCAACGGTGTCATCAAGATGAACATCGACACCGACACCCAGTACGCCTTCACCCGCTCGGTCGCCGGCTTCATGTTCGCCAACTATGACGGCGTCCTCAAGGTCGACGGCGAGGTGGGCAACAAGAAGGCCTATGACCCGCGCGCCTGGGGCAAGGTCGCAGAGTCGGCGATGGCCGCTCGCGTCGTCGCCGCCACCCAGCAGCTCGGCTCGCACGGCAAGTCGCAGAGCTGACGCATCCAGACATCACGAACGGCACGAGAAGTCACCCGTCGCGGGTGGTCTCGTGCCGTTCGTGGTTTCTCGGCCGCCGCAGGTGCGGCCCGAGCGGCCTTGTCGATCGCGGTCACACCCACAGTTCCCGCATCCGGTCGCAGGATCGTGACAGCGCAGACGGCGAGGAGCTTCGGCATGCGCCAATGCTCCGGCGGGCGGGCGATCTCAGCCCGCGATGGCGAAGTGCTCGGCCACGGCGGGGTCACCGAGCAGCGGCACCGCGAGACACACGCTCACGATGATGAACGTCACGATCGCACCCACCAACGGAATCCACCACGACACTCGCCGGCGCGACAGCGATGCCCATGAGGCGATGGCGGTCAGGAGCCATCCGACGGCGAACACGATCGCACCGATGCGGCCCCACAGCACACCGCCGCTGTGATTGGTGAATTCGGCGTCGACACCGGCCACCTCCATCCACGTCTGCGCGAACGACGTGAAATCGAGCAGCTGCGGAATGGCGCTCACGACCGTGAACAGTCCGTAGGCGAGCAACGCGAAGGTGATGATGCGGTCAGCGCGACGGGTCGGCTGCGCGGCGGCGGTCGTCGCCGGCGCCGTCGGCGGATGCGGCACGTACGGCTGCTCGGGCACCGGTGGCGGCGTCGCGCCGGACTGCTCGATGCGGGCGCGCTGCTCCTCGGGTGTCGCGTATTCGCCGTACTGCGGGCGCGGCTGTTCGCCGGGGGTGCTCATGTGCGCACCCGACCACCTCGCGCACGATCGTCGCGCAGCTCTTTGGGCAGCGAGAACATGAGGTCCTCCTCGGCCGTGCGAACCTGCTCGACGTCGCGGTAGCCCGCTCCCGACAGTTCATCGAGCACCTCGGTGACCAGCACCTCGGGAACCGACGCGCCGCTGGTGACGCCGACGGTCTCGACACCGTCGAGCCACGCCTGCTCGATCTCGTGCGCGTAGTCGACGCGATACGCGGCCTTCGCGCCGTATTCGAGCGCGACTTCGACCAGTCGCACACTGTTGGACGAGTTGGCCGAACCGACGACGATCACCAGATCCGCATCCTTCGCGACCTTCTTGATCGCGACCTGACGGTTCTGCGTGGCGTAGCAGATGTCATCGGACGGCGGATCGGCCATTTGCGGGAAGCGCTCGCGAAGACGACGAACCGTCTCCATGGTCTCGTCGACCGAGAGCGTGGTCTGCGACAGCCAGACGACCTTCGACGGGTCGCGCACCTCGACGCGGTCTGCCTCTTCGGGCGAGTTGACCACGGTGACGTGGTCGGGCGCCTCGCCCGCGGTGCCTTCGACCTCTTCGTGACCGTCGTGACCGATCAGCAAGATCTCGAAGTCGTCGCGGGCGAACCGGACGGCCTCACGGTGCACCTTGGTCACCAACGGGCACGTGGCGTCGATCGCTTGCAGACCCCGATCGGATGCCGCCGAGACGACCGCGGGAGAGACACCGTGGGCGCTGAAGACGACGTGCGCACCCTCGGGGACTTCGTCGACCTCTTCGACGAAGATCGCCCCCTGTGCTTCGAGTTCGGTGACCACGTGGATGTTGTGGACGATCTGCTTGCGCACGTAGACGGGCGCGCCGAAGCGCTCGAGCGCCTTCTCGACGGCGATGACGGCGCGGTCGACACCGGCGCAGTAGCCGCGGGGCGACGCCAGCAGCACCCGCTTGTGTCCGGACACCGGGTTATCCTGAAGCCGCCCGCGCACACCGGGAACACGGGGAACGGGCAGTCGCACGGCGGAAGAGCTCACGCTCCGATTCTAGGGACGCCGCGCTGAGAGCGGGCCGCACACGACCACCGCCGCTCGCCCGCACACCCGAAGGGACCACATGACCTCGTTCCAGGCCGAGCCGGGCGACGCCGCACCGCCGGATTCGGTGCACCCGCGCGACTCGTCCCCGCAGGCGCCGACGTCGATCTCGCGGCTGAACGAGACGATCCGCGACTTCGTCCAGAAATGGGGCGCGGTGTGGGTCGACGGCGAGATCACGAGCTGGAATCTGCGCGGCGGCAACGTGTTCGGCAGACTCAAGGACACCCGTACCGATGCGGCTCTGTCGTTCCGCCTGTGGTCGTCGACGCTCCAGCGCCTGCCGGCCGATCTGCGTTCGACGCTCGGCGTGGGCGCAAGAGTCGTCGCCTGCGTGAAGCCGGACTACTTCATCAAGACCGGCGATTTCAGCTTCACCGTCTCGGCGATGCGGCACACCGGTCTGGGCGATCAGCTCGAAGCCCTCGAGCGCCTGCGGGCCACGCTGCGGGCGGAGGGTCTGTTCGACCCGTCACGCAAGCGGCCGATCCCGTTCCTCCCCCACATGATCGGCCTCATCACCGGTGAGCGCAGCGACGCCGAGAAGGATGTGCACCGCAACGCCGAGTTGCGGTGGCCGCACGTCCGATTCCGAACCATCCACGCGGCCGTTCAGGGCGAGCGGTGCGTGCCGGAGACGATCGCGGCGCTGAAGACGCTGGATGCCGACCCCGACGTCGACGTCATCGTCATCGCCCGCGGCGGCGGCGACCCGCAGACGCTCCTCGGCTTCAGCGACGAGCGGCTGCTGCGCGCGGTCGCTGCGGCAACGACCCCGATCGTCTCCGCCATCGGGCATGAGAACGACCACCCGATCCTCGACGACGTCGCCGATCTGCGCGCATCGACGCCGACGGATGCCGCGAAGAAGGTCGTCCCCGACGTCTCGGAGCAGCGGGCGCTCGTCGCCCAGCTGCGCTCGCGCGCACGCACCCGCCTCACGCAGCGCCTCAGTCACGACATCACCCAACTCGAACAGCTGCGCTCGCGTCCTGTCCTGCGCGACCCGGAGTCGCTGCTCACCCCCCGCGCACACGAGCTGTGGACGCTCGTCAGTCGCGGTCGCGACCAGACCTCGAGGCGGCTCGATGGTGCGCATCGCGACATTGCGTCGCTGCAGGCATCGCTGCGCGCACTCTCGCCCGGGGCCACGCTCGACCGCGGCTACGCCATCGCGCACCTGGACGGCGGTGTCATCATCCGCGATGCCGCGCAGGCCGAACCGGGCGCGGCGGTCGTCGTGACCGTCGCGCGCGGATCGTTCGCCGCGCGCTCCGACGGCGAGGTGGCCGAGTCCGAGCACCCCGATGCACAGCCGTAGGATGGATGCATGACCACGCCCCGTGAAGACACCGCGGTCGACGTCGCCTCCCTCTCGTTCGAACAGGCGCGCGACGAGTTGGTTCGGGTGGTCGCCGAGCTCGAACAGGGCGCCCCCACACTCGAGCACTCCTTGGAGCTGTGGACACGCGGCGAGGCCCTCGCGGCCCGTTGTGAAGAATGGCTGCTGGGCGCCAAGCGCCGTCTGGACGCCGCGCGGCCCACGGACGACGCGAAGGAGGCGTGATGGCCTCCGCGCCGCGCATCGTCGCCGAACTCGGTCGCCCCGAGACGCCCGACGAGACCGCTGCCCGCAAAGCGGCATCCAGCGCCGCCTACCGCTCCAGCCAGACGTTCCGCAGCCTCATCGCCGCTCTGCTCGCCACGGTGGCGATCGTCGCGGTCATCGTCTTCGCGGTGCCCCGCGGCGAGCTGGCGGAGCCGGCCCCCGCAGACGTCGCCGCGTCGGCGCAGGTGGCATCGGAGTCGCTGGGGCGTCCCGTCATCGCCCCGGCCACACCCGAGGGTTGGCGCCCGAACTCGGCCGAGATCGTCGACGGCACGTGGCGGATCGTCTACGCGCCGTCATCCGGATTCGTGCGCGTCGCGCAGCGGTTCGACGCCGACGAGACGTGGGTGACCACGACGCTCGACGGTCGGGCACCGAGCGGCTCCGTCGAGATCGCCGGAGTGGTGTGGGACGAATACGACCAAGGCGCCGGTGGCACCGGCAACATCACGTACGCGCTGGCGACGGCAGCCGGCACCGACACCGTTCTGATCTACGGCTCGACGTCGGCGAAGACTGCGGCGATCGCCGCCGAAGCCGTCGCCGATGACATCCTGACCCTTCGAGGAGCACAGCAATGACCGCCACCGCGACCCCGCGCACCGTCTGGACCGAGATGCGAGCGGGCAACGCCCGGTTCGTCGAGGGGACGCCCCGCCACCCGCGACAGGACGTCGAGCGTCGTCACGAACTCGCCGGCGGTCAGACGCCGCGCGCCGCCCTGTTCGGCTGCGCCGACTCCCGCCTGGCTGCGGAGATCATCTTCGACGAGGGTCTCGGCGACCTGTTCGTCGTACGCAATGCCGGTCAGGTCGTCTCGGACTCGGTCGTGGGCAGCCTCGAGTATGCGGTCGCCGTCTTGCAGGTGCCCCTCATCGTCGTGCTCGGTCACGACGCCTGCGGCGCCGTGCGCGCGGCGATCGACTCCACGGCGATCGACGCCGCACCCCTCCCCGCGAACATTTGGCGCCTGATCGCACCGATCGTGCCCGCGGTCAAGCGCGTCATCGCCGCACACGCCGACGAGGGCGTCACCCCCGCGACGATCGACGCCGAAGAGGTCGGGCGCGAGCACCTGCGTGACACGATCGGCCAGTTGCTGCACGCGTCCGAACTCATCAGCGACGCCGTCGCCGAGGGGCGCCTGGCTATCGTCGGCGCCAACTACCGCTTGGGCGAAGGCACCGCGGTCCCCCACGTCATCGTGGGCGACGCGGGCGACCCCGCCTGATCACCACGAACCGCAAGACACCGCACCCCCAGGAAACGAGGACGTGACCGCCATGACCGACATCGAGTACCGCATCGAACACGACACGATGGGCGAGGTGCGCGTTCCGAAGGATGCCCTGTACGCCGCCCAGACCCAGCGTGCGGTGGAGAACTTCCCGATCTCGGGATCGGGGCTCGAGTCGACGCAGATCGCCGCGCTGGCGCGCATCAAGAAGGCCGCGGCGCTCGCGAACAAGGAGCTCGGCACACTCGACCCCGCCATCGCCGACGCGATCGCGGCTGCGGCCGACGAGGTCATCGCCGGCGGTCTCGACGAGCACTTCCCGGTCGACACCTACCAGACCGGCTCCGGCACCTCGTCGAACATGAACATGAACGAGGTGCTCGCGACCCTCGCGACCCGCATCCTCGGTGCACCGGTGCACCCGAACGACCACGTCAACGCGTCGCAGTCCTCCAACGACGTGTTCCCGACCTCGGTGCACATCGCGGTCACGCAGGCGCTGATCGACGACCTGATCCCCGCCCTCGACCACCTCTCGGTCGCCCTCGAGGCCAAGGCCGAGCTGTGGAAGTCGACCGTGAAGTCGGGCCGCACGCACCTGATGGACGCGACGCCCGTCACGCTCGGCCAGGAGTTCGGCGGTTACGCCCGCCAGATGCGCCTGGGCATCGAGCGCGTGCAGGCGGTGCTCCCCCGTGTGGCCGAGGTGCCCCTGGGCGGCACGGCCGTCGGCACCGGCATCAACACGCCGCTCGGGTTTCCGCAGAAGGTCATCGAGCTGCTCGCCGGCGAGACCGAACTCCCCGTCACCGAGGCGAAGGACCACTTCGAAGCGCAGGCCAACCGCGACGGCCTGGTCGAGACCTCAGGGGCGCTGCGGACGATCGCGGTGTCGCTCACGAAGATCAACAACGACATCCGCTGGATGGGCTCAGGCCCCAACACCGGTCTCGGGGAGCTGCACATCCCCGACCTGCAGCCCGGCTCGTCGATCATGCCCGGCAAGGTCAATCCGGTCGTCCCCGAGGCGACGCTCATGGTGTGCGCCCGCGTCATCGGAAACGACGCCACGGTCGCGTGGGCCGGCGCTTCGGGCTCGTTCGAACTCAACGTCGCGATCCCGGTCATGGGAACGGCGCTGCTCGAGTCGATCCGACTGCTCTCGAACGCGATGCGCGTGCTGGCCGACAAGACCGTCGACGGGCTCGAAGCGAACGTCGAGCGCGCCGCCGCGTACGCGGGCATGTCGCCGTCGATCGTCACGCCCCTCAACAAGCTGATCGGCTACGAGGCGGCCGCGAAGATCGCCAAGCACTCGGTCACCAAGGGCATCACGGTGCGCGAGGCGGTCATCGATCTGGGTTACGTCGAGCGCGGCGAACTGACCGAGCAGCAGCTCGACGAGAAGCTCGATCTGCTGTCGATGACCCACCCGGGTTGATAATCGGAGGGTGAGCCGACTGACGTCTGGATGGCGCCGCACCCCAGGGCTGGGGCTGCTGGTCGCCGTCACGGCCGCATGGGTGGCGTTGGCGACCGCGATCCTGCTGATCGTGATCACCGCAGGCGGGCCGACGTGGGTCGCGCTCGCCATCTGTGCCGTGGGCGGCGTGGTGACGGTTGCGATCGTCGGCGTCGTCGGGTGGGCTGTGCTCCAGCATCCGGCGCAGCCCTCCCCCGGCGTCGACCACGCGGACAGTTCGTTCGCGGCGCAGCGTCGGCTGCTCGACGATGTGCGGCACGAATTGAAGACCCCCATCACGATCGTGCGCGGCCACCTCGAGGTGATGGATGCCGCCGACAGCGACGACGTGGCGGCCATCCGTGCGATCGGCATCGCCGAACTGGACCGCATGACACGTCTCATCGGCGACATCGACCTGCTCGCGGCCGTCGAGACCGACCGCTTCTCGTTCGGCACGGTGGACCTTGCGGCGCTGACCCAGCGCCTGTCCGAGATGGTCACCGTCATCCCCGGCCACTCCTGGGCCGTCGAGCAGACAGCCGAGGGCGCCGTGCGCGGCGATCGAGACCGACTGCTGCAGGCGTGGCTCGCACTCGCCGACAACGCCGCGAAGTACACCCCCGAGGGGACGACGATCCGCATCGGCAGCGCTCTGCATGCGAGCGGTGCGCAACTGTGGGTTCGCGACCACGGGCCGGGCATTCCCCCGGCGATGCGGCACCGCATCTTCCGACGATTCGATCGCGGTGGTGGCAAACGCACCGTCGGCGGGTCAGGATTGGGTTTGGCGATCGTCGATGCGATCGCCAAGGCACACGGCGGCCACTGCGCCATCGCCGACACCCCCGGTGGCGGAGCCACCTTCACCCTTGAGATCCCCATCGGCACCGAGGCGGCACTGCCCGCACCGGTGCGGGCGGGCGATGTCCTTCTCCAGCGGGAGTCCACGGAATGACACGCATCCTCGTCGTCGATGACGAACCCCATATCGTCTCGCTCGTCACCCGCGGCCTGCGTGGCGAAGGCTACGACACCCTCGTGGCCGAGGACGGCACCGATGCGCTCGCCATCGCGCTCGGTGAGGACGTCGACCTCATCATCCTCGACGTGGGACTGCCGGGGATGGACGGCTTCGAGGTGCTGCGCAACCTGCGGACCGCCGGCAGCAGTGTGCCCGTCATCATGCTGACCGCACGCAGCGGCACCGACGACACGATCGAAGGCCTGGATGCGGGGGCGAGCGACTACATGCCGAAGCCGTTCGCGGTCGCCGAACTGCTGGCCCGGGTGCGATCGCGTCTGCGCGAGCGCAGCGCTGCAGCCCCGGTGGTGGTCAGTCGCGGCGAAGTGACACTCGACATCCTCGCCCGCCGCGCCACAGTCGCCGGCAAGGAGGTCGATCTGTCGGCACGCGAGTTCGCGCTGGCGGAGCAATTCCTGCGCCACGCGGGTGAAGTCATGACCCGCGAAGTGCTGCTCAGCCGCGTGTGGGGGCTCGACTTCGACCCGGGCTCGAACGTCGTCGACGTCTACGTGCGGTACTTGCGCGCCAAACTCGGCTCGGACCACATCGTGACCGTCCGCGGCGAGGGATACCGCTGGGAGTGACGTGAAGCGGCCCCCGGCGCGTTCGCCGAGGGCCGCTGTCAGGTGAGGTCAGCTGAGCTCGCCCTGCTCCAGCAGGTCGGTCACGAGGGCCGCGATCGCCGAACGCTCCGAGCGCACCAGGGTCACGTGTCCGAACAGGCCGTGGCCCTTGAGCGTCTCGATGACCGACGCGATGCCGTCGTGACGGCCGACACGCAGGTTGTCGCGTTGCCCGACATCGTGGGTGAGCACCACGCGGGAGTTCTGCCCGATGCGGCTGAGGACGGTCAGCAGCACATTGCGCTCGAGCGACTGCGCCTCATCCACGATCACGAACGCGTCGTGCAGTGACCGGCCGCGGATGTGGGTGAGCGGCAGCACTTCGAGCATGCCGCGCGCGGTGACCTCTTCGAGCACATTGCCCGAGACGACCGACCCGAGCGTGTCGAAGACGGCCTGCCCCCAGGGGTTCATCTTCTCGGACTGGTCTCCCGGCAGGTAGCCGAGCTCCTGCCCGCCGACGGCGAACAGCGGCCGGAACACGATGATCCGCTTCTGCTCCTGACGCTCCAGCACGGCTTCCAGCCCCGCGCACAATGCGAGCGCCGACTTTCCCGTGCCGGCGCGGCCGCCGAGGGACACGATGCCGACCTCGGGGTCGAGCAGCAGATCGATCGCGATGCGCTGCTCGGCCGAGCGACCGTGCAGGCCGAACACGTCGCGGTCACCCCGGACCAGTCGGAAGGTGCCGTCGCCGGTGACGCGGCCGAGCGCCGAGCCGCGCTCGGAGTGGACGATCAGCCCGGTGTTCACCGGAAGGCCGCGCACCTCCTCGCTGATGGCGACTTCGCTTTCATAGAGGTCGCTGACCTCGTCGCCCGAGATGTTGAGTTCGGCGATGCCGGTCCACCCCGAATCGACGGCCTGCTCGGCGAGGTACTCCTCCGCGTGGATGCCGAGGGAGGCGGCCTTCACGCGCATCGGCAGGTCCTTCGAGACGACCGTGACTTCCTGGCCGTCTTGGCTGAGGTGCATCGCAACGGCGAGGATGCGGGTGTCGTTGTCGCCCAGCCGCATGCCGGCCGGCAGCACGGTGGGATCGGTGTTCGTGAGCTCGACACGGAGCGTCCCACCGTCGCCGACCGGCACCGGGAAGTCGAGGCGGCCGTGCTCGACGCGCAACTCGTCGAGGTGACGGAGCGCCTGGCGGGCGAAGTAGCCGATCTCGGGGTCGTGTCGTTTGCCCTCGAGTTCGGAGACGACGACAACCGGGACGACGACCGAATGCTCGGCGAAGCGGAAGAACGCTCGCGGATCGCTCAGCAGCACCGACGTGTCGAGCACGTAGGTCCGCAGATCCTGGTCGAGATGGTCGCGCTCCCCTGCACGTTCGATGACGCGGCGCTGGTTCTCTGCTCGTGTGGTCACAACCCACTCCCGCCCCGGGTGGATCACCCGGCTGTCACGAGTCGACCAGGGTCACGAGTCGTGAATGGCCGACTCGAACGGGCTCCTTGCCCGATGTGATGACCGTACGGTGCCGGTGCGATCGGACGCGCGTCCGACACGCGGCGATTCGATGACAGGCAGGTTAACGATCCGTCGGGGCGACCACGGCGGTGTGCGCACGCGCGGCCGACACCTCGGCGAGGGCGTCGCCGAGGAGGCGCAACGCGTCTGCACCGGTCCCCGCGTGCGACGAGATGCGGATGGTGCCACCGCGGGCCGTCGCGGTCACGCCGTGGTTCGCGAGGGCCGCGCCCAGCGGTGCGGCGTTCTGCGGGCCTGGCACGAGCGTGACGATGCCGGCGTGGCGGTCACGCGGGGTGAGGACGGGCACGCCGTACCGGTCAGCGAGTGCGAACACGTCGTCAGCGCGCCGGCGCAGCTCGACTGCGATCGCATCGACGCCGACGCCCGCGATCTCGCGGACGGCAGTCGCGAGCCTCGCGGCGGCGAGTGGGTCGGGCGGCGAGACGACATAGGCGGCTGCACCGGGCAACGGCGGCTGCACCTCCGTGTCGGAGAGGTCGCCGTCCATGCCGGCGAACCCCGACAGGACGGGCTCGATCCGCTCGCGCGCACGTGCTGAGAACGAGGCGAAGCCGGTCCCGCGGCCCGCGCGAAGCCACTTGTAGCCGTTGCCGCAGACGACGTCGGCTGCGGCCCAGTCGGCGTCGACGACACCGAACGCCTGGACGGCGTCCACGATAAGCAGTCGGTCACCGACGACCTCACGCAGGGCGGGCAGGTCGACGAGGTACCCGGTGCGATAGTCGACGGCGCTGACGGCGACGGCGGTCACGTCGTCGGTGAGCGCCTCGCGCACCGCATCCGCTGTGACGAACCCGTCGGGCGCGTCGATCGGGGCCACGCGAAGGCGCCCGCGCATGTCCTGTGCCCGGCGGGCGCCGACCGTCACCGAGGGGAACTCCCGCGGCGAGAGCAGCACGGTGCCCTCCAGCCCCGCGAACGCGTGCTGGAGTCCCGTCGACGTCGACGGCTGCAGCGTGACATCGTCGGCATCCACACCCAGCTGGTCGGCGAGCAGCCCCCTCGCTTCGGCCGCCCGTGCGGAGACGAGCTCGATGCCCGAACGCCGCCCCGTGCCCAGCAGCTCGGCGTCGGCATGGGCCTCCGCGCGCACCGCGGGTGAGAGCGGACCGAAGGCCGCCCAGTTCAGGTAGCCGGGCTCGGCATCGAACGATGCCAGGTATGTCTCGAGATCAGACACGATTTCGATTCTGGCACGCGGGTGTTCGCACCGGCACGTCAGCCGCCGTACCGGCGATCCCGCGTCGCGAAGTCGCGGATGGCACGCAAGAAATCCACCTCGCGGAGATCTGGGCCGAGCGCCTCGACGAAGTAGAACTCGCTGTGCGCGGACTGCCACAGCAGGAAGTCGCTCAGCCGCTGCTCCCCCGACGTGCGGATCACGAGGTCGGGGTCGGGCAGCCCACCCGTGTAGAGATGCTCGCCGATCTGCTCGGGGGTGAGACTCGCGGCCAATTCCTCGAGCGAACCGCCGCTCTTGTCGTGGTTGGCGATGATGCTGCGGACGGCATCGACGATCTCGCCACGGCCACCGTAGCCGACCGCCAGATTCACGTGCAGTCCCGTGTTGCCCGCGGTGCGCTCCTCCGCCTGTGCCAGGACCCGCGCCAGATCGGCCGGAAGTCCCTCGACGCGACCGACGTGCCGGACGCGCCATCCGGGCTCCTGCGAGAGCTCATCGGCGAGTTCTGCGATGATCTCGATCAGGTCCGATAATTCGGCCGAATCGCGCTTGCGCAGGTTGTCGTTCGAGAGCAGATACAGCGAGACGACGCGGATGCCGAGGTCGTCGCACCAGCGCAGGAATTCGTGCATCTTCGCAGCCCCGGCACGGTGCCCGTGGGAGACGGTCGCATACCCCGCCTGCCGTGCCCACCTGCGATTGCCGTCGATCATCATCGCGACGTGGTGCGGCACCGTCTCGGGGGTGAGCGATCGGCGCAGACGCGACCCGTACAGGCGGTACAGCAGGCCCTTGCCGCGTCCGGATGGCTCGATGCTCACCCGCCCTACGCTATCGCGCTGCACCCGCGCAGGGCACCCGCCGCGGCGCTGGCATGTATCCGCCGGCATACGCTCGCGCGTAGGCTCGGAGGGTGACACGACACGACACGCCCGACGGCGTCGAGATGCCCCAACTTCCGCTGATCGATGCTGCCGCCGCGAGTTCGCAGGTCGAGCTGAAACCGACCTGGCGCGGCTGGATCCACGCGGCCACGTTCCCCATCGCGATCGCTGCGGGCATCGTGCTGATCGTGTTGACAGAGGGCACGCCCGGCAAGTGGGCTGCGGCCGTCTTCATGGCGACCTCGCTCCTCCTGTTCGGCAACTCCGCCCTCTACCACCGTTTCGACTGGGGTCCGAAGACGAAGGTCATCCTCAAGCGCATCGACCACGCCAACATCCTGCTGCTGATCGCCGGCACGTACACGCCGCTGGCGGTGCTCGCGCTCACGCCCGACAAGGGACTGCTGCTGCTGATCCTGGTGTGGTCGGGAGCCCTTCTCGGCATCCTGTTCCGCGTCTTCTGGATCCACGCGCCCCGCTGGCTGTACGTCGCGCTGTACCTGCTGCTCGGTTGGGCCGCGGTGATGTACCTCGTCGACCTGCTGCAGGCGAGTGTCCCCATGATGGTGCTCGTGATCGTCGGCGGCCTGCTCTACACGGGGGGCGCGATCGTGTACGCGCTCAAGCGCCCGAACCCGTGGCCGGGGCACTTCGGCTTCCACGAGATCTTCCACGTGTGCACCGTGCTCGCGTTCCTGTGCCACTGGACCGCGTGCCTGCTGATCGGGCTCGCGCCGCTCAGTCCTTCGCTGGGGATTCCGGGCTGACGCCGCCCGCGTCGCCCGTCGCCGAGGCGTCACCGTCAGCCTCCGTGCGTGCGGCCTCCTCCGCGTCGAGTTCCTCACGCACATCGATGCGGTAGCCCGCGCGGCGCACACGACGCAACATGTCGATCAGCAGGAACACGACCGCGGCGGCGATCACGGCGATGCCGATGAAGCCTGCGACACCGGGGGTGACCTGGTCGGGATCGATCGTGGGAGTCGGCGTCGGAGTCGGGGTGGCCGCCACCAACGCGATCAGTGTTCCCATGTGTCTTCGACCCGCTTTCCGAACGCCTAGCCTGGTATCACCAGCCTAATCTCCCCGGGGGATGCCGATGAGCACCGCACAGACCACCGCAGAGCGCCTCGCCGACCGGTACGGGCGCGGCCCCGTCTCCGGTGCACGCCGAGCCGTGTGGGTGGTCGTCGCGGTGCTCGTCGCCGCCGTGGTGGGCTGGGTGGCCTGGTCGACCGTCAGCAACGCCATGCGGTCGGTCGACTACGACACCCTTGGGTTCCACGATCTCGACGAGCATGCGGTGACGGTCGAGTTCCAGGTGGTTGCGAACCCGGGCACCGCCTACGCGTGCGCGATCGAGGCGCAGGATGCGGAGCACGGCGTCGTGGGCTGGCGCGTCGTCGAATACGGCGCGACCGACGCCCACACCCGCCGCTTCTCGGAGACCATCCCGACCGTCTCCGAGGCGACGACCGGTTTGGTCACCTCCTGCTGGATCCCCTAAACTGACCGGGAACTGCACGCCCCGGCCTGGTGCCGGGGCGTTCGATTTACGCACCGATCACGCTTGAAGGAGACGACGTGTCGAACGACGCACAGGTGACCTTCCTCACCCAGGACGCTTACGACCGCCTCGTCGCGGAGCTCGAGGAGCTGTCGACGACGGGACGCGAGGAGATCGCGAAGCGCATCGAGGCGGCGCGCGAAGAAGGCGACCTCAAGGAGAACGGCGGCTACCACGCCGCCAAGGACGAGCAGGGCAAGCAGGAGGCGCGCATCCGCACCCTTCAGCACCTGCTCAAGCACGCCAAGGTCGGCGATGCCCCAACCTCGACCGGCATCGTGGAGCCCGGCACGGTCGTGACGGCCCTCATCGCCGGCGACGAAGAGGTGTTCCTGCTCGGCAACCGCGAGATCGCGTCGGGCACCGACCTCGACGTCTACAGCGAAGCCTCTCCCCTGGGCGCTGCCATCCTCGGCCTCAAGGAGGGCGACAAGGGCTCGTACACGGCCCCCAACGGGCGTGAGATCGCCGTCGAGGTCGTCAAGGTCGAGACCTACACCGGCTGAGCACGACTCAGTCGGGCATCACCCTCGGCGCGAAGCCGGCCTCTTCGAGGATCTCGATGGTGCGCGCGCGGTGCTCCTCGCCGCGCGTCTCGACGCTCAGCTGCAGGATCACCTCGCTGATCTGCAGGCCTTGCCCGTGCCGGGTGTGCAGCACTTCGATGACGTTCGCGCCCGCGATCGCGAGCAGTTCGGAGACACGCGCGAGCTGCCCCGGACGATCGGGCAGCGGAATCTGCAGCGTCATGTAGCGCCCGGATGCCGCGAGACCGTGCGAGACGACGCGCTGCAGCAGCAGGGGATCGATGTTGCCCCCGGAGACCACCGTGACGGTCGGGCCTGAAGCGTGCACTTTGCCAGCCAGGATCGCCGCCACGCCGACGGCACCGGCCGGCTCGACGACCTGCTTGGCCCGCTCGAGCAGCACCACGATCGCGCGCGCGATGTCGTCGTCGGTGACGGTGACGACCTCGTCGACGAGGTCGCGGATCACATCGAACGGAACATCACCGGGGCGCGCGACCGCGATGCCGTCGGCGATCGTCGGCGTGGTCTCAACGGTGACGGGCTCGCCCGCCCGCAGCGACGACGGGTAGGCCGCGGAGTTCTCCGCCTGCACACCGATGACGCGCACGACGCGTCCGGCGGCCGCTGCCCGCGCCTTGACGGCTGCCGCGACGCCGGCGATGAGTCCGCCGCCGCCGATCCCGACGAGCACCGTCTCGACGTCGGGGACGGCGTCGAACACTTCGAGTCCGAGGGTGCCCTGCCCGATGATGACGTCGCGGTGGTCGTACGGGTGGATGAGCACGGCGCCGGTGCGCTCCGCGAACTCCGCGGCGAGCCGCAGCGGCGTCTCGACGGTCGGGCCCTCCAGCACGACGTCGGCGCCGTAGCTGCGGGTCGCGAGGAGCTTCGGCACCGGCACCCCGAGCGGCATGAAGATCGTCGCGGGAATGCCGAGCTGGTGGGCCGCGCGCGCCACGCCCTGGGCGTGGTTACCCGCGGATGCGGCGACCACACCGCGGGCGCGTTCCTCGGCCGTGAGCTGCGAGAGTCGGTAGGCGGCACCGCGGATCTTGAACGAGCCGGTGCGTTGCATGTTCTCGAGCTTCAGGTAGACCGGTTGGCCGAGCACACCCGTGAGGTGCTCGGATTCGTCGATCGGGGTCGCCGTGATGACGTCGGCGAGGAAGGCTGCGGCCTGCTCGAACTCCGCCAGGGTGGGATTGCTCACGCGGTGATCCTCCTGCTGCGTGGAACGGTGCTCCAGATGACCTCTTCGGGTCGAGGTCTCGCTCCGGTCTCCCATCCTCTGCGGGACAGGTAGATCCAGACGACGTTGACGAAAGCGGCCAGCGGCACCGCGAACAGTGCGCCGGGGATGCCGGCGATCATCGCGCCGCCGGCGACGACCAGCACGACCGCGAGCGGGTGCACCTTGACCGCCGAGCCCATGAGCAGCGGCTGGAGCACGTGCCCTTCGAGCTGCTGCACGCCGAGGACGACGATGAGCATCCAGAACGCGATCCACGGGCCGTTGTAGACGAGGGCGAGGAAGACGGCGAGGGCACCGGTGACGACGGCGCCGACGAAGGGGATGAACGCGCCCAGGAACACGAGCACACCGACGGGGATCGCGAGGGGCACGCCGAGCAGGAACGCCCCGAGTCCGATCCCGATGGCATCGATCGTGGCGACCAGCAGTTGCGTCCGGGCGTAGTTGACGACGGTGACCCACCCCGTGCGCCCCGCACCGTCGACCGCGGGCCGTGCGCGCTGCGGAAACAGTCGCACCGTCCAGCGCCAGATGCCGGCGCCGTCGGCGAGCGTGCACAGCAGAATGAAGATCGCGAGCAGGGTGCCCGTCGCGACGTGACCGACGGTGCTGCCGATGGCGAGTGCACCCGACCACAGCAGCTCGACCTGCTGCTGCAGGAGGGAGAGCCCCTGTGCGAGCAGGTCATCGATCTGCTGCGTCGTGAGGTGCAACGGGCCGTCGATGAGGTACTGCCGAAGCTCGTTCACCGCCGTCACGGTGCTCGCCTGCACTTTGGGCCACTCCCGGCTGATCTGCCAGACAGCGAGCCACAGCAAGCCGGCGATGACGGCGATGGTGCCGATGACCGAGATCACGATGGCGAGCCACCGCGGCACTCGGTGGCGCAGCAGGAAGGTGAACGCGGGCCAGACGAGCGCCGTGACGAGGATCGCGACCAGGAGCGGGATGATGAGCAGCTTGAGCTGGATGACGAGCCAGATGCCGACGCCGATGGCCGCCGCGACGACGAGCAGTCGCCACGAATAGGCGGTCGCGACGCGGAGGCCCTTCGGGACGGCGTCGCCGATGTCGGTCGAGACCGTGCGGCGACGCAGCGCGCCGAAGAATCCCTCGCGCGGCGTCTCGTCGGAGCCTGTCACCTCGCCAGTCTAGGCGCGGCGGTGTGCCCGTATCGGCATGCGTGTCCGCGGTCGCCGCTACCGTGAAGACGTGCCCACCACGCTCTCTTCGGCCGACGCCCGCCACCTCGCGCTGGCCGCGCAGGGCTTCGCGAAGACGCCGCCGACTTCGGCCGGCACCCGACAGCTCGGCGTCGCGATGGCGACGATGCAGACGCTGCAGATCGATTCCGTCAACGTGTACGCCCGGTCGCATTACGTGCCCCTGTTCTCACGTCTCGGCGTCTACGACCCCGCGCTGCTCGACCGGATGCTGTTCCGTCGGCGCTCGCCGTACGTCGAGTACATCCCGCATGTTGCCGCGTTCATCCCGCGCGCGGACTGGGGTCTGTTCGACTTCAGGATGCGGCGGATGCGGGCACGCTACGGCGGTCCCGACGGGTTTCTGGGCCGGCACGCCGACATCGCCGCGTGGGTGCGCGCGGAGCTGACCGAGCGCGGGCCACTGCGTCCGGCGCAGTTCGACCACGACCTGCGACGACGCGCCAAGGGGTCGTGGTGGGACTGGGACGTCGTGAAGAACACCCTCGAACACGTCTGGATGTTCGGTGAGGTCGCCATCGCGGGACGGCGGGGGTTCGAGCGCGTCTACGCCCTGGCAGACCAGATGCTCACCGACGCCGAACGAGCGCCGGTGCCCGAAGACGATGCGATGCGTGCGCTGGTGTCCCGCGCGACGCGCGCACTCGGCGTCGGCACAGCCGCCGACATCGCGGACTACTGGCGCATCCGTGATCGCAAGTCGATGCTGCGCGCCGTCGGAGACCTCGTCGACGCGGGTGAACTCGAACCGGTACTCGTCGATGGCTGGGCGGTGGCGGGACGGCCCGCGCCCGCGTGGCGCCATCGCGAGGCGGTGCGCCCCAGACGCATCTCGGCCACCACGATCCTGACCCCGTTCGACCCGGTGGTCTGGTTCCGCGATCGGGCACTGCGGCTGTTCGACCTCGACTACCGGATCGAGATCTACACGCCCGCGGCAAGGCGACAGTACGGGTATTACTCACTGCCGGTCCTGATGGACGACCGCATCGTCGGGCGCGTCGATCTGAAGGCCGACCGCTCCCCACGCACGCTGCTCGTGCAGTCCGCATGGTGGGAACCCGGGCCGAGGCTCGACGATGCGCCCGGACGGCTGGCCGCGCATCTTCGCGACGCGGCCGCGTGGCAAGGGTTGGAGTCGATCTCAGTCGGCAGATGGGGTGACGCTGCGGACGACCTCGCCGCTGCGCTCGGAGCACCGAGGCACGAACGCCGCGTGTGAGTCAGCCTGCGGCGACCTCGACACCGAGCCACTCGCCCAGCGCTGAGATCTCCGCGTCGACGTCAGCCTGCATCGCATCGTCGAACGGGACATCTTCGTGCACGGCGTGCACGCGCAGCACACCGGCCTTCGCGTCGCGCTTCGCGTCGAGCTTTCCGACGAACCGATCGCCGTGGAGGATCGGCAGGGTGAAGAAGCCCCATCTGCGCTTGGCCGCCGGCTTGTACATCTCGAGGATGTACTCGAAATCGAACAGCTCGAGCAGTCGATCGCGATCGAACACCAGGCGGTCGAACGGCGAGAGCAGGGCGGTGCGCGGTGCGAACGAGCCGACCGCTGCCAGCGTGTCTGCATCGACGCGCCACCGTCCCTGTGTGCCCTCGACCGTCGCCTCGAGACCGATCTCGCCGACATCGACGGGCTCGCCCGGCTGCGCGACCCCTTTGGCCCGCGCGATGCCGAGCGAGCCGAGCCGACGGTCGGCACGTTCGAACGCCGCGGTCTCGGCGTCGACGTCGGGCAGATCGGCGGGGTACACGCGCTCGGCGAGATCGAAGCGGCGCCCCTTCCGGTCGCGGTCGGCGATGGCGACCTGCCCCATCGCCGCCAGGATCTCGAGCATCTGCCCCGCATTGCGACTGTTCGTCCAGCCGGATGAGCGCCACGAAACCTGCGCCGTGTCTGCGATCTCGGCGGCATGGAGGGGTCCCCGATCGCGGAGCGCATCGAGGACGTCACGGCGGAACGACTCGTTCGCCGCGAGCCACTCGCGCGGCTCCCGGTATCGCGGGCGCGTGGCCATCTCGTGCCGCAGCAGGGGCAGGTCGCTCATTGCGCGATAGAAGCCGCCCCATTCGAACAGGTCGCGCTGGACCTCTTCGGCGCGGCGCAGGTCATCGGCCGCGAACGGCCCGCCGATCCGGCTCCAGAGGATCAGCGGCGCGCTCGGTGCGATCGCAGCCGTCGGTTCGATCTGCACTGCGCTGAGCGCCGCCACCGTCTCGACGATGCCGTCCGGCCGGTGCGCATCGAGCAGCTGGGCACGCACCGCGATGCGGCGCGCCTCCTGCTTACTGAGCGTGATCACGATCGGGAGCTGCGTCTAGGCCGCCCCGCCACGCATCAGAATTGAATGCGTGGGGGCTCGGCGATTGCTGCGCCGTCGATGACCTCGAAGAACTCGCGCTCCGAGAAGCCGAGGTTGCGCGCGAACAGGTTGTTGGGGAAGACCTTGATCTTCGTGTTCAGTTCGCGAACGCCGCCGTTGTAGAACCGGCGCGACGCCTGGATCTTGTCTTCGGTGTCGACGACCGCGTGCTGCAACTGGAGGAAGTTCTGGCTCGCCTGCAGCTGCGGGTAGGCCTCAGCGACGGCGAACAGCGACTTCAGCGCCTGCTGCATGTGTCCCTCGGCGACTCCGGCCTCGCCCGGCGACGACGCGGACAAGGTCTCCGCGCGGGCACGGGTGACGTTCTCGAAGACGGCCTTCTCGTGCGCTGCGTAGCCCTTGACGGCCTCGATCAGGTTGGGGAGCAGGTCGGCACGCCGTTTGAGCTGCACCGTGATGTCGCTCCATGCCTCATCGACGCGCACGTTCAGCGAAACGAGCGAGTTGTACGTCGCCCACAGGTAGATTCCGACGATCACCGCGAGACCGACGATGATCAGAACCGGGACCAGCCACTCCATAGCACTCCCCTTCGTATTGCCTTCATGCTATCGGCCGAGCCGGACACCGCTCACCGGTGCACGCCCACTCCCAGCCGTTACCCACCCAGGACGCGGTCGAGGTACGCGTTGCGGAAGACCCGCGACGGGTCGAGACGGTCGCGCAGCGCGACGAACTCGTCGAACCTCGGGTACCGCTCCTGCAGGGCCGCCGCCCCGAGCGTGTGCATCTTGCCCCAGTGCGGGCGGCCGTCGTGCGCGAGCAGCGCCTCCTCGACCGCGCCGAAGTATTCGGAGGGATCGGTCCGCCAGAACCTGTGCACGGCGATGTACCCGGTGTCACGACCGTGGGCGGTCGACATCCAGCGATCGTCGGCTGCCGCCGCGCGCACCTCGATGGGAAACTCGATGCGCCACCCTCGCTCGCCGATCAGGCGCTGCACGGCGGTGAAGGCCTCCCTGAGGCGGGACAGCGGCACCGCGTACTCCATCTCGCGGAACCGGACGCCGCGGGCTGTGGCGAAGACTCGGTGCGATGCGTTCGAGAACGTGCGGTCGCCCCACACCTTCGCCGAGAGTCGGTTGATCCGGGGAACGAGGGCGGGGATCGCTCTCCCGGTCGAGCACACCGCCTGATGCGCGATGCCGCCGATGAACACGTCATCGACCCACTTCGCGAGCGGCGGCTGCGGCGAGATCGGGGTGTCGGCTGAACGGCGTGTGTTCGTCTTCGTCAAGGCGACGTCGGTGTGCGGAAACCAATAGAACTCGAAGTGATCGGCACCGCCCATGCGCGCATCCACATGGGACACGACGTCTGCGAGCGGTTCGGGACGCTCGATCGCGTGCAACGTGAACGCGGGCACGCATTGGACGGTGACGTCGACGAGCACGCCGAGGGCCCCGAGGCCGAGCGCAACCGCCGGCAGCAGTTCAGGATGCTCCTCGTCCGAGACCGTGAGCAGCTCGCCGTCTGCCGTGACCAGCGTCGCACCGACGATCTGCGTCGCGATGCCGCCGAACGTCGTGCCCGTGCCGTGGGTGCCCGTCGAGATCGCCCCCGAGATCGACTGCCTGTCGATATCGCCGAGATTCTCCATCGCGAGGCCATAGGGAGCAAGGAGCGCGGGGATGCGATGCAGACGGGTACCGGCGAGCAGACGGACGCGTGAGCGCTCCCGATCGACGTCGATCAGACCGGACAGGTCGGACAGGTCCAGCAGTGTTCCCGGCGCGACGGCGATGCCCGAGAAGCTGTGCCCGGCGCCGATCGCCTTGACCGGAATGCCACGCGACGCCGAAGCCCGCACCGCCCGTCGCACGGCCGCGACGGTCGGCGGAAACTCCACGCGCTGCGGCCGTACTCGTTCGCTGCGACCCCAGTTCTGCCACTCGCCGCCCGGTCGCGTCACAGGAAGCTCTTGCCTTCGCCCCGGTAGGTCCGACTCTCACCGACCACCTCGGCGCCACGCACGAGGTGGTAACGGTCGACCCGCTCAGCGAGCTCACCGCTCTTGGCATGCCGGAACCACACCCGGTCGCCCACCCGCAGCCCGCGCGCCGACGCGCCCTGCAGCGGGGTCTGCACCTCGCCGGCGCCCTCTCTGGGCAGCATCGACAGGCCGATCGGCCACACCGGCAGCGGCTGTCTGGACGCGAGCGGAGGCCCCGACGCGATCCAGCCGCCACCCAGCACCGTTGCGATGTCATCGAGGGGCTTGCGGACGACCTCGAGTCCGAAGGCCGCGGCAGGCGCCGGATCGAACGCCCGATATCGGTCGAACAGGTGCCCGGCGAGCAGACCGCTGCCCGCCGTCGTCTCGGTGACCGATTCGTCGGCCGCCGTCGATTCGAGCGATCCCGTACCCCCGCCGTTGACGAACTCGAGCTCGGCACTCTGGCGCACGGCGGAGACGATCGCCGCGCGCCGGTCGACGAGCTCGGCGGCACTGCGCCGCTGCATCCAGCGGATGATCGGCGCCTCCGGGCCGGTGTCGTCCGGCTGCCCCGCGATCTGCGCCTCGTACATCATGAGGCCGACGAGCCTGAAGCCGTCTCGGTCGGCGATGGTGTGCGCGAATCGGGCGACCTGCGCCGCGTCGTGCAGCGGCGATCGCCGCACCCCGACGTGGCCGAGGACGGGCGAACGCCACGAGGCATCGGCGTCGATCGCGACCCGCACCTCTGGCCGCGAGCCGGGCCGAGCGACGGCGTCGATGAGATCCAGCTGCGCCGGGTCGTCGACCATGAGCGTGATCCGCCGGCACGCATCGGCGTCGCCGACGAGTTGCGCCAACGCCGCCCGGTCGACCGTGGGGTAACCGAGCACGATGTCGTCGTGGTCGGCCGCGAGCCACAGCGCCTCGGGCAGCGTGAAGGCGAGGATGCCGGCATACCCCGGGAGGGCGAGTGTCGCGTCGACAATCTGCCGCACCCGGATCGACTTGCTGGCCACACGGATCGGCACGCCGCCGGAGCGGACCACCAGATCGGGCGCGTTGTACCGCAGCGCATCGACATCGATCGTCGCGACCGGCCCCGACAACCCGGAGACGGCCGCGGTGCGGTCAGCCCATCGCTGCGCGAGATCGGCTGACGGCGAAGCCGCAACGTCGGCCAGCAGGTCGAGGCTCATCGGTTCGCTCCTTCGCAGGGTGTCGGTACCCCCGCTGGGACTCGAACCCAGACTGAAGCGATTTTAAGTCGCCTGCCTCTGCCATTGGGCTACGGGGGCCTGAGCCCACCCTAGCCCGGCAGACTCAGCCCGCCTTGGACGTGCTCGCTGCCTTCTTCGCCGCCGGCTTCTTGGTTGCGGGCTTGTCTGCGGCGGGCTTGTCTGCTGCAGGCGCAGCATCCTTCGGTGCCTCTGCCGCGGGGGCGGGCTTCGCCGCAGGGGCTGCCGCGCCGGCGGCCGGACGCGGACGGGCCGCGAACTCTTCGAACACGTATCGAGGGTTCTGCACCGTCTGCAGGGTCACGTTGTCGCGGCCGAGCCAGAAGTTCTGCCACCAGTCGCCGATGACGCGCCACTTGCGCTCCCACGACGGCATGGCCATGCCGTGGTAGCCCCGGTGTGCACACCACGCCAGGAAGCCCTTGAGCGCGATCTTTCCGGACTGGAACACGCCGTTGTACAGACCGAGACCTGCGACCGCACCGAGGTTGTGGTGCACGTACTCGCGGGGCAGTTCGCCGCGCAGGACGGCGACGAGGTTCTTGGCGAGCAGCTTCGCCTGACGCACCGCGTGCTGTGCGTTGGGCACGCAGTACCCACCCACGCCGCCACCGCTCAGGTCGGGGACGGCGGAGACGTCACCGGCAGCCCATGCGCCCTCGACGAACGCCTCGGGGGTACCCACGCGCAGGTCTGCGCGGGTCGCGATGCGACCGCGCTCCTCGACGGGCAGGTCACTGCCGCGCACCACGGTCGGGTTCGCCATGACACCGGCGGTCCAGATGATCAGGTCTGTCGGGATGACCTCACCGGTCGACAGTTCGACGTTGCCGTCGACAGCGCCGGTGACCTGGGTGTCGAGGTGCACGTTCGCGCCGCGCTTGGCGAGGTCCTTGAGGACCCACTCGCTCGTCGGCAGCGACACCTCGGGCATGATGCGACCCATCGCCTCGATCAGGTGGAAGTGCGTGTCTTCGAAGCGGAGCTGCGGGTAGTCCTTCAGCAGCGACGACGCCAGCGCACGGGTCTCGGCGAACACCTCGATGCCGGCGAAACCACCGCCGACGACGACGGTCGTCAGCAGCCGATCGCGCTCGGGACCGGCGGGGAGGTTCGAGGCTCGGTCGAAGTTGGTGAGGATGCGGTCGCGGATCGCGACGGCCTCTTCGATCGTCTTCAGGCCGATCGCGTTGTCGGCGATGCCCGGGATCGGGAAGGTGCGCGAGACCGCACCCGCGGTGACGACGATCTGGTCGTACGACTCCTGCCACGGCTCGCCGTCGGCGGGCGTGATGGTCGCCGTCTTGTTCGCGTGGTCGATGCCGGTGACCTTGGCCGTGACCACACGCGTCTTCTTGAGGTGACGACGGTGACCGACGATGACGTGGCGTGCTTCGATCTCGCCGGCTGCGACCTCGGGGAGGAACGGCTGGTACGTCATGTACGGCAGCGGGTCGACGATCGTGACTTCGGCTTCGCCCTTGCGGAGGTGCTTCTCGAGCTTCCACGCGGTGTAGAAGCCCGCGTAGCCGCCTCCGACGACAAGAATCTTGGGCACGGTGCTGGTCACTGGGGTGGTGCTCCTTGGTTCAACGGCTCGGCGCGCGCGGAATTGCGCGCCGATCTGACTCGCCGGGCAGCAGCGGTGACGCCGAGCGCCACCAGTATAGCCGTCAGCGTCGCACCGACGAGCGGGACGGTGCCGTAGCGCAGCGTCTCGGCCGACGGAAGCAATGAGGAGGAGCGCTCGGTCGGCCCCTCGGCGGGCGGCAGCGCCTCGACGGTCACCGGTGTCACCGTCGGGGTCGCCTGCGGTCCCGCTTCGGCGCGTCGGTTGACGCGCACCCATTCCTTGAGGTCACCCATGGGATTGGTCGTGACGGCCGCGACATCGGCCGACACCGCAGCTTCGGCGTCGATGAGACCGTACCCGTAGAGGGCTCGGCTGCCGTTCGGCACCGCGGTCGCCGTGCGGATGATGCGGTTGATGACGTTCGCGGCATCCAGGTCGGGATAGGCCGACCGCACGAGCGCGGCGATGCCGGCCACGATCGGCGCTGCGCCACTCGTGCCGTTCCAGCTGACGACCCGACCGTCCGCCGAGACACCGCGCAATTGCTCGCTGGGCGCCGAGATGCCGATCGTGATGCCCTGCGTCGATGCCTCGACGCTGGCCTTACCGGTCTTGTCGACACCACCGACGGTCAGCACGCCCGGAATCGTCGCCGGGGCGCCAACGCGGTCGGTGCCGCTGCCCCGGTTGCCCGCTGCGACGACCACGACGACGTCGTGCTCGTAGGCGTAGAGGAACGCGTCGTCCCAGCTGCGGTCCCAGTCGAGCGTGTTCGTCGTGAAGGACAGGTTGATGACGTCGGCACCGTGGTCGACGGCCCAGTGCATCGCTTCGGCGACCTGATCGACGAAGGGCACCGAGGAGGTCGCCCCGAATCCGACCGACAGCGACAGCAGCTTCGCGGCGGGGGCGACGCCGATCATGCCGGTGTCCTCACCCGTACCGCGGGCGGCCGCGAGGGATGCGACCCAGCTGCCGTGGTTGGCGTCGACCGCGCCGACCGGCGAGCGGCCATCGGACGCCCCGACGCCGGAGAAGTCGGCGCCCCCTGCGACGGCGCCCGCGAACTCCTCCGGATCGCGTGCGATGCCGGTGTCGATGATCGCGATCGTCGTGCCAGCGCCGCGCGTCGTCTTCCAGGCTTCGGTGACGCCGTAGTCCTCGAGCCAGTATTCGGCGGCCCGGATGGGGTCCGGCGTCGGCTCGGGTGCGGCCGCTCCCGCGGTCAACAATGTCACCGCAAGCGCCGCGGCGACGGCGGCGGGCAGGACCCGTCGGATCACGACCCGCCTCCGGGATCGGTGCACACGCAGCGCTCGGGCGACCAATCGCCGAGTTCGAGCGCACGATCGCCGATGGGGTTCACGCCCGGGCCTGCGGCGAGGCTGTGCGCCGCGAGGGCGTGGAGGCACTTCACGCGGGTCGGCATGCCGCCGGCGGAAATGCCGTCGATCTCCTCTACCTCGCCGTACGACGCACGGTCGGCGAGGTAGGCGCGGTGCGCGTGCGCGTATCCCGCCGCGATGTCTTCGTCGTCGGCGAGCAGTTGCGCGAGCTCTCGCATGACGTGCGTCGCCTCGAGCGCGCTCATCGCGGCCGTCGCCCCAGGGTGCGTCAGGTAGTAGAACGTCGGGAAGGGCGTACCGTCCGGGAGCCGGGGCTCTGTCGCCACCACGGTGGGGTTGCCGCACACGCAGCGGGCTGCGACGCCGACCACGCCGCGCATGGGGCGTCCGAGCTGACCGCGCATGACGTCGAGGTCACGGTCGGTGGCAGGCGTCAGAGTGGCACTCACTCGCACTAGGGTAGCGGCCGAGGCCGCGAGGATGCTCAGGGGGCCGTGGTCGCCGTCTGCGCCAGGCCGGCGCCGGTGACGGATCGAACGAGCTGAGACATCCAGTCGGTGCGCGTCTCGGCGACTTCGTCGCTGACGGCATCCTGCTCCTGCGGGCGCTCGGCCGCCGGCAGGTCGTTGTCGATGAGGTACACGACCTCGCCCGGAGTGACGTAGTAGAGCCGCTCACGCGCTTGCGCCGTGATGTAGGCCGGGTCCGACCAGCGTTCGCGCTCGGCCTCGAGGTCGGCGACCTGCTGTTCGGTCACCTGCACGGCCTCTTCGAGTGCCGCGATCTGCTGCCGCTGGTCGAGGTAGGTGCCGATCGTCGGCACGAGCACGAAGGCCGCGAGGACGACGAGTCCGAGCATGATGGCCGTGAACGCCGAGAAGCGGATGCCGCCGACCCAGTCGCGCACGTCGACGCGGCGTCGCTCGTTCGACGGCGCGCCGGAACCGCTGCGGACAGCAGAAGGGGGAGCCGGTCGTCGTGTCACGGCTCCCCCTTCTGTCTGGTGCGGTCTGTCAGCCCTTGAAGCGCGGGAAGGCTGCGCGGCCGATGAACTCCGCCGCGTCACCCAGCTCTTCTTCGATGCGCAGAAGCTGATTGTATTTCGCGACGCGCTCGCTGCGTGCGGGCGCGCCGCTCTTGATCTGACCCGCGTTGACCGCGACCGACAGATCGGCGATCGTCGTGTCTTCGGTCTCACCCGAACGGTGCGAGAGCATCGTGGTGTACCCGGCGCGGTGCGCGACCGAGATCGCGTCGAGCGTCTCGGAGAGCGTGCCGATCTGGTTCACCTTGACCAGGAGCGAGTTGGCGGCACCGCGGGCGATGCCGTCGGCCAGACGCTGCGGGTTGGTGACGAACAGGTCGTCGCCCACGAGCTGGACCTTGCTGCCGAGCTTCTCGGTGAGCGCGGTCCAGTTGTCCCAGTCGTCCTCGGCGAGGGCGTCTTCGATCGTGACGATCGGGAAGCTGTCGACGAGGTCGATGTAGTAGTCGGTCAGCTCGTCGGCGTTCCAGTCCTTGTTGTCGAGGCGGTATACGCCGTCGTTGAAGAACTCCGTCGCCGCGACGTCCAGACCCAGGGCGATCTCGGAGCCCGGCTTGAAGCCGGCCTTCTCGATCGCCTTGACGAGGAACTCGAGGCCCTCACGGTTGCTGGGGAGGTCGGGGGCGAAGCCACCCTCGTCGCCGAGGCCCGTGGCGTAGCCCGCAGCCTTCAGCTCGCCCTTGAGGACGTGGTAGACCTCGGTGCCCCAGCGCAGCGACTCGGAGAAGCTCGACGCGCCGATGGGCGCGAGGAAGAACTCCTGCATGTCGATGCCGTTGTCGGCGTGCTCGCCACCGTTGATGACGTTGAACAGCGGAACGGGCAGCACGTGCGCGTTCGGGCCGCCCAGGTAGCGGAACAGCGGCAGGTCCGAGCTGTCAGCAGCGGCCTTCGCAACGGCGAGCGAGACGCCCAGGATCGCGTTGGCGCCGCAGCGGCCCTTGTTCTCGGTGCCGTCGACACCGATGAGGATCTCGTCGACGACGCGCTGCTCGCTGGCATCCACGCCCTCGATCGCCGGGCCGAGCTCGTCGATGACAGCCGCGACCGCCTTGAGCACGCCCTTGCCGCCGTAGCGGCTCTTGTCGCCGTCGCGCAGCTCGTACGCTTCGAATGCGCCGGTGGAGGCGCCGGAGGGGACGGCCGCGCGCTGGACGATGCCGTCGTCGAGCAGCACCTCCACCTCGACGGTCGGGTTGCCGCGCGAATCCAGGATTTCGCGGGCGCCTACAGCCTCGATCAATGCCACAGGGGACTCCTTGCTTGTGGAGGATGAATCTCGGAGCGTCGTCGGTCCGCACCCGAGTCTAGTGATCAGCGCGGCCCGCCGCAGTCCCGTGTCGCTTCAGCGCACGATGGCCACAGCGACGCCGTCCCACCCCTTCGCGTCGAGGGTCTGCAGCGCGGTCGCATCGAAGCGCGGATCGGTGCCGAGCATCTCGAGGCCCGCGCGCACGCCGACGATCTGCGAGTCGGTCGTGTGCGCGTCGGCGACCTTGCCAGAACGTGCCACGTTGTCGACGACGATGACGGTGCCGGGCCGCCCGAGCCTGGCCGCCCAGTCGAGGTAGATCGTGTTCGATTCCTTGTCGGCGTCGATGAAGACGAGGTCGAACGGCGCCTCCCCCGAAAGCCGCGGCAACACGTCGGCGGCGCGACCGATCTCGATGCGCACCCTGTGTGCGACGCCCGCGCGCTCGAGGCTGCGCCGCGCCACGGCCGCATTGTCGGGCTCGGCCTCGATCGTGACGACCTCGCCGCCCTCTGACACGGCCCGCGCCAGCCAGATCGTGGAGTACCCACCGAGCGTCCCGATCTCGAGCACGCGCCGTGCCCCTGCGATCCGCGCCAGGAGGTGCAGGAACTTCGCGTTCACCGGCGCGACTTCGATTGCCGGCATCCCCGCCTCGTGCTGGGCGGCGACGGCCGCTTCGAGGTCGGGGTCGTGCCCGACGAGCGTGTCGGCGAAGTAGCGGTCGACGGCCTGCCAGCCCGCAGGCGTGGGTGTCGGTTCGGTCATGGCACCAGCCAACCCGCCCCGCCTCGGACGCGTCAAGCTCCCAACGCGACGGCATCACGTCGGCATTCGCATTGTGGTTGTCACACAAGCGATGGCTCGAGAGACAGTGGACACCCGCACACTTGCGGCATGCGCATCACGCCCCGTCGTCTCGCCATCGGTATGAGCCTCTGGATCCCGAACCTCTGCGCGGGCATTCGCGTGCGCCGCTTCTCGGAGGACTGGACCGAGGCGGTCGTCGAGCTTCACGTGAACCTGCTCACCCGCAACTACGTGAAGACGGCGTTCGGCGGATCGATGTCGGCGATGACCGACCCGTACTTCTTCATGCTGGTCATGCATCAGCTCGGCCGCGACTACGTCGTGTGGGACACGAAGGGTGAGATCGAGTTCGTCAAGCCCGGCCGCGGCGTGCTGACGGCGCGCTTCGAGGTGTCCCCTGCGAAGGTCGCCGACCTGCGCGAACGCGCCCACGGCGGCGCGAAGGTGCTCGAGTGGTTCGAGACCGACATCACCGACAGCGACGGCGACGTCGTCGCGCGCGTTCGACGCGAGGTCTATGTGCGCGAGAAGCAGCGGGTCACGGCAGCGAAAGCCGCCTGAGCGTTCACCGGCTCCATCAGGCCCGGTTCCGTGAGGGCGCTCACGTGTCGTGCTGGATCACGCCGGCATCCTCACGGTGGTCGTCGGTGCCGCCCGGCGGGTAGTCGGTCAGCTCGGGGCGACGGGCGAGCATGAGTGCGCTCACCAGCAGCCCGCCCCACACGATCACGAGGGCGAGCACCAGGAAGGTGATGGCGATCGGGGTCATCGACGGACCTCCTTCTCGAACGCCGGCCAAGGCGTGAAGTCATCGGGCTTCCGGCGCCACGGCAGGAACGTCATGACGGCCGCCGCGATCACGAGGAACACCACGGTGCCCCAGCCGAAATACAGCAAATAGTCGGCGGGGTAGCCCTCGTAGCCGTCGACGACGAGTGTGATGATCCGCTGGATGAGCATGTAGCCCAGCACGATCGGTGCAACGACGGCCAGCAGCAGCACCCACACGCGACCGACGCGGAAGGTCGAGAGCCGGTTGAGGTGCGAACGCAGTTCCTCTCCCCGCCGGAACACCCAGATGACGAGGATCGTGACGAGGATCGCCGATGCGACGATGCCGATGTTGTTGGCCCACTGGTCGACGGTGTCGAGGGTGATGAGCCCCGTCGTGGTCGAGAAGCCGAGAATCGACAGCACGGCCGAGCCGCCGCCGATGATGAGAGCCGCCGAGCGGGGCGTCAGCCCGAACTTCTCCTGCACGGCGGCGGAGACCACCTGCAGCACCGAGACGAGCGATGTGAAGCCGGCGAGGGCGAGCGCGCCGAAGAACAGCACGCCGAAGATCGTGCCGCCCGGCATTTCGGACACGATCGCCGGGAAGGTGACGAACGAGAGGATGGGGCCTGCGATGCCGTCCAGCTCTGACACCTCCACGCCCTGCTCGAACGCGAAGAACCCGAGCGTCGCGAACACGCCGATGCCGGCGAGGATCTCGAACGACGAGTTCGAGAACGCGACGACCAGGCCCGGCGTGGTGAGGTTCGAACGGCGCTTGCGGTACGACGCGTAGGTGACCATGATGCCGAACGCGATCGACAGCGAGAAGAAGATCTGGCTGTACGCCGCGATCCACACGTTCGGATCAGCGAGTGCCGAGAAGTCGGGCGTGAACAAGGCGTTCAGGCCATCCGCCGCACCGTCGAGGAACAGGGCACGGACCACGAGCGCGACGAAGGCGATCAGCAGCACCGGCAGGGCGATCACGTTGACGCGCTGCAGCCCCTTGGCGACGCCGAGCGCGAGCACGATGATCGTCGCGATCCACACGAGTGCGAGCGGAATGAGCACGCTCGGCACGAACGTCATGCTCAGGCCGGGGTCGGAGACCTGCAGGTAGTCCTTGAGGAAGAACGCCTCGGGGTCGTCCCCCCAGCGCAGGTCGAACGAGAACACGAAGAAGCTCAGCGCCCAGGCGATGACGGCGGTGTAGTACAGCCCGATGACAAACGCGATCGCGACCTGGAACCACCCCAGCGATTCGAGCCAGCGGCCACGAGGGCCCCCGAGTCGGCGGAACGCCGTGGGTGCGGATCCGCGGAAGCGGTGACCGATCGCATAGTCGAGGAACAGGATCGGAATACCGGCGGTCAGCAGCGCGACGAGATACGGGATCAGGAACGCCCCGCCGCCGTTCTCGTACGCCACCCCCGGGAAGCGCCAGATGTTGCCGAGGCCGACTGCCGACCCGATGGCCGACAGGATGAACCCGACCTGCCCGGTCCACTGCTCACGTGCCTGCGGCGGGGCCGCATTGGTCTGACTCACGTCGCTCCTTCCGGCCGCCCAGACGACGCGACGGCGCGTGGACGCACGCTACCAGTCCTGCTGTGCCCGGTCGAGACGACCCGGGGCGGCAGCGTCAGTCCAGCGGCTTGACCTCGAGGTCAGCGCGTGCAGCGCCGGCACGGACGGTCGCGAACGCGGTGTAGCCGTCCTGGGCCGCCCGCTCCAGCAGCCCCTTCAGGTTCTTCGTGCGCTGCTCGAGCCGCACCCGCGCTCCCTCGGCCACCAAGGCGCTCTTCAGCGCGACCAGTTCGGCGACCGGAACGTCACGATCATGGACGAGCACGATCGCCGCGCTCCCCTGCTCGTCGCCCGCCGCGACGAGGTCGACGATGCGCTCGAAACCGATCGAGAAGCCGACGGCCGGAACGTCCTGGCCGAGGAACCGACCGATCATGCCGTCGTAGCGACCACCGCCGCCGAGCGAGGAGTCGACACTCGGGTGGGCGAGTTCGAAGATCGTGCCGGTGTAGTACCCCATGCCGCGCACGAGAAACGGATCGAACACGAGCGGAACATCGCCGCCCCGGGCTCCCGCCACCGCGTCTCCAATGGCGATGAGGGCGTCGACGGCCTCGTCGGCGATCCCATCAGGCAGGGCGGCGCGGATCTGCTCCGCACCGAACGGGCGCGCGATGAGCAGCTGCGGACGGGTCAGGAACGCATCGAAGGCGTCGACGGCGGCATCCGTCGCGCCGCGCTCGCGCAGCTCAGCGGTCACGCCGTCGGGACCGATCTTGTCGAGCTTGTCGATCGTGATCAGCACACCTGGGCGCTCGTCGGGCGAGAACCCGAACACGTCGAGCATCCCATCGAGCAGGCGGCGGTCGTTGATACGGATGCTGCCGCCTTCGAGCCCGAGCGCGTCGAGCGTGTCGAGGCTCGCGACGATGAGCTCGGCCTCCGCGCGACCGGACGCGTCACCGATGATGTCGATGTCGCACTGCATGAACTGGCGATAGCGCCCCTTCTGCGGGCGCTCTGCCCGCCAGACCGGTGCGATCTGGATCGACCGGAACACCGTCGGCAGCTGGCCGCGGTTGGTCGCGTAGAAGCGCGCCAGCGGCACCGTCAGGTCGTAGCGAAGACCCAGGTCGCTGAGCGCAGCCTGGTCGTCGGCGCCGGCGCGCACGGCGTCGGCATCCAGCCCTCGCTTGAGGATGTTGAAGGCGAGCTTCTCGTTGTCGCCGCCGATACCCGCGTGCAGTCGGGCGTGGTCCTCCATGACCGGGGTCTCGATCTCGTCGAAGCCGTGGGCGCGGTAGCGCTCGCGGATGACGGCGAGCACGCGCTCGCGGCGGGCCTTGTCGGCGGGGAGGAAGTCGCGCATGCCGCGCGGCGGGTTCACGGTGGGCACCGGACTATTGTTCCAGGTCGGCGGGCCGCTCCCCCGCTTCTGCCGTGCGCACGTCTCCCTCGAGGCCACGAAGTCGCTGCCGCAATGCGCGTTCGGCGTCCCAGCCGTTCGCGCGCGCCGTCGCCACGAGTGCCAGCAGCGCCTCGCCCAACTCCGCCTCGCTGCCGACCGGCTGCGTGGGCGTGGCGCCGACCCCGACAGCGGTCGCCTTGCCCAGCAGCTTCTGCGCGAGGGCGAGCGAAGGCATGTGATGCGAGACCCCGTCGAGCACGCTCGTGCGGGTGCGCTTCTCGGCCGCCTTCGCCGCGTTCCAGTGCACGAGTACCTCTTCGGGTGTCGTCGCCACGGCATCCGCGAAGACGTGCGGATGACGCCGCACCATCTTCTCGACGAGGCCGTCTGCGACGTCGTCGATGGTGAACGGCGCGGCCTCGTCGCGCGAGGCGATCTCGGCGTGGAAGAGCACCTGCCACAGGAGGTCGCCGAGCTCTTCGCGCAGATCGTCACGCGTGCCGGCTTCGACGGCGTCGATCAGCTCGGCCGCCTCCTCCTGCAGGTAGGGCACGAGATCTTCATGCGTGATCTGCTGCGACCACACGCACCGGTCGCGCACCGCGCGCATCGTCTCGGCGGCCTGCCGCAGCGGATCGGTCACGCCGGCTGCTCCTGCGCGACGGCGATCCGGCGGTGGTGCATCGCGCGCCACGACACCAGCACGCCCGACAGAATCAGCGAGACCATCGAGCCTGCGAGCACACCGAGCGTCGCCTGATCACGGATCTCCGCCTCGCCCGCGAATGCGAGCTCGGAGAGCAGCAGCGAGACGGTGAACCCGATTCCGCCGAGCGCGCCGGCCGCGAGCAGATCGCCGACGGCAAGTGGCGGCGGATCGCCCTCGTGGCGGCCGACGCGCTGCGAGATCCACCCTGCGGCGGTGATGCCGACGATCTTGCCGATGGGGAGCGCGACGAGCACGCCCCAGAACGCGGGCGACAGTTCGCTCGCGCGCACCGCGGGGATCGCGACGGATGCCGAGGCGAACGCGAACAGCGGCAGCACGATCGCATTGACCCACGGCTCGAGATGGTGACGCGCTTGCAGCGCCGGCTGCTGGATCATGACGAGTCCGAGGGCGACGCCCGCAATGGTCGCGTGCACGCCCGACTGGTACACGAAGTACCAGGTGAGGATACCGACGAGCACCAGCGCGATGCCGGCCGGGACGCGGCCGCGTGTGTCGAGCTGGCCGCTCAGGATGCGGAAGATGACGACGCCGACGACCGCGAGCCCCAGGTACAAGAAGTTCACGTCGCTCGTGAACAGCACCGCGATGAGCACGATGCCGACGATGTCGTCGAGGATCGCGAGCGCCAGCAGGAACACGCGCAAAGCCGACGGCAGCCCCTTGCCGAACACGGCGAGCACTCCCAGCGCGAACGCGATGTCGGTCGCCGTCGGGATCGGCCAGCCCGACGCGGCATCGGTGCCGTGTGCGAAGGCGAGGTAGGCAGCGATGGGCACGAGCACGCCGCCGGCAGCGGCGATCGCAGGACGGAGGGCCTTCTTGGCGGAATTGAGCTGACCGCTGGTCAACTCGAACTGCAACTCGACGGCCACGACGAAGAAGAAGACCGCGAGCAGTCCGTCGGCGATCCAGTGGCCGACATCCATCTGCAGCAGGCCGGGGATGCCGACGTACGCGTGTTTGACGGCCTGCACCCCGTCGGCGATCGGAGAGTTGGCGAGGATCAATCCCAGCGCCGCGGCGGCGAGGAGGATGATCGCGGGGAAACGTGCAGAGCGCAGCAGGCGCATAGGAGCCTTTCCAGGGTCGATGAGCAGGAATGCCGACCAGACTTCCCGGCGCACCAGCATCCAGCGTAACGCGTGATCGGCGGGAAACACGGGCGCACTAGCGTGGAGGGATGCGTGAACCCACCCCGACCGAAGCCCTCGATCTGGTCGGCCGTGCCGACGCCGAGCAGGAGCTGCCCGAGCAGATGCGCGCCGACGTCCGCCTGCTCGGCTCACTCCTGGGCCGCGTGCTGCGCGAGAGCGGATCGGCGGGACTGTACGAAGACGTCGAGCGACTCCGGCAGGCCACGATCGCCGCGTACACCGACGAGTCCCCCGAGGCGTTCGAGCATGCCGCCGCGATCGCCGATTCGTTCTCGGTCGACCGCGCCGACGAGGTCGCCCGCGCCTTCACCGCCTACTTCCACCTCGCGAACCTCGCCGAAGAGAGTCAGCGCGTCCGCGTCCTGCGCGAACGCGACGGACGGCCCGACCGGGAGCAGGTGACCGACTCGGTCGCCGCGGCCTTCGTACGGCTCGCCGCCGAAGTCGGCGACGACACCGCACTGCGTCGACTGCAGAACATGCGCTTCCACCCGGTCTTCACGGCGCACCCGACCGAAGCGCGCCGGCGTGCGGTCTCGACCAGCATCCGGCGCCTGGAGACGCTGCTGGGCGAGCACGACTCGGCGATCGACGGCGGCGCCGACCAGCGCCGCGCCGAGCGCCGCATGCTCGAAGAGATCGACACGCTGTGGCGCACTGCCCCGCTGCGCGCAGAGAAGCCGACGCCCGTCGACGAGGTGCGCTCGATCATGGCCGTCTTCGACGAAACGCTCTACACGGCGATCCCGCACGTGTACCGCCGTGTCGACGACGCCCTTCAGGGGCCCGGCGCCGGCAGCCGCTCCCCCGTCGTCCGCCCCTTCGTGCGCCTGGGTACCTGGGTCGGCGGCGACCGCGACGGCAACCCCTTCGTCACGGCGTCGGTCACCAAGAAGGCCGCCGCGATCGCGTCGGAGCATATCCTCATCGGACTCGAGCGCAGCGCCTCGCGTATCGCGCGAGGCCTCACCCTCGCCGCCGACACGACGCCACCGTCGGACGCCCTCGTGCTGCTGTGGGACCGCCTGGCGGCCGCCGACGAGGATGCCGCGAGCGACATCGTCACCCGAGCGCCCGGCGAGCCGCACAAGCGCGTCATGATGCTCATCGCCCGGCGCATCGCAGCAACCCGCGACCGTGACGCAGACCTCGCGTATCGCAACCCCGAGCACCTGCTCACCGACCTGCGCACCGTGCAGGCGTCGCTCGTCGCCGCGGGGGCGCCCCGACAGGCGTACGGGCATCTGCAGCAGCTGCTCTGGCAGGTGGAGACCTACGGCTTCCACCTCGCCGAACTCGAAGTGCGGCAGCACTCCGCCGTGCACGCGAAGGTGCTCGCCGAGTGCGAGGCAGGCGGCGCGCTCAGCGACCAGGCCCGCGAGGTGCTCGACGTCTTCCGGGCGATCGCGCAGATCCAGAAGCGCTACGGCCCGCGCGCCGCCGGTCGCTACATCGTCTCGTTCACGCAATCGGCCGAGGACCTCGTCACGGTGTACCGCCTCGCGCGTCATGCCGTCGGCGCAGAGGGCACCCTGCCCGTGCTCGACGTCATCCCGCTGTTCGAGACGTTCGCCGACCTCCAGGCGGCACCGCAGATCATGGCCGAGGTCGTGCAGCACGAAGCGTTCGCGCAGCGACTGGCCGAGACCGCCAACCGACTCGAAGTGATGCTCGGCTACTCCGACTCGTCGAAGGACGTCGGCCCCGTCGCCGCGAACCTCGCCCTGTACGACGCGCAGGCGAAGATCTCGGCGTGGGCGCAGGAACAGGGCATCGAACTCACCCTCTTCCACGGCCGCGGCGGAGCGCTCGGTCGCGGCGGCGGCCCGGCGAACTCCGCGATCCTCGCGCAGCCGCCGCACTCCGTCGACGGCCGCTTCAAGCTCACCGAGCAGGGCGAGGTGATCTTCGCGCGCTACGGCGACCCCGCCATCGCGATGCGCCACATCGACCAGGTCGCCGCGGCGACCCTGCTCGCATCGGCGCCCTCGAACGAGAAGCGCAACCGTCAAGCTGCGCAGCGCTACGCCGAGGTCGCATCCGCGATGGACAGCGCATCCCGCGAGCGCTTCTTCTCGCTCGTGAAGGCGGACGGGTTCGCGCAGTGGTTCGCGACGGTGACCCCCATGGAGGAGATCGGCCTGCTCGCGCTCGGTTCCCGCCCGGCCCGCCGCGGACTGTCGGTCGAGTCCCTCGAAGACCTCCGGGCGATTCCGTGGGTGTTCGCGTGGTCGCAGGCGCGCATCAACCTTGCCGGCTGGTTCGGGCTCGGCACGGCACTTGAGGCCGTCGGCGACGAGGCGCTGCTGCGGCGGGCGTACGAGGAATGGCCACTGCTTCGCACCATGATCGACAACGTCGGCATGTCGCTCGCGAAGGCCGACCCCCGCATCGCCCGCCGCTACCTGGCGCTCGGTGATCGCGACGACCTCGCCGACCTCGTGATGGACGAGATGCTGCTGACCCGCGACTGGGTGACCCGCATCGTCGGCGGCGACGGACTGCTCGCCAACAAGCCCGTGCTGCAACGCGCGGTCAAGATGCGCAGCCCCTACGTCGACGCGCTCTCGCTGCTGCAGTTGCGTGCCCTGCGCGCGCTGCGCTCCGACGAATCCGAGCAGGCGCCCCCGCACTGGCAGCGGCTGCTGCTGCTGTCGGTCAGCGGCGTGTCGGCGGGTCTGCAGAACACCGGGTGAGTCACCGAGTTCGGGTCAGTCGGCGGGGCGGTCGAGCGCGTGGCGCGAGAGCGCGGCAGCGTAGCGCTCGGTGAGCTGAACCATCAGGTCGGGGGTGTCGCGGTCGAGACCGAAGACGAACCCCGGAAAGTCGAGTTCCTGCTGCAGTTCCCAGATCTCGTCGTGCCGGTCGGGTGAGAGCATCCGCGCCGGGTCACCGACGGCGACCCAGCCGATCGGCACGACCGAGCCCTCCGGCAGCACCGTGCGCAGGTGCACGACCGCGTTGATGCGCACCTCGCTGCGCCGCCCGATGCGTGCACCGTTGAAGATGCGTGTGCCGGTCGCCAGGAACACTTCGTCGGCGATCGTCGCGCCCGCCACCGATGCCATCGGCCCGACGAGCACGTGCGACCCGATGTGCACGGGATGCACGGCGCTGGCGCGCACGAGTGCGTTCTCCATGACGATGACGTTCTCGCCGAGGGTCACGGGGCCGCCCTCGGCCGTGATCACGACGCCGTGCAACACCTGGCTGCCGGCGCCGACCGTCACGTCGCCCGAGATGACAGCCGTCGGTGCGATCACGGCGTCGGGGTGGATGCGGGGCCGCGCCCCGAGGTGCTCGTAGCGCATGGCGCCACAATAGCGGCTGCGGTTCAGGCCGCGGGCTCGGGATCGGCGACCGGCAGCGGGAACATCTGATCGAGCAGTTGCCTCACCCAGGCGATGAGGTCGGCGTCTGCGAGCGGCGCGCCGTCTGCCGTCGGCAACGGCACGATCATCGCCTCCCCACCCGAGAGCACCTTGGCCTTCGGGTGCAGGCGCTGCAGGCGGACGCGCATGGAATCGGGCAGTCGCGCGGGCGCGATCCGGAGGTTCGGTCCCATCGCGACGACATCGGTGAGCTGCGACTGGGCGACTCGACGACGAAGGCGAGCGACCGAGAAGAGACCCTCGACGGATGCCGGCGGTTCACCGTATCGGTCGCGCAGCTCTTCGATGACGAGGTCGATCGCATCGTCTTTCGCGCTGATCGCCGCGGCGGCCGACAGCTTCTGGTACGCCTCGAGGCGCAGTCGTTCGCTGTCGATGTACGACTCGGGCACGCGCGCCTCGACGGGAAGTTCGAGGCGCAGCTCGGCCGGGCCCTCGGTCTCTTCGCCGCGGAAGGTCGCGACGGCCTCCCCGATCATGCGCAGGTACAGGTCGAAGCCGACGCCGGCGATGTGACCGGCCTGCTCGGCGCCCAGCAGGTTGCCGGCGCCGCGGATCTCGAGGTCTTTCAGCGCGACCTGCATGCCGCTGCCGAGGTCGTTGTTGACCGCGATGGTCTCGAGTCGGTCGGCTGCCGTCTCACTGAGGGGTTTCATGTCGTCGTAGAGGAAGTAGGCGTAGGCGCGCTCGCGGCCACGCCCGACGCGGCCGCGCAGCTGGTGGAGTTGGCTGAGCCCGTACTTGTCGGCGCGATCGATGATGATCGTGTTCGCGTTGGAGATGTCGAGGCCGGTCTCGATGATCGTCGTCGAGACGAGGACGTCGGCCTTGCGCTCCCAGAAGTCGTCGACGACCTGTTCGAGCTGGTGCTCCCCCATCTGGCCGTGCGCGACGACGACCCGCGCCTCGGGCACGAGTTCGGCGAGCTGCGATGCGACGCGCTGAATCGACTGCACGCGATTGTGGACGTAGAAGACCTGCCCTTCACGCAGCAGCTCACGACGGATGGCCGCGGCGACCTGCTTGTCGTTGCGCGGTCCGACGTAGCTGAGAATGGGATGCCGGTCCTCGGGCGGGGTCTGGAGCGTCGACATCTCGCGGATGCCGGTGACGGCCATCTCGAGCGTGCGGGGAATGGGTGTCGCACTCATCGCGAGGATGTCGACGTTGGTCTTGAGCTTCTTCAGCGCATCCTTGTGTTCGACGCCGAAGCGCTGCTCCTCGTCGATGATCATGAGGCCGAGGTCTTTGAAGACCACCTTCTCGGTGAGGATGCGGTGGGTGCCGATGACCATGTCGACGCTGCCGTCGAGCAGCCCCGTGAGGGTGTCGCGCGCCTCCTTGTCGGTCTGGAAGCGCGAGAGCGGGCGCACTTTGACCGGGAATCCCGCGTAACGCTCCGTGAAGGTCTCGAGGTGCTGTTTGACCAGGAGGGTCGTGGGCACGAGCATCGCGACCTGTTTGCCTTCCTGAATGGCCTTGAACGCGGCGCGCACGGCGACCTCGGTCTTGCCGAAGCCGACATCGCCCGACAGGAGCCTGTCCATCGGAATCGGCCGCTCCATGTCTGCTTTGATCTCGTCGATCGTCTGGAGCTGATCGGCAGTCTCGGCGAACGGGAACGCTTCTTCGAGCTCGCGCTGCCACGGTGTATCGGGGCCGAAAGCATGCCCCTTCGACGACATGCGCGCCGAGTACAGCTTGACGAGTTCGACGGCGATGTCGCGCACGGCCTTGCGCGCCTTGCCCTTGGCCGCCGCCCAGTCGCTGCCGCCCATCTTCGACAGCACCGGGGCTTCGCCACCGACGTAGCGCGAGAGCTGGTCGAGCTGATCGGTGGGCACGAACAGCTTGTCGCCCGGGTACCCTCGCTTGGACGGCGCATATTCGAGCACGAGGTACTCGCGCGTGGTCTTGACCGCATTGCGTCCACCCGAGGACACCTCGCGCTGCACGAGTTCGACGAACTTGCCGATGCCGTGCGTGGCGTGCACGACAGGGTCGCCGGGATTCAGCTGCAGCGGGTCGACGACGTTGCGTCGGCGCGACGCGAGCTTCTTCACGACGCGTGTGTCGCCGCCGATCGTGCGCCCGTAGAACTCCGATTCGGTGAGCACGGCGAGCCGGGCCTGCGGAATCTGGAATCCGCGTTCGAGGCGCGCGACAGCCAGGTGGGCGACGCCCGGTTCTGGAGCGGCCTCAAGGCCGTCGACGACGCGCGAAGCGACGCCTCGCTCCGACAGGACATCGTGTGCGCGGTCGACGAGACCCGAGCCGGTCGCGGTGACGACGACGCGCCAGCCGTCGGCCAGCAGCGCCTGCACGTGCCCGACGGCGCCGTCCACGCTGCCCTGGAACGACGGCACCGGGGTGCCGGGAACGCGGAGCGTGCCGTCCTCGTCGCTGAGCCCTTCGGCGACGGCGTCGGCCGCGCCGGAGTCGAACGCGCTGAAGGACCACCAGCGCCCCCCGCGATCGGCCGCGGCCTGACGCAGGTCGGGCAGCGTCAAGAAGTCGCCCGCACCGAGGTCGACGGGCGTGTCGGCGCCGGCAGTGGCGGCGCTCCACGCGGCGTCGAGGAACTCACGGTTCGTTTCGCCGAGCGTGAGGGCGCGCGTCACGGCGCGCTCCGGATCGAGAAGCGCCACCGGCGCGCCATCGGGCAGGTAGTCCAGCAGGGGTACGACGCTGTCGACGAGTGCCGGCAGGAGCGACTCCATGCCCTCGACGGGGATGCCTTCGGACATCTTCTCGAGCATGCCGCGAAGGCCCGGGAATCGGTCCTGCAGCGCGAGTGCGCGCAGCCGGACGTCCTCGGTCAGCAGCAGTTCGCGGCTGGGCGGCAGCTCGACGAACTGCACGTCGCCTGGCAGGGAGCGTTGGTCGGCCACGGAGAAGGCGCGGATCTGATCGACCTCGTCGCCGAAGAACTCGACGCGGAACGGGTGGGCCGATGTCGGCGGGAACACGTCGAGGATCCCGCCGCGCACAGCGAACTCCCCGCGCCGCGCGACCATGTCGACGCGGTGGTACGCGAGTTCGACGAGCCGCTTGACGGTCTCCTCGAGTTCGAGGCCTCGCGCGCCCACGCGCAGTTCGACGACGCCTGCCGAGACGAGGCCTGCGGCGAGCGGTTGCAGCGCTGCGCGCACCGACGCGGTGACGACGACGGGGCGACCGGTGTCTGCGAGCCGTCGCAGCACTTCGAGGCGGCGGCCGACGGTCTCCGTGCTCGGACTCAACCGTTCGTGGGGCAAGGTCTCCCACGCCGGAAAATGCACGACGTCGACGCCCGGCAGCAGGGCCTCGAGCGCGGTTCCCAGTGCTTCGGCACGGCGTCCTGTGGGCGCGACGGCGAGCATCGTGGCGGTCTCGCCGGCTGCGCGACGTCGCTCGAGCAGTGCGGCGATGAGCGGTGCATCGAGCCCCTCGACGAGCGAGAATTCCGCATCGGTGCGGGATGCCGCCATCGCCGGATGCAGCGCGTCTTCCTGCGCGAGGGCGCGCACGATCCCGGGAACTGTCACCGCAGAAGTCTACGCGGCAGCCCCGACACCCGGCCCGACCGACCGTGCGGCGCCTCTTAAGATGGGCGCATGACCCAGCCTCCGCCGCCGAGCGGGCCCGCGCCGGGGTTCACCGCCCCCGCCGCGCCGTACACGTATCCGACCGCGGCCGCGCCCGCGCTGCCACCGGTCTACGCCCGTGTTCCCGAGCCCGCCGGCCCGGCGACGCTCGGCGTGATCGCGCTGGTGCTCGCGGCGCTCGCGACGATCGGCGCAGGGATCATCGGTGTGGTGGTCGCGCTTCGCGTCGCCGCGACGGTCGGGCCAGATCTGGCCGCCTCAGGCACGTTCGACCCACGCCTGTTCAGTCCCGTTGCGGGTGACGTGCTGGCGGGTGAGCTGGCGTTCTGGATCGGCACGGCACTCGGCGTGGCCGGGTTCGTGCTGGGGTGGGTCGCCGTGGCCCGGCGCCGCGGGCGCGCGTTCGGGGTGGTGGCGATCGTGATCGCCGCGCTGGGCCCCGTCCTGTTCATCGGCGCGGTCGCCGCGATCCTCGGCGTCGCCAGCGCCGGTTGATCCGGCTCAGTCGCGCGGCGCGTGGTAGCGCTGTTGCGCTGAGGTGAGCCCCTCGTCGATGAGCTGCTCGACGGCGTCGGCGGCATCGGCGATGAGGTGCGTGAGCGTTGCGCGCTCGGCGCTCGAGAAGGGGTCGAGCACCCAGTCGGCGGGGTCCTGGCGGCCGGGAGGCCTGCCGATCCCGACGCGCACCCGAGGAAAGTCCGGGGTGCCCAACGCTTTGGCGACGTCGCGCACGCCGTTGTGACCGCCGTGGCCGCCGCCGGTCTTGAGCTTGAGGGTGTCGAAGGGGATGTCGAGTTCGTCGTGCACGACGACGATGCGTTCCGCGGGCACCCCGTAGAACTTGGCCAGCGCCGAGACGGGGCCGCCCGACACGTTCATGAAGCTGTTCGGCTTGGCGAGCACCATCTTCGCCGCGCCGGGGCGCAGCCATGACTCGGCCGCGCGGGCGTTGCTCTTGTGGGCTCGCAGCGTTTCGCCGCGGCGGGAGGCGAGTTCGTCGACGACCATCTGACCGACGTTGTGCCTCGTCGCCTCATAGCGCTGGCCGGGGTTGCCCAGCCCGACGACGATCCAGGTGTCGACCATCGGCATCCTCTCGAAGACGACGCCCGCCGCCACCTGGTGCGGCGGCGACGGGCGTCGTGCGTGTGTGCGTGTCCGCGATTACTCGGCGGCCTCGGCCTCGGCCTCGGCTGCCTCGGACGCGTCGCCCTCGGTCTCCTCGGTCGCCTCATCCTCTTCGACCGGTGCCGGCGGCAGCGTGACGGCGACGATGAGGGTCTCGGGGTCGGCGACGAGCGCGGCGCCCTTGGGCAGGGTGAGGTCGGCGGCGGTGATGTGCGCGCCCTCCTCGAGGCCCTCGACGTCGACGACGACGTGCTCGGGGATGTGGGTGGCCTCGACCTCGAGCGTGACCGAGGTGTGCTCGAGGGTGGCGATCGTGCCGGAGAAGGGCTCACCGGTGACGGAGACGGGCACGTCGACCTGGATCTTCTCGCCCTTCTTCACGACGAGGAGGTCGATGTGCTCGATGATCTGGTGCACGGGGTCCTTCTGGACGTCCTTGACCAGCGTGAGCTGCTGCTTGCCGTCGATGACGAGCTCGAGCAAGGCGTTCGCGCGGCGCACCAGCAGGCTGACCTGGTGGCCGGGCAGCGCGACGTGCACGGGCGAGGTGCCGTGGCCGTAGATGACGGCGGGGATCTGACCTGCGGCGCGCAGGCGGCGGGCGAAGCCCTTGCCGAACTGCTCGCGCAGTTCGGCGACGACCTTGGTGTCGGTCTCAGTCGACATGTCTGTTTCTCCTTGCGGGCTGTTGCAGCCCAGATACGGGGTCTGTGGTTCGACTCGAACGCGTGCGCGTGAGGAAAGCCGCAAGTGCCTGCTTCACCGCGTCGATCACGGATGCAGATGCATCCCTCGCCGAAGTTCGTCCTCAGTCTACCAGCGACCCCGATACGATGAACACGCCCGATCGAGGAGGAGAACCCCATGGACTACGGCTGGATGTCGCACGCGCTCGGCTGGCTCATCGGCGTCATGTCGGTGTGCGCCACGATCGGCGCGTTCGGAGCGCTGTGGTCGCTCGGCCGTTCGGGCAGCTACAAGGACTGATTCGTCCGCACGCTGCGCACCGCTGCGACACGCGCGACGAGCCCTTCGAGGGCTCCGGTGCCGTCGATGCGCATCCCCGCTTCGTCCGTGGCGAGCGGTTCGAGCAGCTCGAGCTGCGATGCCAGGAGCGCCGGCGGCATGAAGTGGTCGCGTCGCGACATCCGCTCGTGCAGATCGGTCGCGGGCACGACCAGTTCGACGAACCACGCGTCGACGCAGGTCTGACGGATGCGGTCGCGATACGACCTGCGCAACGCCGAACACGCCACCACCGAGGGCGCCGTGCGCACGAGCGTGTGTGCGACGGCATCCAGCCACGGCTCGCGGTCCGCGTCTTCGAGCGGCACACCGGCCCGCATCTTGGCGATGTTCGCCTTCGGGTGCAGGTCGTCGCCGTCGGTGAAACGTGCCCCCAGCCGCGCCGCGAGCGCGGCTCCGACGAGCGACTTGCCCGATCCGCTCGGGCCCATCACGACGATCCGCATGGGGTCATGCTGTCACGTGGCTTCTGCTCACACGGCCTGCCGCGCCGCGGTGAGCGTCACGCCCCCGCGGTGTAACACGCACATGCCAGCATCTAGGCTGGAAAGCGACCGGAGACAGGAGTACGAGTGACCGAGAACGCAGCGAACATCGGCGTGGTCGGGCTTGCGGTGATGGGGTCGAACCTCGCCCGCAACCTGGCATCCCGCGAGGGCAACACGGTGGCGGTGTTCAACCGCAGCGCGGAGAAGACCGAGCACCTGGTGGCCGAGCACCCCGAGGCGGAGTTCGTCCCGGCCTTCTCGTACCAGGAGTTCGCCGCGTCGCTGCAGCAGCCGCGCACCGCGATCATCATGGTCAAGGCCGGCCGTCCGACGGATGCCGTCATCGATGAGCTCATGAACGTGTTCGAGCCCGGCGACATCATCATCGACGGCGGCAACGCGCTGTTCACCGACACGATCCGCCGTGAGCAGACCGTGCGCGAACGCGGCTTCAACTTCGTCGGCATGGGCGTCTCGGGCGGTGAAGAGGGCGCACTCCTCGGCCCGTCGCTGATGCCCGGCGGCCCGGACGAGGCGTGGGTCACGCTCGGTCCGATCCTGCGCTCGATCGCGGCCGTCGCCGAGGGCGAGCCGTGCGTCACGCACGTGGGCCACGACGGTGCCGGGCACTTCGTGAAGATGGTGCACAACGGCATCGAGTACGCCGACATGCAGCTCATCGCCGAGGCGTACGACCTCATCCGCCGCGGCACCGGCAAGACCCCGGCGGAGATCGCCGACATCTTCGCCGAGTGGAACACCGGCGAGCTGGAGAGCTACCTCATCGAGATCACCGCCGAGGTGCTGCGTCAGACCGACGCCGCCACCGGGCAGCCGCTGGTCGACATCATCCTCGACTCCGCCGGCGCCAAGGGCACCGGTGCGTGGACCGTGCAGACCGCGCTGGATCTCGGCGTGCCGGTCTCGGGCATCGCCGAGGCGACCTTCGCACGGTCGCTGTCGAGCCACCGCGAGCAGCGTGCCGTCTCGGGCGACCTGCCCGGCCCCGAGGGCGAGTTCACGGTCGCTGACGCCGACGCGTTCATCGAGCAGGTGCGCCTGGCCCTGTACGCGTCGAAGATCGTCGCGTACTCGCAGGGCTTCGACGAGATCCGCGCCGGCGCCGCCCAGTACGGCTGGACGATCGACCTCGGCGCCGTCAGCAAGATCTGGCGCGCCGGCTGCATCATCCGCGCCCAGTTCCTCAACCGCATCGCCGACGCCTACGCGGCCGAGCCCGAACTGCCGGTGCTGCTGACCGCCCCCTACTTCGTCGAGGCACTGCAGCGCGCCCAGTCGTCGTGGCGCGAGATCGTGCAGGTCGCCGCGGGCGCCGGCATCCCCGCCCCCGCGTTCAGCTCGTCGCTGTCGTACTACGACGGGCTGCGCGCCGAACGTCTGCCCGCGGCCCTCATCCAGGGCCAGCGCGACTTCTTCGGCGCCCACACCTACCGCCGCATCGACAAGGAAGGCACCTTCCACACCCTGTGGTCGGGCGACCGTTCCGAGATCGAGGCAGAGGACACGCACTGACGCTGCGATGACAGACACCACGAGGGCCGCCGGATGATCCGGCGGCCCTCGCTGCATGCACGGGGATGATCAGCGCGTGATGTCCTTCACCACGCCCTTGTCCGGTGGGCTCATCGGCGAGCAGCACGCGCGGGCGTGAGCTATGCGCGAGAGTGCGGGACTCTCAGCCCACGCATAGCCGATGCCATAGGCATCTCATAGATATGTGTCCACAATGGAGACCATGACCGCTCCCGCCGCCACAGCCACCGCCCTGCACCGTCCCGACGGGTCGCCCCTGCGCGTGCTCGTCGTCGACGACGAGCAGATGCTCACCGACCTGCTGTCGATGGCCTTGCGAATGGAGGGGTGGGAGGTCCGCACCGCGGGCTCGGGCTTCGACGCCCTCACCGCCGCGCGCGAATTCGACCCCGACGCCATGGTGCTCGACATCATGATGCCCGACCTCGACGGCATGGCGGTGCTGCAGCGACTGCGGCAGGGCGGCAACGAGGTGCCGGTGCTGTTCCTCACGGCGAAGGATGCCGTCGCCGACCGTGTCGCCGGTCTCACCGCCGGCGGTGACGACTACGTCACGAAGCCCTTCAGCCTCGAAGAGGTCGTCGCCCGGCTGCGCGGTCTCATGCGTCGCGCCGGCACCGCACTCGCAAGCGGCGCCGACCCGATCCTTCGGGTGGGAGACCTCACGCTGAACGAGGACTCGCACGAGGTCGAGCGCGACGGCGAGGAGATCGAACTGACGGCGACGGAGTTCGAGCTGCTCCGGTTCTTGATGCGCAACCAGCGTCGCGTCGTCTCGAAGGCGCAGATCCTCGACCGCGTCTGGAACTACGACTTCGGCGGCCGCTCCAGCGTCGTCGAACTGTACATCTCGTACCTGCGCAAGAAGCTCGACGCGGGCCGCGATCCGCTCATCCACACGGTCCGCGGCGTCGGCTACATGATCAAAGCCCCACAGTGACCGCGGTACCCGTGGCACGGCGTCGTCGCTGGAGCCTGCAGACACGCCTCATCGTCACCGTCGTGAGCTTCGTCTCACTCATCCTCATCGCGGTGGGCCTCGCGACCGGCGCCATTCTCGGCACGATCCTCCGCGAGAATCTCGATGCATCGGTGCAGGACATCCGGGTGCGCTGGACGGCGTACAACACGGCCGCCGAAGTCCTGGAGGCGAGTCCACAGGATGAGGGCACGCTGCTGGTCGGGCGCAATCTCGCCGGCACGACCGGCGCCTACATCAACGCCGACCGCGAAGTGGTCGAACTGACATCGGATCAGGTCGACCAAGTCGTCGACGGCGCGAAGGATCCGCGCATGAGCACCGTCACGATCGACGGCGTCGGTGAATACCGGGTCCAGTCCGACAGCGACCCCTCGGGCCTGTGGGTCATCACCGGCAAGCCGACCTCCGACCTGACCTCGACGATCGGACGCATCCTCACGACCGTGGCGCTGCTCACCGCGGGCGGCCTGCTGCTGCTCGCCGCCGTCATCTCGCTCGTCATCCGTCATTCCCTGCGGCCCCTGCGCGCCGTCGCCGAGACTGCGACGCGCGTCGCCTCGCAGCCGCTCGCGCAGGGCGCGGTGTCGATCGCGCACCGTGTGCCGGCCGAAGAGGCCGACGAACGCACCGAGATCGGCCGTGTCGGCGCCGCATTGAACACCCTGCTCGACCACGTCGACACCTCGCTCGCGGCAAGGCAGCGCAACGAAGAGCGGATGCGCGCGTTCGTCGCGGATGCCAGCCACGAACTGCGCACACCGCTGGCATCCATCCGCGGCTATTCGGAGCTGTCGCTGCGCGGCATCCGTCAGCAGCGCGAAGCGACCGGCACGGCGCGCGCCGTGAAGGCGCAGGCCGAAGCAACCGCGCAGAACACCGAGCAGTCGCTCGAACGCATCCAGGCGCAGTCGCTGCGCATGACGACACTCGTCGAAGATCTGCTGCTGCTGGCACGACTCGACGAGGGCAAAGAACTCGTCTATGGCGCGGTCGATCTGACCCGCCTCGCGATCGACGCCGTCGCCGATGCGCAGGCCGCGCGCCCCGACCACGAGTGGCTCATCGACGCCGGCGAAGAACCCGTTGTCGTCGCAGCCGACGCGGCGCGACTGCAGCAGGTGGCGGTGAACCTGCTCGCGAACGCCGGTGTGCACACGCCCCCGGGCACGCGGGTGACCGCCTCGGTCGCCGTGGAAGACGGCGAGGCCGTGCTGCGCGTGCACGACGACGGCCCCGGCATCGATCCCGCCGTCCGCGACGCCCTGTTCGAACGGTTCGCGCGCGCCGACGTGTCGCGGGCTCGGCAAACCGGCGGCACGGGACTCGGGCTGTCGATCGTGAAGGCGATCGTCGACGCGCACGGCGGACGGATCGACGTCACGAGCGAACCCGGGTCGACCACGTTCGAGGTCCGGCTGCCGGCACGCCCCGCAGATCCTTCGGCCTGACGGCCGGGGTCAGGCGCGCACCGATTCGGTCCAGGCGGCCAGGTCGGCAGCGAGCGCCTCGAGCTAGTGAGCCGGCCGGCATCAGTACCCGGAGAACGCGTCGGTCGTGATCGCGTGCGCCTTCTCAAGCGCGGGCGCGAGATCTGCGATCAGCCCGGGAGGTCCAGAGATGTAGGCGTGGCGGTGGGCGATGTCAGGCACGAGCTCGACGAGGCTGTCGGCGGTCAGGCGCCCACCTCCCGCCCAACGCCAGTGCCCGGGCAGGGAGGACGGCTCGGTCTTCGTGACGATGATCACCGGCACACCAGACGCCTCGAGGTCGTCGCGGAACGCGAGTTCTTCGGCACCGCCTGCGACGTACACGAACACCACATCGCGCTGCTGCGCGGCATGACGCAGGTGACGCAGCTGCGACACGAACGGTGTCACGCCGATGCCGGCAGCGACCATGAGGACCGGGGTCGAAGGCTTCGCGGGCAGGACGAAGTCCCCCCAGATGCCGGTCACCGGCAGCATCCGTCCTGCCTCGACCTGCGCAAGCGCCTTCTTGTAGCTGGACTGCGACCCTTCGCGCAGCGCGATCTTCACGAGCGGCAGCTCTTCGGGTGCCGACACGATGCTGAACTCGCGCCGCGTGCCGCGCGCGTCCGCGTGCGCATGCGGCACCTCGAGCTCGAGGTACTGCCCCGGAGCGAAGCGCACCCCGCGGCCGGCGCGGAAGGTGAGTTCACGCACGGTCGGCGTGAGCACGGTGCGCTCGACGAACTCGAGCCGCACGGCCGAGCGGAAGCAGAACAGGAACGCGACGAGATTGCCGATCAGCAAGGCATGCTCGGGGCTCACCCTGAAGAGGACAAACAGTCCCGGCCATCCGGCGAGCACACCGACGACCGCAGCGATGACGCACTGCTGCCAACGACGCGGCGGGAGCGTCAATGGCTCAGACAGCATGAACGCGCCGAGGAAAAGGTACGGCGAACTCCACACGAGCTGCGAGACGATCGTGCCGACGTCGAACGAGACGCCCGCGTCGACATACGCGAACGCCGTCGTCGCAAAGGAGACGACGAGCGCAATCACCACGAAGAGGCCGACGACGCGCACCTTCTCCGTGCGAAGCAGCACAATGAGCCCAGCGACGATCACCGGCGCGGCCAGCGCCGGAGTTCCCACCCACCAGGCGGAGGCGCCGAGCTCGGGGAGCCAGGTGCTGACGATCGTCAACACGGCGGCCCCGACCGCGGCCGGATTGAAGATGTGACGGCCCTGCCAGACCAGCAGGTACTTCGACGCCGATGCGACAACCGCCGCGATCGCAAGCCCGGTGAGTTCAAGCGGTTCCAGCGACGGTCGCAGCACGAACAGCAGGATGAGCGCGGTGATGAGCGACGACTCCAGCCGCCACGCTTTGCCGAGGATGCGATGCGCGACGGCATCGGTCGCAGCCGCGGCGACCGACAGCACGATCGCCGCGGCGATGAGCTCGAGCGGCCCGTACGCGATCGCCTGGAACAGCGAGAGTGCGAGGGCGAGCACCGCCAGCGCCCCGAGCAGCAGCAAGACCAGTCGGTACATCGAGACGCGACCGATGATCGCGTAGACGCGGTTCCAGACCGTCGTGAGCGTGCTCAGCATGATTCCACGCTATCGCCGCACGAACAGGTCGGCGCCGCAACCGGGCGACCATTCGACACTGCCGTCCGTCGTCATGCGCACCCACTCCACACCCCACTGGTGCGCAAGCTTCGGGCCCCCGTCGAAGAACAGCGCCGTCGCGATCGCATCGGCGTGCATCGCGTCGGGAGCGACTGCCCACGTCGCCGCGATCGTTCGCACCGGCTCGCCCGTGCGCGCATCGAGCACGTGGTGCAGTCCGTCACCCCACGCGCGCCGGTTCACGGCCGACGCGCACAGCGCCCGGTCGGTGACCTCCCAGACGCCGATCGCACGCGTCGCGTCGTACGGGTGCTCGAGCGCGACCCGCTCGGTGCCGGTGATGGCGAGGTCGCCGCTCGCGTCGATCGTGATGTCGCCGGCGATCCAGGACTCCAGCGCAGCGCCGACCACATCGACGAGGCGCCCCTTGCCGAGCGCGCCGACGTCGATCGTGGCGGGTCGTGCAACGGAGAGCTCGGCCGCACTCCAGGTGAGCAGATTGCGCCAGTCGGCGGGCGCCGGCTCTGCCCCGCGGTCGACGAGCGAATAACGCGCGTCGTAGCCGCGCCGGGCCAGCGCCTCGCCCACGAGCGGGTTCACTGCGCCGCCTGTCGCCTCGGACAGTGCGACGTAGGCGTCCAGCATCCCGGCGGTGTCGGACGGCGCAGGCACGGTGCCGCCCTCGCGCGCCAGCGCGGCGATGAGCGAGTCGTCGCGGAATCGCGACCAGTCACGGTCGAAGGCCTCGACGACCGTCGTGACGGCTGTCCGCGCGTCGCTCGGCAACGGCGCCTCGGTGTGGATCGTCCAGCCGGTGCCGATCGCGTCGAAGCGCCATTCGGATGCCGGCGCGCTCATCACGCGGCTGCTTCGGACTTGATCGTCTCGACCGCGTCGTTGAAGCCGCCGCTGGTGAGCGATGACCCGGCGACCTTGCTGACCGAGATCTCGTCGATGTCGACCCCGACGACGACGTCGGCGATGCCGCCGATGAACTCCGACTGATACTGCTCGGACTCACGGGCCTGCGGGTCGCCGGTCACCTCGACGGCGGTGATGACGTCGTCCTCGAGCGTGAGCGTGACCGAGATGGTCTCGATCGTGCCGGCCTGCGGCGAGTAGCTGCCCTCGGCCGTGTACGTGCCGTCGGCGTAGTCACTCTCACCCGAATCCGTCGTTGTCGACGAGTCGGTGGTTTCCGTCGTCGACGTGTCGCTGGAGGTGTCTGTGGTGTCACTCTCGGTGGCGGCTGCGCCGGCGCACCCGGCGAGCAACGCGACGCCGACGACGGATGCGGCGACTGCGCCGACGCGGACCTCGCCGGGTACGGCGGTGGTGCGGATCATGACGGTCCTCCTGAGGTCGTGCCCTGTCCGGCGGGATCTCCGGTGCGGGAATGCCCCCACGCTAACCGTGAAGTCACGGCATTCCCTATGGCATTCCTCTGCGTCAGCGTGGAAAGCCGAAGGGTGCAGTGGCGCTGATCAGGCCGCGCCGTCGAACATGCTGGTGACCGAGCCGTCCTCGAACACCTCGCGGATCGCGCGGGCCAGCAGCGGAGCGATCGGCAGGACCGTGAGCCCCGGGAACTGCTTCTCCTCCGGCAGCGGCAGCGTGTCGGTGACGACCACCTCGTCGACCGAGTCGTCTTGCAGACGCTCGGCGGCGGGGTGGCTGAACACGGCGTGGGTGGCGGCGACGATGACCCGCTCGGCACCGTTCGCCTTGAGCGCCTGCGCGGCCTTCACGATCGTGCCACCGGTGTCGATCATGTCGTCGACGAGCAGGCACACCCGGCCCTCGACGTTTCCGACGATGTCGGCGACGGTGACCTGGTTGGCGACGTTCGGGTCGCGGCGCTTGTGGATGATCGCCAGGGGTGCACCGAGACTGTCCGACCAGGTGTCAGCGACCCGCACACGACCGGTGTCGGGCGAGACGACGGTGAGCTTCTCACGGTCCTCGGGCGACAGGTTCTGCTCGAAGTAGTCGAGCAGCACGGGCTTGGCGAACAGGTGGTCGACGGGGCCGTCGAAGAAGCCCTGGATCTGCGCCGCGTGCAGGTCGACGCTCATGACGCGGTCGGCGCCGGCGGTCTTGAACAGGTCGGCGACCAGGCGTGCGCTGATCGGCTCACGACCGCGACCCTTCTTGTCCTGCCGCGAGTACGGGTAGTACGGCGCGACGACGGTGATGCGCTTGGCCGACGCACGCTTGGCCGCGTCGAGCATGATGAGCATCTCCATCATCCACTCGTTGACGGGCGGACCGAACGACTGGATGAGGAAGATGTCGCATCCGCGAACCGACCGCTCGAAGCGGGTGAGGATCTCGCCGGAGGCGAAGACGCGGTGCTCGGTGGGCGCCAGCTCCGTGCCGAGCTCCTGTGAGACCTGACGGGCGAGTTCGGGGTGCGAACTGCCCGAGGCGACGACGAGTCGCTTCTTGGTCTTGACCACGAGGCCCGGGGCGATGTCGTCCCGCTCGAGCTCAGCCTTCTTGTTGCGCGCCATCGTCCGCCTTCTGTGCGGACCGGGCTCGGGCTGCGACATCTGCCGCGCCCGTCCCCGGTCGGTTCTTCTCGACCCACCCCTCGACGTTGCGCTGAGGGGCGACGCTCAAGGCCAGTGCGCCGGCCGGGACGTCCTTGCGGATGACGGCTCCCGCGCCGGTCTTGGCGCCATCACCGATCCTAACGGGCGCGACGAACACGTTGTGCGAGCCGGAATGCACCTCGTCGCCGATCTCGGTGCGGTGCTTGGCGAGATCGTCGTAGTTCGCGGTGATCGCGCCGGCACCGAGGTTCACCCGCTCACCGATCGTCGTGTCGCCGATGTACGACAGGTGCGGCACCTTGCTGTCGGCGCCGATCGTCGAGTTCTTGATCTCGACGAACGTGCCCACCTTGCCGCCGTCGCCGAGCACGGCGCCCGGCCGCAGGTAGGCGAAGGGACCGACGGTCGCGCCGGCGCCGATGACGGCGAGCGTCGCGTCGGTGCGGGTGACACGCGCATCCTCGCCGACCTCGCAGTCGACGAGGCTCGTGTCGGGGCCCACCACCGCGCCCGCGGCGATCGTCGTCGCACGCTGGATGTGGGTGTTCGGCAGCACCGTGACGTCGGGGGCGAGCGTGGCGGTCACGTCGATCCACGTCGTGTCGGGGTCTTGGATCGTGACGCCGGCGAGCTGCCAGCGGCGCACCGTGCGGGCGTTGAGGCGCTTGCCGGCATCCGCCAGCTGGGCACGGTCGTTGACGCCGAGCGTGACCGCGACATCGGCCGCGACCGTGGCGGAGACCGTCAACCCGTCGCCGCGGAGCAGCCCGATGACGTCGGTGAGGTATTTCTCCCCCTGCGCGTTGGCGGTGCCGACGCGGGCGAGTTCGGTGCGCAGCTCGGTCGCGCGGAAGACGTAGACGCCGGCGTTGATCTCGCGCGCTGCGGCCTCCTCGGCGGTGGCATCCTTCTGCTCGACGATGCGGTCGACACCGCCGTCGGCATCGCGGATGACACGGCCGTAGCCGGTCGGGTCGTCGACGATCGCGCTCAGCAGGGTCGCTGCCGCGGCTGCGGTGCGGTGCGCGTCGATGAGCGCGGCGAGCGTGTCTGCGTCCAGCAGTGGCACGTCACCGCTGAGGACCAGCACGTCGCCGTCGAAGCCGTCGAGCTGATCGAGCGCGACCTCGACGGCACGGCCTGTGCCGGGAATCTCGTCCTGGTCGACGACGACCACCTCGGGCGAGACCCCGAGCACGGCTTCGGCGACCTGGTCGCGTTCATGGCGGACGACGACGAGCACGCGCTGCGGCGCGAGGTCGCGCGCGGTGTCGAGCACGTGACCGACGAGCGGGCGCCCGCCGATGCGGTGCAGCACCTTCGGCAGCGACGACTTCATGCGCGTGCCCTGCCCCGCGGCCAGGATGACGACCGCGAGCGAGCTGTCGAGCGTGTTCTGTGTCATGCTCCGCCGCCAGGACTCGAACCTAGACCTCACAGCTCCAAAGGCTGTCGTGCTGCCATTACACCACGGCGGAACGCGCCGCCCGCGGGCGGGCGGGCGCCCGACAAGTCTGCCATGCGCCCGCCCGTCCGCAGCGCGTCAGCGCCGGTCAGCGCCGCACGACGACCTCGAGGTCGCGGCTCGTGGTCTCCCCCGCCGCGTTCGCGAAGACGACACGGTAGGTGTGGGTGCCGACGGATGCCCCGTCGACCGTGAGCCGGGCACGCTGCGCTGCGGGCGTTGCCGCGGTCAGCGAGCCCTCGGAGACGAGTTCTCCGTCTTCGTAGAACCGATACGACGTCGCGTTGGTGCCCCACCACATGTCGGCCGTCACGGTGTAGGCGCCGTCGCGGTCGCGGTTGTCGTGGCTGAGCACGGGCATGCCGGGGTTCGCCGCCGTCACGCTGACGGTGACCGGCGTGACCGCCGTCTCGCCCTGCGTGTTGACGAGCACGCCCGTGTAGGCGTAGGTGCCGTTGGCGCGACCGGTGATCGGCACGGTCGCGAGCTGCGCCTTCGTTCCGCGGTACTCCAGCGGCACGGTCGCGATCAGCACGCCGTTCTCGTAGAGGCGGAACGACGAGGCGTTCTGCCCCCACCACAGGTTCATCGTGATGCGGTAGTCGCCGTCGCGAAGACCCGTGTCCCAGCCGTTGTCGTGCGAGAGCGCACCGCGCGCGGGCGCTGCGGTCGCGGTGTCGGCATCGGTTTGGACGAGTCCCGCGCGCACCTCGGCGAGGCGCGCCACGGCTGCCGCGACGGCTTCGGCTGCGGGCCAGTCGGCCGCGACGAGCACCTGCGCGACGGCGACGGCATCGGCCACCGGAGCGAACGACCACGGCGTGTAGTCGGAGGCGACGAGTGCGGCGAGTTGCGCGGCGTCGGCTGCGAGGGCGTCGGTGTCGACCCGTTCGCCCGCACGCTGCAGCCGGATCTCGTCGATCGTGCCCCATGCCCCTGCCGCAAGCGACGCCTCGACCGCGACCGTCAGGATGCCGTCGGCGCCCACGGTGATCGGTTCGGTCGTCGCGGTGTCGAACACCTGCCACCCCGTCAGGGCGAGGTCGGCGCCGGCCTCGGCGTCGCCGGCGCGGGCGACGACGCGGATGCTGTCGCCAGCCGCCTCACCGTCACCCTGCGCCGTCGCGCTGAGCGTGTAGGTGCCGGGCGTCACGGCGGTGATGCGCTGGCTGACCGTGAACGTGTAGGCGGCGTCCGCCCAGAACGAAACCGCTCGGTCTCCGGCTGCGGCATCCGCCGTCGCGCCTCTGCTCGCCCCCGCCCCGGCGATCGTCCAAGCCTCGCCGTCGGCATCTTCGAAGCCGGGGTCGACGACCCACTGCTTGGCCGTCACGGTCACGGTTGCGACCGCCGCGGCGCCGGTGTCGGTCGTGCCGGGGATCTCGTACACGCCAGAGCTTTCGATCGCGGCGAGCGCGGCATCCGACCAGCTCACCGGAACGGCCTCGACGACGCCGTTCCATCGGCGCACGTCGACGGTGTCGGGCAGCGCGATCGACTCCCCTTCGACCGCATCGATCGCGACCGGGAGCACGGTCGGGGCGGGTTCTGCCCCCACCAGTTCGAGCGCGTCGAGTGCGGCCTCGAGCCGCGTGAGTGCGGCGTCGACGAGATCGGCGTCAGGTCGCTGCGATGCGAGCACCGTGTCTGCGATGCGGAGCGCGGCGTCGAGGTCCGCCAGCGAGTCGGCCGTGACGATGTCGCGGTCGATCGCTTCGGCCCGGTCGACGGCGGCCTGCAGCGCCGAGGTGTCGACGCCGACTGCGGCCGCGCGCGTCAGGACGAGATCGTCGATCGTGCCCCACGCGCCGGCCGGCAGCGATGCCGAGATCTCGACCGTCACCGATCCGCCGTCTTGGACGCTCACGGCATCCGTCGTCGGGGTCGACCAGTTGCGCCAGCCGCGCAGTTGAAAGCCGGCATCCTGGGTCTGAGCACCGGAGCGCACCGTGAGCGTCACGCTGCCGGTGTCACCCTCACCGTCGCCCTGCAGCGCGCCCGACGCGGTGTAGTCACCGGCGGGCAGCCCCGTCACCGTCTGCGACAGCGTGAAGGTGTACGCGCTCGCGGCGTAGAAGTGCGCCGATCGGGTGCCCGACCGCGGGTCATCGGTGGCGCGCAACCGCAGCGCCGTGCCGCTGGACTGCCACATCGAGACGTCTGCGTCTTCGAACCCGGGGTTCCGCAGCGCGTTGACGGCCTGCACGATGACCGTCGCCGTCACAGCGTGGCCGGATGCCGTGGTGCCGCCGACGGTGTACTCGCCGGGACCGGAGATGTAGTCGGCCTCATCGGACCACGTGACCCGCTCGGCTTCGGTGCTGTCGTCGTTGTAGGTCACGTCGACCGTCTCGGGCAGCACGATCTGATCGCCGTCGGTGACGGTGATCGTCGGCGATGCGACCGACACCACCTCGCGGGGCGCGACGGCACCGGTGCGGGCGTAGGAGAAGACATTGAGCGATTCGAGCGGTGTGCCGTCGGCGGCGAACATCGCCTGGTTGTCCCAGGCCGACCCGCCGTACCAGTGGCCGGCATCCTCGGGGTCGTACTCCCCCGCGTAACTCGAGGCCCAGCCCGACCCGTCGCGCTCCCACAGCAGCTTGTTCTGCTCGAGCTGCGAGGGCGGACCGACCGGCAGCCAGGCCGGCTCCCAGTAGAAGACGCCGATGCCGGCCTCGCCCACGTCGGCGACTGCCTGGATGACATCGCGGACGGCGGTGGCCTGCCCCTGCACGCTGAGCGGATACTGGGTCGCCTCACTCGCCAGGTCGATCACGTTGCCGTGTCCGTCGCCGTCTTCGAGGGTCGTCGCCCACGACGTCTCGGCCACCATGACCTCCTTGCCGTAGGTCGTGGCGACCTGCGACAGGACCGAGGTGAGGTTCGTCGTCGTGCCGTGCCAATACGGGTAGTAGGACGAGGCGAACACGTCGTAGTCGACGTCGTAGTTGTCGAGCTGTGCCGCATACCCGGCGTAGCGACCGCTGGACTCGGGGTTGGTGAAGTGCACAGCGACCTTCGCGTCTGGCGTGACGTCGCGGACCGCCGCGGAGCCCGCTGCGAAGATCTGCGACATCCCCGCCCACCCGGTGACGCCTGCGACGGCGCCGTTGGTCTCGTTGCCGACCTGCACCATCTGCACGTCGACGCCGGCGGTCACGAACTGCTCGAGCGCGTCGGTCGTGAACGCGGTGACCGCGTCGGCCTTCGCTGCGACATCGAGCGATGCCCACGCCTTCGGCGCCTGCTGCTTGGCGGGGTCGGCCCAGAAGTCGGAGTAGTGGAAGTCGACGAGCACGCCCAGGCCGGCATCCGTCGCGCGCTCACCGATTTCGACGGCCCGGGCGACATCGACGTCGCCGCCGCCGTACCCGTTGCCGTCGGCGTCGAACGGGTCGTTCCAGACCCGCACCCGCACGTCGGTGATGCCGTGGTCGGCGAGCACGTCGAACAGGTCCGCGACCTGTCCGTCGGCATCGCGGAACACGACGCCGGACGCCTCGAGCGACAGCACGGACGAGACGTCGACACCGTTGATGAAGTCGGTGGGCAGGTTCTCGACCTTCTTCACGACGATGCCGGCCTCGACCGGCCCGTCGGCGGCGGATGCCGGGGTCGCTGCGATCAACGGTGCTGCGAGGGCTGCCGTCGCGAGCGCGGCGACGGCTGCGCGGCTGGGACGGTGGCCTGGGGTGGAACGCACGGGTGTCTCCGATCGTCGTCGATCCCCGCACGCGGCATCGCGCCCGGGAGAACTGTTACCGGTCACAGGGTGCCGTGCGCGAGCGCTTGCGCGGTACTGGTCGGCCGGTTCCGTTACCGAACTGTGACCGGTTCCAGGGGATCGGCCAGGGAATCAGCCACCGACACATCGCGCTGCGAATGCGCCTCCGGTGGGAGGATGGCGGGATGAGCGCCGAACACGACGAGGTCGATCGCATCGTCGGCGCGTGGGTGACTCAGCGCCCCGACCTAGACTTCTCCCCGCTCGAAGTGCTCTCGCGCGTCGACCGGCTCTCCCGGCACCTCGACCGCGCCCGTCGCGAGGCGTTCCGCCGCAGCGAGTTGGAGCCGTGGGAGTGGGACGTGCTCTCTGCGCTGCGCCGCGCGGGCGAGCCGTATCAGCTGAGCCCCAAGCAGCTGCTGCAGCAGACGCTGGTCTCCAGCGGCACGATGACGAACCGCATCGACCGACTCGTCGGGCGCCGTCTCGTGCGCCGCGAAGCCGACCCGGGCGACGGTCGCAGCGTGCTGGTCACCCTCACCGAAGACGGCCGCACGCGCGTGGATGCCGCGATCACGCGCCTCGTCGACGCCGAAGCGCACCTGCTCGGCGTGCTCGCCCGCGCCGACCGCGACCGGCTCGCCGGCCTGCTGCGCAAACTCAGCCTCGGCTTCGACGCCTGAGGCCACCCCGCGTCGATCGACCGCGACGCCGACTGCTCGCCCGTCACGATCACGGGCCGCAGCGCCGCGTTCGTGACAGGCGAGCGGCCCGCGGTCAGCCGAGCTGCTCGGACAGCTCCAGCCAGCGGTCCTCGAGCGCTGAGACCTCGGACTCGATCGCCTGGATCTCGGCCATCTTCTCGCCGAGTCCGACATAGTCGGCCTGGTCGTGGTCGGCGAGCCGGTCGCGGCGGGTCACGGCATCCTGCTGCAGCTTCTGCATGCGCCGTTCGGTCGCCGCGAGCTCCTTCTGCGCCGCGCGCAGGTCGGCGCCCGAGAGCGCGGGCACTGCGGGCTGCGTCGAACCGTTCGTGGATGGGCCGGATGCCACCGGACGCGCACGCTGCTCGGCGCGCCGCCGCAGGTACTCGTCGACGCCCCCCGGCAGGTGCCGCAGCCGCCCGACGCCGTCGGCACCTGGCAGGATCGCGTACTGCTGGTCGGTGACGCGCTCGAGGAAGTACCGGTCGTGCGAAACCACGATGAGGGTGCCCGGCCACGAGTCGAGCAGGTCTTCCATCGCCGCGAGCATGTCGGTGTCGAGGTCGTTGGTCGGCTCGTCGAGGATCAGCACGTTCGGCTGCTGCAACAGGATCAGCAGCAGCTGCAGGCGGCGCTTCTGCCCACCCGACAGATCCTTCACCGGGGTCGAGAGCTGCGCGCTCGAGAAGCCCATCCGCTCGAGAAGCTGACCCGGAGTCAGTTCAGTCGCCTTCGACCCCGATCCGAACGTGTAGGTCGTGCGCAGCCGCGAGATGACGACGCGCACCGGATCGTCGAGGTGCTCCTCCAGCTCATCGAGCCGCTGCGTGAGGGTTGCGACCTGCACCGTCTTCCCGCGTTTGACGCGGCCACCGGTCGGCTGCACCTCGCCGGAGATCAGCCCCAGCAGGGTGGACTTGCCGGCGCCGTTGACACCGAGGATGCCGGTGCGCTCCCCCGGCGCGAGCCGCCACTCGACATCCGCCAGCACGCGCGTCTCGCCGTAGGCGACGGAGGCATCCAGCAGGTCGACGACGTCTTTCCCGAGTCGGGAGACGGCAAGCGAGGCGAGGTCGACCTTGTCGCGGATCTCGGGAACGTCCTCGATGAGCACGTTCGCCGCGTCGATGCGGAACTTCGGCTTCGAGGTGCGCGCAGGCGCGCCGCGCCGCAGCCAGGCGAGCTCCTTGCGCGCGAGGTTCTGCCGGCGCTGTTCGATCACGGCCGCCTGCCGGTCGCGTTCGACGCGCTGCAGGATGTACGCGGCGTACCCGCCCTCGAACGGCTCGACAATGCGGTCGTGCACCTCCCACGTCGTCGTGCACACCTCGTCGAGAAACCAACGGTCGTGCGTGACGACAAGCAGCCCGCCCGCGTTCGCAGCCCACCGCGTCTTCAGGTGCGCGGCAAGCCAGGCGATCGCCTCGACGTCGAGGTGGTTGGTGGGCTCGTCGAGGAACAGCACGTCATGGTCGCCGACCAGCAAGGCGGCGAGCGACACGCGTCGTCGCTGCCCACCCGACAGGCCCTGCACCGGACCGTCCCACTCCAGGTCGCCGAGGAGGCCCGAGATGACGTCGCGGATGCGGGCACTGCCGGCCCATTCGTGGTCGGGGGTGTCACCGACGACCGCCTCGCGGATTGTGAGGGTGTCATCGAGCACGTCGGCCTGGTCGAGCACGCCGACGTGCACACCGCCGCGGACGGTCACACGACCGGCATCCGGTTCAGCGAGCCCCGCGAGCATGCGCAGCAGACTCGATTTGCCGTCGCCGTTGCGTCCGACGACGCCGATGCGGTCGCCCTCGTCGATGCCGAGACTCACGCCGTCGAAGACGACCTTGGTCGGATACTCGAGGTGCAGCCCCTCGGCGCCCAGCAGATGCGCCATGGGGACGCCCCTCCTTCGTTCGGGCTTCCAGTCTAGGGACGCGGGCCGGCGCTGCGGTCCACGGCGGGAGTCGGAGCGTCCTCAGCGTGGGCGTAGGCGTGGGCGTCGGCGTCGAGAAGTCGGCCGAGCTCTTCGAGGGATGCCGTCAACTGCCCGCCGGCGTCATCCCATTGGGTCGTGAGCTCGGTGAACCGGTCCGACGTGCCCAGTTCACCCGAGACGAGACCGTCGACGAGTGAGCGCAGATTGGCCAACTGCGAACGGATCGAGCGCGCCCCTGCCGTGAGCTGACCGGCGACACCGGCGAGCGATTCCGACGTGGCACGAATCTGCGTCATGGACTTCCTCCAGAGGTCGTCGGGTCGACCCTCGCGCGCCCGGGCGGACGCAGCGGGAACAACCAGCGTATGCACCCGCATGCACCGGGTCGATGGGGAGAAGTCCCCATCACAGCCTCGGTCAGTACCAGATGCCGAGCACGGCCGCCTCGGGCCATGACAGCAACGCCGCAGCCGCCGACACACCCGAACCGGTCACCCGGCCGGCACGTGCGAGCGTGCGCAGGTCGACCGAGCCGAGCACCGCCGAGGAGAGCTCGGAGACTCCCAGCCGCACGTCGGTCGCGGCATCATCCGGCGCGGCCGAAACGGAGCCGGCGCCGGACTCGTTCGTCTGCAACAGGTATCGGCCCTCGGCGATGCCGAGCGGATCTGTCACCTCGAGCACGACGCGGCCGACGCGGTCATACCGTCGCGCCTGCAAGACGGCCGGCACGTCGAGCACGCGCAGGTACTGATGGTCTTCGAGCGTGCGGGTCGCCGCGCGAACGTCGTCGATCATCCACACGACCGGATCGTCTGGTGAGCGCAGCGAGGCGCTGACCGTGCCGACGAGGTCGTGGTCGACGAGGTAGCGCCAGAGCGCCGCCGCCGCGTCGTCGGTCTCGGTGATGAGGGTCACGACGTCGATCTTCGCCTTTGTGAAATCGTCGTGGTTCTCGGACACCGTGTAGGTGAGGATGCCGCGTGCGGCACCGTCTGCGTCTGCGTAGCGCACGCAGCGCACCTTGCCGCCCTCCTTCGCGTCGGGCGCCGTGCCGGTGAAGCGGTCTTCGTGCCCCGGGGGCAGCGAGATGTCGCCGGGACGACTCAGCCTGACGCGGTCGTGCAGTTCGGCGACGAGGTCGCGTGCCGACTCGCGCGAGATGAGGTCGACGCGGCCACCTGGCCGCGGCCCGACCCAATCCGCACGCTTGACGTCGATCTCGATCGTGCAGGCCGTCGTCGCGACGCCGAACCCGTAGCGCCCGTAGAGGGTGGATTCGGAGACGGTGAGCATCGCGATCGGCACCCCGGCGCTGACGGCCGCGCGCAGTTCGCCTTCGAGCATGGCCCGGGCGATCCCACGACGGCGGTGCGTCTGGGCGACCGTGACGGCGCTGATGGCAGCAGCCGGCAGCGTCGTCCGACCCGGGAGCGTCAGCTCGCCGATCCACGAGTCGACCGTGCCCACGGGCACGTCAGGATGGGGCGCCGATGCGTCGTAGATGCCGGTGATCCGCTTGTCCGCGTTCCGAACCACCGACGCGTCGAGCTGCTCCTCGCTGGACTCGGGCCCCTGAAACCCACGCGCGACCGCCTGCAGCCAAGGCCGCACGGCGTCGCCGGTGACGAGGCGCATGTCGAGCCCTCCGTCCCGCAGTCGGGCAGCCGAGGTCTCATCGACGGGTCGCGTCGTCCAGTCCTGCGTCATGATGCGCTCACCACTCTCGTTCCACCGACGGGTCCGTGCACGTGCCGGACATCGTGTCCTTCTTCTGCGAGCCGCTCGCCGATCATGGCTGCGGCATCGGGATCTGCTGCGAGGAACGCGACCGTCGGGCCCGATCCCGACACGAGCCCCGTCAACGCGCCGTGCCCGATCCCGTCCGCGACGAGGTCGGCCAGCGCGGGGCGCAAGGCGCACGCGGCCGCTTGCAGATCGTTTCGGGCAGCGCGGGCCAGCGTTGCGGCATCCCCCGCGCGGAGCGCCTGCAGCACCTGCGGGTCGACGACGGGGTCGCCTGCATCGGGCGCGATGTCGGGGCGACGCTGCGCCCGCAGGCGATCGAGCTCGCCGTAGACGACGGGCGTCGACAGCCCCTCACCGTCGGTCACGAGCACCCAATCGAAGCGCCCACGCGCCAACGCCGGGCTGAGCTGGTCGCCGCGACCGGTGCCGACGGCAGTGCCCCCGAGCAGCGCGAACGGCACGTCTGCACCGAGCCGGGATGCCAGATCGTGCAGCCGCGCGACCGGCAGGCCCGTGCGCCACAGCGCGTCGCATGCGACCAGCGCGGCTGCGGCGTCGGCCGAACCGCCTCCCATGCCACCCGCAACCGGCACGTGTTTGTCGACCACGAGATGGACCCCGCCGGTGTAGCCGGTCTCGCTCGCCAGCAGCCGTGCCGCGCGGATCGCCAGGTTGCGGTCGTCGAGCGGCACACCTTCGACATCGACGGAGCCCGTCACCGCGATCGTGAAATCGTCGGATGGTGTCGCCACGACTTCTTCGACGGCCGAGACGGCCTGATAGACCGACGCGACATCGTGGTAGCCGTCAGGCTGCACGTCGCCGACCGCGAAGAACACGTTCAGCTTGCCGGGTGCCCGTACGAGCACCCGGTCAAGCGTCGCGCCGTGGCTCACAGTGCGGTCGAGTCCGCCCACAGATCGACATCGATGCCGTCGGACAGCGCGTCGATCTGCTCGAGTTCTTCGGTGTCGAACGCGGGCCCGTCGAGGGCTGCGAGGTTCTCGTCGAGCTGCGAGGCACGCGAGGCGCCGATGAGCGCAGAGGTGACCACAGGGTCGCGCAGCACCCACTGGATCGCCATCTGGGCGAGCGACTGTCCGCGACGCTGCGCGATGTCGTTGAGGCTGCGCAGCGTCGCGAGGCCCTTCTCGCTGAGCTGGTCGCGGCCCGACATCGACGACCGCTGCTGCGCACGCTCCGCGGTGCCGTCGCCGAGGTACTTGCCGGTGAGCAGTCCCTGCGCGAGCGGGGTGAAGGCGATCGCGCCCATGCCCTCCTGCCGCAGTACATCGATCAGTCCGTCCTCGACCCAGCGGTTGAGGACCGAGTACGCGGGCTGGTGGATCACCAGCGGTGTGCCCAGCTCGCGCGCGGCGGCCTGCGCCGCAGCGGTGCGTTCGGCGCTGTACGACGAGATGCCCACGTAGAGCGCCTTGCCCTGGCGCACGAGCGTGTCGAGGGCGCCCACGGTCTCTTCGATCGGGGTGTCGGCGTCGGGGCGGTGCGAGTAGAAGATGTCGACGTAGTCGACGCTCATGCGCTGCAGCGACTGCTCGGCGCTCGCGATCAGGTACTTGCGTGAGCCCTGGGTGCCGTAGGGACCCGGCCACATGTCGTAGCCGGCCTTCGACGAGATGATGAGCTCATCGCGGTACGGCGCGAAGTCCTCGCGCATCATGCGGCCGAAGTTCGTCTCGGCCGAGCCGTAGGGCGGCCCGTAGTTGTTCGCCAGGTCGAAGTGCGTGATGCCCCGGTCGAACGCGTGGCGCAGGAGGGCGCGCTGGTTGTCGAAGGGGATGTTGTCGCCGAAGTTCCACCACAGGCCGAGCGAGATCGGCGGCAGATACAGCCCCGATGAGCCCACCTGGCGGTACGAAGAACCCTCGTAGCGGTCGTCGGCTGCGGTGTAGGGGCGGTGCAGGTCGCCGCCGCGGGAGGGCGGGAAGCGTTCGGTGTCGGTCACCTGTCCAGGCTAGCGACCCGCGGCGACTTCGGCGATGCGGTGGAAGTCGTCGACGGTGAGCTGCTCGCCGCGCGCGGTCGGTGCCACGCCGGCCCGTTCGAGGATCTCGGATGCCGATGCCGCCGACCCGCCCAATACCAACGAGAGCGCCTGCCGCAGCATCTTGCGACGCTGCTGGAAGGCCGCATCGATGACGGCGAACGTGCGGCGGCGTTCGTCTTCTGTCCCTCGCGGTTCGGGGTTGCGGGTGAAGCCCACCAGCACGCTGTCGACGTTGGGCACCGGCCAGAACACCTGGCGAGAGACGGTGCCGGCGAGCCGCCACGGGCCATACCAGGCAGCCTTCGCGCTCGGCGCGCCGTAGACCTTCGAGCCTGGAGCTGCGGCCAGCCGCTCCCCCACCTCGGCCTGCACCATGACGACGCCGCGCTCGAGACCGGGGAAGGTCTCGAGGAAGTGCAGCAGCACCGGCACGCTGACGTTGTAGGGCAGGTTCGCAACCAGCACGTTCGGGTCCCCCGGCAGCTCGTGCACGTGCAGGGCGTCGGCGTCGACCACCGTGAGCGCGCCCGTCGCGACGCCATGCGCTGCTGCCGTGGCAGGCAGCCGTTCGGCCAGGCGATGGTCGATCTCGACGGCCGTGACGGGGGCTCCGGTCTCGAGGATCGCGAGGGTCAGCGACCCCAGCCCCGGACCGATCTCGACGACCCGGTCGTCGGCGGTGACCGATGCCGCCTGCACGATCTTGCGAACCGTGTTCGCATCGACGACGAAGTTCTGCCCCAGCTTCTTCGTCGGGGTCACGTCGAGCGCAGCGGCGAGCGTGCGGATTTCGGCGGCTCCGAGCAGGGTCACGGGCATGAAGATCACTGTACCCAGCAGACGGTCGGCACTCTGCCAGCCCGTCGTCACCAGTCGTTTACGTGCCCGGCACTCCCCTGTCTCATGTGGAGGCGAACATAGCGAGTGCGGCAACGAGGCTGCGGCTTTGATCGACCGAATGACTTTCTGGGGGAGTCCAATGGTCCAAACCGACAGCGACGCTATTCGCGTCATCCGGCGCAACAGTCACTATCGAGGTGCCGCCAGTCCCGTCATGGTGCTCCTGGTGATCATCGGAACGATCGGCATCCTCGCGTATGCGGCGTTCCTGCTCAATCCGGGCAACCGCGGCGACGCGATCCCGTACGTCATGGTCATCGTCGCCGAGACGATCCTCGTCTTCCACGCGCTCCTGGCGATGTGGACGATTCTCTCCAGTGGCTACGACCCGAGAGACTTCGCCTATCACGCCGCCCGTGCACTGCTGATGCCTCGCGCGGACGACGGCGACGATGCCGTGCATCTCGGCGGCCGCGAGGTGCTGATCGATGTGTTCATCACGGTCTACGGCGAAGACCTCGATGCCGTCCGCCGCACCGTCACGGCGGCCGTCGCGATGCGAGGCCGGCATCGCACCTGGATTCTCGACGACGGACGCTCCGACGAGGTGAAGGCGCTGGCCGCGGAGGTCGGAGCGTGGTACGTGCGACGACTGAGCTCGAACGGGGCGAAGGCAGGGAACGTGAATCACGCACTGTCGATCGCGAAGGGCGACTACTTCGTCATCCTCGATGCCGACTTCGTGCCCAAGCCCGACCTCCTGGTGGAGACGGTCCCGTTCTTCACCGACAGCACCGTCGCCTTCGTGCAGACGCCACAGGCGTACGGCAACTTGCACACCGTCATCGCCCGCGGGGCCGCCTATATGCAGACGGTGTTCTACCGCTTCATCCAGCCCGGTCGCAACCGGTTCAATGCGGCGTTCTGCGTCGGCACCAACGTGGTGTTCCGCCGCGCCGCGATCGACGAGATCGGCGGCATGTACACCGACTCGAAGTCGGAGGACGTGTGGACGGCGCTGATGCTGCACGAGCGTGGCTGGCGATCGGTGTTCATCCCCGATGTGCTCGCAGTCGGAGATGCACCCGAGACGGTCGAGGCGTACAGCAAGCAGCAGTTGCGGTGGGCGTCCGGTGGCTTCGAAATCCTGCTGCAGCACAATCCGCTGAGCATCCGCCGGCGACTGACCATGGACCAGCGCATCCAGTACCTCGTGACGGCCACCTTCTACCTCACCGGCATCTGTCCCCTGCTGCTGCTGCTCGTGCCGCCGCTGGAGATCTACTTCGATCTGCGGCCGATGCACCTGGACATCTCGGTGTTCACGTGGGCGCTGTACTACGCCGGGTTCTACGTCATCCAGATCCTGCTCGCGTGGTTCGCGGTGGGCTCGTTCCGATGGGAGACCCTGACACTCGCAACGGTGTCGTTCCCGATCTACACCAAGGCGCTGTGGAACGTGATCACGGGCAAGTCTGAGGGCTGGCATGTGACGGGGTCGGCATCCACCCGTTCGCCGTTCAACTTCATCATCCCGCAGACGCTGTGCTTCGTCTTCCTCGCCCTCACGACCGTCGTCGCGGTGTGGCGAGACATCGACAACGGCACCGTGACGCTCGCGATGGCCTGGAACGCGACGAACACCGTCATCCTCGGCGCCTTCCTCGGCGCAGCGCTGCGCGAACTGCATCTGCGCCGCCGACCCCGGCCGCTCCCCGACGTCTCAACCGAACCCACCCCCACAGATCCCATCACCGTCATCGCCCGACCGGCGCCGCGAGAGCAGGCCGCCTCCCGACGCCGGCACGCCGACGCCCGCCTCGGAGGTATCTCATGACCTGGGCCAGCAGACTCAAGCTCACCCTCGGACTCATCATCGTCGTCGCGCTCGTCGCCGTCGGCACGATCGTGTTCAACCAGCGTCAGAACTCGGCGCAGTCCACCAGCGCCGAGATCGTCGCCGACGCATACGCCGTCGGCACCGATTACGGCGGCACCGTCACCGAGCTGTACGTGCACGACGGCGACGCCGTCGCAGCGGGCGACCCGTTGTTCGCGGTGCAGTCGCTCGCACTGCAGCTCGACATCGCCTCGGGGTACACGGTCGATTCCGAGCACGTGGCCGACGACGGCACCACCACCGTGGTGGCCAGCGTCGCCGGCACCGTCACCGACGTCTCGGTCGTGCAGGGCGGGTTCGCGCCCGCCGGGAGCGTCCTGGCGACCATCGACCGCGAGCGCACGCTGTCCGTCGACGCGGATTTCGTGCTCACCGCGCGCGACTACGTCCGAATCGCCACCGACGCAGAGGCGGAGATCCTCCTGCCCAGCGGCGAGACACTCGTCGGCGCCGTGAGCAGTGTGGATGTCGCGACCGCCGACGGACAGGCACTGTCGACGGTGAGCATCGACAGCGCGGAACTCGCCGACGAAACGGCGACCGGGCTGTTCCAGTCGGGGACGCCCGTCACGGTCACGCTGAGGTTGCGCGACGACGGTCCGCTGGCCGGCATCTCCGACGCGTTCGGCGACCTGTTGCGGAAGATCGGCCTGTGATGCGGCGACCGCTCACCGTCATCTTGGCCGCGGCCGGCGTGCTGGCGCTGTGCGCGTCGTGCGTGTCGGCCCCCGATGACGACTGGAATCAGCCGACGCCGGCCCCGACCTCGTCCGTCTCGACGTTGCCGACCGAATCGGTCTCTGACGCCGCCCCGCTGCGACTCGCCGACCACGTCATCGTGCCCACCAGCCGGTGGTATTCGAGCATCGTGTTCGCCGACGAACTGCAGCCGGTGTTCCCCTACCCGCTCGCGGTCGCCCCTCGCACCGACGGATTCACGGTGGCGCTCCCCAGCGTCACCGCGAGCGCCACGACAATCGCAGCGCCGTTCGCCGACGGGGTATCGGTCGGCCTGGGCGCTGAGGAGGTCACCGTCGTCGCCGCCGACGCGGTCGCCGTAACCCTCGCCTACGCCGACGCCGACGGCGTCTCGGCCGAGGTCACACTCGCCGAAGGCTCGCCGGTCGCAGGAATCGTTTCGCAGCGCGATCTCACCCTCGCCATCGAGGCGCCGCTTGTCGAAGCAGGCGACGGTCTCTGGTCCACGACGGTGGCGGGCGTGGAGTACGGCATCCTCGCGCCCGGTGCACAACCCGATGGCGACGGGCTGCGCGTGGACGACGGCGCGACCGTGCAGGTGTTCCCGGTTCCCGCCGACGGCGCCATCGAGCAGTGGCGGGAGGCGCTGGACGATCCGATCACCGGAGTGGAGGTCTCGTACACCGTTGACGAGGAGACAGCCGCGACACGACTGCGGTACACGGGGACCGATGCCACGGTGCTGGTCCCGTTCGGCGGGCACGACGTGGGCCTCGAGTGTTCGCTGGGCACCTTCCAGACCGCGTACGGCGATGCGCCGGCGTGCGCCGCCACCGAGCTGGCATGGTCGGTGCCCTCCGTCGATCCCGCGGCCGGGTATGACCTCACCGGGATCGCCTCCGATGACCGAGAGGAGTTGCTCGGGCTCTTGCGCGCCGATCTGGCCGACACCGCCGACGTCCCGGCCGACACCTACTACGGCGGCAAGGCCCTCGCACGGTTGGGCACCATGCTCTCGCTCGCACGTGCCCTCGACGATGCCGATCTCGCCGCCGCGATCGCGGACGAACTGCAGGCCGAGCTGCTCCCGTGGCTCGACGCGGACGCGTGCACGCAGCGCGCGGAGCGGTGCTTCGTGTTCGACGACCGGCTCGACCTCGTGGTCGGGAAGATGCCGTCGTTCGGTTCGGAGGAGGGCAACGACCATCACTTCCACTACGGCTACTTCCTCACGGCCGGCGCAGCACTCGCCGCCGAACGCCCAGAACTGGTGGAAGAGATGGCAGCGGTGCTCGACGTGTTGGCCGCCGATGTGGCGGCGGGATCGGAGGAGATGCCCGCGCTCCGAGTGTTCGACCCCTATCGCGGTCACTCCTGGGCCGGCGGTCTCAGCGTGTTCGCCGACGGCAACAACCAGGAGTCCAGTTCTGAAGGGGTCGGCGCGTGGAACGGCCTCGCGCTGTGGGCGCAGGCGCGCGAGAACGACGAGCTCGCCTCACGTGCGACGTGGCTGCTGTCTGCCGAGGCGGACGCAGCCGCGCGGCTGTGGCTCGATCCCGACCTCAGCGGACTGCCGGACGGATTCGAGCACACGATGCTCTCCCTCAGTTGGGGCGGCAAGCGCGACTACGCGACGTGGTTCAGTCCAGAACCGTCGGCAATTCTCGGCATCCAGTTGCTGCCACTGTCGGCCGTGTCGCTCGAGTACCTCCCCACCGACGCGGAACGGGTCGCAGAGCTCGTGGCAGAAGCCGGCGGCGAGTCCGGATTCAGCGGCGCGCTGGGAGACTACGTGATGCTGTACTCGGCGATCATCGGCGAAGACGAGCTCGCGCGCGCCGAAGCGCTCGCGCGCGAGCGCACCGAGTGGGATGACGGACTGTCCGCATCGGCGGCAATGGCGTGGCTGACGGCCGTGCGGTTGAACGATCAGTCTTCGAACGCGCCGTAGACGGCGAGGGTGTTCGACGCGATCTGCGCGCAGAACTCGTCGAGGTCCGCTCCCAGCTCGGCGGCCATGAACCGCACCGTCACCGGCACCAGGTACGGCGCGTTGGGGCGACCGCGGTGCGGCGTGGGCGTGAGGAACGGCGCGTCGGTCTCGACGAGGATGCGCTCGATCGGTGTGACGGCCAGGGCGTCGCGCAGGTTCTGGGCGTTCTTGAACGTGACGTTTCCCGCGAAGCTGAGCCAATACCCGCGCTCACCCGCGATACGCGCCATCTCGGCATCGCCCGAGAAGCAGTGGAAGACGGTGCGCTCTGGCGCACCCACCCGCAACAGCGTCTCGAGCACGGCGTCATGCGCATCGCGGTCGTGGATCTGCATCGCGATGCCGTGGCGCTTGGCGAGGTCGATGTGCGCCTCGAAGCTCTCGAACTGTGCGGGCAGGCCGGCCTCGTCGGTGCGGAAGAAGTCGAGCCCGGTCTCGCCGATGGCACGAACACGAGGCTGTCCGGCGAGCTCGTCGATGACCCCGATCGCCTCATCGAGACGGCCGGCCGCCTGGTAAGCGGGCGCCTCATTCGGGTGGATCGCGACGGCGGCGAGCACCCGTGGATGCTGCTGCGCCGCCCACGCCGACCACCGACTCGAATCGATGTCGCCGCCGGCCTGCACGACCCCGGCGACACCCACCTCGGCGGCCCTGGCCAGCTGCTCGTCGAGCGAGAGCGGCTGCTCACCGTCCTCGATCTCGAGATGGGCGTGGTTGTCGTAGACGGCGACCGACAGCGGTTCGGGAGCGACCGGATAGGTCACGTCGCGCGCGCCCTTCTCCCGCTGACGCACGTACTGGCTCGGATCTGCCTCGGTCATCTCAGGCGGGCTGCTCGACGCGCGGGAACAGCGGCGCGAGGGCACCGACGGTCGTGCCCGCGGGCAGCTGGCCCCACATGCCGGCGTCACGGATCGGCTGCGCATCCAGCGCGCCGTCGATGCCGAGCGCATCCCACAGCTTCGCGGTCGCCTGCGGCATGAACGGCGACAGCAGGACAGCGAGCGCACGCAAGCCCTCGGCCGCCGTGTAGAGCACGGTGCCCAGACGTGCACGCTGCGCGTCGTCCTTCGCGAGCGCCCACGGCTCGTTCTCGGTGATGTAGCCGTTGAGGGCGTCGACGATCGTCCAGATCGCATCGATGGCCTCGTCGGGCCGGAACCGCTCCATGGCGGCATCCGCATCGCCTGCCGCCCGCGCCACGACGCGCTGGATGTGGATGTCAGCCTCAGTCGGCTCGCCCTGCTCGGGGACGACGCCGTCGAAGTAGCGGCTGATCATCGCGGTCGTACGGGAGGCGAGATTGCCGAAGCCGTTGGCGAGTTCGGCCTGGTAGCGCGCCGAGAGGTCTTCCCACGAGAACGATCCGTCCTGCCCGAACGCGATCGCCGAAAGGAAATAGAACCGGTAGGCGTCCGACCCGAACACGTCGGTGATCTCGGTCGGCGCGATGCCGGTCAGCTTCGACTTCGACATCTTCTCGCCGCCGACGAGCAGCCAGCCGTGCGCGAAGACGCCACGGGGCACCTCGACGCCCGCAGCCATGAGCATTGCGGGCCAGATCACCGCGTGGAAGCGCAGAATGTCCTTGCCGACCACATGGTATGCGGGCCAGCGGCGTGCGAACTGCTCCTCGTCGGTGCCGAAGCCGACGGCCGTCGCGTAGTTGAGCAGGGCGTCGACCCACACGTAGATGACGTGCGACTCGTCCCACGGCACGGTGATGCCCCAATCGAACGTCGATCGGGAGATCGACAGGTCCTTCAGGCCGTTCTTGACGAAGGAGATCACTTCGTTGCGCGCGGAGTCGGGGCGGACGAAGTCGGGCACCGAGCGGTAGAGCTCCAGCAACCGGTCCTGGAACTCGCTCAACTTGAAGAAGTAGTTCTTCTCCTGCAGCAGTTCGAGCGGCTTGGAGTGGATGGCGCAGACCTTGAGGCCCTCGAACTCACCGGTGCCAGGCAGCACCTCGGCCTCGGTCTTGAACTCTTCGCACCCGACGCAGTACAGCGCCTCGAACTCGCCCGCGTAGATGTAGCCGCGGTCGTAGATGGCCTGCACGAACTCCTTCACGCGCTCCTCGTGGCGGGGCTGCGTCGTGCGGATGAAGTCGTCGTTGGCGACGTCGAGGGTCTCGAGCACGGGGAACCACGACTCGGTGACCAGCTTGTCGACCCACTCCTGCGGCGTCGCGCCGTTCGCCGCGGCGGCGCGCATCATCTTCTGGCCGTGCTCGTCGGTGCCGGTCAGCATCCAGGTGTCGTCGCCGGCCTGGCGGTGCCAGCGCGCGAGCGCGTCGACGGCCACGGTCGTGTAGCCGTGCCCGATGTGGGGCACGTCGCTCGGGTAGTAGATCGGCGTCGTGATGTAGAAGCTGCTGGCGGTGCTCACCTGAGGATTCTAGTTCTCGGCGACGGGTGCCGAGAGCGTGTGACGGGTCTGGATGCCGGCTTCAGGCGCTGTCGCGGGCCACGAGCGTCGTGGGCAGCACGACCGAGGTGCGTGTCGTGCCGCCGATGACGTCGAGCACCATCTCGACCATGGTCGCGCTGATGTCGGCCCACGGCTGCCGCATCGTCGTCAGCGGGGGGTCGTGGGTCTCGGCGAGCCCCGAGTCGTCGAATCCGGCGACTGCGACGTCTTCGGGCACGCGACGCCCCGAACGGCGGATGGCAGCGATCGCGCCGACCGCCATCACGTCGGATGCCGCGAACACGGCGTCGATGTCGGGCTGCCGCTCGAGCAGCCGCGTCATGGCCGCGGCCCCCGCTTCGCTCGAGTAGACGTCCTGTTCGACGAGATCGGGATCGAAGCGGTCCCCCATGACCTCTCGGAACCCGAGCAGTCGGTAGCGGCCGCCGGGGGTGTCGTCGGGGCCGGTGATGACGGCGATGTGTTCGTGCCCGCGGTCGATGAGGTACCGGGTCATCTCCCGAGCGGAGGCCGCTTCGTCGACCGAGACCGTCGGCACGTGCGCGCGGTCACCCAGCGGCACACCGCTGCACACGGTCGGGACGCCGGCCGAGATGAGGGACGCCAGCAGCGGGTTCGATTCGTGCGACGAGATGAGCAGCACGCCATCGACGTGTCCGGCGCGCACGTATCGCTCGACGTTCGCCCGCTCGTCGGCGGAGTCGGCGATGAGCAGGACGAGGGTCATCCCCTTGCGGGCGAGCGCTTCGGTCGCACCGCGCAGCAGCAGGGCGAACGTCGGGTCGGCGAAGAGCAGATGCTGGGGCTCGGTCAGCAGGAAGGCGATCGATCCGGAGCGACCCGTGGCGAGCGAGCGCGCTGCGTGGTTGGCGGTGTATCCGGTCTCGCGGATCGCCGCTTCGACCGCGGCGCGCGCCTCTGCCGACACCCAGTGCCCGCCGTTGATGACGCGCGAGACCGTGCCGTGCGAAACACCCGCGACCGCCGCCACATCGCGGATCGTCGGTTTGCGAAGCGCGTCGCTGCTCCCATTCACGTCGGCGACTCTATCGCGCCGTCGACGCCGCGCACAGCACGAAGCTGTGACCGGTCACAGTTCGATAACGAAGGATGACACGAACGCCGGCCGGACGTATCGTGGACAGCACCCTGGAACCGGTAACAGTCCGATTCCGGGCGCGGACGACACCACCGACCCGAGGAAGCGTCAACCGACATGAGTTCAGCCGTCTGGCCCGACCTGCGATCGATGGCTTTCGGTGGTGACTACAACCCCGAGCAATGGCCTCGCGAGGTCTGGCGCGACGACGTGCGCCTCATGCGGGAGGCCGGCGTCAACCTCGTGAGCATCGGGATCTTCTCGTGGGCCCTCATCGAGGTGCGCGAGGGCGAGTTCGACTTCTCGTGGCTCGACGAGATCATCGAACTGCTGCACGAGAACGGCATCGCCGTCGACCTCGGCACCCCCACTGCCTCTCCCCCGGCATGGTTCTTCGCGAACCACCCCGATGCGCGCGCCGTGACCGCCGACGGCGTGCCGCTGGGCTTCGGCTCGCGCGGCATGGCCTCGCACTCCGCGCCCGCCTACCGTGACGCCGCCGTGCGCATCGCGACCGAACTGGCGCAGCGCTACGGCTCGCACCCCGCCGTCGTGCTGTGGCACGTGCACAACGAGTACGGTGTGCCGGTCGGCGAGGACTTCTCCGACCATTCGGTGCGCGAATGGCGGCTGTGGCTGCAGGAGCGGTACGGCACACTCGACGCCCTCAATGCCGCGTGGGGCACCGCGTTCTGGGGCCAGCACTACGGCGAATGGGCGCACGTGGGCGCCCCGGCGACCGCGCCGAGCGTCATCAACCCGGCCCAGCGCCTCGACTTCGCCCGCTTCACCGACTCCCAGCTGCGCGCTTGCTTCGTCGCCGAGCGCGACGCGATCCGCGCGCACAGCGACCGGCCGATCACGACCAACTTCATGGCCAACCAGCACAACGGCTGCGACCTGTGGGCGTGGGCACGCGAAGTCGACATCGTCTCCGACGACCACTACCTGTGGGCCGCCGACGAAGAGGGGGAGATCGGCCTGGCGATCGCCGCCGACCTCACGCGTTCGGTCGGCGGCGGCGCGCCGTGGATCCTCATGGAGCACTCCACCTCGGCTGTGAACTGGCAGCCCCGCAACGTCGCAAAGCGCCGCGGTGAGATGGCACGCAACTCGCTGTCGCACGTGGGACGCGGCGCGGACGGCATCCTCTTCTTCCAGTGGCGGGCGGGACGCTCGGGCGCCGAGAAGTTCCACTCCGCGATGTTGCCGCACGCCGGCGAGACCTCCCGGGTGTTCCGCGAGGTCGTCGACCTGGGAGCCAAGCTCGGCACCCTCGACGAGGTGCTCGGCTCGCGCGTGCACGCCGATGTCGCGGTGCTGTGGGACTTCGAGTCGTTCTGGGCGCAGGACCTCGAATGGCGCCCGTCGGTCGACGTCGGCCACGCCGAACGCATCCGCGCGTTCTACGAGCGACTGTGGCGCGACAACATCACCGTCGACTTCGCCCTCCCCGGTCATGACCTGAGCGGCTACAAGCTCGTGATCGCACCCGCGCAGTACCTGCTCAGCGGCGCTGATGCCGACAACCTCAACCGCTACGTCGAGCAGGGCGGCACCCTCGTCGTCTCGTTCTTCTCGGCCGTCGTCGACGAGAACGACGCCGTGCACTCGGGTGGTTTTCTCGCTCCCCTCGCCCCCGCGCTCGGCGTCACTGTCGAGGAGCACCTGCCGCTGCGCGAAGGCGACACCGGCGGTGTGGACTTCGGCGGCAGCACGCTCACGGTCGACGTGTGGCAGGAAGATCTCACCCTCGTCGGCGCCGAGACCCGCGGTGTCTACACCGACGGCCCGGGCACAGGCGGCGCCGCGATCACCCGTCACCGCCACGGCGCGGGCATCGGCTGGTACATCAGCACGCGCCCCGACGCAGACGGCCTCGCGGCCATCATGACCGAGGTGTACGCCGACGCGGGCATCGCGCCCGCGGAGCTTCCGACGGGGGTGGAGGCCATCCGTCGTCGCGGCGTCGATGCCGACTACCTCGTCGCCATCAACCACGGAACGGATGCCGTTTCGTTACCGACTTCGGGCGTCAACCTGCTGACACAGGACGACATCCGGGGCATGCTGGTGCTCCAGCCGGGCGACGTCGCCGTCGTCCGCGAACCGCACACAGCATCGGGAGGTGGTCGATGATCGACCGCTTCTCTGCGGGAACCCCCGCGAAGCAGCACTGAGAGAGACCCGCCGCGACCGTTCGGCCGCGGCATCCACCACCGGTCGTGACGGCGCGATCTCACCCGAGGCCCGCAGGATCGACCACCTCCGGAAGGAAAATCCATGCGCAAGATGGGCATCGGCGTCGCCGCTCTGGCGGCCACCACGCTCCTGCTCGCCGGCTGCGGCGGCGGCACCACCACCCCCACCGAGACCGAGTCCGAGGCACCTGCCGCCGACTACAGCGGCGTGACGCTGACGGTCTGGACCGACGAAAACCGTCAGCCGGCGATCGAAGCAGCCGCCGCGGTGTTCGAGGAGGAGACCGGCGCAACCGTCGAGCTCGTCCAGAAGAACTTCGAGGACATCCGCAACGACTTCATCAACCAGGTCCCCACCGGCGAAGGCCCCGACATCACGATCGGTGCACACGACTGGCTGGGCGCGCTCGTCCAGGCCGGTGTCGTCAACACGCTCGACCTCGGTGACACGGCGGGCTCGTTCGAGCAGGTCGCGCTCGACGCGATGACCTACGAGGGCCAGCTCTACGCACTGCCCTACTCGCTCGAGACGATCGCCCTCATCCAGAACACCGACCTCGTCGGCGAAGACGCTCCCGCGACCTTCGACGACATGATCGCGGCGGCTGAGGCCGGCGGCGCGGAGCGTCCGTTCGTCATCAACACGGGTGGCCAGACCGGCGACGCGTACACGATGTACGGCTTCCAGACCTCCTTCGGCGCTCCCGTCTTCGTGCAGGACGACTCCGGTTCGTACACGACCGAGATCGGCATGGGCGGCGACGCCGGCACCGCGTTCGCCGAGTGGCTCAAGGCCGAGGGCGAGACCGGCACCGGCAACATCTCCACGACGATCGACTACGACACCAACAACGAGCTGTTCGCGTCCGGCCAGGCCGCGTACACCGTCCAGGGTCCGTGGGCCGTCGAGACCCTCACCGCGCAGGGCGTCAACATCACGGTGAACCCGATCCCCTCGGCCGGCGGCGAAACCGCTTCGCCGTTCGTGGGCGTGCAGGGCTTCTACCTGAGCAGCCAGAGCCAGAACGCGCTGGTCGCCCAGGACTTCCTGGTGAGCTACCTCGCGACCGACGACGCGCAGAAGGCCCTCTACGAGGCCGACCCGCGCATCCCGGCGTGGAGCTCGCTGGCTGAAGAGGTCTCGTCCGACCCGGTCATCGCCGGCTTCCTCGCCTCGTCGCAGAACGGCGTGCCGATGCCGTCGATCCCCGAGATGGGCAACGTCTGGGACGTCTGGAACGCCGCCCAGGTGCAGATCATCAAGGGCGCCGACGCAGCCGGCACCTGGTCGAAGATGGTCACAGACCTCGAGGCCACGATCGGCTGATCCCCTTCCCGGGTCGGGAGGTTCGCCTCCCGACCCGGGACCCCACCCCTTTCCTGAAGGAGATGCACATGTCGGTCACGCAGGGCACCGTCGCGGAAAGCGCGACTCCCCCGGACCAGACGCCGCCGCGCTCGGCCGGGGCCGAGCCGCACGGACGGCGCTGGAGCGGACTCGGATGGGGCTTCCTCGTGAAGCTCGCCATCATGGGCGTGATCAACGCCTTCGGCCTCATGGGCATCTTCGCCGCGATCCAGGCAGAGTCCTGGATCATCGCCGGTGCTGCGATCGTCCTGCTGGTCGCCGCCGACATCATCTACTTCACCAAGCGGTCGCTGCCGCTGAAGTACCTGCTGCCGGGACTCGCGTTCCTGCTGATCTTCCAGGTCTTCATCTTCGGCTACACCGCATACATCGCCTTCACCAACTACGGCGCCGGGCACGTCGGTTCGCAGGAGCAGGCCGTCAGCGCCGCACTCAGCCAGGGTGAGCGCCGTGTCGAAGGCGGCGCGACCCTGCCGCTGGCCGTCGTCGAGCAGAACGGGGTTTACGGCTTCGCGGTCGTCGAAGACGGCGAAGTGAAGGTCGGCTCTGCCGACAGCCCCCTCGAATCCGTCGGCGATGCGCCCGCCAGCGGCGCCCCCACCGAGGTGCCCGGCTGGAACATCGTGCCCCGTGGCGAACTCGTCCAGCAGGACACCCAGGCGCTCGTCCTCGCCCTGCGCGTCCCCGTCTCGGACGACCCCAACGACGGGTCGATCCGCACCCGCGACGGCGCGAGCGGTGCCGTCTACCTGTCCACCCTGGAATGGGACGAGCAGGCCCAGACCATCACCGATACGGCGACCGGCAAGGTCTATCACGCGACCGACCGCGGCACCTTCGCCGCCGATGACGGCACGGAACTGAGCACCGGGTGGGTCGTCAACGTCGGCTTCGACAACTTCCTGCGCCTGTTCACCGACCGTGACATGGTCGAGCCGCTCGCCATGGTGACGCTCTGGACGTTCGTGTGGGCGGTGCTGTCGGTCGTCATCCCGTTCGCCTTGGGCCTCGTGTTCGCACTCATCTTCAACGACGAGCGCGTCAAGGGGCGCAAGATCCTGCGGACGCTGTTCATCCTCCCGTACGCGTTCCCCGCATTCATGTCGGCGCTGCTGTTCCGTGGCATGTTCAACGCCGAGTTCGGCGTCATCAACGAGTTCTTCTTCGGCGGCACCAACATCGACTGGCTCGGCGACCCGTGGCTCGCCCGCGGTGCCGTGCTGTTCGTCAACGTGTGGCTGACGTACCCGTACTACTTCCTCGTGTGCACCGGCGCGCTGCAGGCGCTTCCTGCCGACGCGCTCGAAGCGGCATCCATCGACGGCGCCGGTCGATTCCGCCAGCTGCGTTCGATCATCCTGCCGCTCGTGCTGGTGGCGACCGCTCCCCTGCTGATCTCGTCGTTCGCGTTCAGCTTCAACAACTTCACGATCATCTACATGTTCAACGCCGGTGGCCCGGCAATCCCCGGCGCACCGTACGCGCTCGGATCGACCGACATCCTCATCTCGGCGATCTGGGACATCTCGGGCGTCTCGGGCGGCGCGGCCGACTACGGTCTCGCGAGCGCACTGTCGATCCTCGTGTTCATCGTCGTCGGCGTGATCTCGGCGATCGCCTTCCGACAGACCAAGAAGCTGGAGGAGTACCAGTGATGTCGACAACGACGCAGGCTGCGCCCGCACGCACGAGACCTGCCCCCAATCGCACCGGTGCCCGCCGCAAGCGCTGGCTGTCGGAGGTGGGCTGGAAGTATTTGGTGGCCGCGGTCATCCTCTTCTACGCCATGTTCCCGCTCGTCTACGTCGTCTCGGCGGCGTTCAACCCCGGCGGCAGCCTCGCGGCGAGCAACACACTGTTCGCGACCTTCGACCTCTCGAACTTCAGTGCACTCGGCGGCACTGCGTACTGGACCTGGTACGGCAACACGCTGCTCGTCGGCGGCGCCTCGGCATTCGGCGCCGTCATCATGGGCGCCGCCGCCGCCTACGCGTTCTCACGCTTCCGCTTCAAGGGACGCCGTGCGAGCCTCACGGCGCTGCTCATCATCCAGATGTTCCCGCAGGCGCTCGCGTTCGTCGCGATCTTCCTCATGCTGCTTGCGCTCGGCGAGGTGTTCCCGTTCCTCGGACTCAACTCGAAGATCGCCCTCATCTGCGTGTACCTCGGTGGCGCGCTGGGTGTGAACACGTTCCTGATGTACGGGTTCTTCAACACGATCCCCATGGAGATCGACGAGTCGGCCAAGATCGACGGCGCGACCCACGCGCAGATCTTCTGGCGCCTCATCATGCCGCTCGTGACCCCGATCCTCGCGGTCGTGGCACTGCTCGCGTTCATCGCCGCATTCGGCGACTACATCATCTCGAAGATCATCCTGGTCTCCGAAGACAACTGGACCCTCGCGGTCGGCATGTACCAGTGGGTCTCGAATCAGCTCGCCAGCAACTGGGGACTGTTCGCGGCCGGTGCCCTGCTCGCGTCGATCCCCGTGCTCGTGCTGTTCCTGACGCTGCAGCGCTACATCATCGGCGGCTTGACCGCCGGATCGGTCAAGGGCTGACCCCGGGCGACGAGCCCTCACACTCTCGACGAGCCCTCACGATCTGCGCGCACAGATCGTGAGGGCTCGTCACAAACGTGAGGGCTCGCGTCACGCCTTTCGGGCGGCGAGCGCCGCCTGATACAGCTCTCGCGAGGACATCCCCGTCTGCGACGCCACTTCGCCGGCGGCATCCTTCAACCGGATGCCGTCGGCGACCAGTGCCAGCACCTGCGCGACCGCGTCCTCGGGCGCGACATCTCGTACCCCCGCACCGCCCACCACGACGACGATCTCCCCGCGCACGCCGCCCTGCGCCCAGCCGGCCAATTCGCCGAGCGGTCCGCGACGGACCTCCTCATGCAGCTTCGTGAGTTCGCGACACACCGCGGCCGGACGGTCCTCGCCGAAGGCCGCTGCCATCGCCTCGAGCGTGTCGGCCAGGCGTGATGGACCCTCGAAGAAGACCATCGTGCGCTGCTCGTGCTGCAACGCGGCGAACGTCTTGCGCCGCTCCCCCGGCTTGCGCGGCGGGAACCCCTCGAACGTGAACCGATCGGTGGGCAGCCCGGCGACCGCGAGCGCGGTCACGACGGCGCTCGGTCCGGGCAGCGCGGTCACCTCGACCCCTGCCGCAGCGGCAGCCGCCACCAGCCCGTAGCCGGGGTCGCTGACGGTGGGCATGCCGGCATCCGACAGCACGAGCAGATCCTGCTCGCGCGCGAGTTCGACGAGCTCTCCCGAGCGGGCCTTCTCGTTGTGGTCGTGCAGCGCGATCAGCCGGGGTCGGTTGTCGATGCCGAGCGCCTGCAGCAGTCGCTGCGTTGTGCGGGTGTCTTCGGCGGCGATCACGGTCGCCTCGGCGAGCGCCGTGCGCAGTCGTGCCGACGCGTCCGCCAGATTGCCGATCGGGGTCGCCGCGAGGATGATCACCGCCCCAGCATAGGCTGGGGTCGTGACCGCCTCCGCCCCGCCGCTGCTGCCGGCGCCGCGCCGCTCCCGGTACGACGCGTGGCGACGCCGCGTGCTCGACGACGCGACCCTGCTGGGGCGGTGGGAGTGGCTCACGCCGGTGCTCGTGACGATGCTGGCGGCCGTGCTGCGACTGTGGAATCTGGGGCACCCGCACACCCTCGTCTTCGACGAGACGTACTACGTGAAGGACGCCTGGAGCCAGTGGATGCTGGGCTTCGCGTCGACGTGGCCCGACGGCGCCGACGAACGCTTCGCCGCCGGCGAGACCGACATCTTCACCGGCGAGGGCAGTTTCGTCGTCCATCCCCCGCTCGGCAAGTACCTCATCGGGCTGGGCATGTGGCTGTTCGGACCGGAGTCGTCGTTCGGCTGGCGGATCTCGGCGGCCCTGGCCGGCACCGCGTGCGTGCTGGTGCTGTACCTGCTGGCGCGCACGCTCACCGGATCGTTCGTGTTCGCGGGTGTCGCGGCGGGACTGCTCGCGATCGACGGGCTCGGCATCGTGATGAGCCGGGTGTCACTGCTCGACATCTTCTTGACACTGTTCACGCTGCTGGCGGTGTGGTTCGCCGTGCGCGATCGGCAGTCGTACTTCCCACGGCTCCGGGAACGCGCCGACGCGACGGCTGCGCGCGCCGCGCTGTCGCCGGATCGGGGTCCCGTGCTGTGGGCACGCCCATGGGTCGTCGCCGCCGGGGTGGCCGCGGGCGCCGCGTGCGCCGTCAAATGGTCGGGCGTGTGGGTGCTCGCCGCGATCGGCCTGTGGCTCGTCATCACCGACGCACTGGAGCGTCGTCGTCTCGGTTTGCCGTGGTGGGCGTTGGATGCCGTGCGGCAGGGCGTCGTCGCCTTCATCCTCCTGGTGCCCGTCGCCCTCGCCGTCTACCTCGCGTCGTGGGCCGGGTGGTTCGCGACCGACGGCGGGTACCAGCGGCACGCCGTCGAAGCCGATACTGCGTCGGGGGTGTTCGGCTGGCTGCCGCTGTCGCTGCAGAGCCTGTGGCGGTACCACGAGACGATCTACAACTCGATGGCGCAGATGTCGACGGCGCACAGTTACATGAGCCCTGCGTGGCAGTGGCCACTGCTCGTGCGGCCAACCTCGATGTATGCCGCCAGCACGGCGGACGGGCAGAACGGGTGTGCGTCCGCGAGTGGATGCCTGGACATCCTCTACTCGATGCCGAATCCGATCGTGTGGTGGGCATCGATCGTCGCGCTCATCTGGCTCGTCTACCGGTTCGCGTTGCACCGTGACTGGCGTCACGCGCTCGTGCTCGTCGCCGTGGCGGCGACCTGGCTGCCGTGGCTGGCGTTCCCCGAGCGCACAGTGTTCCAGTTCTACACGGTCGTCATGTACCCGTTCCTGCTGCTGGGGCTCGTCTTCGCGCTGCGTGAGATCGCCGGCGCACCGACGCAGAGCCGCGAGCGACGCCAGTCGGGGCAGCGGGTCGTGCTGGTGTTCCTGGGTGTCGCGGTCGTGCTCGCGGTGTTCTGGTACCCGCTGTGGTCGGCGATACAGATTCCGTACGAGTTCTACCGCCTCCACAACTGGCTGCCCGGCTGGGTGTAGTCGCCGGGCAGCCGGCTGCGTCAGTTGACCTCGGAGGGGTGCGCCGAGACGCGGCCGCCGCGCTCGAGCGCGGTGATGGCCGCCTGCTCGTCGGCGGTCAGTTCGAAGTCGAACAGGTCGAGGTTCTCGCGGATGCGCGCCGGGCTGTTCGACTTGGGGAAGACGATGTTGCCCTCCTGGATGTGCCAGCGCAGCACGACCTGTGCCGGGGTCTTGCCGTGCGCGGCTGCCGCAGCCGCGACGGGGGTCTCGTCGAACAGCGGGTACTTGCCCTGCCCGAGCGGTCCCCACGCCTCGATGCGGATGCCGAGTTCTGCCGCGAAGTCGGTGACATCGCGCTGCTGGTACGCCGGGTGCAGCTCGATCTGGTCGACGGAGGGGGTCACACCGGTCGCCGCGATGATGTCGCGCAGGTGCTCGGGCAGGTGGTTGCTGACCCCGATCGACCGGGTCTTGCCGGCGTCGCGGATGGCGACCATCTTCTCCCACGCGTTGACGTAGTTGCCGCCTTTGGGTGCCGGCCAGTGCACGAGGTACAGGTCGACCTGCTCGAGGCCGAGCTTGGCTAGGCTCTCGTCGATCGCGGCCAACGGCTCGTCGCCGGCCTGCCGGTCGTTCCACAGTTTGGTGGTGATGAACAGCTCGTCCCTCGGGATGCCGCTGGCGGCGAGCGCGCGGCCCACCCCCTCTTCGTTGCCGTAGATGGCGGCCGTGTCGATGTGGCGGTAGCCGGCCTCGAGGGCGTCGGTGACGATGCGCTCGGTATCAGCCGGGTCGACCTTGAAGACGCCGAAGCCGAGCTGCGGAATGCGGACGCCGTCGTTGAGTTCAACAGTGGGGATGCTCATCCTTCCAGCGTAGGCGCGCAGGTGAGGGCCCGGGCCGCGGCGCCGGCTCGATACGATGGAACGCTATGCCTACGCCCGTGATCGCTTATCCCCCGGAGCTGCCCGTCAGTGCAGCGCGGGATGAGATCGCGCGCGCCATCGCAGACCACCAGGTCGTGATCGTCGCCGGGGCCACCGGGTCGGGCAAGACGACGCAGCTGCCGAAGATCTGCCTCGAACTCGGGCGCACGTCGATCGCGCACACCCAGCCCCGCCGGATCGCCGCGCGCACGATCGCCGAGCGCATCGCGCAGGAACTGCAGGTGCCGCTGGGCTCGACGGTCGGCTACAAGGTGCGCTTCACCGACCAGGTCTCCGCCGAGACACAGGTGGCGCTGGTGACCGACGGCATCCTGCTCAACGAGATCCACCGCGACCGGCTGCTGCGGCGCTACGACACGATCATCGTCGACGAGGCGCACGAGCGGTCGCTGAACATCGACTTCCTGCTCGGGTACCTGGCCCGCATCCTGCCAGAGCGCCCCGACCTGAAGGTCATCATCACCTCGGCGACGATCGACCCAGAGAGCTTCGCGAAGCACTTCGCCGCCGCCGATGAGACCCCGGCGCCGGTGATCGAGGTGTCGGGGCGCACGTACCCGGTCGAGATCCGGTATCGCCCGCTCGTCACTGAGAGCCAGGAAGGCGAGGAGCAGACCGAAGACGAGGTCGACGGCCTGCTCGCTGCTCTGCGCGAACTCGACCGCGAGGCCGACGGCGATGTGCTCGTGTTCCTGCCCGGTGAGGCCGAGATCCGGGATGCGGCGGATGCCGTTCGCGGCATGTACGCGAAGGATGCCCGACCGACCGAAGTGCTGCCGCTGTACGGGCGCCTCTCGGCCGCCGAACAGCACCGCGTGTTCGAGCCGTCGAAGCTCAGTGGCGTGCGGCGCCGGATCATCCTCGCCACGAACGTCGCCGAGACGAGCCTGACCGTCCCCGGCATCCGCTATGTCGTGGATGCCGGCACCGCGCGCATCTCGCGCTACAGCGCCCGCTCGAAGGTGCAGCAGCTGCCGATCGAGGCGATCTCGCAGGCCTCGGCGCAGCAGCGCTCGGGCCGGGCGGGACGCACGTCGGCGGGCATCGCGATCCGCCTGTACGCCGAAGACGACTTCGCTTCGCGGCCCGAGTTCACCCAGCCCGAGATCCTGCGCACCTCGCTCGCATCGGTCATCCTGCAGATGCTCGCGCTCGGGTTCGGCGACATCACCGCCTTCCCGTTCCTCACCCCGCCCGATTCGCGCGGCGTGAAGGCGGCGTTCGACCTGCTCGTCGAACTGCGTGCCGTCTCGCGCGGCCGCGGCGAGGCGACGCTCACCAAACTCGGGCGTGAGATCGCCCGCCTGCCGATCGACCCGCGCTTCGCGCGGATGCTGCTGGAGGCGCAGCGCCGCGGCGTGCTGCGCGAGGTCATGCCGATCGTGGCGGGCATGTCGATCCAGGATGTGCGGGAGCGCCCTGTCGAGCAGCGCGAGCAGGCCGACCGGTACCACGCCCGCTTCACGGATCCGACGAGCGACTTCCTGACGCTCCTGAACCTGTGGAACCACCTGCAGGAACAGCAGCGAGCGCTCGGCTCCAGCGCGTTCCGCAAGCTCTGCCGCTCGGAGCACCTGAACTATGTCCGGGTACGGGAGTGGTTCGACGTGCACCGGCAGCTGCGCGCACTGCTGAAGACGAAGGACCCCCAGCCCGCCGGTGGCGGCGCGGCCGACCCGGATGCCGTGCACCGCGCGATCCTGTCGGGGCTGCTGTCCCACATCGGCATCCTCGACACCCGGAGCCTCCGCACCGACACGAAGGGCAAGCGCAAGCCGCTGCCCGAGTTCCGCGGCGCCCGCGGCACCTCGTTCGCCGTCTTCCCCGGTTCGGGCCTGAAGAAGGCGACACCGGATGCCGTCATGGCAGCCGAGCTCGTCGAGACCTCCCGCCTGTTCGCGCGCACGGTCGCGCAGATCGACCCGGCGTGGGCTGAGGAGCTCGCCGGTGACCTCGCGAACCGGTCGCTCAGCGACCCGCACTGGTCGAAGGATGCCGGGGCGGCCGTCGCCGCCGAGAAGGTGACACTGTTCGGGGTCGAGATCATCCCGCGACGCCGCGTGCAGCTGGCCCGCATCGACCGGGAGCTCGCCCGCGAGCTGTTCCTGCGGCACGCGCTCGTGGAGGGCGAGTGGAACGTCGCGCACCTCGACAAGCGGCTGACCGCGTTCGAGCGGCGCAACCTCGAGCTGCGCCGCCGACTCGAGAAGGTCGAGGAGCGGGAGCGCCGCCGCGACCTGCTCGCCGGCGACGAGACCGTGTACGCGTTCTATGCCACCCGGGTGCCGCGCGACGTGTTCGACGTGCGCTCGTTCGAGACGTGGTGGCGGGAGGCGTCGACTCGCACGCCGAAGCTGCTCGACATGACCGAGGCCGACCTCGTCGGTGAGTCCGAGCGGGCGGATGAACGCGAGTTCCCGACGCGGTGGCGGCAGGGCGATCAGGTGCTGTCGCTGACGTACCGGTTCGAGCCGGGCGCGCCCGACGACGGCGTGAGCGTCGTCGTGCCCCTTGCCCTGCTCGCACAGCTGCGACCCGACGGGTTCGACTGGCAGGTGCCGGGCCTGCGCGACGAGCTCATCACAGGTCTGCTGCGGGCGCTGCCGAAGGCGATCCGCCGCAACGTCGTCCCTGCCGCGGACTGGGCGGCGACGTTCTCGGAGCAGCTCGCCGGCAGCGGCCCGGAGTCGCACGACGGTCTGCCCCCGACATCCCTCCGCGAAGCGCTCGCGGCCCGCGTGCAGCGCGTCGCGAACCAGCCCGTCACCGCCGCCGACTTCGAACTGGAGCGGGTGCCCGGACACCTCTCGGTCTCGTTCCGCGCCGTCGACGAACGCGGCCGCACCGTCGGCAGCTCGCGCGACCTCGCCGATCTACAGGCCCGCCTGTCGGGTCGTGCCCGGGCGTCGGTCGCGAAGAAGCTCGCCGCACCCGCCAGTCCCCGGTCATTGAGCGAGGAGCGCAGCGACGAGACGAAACGCCCCGTCCACACGGGCGGCACCGGCCCCTCCGTCACCGAACGCACGGGCCTCACCACCTGGGATCTCGGCGACCTCCCCACCGTCGTCGACACGAAGGTCGCCGGCGGTGTCGTGCGCGGCTATCCGGCGCTCGTCGACGAGAAGGAGTCGGTCGCCCTGCGCATCGAGGCGACGCCCGAGCGGGCCGCCCGTCTCACCCACGCGGGTGTGCGGCGCCTGCTGCTGCTGGCCGTCCCCTCCCCCGCCGCGTACGTGCTCGAGCACCTCACGTCGGCCGAAAAGCTGGCACTCGCGGCATCCCCGTACCCGTCCGCGAAGGCCCTCATCGAGGACGCCAGGGTCGCCGTCGCCGACGCCGTCATGGCCCGCACCGAACCCGACGTCCGCACGCCGGCGCAGTTCGATCGGGTACGCGACGCGCTGTCTTCGGCGGTCGTCGAGGAACTGTTCCAGACGGTGTCGCTCGTCGCCCGCATCCTCGTGCTGCAGCGCGACGTCGAACGCGCCGTGAAGTCGCAGAACTCGATGACGCTGCTCGCCGCGCTCGGCGACGTCAAGCAGCAGGTCGCCGGCCTCCTGCCTGCCGGGTTCGTCTCACGCACCGGCACCGCCCGGCTCGCTCACCTGCCTCGCTATCTGCAGGCCGCGGTCGAGCGGGTTGCGGGCCTGGCCGACAACCCCGGCCGCGACCGGCAGCGGATGACCGAGTTCGAGAAGGCCGCAGCATCCTTCACCGACGCCGGCGGCACCATCCCGCTGCCCGCCGACGCCCCCGCACACCTCGTGCACACCCGCTGGCTGCTCGAGGAGTACCGCGTGAGCCTGTTCGCCCAGCGCCTCGGCACCGCCGAACCCGTCTCCCCCCAGCGCATCGCCAAAGCCCTCGCCGGCGCCTGAGTGGAATAGCCGTCCGCAGGGTACGGTTGCGGTCACCATGAGCACCACCACGACCACCGCCATCACCCACCGCGAGCTGGGAGGACCCGAGGTCCTCACCGCCGGCGACGTCGAGCTCGCCCCGCCCGGCGACGGCGAGGTGACCGTGCGCGTGCAGGCGGCTGGTGTGAATCCGATCGACGCGAAGCTGCGCGCGGGCATCCGCCCCAGCGGCCCGTTCACCGAACCGCGCCGTGTCGGAGCCGACGCCGCCGGCATCGTCACGTCGGTCGGACCCGGTGTAGAGGGGTTGCGAGTCGGGGATGCCGTAGTCATCGCCTTCGCGGGCGGCACGTACGCGGCCGAGGTGACCCTCGACGCCGCGAAGGTCACGCCCAGACCCCCGCAGGTGAGTGCGGCGGAGGGCGCAGGCATCGGCATCCCGTTCGCGACCGCCTACCAGGCCCTGCGGTCGCTCGCGGTCGGCAGCGACGACACCCTGCTCGTGCACGGCGGATCGGGCGCGGTCGGGCAGGCCATCATCCAGTTCGCGGTGCTGTGGGGCGCCCGCGTGATCGCCACGACCAGCGATGCCCGGGCCGACCGGGTGCGGGCGCTCGGCGCCGAACCCGTGGCGTACGGCGACGGCCTCGCAGACCGGGTGCGGGACCTCGCAGAAGAGGTCACCGTCGCGATCGACGCCGCCGGCACTGACGAGGCCCTGCAGGTCTCGCTCGACCTCGTCGCCGACCGCGATCGCATTGCCACGATCGTGCGGGGCGCCGACGCCGACGACCTCGGCATCCGTGCCTTCAGCGGTGGCAGCCCTCATCCGCTCACGGCGCAGCAGCTCGCCTGGCGTACGGAGGCGATCCCCGTGACACTCGCGCTGCTGGCCGCGGGCCGCGCCTCGGTCGAGATCGGTCCGCACCTGCCGCTCGACCAGGCCGCCGAAGCGCACCGCCTGCTCGAAGCGGGCACGGTCGGCAAGATCGTCCTCGTCCCCTGACGGCTACGGGCCGTCAGCTGCCGCGCAGCAGCTCGCGGTAGAAGCCGATCCCCCGCAGCCACACGGCCACCCGGATGCGCTCGTTGTGCGAATGGAGCGCGTCGCGCTCGGCGCGGGTGAGGTGGAACGGGGTGAAGCGGTAGACGTGGTCGCTGATCGCGGTGAACCAGCGACTGTCGCTCGCGCCGAGCTGGATGTACGGCGTCGTCACGATCTGCTCGCCGAGCCCGTCGGCGACGGCCTGCGCGATCCGCAGCCACGCCTCGCCCTTCCACGGCGACACCTTCGACGGGTCGGAGCCGTGGCGCACCTCGATCTCCACGGCGGGGTCGGCGATGATGCGTCGCACGCGGGCGGCTGCACCGTCGACGGTATCGCCAGTGAGCAGACGGATGTTGACGGCAGCACGTGCTGTCGTCGCGAGCACGTTCTCGCCCGGCGCACCCGACAGCTGCGTGGCGACGGCGGTCGTGCGCACCATCGCGTTCATCTCGGGGCCGAGGCGCGGGAACGCCGCAGCGAGCGCCGGCCCCAGCAGCCCGAGGTTGGAGAACACCCAGCGCAGCGGCTGCGGGGCGTGCGGGGCGATCGTGGTGAACATGGCGCGGACCGGCGGCGCGAGCCGTGTCGGGAACGGATGCCGGTGCAGCCGGTCGATCGCACGCGCCAGCCGCGCGGTCGCGGGCACGGCGGGCGGGGTCGAGGCGTGCCCGCCGCCCTCGCGCGCAGTGAGCAGCACCGTCATGACGCCGCGCTCTGCGACCCCGACCATCGCGGTCGACACCGTCACCCCGGGAATCACCCCGTCGACGACGGCGCCGCCCTCGTCGAGTACCAGCCCGGGACGGATGCCGCGGCCCTGCAGCACTCGCACGATCTCCTGCGCCCCGTCGCCGGCAGTCTCTTCGTTGTGCCCGAACGCGAGGTACACGTCGCGCACCGGCGTGAAGCCGTCGATGACGAGCTGCTCGACGGCTTCGAGGATCGCGACGAGCGACCCCTTGTCGTCGATCGCGCCGCGCGCGTGGATCTCGGCATCCTCGCCCTCGCCGACGATCTCGGCGTCGAACGCGGGGCGATCCCACTCGTCGTCGACGACGGGCACGACGTCGATGTGCGCCATGAGCACGAGGGGTTCGCCGGAGGCCGATCCCGCCCAGCGGTACAACAGTGAATGACCCGCGATCACCTCGCGCTCCAGCACCCCGTGCAGGCGCGGGTAGAGGCGTTCGAGCGCCGCGTGGAACCGGTCGAACGGCTCCGGATCGATCAGGGTCTCGTCGGCGTGCGAGACGGTCGGGATCTGCAGCAGCTCGCGGAAGCGGTCGACGGATGCGGGGAACACGTTACGAGCGTACTTTCACCGCGCAGCACCCCTAGGCTCGAAGCATGACCGGTCTTCGTTGGGGAATCCTCGCCACGGGCGGCATCGCCCACGCGTTCACGAGCGATCTGCGCACCGCAGGGCTCTATGTCGCCGCCGTCGGCTCGCGTTCGGCCGCATCGGCGAACGCGTTCGCCCGCCAGTTCGAGATCCCGCGCGCGCACGCCTCGTATCAGGAGCTGGCCGAAGATCCCGGCGTCGACATCATCTACGTCGCGACGCCGCACCCGGCGCACCTCGAGAACGCGGCGCTGGCGATCGAGCACGGCAAGCACGTGCTCATCGAGAAGCCCGTCACCCTCGACGCCGACCAGGCCCGCGCGATCGGCGACCTCGCGGCCGACCGGGGCGTGCTGGCAATGGAGGCGATGTGGACGCGCTACCTGCCGCACATGCTGCGCATCCGCGAACTCCTCGCAGACGGCGCGCTCGGCGAGGTGCGGGCGCTGCACGCCGACCACACGCAGAAGATCACCGACGACCCGACCCACCGCCTGAACGCCCTCGAACTGGGCGGCGGGGCGCTGCTCGACCTCGGCATCTACCCGGTGTCGTTCGCGTGGGACGTGCTCGGCGCACCCGAGACGATCACCGCCGCGGGGCGTCTGGGCGAGACGGGGGCGGATGCCGAGGTCGCCACGATCTTCACGCACGCCGGTGGCGCCGTCTCGACGACCCTGTCGTCGGCGCGCGCCGCGGGGCCGAACACGGCGCACGTCATCGGCACGGAGGCGCGGATCGACATCGACCGGGTCTGGTACACGCCGACCTCGTTCCGTGTCACCGCGCCCGACGGCACGGTGCGCGAGACCTACGTGTCGCAGGTCGAGGGCCGGGGCATGCAGTATCAGGCGCTGTACGCCGAGCAGCTCATCGCGGACGGCAGGCACGACAGCGACCTGCTGCCGTTCGACGAGAGCATCCGCATCATGGGCACCCTCGACGAGGTGCGCCGCCAGATCGGCGTCGTCTACCCGCGCTGACGGTCAGGTCGCGTCGACCACCACGCCCACACGATCAGCACCGGCTGGAAGAACAGGCGGACGAACCGCTTTCGGTCGGTGTCCAGCCCGAACGCCGAACGGCGGCGTGCCCACTGGTCGACGTTGCCGGGGAACACGGCGACGAAGAATGCCGCGAGCAGTGCGCCGATGCGGCTGCGCTCCCGTGGCAGGGCGAGCAGGGCGGCACCGAAGGCCACTTCAACGACGCCCGAGACGACGACAACGTCGTCGGCGTCGAGCCCGAACTCCTGCGTGAGCACCTCTGGCACCTGCGCTTGGAAGTCCCGGCGGGCGAAGGTGAGGTGCGAGATGCCGGCGAACAGCATGGCGGCGGCGAGGGCGATGCGGGCAACCGTCTTCATCGCTCCATTCCATCTGACTCGGCGCGGCCTGTCGAGGCGGATGCCGCGGCGATGAGCTCATCGGCCCACGCGGGCACCGTGATCGACGCGGGCCCGGTGCGTACCTCGTCGAACGGTGTGAGCGCGTCGGTGGGCACGAGGTTCAGCTCGACCGTGTGCGCGCCGAAGGCCGCGGCCAGGGCGCTGTAGCCGGCCGCCGGGTAGACCGCGCCCGACGTGCCGATCGCCGCGAACACGTCGCATCCGATGACGGCCTGTTCGATGCGGTCGAGCCCGTACGGCATCTCGCCGAACCAGACGACGTCCGGTCGCAGTGCCGTGACGCCGCACGCCGGGCACGGCGGGGCGTCGATGAGATCGGCATCCCACATCGGCTGGGCGCCGCATGACGCGCACAGCGCCCGCAGCAGCTCGCCGTGCATGTGCACGAGGCGCTGCGATCCCGCCCGCTCGTGCAGGTCGTCGACGTTCTGTGTCACCAGCAGCAGGTCGTCGCCGAGGGCGCCTTCGAGCCGCGCGAGGGCCCGGTGGGCGGGGTTCGGTTCGACGGATGCCAGGGCGCGGCGCCGCGCGTCGTAGAACCGCTGCACGGTGTCGGGGTCGCGGTCGAACGCTTCGGGCGTCGCGACGTCTTCGACGGCGTGGCCCTCCCACAGCCCATCTGCATCACGAAAGGTGGGCACGCCGCTCTCGGCCGAGATCCCTGCCCCCGTCAGCACCACCACCCGCATGAGACCATTCTCACCTGAGTAGGGTGGAAGGGTGAGCGACGACGCGAAGCAGGCGATCGTGCGGATGCCCGACGGCACGGTCAAGCAGATCGGGCCGCTGACGGGCACCCGCGTCTGGACGGTACCCGGCCGGGCGCACCGCCCGCTCGCAGCACCACGTCCGACGCCGCGCAGGCTCGACACGGGCGATGCGGAGCAGCTATGCGCGTTCTGCAGCGACCGGTACCTCGAGACCACCCCCGAGAAGGCACGGCTGGTCGGGCCGGACTTCGAGGAGGTGCGGGCCGTCCCGGCGGCGAACCTCCACGACACGGTCGCCGAGTTCCGCCGGTTCGCGAACCTGTTCGAGATCGTCTCGGCGGAGTACTGGCGCGAGAACCACGGGTTCCGGCAGCCCGCGCGCGTGTTCGAGTGGGCGCAGGACTACCTGTCGACGCCGCAGGGCCGCGCCCATGTCGAGACGCTCGCCGCGATCCGCGCCGCTGCGTCAGGCGTCGCCCCGTCGCTCGAAGAGGCGGCGCTCGACTTACTCGGCGGGTCGCATGACGTGATCGTCGCTCGACGGCACGTCGTCGACGGCGCGACCCATGACGACCAGCTCGTCTCGTCCGGCGAGCTCACCCCCGACGAGCACGCCGCCTACATCGCGTTCACGGTGCGTTCGCTCGCCGAGATCCAGGCGGCGCAACCGCACGCCGCGTACGTCGCGGTCTTCCAGAACTGGTTGCGGCCGGCGGGCGCCTCGTTCGACCACCTGCACAAGCAGCTCGTCGCGATCGACGAACACGGGCCGCAGGTCGACCGTGAGCTGCGACTGCTGGCATCCGACCACAACCTGTACCAGCACCGCATCGCCGACCTCGCGGTCGAGCAGCGGCTGCTCGTCGCAGCCAACGGCGGGGCGGTCGCCTTCGCTGGAGTCGGGCACCGCTACCCGGCGTTCGAGGTCTACTCGACGTCGGACGCGAACCTGCCGCAAGAGCATTCGGATGCCGGCATCCGGGCCGTCTCCGACCTCGTGCACGCCCTGCATGCCGCGACCGGACCGCTCGTGCCGACCAACGAGGAGTGGCACTACCGGCCGCCGGAGGCCGCGTGGCCGATGCCGTGGCGTGTGGTGTTGAAGTGGCGCATCTCGAACCCTGCGGGTTTCGAGGGCGGCACGAAGGTGCACGTCAACACGATCGACCCGTGGGAGCTGCGCCGCCGGGCCGTGGTGGAGCTCGAACGCCTGCGCGGTGAGGGTCGCTTGGCCCGCGGCATCCGTATCGGCGATGAATGCGTCGCGTCTGACGCGCACCTGCGGTACGCCGAGGACGCGACCGAGTGAGCTTCGCGTTCGATCGGCTGCGACGCCGACCCGACATCGAAGCGCCCGATCTGCCGGCCTTCGACGCCGCCGACCGGCTGCTCCTCGACGAGTCTGCGGATGCGCGCGACGCTGTCGGCTCGGGCGAGGTCGTCGTCATCGGCGACGCGTACGGCGCCCTCGCGCTCGCGTCAGCGACCTCCCGATCGTTGAGCGAGCGCAGTGAGACGAAACGCGCACCCGCCCCCTTCCGGTCGTTGAGCGAGCGCAGCGAGACGAAACGCGCACCTATCCGGGTGCACCAGGACGCGCTCACCGGCGAACGTGCGCTCGCCCTCAACGCCGCCGACCTCGGGCTGACCGGCGCAACCGTGTCACTTCGGCTCGATGCCGAACTCGTCCGCGGTGCACGCGTCGTGCTGCTGCGACTGCCGCGCTCGCTCGATGCGCTGGCCGATATCGCAGGGCTCATCGCCGCACACGCCTCCCCCGACGTCGTCGTCTTCGCCGGCGGGCGCATCAAGCACATGAGCGTCGCCATGAACGACGTGCTGCGCGCCTCGTTCGGGCGGCTCGACGTCACCCATGCACGTCAGAAGTCCCGCGTGCTGATCGCGCGCGAACCGCGCGCCGGCCGCGACCCCGAGCCTCAGGCGGCACGGGTCGACGGGCTCGAGATCCGCGCGTTCGGCGGGGCGTTCGCGGGCGCCAAGCTGGATATCGGCACGCGGATGCTGCTCGCACATCTGCCCGCCGACCTGCCGGGCGGCACCGCCGATGATCCGTTCATCGACTTCGCGTGCGGCACCGGTGTCATCGCGGCGACGCTGGCGATGCGGCATCCGTCCGCGCGGGTGTACGCGTCGGATCAGTCGGCTGCCGCAGTCGCCTCTGCCATGGCGACGGTCACCGCGAACGGCGTCGCCGAGCGGGTTCGCGTCGTGCGCGACGACCTGCTGGGTGCCGTGCCGGATGGCAGCGCGTCATTCATCGCGCTGAACCCGCCGTTCCACTCGGGCGCAGCCGTCACCGACCTGCTGGCACCGCGCCTGTTCGCGGATGCGGCGCGCGTACTGCGACCCGATGGCCAGCTCTGGTGCGTGTGGAATTCGTCGCTGCGCTACCGCCCCGCCCTGGAGCGCCTGGTCGGCCCGACCGAGCAGATCGCCCGCGACCCGAAGTTCACCGTGACGGTCTCCACCCGACGATCCGGCGGTTGAGTGCCGCGGCGAAGTCGCGGTGTATCGAAACCACAACCCCCGCGACGTTGAGCGTCAGTGGTCGCCGCCCCCGGGTGGGCCGACCATCAGCAGCACGGAGTACAACGCAACGATCGCGCCGACGATGATGAGCGCAAGCGCCCACGGCCGGCGCAGAAACCAACGCAGCAGCGGGTCGTACCAGCGGTCGTCGCCGGTGGACTCGGTGCGCCAGTTTCCCTCGAGCAGCCCGCGGCGGTGCAGCCAGCGTTCGACCGGCACCGTCGCGTAGGGGATCACGGCCGAGGCGATCGCGAGGATCGTCGGGGCGACCTTCCACCGGTTGTTGAGGGCGACGAGGATCGCGGTGGCCCCGTAGCTGAGGAAGACGAACCCGTGGATGCCGCCGCCGATCGTGACGGCGAGCCCCCAGTCGGTGATGGCGCGGACGATGAGCGCCGCGATCAGCAGCGTCCACGAGAACATCTCGGCGATCGCGAGCGCGCGAAACAGCGTGTAGGGGGTTCGGAACATACCTTCAGCATACCTGAAGCTCTGATCGCGTCCCGACGCACCACGACCGCGCCAGTTCCCGGCATCCGCGCCATCGATCGATGCCGCAGCTGCTGATTGTTGGCGCAGTCGCGTGACGGCTCGCACCCGAGGATGCCGCCGCGCAGCGGCGCGTGCACCATCCGGTGGTTGAGTGCCGCCGCGCAGCGGCGGTGTATCGAAACCTAGCGCCGCGTCGACCAGGCGGCCCACACGACGAGCAGCGGCTGCAGGAACAGGCGCGCGAGTCGCTTCGCGTCGGTGTCGAGCCCGGGAGCGGAGCGTCCGGTGCGCCATTGGTGCACGTTGCCGGGGAAGACCGCGACGAAGAACGCCGCCACGGCAAGCCCGACCCGGCGCCGCTCCCCCGGCAGCACCAGCAGGGCTACCGCGAGCAGGATCTCGACGACGCCCGAGACGACGACGATCGTGTCCTTGTCTGTGCGCAGGAGCTTCGTCGCCCAATCGGGCACCGTGATGCGGAACCCGCGGCGCAGGGTGGTGAGGTGCGCGACGCCGGCCGCGCCGAGCAGGGCCGCGAGCTTGACCCGTGCCGCAGTGCGCGCGACCTCTCGGAACGAGGTCACACGATCCCCGCGCGGATCCCGTCGAGCGAGGTCGCGACGGCCGGCAACCGGTCCGACAACGCACGGTCGAGTTCTGCGAGCCGCTGTCGCGCCTGCGCGAGGACGCGGTCTCCCTTCTCGGTCACGCGCAGGTCTGAGGCGGCGCCGGCGTGCGCCGTGGCATCCGCGACGAGTCCATCGTCAACGAGCGTACGAACGGCGGTGTGGGCCGACTGCACCGTGATGTGCGAGCGGCGGGCGAGTTCGGAGAACGAGATGCCGGGCTCTGCGGCGACGTGGCCGAGGAGGCCGAATTTCCGCGTGGAGATACCCAGGTCTTTCAGGGCTGCGGCGAGTTGCCCCTCCCACATCGCCGAGACCGCCAGCAGCGCGATGACGGGGCTGAAGCGCGGTCTCTCCTGGGGCATAGGCACCATGGTAGTGACGGGTCGACTGTGTCGGTGGTCAGGCCTACCGCTGCGTTCACGCAAGGGCGCGAACAAGGGGGCAGCCATGGGTTGGAAGATCGAGCTCGCACTACTGCGTGAAGCCGGTGTCGAGGCCGACCGTGTCGACGAGCAGGCGTGGGGCCGCTTCGTGACCTTCGCCGACCCCGATGGCAACAGGTGGACGCTGCAGCAGTTGCCGAACTACGGCTGAACGCAATGAGGGCGGATGCCGAAGCATCCACCCTCACGCTGGTTCAACGCACCCGCTGGGTTTCGATACGCCGCCTCCGGCGGCTACTCAACCTTGACCCGGCGCGCATCAACGCCGCTGCGCGGCATTGATCCACCCCGCGTCAGAAGTCCCAGTCCTCGTCCGCCGGCGGTAGCGCTCAGGAGACCGAGATGCTCCAGGTGACACCGAAGCGGTCGGTGAGCATGCCAAAGCCGGCGCTCCAGGCGGATGCGGCGAGCGGCTCGACGATCTCGGCGTCGACCACGAGGCCCTTCCAGTAGCCCTGCAGTTCTTCGAGGCTGTCCGAGCTGATCGAGACGAACAGCGCCTGCTCCGTCACGGTGGTGTGGTTCTCGCGCCGGGTGGCACCCCCGCCCATAAGGCCTCCTTCGCTGGAACCCGGGACGTCGTAACCCATGATGCGGAAGCCGTTCGCGGCCGCGACGAGGCCGAACACGACATTGTCGGCACCGGGCAGTTCGGCCGGCATGCCGAACTCGGCGTACGTGTTGACGACGAGGTGGCCGCCGAAGATGGACTGATAGAACTCAAGAGCCGCCCGGGCGTCCCCGCGGAAGTTCAGGTGAGTGGTGGTCTGGATGGTCATGAATGCTCCTGTCGTCGGTGCGTGCCCGTCTGGCGTCCGCAACATCGACGATGCATCATGAGTAGGTCTGTTTCAGTCCTAGACTTTAGTTACTCTTCGAGCATGTCCACGACCACTCGCCTGCTGAATCTGCTGTCGCTGCTGCAGACCCAGCGTGACTGGCCGGGCTCGTTGCTTGCCGAGCGGTTGGAGATCAGCGACCGCACCGTGCGGCGCGACATCGAGCGCCTCCGCGAGATGGGCTACCGGATCGAGGCCACCATGGGCCCTGATGGTGGGTACCGGCTCGCCGCGGGCGCCGAACTGCCCCCGCTGCTGTTCGATGACGCTCAGGTCATCGCGGTCGCCATCGCGTTGCAGACCGCGAGCGTTGTCGGCGCCGACCTCGACGAACCAGCGGCTCGGGCACTGTCGACTATCCGGCAGGTCATGCCGTCGCGACTGCGGCATCGGCTCGATGCGCTCGCGATCGTCGCCGTCGCGCAACGGCCGGGCGGCCCCGCGCCGACCGCGGTGCCCCTCGAGCTGCTCGTCGAGCTCGCAAGAGCGATCCGCGACCGAGTCCTGCTGCGCTTCGACTATGCGCCACGCCAACAACCTGCCCCCGACGGGTTCGGTCCTCCGCGTCGCGTCGAGCCGCATCACCTCGTCAACGCGCAGGGACACTGGTACCTCCTCGCCTGGGACATCGAGCGAGACGACTGGCGACTGTTCAGCGTCGAACGAATCACCCCACGCACACCCACCGGGCCACACTTCCCGCAACGAGACGTTCCCGGCGGTGATGTCGAAGAGTTCGTCTCGGCCCGATTCAAGGGCTCCGAAACAAACAAATGGGCGTGCCAGGGTTCCGTGATCCTTGATCTCCCCATCGAGGCTGCCCTGCCATTCATCGGCGATGGGACCGCGCGCGCGGCCGGGCCGAGCCGAACGATCCTGGAATCCGGGTCCTGGTCCTGGGGTTCCCTCGCCGCCTCCTTCGGCCGGTTCGAAGTGCCGATTGAAGTCATCGGCCCACCCGAACTACGAGACGCTTTCGCCACGCTTGCTCACCGCTACCGAGCGACCGCCGCGACGTGACATCGGGATCCTCAAACGTGCATTGCGCGGTGAGCGTGCTTTGCGGGCACGCGTTGGCCGTCGGCGATCCCCGGTGGACCCGATCACGCGCAGCGCCACGGTCGCTCAAAGGAACTTCGAGAAGACCTCTCCGAGCGAGATGGACGTAGCGGTGAAACTGGGATTACCGCGCTCGGTCCAGAAATCGAAGTACCCACCTGCGCGACTCAGACGCGCTTCAAAGGCGTGATCATTTCGACGGTGGGACGATCCACCGACCAGGTCCGACGTTGGTGAATCGGTACGTGGACTCTGAGCTGCTCGTCCACTGAACGGACGCTTCCGGGTCTTCGGGCAGAGAAGGAATGAGGTACGTCATTCTTGATGACCTTTCCCTAGGAGAAGTCGCGGAGCCTACCCCACACACAGGCTCAAGGTCCTTGCCGTCGATCCCTATAGGGGCAACGCCCGTGAGCGGGAGATTGCGGGCTCCCCAAGCAGGTGGGCGCGTGCCACCCCCGTGCCACACCGAACGGACGTTCCTGTTCATTGCTGTCCTCCTCTGTCTCTCGAGAGAAGGCACGAGAGAGGCCCGAATCCGCAGAGTCCTGCGGTTCCGGGCCTCTCACCGGCCGTTTCGGGTCGGAGTCAGAAACTCGAGACTAGAAGTCCCAGTCGTCGTCCTCCGTCGCCACGGCCTTGCCGATGACGTAGGACGAGCCCGAGCCGCTGAAGAAGTCGTGGTTCTCGTCCGCGTTGGGCGAGAGCGCCGACAGGATGGCGGGGTTCACGTTCGTCACGCTCGAGGGGAACATCGCCTCGTAGCCGAGGTTCATGAGCGCCTTGTTGGCGTTGTAGTGCAGGAACTTCTTGACGTCTTCGGTGAGGCCGACGGCGTCGTAGAGGTCCTGCGTGTACTGCACCTCGTTGTCGTAGAGCTCGTACAGCAGCGAGAACGTGTAGTCCTTGAGTTCGTCGCGCTCGGCCTGGGTGACCTGCTCAAGTCCCTTCTGGAACTTGTAGCCGATGTAGTAGCCGTGCACGGCCTCGTCACGGATGATGAGGCGGATGAGGTCGGCCGTGTTCGTGAGCTTCGCGCGGCTCGACCAGTGCATCGGCAGGTAGAAGCCCGAGTAGAACAGGAACGACTCCAGCAGGGTCGAGGCCACCTTGCGCTTGAGGGGCTCGTCGCCGCGGTAGTAATCCATGACGATGGATGCCTTGCGCTGCAGGTTCGGGTTCTCGACCGACCAGCGGAACGCCTCGTCGATCTCCTTCGTCGAGCACAGCGTCGAGAAGATCGACGAGTAGCTCTTCGCGTGCACCGACTCCATGAAGGCGATGTTGGTGTACACGGCCTCCTCGTGCGGAGTGATGGCATCCGGAATGAGCGAGACGGCGCCGACCGTGCCCTGGATGGTGTCCAGGAGTGTCAGGCCGGTGAACACCCGCATCGTGAGGGTCTGCTCTTCGGGGGTGAGCGTGTTCCACGACTGGATGTCGTTGGACAGCGGCACCTTCTCGGGCAGCCAGAAGTTGTTCACGAGGCGGTTCCACACCTCGAGGTCCTTGTCGTCCTGGATGCGGTTCCAGTTGATCGCCTGGACGTGATCGATGAGCTTGAGCGGCTCGGGGGTCATTGCGTGTCCTTGGTCGTTGAGCGAGTGGAGGCAGGCGAAACGCAGCTCAGAGCATGCAGGAGACGCACTCGGTCATGTCGGTGCCCTCCAGTGCCAGCTGCCGCAGACGGATGTAGTAGATCGTCTTGATGCCCTTGCGCCAGGCGTAGATCTGGGCCTTGTTGATGTCGCGCGTGGTGGCGGTGTCCTTGAAGAACAGCGTCAGCGACAGGCCCTGGTCGACGTGCTGGGTGGCGGCGGCGTACGTGTCGATGACCTTCTCGTAGCCGATCTCGTACGCGTCCTGGTAGTACTCCAGGTTCTCGTTCGTCATGAACGGCGCCGGGTAGTAGACGCGGCCGAGCTTGCCTTCCTTGCGGATCTCGATCTTCGACGCGATCGGGTGGATCGAGCTCGTCGAGTTGTTGATGTACGAGATCGAACCGGTCGGCGGCACCGCCTGCAGGTTCTGGTTGTAGATGCCGTGCTCCTGGATGCTGGCCTTCAGCGCCGTCCAGTCCTCCTGCGTGGGGATGTGGATGCCGGCGAACAACTCCTTGACCTTCTCGGTCTGCGGCTCCCACGACTGCTCGATGTACTTGTCGAAGAACTCTCCCGACGCGTACGTCGAGTCGGCGAACCCGTCGAAGGTCGTGCCGCGCTCGATCGCGATCGCGTTCGACGCGCGCAGCGCGTGGAACAGGACCGTGTAGAAGTAGATGTTCGTGAAGTCCAGGCCCTCTTCCGAGCCGTAATGCACGTGCTCGCGGGCGAGGTAGCCGTGCAGGTTCATCTGCCCGAGGCCGATCGCGTGCGAGCGGTCGTTGCCGTCCTCGATGGAGCGGACCGAGCGGATGTGACTCTGGTCGCTCACCGCGGTCAGCGCCCTGATGCTGGTCTCGACGGTCTTGCCGAGGTCGCGGCCGTCCATCGCCAGGGCGATGTTCATCGAGCCCAGGTTGCAGGAGATGTCCTTGCCGATCTGGTCGTACGAGAGGTCTTCGTTGTACGTCGTCGGCGTGTTGACCTGCAGGATCTCCGAGCACAGGTTCGACATGTTGATCCGACCCTTGATCGGGTTGGCCTTGTTCACCGTGTCTTCGAACATGATGTACGGGTAGCCCGACTCGAACTGGATCTCGGCGAGGGTCTGGAAGAACTCGCGCGCGTTGATCTTCGTCTTCTTGATGCGCGCGTCGTCGACCATCTCGCGGTACTTCTCGGTGACCGAGACGTCGCCGAAGGGCACGCCGTAGACCTTCTCGACGTCGTACGGCGAGAACAGGTACATGTCCTCGTCATTCTTGGCGAGCTCGAAGGTGATGTCGGGCACGACGACACCGAGCGAGAGCGTCTTGATGCGGATCTTCTCGTCGGCGTTCTCACGCTTGGTGTCCAGGAACCGCATGATGTCGGGGTGGTGCGCGTTGAGGTAGACGGCACCGGCGCCCTGGCGGGCCCCGAGCTGGTTGGCGTAGCTGAAGCTGTCTTCGAGCAGCTTCATGACGGGGATGATGCCCGAGGACTGGTTCTCGATCTGCTTGATCGGCGCACCCGACTCGCGGATGTTGCTCAGCAGCAGGGCGACGCCGCCGCCGCGCTTGGACAGCTGCAGGGCGGAGTTGATGCCGCGGGCGATCGACTCCATGTTGTCTTCGATGCGCAGCAGGAAGCAGCTGACGAGCTCGCCGCGCTGGGCCTTGCCGGTGTTGAGGAAGGTCGGCGTCGCGGGCTGGAAGCGGCCGGCGATGATCTCGTCGACGAGCTCCATCGCGAGGTCCTGGTTGCCGTCGGCGAGGCCCAGGGCCGTCATCACGACGCGGTCCTCGAAGCGCTCGAGGTAGCGCTTGCCGTCGAACGTCTTCAGCGTGTAGCTCGTGTAGTACTTGAACGCGCCGAGGAAGGTCTCGAAACGGAACTTCTTCGAATAGGCGAAGTCGTTGAGCTTCTGGATGAACTTGAACGGGTACTTCTCGATGACGGCGCCCTCGTAGTACTCCTTGTCGACGAGGTAGTCGAGGCGCTCCTTGAGCGAGTGGAAGAACACGGTGTTCTGGTTCACGTGCTGCAGGAAGTACTCCCGCGCGGCACGCTTGTCGGCGTCGAACTGGATCTTGCCGTCCTCGCCGTACAGGTTGAGCATCGCGTTGAGGGCGTGGTAGTCCATGCCCTCGAAACGCGCCTCGCTCTTGAAGGCCATGTCGGTCACTGTCGCTTCCACCATCGTTCCAATCCGTCGCTCACAGCGGCGACGTCGTCGGGTGTGCCGAAAAGTTCAAGCCGGTACAAGTGGGGCACATCGCACTTGCGGCTGATGATGTCGCCGGCGAGACAGAAGTGCTCGCCGAAGTTGGTGTTGCCCGCGGAGATCACTCCGCGCAGATGCGTGCGGTTTCGCTCGTCGTTGAGGAACCTGATCACCTGCTTCGGGACGGCGCCCTTCTCTTCTCCTCTGCCCTGGCCGCCGCCGTACGTGGGGGTCACGAGCACGAACGGCTCGTCGACCACCACGGCCGGGTCGGTGGCATGCAGAGGGATGCGGACGGACGGCATCCCGAGCTTCTCGATGAAACGCGCCGTGTTTCCGGAGACGCTCGAGAAGTAGACGAGCAGCGGCGCGTGCGTTGCGGTGAGCATGTCTGCGCCGCCGCGGCTTACAGGCGCGAAGCCAGCTCGTCGATCTTGTCGGGACGGAAGCCCGACCAGTGGTCTTCGTCGGTGACGACGACCGGGGCCTGGAGGTAGCCCAGGCTCTTCACGTGCTCGAGCGCAGCCGGGTCCTCCGACAGGTCGAGAATCTCGTAATCGATGCCCTTCGAGTCCAGTGCCCGGTACGTCGCGTTGCACTGCACGCAAGACGGCTTCGTGTAGACGGTGATCGCCATGTCGACCCGTTTCTCCCCTCGAAATCTTGTTCATGTCCGGCAGGTGCCCGCCGGGAGTCCAATACTACATATGGGTACGGACATTGGGGTGCACCACAAGGGATAGTAGTTACATCACTGTAGTTTTCCCCCGCTTTCCCCATGTTCAACACAGGTTGTCCACCGATTCATCCACAGCCTCGGCACGCCGTCGCGAACCTGGAAAGGGCCTGAATCCGGGCCTTTTCGTCGAGCGCCTCTCGACCTGTCCACAGATTGGACGCTACGAGGGGGCTCCGACATCCGCCGGCCTGTGGAAATCGCGCTTCGGCGTGTCGTCGGCGTGTCGCGGATCACACCTCTCCGTCCGCACGGACTCGCCCCGTCCGAGGACTACCGTTGGAGTCGTGGCGGGATATCGGGAGCTGCTGCGCGCACCGGGCGTGGCGCGCATCATCGCGGCACAGTTGACGGCGCGATTCCCCAACGGCATGACGAGCCTCGCGATCCTGCTGCACGTCGAACAGGTCACCGGTTCGTACGGGGCTGCCGGCCTCGTGCTTGCGGCGGCATCCATCGGCCAGGCGGTCTCGGGGCCGGTGACGAGCCGCTGGATGGGCGTATGGGGCATCCGCCGCGTACTCACCCTCACCTCGGCCGTGTGCGTCGCCGCGATCCTCGCACTCGCGCTGCTTCCGATGGAACTGCCCGGCTACATCGTGTTCGGCCTCATCGCCGGCACCTCGACACCGCCCGTGCAGTCCGCGGTGCGCACGATCTATCCGAAGCTCGTGACCTCGCGCCAGCTCACACCGCTGTTCTCGCTGGATGCCAGTCTGCAAGAGATCATCTGGATTCTCGCGCCCGTCGTGATCACGCTCGTCGCGACGCAGGCGGGCACGGTGCCCGCGCTGCTGCTGATCGCCGTCATCCTGGCCGGGGGCGGCGCGTGGTTCATCCTCTCCCCCGAGGTCGGTCGAGTGCGCATCCCGCGCAGCCGCCGCGCGTTCGGCAAGGTGCTCGCCAAGCCCGTCGTGCTGCTGGCCACGATCGTCGGCTTCCTCCTGATCGGCGCGTGCGCGGCGGTCGAGGCGGGCGTCGTCGCGGCGTTCGGCCATGACGGGCTCGAGGCGGGGCTCGTGCTCGCGGTCTTCTCCGTCGGCAGCCTCGCCGGCGGCCTTGCCTTCGGGCACATCCCCATCGGGCGCTGGGCGATGGCGCGTCGCCTCGCGATCGTCGCGGTCGGCCTCAGCCTCACGATGATCTCGCTCACGGTGTGGTGGCTGGGCGCCTCCCTGTTCATCGCGGGCGTCGGCATCGCCCCCGCCCTCGCGGTCATGTTCGCGATGACGTCGGCGAGCGTGAAGTTCAGCGAGACGGCCGAGGCGTACGGCTGGATCGGCACCGGTCAGCTCATCGGCGCGGCGGCGGGGTCTGCGGTCGCGGGATTCCTCATCGACGGTGTCGGGCCGGTCGGCGCCTTCATCGCGGGCGCCGCGTTCGCCGTCGTCGGCGTGATCGTCGCCGTGACCTGCGTGCGCGGGTTCCCCGACCTCCGCGGCCGCGACGTGAGTCCCATCCCCGACACCGAACCGGTGCCCGTCATCACCTGACCCGGATGCTTCGGACCTCTCGCGAACCCTCACACCTTGCACGAACCCACACGGTTCCGCGCGCAAGATCGTGTGGGCTCGGCGAAATCGTGTGGTTTCGGCGGCGACTGGGTGGCCTCGTAGGCTGACAGCATGGTCGCACCCGTCACGCTCCCGCGCCTGTCCTGGGGTTCACCGCACGCCACCCGTCACGCACTGCTGGTGCACGGGCTCGGCTCGAACGGTGCGCTCATGTGGCGGTACGGCGTCGAGCTCGCAGGAGCCGGCTGGCGGGCGGATGCCGTCGACCTCCGCGGCCACGGCACGGCCCCCCGCACCCTCGACTACACGATCGACGCCTACGCGACCGACCTCGTGCACACGGCTCCGGCCGATGACGAGCCGTGGGATCTCGTGATCGCGCACTCCCTGGGCGGTGCGGCGGCGACCGTCGCGAGTGCGAGCACGCCGGCGTGGACGCGCCGGCTCATCCTCATCGACCCGGCGATCCATCTGAAGGGTCGCGACCGCAATGTCGTGCGCAACAGCCAGGAGCGTTCGTTCGCCGATCCATCGCAGGATGCCGTGCGCGCCGAACATCCCGACTGGCACCCGCACGACATCGAGTTGAAGGCGCTGTCGGCGCAGCAGGCGAGCCGGTGGGCGGTCGAGCAGACCAGTGCACAGAACCAGCCGTGGGACGTCCGGGCCGCGGCATCCCGTCTGACGGTGCCCACGCATGTCATCGCGAGCGACCCCGCGGTGTATTCGATCTTCCGTCCGAGCCTTGCCGACGAGGTGCGCGCGAACAGGGTCGTGACCGTCTCGACCGTGCTCGGCGCCGGGCACTCACCGCACCGCGATCGCCCCGAAGACACCATGCGCCACGTGCGCGACGCCCTGGCCTGAGCCTTCAGGCGATGCGGGTCAGCATCGCGAGCACGGCGAGCGCGTACGCATCTTCCGGCAGCGGATGCTCGAACCCCAGCGACGCTCCGTCGAGCTCGATCTCGACGACGTGGGTGTCGGGCAGTCGCCGCAGTGCGCGGAAGGCGCCGCGCAGCATGTCGCGCAGCTGATCCTCCCTCGGCAGCCACAGCGTGTCTTCGAGCGCGACCGAGTCGAGGGCCCATTCGGTGGTTCCGTTGAACGCGAGGATCGCGCCGGTCGGGTACGCCTTCGGCTCGATCGTCATCTCACTCACGGTGAAGACGTCGGCTTCGAATTCGGGTTCGTCGAGTTGGAAGCGATCGCCGGATGCCGGTCGCCACACGAGTCCTGCCGCACGTAGCCGCAGGGCGAGGTCGGTCGAGATCATGCATCCATCCTGCTCCTCCCCCGCCTTGACGGTCGAGAGGCGGGCTAATACTATTAGCCGTATGACGATTCCTCGCGTACTCTGGTCGCTCCTCGCGCTCGCCCTCCTCGGGTTCGCGATCTTCGAGTCGGTCAAGCACGGCTGGCTGTTCGGCGGCACCATCCTCGCCGCCGCGATCCTTCCCGACGTCGCACTGATCGGCGCGTTCGACCCGGGTCGCCCCGGTCGACTGCGCCCGAGCCGTGTCGCGTTCTACAACCTGCTCCACAATCCGTGGTTGCCCGTTGTGACGATGCTGGTCGGCATCGTGTTCTCGGCGCTCGCCTTCGTCGCGGGGTGCGCGTGGCTGCTCCACATCGCGATCGACCGCGTCGCCGGCTACGGGCCTCGCGAGCCCGACGGCAGCATCCGCTCGGCCCACCGCGCAGCGGCCGGGTCGGTGGCGCGATGACTGCGACCGACCGCCGAATCGCACTCACGACCCTCGCCGGCGACGTGCTCGAAGCCGTCGGACTCGAACGGTTCGGCGTCGGCGAACTCGCACGGGCGGCGGGCATCAAGCCGCCGAGCCTCTACAAGCACTTCGACGGGATCGCCGATGTCGAGGCGGCGCTCATCGCGGAAGCGTTCCGCGAGTTCGGCGCGGCGCTCGCACATGCGGACGGTGCGCGCGGGTTCGCGCAGGTGTACCGGGCGTACGCCGCGACCAAGCCCCAGCGGTACCGCCTCATGACGGCCCGACCTCTCGACCGGGAACGACTATCGGTCGCCGAGGATGAAGTTGCGGCGATGTTGCCGCTGTTGCGTCTGCTCGGCGAAGACGTCGACCACCACCCACGATCCCGCGCCCTGTGGGCGTGGGCGCACGGGCTGATCGTGCTCGAGATCGCCGACCGCTATCCGCCCGGCGCCGACCTCGACGCCTCATGGGACGTGCTCATCGACACCGCCGAACGCTGGGCGTCGGAGGCAGACCGGCGACCCTGACCGCCGCAGATGGGACGAAGATGGAGAGCGTGAGCACCTTCTCCCCGACCGACCACCTGCCAGACGACCTGCTCGAGCGCATCCGCGGTCGGGCTGCCGCCGTCGACCGCGACAACGTCTTTCCCGAGGAGGACCTCGCCGACCTGCGCGCCGCGGGGTATCTCTCAATCCTCGTTCCGACCGCGCGCGGCGGTGCGGGCCTCGGCCTGCGTGAAGCGGCGGTGCTGCAGCAGCGACTGGCCGGCGCCGCCCCCGCGACCGCCCTCGCGGTCAACATGCACCTGGTGTGGACCGGCGTCGCCAAGGTGCTCGAGGACCGCGGCATCGATGACCTCCGCTTCGTGCAGGAAGGCGCAGCGTCGGGCGAGGTGTTCGCGTTCGGCATCAGCGAGGCGGGCAACGACCTCGTCCTCTTCGGCAGCGACACGGATGCCGTCCCGCAGTCCGACGGCGGCTATGCGTTCACGGGAACGAAGATCTTCACATCGCTCGCACCCGTGTGGACCCAACTCGGCCTGCACGGCCTCGACACCACGAGCCCCGACAGCCCGAAGATGGTCTACGCGTTCGTTCCCCGCACCGATGCCGTCGTCACCCGCGACGATTGGGACACCCTCGGCATGCGCGGCACCCAATCGCGCACGACAGAACTGCACGGCGCTGTCGCCCCCGCTGACCGGGTCGTGCGCCGCATTGCACCAGGCCCGAATCCCGACCCGCTCGTGTTCGGCATTTTCAGCGTCTTCGAGGTGCTCCTGGCATCCGTCTACACCGGCATCGCGCGGCGGGCGCTCGAGGTCGCCGTGGCGACTGTCAAAACCCGCACGTCGAAGAAGACCGGATCCCCGTACAGCGAAGACCCCGACATCCGCTGGCGCATCGCCGACATGGCGCTCGCCTACGACGCGCTGCCGCCGCAGATCGACGCGATCGCCGGCGACGTGGATGGTCTCGTCGACCATGGCGGCCAGTGGTTCGCGAAGCTCAGCGGGCTCAAGCACCGCGCCGTCACCACCGCCAAGCGGGTCGTCGACGACGCGATGCTCGTCGCGGGCGGGTCGTCGTACTTCACCCGCAGCGAGCTCAGCCGTTTGTACCGCGACGTGCTGGCCGGCATGTTCCACCCCTCCGACCCGGAGTCGGCGCACAGCACGGTCGCGACCGCTTGGCTCGGCCCACTCCCCTGAGCGGCTCGGTCAGGTGCCGGTGTCGTCGGCTGAGGTGCCGACGCCGGGCGGCAGCGGGATCTCGCGGTCGGCATCCCACGGCTCGGTCCAGCCGAGGCGCGTGAACAGGCCGTCGAGCAGCATGCCCGTGAACCCCCACACCAGGTGCTCGGGTTCGGCGCCCCGTGCCGGCAGCAGGAACGCAGGCCCACGCCACTCCTGACCGTCTCGTCGGATGACCGTCACGCCGCGATTTTCGGGGTTCAGCAAGTCGGCCACCGGAGCGCGGAACACGGCCGAGGACTCGGCCTCGTCGACGACGCGCACCGCCGACGGATGCCGCCACCACGCGAGCACCGGCGTGACCAGGTGACCGGAGTAGGCAAGCGGCACGTCTTCGAGCGCGCCGAGCACCTCGACACCGCCGGCATCCAGGCCGGTCTCCTCGGTCGCCTCACGGAGCGCTGCCGCGACCGGGTCACGATCGCTCGGGTCGACGCGTCCGCCCGGAAAGGCGACCTGTCCCGGATGCGAGCGCAGCGACTCGGCGCGCGCGAGCAGCAGCACGTCGAGGTCGCGCGAGACGGCGGGATCGTCCGCGTCGCGACCTGCAGGCAGGTCGTCGAGCACACCGAACAGGATCAGCACCGCGGCCGCACGCGGATCCTCTGCCGTGGGAAGCGCTGCGAGTTCGGGCAGGGCCGCTCCCCCGCGGCGTACCCGCACGGCGAGGGCTGCGAGTTCGGCGCGGGCGCCGAGGGCAGGACTGTCGCTCATGGGTTCAGCGCGCGTCGAAGTCGTACGCCTTCAACAGTTCGGCGACGGCTTGCTCCCGCTGCTCGCCGCCCGCTTCGAACATGTGGGCGACGTGGGTGCGCAGGTGGTTCTCGACGAGCAGTTTGTCAAGCGAGGCGAGCGCCTTCTGCACAGCCCGGGACTGGGCGATGATGTCCATGCAGTAGTCCTCGTTCTCGATCATCTTCGCCAGCCCCCGCACCTGACCCTCGATGATGCTCGTTCGGTGCAGGGCGCGCTTGCGGATGTCGTCGATCACGCGGAAAGGATAACCCGCGTGCGAGGATGTCGGGATGCCGAGCACCCCGCCGCACCTGCTGAGTCCCGCCGACCAGGAGCGTCGACGTGGCCTGCGGGTGATGAAGGGCGTCGCGCTGGGCGCACTCGCGGCGATGGCGATCCTGTTCGTGATCGCGTTCGCGCTGCAGCAGACGATGCCCGCGTGGGCGTATGTGCGGGCCGCGGCTGAGGGCGGCATGGTCGGTGCACTGGCGGACTGGTTCGCGGTCACCGCATTGTTCCGGCATCCACTCGGGATTCCGATTCCGCACACCGCGATCATTCCCCGCCGCAAGGACGAGATCGGCCGGAGCCTCGGTGAATTCGTCGAGACGAACTTCCTCGCCTCCGATGTCGTGCGCGCGAAGCTCGAATCCACACGCATTGCGGCGAAGGCCGGCGAGTGGCTGCGCGAGCCCGGCAACGCCGAGAAGATCGCCGCCGAGGGCGCGACGGTCGCTTCGGGCATCCTCACCGCGCTCAGCGACGACGAGGTGCAAGACCTCATCAGCGACCTCGCCCGCGAGCACCTGCTGAGCCCGGAGTGGGGCCCGACACTGGGTGGCTGGCTGGACCGGGTGGTCACCGCCGACGCGCACCGCGGCGCTGTCGACCTCGGTGTCGACAGCATCGCGACGTGGCTCGCCGCGAACCGTGAGGCGTTCACGGGGCTCGTCTCGCGCCGTCTGCCCTCGTGGGTGCCGTCGGTCGCGATGCGGCTCGTCGACGACACGGTCTATCACGAGGCCGTCAAGTTCACGGCGGCCGTGCAGGCCGACCCGGACCACCCGGCTCGGCGAGCCGTCGACGGGTACCTGGCGCGCTTGGCCGACAATCTGCAGCACGACCCGGCGACGATCGGGCGTCTCGAAGACGCCAAGAGCGCCGTGTTCGACAGTCCGCGCGTGCGGGAACTCGCCGCGGAGGCGTGGAACACGGCGAAGAACGGCCTGCTCGCCTCGCTCGCCGACCCCGAGAGCGGTCTGCGTCGCCGCGCGGCCGCTGCGCTCGGTGAGATCGGCGAGCGCCTCGCCACCGACGAGGCGCTCCAGCGGCGCGTGGATGACAGGATCACCGACGCCGCCGTCTTCCTCGTCGACCGCTACCGCCACGACCTCGCCTCGATCATCACCGACACCGTCGAGAAGTGGGACCCGGCCGAGACCACCGAGAAGATCGAGCTCATGGTGGGCCGCGACCTGCAGTACATCCGCCTCAACGGCACCATCGTGGGCGCCCTGGCGGGCCTGGTGATCTTCACGATCGCACACGCATTCCTGGGCTGATCGCCCTCGTCTGCGGACCTGCTCCCGGGTAGCCTGGACCCATGGAGACCGGGCAGGGTGCACTGCTGTTCAGCTACGGAGCGCTCCAGCAGCCCGAGCTCCAGCTCGACACGTTCGGGCGCGTCGTTCAGACCGAGCCCGACGTGCTCCCCGGCTACACCGCCGACTACGTCGAGATCCGCGACACACGCTTCAGCGACCGCACCGGCATGACCGTGCATCCGATGCTGCGCCGCACCGGCACAGCCCGCGACAAGGTGACCGGCCGCGTGCTGCACCTCACCGACGACGAGGTCGACGCCGCCGACGAGTTCGAGATGTCGCTGTTCCACCGCGAGCGGGTCACGCTCGCCAGCGGCCGCGAAGCATGGGTGTATCTCGGCTGATGAACAGCATCCGTCCTGCACTCAGTGTCGATCCGCTCTGGCCGCGCGCCGGCGATTGGCCCCGCCCTTCGGGGCGGGCGGATGCCGTGATCCTCGGCATCCCGGCGTTCCGCACGTCGCTGTCGCCCACCGGTGCACACGCGACCCCCGGCGCCGTGCGCGAGGCGCTGCGCCGCTACAGCCCCACCGTCATGGGCCCGCCGCCGGTCGACCTGAACGAGGTTCTGACGATCGCCGACGCCGGCGATGTCGCCGATCCCGATGGGCACGCCGGCGAGGCGCGAGTGCGCGAGCGGGTGGGTGCGCTGGATGCCGGTCTGCTGATCGCGCTCGGCGGCGACAACTCGATCACCTTCGCGACGGCGCAAGGGCTCGGCGCGACGGGACTGATCACCCTCGACGCGCACTTCGATCTGCGTGACGGCGCATCCAACGGCTCCCCCGTCCGCCGCCTGATCGAGGAGGGCCTCGACCCGGCACGCATCGTGCAGATCGGCATTGCGGACTTCGCGAACTCAGCGGCCTACGCTCGCCGCGCGGCGGACTACGGCATCCGCGTCATCGGACTCGACGAGGTGCGACGCCGCGGGACCGCCGACGTCATGGCCGAAGCGCTCGACGTTGCCGGTTCGCGCGTTCATCTCGACATCGACGTGGACGTGTGCGACCGGTCGGTCGCGCCGGGCTGCCCTGCATCGGTGCCCGGCGGTCTGCAGGCGTGGGAACTGCGCGACCTGGTGCGCCGAGCCGCGGCAGATGCGCGCGTGGTCGGGGCAGACATCGTCGAGGTCGACGCGACCGCCGATGTGCCCGACGGACGTACGGTGCGGCTCGCCGCGCTCTGCGTGCTCGACCTGCTGGCGGGCCTCGGCGCCCGAAAGGAGACCGTGTGACCACGCTCGTGCTGATTCGCCACGCCAAGAGCGACTGGGGCGACCCCGGGCTCGACGACCACGACCGGCCGCTGAACGAGCGTGGGCTTCGAGATGCCCCCGTGATGGCAGCACGCCTGCACGGGACGGGCCTTCGCCTCGATGCGATCCTCGCCTCGACCGCAGTGCGCGCCCGCACCACTGCGGGCTACTTCGGCGACGCGTTCGGCCTTGACCCGGTGCTCGACGAGCAGTTGTACGGCGCCCCGGAGCGCACACTGCTCGCGGCAGCCGCGGCATCCGGTGCGGACGCCGTCGCCGTCGTCGCGCACGATCCCGGGATGACGGTGCTCGCCGAACGGCTGTCGGGTGGCGGCATCGGCCACATGCCGACGTGCGCCGTCGCGACATTCACGTGGACGAGTGACGACTGGGACGTCGCGTCAGCGATCGACCCCGACGAGTGGAGCTTCGACTCGCCGCGGTGAGGTGGCCGCGCGGCGTCAGACCGGCGCGCCGTCTTTGAAGACGTCGCGCACGAGCGGCACGCCGGGCCGGTAGGCCAGGTGCACGCGCGTCGGGGCATCGAGCACGACGAGGTCCGCCCGCGCGCCGACGCCGAGCTGGCCGACGTCGGTGCGGTTGAGTGCCCTCGCGCCGCCGGCGGTCGCAGCCCAGACCGCTTCGCCGGGCGTCATCCCCATCTCGCGCACGGCGAGGGCGATCATGAGCGGCATCGAGCTCGTGAAGCTGGTGCCGGGGTTGCAGTCGCTCGCGAGCGCCACCGTCACACCGGCATCGATGAGGCGACGCGCGGAGGGGTACGGGTGCTTCGTCGAGAACTCGACCCCCGGCAGCAGTGTCGCGACCGTGTCGGAGCCCGCGAGCGCTGCGACGTCGTCGTCGGACAGGTAGGTGCAGTGGTCGACCGACCACACCCCGTATTCGACGCCGATCGCGACCCCCTCGCCGTAGCCGAGCTGGTTCGCGTGCAGGCGCGGCAGGAGGTCGGCGCCGATGCCCGCGAGCAGGATGCGGTGGGTCTCGGCGGGGGTGAACGCACCCGTCTCGCAGAACACGTCGAACCACTTCGCGTACGGCTTCACGGCCTCGAGCATGGGACCGGTGACGAGGTCGACGTAGCCGTCGCGGTCGTCGGCGTACTCGGCCGGAACGACGTGCGCGCCGAGGAAGGTGACCTCGTCTGTCACCTCGCGGGCGAGTCGGGCGAGTCGCGCCTCCCCCTCGACGGTGAGGTCATAGCCCGTCTTCACCTCGAACGTCGTGGTGCCCTGCGCGTGGAGTTCGGCCACGAAGCCGAGCAGCCTGGCACGCAGCTCGTCGTCGGACGCGGCCCGTGTCGCCGCCACGGTGCGTCGTATGCCGCCGGCGACATACGGGATGCCGGCCATCCGCGACTCGAACTCGTCGGCCCGGTCGCCCCCGAACACGAGGTGCGTGTGGCTGTCGACGAACCCCGGGATGACCGCTCGACCGCCGACGTCGACGACCTCGAGCGGCGTTTCGTCTCGTCGCTGCGCTCCTCGCTCAACGACCGAGGTGACCCCACCGGTCGTTGAGCGAGCGAAGCGAGACGAAACGTCCCCCGCCTCGCTCGCCGGGCCGACCCACGCGACGCGGCCGTCCTCCATCAGCAGCGCCGCGTCGTGCAGCGTGCCGCACGGGTCGCCGTCGGCGGCGACGTTCGTCGTCAGCTCGCCGATGTTCGTCAGCAGCGTCGCGGTCACTGGGTCTCCGCCATCGGCACGTTGAGGCCGCGCTCGGCGGCGACTTCGCGGGCGCGGTCGTAGCCGGCATCCACGTGCCGCATGACGCCGGTGCCGGGGTCGTTGACGAGCACCCGCGCGAGCTTCTCGGCGGCCAACTCCGTGCCGTCGGCGACGGTGACTTGGCCGGCGTGGATCGAGCGGCCGATGCCGACCCCGCCGCCGTGGTGGATCGAGACCCACGATGCGCCGGATGCCGTGTTCAGCAGCGCGTTCAGCAGCGGCCAGTCGGCGATCGCATCTGATCCGTCGGCCATCGCCTCGGTCTCGCGGTACGGGGACGCCACCGAACCGGCGTCGAGGTGATCGCGGCCGATGACGACCGGACCCTTCAACTCGCCCGACGCGACCATCTCGTTGAACTTCAGCCCGGCGAGGTGCCGCTCCTGGTACCCGAGCCAGCAGATGCGGGCAGGGAGTCCCTCGAAGTGCACGGTCTCCCCCGCCTTCTCGAGCCACCGGACGAGCCCGGCGTTGTCGGGGAAGAGCTCTGCCACGGCGCGGTCGGTCTTGGCGATGTCCTCGGGATCACCCGACAGCGCCACCCAGCGAAACGGGCCGCGGCCTTCGGCGAACTGCGGCCGGATGTAGGCGGGCACGAACCCCGGAAAGGCGAACGCGTTCTCGAAGCCGCCGAGCTTCGCCTCGGCGCGGATCGAGTTGCCGTAGTCGAAGACGGCAGCCCCGGCATCCTGGAACCCGACCATCGCCTCGACGTGCTCGGCCATCGCCTCGCGGGCGCGGCGGGTGAAATCCTCCGCGTCGCGCTCGGCGTCGGCCTTCCAGTCGTCGAACGCGACGCCCACCGGCAGGTATGCGAGCGGGTCGTGGGCGCTGGTCTGGTCCGTGACGATGTCGATCTGCACGTCACCGGATGCCTGCCGGCGCAGCAGTTCGGGGAACACCTCGGCGGCGTTGCCGACGACCCCCACCGAGAGCGCCTCGCCGGCGTCGCGGGCAGCGCTGACGCGGGTGACCGCGGCATCCAGGTCGGTCGTGTACTCGTCGAGATACCCGTGCGCGACGCGGCGGGCCAGGCGCGATTCGTCGACGTCGACGATGAGCACGGCGCCGTCGTTGAGCTTGACCGCGAGTGGCTGCGCGCCGCCCATCCCGCCGCAGCCGGCGGTGAGGGTCAGTGTGCCGGCGAGCGAGTCGCGGCCGAGCGAGCGGGCGACGGCGGCGAAGGTCTCGTAGGTGCCCTGCAGAATGCCCTGCGTGCCGATGTAGATCCACGACCCGGCGGTCATCTGGCCGTACATCGTGAGGCCGAGCGATTCGAGGCGCCGGAACTCGGGCCACGTCGCCCAGTCGCCGACGAGGTTCGAGTTGGCGATGAGCACGCGCGGCGCCCACTCGTGCGTGCGGAACACGCCGACCGGCTTGCCGGACTGCACGAGCAGCGTCTCATCGGGCTCGAGCTCGTCGAGGGTGCGGATGATCGCGTCGTACGCCTCCCAGCTGCGGGCGGCGCGGCCGGTGCCGCCGTAGACGACGAGGTCTTCGGGGTGCTCGGCGACCTCGGGGTCGAGGTTGTTCATCAGCATCCGCTTGGCGGCCTCGGCACCCCAGCTCTTCGCCGTGCGCTCGGGTCCGCGCGGCGCGCGGACGGTGCGGGTCGTGGTCATGGCTGCCTCCCTTGGCGTCGCCGTTCGTTCTTCGGTGATCTGTACAGCGTCGGACGGATTCACGGCGTGGCCTCCGAAGTTGCGTGAATCTCCGAAGAAGTGGATGCCGCAGCCACCGCGGCCGCGGCGATAGCGCCCGACAGCACCAGGTCGGTTGCCGTCTCCAGGTCGGGCGAGACGAATCGGTCGGGGCCGGGGCCCGCGACGACGGTGCGCAGCAGGTCGCGGACGGCGCCGGTGGCGGGGCCGGGCTGCAGGGGGGCGCGCAGGTCGAGGGCGCGGCATCCGGTGATGACCTCGATCGCGAGCACACGGGCGAGCCCGTCGACGCCGCGGCGCAGCTTGCGGGCGGCCGACCAGCCCATCGACACGTGGTCCTCCTGCATCGCCGATGACGGGATCGAGTCGACGGATGCCGGCACCGCGAGGCGCTTGAGCTCGGAGACGATGCCGGCTGCGGCGTACTGCGCGATCATGAGACCCGAGTCGACGCCGACCTCGTCCGCGAGGAACGGCGGCAGGCCGTGGCTGCGGGTGCGGTCCAGCGCCCGGTCGGTGCGGCGCTCCGAGATCGAGGCGACGTCGGCGACGGCGATCGCGAGGAAGTCGAGCACGTACGCGACCGGCGCGCCGTGGAAGTTGCCGTTGGATTCGACCCGGCCGTCGGGGGTGATGACCGGGTTGTCGACGGCGGCCGACAGCTCTCGCACCGCGATCGTGCGGGCGTGGTCGATGGTGTCGCGGGCGGCGCCGTGCACCTGCGGCGAGCAGCGCAGTGAGTAGGCGTCCTGAACACGGGTGCACACGGCGGGGTCGCGGTGGCTCGCGACGACCGGCGAATCGGCGAGGAAGGCGCGGAGGTTCGCGGCGGAGTCGGCCTGGCCGAGCTGCGGGCGCAGCGCCATGAGGTCGGCGGCGAAGACGGCGTCGGTGCCGAGCTGGCTCTCGATCGAGAGGGCCGCTGCGACGTCGGCGGTCGTCAGCAGCACGTCGAGGTCGTGGAGGGCGAGCAGCAGCATCCCGAGCATGCCGTCGGTGCCGTTGATGAGGGCGAGGCCCTCCTTCTCCTCCAGCACGAGCGGGACGATCCCGGCTTCGTCGAGCACATCGGCGGCGGGACGCAGGTGCCCCTCGGCGTCGCGCACCTCGCCTTCGCCCATCGCCGCGAGCGCGATGTGCGAGAGCGGTGCGAGATCACCGGAGCAGCCCAGCGATCCGTACTCGCGCACGATGGGCGCGATGCCGGCGTTCAGGAGGGCGGCGTATGTCTCGACGACGACGGGGCGGACGCCGGTGCGGCCGGTCGCGAGGGTCTGCAGGCGCAGCAGCTGGATCGATCGCACGACCTCGCGCTCGACCTCAGCACCGGTGCCTGCGGCGTGGGACCGGATGAGGCTCGCCTGCAGCTGCCGGCGACGCTCCGGTGCGATGAAGGTCGTGGCGAGCGCGCCGAATCCGGTCGAGATGCCGTAGTGCGGTTCGGGGTCGTCGGCGAGGCGCTCGACGAGGGCGCGGGTCTCGGCGACACGGGCGAGCGCGGCGGGGTCGATGACGACGGTGGCGTCGTGGCGGGCGACGGTGACGAGCTCGGCCGGGGTGAGCGGGCGGGCGCCGACGGTGACGGTCTCGATCGGAGGCATGCTCCGATTCCACTCCCCCGCGGTGCGCGTCGCCACAGGGTGGATGGCATCATGTGTCTGTGATCCCAGACAAGCCGCAGGTGCCGGCCGCCGACCAGACGCTGCGAATGCTCGGCTACCTCGCGCGCCAGCGCGGCCCTGTCGCCGCGCGCACGATCGCCGATGCCCTCGGCATCCCTCGATCGACCGTTTATCACCTGCTGGCCGCGATGGCTGCCCACGGGTTCGTCGTGCACCTCGAGGCCGAGCGCCGCTGGGGACTCGGCACCGCCGCGTTCGAACTCGCCGGCGGGTTCGCCCGGCAAGAACCGCTCGCGCGCATCGGTCGACCGCTCGTCGCGGCGCTGGCCGACCGGGTCGGTGAGAGCGCGCACCTGGCCGTCATGACCGGGCGCGACGTGCTGTACATCGTCGAGGAGCGGGCGCCGCGCCGGCCCGCCCTCGTGACCGACGTGGGCGTGCGGCTGCCCGCGCATCTCACCGCGACGGGGCGGGCGATGCTCGCGCTGCTGCCCGCCGCGCAGGTGCGGGCGCTGTTCCCGGATGCCGGGGCCTTCGCCGACCGCACCGGCCGCGGGCCCCGGCGGCTGTCGGAGCTACGACCCGTTCTGCAGCGGGTCCGCGCCGCGGGGCACGCCGCCGAAGACGGCGAGGTCACAACGCGCCTGCGATCGGTCGGCGTTGCCGTGCGCGATCACGCCGGCTGGCCCGCCGCCGCCGTCGCCGTCACGTGGCCCGCTGACGCCGATCGCGATGAACAGGTGCTCGTCGCCGCGGTGACGGACGCGGCATCGACCCTCTCCCGTCGCCTGTACGCGCGATAGTGCCGCCCCGCCTCCACGCCACAGTCTCGTGAGGCGGCCGAGTCGTTCGAATATCGGATGCCGGAGCTCTACGCCGGGGACGCGTCCGGTGAAGCCGGTCGTCCGGCACCCGCGCCCTATCCGGCCGCGTGCCGTCCGCAGGCATGGTCGGCCGCTGCCGCCGTGACCTGCGCGCGCATCGCCGGGGGTGCGTGAGGGGGCGCTCAGGCGACGTCGGCGACGGTGGCACCGGTGAGCGCGACCAGCTCGTCGAACGTGAGCGGAACGACGGTGTGCGGTGTGCCGCCGGCAGCCCAGATCTCGTCGAACGCGCGCAGGTCGGCATCGACGACCGTGCGCAGCGGGGCGGGGTGGCCCGTGGGTGCGACGCCGCCGATCGCCTGCCCGGTCGCATCGCGCACCTGCTCGGGCGTCGCCCGGCGGATCGGACCGGTGCCGAGACGTTCGGCGAGCGCGGCCGTGTCGACGCGGTGCGCACCGCTGGTCATCACCAGCAGCGGTGCGTCGTCGCACTGGAAGACGAGGCTGTTGGCGATCGCGCCGACCTCGACGCCGAGGGCCTGCGCGGCCAGCACGGCGGTGGATGCGGCATCGGGCAGCATGACGATCTCACCGGCGATGCCCTTGGCGCGAAGCGCATCATGGACGAGTCGGCTGCGGGGCGAGAGGTCTTCGGGCGCGGTCACCGCTTCAGCCTAAGCCGTGTTCGCGCACGGCAGATCGGGCCCCGATCCCGGGCACGGGTCGGGTGACGAGTGTGTCGAACATGCACGAATCCGGCACCGTCATGAATCCCACGTTGACCGACGAGCAGTGGGACAAGCTGCGATCGCACGCGACGCCGCACGACGCCGAAGTCGGCGAGTTCTTGGTGCGTGCAGGGCAGGAGGGTCCGGCGCTCGTCGTCGTCGAATCAGCGCTCGTCGAGGTCGTGCGCGAGAAGCTGAAGTGGATCGACGAAGAGATCATCGGCACCGGCGGCCGCCGCACCTTCATCGGCGAACTCGGCGCGCTCAACGGGCAGCGTCCCTTCCTGTCGCTGCGGGTCGCCGAAGCGGGACTCGTGCACCTCGTCAGCCGCGCCGACCTGCGCGCGCTCATGGACGAGGACGACGAGCTGTGCGACCTGCTGCTGCACGCCCTGTGGGCGCGCCGCGAGGGGCTGCGCAACAGCACGGCGGCGATGACCTTGAAATTGATGGGCGGCGGCGACCTGATCGGCCAGGCGACGCTGCAGGCGCTGAAGTTCGGCGTGCGCGTGTACGCACCGTGCGCCGCCGTCTCGCTCGAGCAGTCCGGCGACAACCTCGACATCACCCTCGCCGACGGCCGCATCATCTGCGCACGGTCGGCGATCGTCACCTCGGGCGCCGCGTACCGCCGTCTGCAGCTGGATCGCTGGGACGAGTTCGAGCGCGCCGGCATCTACTACGCCGCCACCCCGCTCGAACTGCGGCAGGTCGCCGGCGACCGGTCGTCGTGGTCGGCGGTGCCAACTCCGCCGGGCAGGCGGCGCTGTATCTCGCTGCGAACGACTGCCCCGTCGACCTCGTGGTGCGCGGCGACGATCTCGGCGCGCGGATGTCGTCATACCTGGTCGGAAGGCTCACCGAAGACCCCCGCATCCGGGTGCGCATGGCCTTGAACGTCGTGTCGCTCGGCGGCGAACGGTCACTGGCATCCGTCGGCATCGACACAGTCGGCGAGGTCGACGCCCGCGGCCTGTTCTGCTTCATCGGTGCACAGCCCGCGACCGACTGGATCGCGCAGCTCGATCGCGACGCCGAGGGGTTCATCCGCACCGGCACCGATGTGCAGGTGCAGACCCTCGCACGTTGGCAGCACGTGGGCCGCGAGCCGCTGCCGTTCGAGACGTCGACGCCACGGGTGTTCGCCGCCGGTGACGTGCGCCGCGGGTCGATGAAGCGTGCCGCCGCCGCCGCCGGCGAAGTCTCGAGTGCCGTCGCCTCGGTGCACCGCGCGCTCGCGCTGGTCTGAGCCGACGTCAGCGGGTGACGGGGCGCGCGATGACCGCGCCGACCGCGCCCACGAGCGCCGCCAGTGCCATGAGCGTCGCGACGGGCCACCAGTGGCCGGTCGCCGCGACCATCGCGGTGGCCGCGAGCGGCGCGAGTCCGCCGCCGACGATTCCCGCCGCTTCGCGACCGATCGTCATGCCGGAGTAACGCACCGCGGGGTCGAACAGCGACGCGAGCCAGGCCGGCTGCACGCCGTCGGCAGCGGCGTTGACGATGCCGATCATGAGCGTGAGCACCGCGACGACGAGCGTCGCGTCACGGGTGTCGAGCACGACGAACAGCGGTGCCGCGAGCACTGCGAGCGCTGCGAGCGCTCCCCCGGTGACCCACGCGGCGCGCCGGATCAGCAGCGCCCACACCGGGCAGAGCGCGGCGGCGACGGCGGCGGCGACCATAAGCGCCGTGAGGGTGACGGTCTTCGGCATGCCGAGCACCGTGGTCGCGTAGCCGAGGCAGAACACCGAGACGACGTAGAAGCTCACGTTCTGGCCGAACCGGACGAGGAACACGGCGAACACGTTGCGCGGCGCCACGAGCGCGGCCCGCAGCGGCGCGCGCTCGCGGTCGCCGCCTTCGACGACCCGGTCGAACTCGGGGGTCTCGGCGACGCGTGTGCGCAGGTACAGTCCGAGCAGCACCAGGGCGCCGCCGGCGAGGAACGGCAGCCGCCATCCCCACGCGAGCAGGCCCTCGTCACCGACGGCGGCTGCGACGATCGTGAACGCGAGACTGCCCAGGATGAGCCCGACGTAGAGTCCGCTCGTCACGAGCGCGCCGGCCACGGCGCGGCGCGTGCCGACACTCTCGAGGGCGAGCAGCGCGGCACCGCTCCACTCCCCGCCGGCGGCAGCGCCCTGTGCGAATCGCAACACGACCAGCAGCACGGGGGCCGCGACGCCGATCTGCTCGTAGGTCGGAAGCACGCCGATGAGCGCGGTCGCTGTGCCCATGACGAAGAGGGTCGCGAGCAGTGTGCGCCGCCGGCCGATGCGGTCGCCGAAGTGCGCCGAGACGAGTCCGCCGATCGGTCGCGCGATGAAGCCGGTGGCGTAGACGGCGAACGACAGCAGGATCGCCGTCAGCGGCTCTTCACGCGTGAAGAACAGCGTCGGAAAGACGAGGGCTGCCGCGGTGCCGTAGAGGAAGAAGTCGTACCACTCCAGCACGGTCCCGATGGATGCCGCGGCGACTGCGCGTCGCGACCGGCCTTCCGGGGGCCCGGCGGGGGTGGCTGTATGGGTGGACGGTGTGGTCAGGTGCACGCTCATCGGCGACATCCCTTCGCTCGCATGATCGAGATCAGGTTCGACGGGTGTGATCTCAGCCGCCGCGCGAACGCATCGGCACCCCGTGTCGGGACCCGAGCATAGTGGCCGCCGGATGGGCAGCCTGACCACATGACGGACACACGATTCGACACGACGGCACCGCCTTCGGGCGATGGCTGCGCCGAATGCGACGCGGTGGACGGCTGGTGGGTGCATCTGCGCAGGTGCGCGGCGTGCGGGCACGTCGGCCTCGCCTGACCGCATCCACCCCGCCGCCGAGATTGCCGAAACTGTCGCCCGGAGGGCCGTTTCGCGACAGTTCGCGCAATCTCGCGAGCCATCGCGCAGCGAATCTGCTCGCAAATCGACGCGATCAGGCGCACAATGGTCATGGACCCGCAACGCCGCGGGCCGCGAGTGCACGCCCACAAGGCCGGCCGAAAGAGAACGCGATGACCCACGCTCTGCCCTTGCCCGATGTCACCCACGAGCGCGTGGAGGTGATCACCGGACGGCGCAGTGGCCTGTTCATCACCGTCGCCCTGCACTCGTCCGTCCTCGGCTCCGCCCTCGGTGGCGCCCGGCTGTGGACCTACCCGCACTGGAGCGATGCGCTCGGCGACGCCCTGCGACTGTCGGCCGCGATGACGCTGAAGAACGCGGCCGCGGGACTGGATGCCGGTGGCGGAAAGTCCGTCATCGCTCTGCCGCCCGGCACGGTGCTCGATGCCGAACGCCGTCGCGCCGCCTTCCTCGACCTCGGTGACGCGGTCGAGCTGATGGGCGGCCTGTACCGCACGGCGGAAGACGTGGGTTCGACCACGGGCGACATGCTCGTCGTCTCGGAGCGCACCGAGCACGTCGTGGGCCTGCCCGACACCGTCGGCGGTTCGGGCGAGCCTGCCGGCCCGACGAGCCTCGGCGTCTACGAGTCGCTGCGCGCGACGCTCGAGCGGGTGACCGGCTCCCCCGACGTCGCCGGTCGTCGCATCACGATCTCGGGCCTCGGCCAGGTCGGCAGCCGCCTCGCCGTGCGCCTGTCGACGGAGGGTGCCGCGCTCACGGTCACCGACGTCAATCCCGACAAACTGCACCTGGCCGCCGAGCTCGGCGCGACGTGGGTCGCACCCGGCACCGAGCACACGGTGCCCGCAGAGGTGTTCGTGCCCGCCGGCATCGGCGGGGTGCTCGACGACGAGACGATCGACGCGCTCGATGCGCGCGCGGTGTGCGGCCCGGCCAACAACCCGCTCGCCGCCCACAGCGGGGCGCAGCGTCTGGCAGACCGCGGCATCCTCTACGCCCCCGACTTCGTCGTGAACGCGGGCGGGGTCATCTACCTCGACCTGGTCGCCAAGCATCTCGGTTCGCGCGATGAGGTGTTCGCGCGCGTCGCAGGAATCGGCGACACGATCCGCACGATCTTCGACCGCGCCGAGCACGACGGCACGACGCCGCTCGCGGCGGCCGAAGCGCTCGCTGCGGCACGCCTCCAGGCAGGAGCCCACGCGCTGGTCTGACGCGCGGATCACACGGGTCGAAACCCAGTCCCGCGGCGGTTGATCCCGAGTGCCACCGGTGAGAGGATCGAATCCCGGCGACGAGGCCGGGGAGTGATCTTCGAGGGAGACGATCCGTGTTCACCAGCCCCTTCCCTGACGTCGAGATTCCGAACCAGGGCATCTACGACTTCCTGTTCGGCTCGCTCACCGATGACGAGCTCACACGGGTCGCACTGATCGATCCGGCAACGGCCGCAGAGACGACCTACGGTGCGCTGCGCGCCCAGGTGAACGCCTTCGCGGGGGCACTTGCCGCGCGCGGCGCCGAGGTCGGCACGGTCGTCGGGCTGCTGTGCCCGAACGTGCCGGCGTTCGCGACGGTGTTCCACGGCATCCTGCGCGTCGGCGGTGTCGTGACGACGATCAACTCGCTGTACACGGCGGGTGAGATCGCGAAGCAGTTGACGGATGCCGGCGCCACCTGGCTCATCACCGTGAGCCCGCTGCTCCCCCAGGCCAAGGAGGCCGCGGCATCCGTCGGCATCGCCGATGACCACCTCATCGTGCTCGACGGCGCCGAGGGACACCCGAACCTGCGTGAACTGCTCACCGAACAGCAGTCGCCACCGGAAGTGATCTTCGACCCGGCCACGCACGTCGCCGTCCTGCCGTACTCGTCGGGCACGACGGGCGTCCCGAAGGGCGTCATGCTGAACCACCGCAACCTCGTCGCGAACGTCGAGCAGTGCCGCGTGAACATCGACCTGAAAGGCAGCGACCGGGTGCTGGCGGTGCTGCCGTTCTTCCACATCTACGGCATGACGGTGCTGTTGAACCTGGCGCTGCGGCAACGGGCGAGCCTGGTCACGATGCCGCGGTTCGATCTGGAGCAGTTCCTCACCAACATCCAGGCCTTCGCGTGCACGTACCTCTACATCGCGCCCCCGATCGCGGTGGCGCTCGCCAAGCACCCCATCGTCGACACGTTCGACATCTCGACCGTGCATTCGGTGTTCTCGGGCGCGGCACCCCTCGACGGCGAGACGGCGGAGCTGGCGGGGAGCCGCATCCATGCGCGCATGTTCCAGGGGTACGGCATGAGTGAGCTCTCGCCGGTCTCGCACGCCATGCCCTACACGCGGGACGACGTGCCGGTGAGCTCGGTCGGTGTCGCGCTGCCGAACACGATCTGCAAGCTCGTCGACACCGAGACGGGGGCAGAGATCACCGAGTTCGGCGACGACGGTGTGACCGCACCGGGCGAACTGTGGGTCAAGGGTCCGCAGGTGATGCTCGGCTACCTGAACCGCCCCGATGCGACGGCCGAGACGATCGACGCCGACGGCTTCTTGCACACCGGTGATATCGCGACGCACGACGAACGCGGCTGGTACACGATCGTCGACCGACTCAAGGAGCTCATCAAGTACAAGGGCTACCAGATCGCTCCGGCTGAGCTCGAAGCGCTGCTGCTGGGGCACCCGAAGGTGATGGATGCCGCGGTCATCGGCGTCCTCGACGACGAGAAGCAGGAGATTCCGAAGGCGTTCATCGTTGCGGTGCCCGATTCGGGGCTGACCGCCGACGAGGTGATGGCGTTCGTGGCCGACAACGTCGCGCCGCACAAGAAGGTGCGCCGGGTAGAGTTCATCGACCAGGTGCCGAAGTCCGCCTCCGGCAAGATCCTCCGCAAGGATCTGCGGGCGCGCGAACAGGCCTGAACCGCCACAGTCCCGAGTCAGAGGAGCACGATGCCCGCGCAGGACGCCGCCGATCGGATGATGCACCAGGCCCATGAGGCCTTCGACCGCGGCGACACCGTGCTGCACCTGCAGTTCGAAGTGAGCGGGCTGGGCGGCGCGCAGTCATCGTGGGGGTCGAGCGAGAACCTCATCGGCAGCGACGACCACGTCGGCTACTTCCTCACGCACGTTGAGCAGATCGGCTGGCGCCTCGAGCACACCGGATACACGTTCGTGCAGACCGGGGCGTCCACCTCCCAGAAGATGTGGGGCACCGGCGAAGGTGTCGTCACACGGGGCGTCGTCGTCGGCTACTTCACGTTCCGCCGCGCCTGAACACCCCTGGCAAGAGCCGGGTCAGGCGGACTGTTCGCGCTCGTCGGGGCGGGTGACGGCGGGGGTCACGGCCGGCGGCACGGCGATGTCGTGCAGGGTTCGCATGGCCTGTTCGACCTCGGCGATGCGCCCCTGCAGCGCGAGGTCGCGGATGCGGACGGAGGGGCCGTGCAGCAGCACTCCCGCGAGGTGGCGCAGCGCCGCTTCGGTCTCGTCTCCGGCGCCACGGGCGCGGGCCCTGGCGATCTCGGCGTCGAGCAGGGCGTGCACTTCGCGGCGCAGTGCCGTGATGGCGGGGCCGGCGGCGATGTCGGCGGCGTATTCGGATGCCGCATCCCCCACGAGCGCGCGGGCGTGGGCGTGCGCGTCGAACTCGGCGAGCGGCTCGTGCAACTTGATGGTTTCGAGGTCGAGCAGTTCGACCCCGTCGACGGCGCCGACCTCGGCGTCGACGTTGCGGGGCAGCCCCAGGTCGATCACGAGCACGCGGTGGCCGGGTGCGAACGCGTCGGCGTGGACGACGGCATCGGTCGTGCAGGTGATGACCACGTCGGCTTGATGCGCGGCATCCGCGAAGGACGGCTCTGCGACGAGCCCGTGCGTCGATGCGAAGGCTGCGGCGCGGCCCGACGGCGAGTACACGCGCAGGTCGTCTGCGCCGAGGGCGCGGACGGCGCCGACCGTGCGGGCGGCGTAGCGGCCGGTGCCGACGACGAGCACGCGGGCCTTCGACCAGTCGGTGATGCGGCTGGAGGCGAGGTCGAGCGCGAGCCGCACGAGCGAGCGGTGCGCGCCGCGCAGCGACGTGCGGTTGCGTACGCCACGGCTCGTGTGCAGCGCCTTCTGGAACAGGCGCTCGAGGTCGCTCGACGACGTTCCCTCGGTGCGGGCGTCGTCGAGCGCGCGGCGCACCTGACCCGAGATCTCGTCTTCACCCACGGCCATCGATTCGAGCCCGCTCGTCACCGAGAACAGGTGTGAGATGACCCGATCGCCCTCGTGCACGTGCACGGAGGTCCGCAGCTCGTCAGGGGTGAGCCCGCTGGCTGCGGCCATGGCATCCACAACCGATTCCGACGCGACGGCGGCGCCACCGGTGAGCGGCTCATCGATGTCGAGGTAGGCCTCGAAGCGGTTGCAGGTCGCGAGGACGACGGCTCCCGAGACGAACGCGACGTCGTCGACGAGGGTGCGTGTGGCCTGCGGCGCACCGACGGAGAGGGCCTCGAGCACGTCGAGACCCGCATTCCGGTGGTTGGCGGAAAGGCACAGGAGCACGGAACTAATGTTAACGCTGTGTCGCTGAACGGGTCCCCAACGCTGTCCGATTCCCATCCCCTGCGTGATGGAAGGGTGGCCGGGTCCCCCCTTCTGGAGGCACTGCGCGGCAATCGCCCCGCGACCCTGCCGGTCTGGTTCATGCGGCAGGCGGGGCGTTCGCTGCCCGAGTATCGCGAACTGCGCATGGGTACCGACATGCTCGACGCGTGCCTCACCCCCGACATGGCGGCCGAGATCACGCTGCAGCCGGTTCGTCGGCACGGCGTGGATGCCGCGGTGTTCTTCAGCGACATCGTGATCCCGGTGCGACAGGCCGGTGTCGACGTGACGATCGTGCCCGGTCGCGGCCCCGTGCTCGCCGAGCCGGTGCGCGACGCCGCCGCGGTCGCCGCCCTGCCCGAACTCGACCCCGCAGCGCTCCAGCCGGTGCGGGATGCCGTGGCCCTCACCGTCGCATCCCTCGGCGCGACGCCGCTCATCGGGTTCGCCGGCGCCCCGTACACGCTCGCCTCCTACCTCGTGGAAGGCGGGCCGTCGAAGGAGCAGCTGCGCACCCGCGCGCTCATGCACTCCGACCCGGACACCTGGGCGGCGCTGCTGGCATGGTGCGCCCGCATCACCGGCGCGTTCCTGGCGGCACAGATCGAGGCGGGCGCTTCGGCCGGGCAGCTGTTCGACTCGTGGGCGGGGTCACTCAGCGTCCGCGACTACACCGAGCACGTCGTGCGGCACTCGGCCGATGCGATCGCTCACGCGAAGGCGCTCGGCGTGCCGATCGTGCACTTCGGCGTCGGCACCGGTGAGCTGCTGCCGACGATGCACGGCATCGGCGCCGATGTCATGGGCGTCGACTGGCGTCTGCCGCTCGATGAGGCCTCGCGTCGCCTCGGCGGTGGCGTGCCGTTGCAGGGCAACATCGACCCGGCGCTGCTCTTCGCGCCGTGGTCCGTGCTCGAAGCGCACGCGCGCGAGGTCGTCGAGCGCGGCAAGACGGCCCCGGCGCACATCGTGAACCTCGGTCACGGCGTGCCGCCCGAGACCGATCCGACGGTGCTGACCCGCCTGGTCGAACTCGTTCACTCGCTCTGAGCGGGGCGGTGGTGGGCGCAGTGCACGCGGACTTCGAGGTCATCGGCGGCGGTGTCGCCGGGCTCGTGACGGCGCGGGCGCTCGCCCGTGCTGGCGCGTCGGTCGTGCTGCACGAGGCCACCGATCGCCTCGGCGGCCCCGTCGCCGCCCACGAGGTCGCAGGCCTGGTGCTGGATGCCGGTGCCGAGAGCTTCGCGGTGCGTGGCGGGACGGTCGCGGCGCTCCTGGGCGAACTCGGTCTCGGCGACGACATCGTCGCGCCGCGGCCGGGACCCGCCTGGCTGCAACCGGCGGCCGGCGACGCGGTGCAGCTGCCGGCGACGGGTCTGCTCGGCATCCCCGTCGACCCGCTCGCGTCCGACGTGATCGCGGTGATCGGCGCGGATGCCGCGGCTCGCGCGGCGGCGTGGGATGCCGAGCCCGCAACCGACGAGCTGCCCGAATCTCTCGGCGAGCTCGTGCGGCAGCGCATGGGCGCCGACCTGCTCGACCGACTCGTCGCACCCGTCGTGCACGGCGTGCACTCGCTCCACCCCGACGAGCTGGCCGTCGCGCGCGCGCACCCCGGGCTGCCCGCCGCCCTCGCCGAGCACGGCCGCCTCGGCCCCGCCATCGCCGCCGTCCGCGCCGCGGCGCCCCCGGGATCGGCCGTCGCCGGCATCCGCGGCGGCATGCACCGACTCATCACCGCCCTCGCGGATGACGCGCGCCAGACGGGTGTGGAGATCCGTCTCAAATCCCGCGTCGACGACCCCACCGCGGTGGCCGGTCGCGCGATCGTCGCCGCGCCCGGGGTCGCCGCGCCGGCGGCACCCGGCCGGCGGATCGTGCTCGCGACGCTCGTCGTCGACGCGTCGTGGCTCGACGCGGCACCCCGCGGGTCTGGGCTGCTCGTCGCGCACGGGGCCCCCGGCATCCAGGCGCGGGCCCTCACCCATGCGACGACGAAGTGGGCGTGGCTGCGTGAGGCCGCGGGTGACCGGCACGTCGTGCGCCTGTCGTACGACGTCGAGCCCACGGGCCTCGAGGCTGTGGCGCGCGCCGACGCCGAAGCGTTGCTGGGCGGTCGATTCGACGCGGTCGACGGTTTCGCCCGCATCGAGTGGACCCGCCCGGCACCGGCCCCGGCATCCACCCTCCCCACGGCATCCGCCCTCCCCACGGTCGGCGAAACCGTCGCCGGCTCCGGCTTGGCCGGCATCATCGCGCACGCCCACCGCACCGTCATGGGCCTGCTCGTCTGACGCAACGCCGACTGCTCACCTGTCACAATCCACGCCCCGCGACCCGCGATCGTGACAGCTGAGCGGCACCGTGCTCTGCTCACCTGTCACAATCCACGCCCCGCGACCCGCGATCGTGACAGCTGAGCGGCACCGTGCCCCGCTCACCTGTCACAATCCACGCCCCGCGACCGCCGAACGTGACAGGCGAGCGGGCGGCGCCGCGCGCGAAGAGCGGCGGTGGGCCGCGGCGCCGGCCCGCCAGGCGCCGCCCGGTTTGCCGCCGCTCCCGCACCGGGGGAGGATGGATGCATGCACTCTGCTCCCCTGCGCATCGGCACCCGGGGCAGCGCCCTCGCCCTCACCCAGACGGGGCACGTCGCTGACGCGATCACGGCCGCGACGGGGCGCGCGACCGAGCTGATCACGATCACGACGCACGGCGACCGCTCCCGCGAGCCCCTCTCGAGGGCCGGCGGCACGGGGCTGTTCACGGGCGCCCTGCGCGACGCGCTCGAAGCGGGCGACGTCGACGTCATCGTCCACTCCTTCAAGGACCTGCCGACCGCGCCGCATCCGGCGTTCTCGGTCGCCGCCGTTCCCGCCCGCGAAGACGCACGCGATGCGCTTTGCGCCCGCGACGGCCTCACCCTCGACACCCTGCCGCCCGGCGCCCGCGTCGGCACCGGCTCGCCCCGCCGCGCCGCGCAGCTGCGCGCCAAGCGTCCTGACGTCGAGGTCGTCGACATCCGCGGCAACGTCGGCACCCGGCTCGCGTTCGTCGCCGACGGTGAACTGGATGCCGTGATCCTCGCCGCCGCCGGCCTCAGCCGCCTCGGCGAGACCGACGTGGTCACCGAATACCTCGACCTCGACGCGTGGCCCACCGCCCCGGCGCAGGGTGCGCTCGCGATCGAGGTGCGCCGCGGCGAGGAGCCCCTCGTCCGCGCGATCGACCACACCCCCACTCGCGCCGCAGCCGAAGCCGAGCGCGGCGTGCTCGCCCGACTGGAGGCGGGCTGCTCGGCACCGGTCGGCGCGCACGCGCTCATCGAGGATGAGCTGCTGTTCCTCTCCGCCCGCGTCTACAGCCACGACGGCACGACGGTGCTCACGGCATCCCACGCCGCTGCGTGGCCCGACCGCGACGCCCCGGCCGAGCTCGCCGTGCGTGCCGCTGACGAACTGCTCGCCGCGGGCGCCGCCGCACTCACGACTGCACCGAACACAACCGAGGCCTGACATGATCGACCGTCCCCGGCGCCTGCGCGCCACCCCCGCCATGCGGCGCCTCACCGCGGAGCACCGCCTGCACCCCGCCGACCTCATCCTGCCGATGTTCATCCGCGAGGGGGCGAGCGAGCCGGTGCCGATCTCGTCGATGCCGGGCGTCGTGCAGCACTCCCTCGACTCGTTCAAGCGGGCGATCACGGATGCCGCAGCTGCGGGCGTCGGCGGCATCATGCTGTTCGGGGTGCCCGAGCACAAAGATGCGACCGGGTCGGGTGCGACCGACCCCGGCGGCATCCTGAACGTCGCGACCCGGGTCGCGGTCGCCGAGGCGGGCGGCGCGCTCGTCGTGCAGACCGACCTGTGCCTGGATGAGTTCACCGACCACGGCCACTGCGGTGTGCTCGACGCCGACGGCCGCATCGACAACGACGCATCGCTCGTGCGCTACCGCGACATGGCGCTCGCACAGGCCGACGCCGGCTCCGAGCTGCTCGGCCTGTCGGGCATGATGGACGGCCAGGTCGCCGCCGTGCGCGACGCGCTGGAGGAGGCGGGCCACACCGACACCGCGATCCTCGGCTACGCGGCCAAGTACGCGTCGGCGTTCTACGGCCCGTTCCGCGAGGCGGTGCAGTCTTCGCTGGAGGGCGACCGCCGTACGTACCAGATGGACCCGGCGAACCGCCGCGAGGGGCTGCGCGAGATCGAACTCGACGTCGCCGAGGGTGCGGATGTCGTGATGGTCAAGCCTGCGATGAGCTACCTCGACGTGCTCGCCGACGCCGCTGCAGCCTCCCCCGTGCCGGTGTGGGCGTACCAGGTGTCGGGCGAATACGCGATGATCGAGGCCGCTGCCGCGCACGGCTGGATCGACCGCCGCCGGGCGATCGAGGAGTCGGTGCTCGGCATCAAGCGCGCGGGGGCCGATGCCGTGCTGACCTACTGGGCGACCGAGATTGCGGGATGGCTGCGATGACCACGAACGCCGAAGAATTCGCCCGCGCCCGCCAGGCCATGCCCGGCGGCGTCAACTCCCCCGTTCGCGCGTTCGGCTCGGTCGGCGCCGACCCCCGGTTCTTCACCTCCGCCCGCGGCGCGTACGTCACCGACGTTGAGGGTCGCGAATACGTCGACCTCGTCGGCTCGTGGGGCCCCGCGATTCTCGGGCACGCGCACCCGGCCGTCGTGGATGCCGTGCAGCAGGCAGCGGCCCACGGCCTCGGGTTCGGGGCCTCTACGCCGGGCGAGACGCAGCTGGCCGAGCTCATTCGCGCCCGGCTCGACCGCGACGGCGCCCGCCCGGTTGAGAAGCTCCGACTCGTCTCCACCGGCACCGAAGCCACCATGACGGCGCTCCGGCTCGCACGCGGCGCGACCGGTCGCGACCTTATCGTGAAGTTCGCCGGCCACTACCACGGCCACTCTGACGGGCTGCTGGCCGAGGCCGGCTCCGGGGTCGCGACCCTCGCGATGCCCGGTTCCGCCGGTGTCCCCGCCGCTGTCGCCGCGCAGACGCTCGTCCTGCCGTACAACGACCTCGACGCCGTGCGTGAGACCTTCGCGGCCCGCGGCGGCGAGATCGCCGCAGTCATCGTCGAAGCCGCGGCCGCCAACATGGGGCTCGTGCCGCCGGACGCCGGGTTCAACGCGGCCCTCGCCGATATCGTGCACGCCCACGGTGCGCTGCTGATCCTCGACGAGGTGCTCACCGGGTTCCGCGTGTCGTCCGCCGGCTGGTGGGGCATCGACCCGGTGGCGTTCACCCCCGACATCCTCACGTTCGGCAAGGTCGTCGGCGGCGGCCTGCCGCTTGCAGCCTTGGGCGGACGCGCCGAGCTGATGGACCTGCTCGCCCCGCTCGGCCCGGTGTACCAGGCGGGCACGCTCAGCGGCAATCCGCTCGCCGTCGCGGCGGGCCTCGCGACGCTGCAGCACCTCAACACCGATGCGTACGCCGTCATCGACGCGGCATCCGTCACTGTCGCCGACGCCGCCTCCACCGCGTTGACCGCCGAGGGCGTGGCCCACAGCATCCAGCGCGCCGGCAACCTGTTCTCGATCGCGTTCAGCGCCGACCCGCCGCGCGACTACGCGCAGGTGAAGGCGCAGGACGCGTTCCGCTACCCGCCGTTCTTCCGCGCGATGCTCGATGCCGGCGTCTCCCTGCCGCCGTCGGTGTTCGAGGCGTGGTTCCTCTCGGCATCCCACGACGACGGCGCCGTCGAGCGCATCCTCGACGCACTGCCCGCCGCGGCCCGGGCTGCGGCCGCCGCGTCGGCGTGAGGCGCGCGGAGAGCCCAGCCACGTCACACGACTGCGCCACATTCCGTCACCTGCGCCACCGATCGATGGCGCGGATGCCGCGAATTGGCGCAGTCGTGGGATCGCGACGCCGCTACGGCTCTCCCGCGAACCGCGCGGCGCCCGAAAGCGCGCCCATGAGGTCGACGGCCATCGCGCCGACCGGCCCGAGCGCGATGCCCTGACGCTCCGCGAGCGCCAGGAGTCGCTGGATCGACGGCGCGTCGGCGTTCCGAACGGCTCGCAGCAGCCCGAGTCTGACCAGCGCCGGCCCCAGCGCGGCACGTTCGGCGGGGTCGAGCTTCGCGAACTCGTCAGGCCAGTGCGCACCGTTGGGCGCCAGCAACGCGAAGACCTCGTCTGCGACGGCGGCACTCCCGGCATCCGCGCTGATCCGGCGGACGGGCGTCGCCCCGTCCCGCAGGCTGACGGCGCACAGCAGGCCCATCACGAGGGCCGTGTGGTACGACATCGCCCGGGCATACCGGGTCTGCTCGGCCGGTGCGAGCGCATCGAGACGATCGAGGTCGAGGTTGAAGCAGGGCAGCACGCCGACGGCATCCTCTGCCGCGGTGAGCACCCGCCACGCGAAGCGGGCCGTCGCCGACCACGGCTGCCGCAACATGGGCCAGGCGGTGAGGAGTTCTGCCACGAGGTCGTAGTCGGCGGCATCCAGATAGCGCAGCACGAGCGCGTCGACATCGCGCAGCAGCTCGTCGACGCGCCTGCCGAGGACGACCCCGGGCTCTCGGCCGAAGTCGGTCACGTAGAAGATCAGGTGGGTGAGGCCGTAGGCGAACTCGCGGGAGTGATCGGCGAGGTCGAACGGCTTCGAGAACGGGCCGTGCGGATCGACGAAGGCAGCGTCGGCGCCGGACCAGCGCCGGGCGATCCAGGCCCGCTCGGCCATGACGGGCTGCGGCGCTTCGCACGAGAACCGCAAGAGCCGCTCGAACCGCGGTGCCGCGACAGCGTCGAACGCGTCGTGCGGCAGGCCGAGCTCGCGCAGCAGCACGTGAGGCACCACGCGCTTGGTGACGCGAAACGGGTGCACGAGCAGATCCGCGAGCGCCTCGTCGGAGCGCGCAAGCGGCCCGAGAGCCGAGGTCAGTCTCGCCACCCTTGCGGCCACGCGTGGGTCGTCGGTCGACGTACCCGCCGCGTAGGCGAGCATCGCGGCCTCGGCCACGACCTTCTCGGGCCCGAACCCGAGCTCGGGGTGGACGGGGTCTTCGTAGCCGTCGTGACCGAACGCCTCGACGACGGTGAGTGCCAGGTCGAGGGCACGCAGCACCCGACGCAGCAGGTCGTCGACCGGCCACACGGCGGCATCCGTCGCGTGGCCGGCCGACAGTGTCGATGCTGCGGTCACTGCTGCCGCGTGACGTCGAGCACGTCCGAGATGCGCGCGATGTCGCGCAGCCCGATGACCTTGTCGAGGTCGCGCGCCGTCAGCATGCAGGCCAGCAGGTTGTAACGCCCGACCAGCACGCCGTGCAGCCCGTCGTCCTGCTGAGCGAGCACCGGCCCGATCTCGGCGAAGAACTTGCCTGCGGCGTTGAAGTCGATCGCCCCTGAATCTGCGAAGCGCTGCGCGATCTCATCGTGTGTGATGCGGTCAGCCATCGTGTCCCCCTTGTGTCGCGCCTTTCGGCGTGCGCCGGCCCAGCACCGGCGCACAAGGGAGGAGGGCGCGACACCGTGCGCTGATACCACGCACGGCATCGCGCCGAACCGTCAGGCCGACGCGGCCTCGTCGCGGGCGGGCAGCACCCAGCCGGGGCGCACGAAGTGGCACGTGTAGCCGTTGGGGATGCGCTGCAGGTAGTCCTGGTGCTCGGGCTCTGCCTCCCAGAACGGGCCGGATGCCTCGATCGTGGTGACGACGGGCGCCGGCCACAGCCCCGACGCGTCGACGTCGGCGATCGTGTCGCGGGCGACGGCGGCCTGCTCCGGTGTCGTCGGGAAGATCGCCGACCGGTAGCTCGTGCCGATGTCGTTGCCCTGACGGTTCAGCGTCGACGGGTCGTGGATCTGGAAGAAGAACGACAGGATGTCGCGGTACGTCGTCTGCGACGGATCGAAGACGATCTCGACCGCCTCGGCGTGGCCGGCATGGTTGCGGTAGGTGGCGTGGTCGTTCTGGCCGCCGGTGTAGCCGACGCGCGTCTGCAGGACGCCGGGCTGGCGGCGGATGAGCTCCTCGACGCCCCAGAAGCAGCCGCCCGCGAGCACTGCGGTCTCGGCGCCGTCGACGGTGGTGATGGTTCCGGTGTCGGTGGTCATGGCTTCATTCTCCTCGTTGTCACGAGGTATAGCGCTGACGGATTGCGTCTCATTCCGTGTCGGGGGTCTGCACGACCCGGAGGTACGGGATCGCGATCCACGAGCCGAAGACACGGCCTCGGCGTGCGAGCAGGATGCCGGCGATCGTGACGGCGAGGTGGATGCCGAAGAGCGCCGCACCGGCGGCGAGCGGCAGCAGCGGTGCCCAGCTGGGTTCGGGGTGGTCGCCGTGCACCGCGAAGTTCACGATGACCCAGATGCACAGCGCCGAGAGGACCGTCAGCACCGTGAGCCCCCAGTTGGCGGCGTTTCGGGCGTTGCGGGCCACGACGGTGTTCACCCGCTTCTTGATCGACCGGTACGACGCGAGCATCGCGACGGCGGCGATCACGAGCCCCACGACCGGGATCGGGATGAGGGCGAGCAAGCCGAGCGCCCACGACCCCTGCCCCGTCTCGGGGCGGCGCGGCGGCAACGGCGCCGACAGGATCGATTCGGTCGCGGTGGGTGCGGGCTCGCTCATCTCGGCCGATCCTACCGACCCGCATCAGGGCATCGAAGGAGGACGCAGAAAACCCCCGGCGAGCGGGGGTTTTCGGTGGTGGACCTGAGGGGATTCGAACCCCTGACCTCTTCATTGCGAACGAAGCGCGCTACCAACTGCGCCACAGGCCCGGACAACCCCACAACACTATCACGCGCATGACGGGCATCCGCGCGAACGGGGTCACATTCCGGCGGCGCGGCGCTCCAACAGGTCACGCACGTGCGCCTCGATGACCGAGTCGTCGGCGGCGGCCGTCACGGCTGCGGGCGCCTGCTCGGGGCGGGCGCGGCGGGCGGTGTCGATCGACGGCGGACGGTTCTGCTCGGCGCGGGCGCGCATCGCGTCGTCGAGGGCCACGCGGCGCAGCGCCTCGCGGGCGGCGGCCTGGTCGAGCACGGCGGCGGCGCGCGAACCGCTCGACGAGGCGAGCGGGCGCGGCAGCGGACGGGGCGTCCACGAGGCGCGCGGGTCGGAGACCTCGAGATCTTGGATGTCGGCGGCGATGCGCTCGGCGACGATCGGCGCGGCGACGCGTGCGGCGGCCTGCCGCTGCACGGTCGACATGCGACGCAGGGCGAGACCTGCAAGCGCGGCGACGGCGACCCCGGTCCAGAGCACGAGCTGCGCTCCCCCGGTGACGACGATGATCCCGCCCCAGACCCCGACGGCGGCACCGACGACACCGACAAGCGTCGCCACGAGCCGCACGCGTCGGCGGGTGCGTGCGCGGCGGGCGGCGGGAAGGGCCCGGGCGGCGGCTTCGTCGACGCGTGCCTGCTCACGGCGGGCGGCGGCTTCGGCGATCGCGGCGGCGGCCTGGGCGCGGGCGGTGGCCCGCTCGGTCTCAGCCTCGGCGCGCGAGGTCTGCAGCTGCGCCTCGTGCCGCTCGGTCTGCACCTGCTTGGCGAGCTTCTGCTGCGCGTGCGCGGTGCGGGCGTTCAGTTCGAAACGCACCTCGTCGGGGGTCTCGCTCGTCTCGGCGAGCACCCGCAGCGCCTGGTTGAGGCGCACGGCGTTGCGTTCGGCGGCCTCGTACTGGTGACGGCCGTGCCACGACGGCAGCAGGTACACGAGCCAGAGCGCCACCGCGACGAGCACGATCACACCACCGCCGAGCACCTGTCCGTCCATGGCGATAACGCTACGTCCCGACGTGTCCGCATCCGCGGCGCCACACCGCGTGTCTGACGTTCGAGTTGAACTCGAACCTTCACCGGTGCCGGTCAGATCGCCAGGCGGTCACCGGGCGGGATGGATGCGGCATCCGGCGGCACCTGTCCACTCACCCACCGGCCGAGCACCCCGTTCGGCACCTCTTCGCGCACGAGCGCGAACGCGTAGTGGTCGCGCCAGTCGCCGTCAATGTGGATGTAGCGACGGCGCAGGCCTTCGTAGCGGAAGCCGAGCTTCTCGACCACGCGCAGGCTGGCACGGTTCTCAGGACGGATGCAGATCTCCATGCGGTGGATGCGCATCTCGTTGAAGCAGAGGTCGGTCGCGAGCGCCACACTCACCGGCGTGATCTGGTGACCGGCGAACCGTTCGCTCACCCAGTACCCGATCGTGGCGGATGCCAGGGACCCGCGCGCGATGCCCCACACGTTGAGCTGCCCCGCGATCTCGCCCTCGTACTCCATGACGAGCGGCACGCCGCCACCGTCGCGGTACTGCTGCAGCAGTCGCCGGACGCCCGCGCGCATGTCGAACGAGACCGCGCCGTCGGGGTTGGTCGCCTCCCATGGCCGCAGCCAGGTGCGGTTGCTGAGCAGTTCGTTCTGCAGCGTGCGTGCGTCGCGCTGCCGCACGAGCCGGATCGAGATGGGGCCGTGCCGTCGGGGTACCGTCAGGTCCATCCGATCCCCTTCGAGCCGTGGCCGCATCGCGGCGGCGTCAGATTTCGGCCGCGAAGTCCTTCAGCCAGGGACGCAGGTCGGTGCCGAGGTCCTCGCGGTCCACGGCCAGCTGCACGATGGCCTTGATGTAGTCCAGCCTATCGCCGGTGTCGTACCGGCGGCCACGGAAGACGACGCCCAAAACGCCACTCGTCGTCGCAAGTTCCTGCAGCGCATCGGTGAGCTGGATCTCGCCGCCACGGCCGGGTTCGGTGCGCTCGAGCACCTCGAACACGTCGGGGGTGAGGACGTACCGGCCGATGACGGCGTAGTTGGAGGGAGCGTCCTCCTTTTTGGGCTTTTCGACGAGACCGGTGACCTTGACGACATCGGGGTTGTCGGTCGGCTCGACCGCCGCCGCGCCGTACATGTGGATGTTGTCGGGGTCGACCTCCATGAGGGCGACGACGGTGAGGCCGGTGCGCTCGTTCTCGTCGATCATGGTCGTGAGCAGTTCGTCGCGCTCGTCGATGAGGTCGTCACCGAGCATGACGGCGAAGGTCGCATCGCCGACGTGGCCCTTGGCGCGCAGCACGGCGTGGCCGAGCCCCTTGGGCTCGCCCTGACGCACGAAGTGGATGTCGGCGAGTTCGCTGGAGGCCTGCACGCGGCGCAGCCGGTCGAGGTCGCCCTTGTTGGTGAGGTTGTGCTCCAGTTCGGGCACCGAGTCGAAGTGGTTCGAGATGTTGTTCTTGTTGCGCCCGAGGATGATGAGGATGTCATCGATGTTCGCCGAGACGGCCTCTTCGACGACGTACTGGATGGCCGGCTTGTCGACGACCGGCAACATCTCCTTCGGCATCGCCTTGGTCGCGGGGAGGAACCGCGTCCCCAATCCTGCGGCGGGAATGACGGCCTTGATTCGCTTCTGGGGCATGGCGCTACCCTATCCACTCGATGTAACGCGTTCGTGAACGAGACGGCATACGAGTCGGGGGCGCGCCTGTAGCCCGCCTACAATCGACGCATGACCGGCGACATCGATGGTGCGAAGCGCGCATTGCGCGCCGACCTGCGGGAACGTCGCCAACAGCGCTCGGAACTGGCCCTCGAAGAAGCCGCCGCTGGGCTGAAGACCCAGCTCGACGCACTCGTCGATGCGCACGCCGCCCGTTCGATCTCGTGCTTCCTGTCGTCGCCGACCGAACCGGGCACACGCGAGTTCATCGCGGCGGCAACGGCCCGCGGCATCCGCGTGCTGCTGCCGATCACGCGCGCCGACGGCCTGCTCGACTGGGCGGTCGCCGAGCGCGACGGCGGCGAGGTGCAGGGCCTGGCCGGCGTGCCCGAGCCCGACAGCGAGGTGCTGAGCCCGCTCGCGCTCGACGACGTCGACCTGCTCGTGATTCCGGCCGCCGCCGTCGACCGCACCGGGATGCGGTTGGGCTGGGGCCGCGGCTACTTCGACAAGACCCTCGGCTCGATGCAGAGGCGCCCGCCCGTCTATGCCGTCATCTTCGACTCCGAGCTGCTGGACGAGGTCCCCCGCGACCTGCACGACCAGCCGGTGAACGGCGTCGTCACCCCCACCCGAACCCTCACGCTCGCCGACGCGACCTGATCCTTCAGAGGTCTCATGCCTACCTACGCCTATGCCTGCACGCAGTGCGGTCACGCTTTCGACGCCGTCCAGTCCTTCTCGGACGCCTCCCTCACCGAGTGCCCGCAGTGCGGCGGCCTGCTGCGCAAGCAGTACGGCTCGATCGGGGTCACCTTCAACGGGTCGGGCTTCTACCGCACCGATTCCCGCGGTGGATCGAGCGGCGGATCAGGAAGCGGCGCGGGCACCGGTTCGAGCAAAAACGGCACGCCTTCTGGTGAAAAGTCCAGTTCTTCGCCATCATCGAAGCCCGAGGCGACCGCCTCCCCCGCATCCGCGGGAACCTGACCCGGCGACCAGCCGGTATCCCCCCGGCTGCGGCCGGAGCACACAAGGAGGCGCCATGATCCAGGGCTTCAAGGACTTCATTCTTCGCGGCAACGTCATCGACCTCGCGGTCGCCGTCGTCATCGGTGGTGCCTTCACGGCCATCGTCAACGCGGTCGTCGCGAGCATCATCACGCCGCTCGTCGCACTGTTCTACGCACCGAGCGAAGACGGCACGGTCGGTCCGACCTTCATCGGCATCTACGGCCAGGAGGTCACCTTCCCGCTCGGCGACCTGATCACGGCGATCATCAGCTTCCTCGCCGTCGCGCTCGTCGTCTACTTCGCGTTCGTCATGCCGATGAACAAGTGGAAGGAACGCCAGGCTGCGAAGGCCGGCATCGTCGAGGAGGAGCCCGCTCCCACCGAGCAGGAGTTGCTGGTGCAGATCCGCGACCTGCTCGAGAAGAACAAGGCCGTCTGACCAGACGCACCGACTGCTCAGTAGTGGGGCGGAACCTCGTTCCGCATCCGCTCGTCATTCGGACCGGATGCCCCGGCTCCCCGCACCGCGGGAGTCGGGGCATTCGTCTGTCCCGGCGCGGCCGCAGGCGTGGGCGTGGATGCTGCCCGTCGCGCGCGTTCGTCGACGGGCGCGGGCTCGGCACTGGTGCCGGGTGCGGGCGTCAGCTGTGCGCGACGCGAACCCGCGACCCGCACGATGCGCTGACGGTCATTCGGTGACATCGATGGGCTGGGTGGCCGTGTCGGCGATCGGCGTCTGCGGCTCGATGCCGAGGATCGCGGCGACCCGCGACGCGACACCGGCCGGGTCACTGTAGAGGTCGAATGCGTGCACGCGCACGTAGTGCCAGCCCAGGCGGCGAAGGATCTGCGGGCGCAGGCGCAGCGATTCGCGCAGCGATTCGCCGGTCGCTTCGGGGTCGGACTCGACGACGACCGCCTTGCCGCGGTACTGCGCGACCAGCGGCAGCAACCCGCGGTAGTCGACATCGACCGAGGCCCCGAGCCCGCGCAGGTGCTGTGCGAGCGTAAGGGTGAGCGGGTCGGCGAGGTCTTCGAGGCGGGCCTCGCGGGCGCGGGCGGCGATGCCGCCGAGGATGCCCATGAGGGTGGAGGCGCCGTAATCGAGGCGCCCCTCATCGAACGCGGACGGGCGGATCGACGAGACGATCACCATCGAGCGGCGGGCGCGGGTCATGCCGACCGTGAGCAGCCGTTCGCCGTCGGGGGTCGACAGGTCGCCGAAGTCACTGAGCACGCGGCCGTGCTTGGTGAGGCCGAATCCGAGCGAGAAGATGACGCGGTCGCGGCTTTCGGCGACCGATTCTTCGAGGCCGAGGACGGCGAACGGTTCGGCGGTGTCACGACCGACGAAGTCGGCGACGTCGGAGCGGCCCGCGAAGGCTGCGTCGACGGCGGCGCGCACACGCGCTGCGTGTTTGGTCGAGGCGGTGACGACCATGAGCGATTCGGTCGGGCGGTTGACGGCGTGCTCGACGACGAGGTTGACGACGCGGGCGACCTCGGCATCCGGGCTTTCGACGGCACCCGTGACGGGGTCGGGTGCGCCGGTGCCGCCTTCGACGTAGTCGACGCTGAGGCTGCCGCGGCCGAGGTACGAGCCGGCCCACGGCAGCGAGACGATATTGCCGTCGTAGAAAGCGTCGTTGACGAGTTCGGCGAGATCTTCGCCGCCGGCACGGTAGCTGCGGGTGAGGGTCTCGACGGGCACGAGGTGCGAGAGGCGTTCGAAGACGCTCTCTTCGTCGGGTTCGATCTCGGGCTCGTCTTCGTTCGGCTCGACGTGCCCCGCCGCGACGCGGAACGGGGTCGGCTTCTGCGTGACGGGGTCGCCGAACAACACGACCTGCTCGGCGCGGCGCAGTGCGGGCGCGGCCTCTGCCAGGCACAGAGCGCCGGCGTCGGCGATGATGACGACGTCGAAGCGGGGCTGCGACGGAATCTGCCACACCTCGTAGGGCGAGGCGAGCCACACCGGCGCGAGGGTGCGCAGCAGGGTGGGCGCCGAGCCGATGAGTTCTGCGGGTGTCGCGGTGCCCCCGCGCAGGAGCTTTTTGAGGGCGTTCGCTTCACCGGCTTCGTCGACGATCGCGATCTTCCACCGCTTCGCGAGCTCTGATGCCAGCAGCGGCCCCGACGAGGCCGCGTGGGCTTCGTCGACGAGGCGGAAGTCGCGCTCGAGCCGGTCGACGACCGACGTATTGGCACCGAGCAGGGCGCGGTCGCCCCGCAGCATGGCTTCGAGCGCCGACTGCCACCAGGCGAACTCGAACTCGGTCGCGACCTGGTCCTCTGGCACGTGCCGCACCGACAGTTCGGTGAGCAGGCCCTCGAGCCCGAGGTCGGCGAGCTGGGTGCGCAGCGAGGCTCGCTCGACGAGATTGTCGAACACGTCGGATTCCGCGGCAAGGCCCGCGAGGGTGCGTAGCAGCTGCGGAATCGGCAGGCTCGCCAGGGGCACGGTGCGTCCGAGGGCGGCATCCAATTGGGCGAGGTCGCCGTCGACGCGCTGCCAGGCGTTGGCGACCTCGTCGAGGCCGATCGGGATCTCGGGCATGACGCCGGGTTCGACGAACTGCTGCCACTGCGCGCGCTGCTGCTGCACGCGCAGCAGCGATTCGTGCATGTCGGTGACGTGCATGCCGGGGCGCACGTACTCCTTCGACAGGCGCTTGAGGCGGCGACGGTTGGCGCCCGTCATGTTGGGTGCGTCGCGGCGGTGACCGTGCGCGTCGATGAGTTCGCCGAGGGGGCGTTCGAACACGGTGAGGCTGAACCGGTCGAGCGAGGCGCGGATGCCCTGCAGCAGGTGCACGTAGCCGCCGAGTTCGCTGACCGTCGTGAACGGGCGCATGCGGGTCTGCCCGATGAGTTCGTACCCGCGTTCGAGCACCCCCGGCACCGAGCTGCGGTGCAGGCGACCGGCCAGGGCGTGGGTGGCCTTGGCCTCTTCGGTCGTCGCGAACGCGACGCCGTACCAGGGCGAGTCGTCGGGGCCGAAGCGGAACTCGCCGAGGCGGGCTGCGGTCGCAAGCGCGGTCGCGGCTTCGGTGCGGCGGGTCGACAGGGTCTGCAGCGTCGAGCTGTCGAAGCGGGTCGCGGCTGCGGGCTGCGGGTCGCGGCGCGCGATCGTCGCGAGGGTGCGCACCGCTTCGAGCGGCGAGACGCCGATCTGGGGATGCGGCTGCGTGAGCGCGCCGCGGTAGTCGCGCAGCACGGTGCGAAGCCGCAGCAACGCGTCGTCGACTTCGCCGACCTTGGGCGGTGTGGCCTTCTCATTGCGCGCGATGGCGCGAATGAGGTCGCGGGCGGTCTGCGACGGCGAAACGGCGAGGCCTGCCAGGCCGATGCCGCTGAGGCGGTGCCGCACGCCCTCGAGGGTGGAGCGTCGGGCGCTCACGACGAGCACGCGCTTGCCGGCGCGGACGAGTTCGCCGACCGCATTGATGACGGTCTGCGTGCCGCCGGTGCCCGGCAGGGTGCGCACGACGAGCGATTGGCCGGCGACGATGCGGGCGAGCACCGCTTCTTGTTCGGCGTCGGCATCGAGCAGCAGCCGGTCGGATGCCGGGGGCCGTTCGTCGGCCGACAGCGGCTCCGAAGAGCGCACGACGGTCGAGACCCGTTCGCGGTCGGCTTCGTGACCGGCGAGGGCGTTGAGCACGGGGTGGTCAAGGTCGGCGAGGTCGCGTTCGGTGCGCGAGGCGACGTCGGCGAAGGTCGAGACCGCCAGGCGCGGCTGCACCGAGAACGACTCGATGTGCGAGGTGAGGGCCCGCAGGTGGTCGATGACCGGTTGCGGCTTGAAGACGTTCTCGTCGTAGGCGAGCGCGGCGAGCGCGCGGCCGTCGAGGTCGATGCCGTAGTGCACGCGCACGGCTTCGACGAGTTCGGGGTTGATGGTGAACGCGCCGCGCAGCTTGAGATCGAAGTCGGCGTGGTGGCGGCGGATCGCGAGGGGACGCAGCAGCACGGGCGCGGTGTAGGAGACGCCGCCGACGCGCCAGGCGGCGATGCCGACGGCGAGGTGCACCGTATCGAGCCCGCGTGCGGTGCGCAGTTCGACGTCTTTCGCGGCGATGCGTTCGGCGGCCATGCGGGCGGAGCGCAGGGCGACCTCGTCGCGGAACAGGTTCGACAGCAGCGTCGAGCGGCCGGTGATGAACTGCGGCAGGCTGCCGGGGTGGGCGGTCGTGATGTCGATGCCGGCGTCGCCCGCGTCGCTGTAGTGCAGCAGCGTGGAGCGGCCACCCAGGTGCGCGGCTTCGAGTCGCAGGCGGGTGCGCTCGGGTTCGGCGACGTGTGCGACGTGCACGTCGGGTTCAGCCATGTCGAGGTCTCCGGGGGTCACTGAGCGAGCGTGCTCGGCCTCATTCGGGTCGGGCACGGCTTCGCCTTCTGCTCGCCACACACGAGACAGCGTAGGTCGACCGCCTGTCGTTTGCCCGGAGAACGGCAGGGTTTCGCACGATTCACCGCCTCGCCGCCTCCTCCACAGCCGCCCGATCCGGCCTGTTGTCCCCACCTGTCACACCAGTCACAGCGAAGGTCTGCGGCGACCAGCAGGATTGAGCCATGACCGACGCCTTCCACACCGTGCATGAGACCCCGATCGGCGACGCCCTCGTCGTGGTGACGGATGCCGGACTCGTCGCCCTGCACGTGCTCGACGGCCCGGACGATGACGAACTGGCATCCCTCAGCGTGCTGCTGGGCGCGGTCCCCCGCTCGGATGCCGCGGCCACCGCCGCCGTGTGCGAGCAGCTCGATGAGTACTTCGACGGCGAGCGCACCGACTTCGACCTCGCCGTGGACTGGCGGCTCGTCGACGGGTTCACCCGCGCGGCGTTGCAGGCGGTGCGCGAGATTCCGTACGGCCAGACGGCGTCGTACGGCGAGGTGGCGATCATGGCCGGATCCCCCGGCGCACACCGCGCGGCGGGGTCGGCGTGCGCGAAGACGCCGATCTCGATCGTGGTGCCGGCGCATCGCGTCGTGCGATCGGACGGGTCGATCGGCGAGTACGGCGGTCACCCCGAGATCAAGCGGTTCCTGCTCGACCTGGAGGCCAGGGTGGCAGAGGCCAAGGTCGCGACACCGCCGGTCGAAGCACAGACGTCCGGCGGCGAGTAGGCCGCCGCCGGCACAACAAGGCGCGGCCCCGAACCTCCCGCAGTGGAGTGGTCCGGGGCCGCGCCGCGTGCGGCATCCGATCAGTGTTCGGTGGCCTTCTCGGCGCCGTAGCCGGTGAGGGAGCGCACCTCCATCTCGGCGGCTTTGACCGGGTCCTCCTTCTTCTTGGCGGTGACCGACCCGAGCCAGCCGAGGAAGAACCCGAGCGGGATCGACACGATGCCCGGGTTGTTCATCGGCCAGATGGCGGTGCCGACGTTGCGGAACACGCTCGTCTCGGTGCCCCAGAACACGGGCGAGAGCACGATGAGGATGACGGCTGCGGCCAGTCCGCCGTACATGCTCCACACCGCGCCGCGGGTGGTGAACCCGCGCCAGAACAGCGAGTAGATGATCGTCGGCAGGTTCGCGGAGGCGGCGACCGCGAAGGCGAGCGCCACGAGGAACGCGACGTTCTGCCCCTGCACGCCGATGCCGCCGAGAATCGCGAGCACACCGATGACGATCACTGTGCGACGGGCGACCTTCACTTCACCGTCGGGCGGCACGTTGCCCTTCTTCACGACGTTCGCGTAGATGTCGTGCGCGAACGAGGCTGCCGCCGTGATGGTGAGGCCTGCGACGACCGCCAGGATCGTGGCGAACGCGACGGCGGAGATGAATCCGAGCAGCAGCGGTCCGCCGAGGGCGTTGGCCAGCAGCGGGGCTGCCGAGTTCACACCGCCGGGGGCGGCTTTGATGACCTCGGGGCCGACGAGGGCGCCTGCGCCGTAGCCGAGCACGAGGGTCAGCAGGTAGAACAGGCCGATCAGCCAGATCGCCCATACGACCGAGCGACGTGCTTCTTTCGCTGTCGGGACGGTGTAGAAGCGCATCAGCACGTGCGGGAGACCCGCGGTGCCGAGCACGAGCGCGAGGGCGAGCGAGATGAAGTCCCATGGGTTCGCGCCGTACTGCAGGCCCGGGCCGAGGATCGCGTCCTGCGGGTCGGCGGAGGCTGCCGCGACGGCCGACTCGAGCAGGGTGTTGAGGTTGAACCCGTTGATCGCGAGCACCCAGATCGTCATCGCGAGGGCGCCGCCGATGAGCAGGAACGCCTTCACGATCTGCACCCAGGTGGTGCCCTTCATGCCGCCGATGAGCACGTAGACGATCATCAGCACGCCGACGACGGCGACGACGAGGGACTGCCCGATCTGGTCGCTGATGCCGAGCAGCAGCGAGACGAGCCCGCCGGCGCCTGCCATCTGGGCGAGCAGGTAGAAGAAGCAGACCGCGAGGGTCGTGATGGCCGCGGCCATCCGCACCGGTCCCTGCTTGAGGCGGAACGAGAGTACGTCGGCCATCGTGAACTTGCCGGTGTTGCGCATGAGCTCGGCGACCAGCAGCAGGGCGACGAGCCAGGCGACGAGGAATCCGATGGAGTAGAGGAATCCGTCGTAGCCGTTGATGGCGATCGCGCCGACGATGCCGAGGAACGATGCGGCCGACAGGTAGTCGCCTGAGATCGCGAAGCCGTTCTGCGGGCCGGTGAACGAGCGGCCGGCGGCGTAGTAGTCGGCGGCGGTCTTGTTGTTGCGGCTGGCGCGGATGACGATGAACAGCGTCACGGCGACGAACGCGCCGAAGATCGTGATGTTCAGGATGGGGTTGTTCTCGACGGTGGATGCCGCCGCTGCGAGCGTCGTCATGCGGTGGGCTCCTTCGCTTCGAGCTCGTCGCGGATCTCGGAGGAGATCGGGTCGAGTTTGCGGTTGGCGAAGGCGACGTAGCCCATCGTGATCGCGAAGGTGGTCACGAACTGGCCGAGGCCGAGCAGCAGGCCGATCGTGATGTCACCGCTGACGCGGGTCGCCATGAACTCGGGGGCGAATGATGAGAGCAGCACGTAGGTGAAGTACCAGACCAGGAACGCGACGGTCATGGGCCAGACGAAGCTGCGGTGTTTGCGTTTGAGTTCTTGGAACCGGGGGGATTCTTCGACCTCGACGTAGTCGATCGCGCCCGTGGGGGCGGAGTGCGATCCGGACATGTGGCCTCCTTGCCTCATGAGATCTCGCGCACGCCGACGCTGGCGGACGCGATGGTACCGTTGACGATACGAGTGGGGGCGTCGTAGGAGTCACCCCCGGAAGTAGGTACGCGATGGCGACGAGCGGCCTCGCATCCGATGCCGACCTGCTGGCCCGCGCTGTCGGCGCGATGGCCACCCGCACCGGTTTTCCGGTCGCGTTCGGCGGATTCGAGCACGATGACACCGTTGAGGTGACGTCGGTCGCCGGTGCCCGCACGCCGTACATCGACGGCCTCGTGGTGCATGCCACGCGTGGCCTGGGCGGTCGGGCGCTCGTGGAGCACCGCCCGCGCCTGGCGCTCGATTACAAGTCTTCGCGGCACATCACGCACGACTATGACCGCGCGATTCTCGGTGAGGGCATCTCGACGCTGTTCGCGGTGCCCGTGATGGTGGCGGGGCGCGCCCGCGGCGTGCTGTACGCCGGTGCGTGGGGTCAGACGCAGTTGGGTGATCAGGCGGCGCGCAGCGCGCTGTCGGTCGCGTCGGACTTCGCGGTCGAGTTGCGGGTGCGCGATGAGGTGCAGCGCCGGTTGGCGCTCGTCTCCCCCGCGGCGCCCGCACAGACGGTGCTACCCGGTTCGACGCAGGAGTCGCTGCGCGAGCTGTTCGCAGAGTTGCGTGGCATCTCTGCCGATGTGCGGGATGCCGGCATCCGTGCGCGCCTGCAGCGTTTGGAGCGCCGCATGGCGGGGCTCACGCAGGAGGAGCCGCCGGCCGATGAGCTGCTCGATGTGCGGTTGTCGCCGCGCGAGGTGGATGTGCTGGCGTGTGCTGCGCTCGGTTCGACGAATGCCGAGATCGCCGCGACGCTCGTGCTGCGCGAGGGCACCGTGAAGTCGTACCTGCAGTCCGCGATGTCGAAGCTTGACGCCTCGACCCGCCACGCCGCCGTCGCCAAGGCCCGCCGCGCCGGCCTCCTCCCTTAACCGGTCGTTGAGCGCTCGAAGCGAGACGAAACGCCCCACCCCCGGTGGTCGAGTGCCGCAGCGAAGCTGCGGTGTATCGAGACCCACCCCCCCCCGCGCCGCGCTGGACTTCCGGTGGTCGAGTGCCGCAGCGAAGCTGCGGTGTATCGAGACCCACACCCCCCACGCCCTGCCCGTTGAGCGAGCGAAGCGAGACGAAACGCCCCACGATCAGTAGTCTCAGAAAATGGCCCGCAGAATCGTGCATCAGCTCGTCGACGACCTCGATGGGACCGTGCTGGAGGTCGGTGAGGGTGAGACGGTGTTGTTCTCGCTCGATGGCACCGCGTTCGAGATCGACTTGACGGATGAGAACGCCGCGTCGTTCCGTGACGCGCTCCAGCCGTATATCTCCGCCGCGCGCCGTGTCTCAGCATCCCGCCCATCGACACCGCGAGCATCCGGTTCGGGCAGTGGCCGGGTCCAACGCCGCGCCGGCCAGCGCGATTACGCGCCGATCCGCGTGTGGGCGGCGGAGAACGGCTACACCGTGTCTGAGCGGGGACGGGTTCCGGCGGCGGTGCTCGAGGCGTACGACGCGGCGCACTGACACCGGCGGGCGCGTGTGCCACGATCGGAACATGACACGCATCATGGTGATCACGGCATCCGTTCGTCCGGTTCGTCTCGGTGAGCCGATCACCCGGTGGGTGCTCGATCGCCTGGCAGAGCGTGACGATGTCGAGGTCGATCACGTCGATCTGCGCGAGTTGGCGCTGCCGTTCATGGATGAGCCGAAGCATCCGAGCACCCACGAGTACACGAAGCCGCACACGATCGCGTGGAGCGAGCGTGTGTCGAAGGCGGATGCCGTGATCGCCGTGACGCCCGAATACAACCACTCGTACGCGCCCGCGCTGAAGAACGCGATCGACTACCTCGCTCGCGAGTGGAAGCGGATGCCGATCGGCTTCGTCAGCTACGGCGGGCTCTCAGGCGGCACCCGCGGCGTCGTCGGGATGCTACCCGTGCTCGCCGTGCTCGGCATGGTCAAGACCATGCGCAGCGTCGAGCTGCCATTCGCCGCGAAGCAGGTCGTGGACGGGGTGTTTCAGGCCGAGGCGCGACAGGATGAGTCGCTGGATGGGGTGGTTGAGGAGTTGGTGGGGCTCGTCGAGACGCTGCTCGCGGCCCGCTCGTAGGCACAACGCGTCGGCATCTCGAACGAGGCCCGGTCAGCCTTCGGATTCCACCGACGAGTTTCCGTCACCGCCGGCACCAGATCGCTTGAGGCGCGCAGCCACACCACCTGCGATCGCCGACGCGGACTTCTTCACCCCGGCGAGAGCTGTGGAAGCACGAGACGGATCGGCGATGCCGTCCCCATCGAGGTCTACCTCGCGGAACACGCCGGCGACCCGATCGAGGGCTTCCGCGCCGGCTCGCCCAGCTGCCGAGGCGCCGCCGGCAACCGTGGTCAGAATCTTCTCGCCGGCCTCGCTCGCCGCCTGGTGCCATCGCTTGGCCTCGAGATCTGCGTCCTGCCCTTCGAGGCCGAGGCGGGTTCTGAAATCCAACAGTCCGATAGCGACCTGCTTGCTCGATCTGACCGCTGCTGGCGAATCGAGGGGGTTCAGCAGCATGCGACCGTTGGCCGCGCGGACCGTTTGTTCCATTTGTGCGATAAGTCTCGCTGTGCTCCGCCCGACGAGATCGAGCCGCTTCTCTCTCGCGGCCATCACACCAAGTCGGTGATCGTCGAGTTCCTCGGGAGACGCGTCGAAGACCCTGTCCAGTTCGAGCACGCCGACGCCATCCTGCAGCTGAAACGTGCGGGCGAGCACCGCCAACCACTCCCGCACCTGCGGTTCGGCAGCACGCGTGGCGAGGGCGACATCCCCGAAGTCCGACTTCTTCTTCAGTTTGTCAGCGATCGCATCGAGTTGGCGCAGTGCGTAGGCCTGTGTGCGCGCGATTGTCATGCCTGTCGCCTGCACCTTGGACCACGTCACGTCGGAGACGCGGCCCACATGACCGCGAACGGTCAAGGCCTCTTCGATGATGAGGTCGACACCGATCATGTCTGCGAGCACCGCGTCCTTCTGGGCGCGCAGGATGTCATCGACCTTCTCGTTGAGTTCATGGAGGTACTCAACGATCTCATCCATCTGACGCTGCATCGCCTGCTGCTGCATCATCGTGGCGATCGCAGTCAGTGCGAATGGCCCGGAAAGGAGCCCAAAGCCGACCATGTCGATCTGCAGCCACTTCTGGACCTCTCCGGGCTTGCCGATCATTGCGTGGCTCACACCCGGGGCCTTGGTCGGCATCAACCCGAACTCCTTGACTGCCTCGGCCGATTCCTTGGTGAGCTTCACCCATCGACCGGAGTTGGCAGCGGCCTCGGAGCCGACCTGCACGACTGCCCCGGCACCGCTTCCGAGCGCGTTCACCCGATGCAAGTCGAGCTTACGCCCGGGCAAGTTGGCAAGCCCCGACGAGAGCATGAAACGCTCGACATCGTCAGGCTGGCCCACGATCGCGAGGCTCTGACCGTCGCTGACAAGCTCAATCGCAGTCTCCATAGGTGTCCATTCCGCTCTGTTTGCGCATCAATGTTGTGCGGACCACCGCCAGACGCCCTCGATACGGTGACCGATGTTCGCCCGCTGAATGACGGCCCCCGCGCGCTGAGCCTCCGGGCGGCACGTCGCCCCCTCCCCCTGTGTCAGCGCACGTTCTTGGCGTCGCTGCTCTGTTTGAGAACTGTGTCCACAACGAGCGAGGCCGACACGACGAGGGACAGGAGAGGATCCTCGAGTGATCTGTAAATCTCCAACACATAGTTGTCCGCTTTGGTGAAGTTCTCCCGACCGAATCCCGCCCACGATTTCGTGATGCGGGCGAGCTCGTCTCCGTGCGGGTCCTGGATGCTGAAGTCCCACGCCCGCCAGTCCTCGGCGTTGATTGAGCCGATGACCTGCCCCGCGGACTCCATCCGGAATCGGACGTTGAAACGGCCACCGAGCACTGATGCCATGACGCCCAGGTTCTCCTGCGTGATCTGTCCCACCGCCGAGCCGTCGTCGCGCATGACCGTGACCTTGGACTTGAGCACGGTCGCGGGTCGCGTCAATGTGAGCACCGACCGTCCATCGCGGTCGACGATCTGGAAACGCTTCGTCGCGTTGTCGCGTCCGACAGCCATCCGCGACATGCTCCGCCCGAATTCTCGGACGCCGCCCACGCGGTGACCGTGCTGATTGAAGACCGTGTACTCGGCCTTCCGTTCGAACAGCTTCGCCTTCTGGTTCACCACGAGGACCCGCTCGGTGAATAGTGTGCCTCCGCCGGAGACGCCGGAGTCGCCCACCCCGAGCTTCTGCAGTTGTCGTTGAATCTTCCGATTGGCGAGGGGAAGCGAACCGCCAGCCTGATGGTTCGCCGCCGCCGCCTGGGGCACCACAGCAGACGGCGGCGGGATGACAGGAGCATCGACCGACTGGCGGCCATGGGAGCCGACATGTTCAGTCCACTGAGCTCCGTCCCAGTAACGGTGCTCGTGTCGCCCGAAGGGATCAGGGAACCATCCCGCCGGCGCATGTTCGGTCATGAGTGGAGGCTAACAGCGACTTGCGAGTTCATCGGGTTCAATCATGTGTTTCGAGGTGCGCGCGTCACTGCCCGCCATCAGCGCCGACCAGCGTGACGAACGCGCTCAGTTCCTTGAGCCCGTCGATACTCGCCGGCAGGTGTTCGAGCAGACCTGGTGAGTAGATGAGGACCGACGCCCACTGGGCACGCGAGATCGCCACGTTGAGTCGGTTTCGGTTGATCAAGAACTCCATACCTCTCGGCGCATCCGTTGCGGATGACGCCGACATCGACAGAATCGCAATCACCGCTTCGCGCCCCTGGAACTTGTCAACGGTCCCTACCTCAACCCCGACGTACCCAGCTTGCGCAAGTTGTGCAAGAACGAGCTCGCGCTGCGCGTTGTAGGGCGTCACCACGATGATGTCCTCCGCCCGGAGTGGGTCCGCCTCGCGTCCTGCCCCGAGGTCCGTCCACGGTGATCCCACGAGCGCGCGCACCTGGTCGACAACGGCTCCCGCCTCCTCGACCGAGGAGACGGCGTTCCCACGATGAGCGACCTGCTCAACATGGAGTCCCGACTTGACCCCGGAGAGGTGTCGGCCGGCATTGCCGTCGTACGCGTGCAAAGCCCCCCGATACGACAGGTGCGAGACATGTGCCGTAAGCGCCGCGTCCATCCTTCGGGTGAGCGGGAGGAAGTATCCGAATCGCGCCGGCAGCACCGACTCACCGCCCGCGATCCATCCGAGCGCGGACTCATCGATCGGCTGAGCGTGCACGCCCTGAGATACCTGCGGAAGCTGTTGCGGGTCACCGAGGAGCAGCAGCCGCTGGGCGGCGACCGATACCGCAATCGTGTTCGCGAGGGAGAACTGCCCCGCCTCGTCGACGACCAGGAGGTCAAGCTCGCCGCGCGGAACTTGATTGGCGTTCGAGAAGACCCAAGACGTCCCGCCGATGACGTATCCCGCAGGTTGGTCGGCCGCCCACCCCAAGATTTCGGCCGACTTCACCGCTGTCGAACTCTCGCCAGCGACGTGGGCGATTGCATCGACGTCCGCCCCGGCCCTGACGACCGCGTCGAGGAAGTTGTCGATCACCGCGTGCGACTGCGCCGTGACACCGACTCGCCATCCCGACTGTACGAGTTGCACGATCGCGTGAGCGCCGACATGCGTCTTCCCCGTTCCGGGCGGTCCCTGCACCGCCAGGTAGGAGCGGTCGACGCTTCGCAGGGCCGTCGCGAGTGTCGCGGCATCAAGAACGTCCGCTTGCGGAAGCGCCTCCGACGTTGTCCGCGGCGGCACTCGACGAAGGAGGTCGGATGCCGCATCCGCCGGCCAGTCGGGCAGATCGCTCGCGACTGCACGGCACCATTCCGCGATCGCCTGGCGTTGCACCTTGGTGTCGATCGGCGGCCCGGGCGTCAGCGCGATGGGGAGATCCGAGAAGGGCTCATCGTCCTTGCCCAGCACCTCGGTCACGGTCAGCCAATCTTCACCGACCGCGTCGATCGCGACCTTCCGGGCGACCCTGGCGCCCGGGTCGTCGAAGTCGGTTCGCGGCGCGTCGGAATCTACGTCGTACAGGAGGTACGAGTTGGGCTGAGTCGACGCCTTCAACAGAGACCCGGGCGCCGCTTGGCCCGTCAGCCGCAACCGACGGCGCAGGTTCCGTTGCCGACCTTCCTTGTACCAGTCGCGTTCAACTTCCGTGCGCTGCACGTCGAACACGCCGCGCTGATCGATCCATTCGTCGACGGGGGCGAGGAGCCGGCCGAAGTGCTCCCACCACGTCTTCTTGTCTTCCCGGGCGTGGTAGCCGACGGCAGCTGCGGCGAGCGCGATCGGCATCCGCTCAGGGTCCTGCTGCGCCGTCACGGGGTCGCCCGCGAGTGCGAGAAGCTCATCCGCCAGCTCGATCGCTTCGCGGGCTTGGTCCGAAAGCACTCGCGGCTCGGGGGCGGGCGACGGCTGCGTGCGGTCGCCGATCGGCGTCAGCGCGAGAAGCCAGTCACGCAACCGCAGCGTCGACCGGCAGTCATACGCGTTGTAGTCCTCGATGCTGCGGAGCTTCTGTGCATAGGCGTCCAGGTCGCCCGCATCCCGAAGCTCGACAGCGTGCGCGTATTCGACGATCGAGTCCCCGGCGTTCGTGACGCCATCGTCGTCGCGCAGATCGTCGCCCATGTAGAGCGGCTCGAGCTTCTTGATCGAGTACGACGGCGACCCCACCCTCACCGACGAGCGGACCACCGGGTACAGGTCGACCAGCACGTGCTGCCGAAAGAGGTCGTCGACGATCTCTTCGCCATAGCCGTGGCGAATGGCCAACTCCGCGAGGTGTGTCCGTTCGTAGGACGCGTAGTGGTAGACGTGCATCTGGGGGTGTCGCCGGCGCCGCTCGGTCAGGTACTCGAGGAACTCACGGAGCGCTTGCCCCTCTTCGGCGAAGTTGTGTGCCCAGAACGACCGGAACGTCCCATCCGCCTCCACGAGGCCGAAGAGGTAGTCGAGTCCCCATGCTGCGCCCCCGCCCTCGGTATAGAGGGGGTCGCCTTCGAAGTCGAAGAAGATGTCCCCCTCATTGGGGGCGGGCAGCGAGTTGATCGAAGAGGCGTCGACGAGGGAGAAGGGAGGAGCTTCGCCCTCGATCGCTTGCAGTTGGAGCGCGGCCTGAGCTCGCAAAGTCGCGAGCGTGCGCTGGCCGATCCCGTCGACTGGCCCGGAGCTCACCGCGAGGTCGTCGATCGTGCGGATGCCGGCGGCCAGGAGCCGCTCGCGTTGCGCGCGTCGAAGATTGGCCACCAGAAGCACGTCACGGTTCGTCGCGATCTCCGCGGCGCAGTGGTCACAGGCGCCGCAGATGGAGAATCTGGAGTCTGCCCAGGCCACCGGCGCACCGTCGCTGCCGGCAGCCTCGCGGTCGCGGAGCCGGATGAGCTCGAGCAGCCGTCGACGGCGCAGCCGGTACACCGGCAGCAGGTCATCGACGCGGTGCTCCGACGGGGTACCGTCGCCGAGCAGGAGGGAGACCGTCTCGTCGACGCGCACGCCGCAACGACTCAACTGGTCCGCATAGGCTGCGAGTTGCAGGACCGCCGTCACCTTGGGCGACCGGGCGAGCTTCGTGTCTTCGATCCGATAGGTTCCGTCTGGCTGGCGCACGATGAAGTCCGCGAATCCGACGAAGGCTGTGTTCGCGGCAGGGTCGAGATCGAACATCGTCGCTTGGAAGACGACGTCCTTCCCGCTGGCGAACGCGCCTAGGCTGGCGGAGGCGGCTTCCGACATCGAGTCGAGGGTCAGCGGATCCGGTCGCTCGATTTCAGCAACCCCGTCACCGAACTGCGCGCGGTATGCCTCGAGTACGCGCATCTCGTGTGCGCCGCCGAGCGCCGCCGTGCGGTCCAGGAGGGCGTCAACCTTTGCATCGATTCGCTCGATGCGGCCCCGGAGTTGATCGAGTCTGCGTAGGAACGCGAACTCGCAGTTCGACGCCAGCGTCAGGTCGCTTGCGCTTGTCACGAGGGTGCCGTCAGGCAGGAGAAACATCGCCATCCTTCGGTCGGACTACAGGAACGAGCACGGCTGTCGCCGAGCCCCAATCTGCCAACTTCTTTCCGATTGCATGAGATCGTCTGTTCTGAGAGCATAGATGCATGCCTTCTGACAGCCCCGAACCGCGCGCAACAGGTTCCTCCCCACGCACCGGGGATCTCGCGCTCGGCAAACGCATCGCGGCGCGGCGCGAGGAGCTCGGAATGAGCCGCAAGGAGCTGGCGGAGGCCACCGACCTCTCGTACCCGTACGTCGCGCAGATCGAAACGGGGTACCGGCTCCCATCCGCGAAGCACCAGGTGACGTTGTCGCGTGTGCTCGGGATGTCGCTCGACGACTTGTTCGACACCGCGGAGAGCCTCCCCACCATGCGCTCCGCTGGCTCCCCTGCCCGAACGGCTCCAACTTCGCTCGACGAAGCGATCGACGGGGCGGTCCACGCGCTGGAGTCACTCCCCTCCTCCGTGCGGATGGAGGCGCTCAACAAGGTGCAGACCCGGGTGATGCAGGGCGTCGTCGAAGACCGCAGCCGCACACAGCGCTGAGGCAGTCGGCTCACCCGGCGACCGACCCGTCGGCATCGGTCGCATCCGTGCGACCACGCTTGCGGTTCATCTGGTGGTACGACGACCGGCTGAGCTTCGACATGTACTGCGTCGACTGCTCGGCTGCCATAGCAGTCATGCGGTCGACCGATGAGATCTCGTCCCTGATGCCCAGCGCGGACTCCGCCGGCGCCAGCTCCAGGGCCCGGCTGAGGTGGGACTTCGCCTCGACGAGATGTGCACGGGCTGACGCGACCTGGTCGCGCTCGAATGCCTCGGAGGCGAGCTTCTTCGCCTGCTGCGCATCCTGAAACAGCTTCTCGGACTCGACCACCGGGTGAGCAAGTCGCCTCGCAGCCTCATCGCCGGGGACGACATTGACCACGACGGGCAGTTTCGCGGTGTACTCGACCATGGCGGAGAGTTCGACGTACGCGACCTCCAGCGACGCGATCTTCGCCGCTCCGAGTTCGGACTTGCCGGGCACCTTGAGCTTGATCAGGAGACGACGCTTCTCCTCCGCGTACAGGTCGCCGATCTCGATCATGATGCGACCGTCCGCAAGCGCCTGGCTCGGAAGGTCGTTGTACAGCCGCACCATCGCCACCGCAGGCTCGAGAACGAGGGTGAGCGTCACGGCCTGCGCGACCTTGGCCAGCAGGCCGTCGACCTCGCCGGCGATGGCAGCTCCCGCCGCGTCCGGGTCACTTGCGAACACGTGGTTGCCCGCACCGGAGCGCGCGAGCGCCGAAAGCAGCGTCTCGTCGTAGTGCTCTCCGTAGCCCAGTGTCGAGATCACGACGCCGGCCTCCCGCGCGTGCTCGGCGACCCGCGCGAAGTCGTCGACGTCGCGAAGCCCGGCGTTCACGTGCCCATCCGAGATGACCAGCAGTGTGCCGCCGTCGCGGGCGACTCGCTTGAGATCGCGCAAGCCCCTCAGCAGCCCCGACCCGAGGTCGGTTGAGCCACCGGGAGATAGGCTCCGGATGCGCGCGATCGCGTCTTCCTTGTCGAGCAGCGGTCCCGCGGCAACGACGATCTGCGCTTCGTTGTCGAATGCGACCAGACCGAAGTTGTCCGACGGCTCCAACCGCCGCACCAGGGCGATCAGCGCGTCCTTCGCTCCCTGCAACGGCGCACCCGACATCGAACCGCTTCGGTCGAGAACGACCTGCAGCGAGGCGACGGAGCGGGATCGCTGCGCATCGATGGCCGGCGCGTCGATGTCAAGCATGATCGTGACGTCGTCTTCGACGTCGAGCGCGACGGCGTTGACATCGAGTTGGGTGTTGAACTTCATGGTTCCTCGCATCGCAATAGGGGAGTTATGCTATCAGCATAGCTCATGCTCCCTGCGATGCGCAAGCACTAGCCTATGCTTTGCGAATAGAGATGTCACCGACCCGAGCACCGACACAAGAAACCCACCGCATCTACTCGGGCAGACTGCGGTAGACCGCGGAGAGCCGTGCCTTCACCAGAGCACCCAAGCGGACGATCCCGAAGACCTCCGCGGTTCGGCGAAGGACTCCTTCGTCGTCCAGCGTCGGTGCGAGCTGCCGGACTGCGATCATCGCGTTCCTGATTTCTTCAGGGGCGACTTCATCCAGTGACCGTGAGCCGTCCTTGTCGGCGCTCCGGTAGCCCTCCCACGTTTGCGGGTCGAGCACTTCGGGCCATGCGAATGCCCCCAGGCGGCTCTTCTTCAGGCGGTCGCGCGGTACGAGCCGCGCGATCTCCTCAGCGCGCGCTGCGCGGACCGCGTTGAGCCCGAACCGTCGAGCGACGATGCGCGTCAGACGAGCGAGTTCGACCGGACCCTCGGAATCGATCACATCGAGGATCTGCGCCCGAACTGCCGCGGCCGAGGAGCGCCGGGGCAGATCGTCGAGAACTTCGCGTGAACCGACGACGTTCGCGTGCGCGGGGACGAACACCCCGTCTCGACTCGCTCGAGCTGATTCACCTGATCCGCTACTCGAGGATTCATCCGCGACCGCTGGCTCGGCTACGTCGGGAGCCGGCTCGTCTGCGACCGGCTTGATGGGACGCACGAGGTCGACTCTCGATACGCCGACATCTATCGACCTGAACTGCGTGGGCTCCAACGCCGTCTCGTCAGCAGACACGTCCGCAGCGGGCTCCGGAGTCGGCGCAACGGGCGGAGCGGGGTTCGCCTCTGCATCCACCTCCGCGACGGTATCCGGCGTAGCGAAGGCTTCTTCGGCAGCATCCATCTGCTCGAGAATCTGTGCAACCACGGTCTCGCGGTTCTGCATCCACATGGGCCACCAGATGCGCGCAACCGCGGGCCACCCCATGAGGCCGCGCAGGACTTCCAGCGGCAGAACGTCACGATCCGACACGGTGGAGCGACGCGTCCAGCTCTCCCCGTCGAGGAGCACCGGGAGAACCGGCCGGTCGGGCGACTCGGGCCGTGCGAGCACGAGGTCGAGCCGGAAGTTCGACATTCCGACATCGGTCATGACGTGAAGTCCCGCCGCGCGTAGCGCCTCCGCGATGTCGTCACGGTGACGATCGCGAATCGCAACCCGACCGGGCGCCTCGATCGCGGCGCCTCCAGAGCGGGCCGCATCGACCAGGAAGTCCTTGAAGTGCTTCGGACCGTCGTATGCGGAGCCTTCCACGTTCAGGTCTGTGGGGTCGAAGCTGCAGAAGACGATGTCCTTCCGCCGCGCTCGCGTCACCGCGACGTTGAGGCGCCGCTCACCTCCACTGTTCGAGAGCGGGCCGAAGTTGGTCGGGATCCGGTTGCTGGGCTTCTGCTTTGAGAACGCCACCGAGAAGATGATGATGTCGCGTTCGTCGCCCTGCACCTGCTCGAGCGCCTTGACGAACAGGACGTCGTTGCGACCCATCTTCTGTTCGTCCATAGCCGCACGGATGCCGCGGTCGTTGCTCTGGATGAGCAGGTCTTCAATCAGTTCCCGCTGGCGCTCATTGAACGTCACGATCCCGATCGATGGCTTGCGCTCTCCCGCCGCGGCGATCAGTTCGCGCACGGCATCGACCACAGCGAACGCCTCTGCCGGGTTGGTGTTCGCTCCTGCCCGGATGCCGCCCGCCAGTTCGATCATCTTGCTGCCGGCGCGGAGGTAGCGACCGTCTTCGAAACCGGCGGGCACAGTGGTGTACCCACGTGCCTCGGCGTGGGCGTCCGGGCCGGGCATCGCCACCCGGCGGAACTCGATTCCCGTCTCGGATGACAGCAGCGTCGGCGTCGGGAAGCTCGACAGATCGCCCTTGTAGTACTTCCGGTTGCTGAAGGCGATGAGCTGCTCGTCCTGGCTGCGGTAGTGCCAGCTCAGGCTCAGCGTCGGGACGCGGGCGAGCTCGCACTCCGACAGGATCGATTCCTGATCTTCGAGGATCTCATCGGCGTCAGCGTCCTCGATCTCCTCGTCACTCGCGCCGCCACCCACACGACGCGTGGGCGGCATCTGCTTGCTGTCACCGACGATGATGGCCGCACGAGCTCGACCGAGTGCGCCGATTGCTTCGGGCACCGTGATCTGCGAAGCCTCATCGAAGATGACGAGGTCGAACTCCATCAGCTGGGGGTCGATGAGGTCGACCACCGACGCGGGGCTGGCGAGCACGAGCGGGGTAAGCTGCTGCACTGCGTCGCCGAACTTGCGAAGAATCGCCCGCGTCCCGAGCCGACGAGTCGTCTTCTCGAGCTCTCGCTCCAGCCCACCGGTGTGTGCGCCGCGACCGCCGCCCCCACGACGCTCGAGCATCGTATTCGGGGCGTCGGTGACCCACTGGGCGCGCACCTCCGTCTGTGCGGTGGCATATGCCTCGACGCGGTCGTCGTGAGCGACGGCGTCGAAGCGATCCAGCCCCGAGGTACGCGTACGTTCTGCCAGCGAGGCGGCCGCAATGCCGCGCGCGAGCGCGTCTTCGACCCCATCGGCAGGCAGTTTGCCGTTGAGCAACTGCGCGCGAGCATCCTGCAGCCTCGCGGCTCGCATGCACTCCAAACGCCTCACGAGCGCGCACCACTGCTGCAGACCCAGGAGCCGCTCGTAGTCGGCGTCGCGCTTCCACTCGTCGGCGTGGCGGCGTGTGGCCGCGCTCAGAGGCTCGCCGGACAGCCACTCTGCGAGGTCATCATCTTGAACGACGAGCTCGCGTATGACCGTCGCCCACGCGTCCGCGAATGCCCGCAGGTGCTCGAGCTGACCGTCGAGCTGGCCGGCCTCAGCGAGCGCGCGCACGCGTAGCGTCCAACCGTCCGATCCGCGAAGGCCGGAGGTCGCAGCAGCAAGCTCCGCGAGGCGCGCGCGCGCGCCCCCGAATGCACCAGGCGCGAAGGGGTTCGAGGGCACCACATTTGCGAATCCGGGGATCGCCGCGAGCGAGGCGCGAATCTGCGCCGCAGTGTCACGTGCGGCAATGAGACCTTTGAGCAGGTCGGGCGCGGACGCAGCGGTGACTTCGAGCCCGGCCGGAGCGATCGCCGCCAGAGGCGCGAGCGCGGCCGCTTGCCGCGCCTTCCGCCCCATGAATCCCGAGGCGGTCGCCGCTTCGAGCGCTGATGCGATCGAAGGAAGGTCGAGATCGATCACCCCGTGCGGGAAGCCTCGCAGGCTGGGGCGCCACCCCTCAACTGCCTGTTCGCACCCTGAGAGGGTGGACGGGGCGCCATCGACCCACTGAGGGTCGAGCACCCAACCAAGCTCTGCCCCGCGCGGCAACGCAGGGTTCGCGGCAAGCACGAGAGTCTCGAACTGACGCGGGTGCGTGATCTCCTCCAGCGCCGCTCGGAGGTCACCCTGCGCAGTATCGGCCCACCGGACACCGGCGAGGATCTGCTCGAGCGCACCGCGAACCAGATCAACATCGAACGGATCGCCCGCGCCCACTCCGGCGAATCGCCAGGGGTGGTGCGGCCGCACCCGCGCTGCACTCGTCCATCGCTGCACGTCATGGAACGTCTCGCGCACCGCTCCCAGGCTCTCCGCGTGGTGCGCGACCGACTCGATCGGCACGGGGATGACTGCGCCATCGCCGAGGACGAGGAGCTCGTCGCGAGCGCTGTACGCCGAGTGACCTGCCGCATTGCGCGCATGAAGGGATGCCGGGTACTGGGTGAGTTCGAATCGAGCGTTGCGGAGTCGGCGCCGCGCGCCCTCCATCGCCAGCGCATCGGGGTTCACGCTTGCGTTGAGCGCGCGCTGCAAAGACGCTCGCACTTCGACCGAGTTCGAGCCCTCGTGGTGCAGATTGAGCGTGAAAGGGCTCAGCCCGATGTCATCGAGGCGGCGTTGCACGACAGCAAGGGCCGTGCCCTTCTCGGCGACGAACAGCACCCGCATGCCGGATAGCACACACTCGGCGACCATGTTCGTGATCGTCTGCGACTTGCCGGTGCCGGGAGGGCCCTGCAACACGAACGTCCGACCCTGTTTGGCCCAGAGAACGGCGCGCTTCTGCGTCGAATCCGCGGGAATGGGGGTCTCGAGCTGCTCCACCTCGTCGACCGACGGATCCGCGGACGCCGCAGCGGCGGCATCCTGGAACTCCTCGGTCGGCGTCTCGACAAGGTGACGGATCATCGGTCGCTCGAGGTAGCGGTCCGCATGGGTGTTGAGGTCTTGCCACATTCGGAACGCCGAGAGGTCGAGCGTCGCGAGCCGGGCTTCGGCGAGCACCTGCGCCTGGAGCGTGCCGCTGTGCCCGAGCAGCGCATCGCGAACGTCCGCGATGACCGCCTCGACGTCGATGCCCGCTCGGTCGGCGATCGGCTCTGCGAGCCCCGGGATCGTCAAGCCGTGTTCGCGGCGCAGCCATTCGATAAGCGCTGCGTTCGTCGTCGTCTGCTGTGTTGCGTCGAGCGACAGCGTGAACTCCTGACCACCGCGGGTACCTACCAAGTTGACAGGAACCAGGATCAGAGGCGCGTCGGCACTCTTGCCCGGCGAGTGCTGCCACCGAAGGATTCCGATGCACAGGTAGAGCGGGTTCATGCCGCGCTCTTCGCGAGCGGTCTTGGAGTTGTGGGCCATCGTGCGCAATTCGCGGACGGTCGGCGTACCTGTCACCCGGTTGTCGACGATGCGAGTCCGCTGCACGTACAGCTTTCGATCCCGCATGGCGCGGGTGAGGTCGGACTCGTCGTCCGAGTCACCGGAACGCAGCATGTTGTGGGCATTCACTCGCCCCTGAGCAAGCCAAACTTCCGGCAGGTCTGAGCCACCCCGCACCGTGAAGGTCTTGTCCTGGTTGAGCATGTCCTCGAGCTCGCCGAGTGCCGCTGCGGGTACCGCGACCGGCTGCACGCGTGCGTTGCTTCCGAGGTTCAACAACGCGTTCGTCGCGTTGAGACTGAACAACGACGACTTCCAGGTGCGGTAGCGCGGCGGGTGCGCGTCAATGCGGCGCTCCCGGACTGCCGCCTCGGGAGCGTCAGCCTCAACGACGGTGACGGCGGCGGGGACGTTGACGCGGTACTCATATATCTCCGTGTCCCCGTCGGGCCGTTCGATCACGGCAGGGAGCGGTGACACGCCGAGCCCGCGCGCCAACGCGACATCGATGAGCGTCACGTCATCCGTCGCGATAGCCATCCGCGCTTCGGTACGCGCGGCCGACGCATCGAGGTTCTTGCCCACGGTGAACGCAGTGGTCTCGATCACGCCGAGGTATCCAGAATCGACGAGGTTCGTGATTCGAGAAGCGTCATCGACGATCGCCTGACCTGGATACCACGGGGGCACACCGTTCTTCCCGCTCGTTTCGGGATCGCGTCGCCAGAAGCCGACGAAGATGTGCCCGGGTACAAGCAGGAGGACAGGGTTGAGGCCGACATCCTCGATGACTGCGGCAGTCAACACGGTACTGTCCATGCACGTCGCCAAACCTCCGTGCGCTACATCGCCGTGGTCTCGGATCCGCTGACCGACACCCTTGTAGTCCCAATGGGGCGGAGGTTCTGAGTACGCGATACGGCGCGCGCGAAGCGTCTCGTAGATAGCCGTGATGGACGCGTCTACTGCCCGCGGGACATCATCGCCGATCAGCTGGAAGGCGTGGAAGGATGCCTCGCCTGCTTGACGCCCGCGCAGGTCAGCCGCCTCGCGCGCGAGAGCGGTGATTGAAGGATGATTCGGCCGCACGAACGATGCGAGAAGAGATCGCGCGAGCCCGCTGCCGCGCACCCGCCCTTGCCGTGCCCGAAGCGGATCCCCACGCCAGTTCCACAAGTCGCGCGGCTGAACGTCGACGGCTTCGTCGATACGAGCGACCGGTTGATCCTCAACCTCGAGAACGATCTCGCAAATGGCGCCGCGCCGGTCATCGACCTGCGACATCACTCTTGCTGACAGAGGTACGCACACGTCGCGGACTCGAACGGCGCCCGCCGGCAGCTCGCCATCGTGCACAACCGTGGTCCCAAACACGATGTCTGCATCGCGAAGCGTCACTGTGAGCCGAGCGTGTTCCGCGGGTTCCGCGAGCTCGACGACGACATCGGCGATCTGCGGGATGCGAGCATTGGCCGAAGCCCACGACCACTCCGGACTGATGTCCGCACGCAGTCGCGCGATCGTGGCGGGCTGCGGGACCGAAGGGGCCTCGGTATCCGGCGCTGTCGAATCCGTGACCACCTCAACGGCGGCAGGCTCCGTCGAGGGCGCGTCGACCTCGGATCGGGCAGAAGGCGACGCCGGCACGACTGTCCGGTACCAATGCTCGCGGGCACGCTCAAGGCATTCATCGATGAACCGCGCGCTCTCGAGTTCGCGCGCCGCAGTTCCATGGATCACGATCTCGTAGGAACCGTCGAGCCAGGACTCATCGATCGACTGAACGAAGGGCAACGCGCGCGCCACATCGACGTCGCCAAGGAACGGCAGGACCCGCAGTTCATCGCCCTCGACTTCAGCGAAGGCGAAGGTGCTCTGCGACTCCTCGAGAGCCATCCATCCGCGCGCGTCATCGCTGACCACGTCGACTTGACCGGGGCGCGAAGCCCCGAACTCGAACACGCGGAGCGCGAGCTCCGGGTTCACATTCCCTGTCACGCGCTCCGCCTCGGTCACTGGTCTCCCTCAGCGCTTCCCGAAACCGCCATCCAGGCGATCAAGCGAATGTCGTCGAGCTCGATTACGGGCAGAGGCTCCACCTTCGCCGCCGGCTGGATGCCGAACTCGTCGAGCACACCGATGATCCGGTCGACCTTCTCGGCGTTCGTGCCGCTTTCCTGCAGCACGTTGCGCATGCGGTTCTTCGCCTTGGTGCTGGGCACGGAGTTCAACCGTCGCAGCACCTCTCCCTGCCTCGCCGCACCAAGGTGCTGTCCATGCCGGAGCACGAGACCGGATGCCTCACGGAATGCCCGCGGAATCGCGCCGGCGATCGCATTGGGGTCCGTGCTTCGCATCCACTCAAGGTGCGCGTCTTCGCGAGCGACTGCCCATGCCTCGTACGCGCCGCGGAACGCTTGGTCCGTGAGTTCGCGCTCCCGGTCGGGCCGCCCGGGGTCAGCTGAGTCAAGCGAGCGCAGCGTGTCGTCCTCCACCCGCAGATTGCCGTCTTCATCCACGGCCACGTTCCAGGCGGGGTCCGCGTAGACGTTGCGGAACCACACGCGTGATTCGCCTCCCTCGCCCATGCGCATGCAGAACACATAGACGTTCTCGGCGGCCTTCGGGTTCACGAATCCGCTGCCAACGCCGTGCGGAAGGTCCTCCAGCTGTCCACGCAACGCAGGGTCCGCGGCGAGCGCGTTCGACAGCCGACGTCGATACTCCTCGCCGGATCCAGCGGCCGAACCGCCGCCCTCGTTGACCAGCACCTCGATCTCGTGCGCGATCAGGTCGGGATCGTAGTGATCCCTCGGAGCGAATGCCGACACTCCGGGCAGGACAACTCCCGTGCCCACGGCTGCATCCGCTTGCTTGAGCTTGCGGGTGAGCGTCTCTTCGAGGTGCAGGAACTCATCGAGATGCTCGGCGGGGAAGAAGACACCGAGATGGATCTCAGGATGCTGACTGCCGATGCGATCGACACGTCCGTGTCGCTGAACAATGCGCATGGGGTTCCACGGCAGGTCGTAGTTGATGATCTCGGCCGCCTGCTGCAGGTTCACGCCCTCGGCGAGGACATCCGTGGTGAGAAGGATGTCGTACTTGTCCGCGTCGCGCGGGTTGCCCTCGTCATCCAACCGGCCCGCTGTACGCGGGGCGAATCCGGCGATCGCCGCGGCTCGCGCGATCTGGCTCACTCCACCGGTCTTGCCCGAGGCGTACTCACCGATGATTGCAGGGGCGAGCCGGCCTCGGTAGGGCGCCAACGGGTGCTCGTCGCCAATGTTGTCGAGTGTCTCGGCGAGTCGATTGTGAACATCGCGGATCGTGTCGGCATACGTCGAGAAGATGATGACCTTGCGTCGGTCCTCGGACGAGATACCCCGCGGGCTGACCGGCGCTGCTGCACTGGCAATCACACCGAGCTCGTCGAACAGCCGCTGCGCCTTCGGCTCCTGGCCGTGCGCGGCGTCGAGCGCCAAGCCTCGCAGCTCACGAATGAGCGTGAGATCTCGCTCGACATCGTCACGCAGGAGGTCAGCGTGGAAGTCGGATGCGGGGGTTGCCTGGTGTTCTGCGTCGGAGTCGAGCCCCTCGACGATCTCGTCGAGGTCTTCCGATTCGGAGTTGACGTAGTCGCGCAGGGCACCTCCGATCAGCACGTATCCCTTGTCGAGCGCCGAGAGGAAGGACTCGTGCGTGGCGATGAGCACTCCGAGCGTGCTCGCGAGCGCTCGGGGCGAGGACTCGAGACGCTTGAGCAGCGCGGATCGCAGAAGTCCCATGTTCGTGACCTGGGTGCCGTCAAGCTGCTCCGACTTGAGGTAGGCGCTCGGCGCATAGCGCGAGAGCAGCAGCCGGCGGTCGTCGGCGCGGCGCACGGTGAAGGACGCCGCGTGCGCTTCCGCCTCAGGGATGTGGAGCCCGTATGTGACGGCGTCCACCAGGGCTTCGCCGGGCGCGTCGAGTTCGTAGTCGACCCGGCGAACCACCGCATCGGGGAACTCGACGGCGATCTTCTTGCCCCCGGGCCCGGCGATGGTCTCGCCGCGATAGTTCTCCTTCACGAAGCGCCGCGTGCGTCGCACCGCGACCTGGTCCATGAGGTCGAACAGATGGCCCGGAGTGAGAGCGTCCGGGTCGAGCTTCTGCGCGTGCCTGATGTACTGACGAATGGACGGGATACCGATCGAGGCGAATCGCGCGTCGTCACGGATGAAGTACTTGACGAGCGTCTCGAGGTCGATGAGCGAGTTGTTGACGGGGGTCGCCGTGAGCAGCACGACCTTCTTCGGATGCTTGCCCGCGAGGATGATCTTGTCGAGCGCTTCTGAGCGAGCGGCGCTGGCGTTGCGCAGGTTGTGCGCCTCATCGACGATGATGAGGGCGGCATCTTCCGCACTGTCGGCGAACTCGTCGTGCCGCGGGTCGTCCGGGTTCATCCGGTTGCGGATCTCTTCGTAGGAGTACGCCTTGACGCGTCGGCTGAGGTCATAGCGATCCAGGATGGGCTCCCACACACTCGACTTGAGCGCGGCCGGTGCGGCGATCAGAACGCGCTGGCGACGTTCCTCGGAAGCGGCGGCGATGACTTCGAGAGCGAGGTATGTCTTGCCGAGACCGACCTCATCCGCGACGAGCACACCGCCGATCTCGTCGAGAAGCCGCTTCATGCGCTTCACGCCATCAGCCTGGAACCGGGTGAGCTCGAAACGCGTCGGCCCCGGCTTCTCTTCGTCGAGGTGAGCGCCATAGCGCTCCCACAGCATTCGAAGGAACACCGTCCAGGGCGTGTGAGGCGCCCAGAGCGACTCATAGAGAGCCGCAAGGTCGTAGTCCTCGGCATCGGCCCAGCACTCCTCAAACCAGTCGATCACCTGAGGGGTCGACCCGTGCGTGCCCGATGCACCGACATTCAGCTCGGCGTTGCGCGTGAGACCGGCGAGTGTGAGGTTGCTGGATCCAGCGAGGAACGCCGGGTGCGTGGGATGCTGACTGATGAAGGCCTTTCCGTGAAGGAACCCGCCCGTGAAGCGACGGATCTCGACGACGGGCTCGCCCTTCTCATCCGCAGCGCGCAGCCACGAGACCAACCGCTGTGCGGAAGACGTAGCTTTCAGGTCAAACCCGAGAGAATCCCGCTCGGCCTTGAGCCAGCTGTCGTGATCTGCCAGTGCCGATCGCAGCCGGTGCGTGGCGGTCTGGTCGGGTTCGAGACGGATCTGAGGATCGGGAATGGGTTCCGCTCCGAGAAGGATGCGGATGCGCGGAAGCCTCTCGAGCTCATCCGCCAGGAGGAGAAAGCCTGCGGGATTGAGGTATGCAGTGGCGATCGCGGCACTCGGAGGTACGGCGAGCGCATCACGATTCACGCGGAAGAGTCGGCTGATCTCCTCGCCGACCGTCATCTGCGGCGCGATCCGATTGGTCGCGAAGACGGGAAGCTGCTCTGTCACTCTCTCAGCCCTTCTCTGCCCGTGCACGTTCGTACTCTTGCGCCTGGATGGCGGTGTCGGGTCCCGGCCAGATAGCGATGATGTCGTCCGTGAGCGCTTTCGACCGCGCAACGATGTCATCCTCAGTCCACTCAGCTGCGTGGTCGTCGACGATCTCCTTGTTGAGGACCAGCAGGCTGAACGACTGCAGCAAGGCGCGCTTTCCCCTGCCCGCCTGCCCTCCCTGGCTCATGCCCTCCGCCGCAGCGTCGGTCCACGGACGATTCGACAGCGAGCTGTTGAGCGATTGCGTCGTCAATGTCAGGTTCCCGAGCCGGTTCACGCGATGATCGCGCTTCTGCGCGGCCTCCTGGTCGAGCTTCGGGTCGGAGTCCCAGTTCGATCGCCACTCCTGCGGCATCACATGCTCGATGGACAGACCGCTCGGGACGGGGACGCTCTCGTGCATAGGGGTGAGCGACCGCCGGTGGTGTTCGATCTCTCCGAGCACTGCCCGCAATCGGGACTGCTTGATCTGTCCGTAGATCTTCAGTGTCGGGAGCATCTCCGCGAGCTCCTCATCGGAGGGCCAGAAGCGCGAGTCAGCCGTCTGGGCTGACAGGTAACGGTGAAGTGTCTGCCCGGACTCGGCGGGGTCGACGGCGGCGAGTTCCTTGAGGATGGCGATCATCAGCCGGTTGACGTCCTTCGACGTCAGGCGCAGTAGAGTCCGGCGGATTGCCCAGCTCGAGAGTGCTTCGAGCCCGAGCGCAACCTGTTGGTCTGGGATGCCGTGATTCTCGGAGATGAACCAGAGGAAGACCGGCATCGTGGCGGCGAGCTCCATCGCCTCGATGACCTGGATTCGGAATCGACCCGCAGCCGTGGCCGCCTCGAGCGCAGCAAGGTTGCGATAGGTGTCGGCGTCGGCGCGCAGTTCGCGGAGGAAGGACTCGGCGCTGTCGACGTCCTTCATGCGGCTCGACGCGTAGTCGGTGAAGAGGCGGAAGACCAGGTCGGATTTCACCTCGTCGAGGGTGCGCATTGTCAGCCAGTACTGAAGGAAGATGTCGACTCTCGAGCGCACGAGACGACCTTGAGCGATCTCTGCGCGCCACCACTCGGTGTCGAAGTCATCCCAAACGTTCGAGGCCCAATAATCGACATCCGCGCCGATCTTCTTGCCCTCGCGGAACACCCAGTTCTTGATCAAATCTGCCTTGAGGAGCGGCGTGCCCCGATCGTTGAGCGTCTCGAAAATCAACTGGGAGTCATCCTCTTCGCTCAAGTCGATCGTGATGAACATGAGTCGACGCGAGAGCGTCTCGCAGAGCTCGGCTGCGCGCATTGCCTCGTCCCCTGGAGGAAGCTCTCCCATCTCATCCGGCGCCCCAGACACCCAGCGCTCGACCTCGGCTACAAAGAATCGGTGCGCCTTCACTATCTGGTGCGAGGTATCTGCCGGCGCACCCGTCGGATCCATCGCACTCTCAAACGCGGATCGGTCAGCACGCGATGGCCAGAGCTTGAACCGCTCCGGCGTGCCCTTATAGCGCGGCTGGCTATTGAGGATGAGATCGCTCAAGACCTCAGACTCGTCTTCGAGCGCTCGCTCCGCCATGACCTGCTCGGCGGCGTCGAGCAGGATCTGCAGCGTTGTCAACCTCTGCTGCCCATCGATGACGTCGTAGTGGTCGATCCCCGCGGCGCGCGCTTCTGTCAGCTCAAACACGACCGCGCCGAGAAAGTGCGACGCAGTAGGCGTGCGCTTGTCGTCGTCAGTACGGATGTGACTCTCGGCAACACGCACGATGTCGTCCCAGAGCGGCGCCCACTGCTCTTCCTCGTTCCATACGTACGGGCGCTGGTAGGGCGGAATCTCGTAGTGGACCTTGCTGTCGAAAAGGTCCTTCGCGCTGGCCTTGTCTGGCTTCACCATGTCAGCGGTCCTTCCATGCGGCGTAGTGCGCGAGCACAGCGTCAAGGCGAGGTTGATAGTCCCATCCGCGGTGGAATGTCTTGAAGATGTGCTTCACCTGGTCCTCCGTAAGGCCGTATAGCAGAGAGACGAGGGCGTCAAGTTCGGCGATCAGATCGGACCTAGTTGGCGCATCGTTCGCGGTGCCAACTTCGACCCCGACCTCATTGGCCCACGTGCGGTATCGCTCATCGACGGCTGCGAGACGCCCAGCAATTTCGACCACCCTGCGTGCCCAGAGCGATCCGTCCGGTCGCGACGGTACGGGAAGCGCGTTGAAGATGTGCAGGTTCATGTGCAGCTCGACATACTTGCGGGCATACCAATCGAGCGGAACTGTCGACAGCACCGCCAGCAAATATGCTTCGGCACGCGCGTCGCCGTCGTATCGGAATACGTACGGAGCTGCATTTGTCAGGAGCGTATTCGGCGGAACAAGTGCGGCGATGCTTGTTCGCGTGTTCGTCGCATTCGTTACGTCCCGGAACGCGATCCGCGGGGATCGAAACGGGAGCGTCGCAGGGTCCGATGACCAGGTCGACCCCTTCCCAAAGAACGCCGACGACTTGAGCCCCACCTGACGCTGGCGCTTGGCCTGAAGTGCGGCCTCGACCGTGGCGGGAGCCGACCATGCGTACACTTCGGTGGTCTCAGGGGTCCACAGGTCGAAGCCCGCACCGCCACGAACTGGTAGCTTGCCGGGCGCGAATTCTCCGTCGTCGAATGTCGAACGATCGTTTGTGGCATGGAACTCAGCGACCGGTCGGAAGTCCCACCCCGTCCGCCGTGAATCCAGACGAGGCGAGGTCCGCAACTGCGCGAATACCTCGACGCTTGCCGGATCTGGAAGGTTCGGCAGCGCCGCCGTACCACTAGCTGCCGTGAGCGCTTCGAACGTCAGCTCACCGAGCCCGTCTCTTTGGCCGATGAACTCCGATTCTGAGTAGAACGGCCCGGCCATTCGGATGATCCCCCCGGTGCGTTCAGCCCTTTGGATGGCGCTAAGCGCGAAGGAGTATCGCCCATCGACATTCTCAAATACCCAGTTCCCGCTGTTCGTGAGCGTCACGACTTCGGTGATCGCTCGCGGCATGACCGCAGCACGCCAACGTCCATTGCCTGCGGCATTCATGAGAGAGCGCGGAGTCACCAGGGCAAGAACTCCCCCGTCCCTCAACAACTGCCAGAATCGCCATGCGAACGCCTGGTAAAGGTCCACATCCCCAGTGCCGAGTCCCGGATACGGCCCTGACAGCAGGACCTTTCGCAACGCGTCGACCGCATCGACCTCGCGCTGTAGCTCAGCAAGCAGATCTGCCCGATCGACACGCAGCCGCGCGATCTCGGCCTTCAGCTCAGCGGGCTTGAGTCCAAGAAGCCCAGGACGAACGCGGAGCCAGAATTTCGGCTCCTCAACCATGACCTCTTCCCAAGGGGGGTTGCCTACCAGCACATCGAAGCCCGCGTTGTCGCGCAGAAATACCTCGGGGAAGAGATACGGCATGTGTGCGGGGCTCAGCCGAGTGGCGGTATCCGCCACTGCCGGGTTCGAGACGAGGTCGTCGAGATCGTCGGTCGTGAGGATCGCTTGCGCCGGCACATCCCCGATCCGGACCGCGACTGCTGCGTCGAAGATGCGGCGCACCGTCTCACTCGCTTCCTTCGCTTCTGCGAGGAGCTTGGCACCGGCTTCTACCTCCGACTTGTCGGCCTCGCTTGCGGCAGCGAAGTCAGCCAGTCGGGTTTTAGCGCGGGCAAGCTCGTCGAGAATCACGTCGTCGAAGAACGTCCCCTGACCGGGAGCGCGCTTCGGGTCGAGAGCGTCGAGCGCCTCTTCGATCGTGCCGATGCCAGTCAGAGAGTTGCCGAGCACGAGTCCGTGGTCGAGGCTCGACATCGGGAGTCCCGGAACGAACGTGTGGATCCACAGCGCGAGACGCGAGAGCTCGACGGCGAGCGGGTTGATGTCGAGTCCGTAGATGCAGCGGCGCGCGACCTGGCGGCGAAGCAGCTGGGCCTCGGTGATCGCCCCGGCCGCTTCGACGTCATCGCCGAGCGCCTCTCGCGCCTTGTCGGCGAGGCGCGCCAGCTCGGCACGGACGCGCGGCATATCGGTGACGGTGAGGAAGTCGCGCATCCCCCGCTCGATCTTGTCGACGGCGGCCACGAGGAAGTGGGCGGAGCCCATGGCGAGGTCTGCGACGCGGAAGTCCCAGAAGAGATTCGCGGCCTCGCGCTCCTTGCCCTCCTCAACCAGTACCTTGACTTTCTGGAGGTGCGCGCCGAGCGCGGGTTCGACCGAGCGCTCGATCAGGTGGTCGACGACGATCTTCGGAGTGAAGTACGACCCGGTCGCCTTCCGCTCCCCCGATGCCGAGTGGAAGTACGGAGTGCCCGCGAGTGCCGAGATCGCATCGCCCTCCTTCGCAGGCACGAAGGCGCCCTTTGCGTCAACCGTCAGGTTCACCTCGGCAAGCGACAATGACGACTCCAGCAGTCCCTCGTAGATCGTGCCGAACTCGCGCACCTGCAATGACCGGAAATCGACGGGTCCGCGGGTTCCGTCCTCGGTTACTTCGGTGAGCATCGCCTGAAGTGCAGGACCAAGAACCGAGTCGGGTAGCGAGAGCTTCGTCAGGAGCTCCCCTTCCTCGGTCGCAGGGTCGAACAGACTCCCTCCGTAGGCGGGCACCTCCCACTGCTTGTTGCCGTTGAAGATCGCATCCCAGACCTGCACGAGGTCGAGCCAGACCGAGGAAGACGAACCGAACTCGCCGGCATCCGTATCCAGGTTCTCTTTCACGAACTTCTGCAACGAATTCGCGTCGTAGTTGGGGTTGCGACCTGCGGGCAGGAGCTCGCTGTCTTCGCCATAGGCCTGGAAGAGGATCCGGAAGAGGATCCGAAGTGTCAGGGCGTAGGCGACCTTCAGCCCGTCCGCGTCGATCCGAAGCCCCAACTGCGGCAAACGCTGCGCGATGGCGATCGAGAGCGCAGGAACCACGCCCTCGTAAACACGATCGCGAAGGTTCGCCCCCAGCTCGGCCGCGTAGCGTCCGGAGCCGTCCAGGATCTGGTCGGCGGACCCGCCCTTCTCAAGCGCGTCAGCCGAGAAAATTAGCGGGAGCAGTGCGGAGAAGGTCGGGTCGAGGAGCGCCAGATCGAGCTCGAAGTAGGTCTCCGACTGACCGCGCTGGCCGACACCGACCCCGTCACGCCCGGGGTACAGTCGCAACGTCGATTGGCGCATGACGACCAGCCACGGCACCTCCTCACGGCCCGCCAGCTCCAGACCATGCGCGACCGGGGACAGCTGATACGCCGGGCTCTTCTGGTCGAAGTTCTCGCTCTCGTCCAGCAGCACCGCGATGGCGCGTCGAGAGCCAGAAGCGGCACGGAGCACCAGCGCGCTCCCCGACGCATTGCTCACCGGGTCGGCGGTGAAGCCCAGCGCTGAGATGAGTTCCTTGCCCTGCTTGGATAGCATCGGCTCCGCTGCTGCCTGCGACGCAGCCCAGTCGGCGCGCCGCGGGACGTTCACCCGAAGGTGGTAGCTCGCGAACAGGAACTGGTTCGAGAAACCGACCGCCTCGCCCGAGCTGAGGGCCCGCTCGACGGTGTTCAGGCGAACCTGCGCAGCCATCACGTTCGGCTCGTCGAGCACCGACTGCAGCTGCCGCGTCGCAGACCCCACCGGTGCGGGGCCGAGCACATCACCCGAGCCGGGGTATACCCAAGCTGACTCGCCCTGCACCGCGACGACCAGCACGGGCATCGCCGTGTTCGCGCCGCGTGTCTTCCACGCGGCATCCATGAGCGCCTTCGTCGGCCGCGCAGTCGCTGTCGCGACCGCGACCTGCACCTCGCCCACGTCGCCCGTGTCGTCCTGACCGAAGACCACCTCGACCGGCGTCAAGCCTTCGGGCAGCTTCGTCGTCCATGGAATTGTGCGCGCGCCAGTGAGCTGCACCGCTGCTCCCCCAGTCATCTACTCGATCTCTCCTAGCCCAGGTGACCCGGGAACCACGTCTTCGGTGTCGCGACTGCGATGCGCGACGTTCCGGTCTCGTCGAGGTACAGCACGTCGCCGTAGTTGGTCACACGGATGGTACCCCCAGGCTCCATCACTCCGACCACGGCGTCCTCGATCTCACGCGCCTGCGCGGCGCACTCCGCTCCCACCGTATCGCTGAGGAACGCTCCCGAATCGATGTCGACGAGCCTGTCGTCGCGGACGTCGTAGAACCTCTTCACCAGGAATCCCCGGGCGGTCTCCCCCGCGGGATCCTCGCCCGTGTAGCCGAGGAGGCGCTCCTGTCCTTCGACGAAACCGCCGATTGCGCCATCGGACGCGACCCACAGGTCACCGAGCGGACGAGGAGAGGTCCACTGGCGCACCTTCTCGCGGAGGTCGCCGGCGATCTCGTTGCGAAGCGAAGCCCCCGTCGAGATGTCGACCACGTCGCGAGTCTTGGTCACGCGGACACGCCGGTCGGGGAGGTCGCCTCGCCAACGTGAGCCGATCGGCGGCCGGGGCTCGTCCGCCAACGGTTCAAGCGGGATCTCAGCCGGCGGCTCGGCCGCGTCAGAGACCATGGGATTCGCGATAACGGCCGGATCCTCGGCGCCTGCCGCCTGGTACTGACCCGTGCGGATCCGATCGATCCGCTTGATCATGCGAGTTGCCGGACCCGCAACCCCCATCGAAGACTTGGCTCCGAAGTCACGGAGGTATTCGGCAGCCTCCCTCAGCTGCAGCGCCGTCGGCTCGTCACCGAAATGCATCCATGTGTTGCGGATGTCCATGAGCTTCTTCGACAGATTCAGCAGCTCGAGGGTGGCGGGTATCACGTCTCGATACACGCTCTCAGGAGCGAGCCGGAACTCCTTGAGGAAGAAGCTCGGGTCTGCCGGCGACAGCCTGCCCCTGACGTGGACCGGGTCCTCCGCCTTGCGCCGCGCGACGTACTCCTCGAACCACCGCGCACCGTACGTCGGTGAGAGCGTCGCGTGGCTCCGGTTTGCGAACTCGAGCCCAAATCCCCGCATGAGCGAGAAGTAGCCCTTCATCACCTCGCCGTAGGTGTCGCGCTCGGGGTACTCCACTACATATGCACCCATCAGTGAAACGCCTCCACTCCACCCTCACGGCCGAAGCCCTTCATGATCGGGATCACCCGTGTAATCGCGAATGCGGCGAAGACGGCTTCGAGCCCATCCTCCGCCACCGCGAAAGCGGGGTGCTCGCGGTACTGGCGGGGCTGCGGCCTCAGGTCTTCATATGCCCCGACCCGAGCGCCGTGAGACAACAGGAGGTCGGCAGCATCCGTGCCCGCCAGTTCACTCAGCTCCTCCCAGGTGACCGACGCGAGCGACGGGTAGCCGCGATCACCGTACTTGAGGGTGCGCAGCAACGCCACTCGCGTGCCGGCGCCGGCATCGGTGAGCGTCATGCGCCCAGCAGCCTCAAGCCGGCGATACGCGTCCGGGCCGGCGAGGAAGTCGAGGGGCTGGACGTCGGCAGAGCCGTCGTCCCACACCGCGCATCCGATCGTCATCCGCAGCCCGTCGCTCGACTCGATGACGGCCTCGCGAAGCTTGCCGTTCTGCTCGGCGCCGCCGCGCCCGGCTGAAACCGGGACGCCGCGGAAGTCGACATCCTGGCCGCGCATGGTGATCGCGACCAGGCCGACGTTGAACTCGATGTCGTCAGTCATCAGGCGGCCTCCCCCGTGTTCGCCGCGAGCAGCAGCGTCGTGTACGTGTCACGCACCATGGTGTACGCAGGCCCCGACTTTCCGACCTTCTGCGGGTCGAAGTCACCCATCTGCATAATGCCCTTGAAGCGCTTCGCGATTTCGTCGAGGTTGTCGTTGAGGAACTCCGTCGGGTCGGTCTTCCACGCTATCGTGCCGTCCTCGCGCCGCTCGAGCAGCGCCGACAGACCGTACACGAGCGGGACGATGAAGCCCTCCGGGCTCGCGTACTTCGCATCCTGGTTGGTGAACCGGGTCTTGTGAGGAGCCTTCGCGTTGGCGGGGTTCATCTTGCTCACCGCAGTGATGCGGCCGTACTTGCCGTCGTTCTTGTTATAGGCATCCGGGAACTTGCGATAGATCAGCTCATACAGCTCCGGAATCTGACCGGCGACGGCGAGCGCGCTGAACACGGGGACGTTGTGGAGCTCAGCGACGGCGCCATGCTCCTTGGTGACCACCGGCGAGCTCATCAGGCGCTCGAACCGCACCACGCAGTCGCCCTTATTGCGGTAGAGGTTCTGCGGAAGAGGTGCGCCGACGGGCTTGCCGTCGTCGGCCGCCGGCATCGGATCCAGCATCCCGAGCGGAATCCAGGCGAGAGCGACGATGTCGGCCACCTTGATCGGCTTGGGGTCGCCCTGCTGCCACTCGACGCGCTCGCTGATGTAGGACGGCAGCGTCTGCTTGAGATCGTCGAAGTATCCGCGCTTGTTGGCCTTCGCCTCGACCTTCAGCTGCACGTTGTTGTTGCGCGCCGCGCAGATGTCGAGGAGAGACGCCTCGAACTCCTCGGTGACGACCTCGTCGTCGGGGTCCGAAGGCACGATGAGCTCGACGGGGATGAGGAAGTCGAGGTCTGTGGTTCCGCCGTCGCGCACCTTGGCCCGCAGGGCATCCACGGCCTCGGCCTGCTCGTGCCACAGGGTACGGAAGTCGTCCCACACCTTGACCTTCTTGATCGCAGCGTCCGGCACGCCCGCCTTGGCGAGAACATGGAGGCCGATCGCCAGCGTGTTGTGGCCGCCGTCGAGGATGCCCTCGATCTTGCGCTTCTCGAAGTTCACGCCGATGCGCTCACGGTCGAGCCGGCGATAGCTCGACGCACCGAGGAGGATGCCCTTCGTCTTGAAGGGAAACTCGCTCGGGGTGTTCTCGATCGACTCGCGGATCGCGGCAGTGACCTGCCCCACCTTCGAGGAGCGCGGGTTCGCCTCCAGGTCGATCACATCGATGACGGGCACGAAGTGCCGCGCCGGAACGAAACCCGAGAACCGGGTGATCCGCTCGACGGTCTGCTCGACGAGCTTCTCGAACTTGATGACCGCGTGGAACGCGGAAAAGGTCGTTGCGTCAGTGGTGTTCATTGCTCGTCCTCTTTCGTTGAGGAGAGCCTCTGGAACAGAAAAGCCGGCTCGAGGCCGGCCTGCGCTGCTGCGAGTCGATGGTGACTCTCCAGAAGCCCTGCCGGGTTTCTTGTGTGGTGACGCGGCTCCGTCCGGAGTCGCCATGTGGTGCTTTCCGCCGGGCGTTTCGGCCCGACGAGTTGAGCATGACACACACAGCGCTCAATGCACAAGTAGTATTTTGCTCTGCGCATAGTCTATGGTGATGCCAGACGTTATCGACCAACCCGAAAGCAGCACGCGATGAATACCCTCAAACCGATCACCGATCGCAATCAGCGCATCCTCGACCGGTACGCGGATGGCGCGACATTGCAGGAGATCGGCGCGGAGCTTGGCGTGACGCGCGAACGAGTGCGTCAGATTGTCGTCAAGCTCGGTGGAGCCAACGCCGAGGCATCCCGCGCTGCGCGCCAGGCCGCGAAAGACGCGGAGGCCGGGCGTAGGCGCGACTCGTTCCTCGACCACTTCGGCGAGATCGCGTCTGAGCTCGCGCACCAAGGGTTCACGCGCACCGAATCCATCTCGCGGCTTGCGGTGCTGTTCCCGGCCATGGATGTGGATCTGGCGGAAGACGCGCTCCGAGAGTCGGACATCGTCTTCGATCAGAACAACGACGCCGACATCTTCTCCAACGTGGCCCTCGAGGCGGGCGTGTGGTTTCTGCTCAGCGCCGAACTTCGACTCAAGCCCGATCACGCGTGGGCCGCCGCGAACCTTTCCCAGGACCTGCTGGACGAGCTCGGAACGCACCTCGTCGAAGCCTCGGTGACGCGCGAAGAACTCGCGACGATTCTGGCGCGGATCGGCGCAGCTCAGCGTGCGGCGCTCGAAGATCCGACTCTTACGATCACCGGCGCTCGCTACAACGAGCTGCGAGGCGAGTTGCTCGACGCCATGGGATTGACCTCCGCCAAGGGCGCTAAGCCATGGCCGCCCACTCGTCAGACGATCCAGAAGCGCTATGACGGTTGGAACGATGCGCTCGCATCCATGGGTCTCGCGACGGCGAAGAAGGGTCGACAGAAGGGGCTCCTCACCTTCACCGAGGAGGACTACGCGCAGTCGATCACCGACTTCATCGCCGACGCCACGGCGTCCGGCACCCAGCAGACATTCGCGAACTACGACAAGTGGGTCAAGAAGCAGGGTGCGGCCGGCATCCGTCGCCCCTCGCCGGCATCAATCCGCAACTTCTACGGCGCCTGGCTCACGGCGCTTCGGAGGGCATCGCGGTCCGTGCCGGCCTAACCGGGGCCAAGCAACCGACGGGGCCGTCTACTTGGCCGCTGCGGCCGCACCCTTGAGCACCTCTAGATCGGAGCGCAGCGCCTGGAGAACGGAGCGGGTGACTGCGACGACTCGCGAGGGCGCGTCGAGAAGCGCCCAGACAATGTCTGACGTCGGCCGCGCGATCGCTTCGCTGATCTCGAAGACCGACATTCCGTTCAGGTACATTTCGTCGACCGCGTCGAACGCGGCGTCAGGTTCGAGCACCATCGTGCTCTCGCTGGCGGCATCCACGCCATCGTCGGGGACTCCGAGCAGGTGGAAGCCGATCCGGTGAGCCGCAATCCTCGGAGTGACGGTGACCGCGCGTGCGATCGAGGCGACGTCCAACCCGACCATGTACAGACTGACAAGCGCATAATCACGCGCTACCGCGTCGAGTGCGGCTGTCGACTCGAGCCGCCCCACCGCACTTTCGGCCGCAGAATCTGACTCGCCTGGCGTCGCTGCCGCGGCGACACCGGGGCTGTCGCCCGGCTCCGCTGAAGGCGCAGGCACGGCTTGCTCTGGGATTGCAGGACCGACGACGATCGCAGGCTCATCGCCGCGGCCGCCGTCGTCAGCCGGCGGCGCACTCGACGATCCGGCGAGGTGGAGAACTCCCCCGAGCGGCGCTGCACCGAGGAGCGCACCGTCATATCCCTCAGCCCGAAGCATTGCCCGCGCGTCTGCCTCGCTTGACGTCATGCAAGCGACCTCGCCAACACGGCCGTCGACGTCGACGGTCTCGAAGACGAATAGCTGGCGCATCAGGACTCCACTCTCGCAGATTCCCAGAAGACGGCGGAATCGTAGACTCGATCCGTGTCTGACAAGCCGCTCGTCGTCTTCGCCCGTCGTGATCCGTCTCGCGTCGGCAGACTCCTGTCGAAACCCGGAAAATCCCTCGACGTGCGGTGGGAGGACGGCTCGACCGAGACCGTCGTCTCGGGCGAGTTTCTTCAAGCGCCGCTCGGAAGCTCGCGATTCATCCAGCATGTTGTGCCCGAGCGTTGGCAGGAGCTGTGGTCGCAGGACGAATCAGCCGCCGATGTGCTTGTGGTGATGCTCGCGGAACAGCCGAGCTCGATGGAGTGGACCGACCTTCGCAAGAAGGCAACCGACCTGCTCCCGCGCGGCGCGATCGATCAGAAGCGATGGGATCGGCTTCGCGGCCGTCTGCGGAAGCGAATCGGTCTCGGGCCTGGACCCGCGTCGAAATTGCGTCTCGGGCCCGACGTCGAGGTCCCCTCTCTCCTCCCGGCGGATTGGCGGGACCGTTGGGGTCACGTCCTGAACGACGACGCGAGTCCGAACCAGGCAGGCGATCCAGAAGTCACTGCAGTGGCGCCTGCCGTCGAGCAGAGCGGCGCCGATGACGCCCGCGATGCGGACGCTGACCGCAAGGACGAACCCGACGCGGTGTCGGTTCCTTTGACGGGCACGTCGGCGCCGACGGCCGATTCGCCTGCCGATGCTGAGTCGAGCGACGAGTCCGTCGCGACCCAGACCAAGCCCACACGGAAACGCTCCCGCAAACGGCGTGCGTCGGGCACGGACGACACATCAGCGGAGCCCGCGGCTCCGGAGACTGTTCCCGCCCGTACGTCTCGCCCTGCATCCGAGGTGCTCGCGGAGCTCAAGAAGGCGACAACCGACGGAGACGCGCGCGAAGGTCTCCTGCGAGAGTTGCGGTCGACGGATGTGAGCCCGCTCGACGCCTTTGCCGCTGAACTCGTCTTCGGCGGGAGCGTTGCGAGCGGCCTGGCCAAGACACTCTTCGATCAGCCCGCCGAACAGCTGCGACCGCTGACACTCTCCGCTCAGTCGGTTCGCGCCGCACTCGGCAAGCTTGACGCCGCTGACCGTCGCAGGGCTTGCACGTCGCTGCTCCTCACCGCGGACCTGCTGTCCAAGGATTTGCTTGCTGAGTGGGTCACTGATGAAGAGAGCGTCAGCGTCCTGAATGCGCTGTCACGGCGCATCCGCGATCTGTCGTCGACGGAGCGCCGAACAGCGCTCCCACACTATGTTCGAGTCGTGCTAGCGCTGGCCGAGAGCGCACCACATGATCGCCTCCTCGAGGCGAGCCCGGTACTAGCGCTTCTTGCAGAGAGCAGCCCCGAATGCACACCTGCCGCGGATAGCCTCGCTCACGCGATGGCGCGTGCCTTGCGGAAGCACGCCGCACCCGTCGAGTCGCTCGCTGCGACGAAGGAGCCCCTGTCGCTCCTGCCGCTCACCGCCGAGAGCGGCCGGTTCCGGTTCCTCGTTGCATTGCCCGCCGCCGATCCTGCGACCTCATCCGAAGGTTGGCTGCGGGGCGTGGGCGCAGACGACCTTCTTGCTCTCCCAGATTCGGAAGCATCTCGGCTCACCCGAGTCGATTCGTGGCGAGCGCGGATTGGCGAGATTTCCGAGGAAGCAGTCGCGTCGGCCTCAACCCGTAGTCGACTGCTGCGCTTACTGTCCGTGAGAGCCGTCGCGACAACTGTCGACCCCGCCATCGCGGTGTCCGCGATTCGCCGCGTTGCAGGTGTCGATACTTCGGTGATGGCGTGGCTTAACGGACTGATTGAACGCGAGCAGATCGAGGGGCTGAGAGGCGAAGTTGCACAACTCGAGAATGCGGTCGAGGCCGCCTCTAGTGAACTCGCCGCCCAACGTGCGCGAGCCAACCAGGCGACCGAACGCGCGCAGGCCCTTCAGTCGCAGCTGACCGATGCCATCCAATCGCAAGGGACTGCCCACGATGCGGTGATCGTTCAGGCCGAGCGCGACGCGTACCGTGCGCTGGCACGCATCCTCGCGACTGTCGGAAGCGAAGCGCGCCGACTGGACGCGGATCAGTTGATCACGCGACTCCAGCAGCTCGTGAGGATTCAGGGAATCGAGCCGATCGGCGCAGCCGGCCAAGAACTCGCCTTTGATCCCGCGCTGCACGACGCGCCGGGCGGACGACCCGCCCCCGGTACCAGCGTTCATGTCGGACGGCCCGGGTACAAATGGATTCGCGAGGACGCTGAAGAAGTCCTCGTGAAAGCGCTGGTCGCGGTCGATCAATAGGCTCAGGAACTGGGGACTTCATCAATGGGTGACATCGTTGGGGTGGATTTTGGAACGTCCACGTCACTTCTGGCGGTGTCGACCGCCCGTGGCGCACAGACACTCCCGATCGGCCAGACCAACAAGTGGATCCCATCCATCGCGGGCCTCAGTGGAACGACGTGGTCTGTCGGCGACGACGCCGCGAACCTCGACGAACCCTCGATCGTCCGTTCCATCAAGCGGGCGATCACGGACAATCGGGAGCTCGTCACCCTTTCAGACGGCGCCCGCACGACGATCCTCAAGGCGGACGATGTCATTCGCGACATCCTCGGCGAGATCGTGCAGCGCGCGGCGTACAACGCCGTCTCGGTCTCGGACGAATCCGCAACAGTTCGGCTCGGGTGCCCCGCGATGTGGACGGGCCCGCAGCGGAAGCGTCTCATCGAACTCGCGAACGACGCGGGCGTCCCCGTCAGAGACTCGACGCTCGTCGATGAACCGATCGCCGCCGGCGTCGCGTGGATCAACGGGCAGCTCGCCAAGGGCAATCGACTCGACGGCAAGGTGCTCGTGTACGACATGGGCGGCGGAACCCTCGACATCGCTATCCTGCGAGTCAAGGCGAACGCCGCCGCGTTGTCGAGCCGCGCAGACATCGCCGTGCAGGCCGCGAACGGTAACGAGATCGCGGGTGACCTCGTCGATCGGACGCTGCTTGAAACCTTGAAGACGCGTCTTGCGGAGGCTGGATTCGACGCCGATGCGCCGGGCCATGGCACGGATCTGGCGGGCTGGCTGCTGCGCGCCACTCGCGAAGCCAAGGTTCAACTGTCGACCCTCCACGAGACGATCGTCGTGGTTCCGCATCCCCGAATCTCGATCCCAGCCGTGGAGCTCCGCCGAGAAGACGTCGCCGAGGCGATCGAGCCGCTGTTGAGGCGGTCGATGGATCGTGTGTGGGAAGTCGCGCGCGCTGCTCTCATGAGCCAAGTCGCCGGCTCCACCGAGGCGCAGACGCTCACTCCCGAGCAGGCCCGCCGCCTTGGTGAGGACGACCTCAAGGACGGCATCGGATACGTGCTGCTTGCCGGAGGCATGTCACATGTCCCGGCCGTTGGCGAGTTCCTGGGCGAGGTGTTCGGGCACGACCGCATCTACCGTGACGGCGACCCTGAAGAGTTGATCGTCCGCGGCCTCGGAGCCGATGAAGCATACGAAAGCCTCAACCTGCACCGACCCGGATTCGACTTCGTACTCGAGTGGACCGATCAGACAGGGACGCACGAGCGCGCTGTGTACGAGGCCTACACGCCTTTCTACGACCGCCTGCAGGTGCTGTCGACCGGCAGCGTTAAGTACATGCGACGCTTCAACGCCGACCAACGGCTCCCTCGTCATGGGAAGGGACTCGTGCGAGCGCGATCCGTTTCCGGCGAGACGATCCCACTGACGATCGATGGCGAGCACGTGGAAGGCATCCCGTTCGACTTCGGAGCGGATCCGAACGCGCACATGAGCATCGAGCCGAATGGTCGCGTTCACCTGCGTGATGGGTTCGGCCGTGTCTCCGAGTGGTTCATCGCTCGCTGGCCAGTCATCAAGGGTCGCGGGAACGAGGCCGTGCATATCACGCGCACGCGCGAGGCCTCCGCGCAGAAGGAGTGGTACTACGACCGCTCCGGGGACTGACCGCTAGGCGAAGACCTCGAGGACGGCGACCTGGCTGTGCGAGAGGACCAGGTTGCGCTTGGGCTCCAGTTCCTGTCGGACGGCGTCGAGCTCTGCCTGCAGGCCGCGGAGCCGGCCCTCATGAAGGCGGATGATCCTGTGATCGCTTCGTTTCGCCGCCATCTCCTGAAGTATCCGATTCTCGTTGTCGATCTTGATCTTGAGTGTGTGCTCCTGCGAGCGGATGCGGGCATCGACCATGGCTTCGTTGTCGGCCGCGCGCACAGTGCGGGCGGCACTGATCCGTTCGCCTTCGATCCGCGACAACACGCCGAGATGCGCGCGCAGCCGCTGGGGCCGGTCCTCTGCCGAAGGGTCCGCCAGTTCACCCTCGGCGAGTGCACGCAGGACACCCTCCTCGACAGCCTCGTCGCGTTCGCGCGACTCGAGGTTGACCGCGGTGACCCAGAGCTCGCGGGTGTTTGAGAGCCCGGTCCCCTCGACAAGCGTCACCAGCGCGAGGAACGCCCTTCGACCGCCCGACAATGCAACCCGGCCGAATTGCGGCCTCGAGAGCGGTTCACCGGCAAGCTCCGCAACCGCGAGACGGATAAGAGGGTGGCGCGCGCTGATGAGGTCGACGTCCGGCAGCTCGACGGGGCGATACGAAGCCCTCACCGGATCGCCGTCCCGAAGGCGCCAGAAGAGGTCAGCCCCGAGCGAGGATCCGGCGGTGGCGTTTGATACCGCCCTGCGAAGCGCCACGGTCAGCTCAGGCGTTCCCGTGATCGTGACAATGCCCTCGGACTCTCGCGAAATCCGACCCCCGTGCTTCGAAACGATGAACTCCAGCAGCGAGCGGACTTCGCTCGCTCCGATGTAGCGGCCCGAGGTGGGGCCGGAATCGGTGAGGCCGTCGATCTCGACGGAGCCCATCGAGGCGAGAAGCCCACTGTTCTCTTCGAGCTTCTTCACATCCGCCCGGTTGCGCGCGACGGCCTGTGCCTGGCGCTCGAGTTCACGCTCGCGTTGCTCGGGCGAAAGTGTGACGTCCAGAACATTCCGCTCAATCTCCTGCATCGTCTGCCGCATGATCGGCTCGAGGTCTCCGATCGACTCTGTGAACAGATCGATGCGGCTGTACAGCCGGCCGATGATGTCGGTCTCGATGGTGCCGGGGATCGACATGTTGAAGATGAAGATCTTGGGACTCTGCTGGAGGATTCGGTCGAGACGGCCGATTCGCTGCTCGACCTGCATCGGATTCCATGGAAGGTCGTAGTTCACGAGCACATTGCAGAACTGGAAGTCGAGGCCCTCAGACCCGACTTGGTTCGCAATGAGGATGTCGAAGGTTCCGCCGCGGAACCGCTCGATGACCGCTTCCCGGTCGCGCATGGGCACGCCGCCGTGCAGGTACTCAGTCCTGAACTCCCGACCGAGCTGCTCCGTGAGGTACTCCACCGTCCCGCGGAAGTACGAGAAGATCAGCACGCGGGGCATCACTCCTGCGGGCTGGTTGCCGCTCGAGTCGCGCAGCTGCCTGAGCTTCGCGCGAAGTGCTTCGAGCTTCGAGTCGCGGCTGAGCGAGGGGACGGCACTCTGCCACTCTGGAAGTCCCGCCGTGGCATCAGTCGTGGGGCCTGCGACGTCGGCCTCAGGAGTTGAGTCATCCTCCCAGTACTCAGAATCTCTCTCGTCTGCGCCGAGCCAGCCCGCCTTCCTGAGCATGCGATCGCGTGCCACGGGCAAACAGCTCGTCGCCTGGCGCAGCGGCATCTGCATGATGAATCCGAGTGGCATGCGCGAACGTCGTGCGCGCTCGAGGTAAAAGCTCTCGATCTCGTCGTAGAGGTCTCTCTCCATGCCGGTCCACTCGACTTCGATGTTGTCGACGACGCGGAGCGCCTTTTCGTCCTGAACGTCGACTTTCCGCGTTCGGTTGAGAACGCTTCCGAGCGTGTTCAGATCCGCGACGAGGCGCTTCACCGACGTCACCTGCTCGGCGTCGAACCCGTCGGAGGCCGCGAGGATCTGGCGCAGCCGGGCGAAGTCCGAACGGCGACTGAGGGCGTCTCCGTGAGCCATCTCGGGGATCTGGTCGAGGAGGGCAAGTGCGTTCCTTTTCGAGCGCGTGCCTGGGTCGGAGACCTCGCGCGCGATCCGGTTCAAGTTGCGGTTGGGTTCCAGCTGCGCGGCGAACACCTCGCCGTCAGGGAATGCGTCTGCGTCGAGAAGGTGCATCAGATTGAAGAGGTCATGAGAGCCGAGGTTCAGCGGCGTCGCCGTCAGGAGCAGCAGATGGTCCGCCTGATCCGAGAGGATGTCTCCCACGACGGACGTCCGCGTGTTCCGATTCCGAAGGCTGTGAGCCTCATCGACAATGGCCACATCGAACCGCGGCCTGAGCGTGATCAGTTCTTCAAGGATCTCGCGGTACGTCCGAAGCGACTCGAGCGAGACGATTCCGACGAGATCCGGGTCCCTCCCCTGGCGCAGTTCGGTGACGAATTCTGCGAGCTCGGGCTTGCCGAGGACCTTGAGCGGACGCATGAATCGGTCGCGCATCTCTCGCTGCCACTTGACGGTGAGTGAGCTCGGCACGACGATCAGTCCTCGTCGGATCGGTGACCGTTGCTCCAGCTCGGTCCAGATCAGTCCCGCCTCAATCGTCTTGCCGAGACCCACTTCATCCGCAATCAGGATGCGTCCGGTCGATCCCGAGAGGATCTTCAACGCAGGGAGGAACTGGTAGGGCTTGAAGATCGTCCGGGTCGCGGCAAACGAGTAGAGGAAGTCTGTCAGCGGATGATTCAACTTGATCCACGACAAGGTTCGCGCAATGACGTGAGCCGTTGCCGGCTCTTGATCAAGCCAGAACTCAGGGCTGCGCGGGTCGCCGCTTAGCTTGCGAAGGTCGGCCTCGGAATAGCTCTGGAGAGTCCCGGCGACGTCGACCGTGATCGTGTACCCGGACGCGTCGCGTCGCACATTCACCACCCGGCCGATCTTCTTCCGGCCAACGATCTCGACGACATCGTCGATGGTGAAAGTCGACGCCCCGAGGAATTGCCCAGACGTGTGCCAGTGGTCGTCGTATACGTCGAACGCAGCGGCAAGGTGGCTGTGGTCGTAGTCGATGCGTCCGGTCGCTGGCGACGTTGAATCCTTCGCGCCCCGAACCACGATCAGCGCGAGACCCTCGACAGAGTCGAGCACGGCATAGGTTCCGTTATGCAGCTTTCGAGCAGCTGAGGGGACCTGGGCAATCCGAGTCTCGGCGCCGAGGAGCGACTCGACATATCGGGCGGTGTCATCCGTCGCGGGGCCGACGACGAGAACTCGCGCGACGTCCTTCCCCAGGCTCGAGGCATTGATGTCCGATGGCCAATACGCCAAGTCGTCCTGTGAACCGAGCATCCGGCCGCTCCCCTGCGTCTTCGGTCGTTCGCGTCGAATGCTATCAACGTCGTAGTCGGCTCTCCGAATGGCGTCACCCTGGAGACCGCGTCGCGCACGCGACGCCGCCCAAGACGAAATGATGCTCTCTGAATAATGCTGCTTGCGCTTTGCGCGCTTCTTGGCTATGCTCCAAGCATAATCACTCGCGCACCCAAAGCATAGGACGCGGGTGGGACTTGCACAGTGTTGGCTCGACATCTGCTCGCTCGCATTCAGTGAGGCGAGCCACTCGACAGGGAGGAATCATCCATGAACGAAATCAAGTGCCCCCACTGCGGAACGGTGTTCACAGTGGATGAGGCGGACTACGCCAACCTCGTCAATCAGGTGCGTACGGCGGAGTTCGAGAAGGAGCTCCACGCGCGTCTCGCGGAGGCGGACAAGGCCAAGCTGGCCGAGATCGCGCTCGCTGAGGCCAGGGCAACCCAGCAGGGCCAGCTGGCCATCGCGGAGAGGGAGGCCGAGATCCAGCGACTGAAGGCCGACCTCGGCGGCGCGGATTCGGCCCGGGAGCTGGCCGTGACGAAGGTGGCCCAGGCCGCACAGGCGGCCGCCGCCGAGAAGGATGCCGAGATCGAGCGGCTGCGGACCGACCTCAAGGGTGCCGAATCCGCCCGTGCGCTCGCGATCGCACAGCTCGCGCAGGAGGCGCAGGCTGCCGCCGCGGAGAAGGATGCTCAGATCCAGCGCCTGAATGGCGACCTCGAGAAGGCCGCCACCGCCGAGGAACTCGCCGTCGCCAAGGCGGTGTCGGACGCCGAGCGGAGACTCACCGAGACGAAGAACCAGCTCGCCCTCCAGTCTGCGGAGCACAAGGTCAACGAAGTCGCCCTCAAAGAGTCCCACTCGAAGGAACTCGCGCTGAAGGACGAGCTGATCGAACGCTACAAGGACATGAAGGCGAAGCTCTCGGTCAAGCTCCTCGGCGAGACGCTCGAGCAGCACTGTGAGACCGAGTTCAATCGCGCGCGTTCGCTCGCATTTCCGGATGCGGCGTTCGGCAAGGACAACGACGCCTCGGGTGGCACGAAGGGCGACTACGTCTTCCGAGATTTCAGCAACGACGGAGTCGAGTACATCTCGATCATGTTCGAGATGAAGAACGAAGCCGACGCGTCGACGACCAAGAAGAAGAACGCCGACTTCCTCGCGAAGCTCGACAAGGACCGCAACGACAAGGGCTGCGAGTACGCCGTTCTCGTGTCGATGCTCGAGGAGGACTCCGAGCTGTACACGGGCATCACGGACGTGTCCCACGAGTACCCGAAGATGTTCGTCGTCCGGCCGCAGTTCTTCCTCGCCATCATCGCTCTGTTGCGCAACGCCGCCCAGGACACCATCCTCGTGAAGGCCGAGCTCGAGCAGGTCAAGAAGCAGAACATCGACATCACGAGCTTCGAGTCGGACCTCGATGAATTCAAGTCGGCGTTCGGACGCAACTACGACGTCGCCAAGCGCAAATTCGAAGCGGCGATCAAGGACATCGACGCCGCCATCGATCGGCTTCAGCGGGTCAAAGAGAGTCTGCTCGGGTCGGAGAACAACCTTCGCCTCGCGAACGACAAGGCCACCGCCCTCACGGTGAAGAAGCTCACCAAGGGCAACCCGACCATGCAGGCGCGGTTCGCCGAGCTCGAGTCACGGGACGAAAAGCCCGCGGCCTGATGCACGGATCGATGGCCTCCCCGCCACCATGATTCGACGTCCGCCGTCTCTTATCCGCAGCTCGTATCGAGCTCATTGACGACGTTCTGTCGATGTCCGACACTGGCGCGACACTGACGCTGGCGTCGACGAAGTCAGCGAGGTAGCGACGGGCACGATCACGGTGTGCGACACGGTGAAGGGCCGCCGCTACCGCGTGCGCTACCGGGAGAACGGGGTGCTGGTCGGGTGGGAGGTCCACGTCGGCACAACCAAGACCCACGAGCGGCGCTCGGTGCCGTACCCAGAGCGGCTGGCGCCGCTGATCGACGTGGCCTGTGCGGGCAAGGCACCTGACGGGCTGCTCTTCGGCAACGGTCACACGCACATGAAGAACGAGTGGGATGAGCGAGGCTGGTTCGCGACCGCGAGCCGGCGCGCGCAGGCGATAGACCCGTCGATCCGCCGGGCTCACGATCCATGACCTGCGGCACACCGCCGCGTCACTCGCGATCGGCTCCGGCGCGAACGTGAAAGCGGTGCAGCGGATGCTCGGTCACGCCCGCCGCGATGACGCTCGACACGTACGCGGATCTCTTCGATGACGACCTCGACGCAGTCGCCGGCAGCCTCAATGTCTCGACGAGTGCGATCGCCTTGCCGACGTCCCTCAGCGTCCCGACAGGCCGCCGCGCGTACTGAGCGAATTGCTCAGGCACCGAAATCGGCCACCCGCAACACCCTACTAATGGCGCCCCTTGATAGACACCCGGCACAGGCACCTCACGGTGCCGAGATCCCAAAAAGTGTGGGCAGAATGTGGGCAAAAGCCGAAATCGATGGGGCCGGACCTCAGTGAAACACCAGATCAAAGCGCAAAAAAACGGTGCCCCTGGAGGGACTCGAACCCCCAACCGTTTGCTTAGGACGCAACTGCTCTTCCATTGAGCTACAGAGGCTGGCCCATCGAGTCTATCCGCCGTCGTCGTCCGCTCACCCCGCGGCCACCAGCATCCGCCCCCACGCGCAAGGCGTTCCAGCTCGTCGGCCTCGGCCGCGCGCACTGCGGCCGTGCCCGAGTCGAAGAGGGTCAGCTCGGGCACTGACGTCGCGAAGTAGTCGACGGCATCCGGTGCCGCACGTAACTCGGCCGCGCGGGCATCCAGCGCGCGCCACACGACCTCGGCCGCCGACTCCTCCCCCAGCGACACGAACGCGACGCCCTCCCAGAACGTGCGCGCATCGGCGGGGCGCGGTGCGACCGCGAGCGGCGTCGACGCGACAGCTGCGCGCCACGCGGCGGCTGCACCATCGGCATCCCCCATCGCAGCGCGCGCCCGCCCCAGCAGCACCCACCGCTGCACCGGATGCTCCGCCGGGTGCCGGCCCTCGCCGAGCGTCATGGGCGGCACGAATCCGGACTCGAGCAGCGCCGCGGCCTCGGCGGGCGCCTCGGGCAGCAGCCGCTCGGCGAGCGCGCACGACGCACGGTCGAACGCCGCGATCACCAGCCCCTCGCCACCCTCGAACGGGCGGAACCGCCTGGTCGTCAGCAACGTCCACGCCGCATCGACCCGCCCGACATCGAGCAACAGGTTCGCCCAGCGCACGGCCAGATCATCACGCTCCGCAAGAAGATGCCGATGCCGCTCCAACAACGCCAGCCGCTCCCACGGCCCAAGGCCACGCCGCACCGCCAGCACGTCACGCTCGAACACGAGCCGGGCATCGTCGCGCAGCTCGAGGGCATGCACGAGCGCCGCATCCGCCGCCTCATCGTCACCGTCCGCCGACACGAGCGCGATCGCCAGGTTCCGCCACACGACCGGATCGGTGGCACCGGCATCCGTCGCGGCGCGCAGCCGGTCGAGCGCATCGACGTGGCGTCCGGCGTCGAGCAGCCACATGCCGAGCAGGCCTGCAGCCACGGCATCCGTCGCATCCGCCTCAACCGCAGCGACGAGCGCGTCGTATTGATCCAGCCCCGCGGGGAAGGCGAGGGCGGCCGTTCCGTGAGGCGACCGGCGGCGGGGTGCTCGCGCATCACACGGCGCTGAAGATGGCGCGTGCGCGGTCCGTGTTGGATACGTCTGACCTGCCCGTGGCTGAGGTCGGGCGGCTCGTCGGGATGGACGATGCCTTCTACTTCTCGCGGCAGTTCCGGCGAACGCACGGGATGAGCCCGCGCGCGTATCGGGAGATGCGGAAGGGCTAGGTTCTCCGGTGGTGGCCTGTGGACAACCCCGGCTTGCGTGCACGCGGGTGGGTACCGTGGGGTGCATGACGCGGCGCACTCCCCCTGCTCTCGCCCTCGCGACCATTGCCGTTGCGATGCTGGCGACCGGCTGCACGCCCACCCCCGAACCGACCCCGACACCGACCGGGTTCGCGAGCGAAGAAGAGGCCTTCGCGGCGGCGGAGGAGACCTATCGGGCCTATGTGGATGCCGTCAACGACGTCGACGTCTCGGACCCAACGACCTTCGAGCCTGTGTTCGCGTTTCTGTCGGGCAACGCCCTTGAGGGGACGAAGAAGGCCTATAGCCAACTCCACGCCGATGAGATCACCATGGAAGGCGACTCCATTCCAACGAGCGTCGAGATCCTTTCCACATCAACGGTGGCGGAGGCCACACTCGACATCTGTCTTGATGTCTCGCAGGTGACCGCAGTCGATCCGGACGGCAACAGCATCGTGAGTACGTCTCGACCGGATATTCAGCCGCTGCGAGCGACACTCGAGGCGCATGAGGCACATTGGCGTATAGAGGCGCTATCCGATCGCGATGATGGCGCGTCATGCGAGTAGCGGTCTATTTGGCCAGTCTGGCACTCGCAGCATCCGCAGCCACGGGGGTCTCGCCTGAATCTACCTGCAATATCCCTGGCGTGGGGTGCAGCAATTCATTGAATACGCAATCTGGGACCCTGGACGTCGCTGGCAGTCGAACTGAGGAAGCGATTACGCCTTCATCAAGAGACGGTGAATGGGCGCCGCGTCTTGTGGATGACTTCCAGGCGGGCGGCGGCAGCGATGCGTTCGATAGCTCGACCAACGCAGACGAGACAACACCCGACTCCCTCTGCTGGCGCGTCGACAGCGGTCGCATCGAGGAGCAGCTCGACGACTGCGACGCCGCACCCGAAGACCCCGACGAAGACGAGCCCGCCGAAGACACCGTCGAGACGTTCTCGGTCACGATCACCGATCTTGTCTCGTTCGCACCGCGCGGGGTGACGACGATCGTCGAACCCGACGGGCTCGGCCTGATCGGCATGCCCGTCAACTTCGTCGCCCCAGCCGACGTGCACACTGCGACGGGGCAGCTCTTCGGCTTCGACATCGCGGCCCGCTTCACGCCGGTCGAGTTCGTGTTTGTGTACGGTGACGGCACGTCGCAGACGACCTCGGCATCCGGCCAGAGCTGGAACGCGCTCGGCCAAGCCCAGCTGACCGCGACAGACACGAGCCACGCCTACGCCGAACGTGGCACGTACACGGCGCACACCGTCATCCGCTATTCTGCTGAGGTCGACCTCGGCGCCGGTTGGATTCCCGTGCCCGGCACCCTCGACATCCCCACCGCCGACGTCGACATTCAAATCTTCGAAGCCCACACCGCGCTCGTCGAGCACACCTGCGAAGAGGACCCCACCGGCCCCGGCTGCTGATCGTCCCTTTCAGCGAATGTCGGAACCCCTCTCTAGGGTGAAGATATGAACATTTCGCCGAACGCGTGGGGACCCGATGCTCCCCTCAGCCCCGATCCGCTCGCGGATCTGCTGGGCGATCCCGCGTTCGTCGAAGCACGGTTCGCCGAACTGATGCGCGCCTACGAAGCCGGCGAGTGCGACGACCTGGATTGCTTCAGAGAGCCGTTCCCTCCTGCCGTCGAGCAAGAACTCCTCGATCACGATCCCGTCGCCGAACTCGTCCGCCGCAGTCGCGCGCTCGTCGCCGAGCAAGACCGCACCTTCAACGACCTCCTCGTCGACGCAGCCGCCGACCCCGACCCGTGGGTCGGCGCGGACCCCACCCACGACCCGCTGTGGCAAGATCCGCGCGGACGCTCCGCCGCAACCGTCCGCGCCGAACGCCGCGACTTCGCCATCCGCGCAGCAGCCGCCGACCTCGCCGTGCGCGTGCAACTCTCCGAGCAAGCGGTGCGTGGGCGCGCCCATCGGGCAGGCGTGCTTCGCCAACGGATGCCGCGGCTCTGGGCCGCATACACCGCAGGCGACGTGTCCGAGCAGAACGCGGCATCTGCTGCCTCCCTTGCCGACTCGCTCCCCGCCGACGCCGCCGGCGCGTGGGAGGCATTCGACGACGCCATCACCGACGCAGCCACACGGCTCGCACCGGGACGGTTCCGCACCCGCGCACGCGCCGCCCGCGAACGCATCCACGCCGAATCACTCGACGTCCGCCACGAACGCGCCGCAGCCGATCGCGACATCTTCGTCACCCCCGACCTCGACGGCATGGCCACCCTCAGCGCATTTCTGCCCGCAGCCAGCGTCCGCATGATCGAAGAAGAGCTCGACGAGCGAGCCCGAGCCCTTCACAGCGCACCCGACGAGACCCGCACGCTCGCGCAACTCCGCGCCGACGCGTTCGTCGACCTCCTCACAGGCACCGATAGCGACCCCACCCGCTCCCGCGCCACCGTGTTCCTCACAATCCCCGCGCTCAGCCTGCTCGGCCAGGGCGACGAGCCCGCCATGCTCGACGGCTACGGGCCGATCCCACTCGACGACGCTCGCCGACTCGCCGGCGACGCGACGCAGTGGATCCGCGTGCTCACCGACCCCATCACGGGCACCATGCTCGACGTCGAACGCACCACCTACCGCGTTCCGAAATCACTCCGCCGCTGGCTGGCCGTCCGCCGCGGCACGTGCATCTTTCCCGGATGCGGACGCTCCGCCCACCGCTGCGACATCGACCACCGCATCCGATGGACAGACGGCGGCCACACCAGCGCGCACAACAACGATCCGGTGTGCGAACCACACCACCGGGTGAAGGAAGAGACACTCTGGGCGCTCGACCGAGACCCGGCGACTGACGACCCCGTGTGGACCAGCCCGACCGGTTTCCGCTGCACCGCGGACCCGCCGCCCTTCTGACACCCCCACGCCACAGGCGGAATCCCCTCACCCACCGGCACCCGGAAACACCGACGCGTCACCTCACCGACCGCCGCGATCGCGAGCACCAACCCGCCGATGACACCCCACGTGACGGCATCCACCGTCCCCGCGATAACCGCGCCCGCAAGACTCGTCCCAAGCGGCACAGCCAACAGCGTCTCAGCAAGCAACGCGTTCGCGTGCCCCGCGATCGTCGGATGCAAGAAGATCGCGTACAGCACCCCCACCACCGGGGCCTGCCGCGGTCGTCAGTCGAAGAGGCGACGCCACACGTTGGTGTCGGCCAGGTCGAGCAGCTCATCACCGCGGCCGCTGAGCACCGTCTTCAACGCCCACACCGTGAACCCCTTCGCCTGCTCGAGTGTGATCGACGGCGGCATCGACAACTCCTCGCGCGCCGTGACCACATCCAGCAGCACGGGGCCGTCGGTGGCCAGCATCCGCTCGATCGCCGGACGCAGGTCGGCACCCTGTTCGACCCGGATGCCGGTGATGCCGACCGACCGCGCCACATCGGCGAAGTTGGGGTTGTCGAGGTCGGTGCCGAAGTTCACGATGCCGGCGGCCTTCATCTCGAGTTCGACGAAGTTCAGCGACGCGTTGTTGAACACCACGATCTTCACCGGCAGGTCGTTCTGCCGAATCGACAGCAGATCGCCCATGAGCATGGCCAGTCCCCCGTCGCCGGCCAGCGCCACCACCTGCCGCGACCGGTCGATCGCCTGGGCGCCGAGCGCCTGCGGCATGGCGTTGGCCATCGACCCGTGGATGAACGAGCCGATCAGTCGCCGCTGCGGCGTCATGGTGAGGTACCGGGCGGCCCAGATGACCGGGCTCCCCACATCCGCGGTGAAGACGGCGTCGTCGTCTGCGAGCTCGTCGAGCAGCTTCGCGACGTACTGCGGGTGGATCGGCGCCTTGCCGTCATCGACGGCCAGCTCGTCCAACCCCTTACGGGTCTTGCAGTAGTGGGCGACGCTGTCGTCGAGGTGCTTCGAGCTGCGCCCCTCGGCGATGCGCGGCAGCAGGGCGGATGCGGTCTCTTTCACGTCGCCGACGACGCCCAGGTCGATGGGGGTACGCCGCCCGAGCTGTTCACCGCGCAGATCGACCTGCACGATCTTCGCCTTCGCCGGATAGAACTGCCGGTACGGAAAGTCGGTGCCGAGCATGAGCAGCGCGTCGCACTTCTCCATCGCGCGGTACCCCGACGAGAACCCGAGCAGCCCCGTCATGCCGACATCGAACGGGTTGTCCCATTCGATGTGCTCCTTGCCGCGCAGCGCGTGCACGATCGGCGCCTGCAGCCGTTCGGCGAGCGCGATCACCTCGTCGTGGGCGCCGGCGACGCCGGCTCCCGCCAGAATCGTGACCTTCTTGGCATCGTTCAGCAGCGCCGCCACCGCATCCAGCTCGGCATCGGCGGGCAGCACGCGAGGCGCCGTCGCGCGGATCGGTGCGGTCTCGCGGCGCCCGGGCGCATCGCTGAAGAACACGTCGCCGGGCACGACCACCACCGCGACGCCACGCTTCTCGACGGCGGTGCGCATCCCGGTCTCGAGCACCCACGGCAGCTGCGACGGATCTCCCACCAGCTCGGCGTACACACTGCACTCGCGGAACAGTTCCTGGGGGTGGGTCTCTTGGAAGTACCCACTGCCGATCTCGGCCGACGGGATGTGCGAGGCGATCGCGAGCATCGGCACCCGGTTGCGGTTCGCGTCGAACAGGCCGTTGATGAAGTGCAGGTTGCCCGGGCCGCACGACCCCGCGACGACGGCGAGTTCGCCGGTGAGTTCCGCATCCGCCCCCGCCGCGAACGCGGCAGCCTCTTCGTGGCGTGCGTGCAACCACCGGATGCTGCCGTCGCGCCTGAGCGCGTCGGTGAACGCGTTGAGCGAGTCGCCCGGCAGTCCCCAGATGCGGGTGATGCCGGCACGGACGAGGGTGTCGACGAAGAAGTCGGCGATGTTCGACATATCGGTGTGCTCCGTTCTCAGAACTCTTCGTATTCGGCTGGGTCTTGCGCGGCGGTGCGCCCGTCGGGCGGACGGAGTGTGCGGATGCGGGTTCGCCGCGTCAGGCCGGTGGCGGTGTCCACAGCTCCACTTCGCTGCCCGTGCCGTACCAGTGGCCGCCGGGCAGGGTCTGCAGCTCGATGATCGACCCCCACGGGGCGCGCAAGTACACGCTGGCGTTTCCGGGGGTGTCTTCGTGCCGGCAGTTCGGGTGCGGTTCCGACAGCGCGTGCGCGCCGGCGGCAACGGCCCGCCCGGTGACCGCGTCGATGTCGTCGACCAGCAGCGCGACGTGTCCCCAGCCGAGATCGGCGAGTCCGGTCGCACCCTGCCGCTGCGGCGTGTGCACCTCGAACACCTCGAAGCCGGGACCGGTTCCGATCTGCAGCATCCGCTGCGCGACGATCTGCGCCCCGGCAGGCAACCCCAGTTGCCGCTCCACCTCGGCGCCGCCGCGCGGCTCGTCGTCGGGGGTGAGACCGTCGTAGGCGACCCGCGCACCGAACGCCTCGCGCAGAAACACGGTGGCCGCCTCGATGTCGGGCACGGTCACCCCGATGTGGTTCACCCCACGCGGCAACGACGGGTCCGCGGATGCCGCGGCGGCAGCATCCGATCGGTCGATCGCGATCAGTTCGAGGCCGGTGTCGGGGTCGCGCTCTTTGCGCACGCTCGCGGGCGTCTCGATGAGCGTGACTTCCATCGTCGGGAACACGTGCAGTTCCGCGATGTGGCCGGCCAGCGCGCTGCCGTCGCGGCGCCCGAGCACACCGTGCGCATGCAGTACCGGACCATCCGCGTCCCAGGCGATATCGCCGACGAACGACCCGATCTCGACTTGTTCGTCGCGCGTGGTGAACTCGTACGCTTCGCTGCCGGGTGCGAGGAACCCGAGCACGCTGCGCGATGCGGCACCGATCGCGGTGAGCGCAGCGGAACGGATGCCGCGGTCCCGCGCGAACCCGGTGATCTCAGCGCACGCCTCGTCGCCCTTGTCCATGACGAGCAGATAGCGGCGCAGACCCCCCTGTTCGTAGAGTCGCATCGATTTCACTGGAGCGCTCCTCCCTGCCGCACGTTCGGCCCGACCCGCTTCACGTTACGCCGATCGGCGTCGACACGAGTGGCCTGCGCGGCGGCCGAGTGACCGAACCTCCGTATCCGGTGTGAGAACCACCCCATGGTGTGTCACAGGTTGCATGCCCGCGCCGGGTTCGGAATCGTGGCCCGTCCGCAGCAATCCACGGAAGGAGAGCACCCATGCTCACACTCACCGAGAACGCCACCAGCGCCGTCAAGAACCTGGCATCGCAGATCCCGACCGAAACCGGCGGCCTGCGCATCAGCGAAGCGGCAGCCCCCGAGACCGGCTACGCGCTCAGCCTCGCACCGTCCCCCGAACCGCAGGACCAGGTCGTCGAAACCGACGGCGCCCGCGTATTCGTCGACGAAGCCGCCGCCGTCGCACTCGACGACCGCGTGCTCGACGCACGCGTCGGCGAAGACGGCTCCGTCGGCTTCGCGCTGGCCCAGCAGGCCTGACGCCCCACGACGTTCGAGGCCCCGACCGGATCCGTCCGGGTCGGGGCCTCGTGCGTTCACCGGAAGTCACGAGACCGATGCGGCATCCCCACCCGCAGATCCTCGAACTTGTCGGCCAACAGGTTCGTCACCCCCTCGGGCGAACGCTCCAGGATGCCGCGGACGACCAGCGCCGGACTGTCGCGCAGCACCCGCCGATACCGCCCCCACACCCCCTGTGAGCAGATCACGTTCACCAAGCCGTGCTCGTCCTCGAGGTTCACGAACGTGACACCGGATGCCGTCGCCGGCCGCTGCCGGTGCGTCACCAGCCCCGCCACCTCCACCCGCCGGCCGGTCTCGTGCGAGCGGAGTTCTTGCGAGGTGAGCACGCCCCTGGCATCCAACTGCGCCCGGTAGTGGGTGAGCGGGTGATCGTCTGTCGAAATGCCGGTCGCCCACAGGTCGGCGGCCAGCACGTCGTAGCTGGTCTGATCGGGAAACAGCGGCGGCTGCACCGACACCATCGAATCGGGCAGGTACTGGGCACGGTCCTGCGACGCGGAACCGGCCAACCAGATGCCCTCACGCCGCGTGATCCCGAAGCACTCGAACGCACCCGCCGTCGCCAGCGACTCCAGCTGCGCGGTCGTCGCATCGGTGCGGCGCACCAGGTCGCGAAGGTCGCGGTACGGACCGTTCGCCTCACGCTCCGCGACGATCTTCTCCGCCATCGCACTGCCGATACCGGTCACCGATGCGAGCCCCAGCCGTACCGCGAACGCGCCGTCGCGACGGTGCGCGGCGGACTCGTCGGGTGCGGACAGGTCGAACGGCGGGACGGGCGGCTGGCGGCGGTCGGCGCAGGTGGGGAGGCCGGTGGGTGGGCGCAACCCCTCCCCAGCAGCATCCACCGGTTCGAGGGTGGCGTCGGCGCGGGAGGCGTGGAGGTCGGGACGGCGCACCTGCACGCCGTGGCGGCGGGCGTCGGAGGTGAGGGTCGCGGGCGAGTAAAAGCCCATCGGCTGCGCGCGCAGCAGCCCCGCCAGGAACGCGGCGGGATAGTGCAGCTTGATCCAACTCGACGCGTAGACGAGCAGGCCGAACGACAGTGAATGGCTCTCGGCGAACCCGAAGTTCGCGAACGCCTGCACCTTCGCATAGATGTCCTCGGCGACCTCACCCACCAGACCGTTCGCCGCCATCCCGTCGAACAGTTTCTGCTTGAGCGACTCGATGCGCTCCACCCCGCGCTTGGAACCCATCGCGCGGCGCAACAGATCAGCATCCTCACCGCTCAGCCCACCCACGGCCATGCCCATCTGCATGAGCTGCTCCTGAAAGATCGGAATGCCGAGGGTGCGCTCCAGCACCGGCTTCAGCTTCGGGTGCGCGTACGTCACCTCTTCACGGCCGAGCTTGCGCCGCACGTACGGGTGCACCGCCCCGCCCTGGATGGGCCCCGGCCGGATCAGCGCGATCTCGATCACCAGGTCGTAGAAGCGGCGCGGCTGCAGGCGCGGCAGCAGCCCCATCTGCGCGCGCGACTCGACCTGGAACACCCCGATCGAATCGGCCCGGCACAGCATGTCGTAGACCGCGGCCTCCTCCTTCGGCAGCGTCGACAGCTCCCACCGCTCCCCCGTCGCCCCCGCGATCAGATCGAAGCAGTACTGCAGCGCCGCCAGCATCCCGAGCCCGAGCAGATCGAATTTCACCAGGCCCATCCACGCGGCGTCGTCCTTGTCCCACTGGATGACGGTGCGATCCTGCATGCGCGCGTGCTCGATCGGCACCACCTCACCCACCGGCCGATCGGTGAGCACCATGCCGCCGGAATGGATGCCGAGGTGCCTCGGCGCCTTCAACAGCTCGGTCGCATACGCGATCACCCGCTCGGGGATGTCGTTGTCGCCGGTGCTGTAGCTGCCGTCCCACCGTTCGACCTGCTTCGACCAGGCGTCCTGCTGTCCCGGCGAATGCCCGAGCGCCTTCGCCATGTCGCGCACCGCGTTCTTCGGCCGGTACTGGATGACGTTCGCGACCTGCGCCGCCCGATCCCGCCCGTACGTGCGGTACACCCACTGGATGATCTCTTCACGCCGGTCCGAATCGAAGTCGACGTCGATGTCGGGCTCCTCATCGCGCAGCGCCGACAGGAACCGCTCGAACGGCAGGTCGTACGCGATCGAATCGACCGCCGTGATGTCGAGCAGGTAGCAGACGGCACTGTTGGCCGCAGACCCGCGACCCTGGCACAGGATGCCGCGGCGCCGCGCCTCGGCCACGATGCCGTGCACGATGAGGAAGTATCCCGGAAAGTCCTTCTGCTCGATGACGCCGAGCTCCTTCTCGATGCGGGCGCGGTCGGCGTCTGAGGCATCCGGATACTTGCGCGGCACCGCCTCCCACACCAGGTGCCGCAGCCAGCTCATCGGCGTGTGCCCGTCAGGCACCGGCAACTTCGGCAGTGCAGGCTTCGCACGCCGCAGCGGGAATGCCGTCTCGTCGGCGACGGTCACGGTACGCGCGACCGCACCGGCGTATCGGCGGAAGCGCCTGGCCATCTCGGCACCCGATCGCAGGTGCGCGCCGGCATGCGAGGGCAACCAGCCGTCGATCTCGTCGAGCCCCCGGTTCGCGCGCACCGCGGCGACCGCTGCCGCCAGATGCACCCGCTCGGGCACGGCGTAATGCACGTTGTTGCTCGCCAGGATCGGCAGCCCCCGGTCCCGAGCGAGCCCGGCGAGGATGTCGTTGTCACGCGAATCACGCGGCCCGCCGTGGTCGAGCAGCTCCACCTCGACGGCATCCCGGCCGAACCGCGAGACGAGCAGGTCGAGCTGCTCCCCCGCCGCGGCAGCCCCTCCCGCGGCGAGGGCCTGCCGGACGGCGCCCTTGCGGCATCCGGTGAGGATCGTCCACGCGCCACCTGCCTGCTCGGCGAGCTCGTCGAGGTCGTAGCGCGGCCGGCCCTTCTCGGCGCCGGCGAGTTGCGCGTGGGTGAGGGCGGCGGCCAGCCGGTGGTAGCCCTCCTCACCGCGCGCGAGCACCAGCAGATGGGAACCTGCAGGATCCGGTTCGCCGTTCTGCGGCTTGGGCAGCTCGAGCGACAGCTCGGCGCCGAACACGGTCTGCAGCTGCACCGCCTCTGCCGCCTCCGCGAACCGGACGATCCCGTAGAACCCGTCGTGGTCGCTGATCGCCAGGGCGTGCAGCCCCAGCCGTTCCGCCTCTTCGACAAGGTCCTCGGGCGACGACGCGCCGTCGAGGAACGAGAACGACGAATGCGCGTGCAACTCGGCGTACGGCACGACGTTCTCGGGCCGTACGATCGGCGGCGGCACGTACGGCCCGCGCTTGTGCGACCAGGCGGGACCGTCCCCGCCGTCGGCACCGGGCGGGGCAGACGGTTTGCGCCGCCCGCTGAGCAGCCGCTCCATCTCGGACCATGAGACGGACGGGTTGTTGAAGCCCATCAGTCGTACTCCTTTCGTGCGCTCTGGGACGTTTCGTCTCGCCTTCGGCTCGCTCAACGACCGGGGTCAGTCGTACCGCCCCTCGGCCTGCCAGGCGCCGTCTTCGCACACCAGCAGCCAGGCGGTCTGGGTGAGGTCGACGATCTGGAACCGGTGGGCGTTTCGGGCACGCTCGGGATCCCAACCTCGCTCGATCACCGGCCACGGCCCCGCCCACGTCTCGATGCGACGGGTGCGGCCCGACTCGACCAGCGCGACCGGCTCGGCGGTCGGCTCGCCGCGCTCATCGACGGCCACCATGTCACCGTCACGGTCGATCACGGCCACCGCGACCCCGGGCGGGAACACGGTCGCCGGCAGCGGATCGGGCAGACTCCCCGGCCACGGTCGCCGCCGGTCGTGCGTCGTCACCACCCGGTCGCCCCACGGCACGAGCTCCTGCCGTTCGGCCAGCCACCGCCCGCCGCCGACCACCGGCGTGACGACACCCCGGTGCCCGAGCATCGCCTGCACGCGCGAGAGCGCATGGTGTACGCGTTCTTCGGGCCCCGAACCGAACAGGGTCGCGGTGTGGTGGGATGCCGCATCCACCGCCTCGGGCGCGATCCGCACCCGCACCACCCCGCTCGACAGGCGCTGCTCGGCCAACTGCCACCGCACCCGGTCGACGACCGCCGCCGCATCGAACGCCCCCGGATGCAGCCACACCCGGTCGCTGTGCTCGCCGCGGTCACCGGTGATCTGCACGCGCAACTCGGTGCAGACGAGATCCACCGCGCCGAGCCCCTCGACGAACCGGTCGGCGTCGACCCGCACCCCGAACGCGACCTGTTCGGCGAGCTCGAGCGGTGGTTCGAACTCGATCGTGCGATCCAGCTCTGGCGGTGGCGTGCGCGCAGTGACCGGCCTGGCGTCGCGCCCCGCGGCGAGCGCGTGCAGCCGTGCGCCGCGCGGTCCGAACCGGTCCACGAGCAGCGACGGTGCGATCTCGGCCACCTGCCCGAGCGTCTGCACGCCGAGCCTGGCGAACAGGTCGACGACATCGCCCTCACCGGCGCCGCCCGCCGCCGCGGCGAGCACCGCGACCGACAGCGGCGCCAGGAACGCGGCCGACGCCCCCTGCGGCACGATCCGCAACGGACTGTCTGCCGCCGTGCCGACCCGCGCCGCCTGCTCGGCGGTGAACGGACCGTCTGCGACACCGGCACGCACATCGACGATCCCGGCATCTTGCAACGCACCGGTCAGCACCGTCACCGCGGCCGCCTCGCCACCGTAATAGCGGGCGGGACCCTTGGCGTGCAGCACGCACAGCCCCGGTTCGACCAGTTGCACGCCCGGTGCGAGTTCTTCGAGGCGGGCGATCAACGGTGCGAACACCCGGTTGTCCCGCACCTCATCGGCATCGGCGACGACTACCTGCGGGCACCGCGACTGCGCATCACGGCGACGCTGCCCCACCCGCACCCCCTCGGCGCGGGCGGCCGGCGAGCACGCGATGACCGTGCCCTTCGAGAACACCGCGATCGGCAGCGCCGGATCGGGCGGATCATCACCGTCGCGAGTGAGCGCGACGACCGGCCAATCCGGCATCCACACCACGAGACTGCGGGTGAGTGCTGCGGCATCCATCGCCATCAGCCCACCGCCCGCATCGGCACCGGCTCAATCGGCACCGGCTCAACCGACCGGCGCTCCCGCACCGCCGGCATCCGCGCCACGACGCCACCGTCGGGTGCGGGCAGCAGCATCCGCTCGCTGCGCGGCACTGGAAAGCGGCGACTGGTCACGGTGACCGTCAGCTCGCGCTCCGACAGCACACCGTGTCCGTGCCCCAGCCCATCCCACCGAGGATCGGCGACGTCGATCATCGCCTCGGTCTGCGGCCACGGCCCCTGCACGAGCAGCACGGCACCACGGTCACGCAGGTGTGCCGCCAGGCGCGAGATGTCGGCATGCTTCGCACGCGCAGGCGGGCGCACCGCCACCACCGGCAGCACGTCGGCGATCGTCGCGGTCACCGCCAGCCAGCGCTCCCCCGGATCGGGGATCAGCACGAGCCGCGAGAGATCGACGCCGATCTTCTCGGCCGCCTCGACCCCGAGCCCCGGCATGCCGACCACACCGCACCACGACCCCGCCTGCGACGGCTGGGCGAGCAACGCCAGCAGCAGCGACATCGACCGACCGAGCGAGTACGCCGCACCGGGCCGCAGTCCACGCCCCGGCAGCAGCCCCGCCAGCGCCGGATGGGTCGGCAGCACGGGCGCATCCATCCGCCGCCCCTGCACGCGCTCGAGCTGCGCGCGCAGTCGCTGCACCTCTGCCATGGTGGTGGACCTGGCAGAGGATGCGTCGGCAGCATTCCGCACGATCGACCTCACTTCAACAGATTAGAACAGATGTTCTATTCTCTCAATGTCAGGTTCGAAGATACAGACGACCTCCGACATGCGGTGAGTCCGCGATTTCAGACTGAGTCAACACACCACAGCATCCGATTCAGCCTCGAATCACGGACTCACCGAAAGGGGTGGATGCCAGGGCGCCAAGAAGCGCGAGCACAGCGCGAGAGCGATCAGGCGGCGAGGGCCAGATAGGGCTCCCACGTCGGGTCGGTGCGGTCGGTTCCCCGCACCGTCCACTGCGCGCCGCGCGGCGGCTGGGGCAACCAGCGCAGCTCCCAGTTCATCTCCTGCGGCGTGCGGTCGCCCTTGATGTTGTTGCACCGCAGGCAGCACGCGACGAGGTTCTCCCACGAGTCGGCACCACCGCGGGAGCGGGGCAACACGTGGTCGATCGTCGTGGCGCCCTTCTCGCAGTACGCGCAACGGTGCCCGTCGCGGCGCAGCACGCCGCGTCTGGTCACCGGAACACGGCGCCCGCCGGGCACGCGCACGTAGCGGCTGAGCAGGATGACGGCGGGGCGGTCGTACACGTCGCTCGTGCCCCAAACCGGATCCCCCTCCACATGCTCGATGACGGTGGCCTTGTCGTTCATCACGAGCACGAGGGCTCGCTTGAACGACACGATGGCCAATGGTTCGTATCCTGCATTCAGCACCAAGGTGCGCATCGAGTGTCCTCTCGAACGGCCGGTGACGGCTTCAGCGGTTGTTCGGCTGTGACGACGTGCGCGAAGAGGCGGGATGCGGGCACGAAAAAAGGCGCTGTCATGAAGACAGCGCCTTGATTCCACGACCGAAGACGTGGCATTCGTGCACACGATGCCGCAGGACGTAACGACCGCACACCGTGCGGCCCCTGGCATTCACGGATTGAATGCGGGGTGTGACATCCATGGGCTCTCCCCCTCAGCTCGAACGAGCGTCGGGATCAGGCTAATGCACGCCACGGCACACGAGGCGGAACGAGACGTGAACGTTGTCGCGTGTCCAGGCGATCAGCCGGCGTTGGCGACGAGCCAGCCCTCGGCGTTCTGGTACGTGCCGCCCACGACGATCTCGAGGTGCAGGTGCTTGCCGAAGGCACGGCCGGTGTCACCGACCTGACCGATGAGCTGACCGGCCGAGACCGTGTCGCCCACCGAGACACGACGCGTGCCGTAGGTCATGTGCGCGTACAGCGAGGTGACGCTCTGACCGCCGATGTTGTGGGCGATCTTGACGTAGACGCCCCAGCCCGGGCCGCTCTCGGTCGAGGCGACGACGACACCGTCGGCCATGGCGTAGATGGGCGTGCCGCCCTCGACCATGTAGTCGGTGCCCTTGTGGCCCGCGTACGGGGTTCCGAAGTTGTTGAAGTACGGGAGCGGGCGCACGACGTCGCCGGCTGCGGCGATCGAGCTGGGCACCGACATGCTCACCGATGCCGAACTGCCACTGGATGCCGAGGCCGCCAGACGGGCCGCGAGTGCAGCCTTGGCCGCCTCTTCGTCCTTCTTCTTCTGGATCTCTTCGGGCGTCGTGGCCGAATAGCTGCCGCGCTCGAGGGAGTCGGTCTCGGCTTCGGAGGCGACGACGAGTGACTGCGCGTTCTCCTGTGCGACCTGCTCGACGGTCATGGCCTCGGCAGATACACCGCGCGCAGCGGCGAACGCGGGGATCGCGACGGTGGCGACCATGCCGGCGACGGCGGTGACGGTGAGGAAGCTGCGTACCGGGTGCGGCTTTCCTGCGGCGCGGCGCGAGCGCTTCGCGACGGCGGTCGAACGGGTCGAGGGGGTCTTCACCGCCGGGCGACGCAGCGCGAAGCGGCGTCCGCCATCGGCGGGACTCGTCGGGGTGAGATCGGGCGTCTCCGTCGACGAATCGTTGTGTTCAGCCAAGCTATCCTCCGGCGCCTCCGCATCGGGGGATGCTGGTTCGTCGAACGTTCAGTGTCGGGCACAGACGGGCTTCACCGCGCGAACGACGAACCGATGAGGCAATTCGTGCGGCGGTCCGGGGCGGGCTTCTCGCCGTTGGACCATCCGAGGCTACCGGAAGGTAACGAATATGTCACGTAAGGGCGATCGCTCCCAGGCTGTTCCCCGGTGATGTCCAGGGTCGCGGGCCCCTCGACCGGCGCGCCGGATCAGCGCGGATCGACGAGGAAGATGTGCGATGCGACCTCGACGGGCAGCTCCAGCCCCTCGTCGCTTCCGTCCATCTGCACGAGCACGTAGCCCTCGCTGAAGCGGTACGAACCGCTCGCGCCGGGCACGACACCGGCACCGCGCAGCTGCCCGAGCAGCTCGGGATCGACCTGCACCGGCTCGGCCAGGCGACGCACCGTGCCCTCGACCGGAGCGCCCGTCTCATTGAGCAGACGGACGAGTCCGATGACACCCTCGTCGAACGTGCGCGCGGGCACATCGCCGAGCTGGTCGAGCCCGGGAATCGGGTTGCCGTAGGGCGACTCGGTCGGGTGATCGAGCAGTTCGAGCAGGCGTCGCTCGACGAGCTCGCTCATGACGTGCTCCCAGCGGCAGGCCTCTTCGTGCACGTACGCCCAGTCGAGTCCGATGACATCGCTCAGCAGGCGCTCGGCGAGCCGGTGCTTGCGCATGACGTCGACGGCCTTCTGCCGACCCGATCCGGTGAGTTCGAGTGTGCGGTCGTCCGAGACCACGACGAGGCCGTCGCGCTCCATGCGCCCGATCGTCTGCGACACCGTCGGGCCGGAGTGACCGAGGCGCTCCGAGATGCGCGCGCGCAGCGGCGTGATGTCCTCTTCTTCGAGCTCGAGGATCGTGCGCAGGTACATCTCGGTGGTGTCGATCAGATCGGTCATTTCCAGCCTCGGTACGGGGTCTGACAAGTCCTTTCCAGCCTATCTGCTCGCGACGACACACGGACGGGGCCCCTCCCCCCGCCGCCCTACAATCGGACACATGGCCCATGTGACGCTGCCCCGCGAGATCCTGCCCACCGACGGACGCTTCGGATGCGGCCCGTCGAAGGTCCGAGGCGACCAGCTCGCCTCGCTCGTCGGCCCCGGATCGGTGCTGATGGGCACCTCGCACCGCCAGGCCCCGATCAAGAGCCTCGTCGGCGAGGTGCGCAGCGGCCTGTCGGACCTGCTCCGCCTGCCCGATGGATACGAGATCATCGTCGGCAACGGCGGTTCGACCGCCTTCTGGGATGCCGCATCGTTCGGCCTCATCGAAAAGCGCGCGCAGAACCTCGTGTTCGGCGAGTTCGGCGGCAAGTTCGCCGGCGCCGCTGCCGCACCGTGGCTCGAGGCGCCCGACGTGCGCAAGGCAGAGCCGGGTTCGAGCATCGCGGCCGAGCCCGTCGAGGGTGTCGACGTGTACGCGTGGCCCCACAACGAGACCTCCACCGGTGTCGCGACTGCGATCACCCGCGTGGTGGGTGACGAGGGCGCCCTCACGGTGATCGACGCCACAAGCGCGGCCGGCGGCATCAACTTCACGGTCTCGGAGAGCGATGTCTACTACTTCGCGCCGCAGAAGAACCTCGGGTCGGACGGCGGCCTGTGGTTCGCCGCCGTCTCGCCGGCCGCCATCGAGCGCATCGAGCGCGTCGCCGCGTCGGGCCGCTACATCCCCGAGTTCCTGAGCCTGAAGAACGCGCTCGACAACTCGCGCCTCAACCAGACGCTCAACACACCGGCCGTCGCGACCCTGCACCTGCTCGATAAGCAGCTCGAGTGGATCAACGGCAACGGCGGACTCGCCTGGGCCGGCGCCCGCACCGCGGAGTCGTCGAGCGCCCTCTACGAGTGGGCAGACGCATCGTCGTTCGCGACCCCGTTCGTCGCCGACGCCGCAGACCGCTCCCCCGTCGTCGTCACGATCGATTTCGACGAGACGGTGGATGCCGCGGCTGTCGCGAAGAGCCTCCGCGCCAACGGCATCGTCGACACGGAGCCCTACCGCAAGCTCGGCCGCAACCAGCTGCGCATCGCGACGTTCGTGTCGATCGAGCCCGAAGACGTGCGTCAGCTCATCAAGTGCATCGACTTCACGATTGATGGCCTGAAGGGCTGAGGCTAGTCCTCGTCGTCGGCTTCGTCGGCGTCGAGTTCGTCGATGTCGACACCGTCGACGTCGCCTGCGTGCAGGATCGACGAGCCGTCGTCGTCGAAGTCGGCGGCGTCGAGGTCTTCGACGTCACCGAGTTCGTCGGCGTCGTCCTCGGCATCCTCTTCGTCTTCGTCGTCCGCCTCGGCGTCTTCGTCGGCCGCGGCGGCTTGGGCAGCCTGATATTCGGCCAGGCGCACGGCCCACGGCACCCACTCGGGGGCGAGCAGCGACGCCTCGCCGGGCAGCAGTTCGACCTCGAGCACGGTCGGCTCGGCACCCTCGACCACCGCGAGGCTCACCGTCCAGAACCAGCCCGGGTACCCCTCGAGCCGGTTGAGGAACCGCAACGACACCACGCCGTCGGGCTCGACGCTGTGCCCCGCCGGAGCACCCACGGTCGAGGCCGGAGTGATCTCGTGGAGCGCCGCGAGCGCGAGGTCATGCGCGTGGAGCAGCCGCTCGTCGGGGACGACCGCTGCAGCGGACTCGGGCTCAGGCGTCGAGGTCATCGGCCACCTTGCGCAGGATCGCAGCGACCTTCTTGCCGTGCGACGCGCTGGGGTAACGCCCGTGGCGCAGATCGCCGCCGATGCCGTCGAGCAGCTTCACGACGTCTTCGACGATGACGGCCATGTCGTCGGCCTTGGGACGGTTGCGCTTGCTCATCGTGACGGGCGCGTCGAGCACCCTCACCGACAGGGCCTGCAGCCCGCGGCGACCGTCGGCGACGCCGAACTCGAGCCGCGTGCCGGCCTTGACACTCGTCGTGTCGGCGGGGAGGGCCGTGGCGTGCAGGAAGACGTCCTGGCCGTCATCGGTGGTGATGAAGCCGAACCCCTTCTCGTCGTCGTAGAACCTGACCTTGCCGGTGGGCATCGCTATACCTCGCTGATCGGCCCGCGCGCGGGCATGAAAGAACCGGGACCGTACAGCCCCGCAACCAGCCTACGGTACCCGCGCGCCTGTCGAGCGGAGTGCGACACAGTAGGCTGAAGCGGATGAGCACACGCACCCCGGGCGAGGACCTTCCGGTCCGACGGATCGACCGCATCCTCGCATTCATGTCGTTGGGCCTGCTGGCCCTGTCGGTCGTGTGCTTCTTCGCGATCATGATCGGCTCGGCCACCGGCATGGAGCAGGCCGACTTCGGAACGGGCATCTGGCCCGTCGTCGGCGCGACCGTTTACATCGCGCCGATCCTCGCGTTCGCGATGCTGATGACGGTGCTGATCATGACCTTCGTGCGACGGGCCAAGGCGAACAAGGGTCGGTGACGTGGCCGCGTCGGACGCCCGCGCGCTCGCGAACAGCCTCGCCGCGTTCGACGACGCGCAGCTGGCCCGCCTGCTCACCGAGCGACGCGTCCCAGCCTCGGCGACGTGGGGCGACTTCTTCGACGCCGCCGATGCCCTGCTCGACCCCGCCTCCATCCTCCGCGGACTCGCCGCACTGACCCGCGACGAAGTCGACGCCCTTGATGCCGTCGACACCGATCACACCGCCCTTCGCGACCACGGCATGGCCTCGGCCGACGGCGAGCTGCTCGCGGCGGTCGTCGACGTACGACGCACGCTGGATGCCGCCGCCCCGCAGCCCGCGGTGCACACCGAACCCACCGGTGACGAAGTGCTCGCCGAACGCGCATTCGACGCCGCGGCATCCCTCGCCGACATCCTCGATCTGACGACGGTCTCGCCGCTCGGGCGCATCGGTTCGGGTGCGCTGAGCGCAGCCGACCGCCGCCGCCTCATCGATCTGCGCGCGGCCCGCGACCCCGACGACGCCGACGAACTCCTCGCGATCGCACAGCGCGCGGGCCTGCTCGTCGCGCACGAACGCGAGTGGCGCGTCACCGGCGAGGGCGCCGCCTGGCTGCACTCGTCGACCGTGACCAGGTGGCAGGCCGTCGCCCGCAGGCTGCGGGCGACACTTCCCGACGGCGTGCGCGATGGCGCAGGGTGGCTGCATCCCGACCAATGGCCTGACGCCTACCCCCTCGATCCGCAGTGGCCCGCACAGGCGGACCATCTGCGTGCGCTGCTGCGCCGATGGGGCATGATCGGCGCCGACGGCGCGCCGCCCGCGTGGGGCGCGGGCCTCGCCGCGGGAACCGACGCCGACCTCGACGCACTCCAGCTGCTCCTGCCTGCCGAGGTCGACAAGGTCTTCCTGCAGAACGACCTGACCGCCATCGCCCCCGGCCCGCTCGAACCGCAGCTCGACATGCGCCTGCGCTCGATGGCCCGCCGCGAGACGCGCGCACAGGCATCCACCTACCGCTTCACGTCGGACTCGCTCGGCGCGGCGCTGACCGCCGGTGAGACGGCGGCATCCATGCGGGCGTTCCTTGAGACGCTCTCGCTCACCGGGTTGCCGCAGCCGCTCGCCTACGAGATCGATCGCAGCGCGACACGCCACGGCGGCATCCGCATCGGCCCGGACTGGTCGGGCCGCACGCGCATCACGAGCGACGACCACGCCCTGCTCGAGGCCGTCGGCGTCGACCAGGCCCTGCGTCCGCTCGGGCTCGTCCGCGACGGCGACGCCCTCATGACGGGCACCTCGCCCGACACCGCGTTCTGGATGCTCGCCGACGCGCGCTACCCCGTGCTCGCCGTCGACGCCGACGGGCAGCCGCGGCGTCTCGATCGGCAACGCCTGGCCGACCCGCAGCCGGTGGATGCCGGCGGCGACTACGCCCCGCTGATCGCGCGGTTGCGCGCGGCACACGCCCAGGACGCGGACGCCGCCTGGCTGGAACGCGAACTCGAGCAAGCGGTGCGCGCCCGCGCGACGCTCGTCATCACGGTGCAGCTGCCCGACGGCTCGTCCCGCGATGTGACCCTCGAGGCGACCGGTCTCGGCGGCGGCCGTCTGCGCGGACGCGATGCCGCCGCCGACGTCGAGCGCACCCTGCCGGTGCGCAGCATCTCCGCGGTCCGCCCCGCCTGACGCCCACGAAGACAGCGCCCACCGTCCGCGCGCCCGGTAGACTGATCCGCTATGGCTGACGGCCCCCTCATCGTTCAGAGCGACCGCACGGTGCTCCTCGAAGTCGCGCATCCGAAGGCGGAGGACGCGCGGCACGAGCTTGCGATCTTCGCCGAGTTGGAGCGTGCCCCCGAGCACATCCACACGTACCGCATCACGCGGTTGGGGCTCTGGAACGCCCGTGCCGCCGGCCACGACGCCGAAGACATGCTCGCCACTCTCGACCGCTGGTCGCGCTTCCCCGTGCCACCGTCGGTGTCGATGGACATCCGTGAGACGGTCGGCCGCTACGGGCGCCTGGTGATCGAGCGCGATGACGAAGGCACCCTCATCCTGCGATCGACGGATGCCGCGGTGCTCGCCGAAGTGTCGAAGAACAAGCGCATCCAGCCGCTGCTCATCGGCCACCCGGCCCCCGACACCTATGTCGTCGACGCGTGGGCGCGCGGCCACATCAAGCAGGAGCTCCTGAAGATCGGCTGGCCCGCCGAAGACCACGCCGGGTACACGCCCGGCACCCCGCACGAGATCGACCTCGCCGAGGACGGCTGGACGCTGCGCCCGTACCAGCGCAAGGCCGTCGACATCTTCAGCGAGGGCGGATCCGGCGTCGTCGTGCTCCCCTGTGGTGCCGGCAAGACGCTCGTCGGCGCCGCCGCGATGGCCGACACCAAGACCACGACGCTGATCCTGGTGACGAACACCGTCAGCGCCCGCCAGTGGCGCGACGAGTTGCTCAAGCGCACCTCGCTCACGCCCGAAGAGATCGGCGAGTACTCCGGGCAGTCCAAGGAGATCAAGCCCGTCACGATCGCGACCTACCAGATCCTCACCGCGAAGCGGAAGGGCGAATACGCGCACCTGGCGCTGCTCGACGCGCTCGATTGGGGCCTCATCGTCTACGACGAGGTGCACTTGCTGCCCGCACCGGTGTTCAAGCTCACCGCCGACCTGCAGGCCCGCCGTCGCCTCGGCTTGACCGCGACGCTCGTGCGCGAGGACGGGCGCGAGGGCGACGTCTTCAGCCTCATCGGTCCCAAGCGGTTCGACGCGCCGTGGAAGGAAATCGAGGCGCAGGGGTTCATCTCCCCCGCCGTCTGCTACGAAGTGCGCATCGACCTGCCGGCATCCGACCGACTCGAATACGCCGCCGCGACCGACGAGGACCGGTACCGGCTCGCCGCGACCGCGCACGCGAAGATCGGGGTGGTCCGAGATCTGGTCGCCCGCCACAAGGGAGAGCAGATCCTCGTGATCGGGCAGTACCTCGACCAGATCCAGGTGCTCTCCGACGCCCTCGACGCCCCGCAGATCACCGGCGCGACCCCGGTCGACGAACGCGAGGAGCTGTACGGCGCGTTCCGCGAGGGCCGCATCCCGGTGCTCGTGGTCTCGAAGGTCGCGAACTTCTCGATCGACCTGCCCGAGGCATCCGTGGCCATCCAGGTGTCGGGGTCGTTCGGCTCACGCCAGGAAGAGGCGCAGCGCCTCGGACGCCTGCTGCGCCCGAAGCAGTCGAACCACACCGCAAGCTTCTACACGCTCATCGCACGCGACACCGTCGACCAGGACTACGCGCAGAACCGGCAGCGGTTCCTCGCCGAACAGGGCTACAGCTACACGATCTTGGACGCGGACGAACTCGCCGCCTGAGGCGACCCGTGCGGCTCACCCCACCCGATCGAAGAAGTCGCGGACGAGCGCTTCGACGACTTCGGGCGCGTCCTCGGTCATGAAGTGGGCGGCATCCGGCACCGCGGCGATCTCGAGGCGGTCGGCGAAGCGCGAGGTGTCACCACAGTGCCGGCGAACGAAGTCCGGGGTGAGCGGTCGGTCTTGCTCACCGAATGCGTAGAGGCTCGGCACGTGCAACCGCTGCCTGCGGTAGGCGCCGCTCATCAGCCTCGGCACCTCCCCACCAACGAGTCCGCGGTACACCTCCCGCACGGCCGCGTCGACCTCGGGACGCCCCAGCGGCGCGAGATACGTCGCCACCACGTCCGGTGGCAACTCGGACACGACGTACGGCGGGCGGAAGATGAAGGCCAGTGAGGCGCCTCGCCGGTGGAACCGGAATCGCGGCATGTGTCGGAACGCCGGCATCATTCCGACCGTAACCGGCATGAACGGGGGCGGAACGGCGAGCACGACCATCGCGTGCACGCGATCGGGATGCTGATACGCGAGGTGCGAGGCGACGACGGCGCCCATGTCGTGCGCCACGATGCGCACTCGATCGATCCCCAGCGCGTCCAGCAGCCCGATCATGTCCCCGCGAATGGCGTCGTGCGAGATCTGCGGCGAGGCGGCTCGGGTCCAGCCCGATCCGCGCAGATCGGGACAGATGACCCGATAGCTGTCGGCCAGGGCCCCGCCGATCGCCCGCCATTCCCACCAGTGCTGTGGAAACCCGTGCAGCATCAGCACCGGATCGCCTTCGCCGGCCTGCGCGACATGGGTCCGCAGCCCCGGAGTGTCGACGAACTCGTGCGTGAACCCAGCCACCTCGGGCATCGTTATCGCGCTCGTCGGGACCGCATCATTGCTCGTACCGTCCATGGCACGAGAATACTACGCTTATAGTGTTGTGTCACGACCTCTCTCGGAGAGGCGTCCGCGTCTACCGTGGAACCATGGCAGCAACACGCACCCGTGCGCTCGACGCAGCGCTCTCCCTCGTCGGCGAGGAGGGCATCCGCGCGCTCACGCACGGACGCGTCGACGAACGCGCCGATCTGCCGAAGGGGTCGACATCGAACTGGTTCCGCACCAGAGACGCCCTGGTCGCGGGCGTGGTCACGCACTTGGCCGACCGAGAGCGGGCTGACCTGCGCGACGCGCCCGATACGGTGATCGACACACCGGACGATCTGATCGAAGCCTTCACCGGGATGATCGCCGCAGAGACCGAGCGATTCGCGGGGCGCAGCAGGGCACGCTTCGCGCTGTTCTTGGAGGGCGCGCACTCCCCCGATCTGCTCACACCACTGCTGACGCAGCGCGCGGTGTTCCTGACGTGGGTGACCCAACTCCTGCAGCAGGTCGGCGCGACGTCGCCGTCAGAGGCCGCGCGCACCTTCATGGCCGCCGCCGACGGGCTGGTCCTGCACCGCCTGACCGTCGACCCGAACGCCGAGATCCGGCCCGTGCTGGAACGCACCGTGCGCGCGTGCCTGGATTGACGCATCAGCCACGGGCGGAGTGAGCACGAGCGTGCGCGGCAGATTGCGTTTCGGGAACACCCACTCGATCGCCGCGACGTACCCGACGATCATCACCGTCGACACCACGAGCCCCACGATGCTGCTGCCGCTGTCGTTCACATCGACGAGCCCCGCGAGTCCAAGCAGGAAGACAGTGAGGTTGTTGACCACGTGGATGGCGATCGCCGCCTCCAGGCCACCGGTGCGCCAGGTCAGCCACCCGGCCGCCACCGCGAAGATGCCGACACTGATCTGACCGGCCACGTCGTACAGGTGCCCAAGGACGAACAACGGCACCGGCAACAGCATCGCCCACAGCGGATGCCGCAGCCATCGTCCGATCGCCTGCATCAAGTAGCCGCGGAACACGTACTCCTCCGCCGCGGCCTGCACGGGAATCACCAGCACGATCGCCAGCAGGCTCCAGAGCAAGGCCGGGTTGTCGGACGGGCTCAGCACCTCGCCACCGCCGGAGCCACCGCTCCACGCCGGCGGCAGCAGCAACGACAGCCCCTGCACGATGGCGTACACGACGACCGCGATCGCGGTGCACAACAGCATCCAGCGCCACCGCAAACGACCAGCGGCAGACGAGATGTGCCCGACGCGGCGGCCGTTCACGATGCGAGAGGCGGCGAGGTAGGCCGGGAGCATGAGCGCGATCGACCCCAACAGGATGGTCAACATGATCGGATCCGCCAGATCGAACCGAACCGTCGACCCCATCGCGATCATCTCGTCCGCGAACCCGGGCGTGAACAGTGCGATGACCACGAGCGGCACCAGCAAGACGACCAACATCACCGCGTAGAACGCGGCCCCGAGCACCCCGGTCAGCAGGGGGGTCCACCACGCACGGCGCTGCCGAGCGAACACGAGGCGGTGGAAGGCGAGCCCCGTCCGCGCGTCCTCCGGCAGCCGTGCGGGCGTACGCAGCGGGGCTGGAACGGGCTGAGCGATCGCGACTGACGCATCCGAAGTCATGCCTCCATCTTCGCCCGACGCGCCGATATCCAGCGAACCGATCAGAACCGGTGCCAGTATGGGCCTATGACCGCACCGCGCATCCTCGTCGTGGACGACGAACCGAACATCCGTGACCTCCTGGTCACGAGCCTGCGATTCGCCGAATATCAGGTGCGCGCCGTCGCCAACGGCGCCCAGACCATCTCGGCTGTGCTCGAAGAGGAACCCGATCTGATCATCCTCGACGTGATGCTGCCCGACATGAACGGGTTCAGCGTCACCAAGCGTCTCCGCAGCGCCGGCTACACCGCCCCCATCCTGTTCCTCACCGCGAAGGACGAGACCGAGGACAAGATCGAGGGCCTCAACGCCGGCGGCGACGACTACGTCACCAAGCCGTTCAGCCTCGACGAGATCGTCGCCCGCATCCAGGCGATCCTGCGCCGCACGATGCAGGCTGACGAAGAGTCGATCATCAAGGCCGGCGAGCTGACGATGGACCAGGACACCCACGACGTGCTCGTCGGTGACGAATCCATCGACCTCAGCCCCACCGAGTTCAAGCTGCTGCGCTACCTCATGCTCAACCCCAACCGGGTGCTCAGCAAGGCGCAGATCCTCGACCACGTGTGGGAGTACGACTTCAACGGCGACGCCGGCATCGTCGAGAGCTACATCTCCTATCTGCGACGCAAGATCGACCCGCACTCCTCCGAGCCCCTCATCCAGACCAAGCGCGGCTTCGGCTACATGCTCAAGGTCGGCAAGTAACGCAGTCAGGGGGCGACCCTGAACGGCGCAGCGAGCAAGAACGACAAGGTCACCGCGTGGTGGCGCAGCGTCAGCCTGCGCGCGAAGATCACCGGGGTCACCGTCGCCGTGCTCGCGATCGGCCTCGTCGTCGCCGGCGTCGGCACGATGGTGTTCCTGCGAAACGCGCAGCTCGCCGCGATCGACGAGCAACTGCGCGCGATCGTCTCGACCGACCTGGCGAGCACGCTGATGACCGTCGAGGTCGACGACGGCGTGCCGACGTTCACTGTCAACGAGTCGGCCGCACCGACACAGTTCTTCGTCGCCGTGTACGACCCTCAAGGCGAACTGCTCGCGAGCGCCGGCGGCAGCGGTGGGTTGCCGCCCGCGTTCCCCGACTCGTATCCGCTCGAGAAGACCGTGACGCGCGGCATCGACCCCTTCCCGCTGATCGCCGTCGAGGGTTCGAGGCAGTTCGTCGCCAGTGTCGACGTGCTCACCGTGGCGGGCGCGCGCGACAACTACACGCAGATGGTGGCGCTGCCCCTCTCGCCCGTGAACCAGACGGTCACCAACTACGTCGGCATCTACTCGATCCTCGCCGTGCTGACGATCATCGTCGGTGCCCTGCTCACCCGGTGGCTGGTGACGCTCGCCTTCCGCAGTCTCGGTCAGGTCGAGGAGACGGCCATGTCGATCGCGGCGGGCAACCTCAGCCAGCGCATGGGAGAGATCTCACCGGGCACCGAGGTCGGCAAGCTCAAGATCGCCCTCAACGCCATGCTCGACCGTGTCGACCGCGCGCTCGGCCAGCGCGACGCCTCGGTGCAGCAGATGCGGCGGTTCATCGGCGATGCGAGCCATGAGCTTCGTACGCCGCTGGTCACCGTCCGCGGGTACGCCGAGCTGTACCGGATGGGTGCTATCTCGGGCGACGAGCAGACCGCGCAGTCGATGGAGCGCATCGAGAAGGAGGCGATCCGCATGGGGGTGCTCGTCGAAGACCTCCTGGCCCTCGCCCGCCTCGACGAACGGCGTGACATCGCAGTCTCCCCCGTCGATCTGCGTCCGATCGCACGGGATGCCGCCCTCGACGCGCGGGCGACTGCCCCCGACCGCACGGTGACATTCGTCGACACGACGGCCGGCAGCGCGCCACCGGCACGCATCACAGACGACGCGGCGTCGCCCGAGCCGCCCGCAAAGCGCCCGGGTGCCCTCGCCGCCGCAGGTCGGTTCATTCCGCGTCGGCGACGCCCTGTGGCCGACCCGGGTGTCGCGCTGACCGCCCCGATCTCGGTGCCATCAGACGACGACCCGGCCGCCGTCACGTCACCGCCGCTCGTCGTGATCGATCCGGTCGTGCTGGGCGATGAGAACCGCATCCGGCAGGTCATCGCAAACCTCCTCGGCAACGCGCGCCGCTACACGCCCGAGGGATCGCCGATCGAGCTGTCGGTGGGCGTCGACCCGACCATCGGCATGGGGTGGATCGCGGTCATCGACCACGGCGAGGGTGTGCCGGTGCAGATCCGCGACAAGATCTTCCAGCGGTTCTGGCGGGCCGACACCTCACGCACGCGCGAGACCGGTGGTTCGGGGCTCGGCCTGTCAATCGTCGCCTCCGTCGTCGAAGCGCTGCACGGGTCGATCGAGGTCACCGAGACGCCGGGAGGCGGCGCGACCTTCCGGGCGTCGTTCCCGCTCGCCAGGGAGCGGGACGCGGCCGAGCACCTGCTCATCGAGACGCAGCCCATCCCGCGCCTGCAACTTGACGACTGACTCCTCCACAATCGGCCATACCGACCGGTTATCCACCGATGCGGCCTCCTCGCCGATCGTGGGGATGCCGCGTGCGTAGCGTGGCCGACACATCAATCAGAAGGAGTTCTCATGGCCGTCTTCTCCGTCGACAGTGACGCCGTCCTTTCGGCCACCGCCGCGATCCGCGCGACCGGTGACCGCGTGCAGTCCGAGACCGCATCGATGCTCGGACAGCTCACGCAACTGCAGGGCATCTGGACCGGCACGGCGTCGGTCGCGTTCCAGTCGGTCGTCGACCGTTGGCGGGCCGCGCAGCGCGAGCTCGATGCGGCCCTCGCCGACATCAGCACCGCACTGTCGGTCACGGGCCAGCAGTACGCCCAGACCGAGCTCGCCGCCGCCGGGATGTTCCGCTGATCCACCCGGTCGCGGAACGACGAAGGCCCCCAGCAGGTGCTGGGGGCCTTCGTGCGGTTTGGGACTGGATCAGAAGTCCATGCCGCCGGTCGGGTCTGCCGGAGCAGCCGCCGCCTTCTCGGGCTTGTCGGCGACGACGGCCTCGGTGGTGAGGAACAGGCCGGCAATCGACGCAGCGTTCTGCAACGCCGAGCGGGTGACCTTGGCCGGGTCGATGATGCCCGCGGCGAACATGTCGACGTACTCGCCGGTGGCCGCGTTCAGGCCCTGGCCGGCAGGCAGCTCCGAGACCTTGTTTGCGACGACGCCGGGCTCGAGACCCGCGTTCAGCGCGATCTGCTTGAGCGGGGCCTCGATGGCGACCTTGACGATGTTCGCACCGGTGGCCTCGTCGCCGACGAGCTCGAGCGAGCCGAAGGCCTTCTGGCCGGCCTGGATGAGCGCGACGCCACCACCGGGGACGATGCCCTCCTCGACGGCTGCCTTCGCGTTGCGGACGGCGTCCTCGATGCGGTGCTTGCGCTCCTTGAGTTCAACCTCGGTCGCCGCGCCCGCCTTGATGACGGCGACGCCACCGGCGAGCTTGGCGAGGCGCTCCTGGAGCTTCTCGCGGTCGTAGTCGCTGTCGGTGTTCTCGATCTCCCGGCGAATCTGGGTCACGCGACCCTCGATCTGCGCGTGGTCACCGGCACCCTCGACGATGGTGGTCTCGTCCTTGGTGATGATGACCTTGCGAGCACGGCCGAGCAGGTCGGTGGTCGCGTTCTCGAGCTTGAGGCCGACCTCTTCGGTGATGACCTGGCCGCCGGTGAGGATCGCGATGTCCTGCAGCTGCGCCTTGCGACGGTCGCCGAAGCCGGGAGCCTTGACGGCAGCCGACTTGAAGATGCCGCGGATCTTGTTGAGCACCAGCGTCGCGAGGGCTTCACCCTCGACGTCCTCAGCGATGATGAGGAGCTCCTTGCCCTCCTGGATCACCTTGTCGACGATGGGCAGAAGATCCTTGATGTTCGAGATCTTCTGGTTCGCGATGAGGATGTACGGGTCCTCGAAGACGGCCTCCTGGCGCTCCGGGTCCGTGACGAAGTAGGGGTTCAGGTAGCCCTTGTCGAAGCGCATGCCCTCGGTGAGCTCGAGCTCGGTGCCGAAGGTGTTGGACTCCTCGACGGTGACCACACCCTCCTTGCCGACCTTGTCGATGGCCTCGGCGATGAGCGCGCCGATCTCGCCGTCTGCGGCAGAGATCGAAGCGGTCGCGGCGATCTCGTCCTTGGTCTCGACCTCCTTGGCCGAAGCGAGCAACGCGTCGGAGAGGCTCTTGACGGCCTTCTCGATGCCCTTCTTCAGCGAGATGGGGTCGGCGCCGGCGGCGACGTTGCGCAGGCCCTCGCGCACGAGCGCCTGGGCGAGCACGGTGGCGGTGGTGGTGCCGTCACCCGCGACGTCGTCGGTCTTCTTGGCGACCTCCTTGACGAGCTCCGCGCCGATCTTCTCGTACGGGTCGTCGAGCTCGATCTCCTTGGCGATCGAGACACCGTCGTTCGTGATCGTGGGGGCACCCCACTTCTTCTCGAGCACGACGTTGCGACCGCGCGGGCCCAGGGTCACCTTGACGGCGTCGGCCAGCGTGTTCAGGCCGCGCTCGAGGCCACGGCGGGCCTCCTCGTCGAAAGCGATGATCTTTGCCATAAGTGTGTCGTCCCTCCCGGACGTGACGTTCAGTCTTTAGCACTCATCAGTCGTGAGTGCTAACCCATTCTGGCACTCGACCATGGCGAGTGCAAGCCGCGCGAAACGGGTCTCCGAACGGAGACGGCGCGGGCTGCTGGGAGGGAGGCGGCGACAGGCGGCGCAGGCGTCAGGCGACGACGCGGACGGCCTCGGCCTGCGGGCCCTTCTGGCCGGAGCCGACGGTGAACTCGACCGCCTGCCCCTCTTCGAGCACCCGGAATCCGGTCATCTCGATGTTCGAGTAGTGGACGAACACGTCCTGCCCCTCGCCGGAGGTGATGAAGCCGTAGCCCTTCTCCGCGTTGAACCACTTCACGGTGCCCTGGGTCATGTGTTTCTCCTGATGCGTTGGGACGTCGCAATGCTAACCAGCGCACACAGCCGCATTCCGCCGCTCGGAGAAGTATTGACACGCCCGCATCCAAGTGTTCACACGCGTGAAACACGGCGACGAAACGGGGTCAGTCGGTGCCGGCCCGGTCGAGTCCGACCACGATGACGAGCTGCTTCACGTCGGCCTCGTCGGTGTCGGTCGTGTCAGGGTCGTCGAGCGGCTGATAGACGTCGTTGAGCGCCACCTCCGCGCCCCCGATCGTCTCGGCCAGTCCGCGCGCGGCGGCCTCGTCTTCGGGCGCCGCGTAGTAGACCGTCGTCAGCGCGAAGTCGTCGGTGCCGGCTTCTCCCGCCGAGACCGCGTCCTCGGTCCAGTCGGCCGCGACGACCTCTTCGGCCAGGGCGTTCGCAAGGCCGGCGTGGCCGGTCGCGTTGAGCACGAGCACGCTGTACGACGTGTCGACGACCGCCTCCACGGGCGCGAGGGCGCTGCTGCTGGCCACGGCTGCGGGCGTCAGGCTCAGTCGTCCGGTCGCCCAGAGCACCCCGACGATGCCGACCACGACGATCACGACGGTCGCGACGGCGGACCACAGCACGAGACGTCCCATGCGGATGCGGGGGTGCTCGGCGCGGTGGGCTCCGACTCTGCGTCCGTCGTCGGGAAGGTCGTCGAAGCGGTCCTTCGATGCGGGCGGGTTCGGCACCAGAGAATGCTACCGGGCAGAGCCTGAGAGAACCGCGGCGCGACGGCGGCCCTCGGCCTCTCCGGCGTGGCGCGCGCGACGCAGCCGGTGCACGAGCATCGGGTCGTACGCGAGGGCGTCCTCCGAGTCGATGAGTCGCTCGAGCAGCTGGTAGTAGCGGGCGGGGGTCAGGTCGAGCTCGACGCGGACCGCCTCCTCCTTCGCGGCACCGTGGCGCTGCCAGCGGGACTCGAAGTCCAGCAGGGCGAGATCGCGGTCGGAGAGGGGCACGTCCCCACGCTAACGCCCCTTCGGCCGCGTGCCGTCGTGCCACTCCCACCAATGCCCGAGTGGGTCCACGGCCGCGAGCACGTCGCCGTCGAGCGCCAGCGCGAAACCGTCGCGGATGCCGTCGACCGAGCCGTTCCAGCCCGTGTGCAGCCCTGGCGCATCGAGGGTGATCCAGCGGCCCGACGATCGCGCCGTCTCGATGACGCGGGTTCGGTTCGCCGCCGGGATGTGCGCGAGCACCCCGGGTGTCGTCACCACCAGGGTCACGCCGCTCGGCGCCGCCTCGGCGAGCGTGCGCAGCGCGTCGGCCGCGTCGCCTGCGACGAGCAGCGGCGGTTCGGCAGCCGCGATGTCGACGGCGGCTTCGATGCGGGCGGTCCGCCCGGACTCCCCCGGCCAGACCAGCGCCGTCAACCAACGCTTCGTCTCGGGGTCCCGCGGATCGAGCGGATTGAGGTCGATTCCAGCACGCCACACGACTTCAGGAACCCGCACCCGCGGCATCCGCTCCCCTCGCACCCGACACTCCAGCACCACGGTGGACGCTCCGCCGGTCGGGTCGAGCGCAAGCACCCGCCCGTCGTCGTGCGTGTATCGGTAGCTGTACCGGTCGGGAAAGAGGCACAGGCCACCGCTCGCACCCACTTCGAGCAGGGCGATCGGCCCCTCGATCCGACTGAGCGCGGGCAGCAGCGCCGCGCAGCGTTGCGGCTCGTTGGTCTGCAGGGATCGGCGGCCGGTCTCGTCGACGAGCGCGTCGGCGTGCGTCAGCATCCAGTTCGCCCACGCGTCGAGATCGTCGGTCTCGGGCGCGCCGAGCAGCCGCGCCACCGCGAACACGAGCGGTGGCTGCCGTCGCTGTGGGCGCACCCTCGCGAGCACAGCGCACAGCGCCGGGTCGTCCGCGACCCTGCGCGCCCACGCCGCGTACAGGTCGGAGCGTCCGGGCGCCTCGTCGCACGCGAACCTGTCGTAGCGCTCGGCGACTGCCGCAGCCTCGTCGATGTCCATCGGCCTCATTCTCGCGGAACACGCAGCCCGCCGGTCGGGTTGAATAGAAGCGGGAAGGAGTCACCCATGACCTACCACGTCGACAAGACCGAGGCGCAGTGGCGCGAGCAGCTGACGCCCGAGCAGTATGCCGTGCTGCGCGAAGCCGGCACCGAGCGACCCTGGACGGGCGAACTGCTCGATGAAGGGCGCGCGGGCCTCTACACGTGTGCCGCGTGCGGCGCCGAACTGTTCCAGAGCGGCACCAAGTTCGACTCGCACTGCGGGTGGCCGAGCTTCTACGAGTCGGTGCGCCCTGAAGCGGTCGAACTGCTCGAAGACAACTCGCACGGCATGGTGCGAACCGAGGTGCGCTGCGCGAACTGCGGCTCACACTTGGGCCATGTCTTTCCCGACGGGTTCGGCACCCCCACCGGTGACCGTTACTGCATGAACTCGATCTCCCTCGCGTTCACCCCCGAACAGCAGTGACCGCACTCGAGGCCGCACGTACGCGTCGGTCCTATTCGAAGGTGACCGACGACGCACCGACCCGTGAAGAGCTGCTGCGACTCGTGTCCGCCGCGGGCCGCGTCGCCGACCACTCGTCGCTGCGCCCCTGGCGGCTGATCGAGTTGCGGGGAGCCGACCGCGAGACACTCGGCCGCGCCATCAACAAGGCGAACGGCGACAAGGGGGCTTCGTCCAAGCCGCTGCGTGCGCCACTGCTGATCGCCGTCGTCGCGCACTATCGCAAGAGCGACAAGGTGCCCCGCTGGGAGCAGGAGGCCGTCGCATCCGGCGTCGCCCACATGCTGAGCCTGCTGCTGGACGAGGCCGGTTGGGGTGTCATCTGGCGCACCGGCGGCTACACCCGCTCGAAGGCGGTCGCCAAGGCCCACGGGCTCGGCAAGAACGAAGAGCTGCTGGGCTGGCTGTACGTCGGCGGCAAGCCGGCCAAGGCCAAGGGCGGCAGGCGAAAGGCCGTCGACGCGCGTCCCCTGGTCACCCGGATGCCGGGCAAGAAGCCGGCCTGATCCTGCTCAGCCGCGTCGGCGCCGACGGCCCCACGGCACAGCCGCGACGGCCACGGAAGCGAGCGCGACGATCACGGTGAGCAGCTCGACGAGCCAGCCGGGACTCGCCGCGGCAGGCCACAGCAGATCGAGCACGAAGGCCGCGACGAGCTGGCCCGTGACGGCGCCGAGCCCCAGGAGCAGCACACCGGTATGCGCGACGATCGCCGCCGACAGCATGATGTAGGCCACCCCGAGCGCGCCGCCGCTGTACAGCCACAGGTCTGTGGGCGCCGAGTCGGGCATCCCGCGCACCACGACGGACACGACCGCAGCCACGACGAGGATCGCGGTGCCGCCGATGAAGTTGACCAGGGTCGCCGTCAACGGCGTTCCCACGCGCTGCCGCAGCCGGCCGTTGGTGGCCTGCTGCCACGCGATGCCGACACCCGCCACGAACGGCAGCACGAGCATCCACCACGGGATCGTGGCCAGCACATCGCCGGTGCCCACCGAGAAGAAGACGGCGGCCAACATGAGCGCGCCACCGACCACGCGAGGCACCGTCACCGCGACCAGGCCGGACGGCCCGTAGCCGACGCGGTCCAGCACGAGCCCGTTCAAGGTCTGCCCCGCAACGGCCCCGACCGTGTACAGCGAGACGCCGATGATCGCGACGGTCAGGCCCTGCGTCGCCACCGACAGCGCCCCTGCTGCGCCGCCCAGCAGCATCCACCACGGCAGGGTGCGGCCCCGAATGCCGTCGGCCAACCGGCGCGCACCACGGCGCCCGGCAGGGAGCGCGATCGACAGCACGATCAGGATGATCAGCCCCGACCCGAACGAGATGGCCGCCGCGACCAGCCCGTCATCCAGGCGCGCCCCGAGCTGGCCGTTCGCGCGGGCCTGCACGGCCGTCAAGACACCCACGAGCACGGCACTCGACAGCGCCAACCACGCCGGCATCCGTGCAGGAGCGTGGGCGTCGGCGGTCACCAGACGAGCCTACGCGCGCCGGAAGAGGAAACTGTGCCGGCTACAGGACTTGAACCTGCAACCCCCGTATTACAAGTACGGTGCGCTACCAATTGCGCCAAGCCGGCGGGGCTGCCGCAAGTCTAGCCCGCGGCTCCGGTCACTCCGACGGCGTCGGGGTGGCGGTCGGCGTCGGGGTCGCCTCTTCGAGCTGCTGCTTGTAGAAGGCGCCGCTCGCGGTGGTGGAGACGAACTGCGAGAACTCCGCCGGGTCATCGAGTGCACCCACGTACGGCTGCCCATTCACGAGCACCATCGGCGTGCCGGTCAGCGCCAGGTCGTCGGTTCCGTCGATACCGGAGACGGCCCGTTCGGTGACCTCCTTGGCCCACGAGATGTAGTCGCCGTTCTCGATGCACTTGCGCACCGTCTTCGGGTCGTCGACACCGGATGCCTGGGCGAGGTCGGCCAGCTGCACGTCGGTCATGCCGTCCGAGTCGACCTCGGGCTGGTTCGACAGCAGCTCGTTGTTGTACGTGTAGAACGTGTCGGGGGCGTGGGTCGCCACGCACGCGGCCGCGCCGGCGGCACGCAGCGAGTACTTCGTGCCGTTCGACTTCGCGGTGAGCATCGACACCGGGTGGTAGGTGAGCGTCGCGGCGCCCTCGTTGACCCAGCTGGTCAGCTGCGGCGCATTGGCCAGCTGCCACTCCCGCGCGCCCGGCGACAGGTAGTCGACATACACATGGATCTCGACCTGCGGCAGCGCTGACGGCGTCGCCGTGGGGGTCGTGTCGGTCGCGTCGCCCTCTTCGACCGACTGGTTCGCTTCGGCATCCTCGACCGTGCCGGGCGCATTGACGGCACCCGTGATCGAGGCGACCGCGAACCCGTCACCCGACATGTTCGACGGGGACAGTTGCGGACGAGACACCGTCGAGGCGACCGCCCAGGTCACCGCGACCGCGACGACGGCGACCGCGGCGACAGCGCTGAGCGTCAGCAGCGAACGACGCACCACACGCGCGCGGGACTGACGGGCGTGCACCTGCTGCGCCTTCTCGCGGACGGCCTCACGGCGGTCTCGCGCCACCGGCGCGTTCGGGGTCTCGTCGCTGGACATGGAACCTCTCGACAGTCAGGGCGTGCAGATGCACGGATGTCGCACGGGCGTTGCGACCAGACGATGCTAACGACCTCCCCTGAGAAATCCCCAGATACTCGCGCGAACTCGGCGCCGCGCCGTGGCATACTGATCGGTACGCCCAATGGTGGGCGCGCGGGCAGCGTCTCGCATCCATTCACTACGGATCGTCCGGCACGTACCTGCCGGTGAAGGAGAAAATCATGGCGTCAGTCACGTTCGACAACGCAACCCGTCTGTACCCCGGTGGCACTCGCCCCGCGGTCGACAAGCTCAACCTCGAGGTCGGTGACGGGGAATTCCTCGTTCTCGTCGGCCCGTCCGGTTGTGGAAAGTCCACCTCGCTGCGCATGCTGGCCGGCCTCGAAGAGGTCAACTCCGGCGCCATCCGCATCGGCGACCGCGACGTCACCGACGTCCCGCCGAAGGACCGCGACATCGCGATGGTGTTCCAGAACTACGCGCTCTACCCCCACATGACCGTCGCCGAGAACATGGGCTTCGCCCTGAAGATCGCCGGCGTCAACAAGGAAGAGCGTGCGCAGCGCGTGCTCGAGGCCGCCAAGCTGCTCGACCTGGAGCAGTACCTGACCCGCAAGCCGAAGGCCCTCTCGGGTGGTCAGCGTCAGCGTGTCGCCATGGGCCGCGCGATCGTGCGTCAGCCCCAGGTGTTCCTCATGGACGAGCCGCTGTCGAACCTCGACGCCAAGCTCCGTGTGCAGACCCGCACCCAGATCGCGTCGCTCCAGCGCCGCCTCGGCGTCACGACCGTCTACGTCACGCACGACCAGACCGAGGCGCTCACGATGGGTGACCGCATCGCCGTGCTCAAGGACGGCCTGCTGCAGCAGGTCGGCACCCCGCGCGACCTGTACGAGAAGCCGCAGAACGTGTTCGTCGCCGGCTTCATCGGCTCGCCTGCCATGAACCTGTTCCCGGCCGCGCTGGTGGAGGGCGGCGTGCAGTTCGGCAACAAGGTCGTTCGCATCGAGGCCGACACGCTGGGCAAGGCGCACGGCTCCGAGGTCACGGTCGGCATCCGCCCCGAAGACCTCGTGGTCAACCCGGCCGACGGCCAGGGCCTCACGGTCGACGTCGACCTCGTCGAAGAGCTCGGCGCGGACGGCTACCTGTACGGCCACACCGAGATCGAGGGCAAGCGCACCGACATCGTGGCGCGCGTCGACGGCCGCAACCACCCGAACGCCGGCGAGAAGGTCGTGCTGGCTCCGGTTCCGGACCACGTGCACGTCTTCGACCAGGAATCGGGCGAGCGTCTCACCGACAAGGCCATTGCTTCGGCCTGACCGAAATTCCACGCACCGCGGCGCGGGCGGGTCGCAAGACCCCCTGCGCCGCGTTGCATTCCGCCCCCTGCTCCCCGGAGGATTCGTGCCCGCTTCTCTGACGATCACCGCCAGCAGCGTGGATGCCGGGCTGCTGGCGCTGCCCTGGTCGACGCCGCTCGGTGAATGGACCAACGACATCGTGGTGAGCCTGCCGAAGGGCATTTCACGACACCTCGTCCGCTTCGCGAACCTGTCGGGCAGCGTCGTCGCGGTCAAGGAGACGACTGCCGAGATGGCCCGACGCGAGTACGAGATGCTCGGCTCGCTCTCACGCCTCGACGTGCCCTGCGTGAGCCGGGTCGCCGCGATCGACGGACGTCGTGACGCCGCCGGAAACCCGCTGCCTGCGGCGCTCGTCACGTCGCACCTGAAATTCTCACTCCCCTACCGTGCGCTGTTCACGCAGGTGCTGCGTCCCGACACCGCCACCCGTCTCGTCGACGCGCTCGCGGCGCTGCTGGTGCGGCTGCACAACGTCGGGTTCTTCTGGGGTGACGTCTCGCTGTCGAACACCCTGTTCCGTCGTGACGCCGGGGCGTTCGCCGCTTACCTCGTCGACGCCGAGACCGGTGAGTTGCATGAAGGCGGCCTGACCCGCGGGCAGCGCGAGCACGACCTCGACATCGCTCGCACGAACATCGCCGGCGAGATCATGGACCTCGAAGCCGGCGGCAGGCTCGAGGGCGGTGTGGATGCCCTCGCCATCGCGGACGGCATCCTCACGGCGTACTGGTCGCTGTGGAGTGCCCTCAAGGACCAGGAGTCCTTCTCCGCCAACGAGTCGTGGCACATCACCGAACGCGTGCACCGCCTCAACGAGCTGGGCTTCGACATCGGCGAAATGGCGATCCAGACGACCGACGACGGCACGACGCTCTCGATCCAACCGAAGGTCGTGGATGCCGGGCATCACCAGCGCCGCCTCATCCGCCTCACCGGGCTCGACGTCGAAGAGAACCAGGCCCGCCGCCTGCTCAACGACATGGACGAGTTCAAGGCGCGCGTCTCACGCCTCGGCTCCGACGAGGAGATGGTCGCCCACGAGTGGTTGACGCGCATCTTCGAACCGGTGGTGAAGGCGATCCCGTGGGATCTGCGCGCCAAGCTCGAGCCCGCCGAGGTCTTCCACCAGGTGCTGGAGCACCGCTGGTACAAGTCGCAGGCACTCGGCCGATCAGTCCCCCTCGCCGAGGCGCTGGGGTCGTACGTCGAAGAGGTGCTGCGCCACCGCCGTGACGAGGCGACCGTCATGGGCCCGCCCACCGAGACGACCGCGGTGCCGGTCATCGAGTCCGACGACGACGTGCCCGAGCCCGGCACCGAGACCCAGGCGCTGGACTGGCGCGACCTCGTCTGATCAGTAGCCGACGGTGAAGCGCGCGCGGTGGTGCGCGGGCTTCTCGATCTCGTCGAGCACGGCGACGGCCAGGTCGGCGCCGGAGATGAAGGATTCGCCGGCCTCGTCGGTGACGATCACGTCGCCGCCGATGCGGTAGGTGCCGGTGCGCTCGCCGGGCGCCCACGCGCCGAAGCCGCCGGCGGGGTGCACGAAGAACCAATCGCGGCCCGTGGTGTCTGCCTGCAGATCATCGAGGATGCCGATGGCCTCTTCGGCCTCGGGCTTGAACTCGTCGGGGAAACCGCTGTCGATGACGCGCGGGCCGCCCTCGGCGACGAGGCTGCCGCCGGCGCCGCCGATGACGCCGACGCGCACCGACTCCGGCAGCACCGACAGCAGCGCGTGCAGGTTCGGACGAACCTGCCCGAGCATGTCGCCGCGCGGCGCGATCGCCGAGATCAGCACGTCCACGCCCTCGAGCTCAGCAGCCAGCGCCGGAACGTCGAGCAGCGTGCCCTCGATGTACGTCACACCTTCCACCCGTTCACCGGGGATGCTCCGCGCCACCGATACGATCGTGTGCCCGCGCTCTGCGGCCTCCGCGATGATGTGACGGCCGGCGTAGCCGGTGCCTCCGAGTACAGCGATGCGGGTCATGGGGTGTCCTTTCGTAGCGGCTCTGCTGGGACGCAACCGGTCACGCTGCGAGATTCTTCCCGAAACGGCTCAGTTCATTCCGCGGCGGCGCGGATCGTCGAGACCTGATAGAGCGCGACGGACGCCGCGATCCCCGCGTTCAGCGACTCGGTAGCCGACGAGATCGGGATCGAGACGATCTGGTCGCATGTCTCGGTGACCAGGCGCGAGAGGCCCTTGCCTTCCGAGCCGACGACGATCACGACGGGGCGGTCGGCGAGCTCGAGCGCCGGCAGCGAGACGTCGCCGCCTCCGTCCAGGCCGAGCACGAAGACGCCCTGCTTCTTGAACTCCTTGAGCGTCGTCGTGAGGTTCGGCGCGATCGCGACCGGGATGCGGGCGGCTGCGCCCGCGCTCGTCTTCCACGCGGCCGAGTTGACGCCCGCCGAACGACGCTGCGGAACGATGAGGCCCTGCCCGCCGAACGCCGCCGTGGAGCGGATGATCGCACCGAGGTTGCGCGGATCGGTCACGCCGTCGAGGGCCACGAGCAGCGGGGTCTCCCCCGTCTCGATGATCTCCTCGAGCAGGTCCTGCGGGTGCGCGTACTCGTACGGCGGCACCTTGAGCGCGACGCCCTGGTGCACGCCGTCGAACCCGGCCATGCGGTCGAGCTCCTGCCGGGTGACCTCCAGCACCGGGATCTCGCGGTGCGTCGCGATCGACAGCATCTCTTTGACGCGGTCATCCATCTCGACGCGCTGGGCGATGTAGAACGCGGTCGCGGGGATCTTCGCCCGTAGCGCCTCCAGCACGCTGTTGCGCCCGGTGACGTTCTCGGTGTCGTCGCCGGCCTTCGCCTTGGGCGCCCGGTTCACGTTCCCCTGCTTCGGGCGCGGCTTGCCACCGGATGCCACATAGCGCTCCTGGGCGGCCTTGCGCTTGCCGGCCGGATGCCAGGCGCGGTCCTCCGCCTTCGGCGTCGGGCCTTTGCCCTCCAGCGACCGGCGTCCCTTGCCGCCAGAGCCCTTCGTCGGGCCCTTCTTCTTGCCCTTGCCCGCGGACGGGTTACCGAACTTCGCCATGGTTCACACTCCAATGGGTCCCGTCGGGACCGTCTTCAAGGGCGATGCCGGCCGCCGCGATCGCGTCGCGGATGCGGTCGGCCGTCGCCCAATCCTTGCTGGCGCGCGCCTCGGCGCGCTGATCGATCATGGTGCGCACGAGGACGTCGAGGGCGCCCATCCCCCGCTGCACGCCAGCCTTCCAGCGGGTGGTCGAGGTCATCGGGTCGATGCCGAGCACCGCCGTCATCGACGCGACGGCCGTGAGGGCCGCGCGTGCCGCATCGAGGTCGCCGGCATCGAGCGCGATGTTCCCGGCGCGGACCGTCTCGTGCAGGGCGGCGAGCGCCTGCGGTACGCCGAGGTCGTCATCCATTGCCGCGCCGAACGCCGGCGGGTACTCGCTGCCGAAGAATCCGAACGCGCCCTCGTCGGTCGGGAACACAGCGCGCACCGCTCGCTGCTGGAAGGCCGAGATGCGCTCCAGCGACGCCTCCGCCTCAGCGAACGTGCTGTCGCCAATGTCGAGGCTGGACCGGTAGTGCGCCGCGAGCAGCGCATAGCGGACCACGAGCGGGTCCCGGCCCTCGAGCACATCTGCCGCAAGCACGTAGTTGCCGAGCGACTTCGACATCTTCTGGTCGCCGACGGTCACGAGGCCGTTGTGCACCCAGTAGCGCGCGAAGCCGTCACCGGCGGCGGTCGACTGGGCCAGTTCGTTCTCGTGGTGCGGAAAGCGCAGGTCGAGTCCGCCGCCATGGATGTCGAACTCAGCGCCGAGGTAGCGGCGACTCATCGCCGAGCACTCGATGTGCCACCCCGGCCGCCCTTGACCCCACGGCGACGCCCACGTGGCGTCGGCCGGTTCGGACGCCTTCGCGGCCTTCCACAGGGCGAAATCGCGCGGGTCGCGCTTGCCGGCATCCGTGTCGGGCGATGCGTCGAGCGTGCCGGCCCGCTGATTGGTCAGCGCGCCGTACTCAGGCCACGACGGCACGTCGAAGTAGACGCTGCCCGCGGCGGCATACGCGTGCCCCTTCGCGATGAGCGTCTCGATGAGTTCGATCATCTGCGGGATCGAACCCGTCGCGCGCGGTTCGTACGTCGGCGCAAGGATGCCGATGGCGGCATACGCCTGCGTGAACTCCTGCTCGATGCGGTACGCCAGGCCCCACCACGGCTCGTCGAGCCACGGTTCGTCGGGGTGGACGGCGTTCGCGAGCACCTTGTCGTCGATGTCGGTGACATTGCGGACGAACGTGACGGTGCCGAAGCGGTGCTCGAGCCAGCGCCGCATCACGTCGAACGCGAGCGCCGCCCGGAGGTGACCGATGTGCGGACCCGACTGCACCGTCGCCCCACAGACGTACATCGTGACGTTCGACGGGTCGAGCGGCGCGAAATCGCGCAGCGCCTGCGCCTTGGTGTCATAGAGCCGGACCGTCACCAGAACAGCCTACCGGCGGCCCGCGCGCTTCAGCGGGTGGTGACGGTCAGCATTCATGACGTCGGGCCGCTCAGCAGGTCTCGACAGCGGCCAGGCCCGAGCGGGTGACGGGTGCGGGAATCGGCATCCCTCAACCGTACGGGCAGCACGCGGAGGGCGTGTAGAACTGGAAGCGTGATCCCCGTCCTCGCCGTGCTGGCAGCCGCCGTGCTCTTCGGCACGACGGGGACGGCGCAGGCCCTCGGCCCGGGCGACACGACGCCCCTGTCGGTCGGCGTCGCCCGGCTCGTGATCGGCGGCACGGCGCTCGCGGCGATCGGACTCGGAATCGGCCGTCGGCAGCGTGCCCGACAGTCCGCACCGCCCCGGCTGACACGCCGTGCGTTCGCGCTCATGGCCGTCACCGGCGTCTGCCTCGCCGCCTACCAGCCGCTGTTCTTCCTCGGCACCGAACGCAGCGGGGTCGCCGTGGGCACCGTCATCGCGCTCGGGTCGGCGCCGGTGCTGGCGGGACTGCTCGAATGGGCGATGACCCGGCGCCTGCCGAGCCGGGTGTGGATGACCGCGACGGCACTGGCGACGGTCGGGGTCGCGGTGCTCGCCATCAGTGGTGGCGGCGCAGGGGGCGCCGATCCGCTCGGCATCGTCGGGTCGCTGGGCGCCGGGGCGGCGTTCGCCGTGTTCGCGAATGCGCAGCGGCGGCTCATGGATGACGGCTGGGACCCGTTCACCGTCGCGGGCGCGATGGGAGCCGGTTCGGCCATCTGCGGCGCACTCGCGCTGCTGTTCGTGGATCTCGGCTGGCTCGCCTCGCCGGGCGGGCTGACGGTGGCGCTCTGGCTGGGCCTTGCGACCATCGCCGTCGCCTACACCCTGTTCACCTGGGGACTGCAGCGGCTCACGGCCGCGACCGCCGCCACACTGACGCTCGCCGAGCCGCTCACGGCAGGGATGCTGGGGGTGCTCCTGCTCGGCGAGACCCTCACGGGCGGCGCCGTCATCGGCATCCTCGTCCTTGCCGCCGGTCTCGTGCTGCTCGCCGTCTTCTCGCGGCAACCGCGAGACCCCGCGCCGTACGCCGCCGAAGCGTGATGTGCGCGAAACCTGCGCGCGCTACGGTGTGCGCATGACCGGAACCTCCGATGCGCCCGTGCTCGACGTGCGTGCCGACGACCTGTCGGGTGCGGCGACGCGGGCGCTCATCGCCGCCCACCACGCCGACATGCGGGCGACGTCACCGATCGAGAGCTGCCACGTGCTCGACGTCGATGCGCTGCGCGAACCCGGCGTGCGGTTCTGGTCGGCCTGGAGCGATGACCGGCTCGCTGGCATCGGGGCGTTGAAGGATCTCGGCGACGGCAGCGGCGAGATCAAGTCGATGCGGGTGGATGACGCCTTCCGCGGAACCGGTGTCGGCCGCGCCGTGCTCACCCGCATCTTGGACGACGCGCGCGAGCGCGGCATGACGCGGCTCTGGCTCGAGACGGGCAGTCAGGCGTCGTTCGCGCCTGCTCGCGGGCTGTACGCCTCGGCCGGCTTCGAGCTGTGCGAGCCGTTCGGCGACTACCGCCCGGACCGCCACTCGGTCTTCATGACGATGGCGCTCTGACGACGGTCGCGCTCACGCGGGGAGCACGACTGCCACGGCGAACGCCGCTACGCCCTCGCCAGCGCCGGTGAACCCCAGCCCGTCGGTCGTCGTGGCCGACACCGCGACCGGTGCACCGAGCGCCGTCGAGAGCACCTGCTCCGCGTCGACGCGGCGTGCCGCGAACCGCGGACGATTGGCCTGCACTTGCACCGACACGTTGCCGATCCGGTAGCCCGCGGCTTCGACGAGTTCGCGCGTCCGCCCGAGGAACGCGTCGGCGTGCGCACCCGCGTACTCGGGGTGGTCGGTGCCGAAGTGCGTGCCGATGTCACCGAGACCGGCGGCCGCGAGCACCGCGTCGACGATCGCGTGTGCGACGGCGTCGCCGTCGGAATGCCCGTGCAGCGCCACCTCGCCGGGCCACTCCAGCCCGGCGAGCCAGAGCGCGCCCTCACCGCCGAAGGCGTGCACGTCGGTGCCCACCCCGACCCGGGGCGCGGCGACACGAGGGAACGGATGCACCGGCGTGACGGGCGTTGCGAGCAGCGCGGCGCGCTGGAGGTCGGCCGGCGTCGTGATCTTGAACGCGCGCTCGTCGCCCGGGACGGTGAACACCGGAAAGCCCGCGTGCTGCACGAGCGCCGCGTCGTCGGTGAAGTCCGCTCCCGCAGCGCCGTAGGCGGTGTCGAGGATGTCCCGGCGAAACCCCTGCGGGGTCTGCGCAGCGGCGAGGTCGGCGCGGTCGACGGCGGCGACGACGGTGGATGCCGCGACCTTCTTCAGCGTGTCCACGACCGGCAGCACGGGGAGTACAGCATCCTGCCCCGAGCGCACCGCCTCGATCACCCGCGCGAACACGTCGGGTGGCGTCAAGGCGCGCGCCGCATCGTGCACGAGCACGATCTCGACGTCGGGCCACACGGCATGCAGGCCCGCCGCGACCGACGCCTGTCGCGTCGCGCCACCGGCGACCACCGAAACGAGGTCGCGTCTCGAACCAGCAGCCTCGTCGGCGTCGGTGCGGGCGTCACCGAGTCGATCCTCGGGCGCGACGATCACGACTTGCGCCTCCGGGCCCGCGAACACGCCCGCGAGCGCGTGGCGGAGGATCGTGTGCGCACCGAGACCGACGAACGCTTTCGGCATGTCGGCGCCCAGACGCGTTCCGGATCCCGCCGCGACGACGATGACGGCCACGCGCGGTGCGGCGATGATGCTCATGCGTTCGAGGCTACCGATCGCACGGCCCTCCGGGTCGGGTCAGGAAGCGAGGACGTCGTCCAGAACGGAGGACGCGTGCTCCTCGTCGGACTTCAGCGCGAGCGCGATCTCGGAGACGAGGATCTGGCGTGCCTTTGCAAGCATGCGCTTCTCCCCGGCCGACAGGCCGCGGTCCTGGTCACGGCGCCACAGGTCGCGCACGACCTCGCTCACCTTGATGACATCGCCCGAAGCGAGCTTCTCGAGGTTCGCCTTGTAGCGGCGCGACCAGTTGGTCGGCTCCTCGGTGAAGGGAGCACGCAACACATCGAAGACCTTCTCAAGGCCGTCCTTGCCGATGACATCGCGAACGCCGACCAGATCGACATTCTCTGCCGGAACCTCGATGACCAAGTCGCCCTGGGTGACGTTGAGCTTCAGATACTTCTTCGTCTCACCCTTGATGATGCGGTCCTTGACCTCGATGATCGTCGCGGCCCCGTGGTGCGGATAGACGACCGTCTCGCCAACCTCAAAAAGCATGCAGTTATGTCCTTTCGGCAACCTCCAGAATACCACAGGCGACATACGCTAAGGTTCTCCGGCGCAGGGGCCCACCGCATCCCGCACGCACGCGCGCGCCCGTTAGGATGGACACGTCGTCGTCTGCACTTATCTGGAGGATCCGTGAACAAGCGCGCCATCGCCTCGCTCGCCCTGGGACTGGCCGTCGTGCTCGGCGCATCTGGATGCGCCATGATCTCGCCGCAGGCGACCACGATCCCCTACTCTCCCGCCGAAGGCGTCAACGTCGCCGACTCGTCGGGCCCGCTCAAGGTGCGCAACGCACTGATCGTCTCCGACCCCACCGGGGATGTCGGCAACTTCATCGCCGCCGTCGTCAATGACACCGACACGTCCGAGACGCTCATCGTCGGTGTCGCCGGTCAGACGCAGACGGTCAACGTTCCCGCTCGCAGCACCGTGAGCCTCGGCGTCGACGGCGCCGCGCCGCTGCTGTTCGAAGGACTCGGCGCCGAGGTCGGCGGCGGCGTCGACGTGTCATTCCAGTCAGGCGACGGCACCGCCGTCGAGACCGCAGTGCCGGTGCTCGACGGCAAGCTGCCGTACCTCAGCGAGTTCGTCCCCGCTGCCTGAGCGGGCGCTCAACCCTCGAAGCGGTAGCCGAGCCCGCGTACGGTCAGCAGCATGACCGGCTCGCTCGGGCTCTTCTCGATGCGCGATCGTATGCGCTTGATGTGCACGTCGAGCGTCTTTGTGTCACCGAAGTAGTCACTCCCCCACACGCGATCGATCAGCTGGCCGCGGGTCAGCACGCGACCCGCGTTGCGCATCAGCACCTCGAGCAGTTCGAACTCCTTCAACGGCATCGAGATCTCTGCGCCGTCGACGGCGACCGTATGGCGGTCGATGTCGATCGTGACACGGCCGCCCTCCAGCACGCGCTCCTCGACGTCGAGCTCGGGGGCGTCGGATCGGCGCAGTACCGACCGCATCCGCGCGAGCAACTCACGCGACGAGTACGGCTTGGTCACGTAGTCGTCGGCACCGAGTTCGAGTCCCACGACGATGTCGACCTCGGAGTCCTTCGCCGTGAGCATGATGATCGGCACCTTCGAGGTCGTGCGGATGATGCGGCACACCTCGGTGCCTGCCATACCGGGGAGCATGAGGTCGAGCAGCACGATGTCCGGTCCGTGCGCGGCGAACGCCTCGAGTGCGGTGGGCCCGTCCTCGGCGATCTCGACCTCGAACCCTTCGCGACGCAGCAGGTACGCAAGCGGGTCGGCCAGATCAGGCTCGTCCTCGACGATCAGCACGCGGGTCATTGCTTCTCTCCCTTCGCCCGAGTCTTCGACCGGGCGGATTTCTTCTTCTTCTTCGTGGACCCCGCCGAGGGCGGCGCCGGCACGGCAGGCAACCGGACCGTGAACGTGGAACCACGACCGGGGCGGGACCACAGCACAACCTCACCGCCGTGACGCTGGACGGCGTGCTTGACGATCGACAACCCGAGCCCGGTCCCGCCGGTTCGACGGCTGCGGGCCTGATCGGCCCGGTAGAACCGCTCGAACACGCGTTGCTGGTCGCCCTCCGGGATGCCGATGCCGCGATCAGTCACGGCGATCTCCACGGTGCCGTCACCGTCTTTGACGCCGATGCCGACCTGACCACCCTCGGGCGAGTACGCGATCGCATTCGCGATGAGGTTCGCGATCGCATCGGTGAGAATCTGCGCGTCGCCGCGCACGAACAGCCCCTTGGTGCCACCGCGGACGACCGTGATGCCGGCCGCCTCGGCGGAGACGGCCTGCGATTCGATCGCGGAGCCGACGAGCTCGTCGACCGAGATGTCGCGCAGCTCCGACAGCTCGGGCGCCGACTGCAGGCGCGAAAGGTTCATGATGCGGCTCGTGAGCTGACCGAGTCGCCCTGCCTCCGCCGACAGGCGACCGGCGAAATGGCGCACCTGCGCCTCGTCATCAGCCGCCATCTCGATCGCCTCGGCGAGCAGCGTGATGGCGCCGACGGGGGTCTTCAGCTCGTGGCTCGTGTTCGCCACGAAGTCACGCCGCATCTCCTCCACCCGCTCGCGCTCGGTGATGTCACGCAGCAGCAGCAGGATCAGTCGCGGTGTGATGACGTTGGCGCGAGCGGTGACGAGGCGATCATCTGCGGGGAGCGTGCCGCGCGTGAGGCGGAGGGTCTCCGATTCGGCTCGCCCGCTCCCTCGCGCCGCCCGCACCAGCGCCCGTAGTTCGTCGCCGACGAGGGTCTCACCCTCCGTCATGCCGAATGCCGCCGCCGGCCCCGAAGCCGCGACCACCTTGAAGGATCCGTCCACGACGACTGCGGCGTCGTCCATGCCCAGGAGAACGGCGGCAGCACCGTCGGGCACGTCCAGCGACGACTCCTCATGCACGCGGTCGCGCGCACGCAGGGCGATCATCACGAGTCCGACGACGGCCGCTCCGATCACCACGCCAAGCGTGAGCGCCAGCAGCGCCAGCAGCGTCGGTTCCATGGCTCTCAGCGTACGGTGGGTGACGACCTTCGAAACGACCGGTTCGGCCCCGTACGGCCGATCACCGCCCGATGTTCACCGATGCGGCACCGTTCGTTAACCTTCGAGGGGGATGATCTCGGAGGCCGCGCGCGGACAGTGCCGCGCGCCCCGGGACGAGACAAGTTAGGACCATCCATGCGCGAAGTGTTCCACCAGTCGCTCGAGGACGTGCGTTCACGTCTGGTCGAGATCGCCGACCTCGTGACGGTCGCCATCGACAAGGCCACACGCTCGTTCGCGACCAGTGACGTCGGCCTGGCCGAAGAGGTCATCGAAGCCGACCAGATCATCGACGTCAAGGCTGTCGAACTCGACGAACTCGCCATCGAGATCCTCGCCCGCCAGCAGCCGGTCGCCCGCGACCTGCGCATCGTCGTCGCCGCCCTCCGCGTGAGCACGTCGCTCGAGCGCATGGGCGACATCGCCGAGCACATCGCGCAGCTCACGCGGATGCGCTTCCCCGAGCGGGCCATCCCCAAGGGACTCAAGAACACCTTCACAACGATGGGCGAGCTCGACGTCGAGGTGGCTCGCACGCTCAGCGAACTGCTGCGCACTGAGAACCTCGCGCTCGTCGAGACGCTGCGCAACCTCGACGACGAACTCGACGACAAGCACATCTCGGTCTTCGAGAAGGTCCTCAGCGACAACTGGAAGGGCGAGGCCGCCGCAACCGTCGACGCGACGCTCGCCAGCCGCTACCTCGAGCGCTTCGCCGACCACGCCGTGTCGGTGGCCAAGAAGGTCGCCTACCTCGCGACCGGCGACTGGACGCCCGACACCGACGCGATCACCGTCGTCGACGCCGACGCGCGCTGACACCGGCCGCAACGAGCAGCGAGCCCGGATGCCGATCGGCATCCGGGCCCGCTGCTTTGTCGTGCGTGTCAGTGCTTGCCCTGGTTGGCGACGGCGGCGGCACCCGCCGCGGCCGCTGCCGGATCGAGGTACTCGCCGGCGCCGATCGGCGCGAAGTCCGCATCCAGCTTGTATACGAGCGGGATGCCGGTGGGGATGTTCAGCTCTGCGATGTCGGCGTCGCTGATGCCTTCGAGGTGCTTGACGAGGCCGCGCAGCGAGTTGCCGTGGGCCGTGACGAGCACCGTCTTGCCGGCGGCGAGGTCGGGCTTGATGTCGGACTCCCAGTAGGGCAGCATCCGGTCGATCACGATCTTGAGCGACTCGGTCGCGGGCACCTCGCCGTCGATCCCGGCGTAGCGGGGGTCGCCGACCTGGCTGAACTCGGCGTCGGCCGGCAGCGGCGGGGGCGGCACGTCGAACGAGCGACGCCACAGCATGAACTGCTCCTCGCCGAATTCCTCGAGCGTCTGCGCCTTGTCCTTGCCCTGCAGCGCACCGTAGTGGCGCTCGTTGAGGCGCCATGAGCGCTTGACGGGGATCCAGAGGCGGTCGGCGGCGTCGAGCGCGATGTTCGCAGTCTGGATCGCGCGGCTGAGCACCGACGTGTGCAGCACGTCGGGCAGGATGCCCGATTCCTTGAGCAGCTCACCTCCGCGCTGTGCCTCGGACCGGCCCTGCTCGGTCAGGCGCACGTCCACCCATCCGGTGAACTGGTTGGTCTTGTTCCACTCGCTCTGCCCGTGGCGGAGGAGAATCAGCGTGTAGGGGGCACTCATGCCGCCATCCTATCGACGTCACCCCTGGCATCATGGGCTCATGACGCCAGGACCGGTCGGGCAGATCACGCGCGGCACGACCGGCACCAACCGGCTGCGGCGCATCGATCGGTGGATCGCACGGCATCCTGTGCTGCGTCGCACCGATGACCCGCTCGTCGTCGACCTCGGATACGGCGCGAGCGGGGTGACCGCCCTCGAACTCGAGGCCCGGCTGCGGCGGAGCAGGCCCGATGTCGAGGTGCTCGGGTTGGAGATCGACCCCGAGCGGGTCGAGCGCGCCAGGCAGCAGCTCCGGCTGGTGCGCGAGGGCCTCACCGACTTCGCCACAGACGCCCGGGTGCGGTTCGCCCGGGGCGGCTTCGAGGTGCCGAGCGACCGTGCGCCGGCGGTCATCCGCGCCTTCAACGTGCTGCGGCAGTACGACGAGGCGGACGTCGCAGGGGCGTGGCGCCGCATGACGTCGAGACTGCAGCCCGGCGGCATGCTCGTCGAGGGCACGTGCGATGAGCTCGGTCGCATCTGCACCTGGATCGAGGTGGGCGCCGATGCGGCACCGCGCACGCTCACCGTCTCACTGCGGTTGACCGGCCTGGACGCCCCCGCGATCGCGGCCGAGCGACTGCCGAAGGCGCTCATCCATCACAACGTCCACGGCGAACGCGTCCACGCCTTCTTGAGCGCGCTCGATGCTGAATGGACCCGCGCGGTCGCTGCCTCCGCCTTCGGACCGGTCCAGCGGTGGCGCACCGCCCTCGATGCCCTTGCATCGGCGGGGTGGCCGGTGTCGGGGCGGTCCCGCTGGCGGCTGGGTGAAGTCACCGTGCCATGGGATGCCGTCCGCCCGGACTGATCGGCACCGCACAGCGGCGAGGTCACAACGACGGCAGGATGCCGCGGGCGTCGGCGGGCTCCATGCCCGTCGCGACCAGCAGGTCGACCGCGAGCGGACGGAGGGCGGCGACGAGGTTCTGGTCGCCCGAGCCCGCGCCGATCTCGGGGTCGAGTCGTGCCGCGACGGCCCGGATCGCCTCTCGAGCCGCAGGCTGCAGCGAGATGTCGGCGAGCGATCCGCCGAGCAGCGCCGTCCCGACGCGCAACTGGATGAGGAGGTCCGCAGCCACCGGTCGGTGTTCGCCGTCGCCGATGAGGTAGACGCAGCGACGGGCGATGACGCGGAGATTGCGGGTCGCGAAGTCGGCGTGCGTGAGCATGCGCTGCTGCCGGGCCAGCTCTGAGCGCTGCCGCCGGAGGAACGGTGAGATGCGGGCGATCGCCGCACCGGCTTCGACCGATCCGCGCCACTGGTCCAGCGGCGCCTGCAGCGCGCGGGCCTTCTCGAGCGCCCGTTCGGCGCGCACACGGTCACCGCGCAGCAGCGCCTGCGCGACGGTGCCCATCGCGTTGTCGAGGCCCGTGAACAGCGCTTCACCGTCGGCGACGGCCCGTCGCAGCGGACTGCGCGGGATGAGGGCCGTGACGACGAGCGCGACGACGCCGCCGATCGCGCCGTCGACCAGACGCAGCCCCGGCGCGCTGGCGGGCAGGACCATCACGATGAGCGACTGGATGGCCGCCGCGATCGCGAATCCCGACTGCGACGACAGCACGCGAGCGACGAGCAGCGTCGCCGCCAGCGCGACGCCGAGTTGCCACCATCCCGCGCCGAGCAGCACCAGCAGCAGCTCTGCGACGAGGATGCCGACGACCATGCCGACGACCGTCTCGAGCACCCGCAGCGGACGGGCATCACGCGCGAGCCCGAGACTGGAGATCGTCACGGTCGCTGCCAGCAGCGGCGCCTCGTGACCGAGGCCGATGTGGGCGATGAGGTAGGCGAGCGTCGCGGCGACGACCAATTGCGCGATCGCAGGCAGCGAGTCGCGCACGCGGTGCAGGCGCGCGGCGAGGTCGAACCGGGAACGCCATCCCGTCGGAACCGGCGCCGTGGGCGGCACCTCGCTCATGCTCACCGGCGGCGTGAGAGTCGCGGCATCCGTGGGATCGATGCCGTCCGGCCGGCGTCAGGCGGCACGATCTGCTCTTGGGCGGCGGCGACCTCACCCTCGCCGTCCAGGGCAACCGTCAGCGCGGCGTCGACCGGCACGGTGCGCTTGAGCAGTGCAAGCGCGATCGGCCCCTCTTCGAAATGGCGCGCCACCGAGGTGATGGCGCCGACGGCTTCGCCGTCGCGGCGGACTTCTGCACCCGGCGACGGAAGCTCAGCATCACTGCCGTCGAGGTGCAGCGCGGCAAGGCGACGGGGCGGGTGGCCGAGGTTGTGCACCTTGGCGACCGTCTCCTGCCCCCGGTAGCACCCCTTCTCGAGGTGGATGGCCGTTCGCAGCCAGTCAACCTCGTGCGGCAGCGTCCGTTCGTCTGCTTCAGCGGCGACGCGCGGACGCCATGCCGCGATCCGCAGCGCGTCGGCCGCGAGGCGCCCGGCGATCGACTCAGGCGCTCGTGACGCGGCGAGCACCTCATACGCGGATGCCGTGATCACCGCCTCCGACCAGTCGCGCTCGGCACCCGGGTGCGGGTCGGTGGCGGCGTAACCCCACCCTCCGGTGCGCACCGCGGGCCATGGATCCTGCCACACGGCGACCGCGTCGAGTGATGCGGTCGCGTCGGCCGTTCCGCCGATCACGCGATGAGCCGCCGACACGTCCTGCGGGTCGACGCGAAGTCGGAACCGCATGCGGGTGAGGAAGGTCAGCAGGCCCTCGGCGTCCGTCTCATCGACGATGAGCCACGTGCGGGTGCCGTCGTCGACGACGGCCGCGGCGTGCTCGACGTGACCGTGCGGATCGAGGACGAGCAATTCCGAACTCTCACCCGGCTGCAGCCGCGCGACGGCCTGCGACGTGATCGAGTCGAGCCACGTCAACCGGTCTTCACCGGCCACCGTCAGCACGCGTCGGTCGGACAGCGGCGCGACGGCGGTGCCTGCGGCAAGGGCGCGCTGCTCACGCATCGGCGAACCGAGGTGGACGAGCCCCACCTCATCGAAGACAGCGCCGGGGAGCGCGACGAACGCGTCTGCCACGATGCTCACTCCGCCCGGGCCAAGCGCGCAGACGCGTGCGACGCGAGCTCGCCGCCGAGCGCCGCGATGTCCCACGCCCACAACAGGTGCGCGTCGACCAGCCCGAACAACCGCGTCGCCGCTGCGTAGTGCTTGGCACCGGCGGTGCGGACGACCGCATCGGTGGCGAGGTCGATGCGCGGGCCCTTTACCTGACCGAGGTACAACTCGCTCACGCCGTCGGAGTGCACGAGCGAGACCTCGATATCGAACCCGCCGTCGGCGTTGCGCAGTGTCTCGACATCGTCGGCCGTGCGCGGCGCCGAGGCCTCGACCATCGCCGGCAACAGGCCGGGACCCGGGTCGTGGTCGGCGGACGGCCGCGCCAGCCGCCAGAAGCCAGTCTCGGCCACGAGAGGCGTTCGGGCCTCGCCGTCGCCGAGCAGCCAGGCGCCGGCGGAATAGTTCAGGAAGTCACCGCCGTCGTGACTGAAGCTCACACGATGCGCGAACTCGCCCGTGAAATGGTGACCACTGGCCTCGTAGTCGATGACCCCGGTGCCCTCCCAGACGCCCAGCAGCCATGACAGCGGAACGAGGTCCGCCGGCAGATCGGTCGGAATCTCGATCACGGTGCTCAGCGCTGGCCGCGGTAGAGGTTCTTGATCACCACGCCGGAGACGAAGAGGATCGCCAGCGACGCGAGGCCGAGGAGCCCAACGAAGAAGAGTTCGAGCGCGAACAGGTCCATGCCCCCCACTCTACGCCGCCCGCGGCACCCCGCGGCCCAGACCTCGCCGATCAGGCCGGGAACAGCGTGGCCAGCCCGAAGCCGATGCCGATGAACCCCATCACGGCGATCGCGCCGAGCACGCTCGCTGCGACGCGCTGGATGAATCCCTGCGACGTGCCGTAGGACAGCTGGATGCCGAAGGCGAGGAAGAAGCACGCACCCAACCCGAGCGGCATCCAGGCGGCGCGCCAGTCGGCGGGCGCGACCATGCCGATCACCAGCGCGAGCACAGCGGCTGCGACCCAGACGACGACGACACCGATGAAGGTGTTGCGCGGAGCGAGTTCGGGCAGGGCCATGCCTCCATTGTGACGTAAGCGAGCGCCCGCCGCGCGAAGCAGGCCGTCGGCGACGGCCTAGGATAGGGGCACGTTCGGCCATCCCGTGGAGGGATCCCCCTTTGGCGCAGCTCCTCGTTCTCAGTTCCGCTCCCAGCGGCGACTCCGTTCTGCCTGCGCTGGAGCTGCTGAGCCACCGTGTGCGCCAGATTCCCGCAGAGCCCGCGCAACTGGTCAACGCCCCCAACGCCGACGTCATCTTCCTCGACGCCCGCACCGACCTGGTCGGCGCGAAGTCGCTGTGCAAGATCCTCAACACGACCGGACTCGATGCCCCGCTCGTCCTCGTCGTCACCGAGGGCGGGCTCACGGCGGTCTCGACCGACTGGGGCATCGACGATGTCATCCTCGTCGGCGCCGGGCCCGCAGAGGTCGACGCCCGCATCCGTCTCGCGATCGGCCGTCAGAACGCGGAGCAGGTCTCGACCCGCATTCAGACCTCGGGCATCACGATCGACGAATCGTCGTACTCAGCGAAAGTGCACGGCAAGCCCCTCGACCTCACCTACAAGGAGTTCCAGCTGCTGCATTTCTTCGCGACCCACCCCTCCCGGGTGTTCACGCGCGAACAGCTGCTGAGCGAAGTATGGGGCTACGACTACTTCGGCGGCACCCGCACCGTCGACGTGCACGTGCGACGCCTGCGGGCGAAACTCGGCGACCTCGAACAGCTCATCGGCACGGTGCGCAACGTCGGCTATCGCTTCAACGTGTACGAGGACGACCAGGTACCCGAGCCGCAGGGCGCGCCGGCACCGTCGTCGCAGTCCTGACCGCGTTCACACACTCGTCACCTCACCCTGCAATGATGAGGGGATGATCGATACCGATGTCATCGACTCCGGTCTGGGCGACGCGGACGACGACGACTTCGATGAAGCCGTCGAAGCGCCCGACGCCCAGCTTCCCGAACACCGCTACCAGGATCGCGAGCTGAGCTGGCTCGCCTTCAACCAGCGTGTGCTCGAGCTCGCCGAGGACGAGACGCTTCCGGTGCTCGAGCGGGCCAACTTCCTGGCCATCTTCGCGAGCAACCTCGACGAGTTCTTCATGGTGCGCGTCGCGGGCCTCAAGCGTCGCATCGTGACCGGGCTCGCCGTCCCCACGAACGTCGGGCGTGCACCGCTGGACGTCCTCGGCGACATCTCCACCGAGGCGCATCGCCTGCAGCTTCGTCACGCGCGCGCCTGGGCTGACCAGGTGAAGCCCGCCATGACCGAATCCGGCATCGAAGTCGTCGGCTGGGACGATCTCAGCGACGACGAACGCAGCGACCTGTACGACTACTTCCAGGCGCAGGTGTTCCCGGTGCTCATGCCGCTCGCGGTCGACCCGGCGCACCCCTTCCCCTACATCTCGGGGCTGTCGCTGAACCTCGCGATCCGCATCCGCAACGCCAAGACGGGCCGGCAGGAATTCGCCCGCCTCAAAGTGCCGCCCATGCTCCCCCGCTTCGTCGAGGTGCCCGGCGGCGCCGCGCGGTCGCGTTACCTGCCGCTGGAATACCTCATCGCGAACCACCTCGGCGACCTGTTCCCCGGCATGGAGATCCTCGAGCACCACGCGTTCCGGCTCACCCGCAACGAGGACGTCGTGATCGAGGAGGACGAGACCGAGAACCTCATCCAGGCCCTCGAAGCAGAGCTGCTGCGGCGACGGTTCGGCCCGCCGATCCGCCTCGAGGTCACCGAGGACATGGACGACGTGACGCTCGAGCTGCTCATCGACGAGCTCGACATCACCGAGCAGGAGGTCTACCGCCTCCCCGGCCCGCTCGACCTGCGCGGCCTGTTCGACCTCGCCCGCATCGACCGCCCCGAGCTGCACTACCCGGCGCACGTGCCGTCGACCGCGCCGGCGTTCCAGCCCGCCGAGCAGAACGGTCGCGCCGACCTGTTCGCGGCGATCCGCAAGCACGACGTGCTCGTGCACCACCCGTACGAGTCGTTCACCACGAGCGTCGTGGCGTTCCTCGAGCAGGCCGCGAACGACCCGCACGTGCTCGCCATCAAGCAGACCCTCTACCGCACCTCCGGTGACAGCCCCATCGTGCAAGCGCTCATCGACGCGGCCGAGAAGGGCAAGCAGGTGCTCGCCCTCGTCGAGGTGAAAGCCCGGTTCGACGAAGCAGCCAACATCGTGTGGGCGCGCAAGCTCGAAAAGGCGGGTGTGCACGTCGTGTACGGCCTCGTGGGCCTGAAGACCCACTGCAAGCTGCTCCACGTGATCCGCGAAGAAGACGGCATGCTTCGCAGCTACAGCCACATCGGCACCGGCAACTACAACCCCAAGACCAGCCGTCTCTACGAGGACTTCGGCCTGTTCACCGCCGACGAGCAGGTTGGGCGCGACCTCACCCGTCTGTTCAACGAACTGAGCGGCTACGCGATCGAGAAGAAGTTCAAGCGCCTGCTCGTCGCGCCACTGCACCTGCGCAAGGGACTGCTGCGCCACATCGACGCCGAGCGTCGCCACGCACTCGACGGAAAGCCGGCCCACATCCGCATCAAGGTCAACTCGATGGTCGACGAGCAGATCATCGATGCGCTGTACCGTGCCAGCCAGGCGGGCGTCCGGGTCGACGTGTGGGTGCGCGGTATCTGCTCACTGAAGACCGGCATCCCCGGGGTGAGCGAGAACATCACGGTGCGTTCCATTCTCGGGCGCTACCTCGAGCACTCGCGCATCTTCGCGTTCGGAGCCGACGAGGACGCCAACGTCTACATCGGCAGCGCCGACATGATGCACCGCAACCTCGACCGCCGCGTCGAAGCACTGGTGCGCGTGAGCGATCCCGTGCACAAAAAGGAACTGCTGGACCTCTTCGACCTCGCGATGAGCGACGACACGAGTTCATGGCGCCTCGGCGCCGAGGGCGAGTGGACCCGTCACAGCACGGATGCCGCAGGCAAGGCACTCGTCGACATCCAGGAGAAGACGATGAACGCGGTGCAGCGGCGCCGTCGGGCGCGGGCGGTGCGATGACCGACACCGCCGTCTACGCCGCGGGCGGCGTCGTCTGGCGCATGGTCGAGGGAAAGCTGCACATCCTCGCCATCCACCGCACCGCCTATGCCGACGTCACCCTGCCCAAGGGAAAGGTCGACCCGGGTGAGACGCTCGCCGAGACGGCCGTGCGGGAGATCTTCGAAGAGACCGGCATCCGGGGCGCGCTGGGCGTGCCGGTGGGCGTCTCGCGGTATCGTCTGCCGGGCAAGAAGCAGAAGATCGTCCACTACTGGGCCGTCGAAGCGACCGACGATGCGATCCGCGCGTCGGCGTTCGTGCCCAACAAAGAGATCGCGGCGCTGGAGTGGATGACCGCCAAGAAGGCACGCGCGCAGTTGAGCTATCCGGTGGACGTCGAGATCCTCGACGCGTTCCTGCGCCTCGTCGACGACGGTGTGCTCGAGACGTTCCCCATCGTCGTCCTGCGGCACGCCAAAGCGACCGCGCGCGAGGACTGGGACGGCGAAGACGCCGCGCGCCCCCTCACCGGGCGCGGCACGAAGCAGGCCGCCGCACTCGTCGGCCCACTGCAGGCGTTCGGGGTGCGAAAGATCATCACGAGCGACGCCGTCCGATGCGTCACCACCGTCACCCCGTTCGCGGCGGCGCAGGGGCGCAGCCTCACCCGCACGCCACACCTGGGCCAGGACGCGTGGGAGGCAGGCGACGGCGACGTGCGCGCCATCGTCGGCAAGCGCGTGCGGGCACGCAAACCCGCCGTGCTGTGCAGCCACGGACCGGTGCTGCCCGACATCCTCGCCGAGCTGGCGCTCGCCACCGGCACGATGCGCGGGTCATACCTCGGCAGCGCGTCCGCCCTGCCCGTCGGCGCCTTCTCTGTGGTGCACCTGTCGGCCACCAACCCCGGTTCGGGGATCGTGTCGATCGAGACCCACGAACCCAAGATCTGACCGATCAACGCCGCCCCAGCGGGATCGAAGCCGTTCACCTTCCGTTCACCCGGACAGCGCACTCTGGTAAGAGTCGATGTCTACCGTCATGGCGAGCCCTGCACCAAGGGCATGACCCTGACACCCGAAGGAATTCACGTGAAGCTCACCCGCATCGCCCAGTTGGGCGCTGTCACCGCCGTCGCTGCGCTCGCCCTCACCGCTTGCGCCGCGAATGAGCCCACCGGCAACACGAACACCGACCCCGCCACGGACACGACCGAGACGCTGTCCGGTGAGATCGCCGGCTCCGGCGCCTCGTCGCAGGAAGTGGCCGTGCAGGCATGGACTGCCGGCTTCCAGACCGCCAACTCCGGCGTCACCATCGCCTACGACCCGGCCGGCTCCGGCGCGGGCCGCGAGTCCTTCCAGGCCGGTGCCGTCGCCTTCGCGGGCTCTGACCGCGCCTTCAAGACCGAAGAGCTCGAGGCCGGGTTCGCCGGCTGCGTCGAGGGCTCGGGCATCATCGAGCTGCCGACCTACATCTCGCCGATCGCGGTCATCTTCAACATCGAGGGCGTCGACTCGCTCAACCTCGACGCCGACACGCTCGCGAAGCTGTTCGCCGGCGAGATCGCCAACTGGAACGACCCGGCGATCGCCGCGCTGAACGAGGGCGTCGAGCTGCCGGACCTGGCCGTGAACCCGGTCCACCGCGCCGACGACTCCGGCACCACCGAGAACTTCACCGACTACCTGTTCCAGGCAGCGCCTGACGCATGGACGAGTGAGCCCGACGGCGTCTGGCCGTTCTCCAGCGGCGAGGCTGCACAGGGCACGTCGGGGGTCGTCTCGGCCGTCTCCGGTGGCAACGGCACGATCGGCTACGCCGACGCGTCGCGCGCCGCCGAGGAGGGCCTGTCGACCGCCGCCATCCAGGTCGGTGAGGAGTTCGTGTCGTACTCGCCCGAGGCCGCAGCGGCGATCGTGGACGCCTCGGCATTCGAAGAGGGCCGCGGCGAGGGTGACCTCGCCATCGAGCTCGACCGCACCTCGACCGAGTCCGGCGTCTACCCCATCGTCCTCGTGAGCTACATGATCGCCTGCGAGGAGTACCAGGACGCATCGGTTGCCCCCATCGTCAAGGGCTACCTCGAGTACATCGCCAGCGCCGAAGGCCAGGACGCCGCCGCCGCCGCGGCCGGCAACGCGCCGATCTCGGACACGCTGCGCGAGAAGGTCAACGCCGCGATCGAGCTCATCGTCGCAGAGTGACCCCACGCCGCCCGGCGCGACCCTCGAGTCGCGCCGGGCGGCCTCTGCATCATCCACACGAAATCAGGGACGCATGACCACCACGACCACGTCGGCCCCGAAGGCCGAGCAGGCCGCCAAGCCCCCACAGCGCCTGGGGGACAAGTGGTTCTCCGGTACCGCGCTGGCGGCCGGGACCATGATCCTCGTGACGCTCGCCGCCGTCGCCATCTTCCTGGTCGTCCAGTCCATTCCTGGCCTGGGTGCGACGAGTGAGACCGCATCGCTGCTGTCGTCCAACTTCTGGGACTACGTGTGGCCTCTCGCGTTCGGCACGATCTGGGCGTCGTTCCTCGCGCTGCTGATGGCGGTGCCGCTCTCCGTGAGCGTCGCGCTGTTCATCTCGCACTACGCGCCGCGCCGGCTCGCCCAGGGCCTCGGCTACATCGTCGACCTGCTTGCAGCGGTCCCGTCGGTCGTCTTCGGTCTGTGGGGCATTCTCGTGCTTGCCCCTGCCGTTCAGCCCGTCTACTCGTGGTTCGTCGAGCACGCCGGCTGGTTCCCGCTCTTCGCGGGCCCCGTCTCTTCGACCGGCCGCACCATCTTCACGGCGGCGATGGTCCTCGCGGTCATGATCGTTCCGATCATCACCGCCATCTGTCGCGAGATCTTCCTGCAGACACCGCGCCTCCACGAAGAAGCAGCCCTTGCGCTGGGCGCGACCCGCTGGGAAATGATCCGGATGGCCGTCTTCCCCTTCGGTCGTTCCGGCATCGTGTCCGCATCGATGCTGGGCCTCGGTCGCGCCCTCGGCGAGACCATGGCAGTCGCCATGGTGCTGTCGGCCACCGGCGTCGTGACACTGCGCCTGTTCACGCCCGAGAACCCGAGCACGATCCCGGCCAACATCGCCCTCACCTTCCCTGAGGCGTACGGCACCAACATCAACGTCCTCATCGCGACCGGTCTCATCCTGTTCGTCGTGACCTTCGCGGTAAACGCGGTCGCACGCTGGATCGTCAGCCGCCGCAAGGAATTCTCGGGAGCCAACTGATGACTGCCACGATCGCTCCCTCGCCTTCGGCGAAGCGCCAGGCGCAGCGACTGACGAGCGGACGCCTGCCCGGCTGGGCGCCGTGGGCCCTCCTCGGCGGCTCCGCAGTGGTCTCGGCTCTGCTGTTCGCGCTCGTCGCGGTCTCCGCGGGTGCCGCGTTCAACCCCGGCGGCTGGGCCGTTGTGACCGGTGCGCTCTACCTCGTGCTGATCACGGTGATCTCACGCATCGTCGAGGGCGGCCGCAAGGCCACTGACCGGCTCGTCACCGGTGTCGTCGCGATCGCCTTCGCGATCGCGATGGTTCCGCTGGTGTCGGTGGCCATCACGGTGGTGTCGAACGGCGTCGCCGGTATCTCGGCGGAGTTCTTCTCCCACTCGATGCGCAACGTCGTCGGCGAGGGCGGCGGCGCGCTCCACGCCATCACGGGCACGCTGCTGATCACCCTCGCAGCCGCCATCATCTCCATCCCGATCGGGATCTTCACTGCGATCTACCTGATCGAGTACGGCAACGGCAACCGCATCGCCCGGGGCATCACGTTCCTCGTGGACGTCATGACCGGCATCCCCTCTATCGTTGCCGGACTGTTCGCGTTCGCGCTGTTCGCGCTCTTCTTCGGCCCGGGGGCCCGGATGGGCATCATGGGCGCAGTGGCACTCTCCGTGCTCATGATCCCGGTCGTGGTGCGGTCCACCGAAGAGATGCTGCGGCTGGTCCCGAACGAGTTGCGCGAGGCGGCGTACGCACTGGGCGTCCCCAAGTGGCGCACCATCGCCAAGGTCGTGTTGCCCACCTCGATCGCCGGCATCACGACCGGCGTCATGCTCTCGATCGCACGTGTGATCGGCGAAACGGCGCCCCTGCTGATCACCGCAGGTGTCGCGACCTCGATGAACTACAACCTGTTCGAGGGGCGCATGGCCTCACTGCCCGTTTTCGTTTACTCCCAGTACATGAACCAGGGCATCCCCGCATCCGCCTACGTCGACCGCGCCTGGGCCGGCGCACTCGTCCTCATCCTCATCGTCATGGTGCTGAACCTCGTCGCGAGAATCATCGCGAAGGTCTTCGCCCCCAAGACGGGCCGCTGAACCGGCTCGCAAACGCTTTCCGCAGAACCCGAAGGAACACCAGATGTCCAAGAGCATCGAAGTCAACGACCTCCACGTCTACTACGGCGACTTCCTCGCCGTCGAAGGCGTTTCGCTCCAGATCGAGCCCCGCAGCGTGACGGCGTTCATCGGCCCGTCCGGCTGCGGAAAGTCGACCTTCCTGCGCACGCTGAACCGCATGCACGAGGTGATTCCGGGTGCGTACGTGCAGGGTGAGGTACTGCTCGACGGCGAGAACCTGTACGGCGCCGGTGTGGATCCCGTGCTGGTTCGCAGTCAGGTCGGCATGGTCTTCCAGCGCCCCAATCCGTTCCCGACGATGTCGATCAAGGAGAACGTGCTCGCCGGCGTCCGCCTGAACAACAAGAAGATCTCCAAGTCCGATGCCGATGCGCTGGTCGAGCGTTCACTGCGAGGCGCGAACCTGTGGAACGAGGTCAAGGACCGTCTCGACAAGCCCGGCTCCGGACTCTCGGGCGGGCAGCAGCAGCGCCTGTGCATCGCGCGTGCGATCGCGGTCTCGCCGCAGGTGTTGCTGATGGATGAGCCCTGCTCGGCCCTCGACCCGATCTCGACGTACGCGATCGAAGAGCTGATCGAAGAGCTGAAGCAGGACTACACGATCGTCATCGTGACCCACAACATGCAGCAGGCATCGCGCGTGTCCGACCGCACGGCCTTCTTCAACATCGCCGGCACCGGAAAGCCCGGCAAGCTCATCGAGTTCGACGACACGAAGACGATCTTCACGACCCCGTCGGTGCGGGCCACCGAAGACTACGTCTCCGGCCGCTTCGGCTGAGTTCGAACGAGCGCCGCCCCTCTCGCCCCTCTCGCCCCTCCCGCTTCTGGCGCTTCTCGTGCGAGCACAGCTGCGGGGATTTTGGTCGACGCGCCGGAAGGTGGCCGGCATCCATGGCGTGTCATCGAGAATCCCCGGAGTTGTGCACGCCCGTCGGCTTTCGCAGGCGCGTAGCTGGGAATCTCCGCGCGTATCCTCAATTCGATTTGTGCGGAACGTATGAGATCTGTTTCACTCATTCACGGAGGGGAGTACCCCCACACCCGCGCGTCATCGTCATGACGAGCCGCCATCGGCTCCGGTGACGCGGGATCGGCCAAAGGCCGGTCTGGGAGAGACCTCCTGATTTCGACCAATCAGGAGATCCCCCATGGACGCACCTCTGTGGCTCTGGCTCGCCGTGATCAGCGGCATCCTCGTGATGCTCGCCATCGACCTCGTCGCGCACCGCAAGGCGCACGTCATCAGCGTGAAGGAGGCCGCCGCCTGGTCGGCCGTCTGGGTCGCGCTCGGCGTCGGCTTCGGCGCGTGGCTGTGGGCGACCTACGGCGCCGAGATCGGCCAGCAGTATTACGCCGGCTACCTCATCGAGAAGTCGCTCGCCGTCGACAACGTCTTCGTCTGGGCGATCATTTTCAGCTTCTTCGCCGTGCCGCGCGAGCTGCAGCACCGCGTGCTGTTTCTCGGCGTGCTCGGCGCGCTCGTCTTTCGCGGCATCTTCATCGCCGCCGGCGCCGTGCTGATCGACCAGTTCTCGTGGATTCTCTACCTGTTCGCCGCGTTCCTGCTCTACACGGGCTACCGGATGATCCGCACCCGCAACGAGCACATCGACGTCGAGAACTCGAAGGTGCTGAAGACCTTCCGCCGCTTCGTGCCGATGACTGACGCGTACCACGGGCAGAAGTTCCTCATCCGCCGCGCCGGCATCATCGTCGCCACCCCGCTGCTGGCGGTGCTCGTGCTCGTCGAGATCACCGACATCATCTTCGCCGTCGACTCGATTCCCGCCATCTTCGGTGTGACCAGCGAACCGTTCATCGTGTTCACGGCCAACGCCTTCGCGATCCTCGGCCTGCGCGCCATGTACTTCCTGCTCGCCGACCTGATTCACCGCTTCACCTACCTGAAGCTGGGCCTCGCGTTCGTGCTCATCTGGGTCGGCATTAAGATGCTGCTGCTCGACGTCTACAAGATCCCGACCTCGGTGTCGCTCGCGGTCGTTGCCGTCATCATCACCGTGTCGATCGTCGCGAGCCTGCGGGCCACCCGCGGGCAGGAGCGCCACGCGATCGAGCTCGAAGGTGCCCCGCCGTTCCGCCAGGCGACCCCGGAGGAGCTTGCGAGTGCCGAGCCGGTGTGGGGACGACGCGGTCGCGAGGCAAAGGCCCGGGCGCGGGCCGCGGCAGCCGACGACGGCGACGGCGCCCCCGCGGGCGACAAGCAGCCGACTACGACCAACTAGCCGAGCGCGAGAGCGCCGCGACCTGCCCCGGGCCGCGGCGCTCTCCCCTCACCACCCGAAGCGGGCGGCGATGACGTCAGCGGCCCTGCTCGGAAACTCGGGCCAGCCCGGCTCAAGCTCGCGGCGCATCAGCGCGAACAGGGCTCGCGCCGCTGGCTCGACCGGCTGCGCGACCGCCTCGGCGAGCGCCGCCGCCGGCCCCGGCAGCACGCGCTCGAGGCGCCGAGTCGGCTCGAGGATGTCGCGCAGCGGCTCATCGGGGTCGAGCAGCCGACCGCGCAACGCCCGCACCAGGTGCTGCAGCGCCCAGGTGCGCACGAACAGTCCGCCGCTGACCACCTCGCCGCGGCGGTCGCGACCCACACCGATGCGCAGCTTGATGAGCGCGAGGCCCGCCTCGAGCGCCGGGTCGATCGCGATACTCGCGGCGGCCCGCGCCTGCGACTCGTCAATCAGCGTCGCAACAGTGCCCGCCTCGTCGTCGACGGTCACGGTGGTGAGTCCCGCGAGCGCCCTCTCGAGCTCTGCGGGGTGCGCGGCGGCGAACTCGAGCAGGTGCCCGTCCTCGTACAGCACCACCACGCCCGCGCCCCCCTCGGGCAGCGCGAGCACAATGTCTTCCTGCCGCGGCAGCCACGACAGATCGGCCCGCTGCGTGCATCCGGATTGTCACGCCGCCGCCTGGCTGACGAACTCGCCGCGGGGAGCCTCGTCAGGGCGCGGCGCGGCGTCTATGTCGCTGAAGGCGCGTGCGAAGACCTGCGTGCTGCCGCGATGCACGGAGGCGTGCTCGCGTGCACGTCCGCCGCGCGCCATCTCGGCCTGTGGGTGCTCGGCGATGAGCGTACGCACGTCTGGATGCGCGGCGGAGGGTACCGATACGCGCATCCTGGATGCCGATGCGTCGAGCACTGGGATGCATCCGACCTGCCGCGTCTCACCCAGCCGGACGTACCACGGGTGCTTCGGCAGATTCTGGTCTGCGATGGCGTGGAAGCGTTCTTCGTCGCCCTGGAGTCAGCGCTGCGCCAGGGGATGCTGACGACCGCGGCGCGCCGATGGCTCGAGCACCACGTCAACGAGGAGGGTCGCGACGCCATCGGGTTCGCGAGAGACGATGCGGACAGCGGACTCGAATCCCTTCTGCGCTGGCGGCTGCGCCGATACGGCCTCACGGTGCGCACACAGGTCGACGTGTTCGGTGTCGGCTGCGTCGACGCGCTGATCGACTACGCCCTGGTCCTGCACGACTGGCCCGCGGTCGAAGCAGCCATCCTCGCCGCACTCCAAGACTGACCGCACGGCGCTCGCTCGCATCCACGCCACGTCCCGCGCGTGCACAACTGCGGGGATTCTGGCTGACACCCCGCGGCGGCGGCCGGGTATCCGGCGTGCCGCCGAAGATCCCCGCAGTTGTGCACGGCGGGCGACAGGTCCGTCGTCTCGTTCGAGTCAGTCGCGCGGACTCAGCAGGTAGTCGTTGAGCGAAGCGGTGAACGCGGCATCCATCGGGATCTCGTTCGCGTCGATCGCGACGACCGGCGCCGCCAGGCGGACGGACGAGACGAGCCAGGCTCCGTCGACCGCAGACAGGTCGGATGCCGGAATCGTATCGTACGCCACCTCGAAGCCGCGCGACTCGAGGTGGTCGAACAGACTCAACTGCGTCGTGCCGTGCAAGATGCCGCCGTTCGGCGCCGGCGTGACGAACGTGTCGCCGCGCCGCAGGATGAGCGACGCCGTCGGCGCCTCGAGCACGAACCCGTCGCTCGAGACGAAGACCGCATCGTCGGCGCCCCGAGACTTCGCTTCGCGGATCGCTGCCATGTTCACGGCGTACGAGAGCGTCTTCGCGCCCAGCAGCAGCCACGGCGCCCTCGCGGGCACGTCGATCGCGTAGCCGCGGTCGAGTGTGACGACACGGATGCCGTCACGCCGCGCAGCCGCGAAGTCGGACGCTTCAGCGGCCGTGACCCATGCCGTCGGGGCGGGGCCATGCTCGACGCCTCGACTCAGGATGAGCTTGATGACCGCCTCGCCGGCGCCGCATGCTGCGGCTGCGTCGGTGACCGCCTGCCGCCACTGCTCCAGGTGCGGGGTCGGCAGGTCGCACAGTTTCGCGGAGTGCGCGAGGCGTTCAAGGTGCGCCTGCACCTCCTGCGGGTGCCCGTCGACGACGCCGATCGATTCGAAGATGCCGTCGCCGCGCTGCGTGCTGAGCTCTCCGACGGTCAACGCGGGCGCGGACGGGTCGATCACCGTGAAGGTGTCGGCGAAGTCGGTGCGGTCGTCTTCGACTGCCACGGGATCGATCATGAGCGCGAAACGCCAAGCCATGAGCAGAGCCTACGCCGGGAATACCGCCGCGGCGGGCTCCGTTAGACTTGAGCGTGCCGGGCCGCAGCAAACCCCGGGCTCCAACTTCTGCCGCTGCGAGCGGCCTCGCGCCGAGAGGCGTTTCTGCGGCCCGGCACTTTCTTTGCCGCGAGTATTGCAGCGAGCCCGCGCAGGTGACCGATCAGGCCAGTGCGTCGCGGCGCCAGAGGCCCGCGCACGCCGAGAGGTCTTCTGCGTAGGTCGACAACCGCAGGGCGCGTGTGGTCAGCACGCTCGCGCGCTCGGGTTCGGTGTCGTCGTAGTCGTCGGCGAGGTCGGCGGCGCCCGATGCCTGCACACGGCAGAAGGATGCCGCACGATCCAGCGCGACCGCGAAGTCCCCCTCGAAGACACCCCGCAGGATCGTGTCGATCAGCTGCACCAGTTCGTCCGGGCCCGCCGGATTCGGCGCGCCGGCTACCAGGTCATCGGCCGATGCGACCGCGTCCCTGCCCCGCTCGTACAGCAGGGCGGAGGTACGTGCATCGTCGTGGATCATCAGTTGCAGCAGGTACAGCCGCCACAGCGCGCCCGGCAGCGACCGCGCCGGGGATCGCGACCACAGTTCGGCGATCGTGTCGATGCCGTGGGCATCGGTGAAGCCGACCAGGCGTTCGAGCACGTCATCCGACGGCTCCGTGCGAACGCGCGTGAGCAGGGCGGATGCCGTCGCGTGCGCGACTCGCGAAACCTCGGCGGGATCCTCTGCGGCGAACGCCCGATCGAACGTCTCGCCCGGGCGCCGGACCGGCTTGTGGAAGTCCCGGGATGCTGAGCTCACCCGTCCAGGGTATCTTCCTCGGCGGGCTCGTCCTCGCCGGTCGCGCTGTCGATCGAGATGAGCACCTCCCCCTCGGGCGCACCTGACGACAGGCCGGCGGACGCCTCGGTCGTCACCTGCAGCACATCGCCCTCCTGCCAGACGGCGTCGAGTTCGACGGTGGCGGAGCCCGCTTCGGCGCCTGACGCGGTCTTGAAGGCGCCGACCTGGCGGGGCGTCTCCTCCGTGAAGTACCAGGCCGCGAACTCCTCGCCGTCGCCGAGTTCCGGAAGCCCCTTCACGGTCAGCACGGCCCGGTCGAGCGACTCGGACCAGTACACCGTGCCCTCGGGGCCGCCCTGGGTCTCGGCGGGCTGCTCCCTGGCATCCGATGCCGCCTGGATCTCGGCCAGCGCCACCTCGGATTCGGGCGTCGCGAACTGATTCGCGATCATGCCCGCACCCCATCCCAGTCCGATCAGCACGATCGCGGACACGACCGCGATCGCGATGTTGCGGGTCCAGTTGCGGTGCTGGATGGTCTGCAGCGCCTCGGTCGACGGCGCTGGTTCCGTCGGGCGTGCCGGAGTCTCGTCCACGGGTTCCTCCTCGTCGCGGGACGCCATCCAGCATGCCCCATCCGAGAGGGATGCGGGAGCGCAGCGCGCTCAGGCAGGCTCGGCAGCGCGTTCCGACAGTCTGCGCAGGTCGCTCAGGCGGTCTCGATCGCCATGATCGGATCGCTCGTCGGGACGCCGTCGGGAGCACCGCCGGCCGGCTCGACCGTGACGGCGATGAGGTCTCCGGCGTGCATCTCGCCCTCCAGCAGCGCGGTCGCCGCACCGTCCCGCGCCGCGAACGTACCCGCGGAAATCGCGGCACCGTCGCGGACGAACCACAGTTCGAACGTCTGATCGTCGCGGAGCACGGGCAGCCCGTCCGTGACGAGGACGGCGTCGCCCACGGACTCCGACCAGTGCAGGGTCGCCTCACCGTCTCCCATGTCGACGGTCGCTTCTCGCGCGTCATCGGAGGCTTCGATCGCCGTCAGGGCGGTCATGGCGGGGTCTGCCGCCAACCGGTCGATGAGGGTGCCGGCGCCCCAACCGATGCCGACGAGCAGCGCGAGCGAGGCGGCGAGCGCGAAGGCGATGCGCCGCCACCTACGGGTGGGCGGTGCGGACTGCGCAGGCTCGGGAGCGTCCCGGTTCGCTTCCTGCGGGAGGTCACCGATCGCGGCGAGCAGACGGTCTCGGACGGCCGGCGGAGGGGTCTGCTCGACGACGGCATCGCCCAGGCGCCCCGCAGTGTCGAGGTCGATCTCGACGTTCCGCTCCCACTCGGGATGCTGCTCCCTCGCGATGCGGAACGTCTGTGCATCGTCGGGCGACAACGAACCGAGCGCGAATCCGGCTGAGAGCACGCGGAATTCCTCTTCGTTCACGATGTCACCCCCATTTCGGTGCGCAGGCGACGCAGTCCGTCGCGCATTCTCGTCTTGATCGTCCCCAGTGGTGCTCCCACGAGCGCCGCTATCTCACTCTGGCTGTAACCGCCGTAATACGCGAGCGTGAGCGCTTCACGCTGCGCCTCCGGCAACACGGTGAGGGCCTGCGCCACGCGCCTCCCCTCGATCCGCAGTTCGACCGCCTCGGCGACCGATTCGACCGGGGTGTTGAGCTCTCGCATCCCCACGCGCACGTCGCGGTCTCGGCCCGACTGCGCGGACCGCACCCTGTCGACGGCTCGACGGTGCGCGATCGTCAGCACCCACGATCGTCCTTGCCCCTTATTCGGAGCGAACTTGGATGCGGATTGCCACACCTCGAGGAAGACCTCCTGCAGCACTTCTTCGCTCTGCGATCGATCGCCGAGTACCCGGAGGATGAGTCCGAACACGCGGGACGACAGCATGTCGTAGAGCCCCGCGAACGCCTGCTGGTCGCCGTCGGCAATGCGAACGAGGAGGTCGGCCGCGTGATCGCTCGCGGGCCCGTCCTCCGGTACGTCCACCCCGTCGATGACCATCCGTCCTAGCATGCCGCATGTGGGCGCAGAACCGGCATCCGCGAATCAATCCCATCCGATCCGTCAGGTGCTCCGAAGTACGTGTCGAGGCCGCAACCGCGGCACGTCACCCAGGAGGACATCATGCTCACGACCCGCAAGACCACAGCCGCACTGACGCTGATGCTGGCAGGCGCCTTCGCCTTCTCGGCATGCTCGTCGGGAACGTCCACGACTCCCGAGGAGTCGACCGAGCCCAGCGCTCCCTCGATGGAAGAGACCACCGAACCCGACACGATGGACCCGATGGCGAACCTCGTCGGCCCCGGTTGCGCCGACTACGCCGAAGCGGTGCCGGACGGTGCCGGATCGGTCGAAGGCATGGCGATGGACCCGGTCGCGACGGCCGCGTCGAACAACCCGCTGCTCACGACCCTCGTCGCGGCGGTGAGCGGCCAGCTCAACCCCGACGTCGACCTGGTCGACACGCTCAACGGCGGCGAGTTCACGGTCTTCGCACCGGTCGACGACGCCTTCGCGAAGCTCGACGAGGCGACGATCGAAGCGGTCTCGACCGACGCCGACCTGCTGACCTCGGTGCTCACGTATCACGTTGTCGAGGGCCAGATCGCTCCCGCCGACATCGCCGGGATGCAGACGACGCTCAACGGCGCCGACGTTGAGGTGTCCGGTTCTGGCGACGAGTGGATGGTCAACGACGCCAACGTCATCTGCGGTGGCGTGCAGACCGCCAACGCGACCGTCTACCTCATCGACACGGTGCTGATGCCGCCGGCAGAGTGACAGACGGCCCGGGCTGGGTGCCCGGGATGTGGGGACGACGAGGCCGCCGACGTGCATGAGCGTCGGCGGCCTCGTCGCGTTCCGGGGTCCGCACGCCGGTAGGCTGGATGCCGCGGGCCTCTAGCTCAGTCGGTAGAGCATCGGACTTTTAATCCGCGGGTCGTGGGTTCGAGCCCCACGGGGCCCACCGCATCGTCACCTTCCCGGGTGACCGATTCTGCCCTCCGCCAGCAGCGAGCGCGCCAGGAGAGTCGACCCGGCAACAGCGGCCGGCATCGACGCGACGGCGCCGAACGGCACCAGAACGCACAGCTGCGTCGCAACCCCGAATCCGAGCACGCGCGCACGGTGCCGGCGGCGCAGCGCTCGGCGCTCGGCACCGCCCAGTCCCCGCGCCGTGAACGCCCGCGAGGTGAGTTCGTCGGCAAGCAGCCAACCGGTGAAGGCGACCGCGAACACCGTGCTGAGCAGGCCACCGACGACCGGCACGAGGCCGACCAGCACGGCGAGGACGGCGACGAGGATGCCCCGCAGGAACAACGACAGCGCATCGGCGCCGGCACGCCAGAACCCGTACTCGACCTCGAACTCCCGGTCGCCGTGCTCGGCCTCGACCGACCGCCAGATGCGCTCGTAGAACGGCTCACCGACCATGAGCGTGACGGTGGTGAACAGCACGACGCCGAGCACGATCGCCACCCCCAGCAGCGCCGCGCCGATCGCGACGCGCAGTGCGCCGGCCCAGAACTCCGGCCACGCCGACGTGGACGCGGTGAACGCCTCGGTGATGCCGGGCAGCGAGATCACGAGCGTGACGAGCCCGGCGAGCAGCACAAGCCCCACGATGAACGCGGGGATCAGCCCGAACGCCATAAGGCCCGGGCGATGCCGCCGATGCCCGAACCCGCGCAACAGCAGGCCTGCACCTCGCAAGAACTCACGCATCGCTCCAGCGTAGATCGACGTGAACGCCGGCCTCATGGACACCGCATAGCCGACGCAGGTCGGGCGCACCAGCCCCGATGGTGACATGGGGACATCGCAGGAGAGGACCCGCAATGTCGAACATCACCCCCGAAGCCACCGACGTCGCCGCCGGCACCGGAGCATCGACGAAGCCGACGCCCCAGCCGTGGTACCGCCGGCGGCTCCCCTTCGCGTGTGCCGCAGGCGCCCTCGTGATCGCGGGGGCGGCGATCGCGATTCCGCTCACCGCCAGTGCGTCGTCGGGATCGAGCACGAGTTCGGCCGTCGCTGTGCCGTCTGCTGTCGAGGACAGCACGACGGCGGAAGAGGTGCCGTCGTTCGACGACCAGCGCGCATTGCCCGGATCCGGTGGACCCGGATCGCAGCAGGGTGGCACCAGCGGATCGACCACGACCGAGGCGACCGCAGCGGATGCCGAGGAGTCGGTCGGCGTGGTCATCATCGAGACCGTCCTCGGCTATCAGGAGGCCGAAGCGGCGGGCACCGGCATGGTCCTCACGAGCGACGGCCTCATCCTCACCAACAACCACGTCATCGACGACTCCACCGAGATCACGGTGACCATCGCCAGCACGGGCGAGACGTACACGGCGACGCTCGTCGGCGCAGACGCCGAGAACGACGTCGCGTTGCTGCAAATCGACGATGCGTCCGGACTTGAGACCGTGACACTCGACACCGACGCCGAGTCGATCGGCGACGCCGTGACCGCCGTCGGAAACGCCGACGGGGGCGGTGTGCTGATGGCCGCGGACGGCGAGATCACCGATCTCGAATCGACCGTCACGACCTCTTCCCCTGCCACGACCGAGGGCGAGTCGCTCGACGGGATGATCGAAATCGTCGCGGACGTCGTCTCGGGCGACTCCGGCGGCGCGCTGCTCGACAGCGACGGCGAGGTCATCGGCATGACCACGGCGGCATCCGTCGGCAGCGCGACGACCGTCGCCTATGCCGTCCCGATCGAAGACGCCCTGAGCATCGTCGAGCAGATCCTCGCCGGCGACGAATCGGGCACCGTCACGATCGGCGCGCCCGCCTTCCTCGGCGTGCAGATCGCCGAGCAGGCCACCGCGGGGCCGGGATACGGACGCGGACCATCGTCGGACCAGCAGAGCACCGAGTCGAGCGGCGCCGAGATCGGGGGCGTCATCGACGGCACACCCGCCGCCGACGCAGGGCTCGAAGCAGGCGATGTCATCACGGCCGTCGACGGCACGAGCGTCACCGACGGGGACGCGCTCTCGACCCTCGTCGCTGGCTACGACCCCGGCGACACCGTCACGATCACCTGGACCGACACCGCCGGCGAGACCCACACCGCGGATGTGACCCTCATGGTCGGCCCCGCCTGAGCGGGATCTCCTGCAGCTGCGCGGGATCGGAGACCGGTCCCGCGCAGCTGTGACGGGTATCGTGGCGGGATGCCCACGAACGCACGCCGTCACCGATGATGTCCGACGCGCCCGGCGACGACGACATCACCACCGGCACGGTTCTCGATGACCGGTACCGGCTCGTCGAACGCATCGGTGCGGGCGGGATGGCTCGGGTGTACAGGGCAGACGACCTCGCACTCGGGCGCACGGTCGCCGTCAAAGTCATGCACGTCGACGCCGAACTGAGCGCGGCCGACCGGGTGCGAATCGAGACGTCGCTACTGGCCACGCTGAGCCACCCCTCGTTGGTGACGCTGTTCGATGCCCACGTCGCCGCAGGCGGCGCGGACTATCTGGTGATGGAGTATGTCGAGGGTCCAACGCTCGCCGACCTCATCCGCTCAGGCCGCATCAATGGAGACGAACTGGCACGCATCGCCGCGGAGATCGCGGAGGGACTGCATGTCGTCCACGCCGCCGGTGTCGTGCATCGCGACATCAAACCGTCGAACATCCTCATGCGTCCCGCCGTGGTCCCCGGGCGCGCACACCATGCGAAGCTCGCCGACTTCGGCATCGCACACCTTCTCGAATCAGAGCGCGTCACACAACCCGGGACGGTCGTCGGCACCGCCGCCTACATCGCACCCGAACAGGTACGAGGTCTCCCGCCGACACAGGCGGCCGATATCTACGGGCTCGGCCTCGTGCTGCGTGAGGCACTCCTCGGCATCCGCGCCTTCCCCGAGGCCGAAGGCAACGCCCAGTTGTTCGCACGCCTCGAACACGCACCTACGCTCCCCGAAGATCTGGACACCGGTTGGCGCGCGTTGCTCACGTCGATGACCGCGACTGAGCCGGAAGCGCGACCCACCGCGCTGGAGGTCGTCGCGGCGACGGCCACACTCTCGACCAAGCATTCCGCCGCGCCGCTCCAGGCGGGCCAGGACGACCTCCCGACGACCGCCACGACGGCGATCGTCCCCGGTGAGACCGTTGCGACAGCTGTCTTGCCACCGCCGCTGCCGCCGATCGACGCCGCTCTTGCAGCGCAAACGCGCGCGCGGCGCGCCACGGTCGGTGCACCGCGACGACGCACCGTCATGCTTGCCTCGGCGGCCATCCTCGCGGTCGTCGTCGCGGCCAGTGTGTGGGCAGCGACCGACCAGACGGCGTGGTCGGGCTCCTCGACCCCCCGCCCGAGTGCAACGACTCCCGCCGCCACCCCGAGCGACACGCCGACAACCGCGACGACACCACGCGAGCCGACCGTCGACACCGACACCGACACCGACACCGACACCGACACCGGCGGCAACGGCAACGGCAACGGCAACGGCAACGGCAACGGAAACGGAAACGGAAACGGAAACGGAAACGGAAACGGAAACGGAAACGGAAACGGAAACGGTAACGGGAACGGGAACGGCGGAGGGAGGGAACGGGAACGGGAACGGCGGCTGAGCCGCACCGTCGGCTCAGCCGATCAGCCGTCGATGAGCATCAGCCCTCGACGAGCTCCGCACCTGCGTGTGCGAGTTCGGCGAGGGCTGCTTCGCTGGAAGCGGGAGCGACCCCGGCAACGAGGGACGTGAGCACCCGGACGCGACGACCGTGTTCGATCGCGTCGAGCGCCGACGCGCGAACACAGTAGTCGGTGGCGATGCCGGTCACATCGACGTCGACGACACCGTGGGCCGTGAGCAGATCGGCCACCGACTCCCCGGCATCCGTCGTGCCCTCGAACAGCGAGTAGGCGGGAATCCCCTGCCCCTTCTTCACGTGGTGCGTCACGGCGGACACATCCAGACCCGGGTCGTACTCGGCCCCGGGAGTCCCCGCGACGCAGTGGACCGGCCAGGTGTCGACGAAGTCGGGCTCACCGGCGGCGAAGTGGCCGCCGTTGTCGCCGTCGGCGTCATGCCAGTCACGCGACGCGACGATGATCGCATACTCCGACGCGTGGGCGGCCAGGTGCGCCGTGATCGCTTCGGCGACCGCGTCACCGCCGTCGACCCCGAGCGCACCGCCCTCGGTGAAGTCGTTCTGGACGTCGACGATGAACAGCGCGCGGGTCATTCCTCGAGCGTACGCCGGTACTCGGCGCGGGTCATCTCCTCGACGTCCTCGGTGTGGGCGTGTTCGGCATGCGCCACCGCGGTGTCGTTGCGCCACAGCTTGGACGGCCACCAGATCGCACGCCCGATGTCGTACGCGACCGCAGGCACGAGGAGCGAGCGCACGACGAACGTGTCGAGCAGCACACCGAACGCGACGATGAACGCCAACTGCGCGAGGAACAGGATCGGGATGACACCGAGCGCGGCGAAGGTCGCAGCGAGCACGAGCCCCGCCGAGGTGATCACTCCCCCGGTCGCCACGAGCCCTCGGAGGATGCCGGAGCGTGTGCCGTGGCGCAGCGACTCCTCACGCACCCGCGACATCAGGAAGATGTTGTAGTCGACGCCGAGCGCCACCAGGAAGACGAAGCCGTACAGCGGCACGGCCGGGTCTGCGCCCGGAAAGTCGAAGATGCCGTTGAAGACGAGCGCGCTCACGCCCAGTGCCGCACCGAACGAGACGATGACGCTCACGATGAGCAGGACGGGTGCCAGGACGGCCCGCAGCAGCAGCATGAGGATCAGCAGGATCACCGCCAGGATGACCGGGATGATCACGGTGCGGTCGCGGATGGATGTCGTGTTCGTGTCGAGATCGATCGCGGTCGACCCGCCCACCTGCGCGTCGATGCCGTCGCCCGCGAAGGTCTCGCGCAGGCTCGAAATCGTCTCCTCTGCTTCGAGGGAGTCCGCGGCGTCGGCCAGCGTCGCCACGAGCATGACGTCACCATCGACGACGGTCGGCACGGGCGCCGCCGCACCAGGCGGCCCTGCGACGGTGTAGACGGGCTCCCCGCCCTCCACCTCGACACCGACCTGTCCCGTCGCGGAGTCCTGCGACACCGCGGCGACCGAATCGATGCCGTCCGCACCGGTCAGCCCCGTCACCGCCGCCGCGACATCTTGTTCGGCGATGATCACGTATGCGGGACTGCCGGAACCGGCTGGAAAGTGCTCGGCGAGCACCTCCTGCCCGTCGCGGGCCTCCGACGCGCCCAGGACGAGATCGCTGGAGGCGACCCCGTCGGCCTTCAACTGCAGCGCGCCGACGGTGGCGATCAGCAGCACGATCGTCGACACGATCCACACCGGCCGTGCGTGACGTGCGACGAGTCGCGCCTGCCTCGGCCAGAACCCCTTCACCGATGCGCCCGTGAAGTCGGCGGGCAGCGCGCCCTGGCCCTCCTTCGGCATGAACGGCCAGAACGCGGCCCTGCCGAAGACCGCCAGCAGCGCGGGAAGGAAGGTGAGTGCCGAAAGCACCGAGAAGGCGATGCCGATGGATGCGATCGGCCCGAGCGCCCGGTTGCTCGCGAGATCGCTCAGCAGCAGGCACAGCAGCCCGGCGATGACCGTGCCGCCGGAAGCGAGGATCGGCTCGAACGCGCCGCGCCAGGCGGTCGTCGTGGCCCGCCACCGGCTCTCGCCCGCACCGATCGCCTCTCGGAACCTCGCGACGTACAGCAACGCGTAGTCGGTCGCCGCACCGATCACGAGGATGAAGAGGATCCCCTGCACCTGCCCGTTGAGGACGAAGATCTCCGCCTTGGCGAGCCACCACACCGTGAGCAGCGCAACGCACAGCGCGAACGTCGAGGTCATGAGCACGAGGATCGGCAACAGCGGCGAGCGGTACACGATCACGAGGATGATGAAGACGGCGCCGAGCGCGACGGCCAGCAGCAGCCCGTCGATGCCGAGGAAGCCCTTCACGAGGTCGGCCGTGAAGCCCGCTGGCCCCGTCACCCACGACGAGTACCCCTCGGGCAGTTCGTCGGCGAGGGTCGTCCGCAGTTCCTCGACGGTGTCGCGCACCTCTCCGTCGGAGTCGATCGGCACGAAGACCTGCGCCGCCTCGCCGTCCTCCGATGCGATCGCAGGCGAAAGCTCCCCGACACCGTCGAGGTCGGCCAGTGCGTCCACGGCTGCCTGCACCTCCTGGAGGGCATCGGCATCCATCTTGCCCTCGGCCGTCACGACGACCACCGCGGGGATCGTGTCGCCGCCGGTGAAGTCGGTCAGCCGCTCCTGCACCTGTGTGGATTCGGCGGTCGACGGCAAGAAGGTGGACTGGTCGTTGGTGGCGACTTCGTCGACCTTGCCGAAGTACGGACCGCCGATCGCACCGCCGACGAACCAGACGGCGATGAGCAGGATCGGGATTCCGAGACGGAGCCACCGGGACGGTGTGCGAGGGGTGGTCATATCGCTAGCTTATCTAGCAATATCGGCATCGGCCAACCCCGCCCTATGCTGTGATCACCATGCTCGCTGCCGCACTGGCGCTCTTCGGCGCATTCGCGTACGGGGCCGCCGATTTTCTCGGCGGCCTCGCCGCTCGCAGGCTGCGGGCGATCGTCGTGACCGCGACCGCCGCCGCGAGCGGCCTCGTGCTGCTCGCCCTGCTCTTCCCTGTGCTCGGCGGCAGCTGGATCGCGGCGGACGTGTGGTGGGGCGCGCTGTCAGGGGTCACGGGTGCCATCGCGATCGGCCTGCTCTACGCCTGCCTCGCACTCGGCCCGATGAGCGTCCTGTCGCCTGTCACCGCGGTCGTCTCGGCGATCGCGCCGATCGTGTGGGGCCTGTTCGTGTCGGGCGAGCGACTCTCGCTCGTCGGCTACCTCGGACTGCCGGTCGCGCTCGTCGCGATCGTGCTCGTGGCATTCCTCCCCGGCGAGAAGGTCAGCCGCCCATCGGGTCGGGGCCTTGCGATGGCCGTCGGATCGGGGCTCGCGATCGGCGCCTTCTTCATCCTGATCGATCAGACCTCGGCGGAGAGCGGGATCGTGCCGCTGCTGATGAACCGCGCCGTCAACGCGCTCATCACCGGCTCGATCGTCGGCCTGTTGGTCATCTCGGCGATGCGTCGCGGAGAACGCGGCACCACCGCACTGACGGCGGACGACAGTCCCGTCGCCGCCAGCCCCTCGGGGCACGCCGATCTCGAGACGCACACGGTGACGGTCGTGGCCGAGACGCGATCGGCGACGCTGCGTGCCGGGTGGACGCTGGCGATCGCGTGCGGGGTCGTCGACGCCGTCGCGAACATCGTGCTGCTGCTCGCGCTGCGCTCAGACGGCGACCTCGCCATCGTGTCGGCGCTGACCGCGCTCTATCCGGCCGGCACGGTCCTGCTCGCGGCGATCGTGCTGCGCGAGCGCATCGCCTCCGTGCAGTGGGCCGGCCTCGCACTCGCGCTCGTCGCCGGGGCGATGCTCGCGCTGGGGTGACCCGTCAGCCCCGGACGAACATCACGACGAGCGACGCGGCGAAGCTCAACATCGACATCGCAGCGAACCCGAGCGCCATCCACGTCGCCGCGCGCAGTGCCGGATGCCGCCGCGTCAACCGCATCTTGCCCCGCCACCCGAGCCGGTAGTAGATGTCGGCGCGATCGAGGCCGGCGAGCCGCGCCGCGTCGTGGTCACTCGCGACCGCACTGTTCGCATCGCCGTCTGCGTCGAACCAGCGCACCCAGGTGGCGTCTTCTTCGTGGTCGACGAGCGCCTCAGCGCGAAGCCACGTGCCGTCGACGGCCCACACGATCAGCGCGATCACCGCGAGCAGGAGCGCGGCCCCCAGGCCGACCCACGTGAAGATCTCGAGGACCGCGTCGAGGGGGCCGTCCATGGACCCTCACTCTCGGGATGCGATTCGCGGACCCCCGATCGAAGGAGCCGCCAGTCGAAAAGAGCCACCTAAGGGAATCGAACCCTTGACCTATTCATTACGAGTGAATCGCTCTGCCGTCTGAGCTAAGGTGGCGCATGCTCGCCGGGGGCGTGCACGATGAACGATCTTACAGGGTCGTGAACGGTGTCGCGAACCATCGCACCGCGTCAGCGACAGGTGAGTCCGTCTTCAGGAACGACACCGTCGATGAGGTAGTCCTCGATGGCCTCGTCGACACAGTCGTTGCCCTTGTTGAAGCCGGTGTGGCCTTCGCCCTCACGCGTGACGAGCACGCCCGACGTCAGCTGCTCGGCAAGCGAAACCGACCACTCATAGGGGGTTGCAGGGTCGTTGGTCGTCCCGAGCACGACGATCGGATCGGCCCCGTCGGCGGTGAGTTCGCCGCGCGTGCCGGACGGCGGGTACGGCCACGATGCGCACACGTCGACGCCGTACCAGTACGGCGCGACCGTCGGGGCTTTCGCTTCAATGAGCTGCTCCGCCGCCGTCTCTGCCGCGGGGTCGTACTCCTCCGGGTAGTCCATGCAGTTGTACGCCGTGAACGCCTCGGTGGAGTTGTCACCGTAGCCCCCGTCCGGTTCGCGCGCGTAGTAGAAATCGACCAGCTCGAACGCGATGCTCGCGTCTCCCTCGAGCACGGCCGTCAACGCGGCTGACAGGTAGGACCAGCTGTCTTCGGAGTACAGGGCCGCGACGATCGCGGTCATCAGCGAGTCAGCCCCCAGCATCCGCCCGTCGCCGCTTTGCAACGGCTGTGCATCGACCGTCTCGAGCATGGTGCTCAGGTCGGCCATCGCGTCGTCGACCGTGCCCCGGAACGGGCAGTCACTGTACAGCAGGCAGTCTTCGGCGAACGCGCGCAACGCGGATTCGAAGCCGAGCGCCTGGGTCGTCCCGACCTGCACACCCGGCACCGCCGGATCGATGCCGCCGTCCAACACGAGTCGCCCGGCGCGATCGGGGTACAGATCGGCGAACATCGCGCCGAGGAACGTGCCGTAGGAGTAGCCGATGTAGTTGAGCTGGGTGTCGCCGAGCACGGCGCGCAGAAGATCGAGATCGCGTGCCGCGTTGACGGTCGTGATGTGGGGCAGGATGCCGTCGCTGCCGGCCTCGCACGCCTCGGCGAAACGGTCGTTGCGGGCGATGAGGTCATCGTCCCACTCGTCCGATCCCCGCTCCCCCGGCGGAATGTCGAAGAGGTACGCGTCCATTTCTGCCGCGTCGAGACACGTGACCGCCGAGGAGCGCCCCACGCCGCGCGGATCGAACCCGATGACGTCGAACTGCTCGGCAAGCGGATCGGTCACCGCGTACGACGCGGATTCTGCGACGAGGTCGAACCCGCTCGCACCGGGACCACCCGGATTGATGAGCAGCGAACCGATCGGCGATCGCGCGTCGGAGAGTCTGCGGACCAGGGCGAGTTCGATCTCGCCTGCACCGGGGTCCTCCCAGTCGAGCGGCGCGGTGACCGTCGTGCAGTCGTACAAGCCCTCTTCGAAGCCACGGCAGTATTCCCACTCGAGATCCTGTGAGTAGAACGGCAGCAGCTCGTCGGACACGCCGGATGTGTCGGGCGCCTTGCTCGCACGCGGAGCCGGGATCGCCGCCGACAGGCACCCCGTCAGCGCGACGGCGGCCGCCACGAGGATCGCGACCACCGAGAACGACCGCGCGCGGCGTTGCAGCACGCCCGTCACGGTGTGCGTCCGCTCGCGACAGTGATCAGCAGGCTTTCGAGGGCGAGGGCGGGCGCCGCGTTCTGCTCCAGGTTCTCTCGCGTCGCCGAGATGCGGTCGAGCACCGTCAGCGTGCGTGGGGCCTCCCACGCCTGCGCGAGGGCACGAAGGTCCGCATCGAGCTCACGGTTGATGAGGTCGACGTCGCGGTCGAACTGCAGCATCAGGGTGTCGCGGTACAGCGACTCCAGGTCGGTCAGCACGCGGTCGACCCCGTCTCTCAGGCTGCGCGTCGCGCGGCGCTTCTGGTCGTCTTCGAGGGCGTTCACCTGACCGCGGACGGCCGGCGGCACGGCGGTGCCCGGGGCGACGCCGAGCGTGCGCAGTAGCGCCTCGCGCTCGGACTCGTCGCGTTCGGCGGTGAGTGCCTTGGCGTCATCGGTGGCGAGCTGCACGATGCGCGCAGCGACCTCAACGGCGTCTCCGACGTTGCGCACCCGCAGCACGGACCGAAGGGTCTCATCACGACGTTCCCGGGATGCAGCATCGGTCGCAAGCCGCTGCGCCATGCCGATGTGGCGCTGCGCGTGCCGCGCGGACTGTTCCGCCACGGCATCATCGACCCCGGTTCGCTGCGCGATGAGGCGTGCGACGTCGGCGACATCGGGCTCGCGGAGCCGCAGCGTGCGCACGCGCGATCGGATCGTCGGCAGCAGGTCGGCCTCACTCGGTGCGCACAGCACCCACACGGTCTTCTCGGGAGGTTCTTCGAGCGCCTTCAGGAGCACGTTGCTGGTGCGCTCGACCATGCGATCGGCGTCTTCCATCACGATCACGCGATACCGGCCCAGCGAGGGACTGAAGTACGAACGCTCGACCAGTGCACGGGCATCTTTGATCGAGATGATGACGCCCTCGGTGCGCAGCGCCGTGAGGTCAGGATGGGTCCGGGCGATCACCTGCCGCATCGCAGCCTCGTCGCCCGGTTCTGCGATGAGCGCAGCCGCGAACGCATAGGCGAGCGTCGAGCGGCCCGAGCCGGGCGGACCCGTGATGAGCCACGCGTGCGCGAGGTGGTCGGCGTCGGTCGCCGCACGACGCAACTGCGCGACCGCATCGTCTTGCCCCCACACCTCATCCCACGGCAGGGCGGGTGCGGCGACGGTCATGCCCCCAGCCTACGGCGGGATGCCGACACCGCCGTCTTCGGCATCCCCAGGGCGCGTTTCGTCTCGCTGCGCTCGCTCAACGACCGGTGGTGCGATGAACGCGCGTCAGGCGAGGCGGCCTGCGACCCGTTCGCGCACGGCCGCGGCGAGCTCCGCCGGGGGCAGCGTGGCGTCGAGCACGAGGAATCGATCGGGTTCGGCCGCCGCGAGCGCGAGGAACGCGGTGCGCACCCGTCCGTGGAAGTCCGCCTTCTCGGCCTCGAGGCGGTCGAACGGCTTGTCGTCGGCATCCAGCCGGGCGCGAGCCGCTGCGGGATCGAGGTCGAGCAGCACCGTCACATCGGGCAAGGCGCCTTCCGTCGCCCACAGCGAAAGGTTACGGATTTCGTCGGCATCGAGCACACGGCCTTCACCCTGGTAGGCGACCGACGAGTCGAGGTAGCGATCCTGGATCACGACCTCGCCACGCGCGAGCGCCGGGCGGACGAGCGTCGCGACGTGGTGTGCCCGGTCTGCCGCGTAGAGCAGCGCCTCGGCCCGCGGCGCGATGTCACCACGATGGTGCAGCACGATGTCGCGCACGAGCATTCCCACCTCGGTGCCGCCCGGCTCACGCGTGCGCACGACGGTGCGCCCGGACGCGCGGAGCCATTCCTCCAGGAGCGAGGCCTGCGTGGTCTTGCCCGAGCCGTCACCGCCCTCGAACGTGATCCACAGACCGCTCACTTCTTCTTCGCCGCAGGCTTGCGGGTCGTCGTCGTCTTGCGGGTCGTCGTGCGCTTCTTGACGGGCCCCTTGGCACGCTTGTCGGCCAGCAGCTGCACGGCCCGCTCGAAGTCCACGTCGTCGACGCTCTCGCCCCGCGGAATCGTCGCGTTCGTCTCACCGTCGGTGACGTACGGCCCGAATCGGCCGTCCTTCAGCTTGATGGCCTTGCCGCTGACCGGGTCGGCCTCGAACTCCTTCAGGGCGCTGGAGGCGCCGCGTGCGCCGTACTTGGGCTGCTTGTACACCTCGAGTGCTTCGTCGAGCGTGATGTCGAGCAGCTGCTGCTCGCTCTGCAGCGTGCGCGAGTCTGTGCCCTTCTTCAAGTAGGGCCCGTAGCGGCCGTTCTGGGCCGTGATCTCGACGCCCGTTTCGGGGTCGGCGCCGACGACGCGCGGAAGCGACAGCAACTGCAACGCCTGCTCGAGGTCGACGGTGTCGACGCTCATGCTCTTGAACAGCGACGCGGTGCGCGGCTTGGGCGCGGCGGCCTTCTTCTTCGTCGCCTTCTTCGCGGCGGTGACCTCGCCGGTCGACTCGTCGACGGCGTCCTCGTCGGAGGTCGGCTCGACCTCTTGGATGTACGGACCGAACCGGCCGTCCTTGACGACGATGAGCTTGCCGTTTTCGGGGTTCTCGCCGAGCACGCGGTCGCCCGCGATCGGCGCGTCGATGAGTTCCTGCGCCTTGGCGGGGGTCAGCTCGTCGGGCGCGAGATCGTCGGGAACGTTGACGATGCGTGATGTGCCGTCTTCGTTCGGCACATCAAGGTAGGGACCGTACTTGCCGAACCGCAGCGTCGCGACCTCGCCGATCTTCGTGGCGTTGAGTTCGCGGGCGTCGATCTCGCCGAGGTTGTCGACGATGTTGCGCAAGCCGACCTGCCCCTCGGAGCCGAAGTAGAAGTCCTTGAGCCACGCCACCCGCTGCTGCTCGCCGCGCGCGATTGCGTCGAGGTCATCCTCGAGGGCTGCGGTGAAGTCGTAGTCGACGAGGTCGGAGAAGTGCTGCTCGAGCAGTCGCACGATGCTGAACGCGAGCCAGCTGGGCACGAGGGCCTGACCGCGCTTGGTGACGTACCCGCGGTCGAGGATGACGTCGATGATGCTCGCGAACGTCGACGGCCGGCCGATGCCCTTCTCCTCGAGCGCCTTGACGAGCGACGCTTCGGTGTAGCGGGGCTTCGGGCTCGTGGCGTGTCCCTTGGCCTCGATCTCACGCAGGTCGAGCGTGTCGCCGACGGCGAGCGCGGGCAGTGACTGGTCTTCGGCCTTGTCGGCGTCGCCGCGCTTCTCGTCGCGCCCCTCTTCATACGCCTCGAGGAAGCCCTTGAAGGTGTAGACGGTGCCGGATGCCGTGAACGAGGCGGTCTGGCCGGCGGCATCCACGTCGAGGATGACCGTCGTGGTTTCGTACTTCGCGTCGGCCATCTGGCTGGCGATGGTGCGCTTCCAGATGAGGTCGTACAGGCGCTGCTCGTCGCGATCGAGATCGGAGGACACCGACGCGGGGGTGCGGAAATCCTCACCCGAGGGACGGATCGCCTCGTGCGCTTCTTGCGCGTTCTTGCTGTTGTTGCGGTAGCTGCGCGGGTTCGGCGGGACGGCCTTGTCGCCGTAGAGGGCGACCGCCTGCGTGCGCGCCGCTGCGACCGCCTGCGTCGACAGGGCGGTCGAGTCGGTGCGCATATAGGTGATGTACCCCTTCTCGTAGAGTCGCTGCGCGACGCTCATGGCGTGCTTGGCGCTCATCGAGAGCTTGCGTCCCGCCTCCTGCTGCATCGTGGAGGTGGTGAACGGGGGCTTGGGGCTCCGGGTTCCGGGCTTCGCTTCGACCGAGACGACCGAGGCGGTACCGGCCTGTTCGATCGCGGTCGCCAGTGCCGCGGCCTGCTGCTCGGTGAGGACGACGACGGCCTTTTTCAGCGTGCCCTTGTCGTCGAAGTCGGTGCCGCGAGCAAGCGGAGCGCCGTCGAGCCGGGCGAGTCGGGTCGCGAACGAGGACTCGGCCTTCGCTGCGAGCGCTTCGATGTCCCAGTACGAGGCGGACACGAACGCCATGCGCTCGCGCTCACGGTCGACGACGAGGCGCGTCGCGGCGGACTGCACGCGACCCGCAGAGGTGCCCTGACCGACCTTGCGACGGGTCACGTCGGAGACATCCCACCCGTACAGACGGTCGAGGATGCGTCGGGTCTCCTGCGCGTCGACGAGCGCAAGGTCGAGGTCACGGGTCTTGTCGACCGCGGCGCGGATGGCGTCCTTGGTGATCTCGTGGAACACCATGCGCTTGACGGGCACCTTTGGCTTGAGGGCTTCGAGCAGGTGCCACGCGATGGCTTCGCCTTCGCGGTCTTCATCGGTGGCGAGCAGGAGCTCGTCGGCGTTCTTGAGGGCGCGCTTGAGTTCGGCGACGGTCTTCTTGCCGCGGTCGCTCTCCACATACAGAGGAGTGAAGTCGTTCTCGATGTCGATCGAGTACTTGCCGACCGAGGTCTTCTTCAGGTCGGCGGGAATGTCCTGCTTGCTCGCGAGGTCACGGATGTGCCCCACCGAGCTGAGTACTTCGTACCCGTCGCCCAGATACCCCTGGATCGACTTCATCTTCGTCGGCGACTCGACGATGACGAGCTTCTTGCCGTCTGCCACGTGGCGTCCCTTCTTCGATGCACACCATACACACCGCTGGAGGGGGAGGATGCTGGGAACCCGCACCGTTCGCGATCAGCGTGGTGGCCCCGCCCGTGCCCGGGCGCGGACGGTGAACGCTCCAGCCGACACGCTCACTTCGACGATCGCGTCGTGTCCTTCGAGCACGCAGTCCCCGAGCGCGGCTCCTCCTGCCGCAGCGACGTCGGCTGCCCTCTCGCACGGGACGCCGGGCAGATACCCCGACGCGGCATCGGCTGCGGCGAGGGCAGCGGCATCGGCCACCCCCGCCGCGTGCGCTGCTCGCCCTGCGACCACGCCGGCCGCGCCGTAGCCGATCGCGAGTGCCGCCGTCACGGCGACGACCCCGACGCTGAGGACCGACCCGGCCATCAGCGCCCCTCACCGAGGGCGCACGATGTGGCGCGCAGCGGCGGCAGCGGCAGCGCGAGACCGGGGTCGGCACTCGTGGTCACGCAGACGAGATCGCCACGCTCGCCGATGTGCACGGATGCCGCGCCTGCGACGTGCGAGACGATCTCGTCAACGCGAGCACCCGACTCACCCCGCGCCGCTGCCCGGGCACCCTGCGCGGCGGCGTGCTCGAGCCGCACCTGCAGCCCGCCCGCCCCGAGGGCCGATGCGGCCAACGCGATGAGCAGCACGACCACCGGGAGCGCGATCGCGAACTCCGCGGTCACCGAGCCTCGATCGGTCTCGTGCTCGCGCGTCGGTCGCGTGCGCATCAGCGACGTGTACATCGGCCCTGTGCACATCGGTCTAGGGCACCGACAGTGCGCGTCGGACGAGGTCGGTGAGGATGCCGCGCACCTCATCGCTGCGCATGATGATGACGAGGAGCCCGGCGAAGGCCACGGCGGCCATGGTGGCGATCGCGTATTCCGCGGTCGCCGCTCCGGTGTCGTCGGCCAGTTCGTCGCGGAAGAGCCGGGCGGCGCGACGCGCGGTCAGGCGTGGCAGGTCGTTGGTGGTCATGTCGTCTCCTTCTGGTCGGCGCCGACCGCACGAGGGCGGCGACGCGGTGTTGGTGGGCACGGCTGGTGGGGTCGTCATCAGAACGCGGGGGCGGAACCGGAAAGCACCGATAGGAGCATCGGGCCGACGCCGAGCAGCAGGAACGCCGGCAACGTGCACACCCCGAGCGGGATGAGCAGCGTGCTCGAGAGTTTCGCCGCCCGCAGCTTGCCTGCCGTCCTCGCATCGGCGCGCGCCTCGGCAGCCGACGCGCGCAACAGCTCGACGGCGGGCGCACCCGCGGTCTCCGAGAGCGCGAGGACGCGCCGGCTCGCTTCGTCGGGCTCCCCCGCATCGCTCGCGGCGAGCACATCGCACGCGCGGCCGATCGACGCGCCGCCGGACAGCGCGATCGCCAGGAGTTCGGCGCGCAGCCCCGGAAGTTGTTCGACGGGTTGCGCGGCCGCGACGAGGCGCCGCGTCCATCGATGCGCGACGAGCATGAGCGCACCACCACCGACGAGGCACGCCAGCCCGAGCGGGTGCGTGAGCGTCGCGACGATGTCGAACCCGAACGCAAACCCGAGGGCCACGGCGATCAGCGGGAGCCACGACACGAGTCGCGCGGTGGCTGCCGGTTCGGCGAGCGCGACCCTCACGTCGTCGCGCGCGGCGACGGCGTCACCATGCGCGGCCGCGATCGCCCTGAGGCTCGGGGCCATCGGCGCGCCGACGACCTCGGCGATGCGCCATGCCTGTGCGACCGGGCGCCAATCTCCGCCGACCTCGGCGAGCGCGTCAGCCACACCCCGCCCCGTGGGCGCCGCGAGGACGGACGCCGCGGCCTCGTCACCGCCGGCGGCGAGGTGTCGCCACGCCTGGACCGGTGCCACGCCCGCTTCGAGGAGGACGGCGAGTGCGCGGACGGTGCTCGCGACGGAGTCCGCCTGCGGCGTCCGGTCGGGTTCGACGCGGTCGCGGTGTCGCCTCGGCAGCGCAATGCTCACACCGCCACCTCCTCGATGCCGAGGCGGTCGCCCACGATGACGGGGCGCGCGAGATCTGTCACGACACGCGTGCCGTCGGATCGCCGTGCAACATGGACGATCGCGCCGATCGCGCTGGCGACCTGTCGCGCGACGACCCGGTCGTCCCAGCCCGCGAGCGCGCCGAGGGCCTCCAGTCGGGCGGGAACGTCGGCGACACCGCTGGCATGCACGGTGCCGGCGCCGCCGTCGTGACCGGTGTTGAGCGCGGTGAGGAGTTCGCGCACTTCCGCGCCACGGCACTCCCCGACCACGAGTCGATCCGGGCGCATGCGGAGCGCTTCACGCACGAGTCGCGGCAGCGCGATTTCACCGGCGCCCTCGAGATTCGCCTGGCGCGCCTCGAGCGACACGTGATGCGGATGCTCCAGTCGCAGCTCGGCGACGTCTTCGATCGTGACGATGCGTTCCCCGCCCGGTACGCGCGAGAGCATCGCCCCCAGCAGCGTCGTCTTTCCGGCGCCGGTCGATCCGGACACGAGCACGTTCACCCGATCAGCGATCAGACGCTCGAGCTGCGCGCGCATCCGGGGGTCGATGCTGCCTCGACGCTCGAGATCGTCGAGGCTCAGCACCTGCGGCGACGGCAACCGGATCGAGATGACGGTACCCGAACGTGCGACCGGTGGAAGCACCGCATGCACCCGCGCGCCGTGTTCCCAACGCACGTCGACGCAGGGCGTGGCATCGTCCAGGTGTCTGCCGCCGATACCCACGAGCGCGACGGCGAGCGCCCGCACCTCGTCTGGCTCGCACCGCCACCCTTCGACCGCTTCGGCACCGCGCCCGCGATCGACATAGAGGCCATCGGTGCCGTTGACGAAGACGTCGGTCACCTCTGGGTCGATCAAGTGCGCACGCAGCGGCGCGATCGCCGGATGATCGGGCAGGCTGCGCGGAATGCCGGCGACGCCGGCTCGGCGGCGTAGGCCAGTGGCGGTGATGCGGGGCAGGGCGACGAACGCTTCGGACATGGCCTCGAAGGTAGGTGGCCGGATCCGGTCGGGACCGCGCCGCAGGGCGATCGGTGGACAACTGCCCGCGGAAGCGTTCCGTGGAGGAGGCGGCGACCGTGGGACTGCGCCGGAGAAAGAGAAGGGCGGCATCCCATGGGGGGGAATGGGATGCCGCCTCACGCAGCACTCCGTGTCTGGGGGTGACGGAGGTGCCGCGATGCCAGAATCGATGTTCGGCCGGAACGAGTGTACGTTCCGGTGGGAACGCATCCAAACGAATACGGCTGTGTCGAACAGATATATCGAGTCACGGAAACCAATGGACTCCCCACTATCGGCGGTGGTGCCGGGCGATGCCCACGGCTAGATTTGCCCGCATCCTCACGCCGTCTGCGCCGTCGCAGCCGGCGACCGACGCAAGGGAGCGCCACGATGAGCAGCCAGATCGACCACCTGCTGAACGAAGACCGCCGATTCGCACCGTCAGCCGACTTCGCCGCAAATGCCGTCGCCGACGCCTCGCTCTACGCGCAGGCGACCGAAGACCGTGAGGCGTTCTGGGGCGAGCAGGCTCGGGCGCTGCACTGGCACACGCCGTTCACGAAGGTGCTCGACTGGTCCAACCCGCCGTTCGCCGAATGGTTCGCCGACGGCGAGCTCAACGTCGCATACAACTGCCTCGATCGTCACGTCGAGGCCGGCAACGGCGATCGCGTCGCGCTGCTGTGGGAAGGCGAGCCCGGCGACGAGCGCCGCGTCACGTATGCCGAACTCACCGACGAGGTCAAGCGCGCCGCCAACGTCCTCACCGATCTGGGCGTCGAGGCGGGAGACCGCGTCGCGATCTACATGCCGATGATCCCCGAAGCGATCGCCGCGATGCTCGCCGTGGCGCGGATCGGCGCCATCCACTCCGTCATCTTCGGCGGCTTCTCCGCAGACAGCCTGCGCTCGCGCATCGACGACGCCGGCGCCAAGCTCGTCATCACTGCCGACGGCGGCTACCGCAAGGGCAAGGTCTCGCCGCTGAAGACCGCCGTCGACCAGGCGCTCGCAGACCGCGGCAACGGCCCGCAGGAAAGCGTCGAGCACGTCCTCGTGGTGCGCCGGGGAGAGAACGAGGTCGCCTGGACAGAGGGTCGCGACCACTGGTGGCACGACGTCGTTCCCGCCGCGTCGGCCGACCACGAAGCGCAGCCGTTCCCCGCGGAGAACCCGCTGTTCATCCTGTACACCTCCGGCACGACAGGAAAGCCCAAGGGCATCCTGCACACGTCGGGCGGCTACCTCACACAGGCGGCCTTCACGAACAAGGTCGTCCACGACATCCACCCCGAAACCGACGTGTTCTGGTGCACCGCCGACATCGGCTGGATCACGGGCCACTCCTATGTCACGTACGGCCCGCTCGCGAACGGTGCGACGCAGGTGCTGTACGAAGGCACGCCCGACACCCCCCACCCGGGGCGCTGGTGGGAGATCGTCGAGAAGTACGGTGTGACCGTCCTGTACACGGCGCCGACCGCGATCCGTTCGTTCATGAAGCAGGGTCGCGCCATCCCGAAGAAGTTCGACTTGTCGTCGCTCCGCCTGCTCGGTTCTGTCGGCGAACCCATCAACCCCGAAGCCTGGATCTGGTACCGCGAGATCATCGGGGCCGGTGTGGCACCGATCGTGGACACGTGGTGGCAGACCGAGACCGGCTCGATCATGGTCTCCGCCCTCCCCGGCGTCACCGAGACCAAGCCCGGATCGGCGCAGGTACCGCTGCCCGGCATCGGCGTCGACGTGGTGGACGAATCCGGCGAGCACGTCGGCAACGGCAACGGCGGCCTGCTCGTGCTCACCCAGCCGTGGCCGAGCATGCTGCGGGGCATCTGGGGCGACCCGGAGCGCTTCAAGGAGACGTACTGGGAGAAGTTCGAGAAGCAGGGCTACTACTTCGCCGGGGACGGTGCCCGCCTCGACGACGACGGCGACGTCTGGTTCCTCGGTCGCGTCGACGACGTCATGAACGTCTCAGGACACCGACTGTCGACCACCGAGATCGAGTCCGCCCTCGTCGCGCACGAGGCGACGGCCGAGGCGGCCGTCGTCGGCGCATCGGACGAGACGACCGGTCAGGCCGTGGTGGCGTTCGTCATCTTGAAGCAGAGCTTCCTCGACGCGCACTCCCCCGAAGGCCTCGCCGACGCACTGCGCACGTGGGTGGGCGAGCAGATCGGACCGATCGCGCGCCCCCGCGACGTCTACATCGTGGGAGAGCTGCCCAAGACCCGCTCGGGCAAGATCATGCGCCGTCTGCTGCGCGACGTCGCCGAGGGCCGCGAGGTCGGCGACACGACGACCCTGGCCGACACCGCCGTCATGAGCATCATCAGCACCCAGGTGAAGTAGGGCGTCAACGGGTCGCGAAGACGACCTCGACCTCGACCGGGCTGTCCAGCGGCAGCACCGGCACACCGACGGCGGAGCGGGCGTGGCGTCCCGCTTCGCCGAAGATCTCGCCGAGCACTTCGCTGGCACCGTTGATGACGCCGGGCTGCCCGGTGAACTCGGGAACGGATGAGACGAAGCCGGTGACCTTGACGACGCCGATGAGGTTGTCGACGCTCCCCGCAATGTCGGCGGCAGCGGCGATCGCGTTCAGCGCGCACTGGCGTGCGTACGTCTTCGCATCGGCGGGCGTGACGAGCCCCTCGCCCTCACCGACCTTGCCGGTCGCGGGCAGGGCGCCGGCGATCATGGGCAGCTGCCCGGAGGTGTAGACGAGATCGCCGTGGGAGATGGCGGGAATGTAGGCCGCGACCGGGGGAACCACCGCCGGAAGTTCGATGCCGAGTTCGGCCAGGCGCTGCGAGGCGAGCATCACGCCTCCCCGAACTGCTGCGCGGCCTGCGCGGCGGCACCGAGGCCGGCGTTGGCGGCACCGGCGCCGGACGGGCGCTTGAAGTAGCCGACGAGGCCGCCTTCCGGGCCGGGCACCACCTGCACGAGTTCCCACCCTTGCTTGCCCCAATTGTTGAGGATCGCGGCGGTGTTGTGGATCAGCAGAGGCGTGGTCATGTACTCCCACGTGGTCATCGCGGCTCCTGTTTTCTCTGTCGCGGCATGCGGGAGCGCACCAGGCTTCGCCCAGCAATCTCCCCTACCATCAAGCCTATGCCCCACAAGAAACGGACGGCCAGCGGTGTGCTCGGAGGTCTACTCGGTCTGACCGCGCTCAGCGCGATCGCCGGTGTCCTCGTCACCGCAACGGTCACCCCCGCCCTGGCCGTCTCGGGCTACGCGGCATCCAGCGCCATCACGATGTTCGACAAGATGCCGAGCTACCTCGAGATCGACAAGCTCATGCTGCCGACCGAGATCTACGTGCTGGACGAAGACGATGAGTACGTCAAGCTCACCGAGTTCTACGACCAGAACCGCATCCCCGTCACGTTCGACCAGGTCAACCCGGTCATGTACGACGCGATCCTCTCCAGTGAGGACAAGAACTTCTACTCGCACGGCGGCGTCGACCTCGTCGGCACCCTCGGCGCGCTTGCCGAGGGCGAAGGTCGCGGTGGTTCGTCTATCACGCAGCAGTACGTGAAGAACGTGCTGCAGCAGAACTGCGAGTTCCAGGCGGTGAACCAGGACGAGGTCGACGCCTGCTTCGCGCAGACGACCGTCTCGGTGGGCGCCGACGGCTACAAGCGCAAGCTGCAGGAGATGCGCTACGCGATCCAACTCGAGAAGGAGTACTCGAAGGACGAGATCCTCATCGGGTACCTCAACATCGCATCGTTCGGCGGCAGCGTCTACGGCATCGGCGCGGCGGCCCAGTACTACTTCAGCAAGAGCGCGAAGAACCTGACGATCGCCGAAGCGGCCACGATCGCGGGCATGGTGCAGGAGCCGAACAAGTTCCGCATCGACATCGAGGACAGCGAAACCAACGGCGCTGAGAACGGCTATGCGCTGACCACGGATCGTCGCGACTACGTGCTGCGGCGCATGCTCGAAGACGGAAAGATCACGCAGGAAGAGCACGACGAGGCTCGAGCGAGCGAGATCACCCCGAAGATCACCGAGCGCGAGCAGGGGTGTGACCAGGCCGACGGCGCGAAGTTCTTCTGCGACTACGTCACGTCGATCATCGCCAGCGACACTGCCTTCGGCGAGACAGACGACGACCGCAAGGCGGCCCTCCGTCGTGGCGGCCTGAAGATCTACACGACGCTCGATTACGACCTGCAGAAGACCGCGAACGAGGCGATCGACATCGTCCCCGCCAACCGCGACGACATCAACCTCGGCGCCTCCGGCATCCAGGTCGAGGTCGGCACCGGCCGCATCCTGTCGATGGTGCAGAACCGGCCGTACGAGGCTGCGGCAACGGAGGATGACGGCAAGACGACGGCTGTCAATTACAACGTCCGCCGGCAGAGCAACGGCGGTGGCCACTCGGCCGGGTCGACGTACAAGCTCTTCAGCCTGCTGAACTGGATGGAGCAGGGACACTCGGTCAACGAGTTCGTGAACGGCCGCGTCGGCACGAAGACCGTCGAGACCTGCGACGGCGCGACCGCCACCGTCGAGGCGAACAACAACGGCGGCATCGGCAACTTCGAGAGGAACCCCGGCTACACCGGCACGGTCGCCCGCTTCACGAAGGACTCACTCAACTCGGGCTTCTTCGCGATGGCCGAGCAGATCTCCGTCTGCACCACGAATCAGCTCGCGATGAAGCTCGGAGTCAGGCTCGACAACGGTGGAGCACTCGACCAGAACAACTATCCGTTCAACGTGCTCGGTGACCAGGCGGTCGCCCCGCTCGACATGGCGCAGGCCTATGCGACGGTCGCTTCAGGCGGCATCTACTGCGAGCCGAAGTCGATCGACCGGGTCGTCAACGCGCAGGGCGAAGAGCAGGCGATCCCTGAGACGAAGTGCGAGCGCGTGCTGAGCGAAGCCGTCGCGAACACCGCGGCCTTCGTGCTCGAAGACGTCATGAACGGCACGGCTGTCGGCGCCAAGACGTACGACGGCACCCCGATCTTCGGCAAGACCGGCATCCACGAGTACATCCATACCTGGATGGACGGATCATCGACCGAGGTCACGACGGTCGTGTGGGTCGGCAACGTCATCGGCACCAAGAAGCTCAACAACTACTACGAGGCTGGCTGGACGCTCTCTCGCATCCGTAACGCCATCTGGCCCGACATGCAGCGCGCCGCCAACGCCAAGTACGGCGGCGACAGCTTCCCCGAGCCCGACGCGACGCTCACCAAGCGCACCTACGTCACGCTGCCGAGTGTCATTGGCATGTCGACCGAGGATGCCGAGCGCACGCTCGAGAACGCCGGATTCAGCGTGAACGTCGGCGCGGCAGTGGATGCCACCGAGAGCGCCGGCACAATCGTCGAGCAGAGCCCGGGCGCCGGGCGTGTCGCGGCCGGCACGAGCGTGACGATCCGGCCGTCGAACGGCAAGGGCTCGACCGTCCCTGCGGTGAGCGGTTCACCGCAGGACGCGGCGAACCAACTGCGGTCCGCCGGGTTCACCAACATCGACTCCTCCTGTTCCGAGAGCGACGGCGCCCCACAACAAGGCGCGGTCACGGGCACCGACCCGGCCGCGGGCCAGACGGTGAGTCGCGATCAGAAGATCACCATCCAGTACCAGGCGAAAAACTGCGACGGCAACGGCAACGGCAACGGCCGGGGCGACGACGATTGACCTGCGAAGCTGATCGGCGAGCGACGGCCCAGGTGAACCCCTGGGCCGTCGCCGCGCTGGGCACCCTCGGCGCGTGCGCAGCCGGGGCGGTGTGGGGTGTCGGCATCGAGCGTCAACTGTTCACCGTCCGACGCCACGACATACGCGTCTTGCCCGCCGGCAGCCCGTCATTGACGGTGTTGCACATCTCTGACGCGCACATGGCTCCGTGGCAACACCGCAAGCAGCGCTGGATCGCGGAGACCGCGGAGCAGGTGCAGCCCGACTTCGTGATCAACACCGGCGACAACCTCGGCCACGCCGACGGCCTCATCGGCATCCGCGCCGCCTTCGCGCCGTTGCGAGGTGTGCCCGGCCTGTTCGTGCACGGATCGAACGATGTCGTGGGCCCGAAGATGCGCAACCCGTTGAAGTACTTCTCCGGCCCCTCGAGCGGACACATGCGCGCCGAACGCCTCGACACGCAGGCGATGGACGACTGGTTCACGGACGAGATCGGCTGGACCGACCTCAACAACACCGCGGCACGTCTCGTGGTGGATAGCCTGCGCATCGACGCGTTCGGCGTTGACGACGCCCACCGCGATTGGGATGACCTCGACGCGCTGCCACCGGCCATCGCGCGACTCCGTCCCCGTCGACGACACACCGATCTGACGCTCGGCGTCACGCATGCGCCATACACGCGTGTGCTCGACCGCTTCGTCGAACTCGGCGCCGACGCGATCCTGGCGGGACACACGCACGGCGGGCAGGTGCGCATCCCGTTCTCGAAGAAGGCGCTCGTCGCGAACTGCGACATCCCGCTCGATCAGGCGCGCGGCCTCAGCCGCTGGACCCACGCGGGGCGGCACGTGCCGCTCAACGTGAGCGCCGGACTCGGCCACAACATCTACACCCCGGTTCGGTTCGCGTGCCGCCCCGAACTGTCGGTACTCACCCTGCGTGCCGCGCCGTGACCCGATTCGCGGGAGCGCCCCTCAACGGGTAGACTCGGAGGGTTGCCACCGGGGTGTGGCGCAGCTTGGTAGCGCGCTTCGTTCGGGACGAAGAGGCCGCAGGTTCAAATCCTGTCACCCCGACCAGAGAAAGGCTCCGCCACGATGACGAATCGGGCGGAGCCTTTCTGTATCACACACGAGAGGACCACCTTCGAATGACCATTCCTCGCCTGGTCGCGTTCGACCTCGACGACACGCTGGCCCCGTCGAAGACTGCGATCGATCCCCGCATCGGCGACCTGCTGCTCGCGCTCGCCGAGCGGGTCGAGGTCGCGATCATCTCCGGCGGACAGCTGCAGCAGTTCCAGACCCAGGTCGTCGAACGCCTCCCCCAGACCGATGCCGAGACCCTCGCGCAGTTCCACCTCATGCCCACATGCGGCACGCAGTACTACCGGCTCTCCCCCGATGGCGTCTCCACCGTCTATGCGCACAAGCTGACCGACGACGAGAAGGAACGTGCGCTCACCGCCGTCCGCGAAGAAGCTGAACGGCTGGGCCTGTGGGAGGCCGAGCCGTGGGGCGACATCCTCGAAGACCGCGGCTCGCAGATCACCTTCTCCGCGCTCGGCCAGCGGGCACCGCTCGACGCGAAGACCGCCTGGGACCCGACCGGCGAGAAGAAGAACACGCTGCGTGACGCCGTCGCCGCCCGCATTCCCGACCTCGAGGTTCGCTCGGGCGGATCGACGTCGGTCGACATCACCCACCGGGGCATCGACAAGGCGTACGGGATGCGTCAGCTTGAGCAGGAGACCGGCATCGCCCTCGACGACATGCTCTTCGTCGGCGACCGGCTCGACGAACACGGCAACGACTACCCGGTGCTCGCGATGGGCGTCACCTGTCACGCCGTCGACGGCTGGGAGGACACCGCCGCGTTCCTCGACGAACTCATCCCGACGCTCCCGCGGCGCTGAGGTCTCGATACACCGGCGCTACGCGCCGGCACTCGACCACCGGAGTGATACACCGGAGTCGACCCGGTGATCGAGTGCCGCGGCGACGCCGCGGTGTATCGAGATCCCTAGACCCGTGCGCGATCCGCGGCGACGGGCGTGAGTCGCTGCAGCTGCGTGACGTGGCGCGGTTCCAGCTCTGCCAGCGACGAGACACCGAGCAGCTGCATCGTGCGCTCGATCTCGGTGCGGAGGATCTCGATCGCGCGGTCCACGCCGCGCCGGCCGCCCGCCATCAGGCCATACAGGTACGCGCGGCCGATAAGGGTGAACTTCGCGCCGAGCGCGACGGAGGCGACGATGTCGGCGCCGTTCATGATGCCAGTGTCGACCATGATCGTGGCATCCTGACCCACTTCACGCACGACCTGCGGCAGCAGGTGGAACGGCACGGGCGCGCGGTCGAGCTGGCGACCGCCGTGGTTGGAGAGCACGACGCCGTCGACGCCCAGATCGACGAGCTTCTTCGAGTCGGGCACGTTCTGCACACCCTTGACGACGATCTTGCCGGGCCACAGGTCGCGGATGACCTGCAAGTCCTCATAGCTGATCGTCGGGTCCATGGCGGAGTTCAGCAGCTCTCCGACGGTGCCGCCGGTCGTCGTCAGCGACGCGAACTCGAGCGACGGCGTGGTGAGGAAGTCGATCCACCACCACGGCCGCGGGATCGCGTTGATGATCGTGCCGAGGGTCAGCTGCGGCGGGATCGAGAACCCGTTACGCTTGTCGCGCAAACGCGCACCCGCAACCGGGGTGTCCACGGTGAACATGAGCGTGTCGAACCCGGCGTCCGCGGCACGCTTGACGAGGCCGTAGGAGATCTCGCGCTCGCGCATGACGTACAGCTGGAACCAGTTGCGCCCGTGCGGGTTGGCGGCGCGCACGTTCTCGATCGAGGTCGTGCCGAGCGTGGAAAGAGTGAAGGGGATGCCGGCGGCCCCCGCCGCCCCGGCACCGGCGATCTCGCCCTCAGTCTGCATGAGCCGTGTGAAGCCCGTGGGTGCGATACCGAACGGCAGCGCCGAGCGGCCGCCGAGGATCTCGCACGACGTGTCGACACGTTCGGCCGGACGCAGGATGTCGGGGTGGAACTCGATGTCTTCGAACGCGTGCCGGGCGCGCGCCAGCGACAGTTCACCCTCGGCTGCGCCGTCGGTGTAGTCGAACGCCGCCTTCGGGGTGCGGCGCTTGGCGATCGTGCGCAGGTCGTCGATCGTGAGTGCCGCGCCGAGGCGCCGCTTGGTGCCGTCGAGCTCGGGCTTCTTGAACTGCATGAGCTGGAGCAGCTCGCGCACATCGGGGAGTTGTCGCTGGACCATGGTGGACTTCTTCCTGGGTTGCGGTCAGGCGTCGCCGAAGCCGGCGGCGGCGTAGTAGCCGGTGATGTGGGAGGCGACGAGTGCGCGGGCGCGTTCGGCGTCGCCCGCTTCGATCGCCGCGAGGATGTCGGTGTGCTCCTGCACGAGGTGGGCGGCGGTCACGGGCCAGTCGGGGATGCGGTGCGATCCCTCACGGACGTAGCCCTCGATCGCGGTCCGCAGCCCACCCATGGTCGCTGCAACGATGACGTTGCCGGTCGCTTCGCTGAGCCCCAGATGGAATCGGGCGTCGAGCGCGAGGAACTCCTCGATCGACAGGGCGGGGTCTGCCATCGCCTCGAGCGTCGTGTGCACGTCGGCGAGGTCCAGCCCATCCGCTTGCGCGAGCTGACCGGCCGTCCAGTCCTCGAGGATGAGTCGGGTCTGCACGACATCCGCGATCGGAAAGCCGTGTGCGGCGACCTGCAGGCGCAACAGTTGCGAAAGGCCCCCGCGAGGCGTGGCGATGATGATCGCCCCTGAAGTGGGCCCTGAGCCCGTTCCGGTGCGGATGAGGCCCATGACCTCGAGCACGCGCAGGGCTTCGCGGACGCTGGAGCGGCCGACCGAGAGCGTCGCGGCGAGTTCGCGCTCGGGCGCGAGCCGGTCGCCGGGTTTCAGGGTGCCGTCCAGCAGGTCACGCTCGATCTTCTCGAGCACGACGCGCCACGCGCGCGTGGTTTCCGGCATCCGGACCTCCTTTGGTCTGACCACAGTACGCCTGTGTGGTCAGACCATGCAAGTCGGCCGGGTCAGCGCAGGCGCCCGCCCGACTCGCGCAGATAGCACTCGGCGCACATCGACTCGTATGTCACGCGGTCGGCGCTCAACTCGTCGATCGCGACCTGGTCGCCGTCGAAGACGAACCGGCCGCCGACCAGGCGTGCGTTGAACAGCGCTTTGCGTCCGCACCGGCAGATGGTCTTCAGCTCTTCGAGGCTGTGCGCCAGTTCCAGCAGTCGCGCCGAACCGGGAAAGGCGCGCGTCTGGAAGTCGGTGCGGATGCCGTAGGCGAGCACGGGCACGTCGTCCTCCACGACGATCCGCAACAGGTCGTCGACCTGTTCGGGGGTGAGGAACTGCGCCTCGTCGACGAGGAGGCACGCGACGTCAGGCCGAGCACCTGTCGCGGCAGACTCCGGGATGAGCGCCTCCTCGGCGAGTTCCTTCACGCGGGCGCGATGCTGCCCGAACAGCACGCGAAGGTCGTCACCGGGCCGGATGAGGAAATCGACCTGCCGCGCCACGCCGAGGCGGCTGGAGATCTGATCAGCGCCCTTCGTGTCGATCTCGGGCTTTGCGAGCAGAATGTGCTGCCCGCGCTCCTCGTAGTTGTAGGCCGCCTGCAGCAGCGCGGTGGACTTGCCGGAGTTCATCGCGCCGAAGCGGAAGTACAGTTTGGCCACCAGAGGATCCTAGCGATTCAGCGCCCACCGATCCCGCCGCCGCCCCCTCCGCCACCCGAGAAGCCGCCACCGAACGACCCGCCCGAAGACGACCAGCCGCCCGAGGAAGACGACCCGCTCCCCCGCCCCGACGACACCGGCGCGGCGGCGGCGCGGCCGACGCTGTTCGACGCCGCCACCAGCACGCGGGTGCGCAGCAACGGATACACGTCGACGTGGAGGTCGGCGCCGGCCGGTGCAACCGATCGGATGACCTCGGCCCACTCACGCTCCAGCCCCCACAGCACCGCATACGGCAGGAGTCGCTCGTAGACGTTGACGACGTCGCCCGGTGCGTCATCGCCGAACGCGCGACGACCCGAGGTCACGAGCTCTGCCGTCGCGGGAGCCTGCGCGGCCGCGAGACGCTCCCGCTCGGCGACACGGAGATACAGCTCGATCCCCTCGAGCTCGCGCGCGTGCGCGCCGCCCTGGTCGGTGAGCACCGTGTTCGGCAACGGCCACGCCCACGAGGCGACGAGACCGACCAGACAGAGGATGACACCCGCGCCGAACAGCACTCCACCCGCCGGGCCTTCGGCGTGCGCCAAGAGATCCTCGGCGTTGAACCACAGGGCACCCGCCACCACGAGCGATGCGGCACCCACCGCGAGGCGCGCGACTCCCACCCATCCGGGCCGGATACGGCGCAGCCCGGCCTTCACGGTCTCCGGGTCGATGCGCCGCACGTACTGCTGCAGCTTCTTGGTCGGCTTGTACCGGAGCACCGCGAGTTCGCGTCGCGCACCGGCAGACGCCTTGCTGCCGAACAGCGCGTTCACGAGCGCAAGGTCATCGCCGTCGAGGCCTTCGCGGTCGGTCAGCACGAGCGCGAAGTCACGCGCCTGGGCGCGTTCCCCGCTGCCGTGGATCTCGATGCGGTCGCGCACTGCGAGGTCGACGATGTGCGCGGCGAGCGCGCGCCGCGGTCGATCGAGCACGCCGGCCGACCGGGTGAGCGAGATCTTCAGCGGCGTGTAGTGGGCGATCACGGGCGTGCGATCGGGGTTGCGACGAAGGCGACTGCCGATCACCGCGAGCGTCGGGATGCCGGCGAGTCCGACGAGCAGGCCGGCGCCGCCGAGGATCCAACCGCCCCAGCTCACGCCGCCCGGCGGCAGCGACGGCGCCACGAACGCCCCTCGGCGGAAGGGGACGGCGACGGTCACGTTCTCGTAGGCGCCCTGTGCGCCGGCCGAGACCGACAGTGCGACAGCACCCTCCCCCGGTTCGTCGGCGGCGATCGGCCATGCGCCGTCCGGCTGCGGCCCGATCAGGTCGCAGGTGTCGGTCGAGCCCTGCACGCCCTGATAGCAGCTGACGCCCTCGGTGAGCAGCTCGGCGGCGAGATCACCCGCGACGTGCACCGTGACGTCGACAGCGCCGAACGGTTGGGCGTGGTCGGTGCCGATCGTGTCCCAGAAGAACTCGTCGACATCGGTGTCGTCGTACGAGATGACGACATCGCTCATGCGATACGTGATCGTGTAGGTCTGCTCGCCGTGCACGAAGTCGTCGCTCCCGGTCAGCACGAAGACGTATTCGTCGTCCTCTTCGGTCCACCACGGGATGCGGGCGCCGTCGGCGTCGCGGACGTCGTACACCAGCGTGTCGAAGTCGATGCCGTCCTGATGCTGCGGCAGTGCGCGCACCATGCCGCGGTTCTGGTCGAACTCGGGGAACAGCGCGACGAACGTCTCCTGCACGTACAACTGGGCGACCCCGTCGTCGTCACGGGCCAGGTAGTAATCGCCGGTGAACGACGAGAACTCGAAGTCGTCGACGTCGGCCTGTGCCGCCGGTGCGGGTGCGAACGGTGCGAGCGCGAACAGAAAGGCGACGACGACACCGACGACCGAGGCTGCACGCCGCGGCATCCGTCGTCGTCCCATCGCTCCCCCTGCGTCGATGCGTCTCAGACGTTGATCTGCAGGGCCTCTGCGGTCGCCGCCAGCGACGCCTTCGCCGCGTCGGGGCGCGGGTTGAGCGTCTGACCGTAGCTCGGGATCAGCTTCTTCAGCGTCGGCTGCCACTGCTCGATGCGATCGGGGAAGCACGTGCGCAGCAGGCCGAGCATGATGGATGCGGCGGTCGATGCACCCGGGGAGGCACCGAGGAGCCCTGCGATCGTTCCATCGGCCGAGGTGACGACTTCGGTGCCGAACTGCAGCACGCCGCCCTTCTCAGGATCCTTTTTCATGACCTGCGCGCGCTGACCGGCCTGGATGAGCTCCCAGTCCTCGTCCTTCGCAGTCGGCATGAACACGCGCAGCGAATCGACCTTCTTCCGGTGGTTCTTCATGAGTTCGCCGACGAGGTACGTGATGAGGCTCGGGTTGTCGATGGCGACCTTGAGCATCGGCAGGATGTTGCCGGGGCGCACCTGCGCGACGATGTCGGTGATCTTGCCCTGCTTGAGGAACTTGGGGCTGAACGTCGCGAACGGACCGAACATGAGCGACGCTTCGCCGTCGACGACGCGCGTGTCGAGGTGCGGCACCGACATCGGCGGCGCGCCGACCGAGGCCTGCGAGTACACCTTCGCCTTGTGCTGGGCGACGACGGCGGGGTTCGTGGTCTTCAGGAACTGCCCGCCGATCGGGAACACCCCGTACCCGTTGATCTCGGGGATGCCGGAGCGCTGCAGCAGCTTGATGGCCCATCCGCCGGCACCGACGAACACGAAGCGCGCCGAGACCGAACCGGGGGTGCGCCCGAGCGCGTTGCGGTAGGCGACCTTCCAGCTGCCGTCCCGCTGCTTCGTGAGATTGCGCACCTCCATGTTGGTGCGCACCTCCACGCCCTGGGTCTCGAGGTGGGCGAACAGCTGTCGCGTCAGCGCGCCGAAGTCGACGTCGGTGCCGGCGGGCACACGGGTCGCCGCGAACGGCTCGCCCTTGCGACGCTGCTGCATGAGCAACGGCGCCCACTGGTTGATGACGCGGGAATCCTCGGAGTACTCGATCCCGGCGAACAGCGGCTGCTCACGCAGCGCCTCATAGCGCTTCTTGAGGTAGGCGACATCCTTCTCGCCGCGCACAAAGGTCATGTGCGGCGTTGCATTGATGAACGTCGACGGACCGTCGAGGATGCCGGCGTCCACCCAGCTCGCCCACAACTGGCGGCTCTGCTGGAACTGTTCGTTGATCGAGACGGCCTTGGCCGGATCGACCGAACCGTCGCCCGCCTCAGGCATGTAGTTCAGTTCGCACAGCGCGGCGTGGCCGGTACCGGCGTTGTTCCACGCGTTGGAGGACTCCTGCGCGACCTCCGACAGGCGCTCGGCGACGAGGATCTTCCAGTCGGGCTGCAGCTGCTTCAGGAGCGTGCCCAGGGTGGCACTCATGATGCCACCGCCGATCAGCACGGCGTCATAGGTCTGGGTAGTCACAATCACCCAGTTTATCCCCGCCGTCCGGGCAGTCCCGCCGCTCGAGCCATGCCCAACCGGCAAAGACCGGGCTTCTTGCCGCCCGCGAAACTCAGACGGCGGCGGTCGCGAGGCGCTCGGCCACGACCTCGGCGATCTGCACCGCGTTCAGCGCCGCACCCTTGCGCAGGTTGTCGTTGCTGATGAACAGCACGAGCCCCTTGCCCGCCGGCGCCGACTGGTCTTCACGGATGCGGCCGACGTAGCTCGGGTCGTTGCCCGCGGCCTGCAGCGGCGTCGGCACCTCTTCGAGGCTCACACCGGGTGCCGACGCGAGGATCTCGCGGGCGCGGTCGGGCGTGATGTCGCGGGCGAACTCGGCGTGGATCGACAGCGAGTGACCCGTGAAGACCGGCACGCGCACGCAGGTACCCGCGACGCGGAGGTCAGGCAGTTCGAGGATCTTGCGGCTCTCGTTGCGGAGCTTCTTCTCCTCGTCGGTCTCGTTCTGACCGTCATCGACGATCGACCCCGCCAGCGGGATGACGTCGAATGCGATCGGCGCGACGTACTTTTCGGGCTGCGGAAAGTCGACCGCCGAACCGTCGTGCACGAGGTCGAGGGTGTTGCCCTGCGCGAGCACGCCTTCGACCTGGCCGAGCAGTTCCTGTGCCCCGGCGAGGCCCGAGCCGGAGACGGCCTGGTAGGTGCTGACGATGAGCCGCTCCAGGCCCGCCTCTGCGTCGAGGGGCTTCAGCACCGGCATGGCCGCCATCGTGGTGCAGTTCGGGTTCGCGATGATGCCCTTGGGCGGATTCAGCGTCGCGTGGGGGTTCACCTCGCTGACCACGAGCGGCACGTCGGGGTCCATGCGCCACGCGCTGGAGTTGTCGATGACGACGGCGCCCGCCTCCGCGAAACGCGGCGCGTGTGCGCGCGAGCCGGTGGCACCGGCAGAGAACAGCGCGATGTCGATGCCGGCGGGGTCGGCGGTCGCGACGTCTTCGATCACGATCGTCTCGCCGGCGAACTCGACCGCCGTGCCCGCCGAACGTGCGGTGGCGAACAGGCGCAGTTCGCGGATCGGGAACCCGCGCTCGGCGAGAATCTCGCGCATGACCGTGCCGACCTGGCCGGTGGCGCCGACGACGGCGACGGAGAGTCCGGAATCGGAGATGCGAGTCATGGCGGTACCTCGGGTGGTTCGACGCGCGGCCAGAGGCTCGCACGAGTGATGTGGAGCGCTACGGTGCGCGGATGCCCGGACGGGCGGTTGCCGCGATTCTACCCGCGCGCGTGCCGCGGCATCCGCCGTGTTGCGCTGCGCGACCGCCGGTGGTCGCAGGAATCCTGCCAGATGCGGTCAGCGACCGGTGCCGGCGTGCACAACGGCGTCGGCGTCACCGTCGAGGCCGTACGCGGTGTGCACGACGCGAGCAGCCTCGGCCAGGTCGTCGCCGCGGACGACGACCGAGATGCGGATCTCGGACGTCGAGATCATCTCGATGTTGATGCCGGTCGTCGACAGCGCCTCGAACAGGGTCGCCGAGACACCCGAATGGGTGCGCATGCCGGCACCGACGACCGACAGCTTGCCGATCTGGTCGTCGTGCACGAGGTTGTGGAACCCGACCTCCTGCTGCTCGGCGGTGAGCGCACGCAGCGCCGTGGCGGCGTCGCCCTTGGGGAGCGTGAAGGAGATGTCGGTGCGGCCCGTCGAGGCGGCCGAGACGTTCTGGACGATCATGTCGACGTTCGCGCCCGACTTCGCCACGATCTTGAAGATCTCGGCGGCCTTGCCCGGCACGTCGGGGACGCCGATCATCGTGATCTTGGCCTGGCTGAGATCGGTGGCGACCCCTGCGACGATCGGCTCTTCCATCTGTCCTCCTTCGATCCCCGCCGGCGGCGTCATGCCCGGGCCGAGCACGAACGTGCCCTGCGACGAGCTGAACGTCGAGCGGGAGTTGATCATGACACCGTGGCGGCGGGCGTACTCGACGGCGCGGATGTAGAGCACCTTCGCGCCGTTGGCGGCAAGCTCGAGCATCTCTTCTGCGCTGATGACATCGAGCTTGCGGGCCTTGGGCACGACCCGCGGGTCGGCGGTGTAGATGCCGTCGACATCGCTGTAGATCTCGCACACGTCGGCCTCGAGCGCGGCGGCCAACGCCACCGCGGTCGTGTCGGAGCCGCCGCGGCCAAGCGTCGTGATGTCGCGGGTGTCGCGGTTGAAGCCCTGGAACCCCGCGACGATGACGATCGCACCCTCGTCGAGCGCTTCGCGCAGACGGATCGGGGTGACGTCGACGATGCGGGCCGCGCCGTGGGTCGCGTCGGTGATCATGCCGGCCTGGCTGCCGGTGAACGAACGGGCCTCGAAGCCCATCGAGTGGATCGCCATCGCCAGCAGCGCCATCGAGATGCGCTCACCGCTGGAGAGCAGCATGTCCATCTCGCGAGGGGCCGGAATCGGCGCGACCTGCGACGCGAGATCGATCAGCTCGTCGGTCGTGTCACCCATGGCACTGACGGCGACCACGACATCGTGCCCCGCGCGACGGGCATCGACGATGCGCTTCGCGACGCGCTTGATGCTCTCGGCGTCGGCGACGGACGAACCGCCGTACTTCTGGACGATCAGCGCCACAGTGGAACTCCCGGGAGACAGCCGGCGACCGGTGGCCGGCGGGCGGGCGGATGCCGCAGCCCACCGTCCATCTTAGGGACGCGCTCAACACCCGGATGCCATATGACCGCGCCCCGCGTACCGTTGATGCCATGCGCTCCCCCGCCGAAGCCGTGTGGAACCGGGCCCTCGAGCTGCCGACGCCGGCAGCGGCCTCGCATCCCGGTGACGCCGCCCTGCTCATCGTGCTGACGTTCCATGGTCTCGTCACCAACGGCGGCCTGTTCAATGCCGTCGAACTCCACGGTCACGACGATGTGTATCCCATCGACGCGGTCGTCGAGGCCTACCACGCGCTCGGCCTGGAAGACGCCGCGGGCGCGATCGACAACGCCGCCCTCGAAGAGCGCGACATCGACGATGACGACGACGAGGCACGACGCGACGCCGAACGTCGCATCGACGCCACCTACACGGTCGATGAAGCCACCATCGAGTCGGCGCTGGCCGCGCAGCTGCGTGAGTCGCCGGGCGCGTTCGCTCCGCTGACCTGATGGGACGCCGCGACAAGGTGCTGCGGTCGCTGCGCGGCCTCGTGCAGCCGTCCGATACGGCCGCTCCGGCGACCGAACTGCTGCCGGTGATCGATGACCGGCTGACCGTCCGGGTGCTCGACCTCGCCATCCGCATCGGCGAGACGATGCTCGTCGCCGGCGCCCCCGCGAGCGAAGTGACGCTCACGATCGTGCGTGTCGCCGCCGCGTACGGCCTCGACCCCGTGCACGTCGACGTCACGTACAACTCCATCACTGTGGCCCATCACCGCAGCGGCGCCGACCGCCCCATTACCCTCATGCGCGTCGTGCGCGGTGCCGTGCCCGACCACACACGGCTGCAGCGGCTGCAGTCGCTCGTGACCGCCGTGCGCGCGGGGCTCCCCGTCGACGACGCCGTCGAGCAGGCACGCGCGATCCGTCGCGCACCGTTCCGCTACGCGCCACCGGTGGTCGTGCTCGCGCAGGCGATGCTCGCGGTCGGCGTGGCGATCATGTTCGGCGGCAACTGGCTCGTGCTCGCGCTGTCGTTCGTGGCCGCAGCCCTCGCCGCGACAACCCAACTGCTGCTCGGGCGGGCGCACGTGCCGTTCTTCTTCAGCCAGATCGCCGGCGCGTTCGTGCTCACGCTCGCAGCAGCCGCGGCATCCCTGCTGTCGGCGACCGGTTGGCCGGCGGCCGAGGGCATCAAACCCTCGGTGATCGTCGCGGCCGGCATCGTCATCATGCTCGCCGGCCTCACGGTCGTCGGGGCCGCACAAGATGCCATCGACGGGTTCGCGCTGACCGCGGGCGGGCGCATCCTCGAGCTCGTCACGCAGACCGTCGGCGCCGTGGTCGGCATTCTCGCCGGACTCGAAACGGCACGCCTGGTGGGGCTCGGCATGACGCCGCCGAGCGAAGCGCTCCCCTTCGGCCCCGTGCCGCTGCAGTTCGTCGGCGCCGCGCTCATCGCCGTGGCCGTCGCCGTCTTCAACGGCGCGGGTCTGCGCATCGTGGTCGTCAGCATCGTGCTGAGCGTCGTCGCGTGGGCCGTCTACGTCGCGACGTCGGCGGCGGGCCTCGAAGTCGCCGCCGCGAGCGGCGCCGGCGCCTTCGCCGGCAGCCTGGTCGGCATCATCGCGGCGTACCGCCTGCACGTGCCGTCGGTCGCGATCACCACCGCCGCGATCCTGCCGATGGTGCCGGGGGCAGCGGTGTTCCGCGGACTGCTGGGCGTCGTCGAATCGGGTGACGGCACCGCCGTGATGCTCGCCGGCTTCGCGACGCTCGCCGGAGCCGCGACGATCGGCATCAGCCTGGCGGTCGGCGCGTCGCTCGGCATCTACGTGGGCCAGCCGCTGCGCGCGTCGCTCGGCTCGTTCGACCGGTCGCGGGCACGCGTTCGCACCTGACCCCGACCGGATCAGGGGGCGGGGATGCCGACCGGACGTCGCGGTCGCAGGCGGCCGCCGGTCGCGGCGAGCCAGCATCCCACGATCACGAGCGGGAACCCGGCGAGCAGTCCGCCGGTGAGGTGCTCGCCGAGCACGACGACACCGAGCAGGATCGCGACGATCGGGTTCACGTAGGTGAACAGTGGCGCGCGAACCGGGCCGACCTCACGGATGAGCGCGAAGAACGCGATGAAGGCGACGGCGGTGCACAGGATGCCGAGCGCCACCAGCGAACCGGCGCTGCGGAGGCTCGGCACCTCGTGCTGAGTCAGCAGTCCGATCGGCAGGTAGACGATGCCGACCACCAGCAGCGAGAGGGTGATGGTGCCCAGGGACGGTACGTGCTTGAGTTTGGTCGCGATGATGAACGGGGCGATGGCGTAGAGCAGCGCGACCAGCAGCACCTCACCGACCGCGAGCAGGGCTGCGGGGTCGGATCCGACTGCGAGCCCGGGACCCGAGACGATGACGGCAACACCGGCGAACCCGATCAGCAGGCCGATGGCGCGCACCGGCGACAGCGCCGAACGATCACCTCGCAGCAGCGCGATGACCGCAGCGAACAGCGGCACGGTCGCCACCAGCAGCCCGGTCGTACCCGACGGAAGCGTCTGCTCGGCGTGCCCCAGCAGCAGGAACGGCCCGGCCATCTCGATCGCGCCGAACGCGAGCACCCACGGCCACACGCGAAGCGCCGGCCTCAGGGCGCGTCGACGCAGGGCGAGCGGCAGCAGAATGAGCGCACCCAGCAGCGTGCGCCCGGCCACGATCGCCGGCGGCGAGATCGTGTCGACCGCCTCTTTGATGAACAGGTAGGGCATGCCCCACAGCAGCGCCATCGCGGCGTACAGCACCCACCCGCGGGCAGACACCCCGCCGGTGCTCATGGCGCACTCGTGCGGGCGGATGCCGACATCACACGCTCCGGCGGCCCTCGAAAGCGCGGCCGAGGGTGACCTCGTCGGCGTATTCGAGGTCACCGCCGACGGGCAGGCCGGATGCGAGGCGGGTCACCGAGATCTCGAGCGTATGGAGGAGTCTGCTGAGGTAGGTCGCCGTCGCCTCGCCCTCGAGATTCGGGTTGGTCGCGATGATGACTTCCTGCACCGTGCCGTCGGCGAGCCGTTGCATGAGCTGCGCGATGCGGAGGTCGTCGGGGCCGATACCGGCGATGGGACTGATCGCGCCGCCGAGCACGTGGTACAGCCCTCGGAACTCGCGGGTGCGCTCGATCGCGGCGACGTCCTTCGCGTCTTCGACGACGCAGATGAAGGTCTGGTCGCGGCGCGGGTCGCGGCAGATGCCGCAGCGCTCCTGCTCGGACACGTTGCCGCACACCTCGCAGAACCGCACGCGCTCGCGCAGCTCGCCGAGGAGGTGCGACAGGCGCGACACGTCGAAGGTGGGCGTCTGCAGAATGTGGAATGCGATGCGCTGAGCGGACTTGGGCCCGATGCCGGGGAGACGCCCGAACTCGTCGATCAGGTCTTGGACGATGCCGTCGTACATGGGCTAGTTGAACCTCGTGGGCGGGGTATGGGGCTCTTCGCGGACGAATCGCGCGTCGAGCACCTGCCGAACGACCGCTTCACCGACCCGCTCGATGCCACCCGGCCGTGCTGTGCGGCCACTCGGTGTTGAGACGGCACGTTCGACGGCGACGGGTGCAGTGGGCGGCAGCGGGGCGTCGCCGTCGACCGGAGGAATCTCGTCTTCCTCTTCGTCGCCGTCATCGTCGGGGCGATGATCGGCAACGGCGGCAGGGCCCGTGATGACATCGCCGTCGCGGGGCGCCGTGAGCGTGCGCACCGGCACGGTCGCCGCCTCCTCCGGTTCGTCATCGACCGCGAACTGCGCCGACGCTCCCGGCTCGTCGGCGGGAATCGCGGCGACGGCCCACTCGGTGACCGGCGCGGTCTGTGCAGGTGCGCTTTCGCGTTGGGAGGTGGGCTGGGCTGTCGGTGCCGGGCCGCGCTGGGGAGCCGCGGGCCGCGCCGGTGCACCGCCGGCCGGACCGGATGCGGGGCGCTCGGGAGCGGGCTCGGACGGCCCCGGATCGTACGGGTCGGAATCAGACGGCTCGTACGGCGCCGGGTCGGGGTCGGGCGGCACGTCGTCCGAAGGTGCTGCGGTGCCGCCGGGCTCGCGCGTGGACGCGGCATCGCTCGGCTCGTGACGCGCAACGTACTTCACGCGGACGCCGAGGACCGATCGGATGGCGCCGCGCAGGTCTTCGCTCGGCCCCTTGCCAGCGGCGAGCTTCTTGAACGCCGCGACGTCGCTCTGCGTGCCGAACGCGAGCGTGAGCACGTCGTCATCGGAGTACGCGACCGCCCGCGCACCGGTCGCGAGCATCCACGACGACCGGCTGATCGGTTCGAGCTGTTTCAGGATTTCGGGCCAGGCCGCACGCACCTGCTCGAGCGTGACGGGGCCGGTCGGCGTCGGCGGTGCGGGTGGTGCGGGCGTTTCGTCTCGCTGCGCTCGCTCAACGACCGGGGGCTGCGCTCGCTCAACGACCGGGGCCTGCGCCGGGGCCTGTGCCAGCGGCTGCGCGGTCGCGGCAACGGCAACGGCAGCGCCACCGGCGAGGACGCGCGCGACGAGGAGTTCGAGCTGCAGGCGGGGCGAGGTGGCGCCGTTCATCTCGTCGAGCGTGGTCACGACGAGGTCGGCGATGCGCGAGAGCCGGTCGGTGCCGAAGGCGGCGGCCTGCCGGCCCATGCGTTCGAGTTCGTCGGCGGGCACGCCGCGCAGCACGGCGGTCGCGCCCTCGCCCGTCGCCGCGACGATGATGAGGTCGCGCAGACGCTCGAGCAGGTCGTCGACGAAGCGACGCGGGTCCTGACCGGTCTGCACGACGCGGTCGACGGCGCCGAACGCCGCACCCGCGTCGCCGCCCGCGAACGCATCGACGACCTCGTCGAGGAGCGCCCCATGCGTGTAGCCGAGCAACGCGACGGCGCGCTCGTAGCGGACGACCGTTCCCTCGGCGGAGTCGTCGGACCCGGCGATCAACTGATCGAGCAGCGAGAGCGTGTCACGGGGCGATCCGCCACCCGCGCGGACGACGAGCGGCAGGACACCGGTCTCGACCTGCACACCCTCGGCACCGCAGAGCTGCTCGACGTATTCGAGCATGGCGGCCGGCGCCACCAACCGGAACGGGTAGTGGTGGGTGCGCGAACGGATCGTGCCGATGACCTTTTCGGGCTCAGTCGTCGCGAAGATGAACTTGACGTGCGCGGGCGGTTCTTCGACGAGCTTGAGCAGGGCGTTGAAGCCCTGCGCGGTGACCATGTGCGCTTCGTCGAGGATGAAGATCTTGAAGCGGTCGCGCGCGGGCGCGAAGATCGCGCGCTCGCGCAGGTCTCGGGCATCGTCGACGCCGTTGTGGCTCGCTGCGTCGATCTCGACGACATCGAGCGATCCGCCGCCGCCGCGGCTGAGTTCGACGCAGCTGTCGCACTGCCCGCACGGGGTGTCGGTGGGGCCCTGGGCGCAATTGAGGCAGCGCGCCAGGATGCGCGCAGACGTCGTCTTGCCGCATCCGCGGGGCCCGGAGAACAGGTAGGCATGACCGACCCGATCACCGCGCAGTGCCGTCATCAGGGGCTCGGTCACCTGCGACTGACCGATCATCTCGCCGAAGGTCTCCGGACGGTAGCGGCGGTACAGGGCGGTGGTCACCCGAACAGCCTATGGTGTGGGCCCGACATCGGGGGTGCCGATGCGCGACGCGGTTGGACGCACGTCCGCGATGACGCTACGGTCGAGCACAGTGACACGGGGTGCCCGCACGGCGGGCTGAGACCACACCCGTCGAACCTGATCTAGTTCGTACTAGCGAAGGGATGTCGCGAATGAGTGTTCGCACGCCTGTCCATCCGTCCCCCGGCGCGGCGCTCGATGCGCTGCGTGCCGCACACCCGCTCGTGCAGTGCATCACGAACGCGGTCGTCACCGGCTTCACCGCGAACGCGCTGCTCGCCCTCGGCGCATCGCCCGCGATGTGCGATCTGCCCGGCGAGGCCGGCATGTTCGCCCGTGTCGCAGACGGCCTGCTCGTCAATCTCGGCAGTCCGCGCGCCGAACAGCGCGACGGCGCCCGCGAGGCGGTCACCGTCGGCACGCCGTGGGTGCTCGACCCCGTCGCGGTCGGCTCGCTGCCGGTGCGCACGGCGCTCGCGCACGAACTGCTCGAGCATTCCCCCGCAGTGATCCGGGGGAACGCATCCGAGATCCTCGCGCTCGCGGGGCGCTCGGCGGGCGGCCGGGGCGTCGACGCGCTCGACCGCCCCGAGGATGCGGCGAACGCGGCGCGCGATCTCGCGCGGCGCACCGGCGGCACCGTCGCGGTCAGCGGCGAGGTCGACCTCGTGACCGACGGCGAGCGCGACGCGTGGATCCACGGCGGCGATGCGCTGCTGACCCGCGTGACCGGCGGCGGCTGCACGCTGGGCGCGACGACGGCCGCATTCCTGGCCGTTGCTGCGCCGTTCGAAGCGGCCGTCGCGGCCTGCGCCGTGCATGCCGCGGCATCCGAACGTGCAGCGTCGCACTCGCGCCGGCCCGGCTCGTTCGCGGTCGCGTTCCTCGACGCACTCGACGCGCTGACGCCCGACGACCTCGCCGGCGACCGCGTGCGCATCGCCGGCCTGATCGGGGCGGCCTCGTGAGCGCGTTCGACCCGAGCCTGCACCTGGTCACCGATCACCGCCTCGAGGTCGACCGGCTCGTGGAGGTCGTCGAGGCGGCCGTCGACGGCGGGGTGCGCATCGTGCAATTGCGCGCGAAGACCGCTTCGGCCCGCGAACAGATCGAGCAGGCACGCCGGCTCGATCTCGCGATCGCAGGCAGGGCGCTGTTGCTGATCGACGATCGCGTCGATGTCGCGCTCGCAGCCCGCGACGCCGGTGCGCGAGTCGACGGCGTGCACCTGGGACAGAGTGACGTGCCGCCGCTGACGGCGCGTCGACTGCTCGGTGCCGAATCGATCGTCGGCTGGACGGCGAACCGGCCGGAGCACCTCACAGCCGCCGACGCGATGCCGGCCGGCACGATCGACTATCTCGGCGTCGGCGTCATCCGCCCCACGTTGACCAAGGCCGATCATCCGACACCACTCGGCCACGACGGGTTCGCGCGACTGGCATCCGCGACGACGCTGCCCTGCGTCGCGATCGGCGGCATCGGGGTCGACGATGTCGCACCGCTGCGCGCGGTCGGCGCCGCCGGCGTCGCCGTCGTCACCGCGGTCAGTGGCGCGAGCGATCCGCGTGGGGCTGCCGCCGCGCTGCGTGCGGCATGGGACGACGCCCGATCGGAGGTGGCGGCATGAGCCGGGCACGCGTGCTCAGCATCGCCGGCACCGACCCGACGGGCGGTGCAGGGCTGCAGGCCGACCTGAAGACGATCGGCGCACTCGGCGGCTACGGCATGGCCGTCGCGACCGCACTCGTCGCACAGAACACCCGGGGCGTGCGAGAGGTGCACGTGCCACCGGTCTCGTTCTTGCGCGCACAGCTCGACGCGGTCTCCGACGACGTGCGCATCGACGCCGTCAAGCTCGGCATGCTGCACTCGGCACCGCTGATCGACACCGTGCGCGAGTGGCTCGACCGCGTCGACCCGCCGATCGTCGTGCTGGACCCGGTCATGGTCGCCACCAGCGGTGACCGGCTGCTCGACGAAGAAGCCGTCACGGCACTGCGCGAGCTGTGCCGACGCGCCGACCTCGTCACGCCGAACCTGCCCGAGCTCGGCGTGCTGACCGATCGCACCTGGGCGACGACCTGGGACGAGGCGGTGGAGCAGGCACGCAGGCTGGCCGTCGACACCGGCGCGACGGTACTGCTCAAAGGCGGGCACCTCGCTGGCGGTGAGAGCCCGGATGCCGTCGTCGACGCAAACTCCGTGCACACCGTCGCCGGCACCCGCGTCGCGACCAGCAACACGCACGGCACGGGCTGCTCGCTGTCGTCGGCGATGGCGGTGCTGCGCGCCCAGGAGCTCGCCTGGCCCGAGGCGTTGACGCGGGCGAAGGCCTGGCTCACCGGCGCGCTGCTCGCGGCCGACGCGCTCGAGGTCGGCGGCGGCAACGGCCCCGTCGACCACTTCCACGAAGCGGTGCCCGCCGCGGGGTGGGCAGACCGCGCGTGGCGGGCGGCAGAACCGGTGCGCGCCGCAACCGACCGCTGCCGGTTCGTGCGCGGCTTGCGCGAGGGCACACTCGACCGCGACGCGTTCGACTGGTACCTCGCGCAAGACGCGCTCTACCTGCACGAGTACTCGCGGGTGCTCGCGCAGCTGTCCGCGACCGCACCGACCCGCGATTCACAGGCGTTCTGGGCGGAGTCGGCGCGCGGCGCACTCGCCGAGGTCGACCGGCTGCACGCACACCACATCGACGGCGACCTGCCGGCTGCAGCCCCCGCGACAACGGCCTACACCGACCACCTGCTCGCCGTCGCCGCCCGCGGCGACCACGCCGAACTGCTCGCCGCCGTCCTGCCCTGCTTCTGGCTGTACCAGGACCTGGGGCGGCGTTGGCGCGAGATCCCCCGCGACGGGCACGCCTTCGCGGACTGGCTCGACGCCTACGGCGATCCGGCGTTCGACGTGAGCACGCGGCGCGCGATCGAATTCGCCGACGCCGCCGCCCGCGCGTCGTCGGCTGCCGGTCGGGCACGGATGGATGCCGCCTTCGCCAGATCGATGCGACTCGAACTGGCGTTCTTCACGGCCCCGTTGCAGGACCGCGTCGACGTGCTGACGGGGTGATGCTCCGCGGTCTCACCTGCCGGAGTCGTGGTCGTCGGGCGCACGGACGTCGGCGACCGTCTCGACCGGGCTGAGTCCGTCGTCGATCGTCGGGATCGCCGTCGTCGCGGTGCTCGTTGGCACCGACGCCGACAGGCGGGAGCCGTCATCACGACGCGACTCGGCGAGCATGCCGAGCGTCGGACGCCCCGCGATCACCGGGCCCTGGCCGTCGAGCGGGACGGTCAGGGTCTGACCGGCGACCGCGGTGTAGGCGGTGCCGCGCACGCTGAGCTCGACGTCTTCGCCCTCACCCGCCGCGATCGACAGCTCGTCGGCTGTGAGCGATACCTTCAGCTGGGTGCCGCGCCAGTGCAGCGTGTAGGCGAGCGAGTCCCATCCGGCAGGCAGACGCGGGTCGAACGACAGCTCGCCGTAGTGGTCGCGCATGCCGCCGAAACCACTCACGAGCGCCGTCCACACCCCGCCCGCACTCGCGACGTGCACACCGTCGGACGCGTTGTGGTGCAGGTCGCCGAGGTCGACGAAGATCGACTGCTCGAAGTAGTGCTCCGCGAGCTCCTGATAGCCCACCTCCGCCGCGAGGATCGCCTGCACGACCGCCGACAGCGTCGAATCCCCCGTGGTCAGCGGGTCGTAGTACTCGAAGTCGTTGAGCTTCTCGATGGGCGTGAAGTGGTTGCCCTGCAGGAACAGCGCCAGCACGACGTCCGCCTGCTTGAGCACCTGGTAGCGATAGATCACCAGCGGGTGGAAGTTCAGCAGCAGCGGGCGCTGCGAACGCGGCGTGTTCTCGAGATCCCACACTTCGCGCTCGAGGAACACCGCATCCTGGGGGTGGATGCCGAGGGCCTCGCTGTACGGGATGTGCATCGCCTCTGCCGCAGCATCCCACGCATCCGCTTCAGCGGGGTCGAGCGAGAGCCGGTCGAGCATGGCGACGTACTCGTCGGGCGCGTCCGCCGCCATCTCGCGCACCGTGCGCGCTGCGAACCGCAGGTTGAAGCGAGCCATCACATTCGTGAAGAGGTTGTCGTTGACGACCGTCGTGTACTCGTCGGGGCCGGTGACGCCGTGGATGTGGAACGTCTCGGGGTCGCCGTTCTCGGTGAAGCGCCAGAAGCCGAGCGTGGCCCACAGGCGGGCGGTCTCGACGGCGATGTCGACGCCCTCCCGGTACAGGAACTCGGTGTCGTCCGTCGCCCGCACGTACTTCGCGAGCGCGAAGCTGACGTCGGCGTTGATGTGGTACTGCGCGGTGCCGGCGGCGTAATAGGCCGACGCCTCCTCGCCGTTGATCGTGCGCCACGGGAACAGCGCACCGGCCTCGTTCAGCATCGCCGCGCGGCGGCGGGCGGCAGGCAGCATGAGGTACCGCATGCGCAGCGCGTTGCGCGCCCACTGCGGCGTCGTGTACGCGAGGAACGGGAGGACATAGATCTCGGTGTCCCAGAAGTAGTGCCCGCTGTAGCCCGAGCCGGACACACCCTTGGCGGACACACCCAGGCTGTCGGCGCGCGCGGCAGCCTGCGCAAGCTGGAACAGGCACCAGCGGGTCGCCTGCTGCAGATCGTCGCGACCACCGATCTGCACGTCGGAACGCTGCCAGAACGCTTCACACCAGGCGGCCTGCCGCTCGAACGGCGTGTGCACGCCCTCGCCGAGCACGCGGTCGAGCGTGCGGCGCCCCCGGTCGACCAGTTCGCGTGCGGGCACGCCGCGCGACGTGTGATAGCTCACGAGCTTCGTGACGGTGACCGGCACGCCCGCCTTCGCCTGCACGCGGAACACGTTCTTGGCGATGTCGGGTTCGACGAGGGTGCGGGCCGAGTACTCGTTCTCGGTCTCGATGACGTGGTCGGCGACGAGCGCGAGGGTCATGCCCGACTCGGCGACGCGGTACGCGAGCGCGGAGCGCAGGCCGTCTTGCCAGTACTCCTGCGGTTGCAGCACCCGCTCGTGGAACTTCTCGGTCTTGCGGGGGTCGAAACCCGCCGCCGCATGCGGCTTGGGCGTGCCGCCGTAGACGTCTTCGCCGTCCTGACGGTTGATGAGCTGACAGTTGACGGTCACCGGCGCGTCGGCGTTGAGCACCGTGACGGTCACGCGCATGACGGCGAGGTGCTTCTCTTCGAACGACACCATGCGGTCGAAGTCGATGACGACGTCCTTGCCGCTGGGGGTCATCCACCGCACGTGCCGGGTGAGCACGCCGGTGCGGAAGTCGAGCACGCGCTCGTACTCGCGCACATCGGCGACGTCGAAGGCGAGCGGTTCGTCGTCGACGTAGACGCGCATGACCTTGGCATCCGGCGCATTGACGATCGTCTGGCCGGTCTCGGCGAACCCGAACGCCTGCTCGGCGTGGCGGATCGGGAACACCTCGTGGAACCCGTTGATGAAGGTGCCGTGCTCGAGGGCATGGCGACCTTCGGGGTGATTGCCGCGCAGACCGAGGTAGCCGTTGCCGACGGCGAAGATGGTTTCGGTCACACCGACGTCGTCGAGCGAGAACTCGGTCTCGACCAGACGCCACGGGTCGACGGGGAAGCGATCGCGATCGATCATCACAGGCCTCTCGAGTGGTGACGGGGGCGGGTCACGCCACGTAGGCGGACAGGTCGTCGATCACGACATGCGCGCCACTGGCGATGAGCGTATCGGCACCGGCGCCACGATCGACACCGACGACGAGACCGCAGCCTGCGGCGGCGGCCGACTGCACACCGGAATGGGCGTCCTCGAAGGCCGCGACGCGGGCAGGGTCGAGCCCCAGTCCGCGGGCGCCCGCGGCGAACATGTCGGCGGCGGGCTTGGAGGCGAGGCCGTCGCGCTCGGCGACCGCACCGTCGACGACCACCGGGAACCTTTCGCGGATGCCGGCTGCCCGGAGCACCTCTTCGGCGTTCTTCGAGCTGGAGACGACACCGACCGGCATGCCGGCACGCTGGAGCATGTCGAGGAGCGCCAACGACCCCGGGTAGGGCTGGATGCCTTCGCTGCGCAGCACTCGCGTGAAGACCTCGTTCTTGCGGTTGCCGATGCCGCACACCGTGTCTTCGGCGGGCGCGTCGGACGGGTCGCCCCACGGCACCTCGATGTCGCGGGAGCGCAGCAGGCTCGCGACCCCGTCGTAGCGCTTCTTGCCGTCGAGGTACTCGAAGTAGTCGCGTTCGGTGTAGGGCGGCGAGACGTCCCACGCAGTGAACAGTTCGGTGAACATCGTCTGCCACGCGTGCATGTGCACGTCGGCCGTTGGGGTGAGTACGCCGTCGAGGTCGAACAGCACGCCGTCGAAGGTCAGGAGGTCAGGCAGGTCGGTCGGATCTGAAGACACCTGGCCACTGTAGCCGTGTGGTGTTTCGTGTGTGTGAGCGTGCTGTTCCCCGGGCGCGTCGCGGGCTCAGCCGGCCACCTCGAGGGTCTGGCGGGCGATCTCGAGCTCTTCGTCGGTGGGTACGACGAGCACCGTGACGGGCGAGTCGTCGGTCGAGATGACGCGGATGCCCCGACCGCGCTCATCGTTGCGGGCCCGGTCGAGGTGGATGCCGGCGAATCCGAACGTCTCGAGCGCCGCTGCGCGCACGGGAGCGGAGTTCTCTCCCACTCCCGCGGTGAACGAGACGACGTCGACGCCGCCGAGCTGGGCGAGGTAGGCACCGAGGTACGCGCGGATGCGGTGGATGTAGACGTCGAAGGCGAGCGTCGCGAACGGCTCCATGTCGCCGCGCCGCTGCACGATGTCGCGCATGTCGGAGACGCCGGCGAGCCCCTGCAGACCGCTGTTCTTGTTCAGCAGCGCGTCGAGATCGTCGATCGACATCCGTGCGCGGCGGGCGAGCTGGATCACGACCGCCGGATCGAGGTCACCCGAACGGGTGCCCATGACGAGGCCCTCGAGGGGCGTGAGCCCCATCGACGTGTCGATCGAGCGGCCGCCGTCGATCGCCGTCATCGACGCACCGTTGCCCAGGTGCAGCACGATCTGCCGGAGGCTCTCGAGCGGGCGACCGAGATGCGCCGCGGCGGCTTCGCTGACGAACTTGTGGCTCGTGCCGTGGAACCCGTACTTGCGGATGCGGTGCGCCGCGGCCAGTTCGCGGTCGATCGCGTAGGTGTATGCCTCGGGCGGCATGGTCTGGTGGAAGGCGGTGTCGAACACGGCGACGTGCGGCACATCGGGGAACGCGGCGCGCGCGGCGCGCATGCCCTGCACGGCACCCGGATTGTGCAGCGGCGCAAGACGGGCGAGGTCTTCGATGTTGATCTCGACGCCGTCGTCGACGAGCGTCGGTTCGAAGAAGCGCACGCCACCGTGGACGACACGGTGCCCGACGGCGACCGGCGCATGGTCTGCGAGCGACGGCCCTGCCTCGTCGAAGGCGCGGAGCATGAGCGCGAAGCCCGCCGTATGGTCGGCGATCGGCTCGTCCCACGAATACTCGGCATCGGTCACCGTCGGCGCGGGGCCCTCGCCGGTCGAGCCCTCACTGGCGAAGGCTGCGGCGTGCACCGTGTGATGGGCGGCACCGTGTCGCTGCCCGATGCGTTCGACGAGGCCCGACGCGAGCACCTGCTCGGTCGCCATGTCGAGCAGACGGTACTTGAACGACGACGAACCGCTGTTGACGACCAGGACGATGCTCATGCGGCACCCGCCGAGGTCTGCGCCTGGATCGCGGTGATCGCGATCGTGTTGACGATGTCTTCCACCAGCGCACCGCGGGAGAGGTCGTTGATGGGCTTGTTGAGGCCCTGCAGCACCGGTCCCATCGCGACGGCGCCGGCAGAACGCTGCACCGCCTTGTAGGTGTTGTTGCCGGTGTTCAGATCGGGGAAGACGAACACCGTCGCCCGTCCAGCGACCTGCGACCCCGGCATCTTCGCCTTCGCGACGGCGGCGTCCGCCGCGGCGTCGTACTGGATGGGGCCCTCCACGAGCAGTTCGGGCGCACGTTCGCGGACGAACGCGGTCGCCTCGCGAACCTTGTCGACGTCGGCACCCGACCCGGACTCGCCCGTCGAGTACGACAGCATGGCGATGCGCGGATCGATGCCGAACTGCGTCGCGGTCGCCGCGGATGAGATCGCGATGTCGGCGAGCTGCGTCGAGGTGGGATCGGGGATCACAGCACAGTCGCCGTAGACAAGCACGCGGTCGGCGAGCGCCATGAGGAAGACACTCGAGACGACCGAGACACCGGGCCGGGTCTTGATGATCTCGAACGACGGCCGAATCGTGTGCGCCGTCGTGTGCGCCGCCCCCGAGACCATGCCGTCAGCCAAGCCCAGGTGCACCATCATCGTGCCGAAGTACGACACGTCGGTGACGGTGTCGGCGGCCTGGCCGAGCGTCACCCCCTTGTGTGCCCGGAGCCGGGCATACTCTTCGGCGAACTTGTGCACGTGGACCGCGTCGAACGGGCTCAGCACCTGCGCAGCACGCAGGTCGAGGCCGAGTTCGAGTGCGCGGTTTCGCACCTCGATCTCTTCGCCGAGGATCGTGATGTCGGCCACACCACGTGCGAGCACGGTCGCCGCGGCGCGCAGCACACGGTCATCGCCGCCCTCGGGCAGCACGATGCGCTTGCGGTCACCGCGGGCGCGCTCGACCAACTGGTACTGGAACATGAGCGGCGTGACGACGTCGCTCGTCGCGACGCCGATCGATCGCACGAGCTCGTCGGTGTCGACGTGCTGCTCGAACAGGCTCAACGCGGTGTCGTACCGGCGTTGCGAATCGGCGGCGAGCCTTCCCCGCGTGTGGACGATGCGTCGGGCCGTCTCGTAGGTGTCGAGGTCGCACGCGAGGATGGGCAGCGACGAAGTGAATCCGTCGATCAGACGGTCGACGGGTTCGGGGAGGGCGAATGGTCCGTTGAGCACGATGCCGGACAGCGCCGGGAAGGTTCCCGACGCGTGCGCGAGCACGGTCGCCACGAGCACATCGGTGCGGTCGGCGGCGATCGTCACGATCGCGCTCTCCGACAGTCGCGGCAGCACATTGTCCATGCCCATGCCTGCGACGACGACGTGCAGCACCTCACGTGAGAGCAGCGCCTCATCACCCTTCAGCAGTCGGGCATCGAGCGAACGCATGACGTCGCGCACCGACGGCGCGACGAGGTAGTCGTCTTCGGGCACCGCCCACACGCCGACGCCGCGGTCGGCGGCATCGGCATCGACGACCGCGCGGACGGCGGCGACGACGGCATCCGTTTCGTCGGGCGCCGCCCGATTGACGATGACGGCGAACAGGCCGGCCCGCTCATGCGCGATCTCGCCGAGTGCGAGCGACGTGAGGTGCCCCATCTGTGCGGGCGTGCGCGCACCCTCGCCCTCGGAGCGCTGCCCGCTGAGCACCAGCAATACCGGTGCGCCGAGGTTCGCGGCGATGCGCGCGTTGTAGCCGAGCTCTGCGGGACTGCCGACATCGGTGTAGTCGCTGCCGACGATGACGACCGCGTCGCACTGCGCCTCGACGGCCTTGTAGCGCTCGACGATGCGGGCGAGCGCCGCGTCGGGGTCTGCCCGCACTTCGTCATAGGTGGCACCGATGCAGTCGTCGTACGCGAGGTCGACACCGTCGTGGTCGAGGAGCATCTCGAGCACGTAGTCGCGCTCCTCGGTCGAGCGGGCGATCGCCCGGAACACGCCGACGCGGGGCGTGGCGCGGCTGAGGGAGTCGAGCACGCCGAGCGCGATCGTGGATTTTCCCGAGTGACCTTCTGCCGACGTGAGGTAGATGCTCTGTGCCACGGTTCCAGTTTAGGGCGACCTCATCGGGACGCGCCCGGGACTATTCGCCCAGCACCTCGCCGAGCCGGTCGGCTTCGCCCGGGCGCATCGCGTAGGTGTGCTCGGATGCCGGATAGCGACGCTCGCGTACGTCCGCGGCGTACGCTGCGACGCCGGCGATCATGTCGGCGCGCAGGTCGGCATAGCGGCGCACGAACCGCGCCTGCGGGCCTTCTCCGAGCCCCAGCAGGTCGTGGAAGACGAGCACCTGACCGTCGGTCGCCGCGCCCGCGCCGATGCCGATCACGGGCACGCGCATGACGGGCATGATCGCCTCGGTGACTTCTGCGGGGATCGCTTCGAACACGATCGCGACGCACCCGGCATCCTGCAGCGCGAGCGCATCGTCGCGCACTCCTCGCGCGTCTTCGGCGGTGCGACCCTGCGCGCGGTAGCCGCCGAGCGCGACGGCCGTCTGCGGTGTCAGCCCGACGTGTCCGACGACGGGAACACCCGCCCGCACGATCGCGCGGGCACGGTCGACGGTGGCACCACCGCGTTCGACCTTGACGGCGTCGCAGCCGGTCTCCTTCGCGAACCGCAGCGCCGTCGCGACCGCCTGCTCGTCGCTGGCTTCGTACGAACCGAACGGCAGATCGGCCACCAGCAGCGGCGTGGACAAACCGCGCCGCGCTGCGCGGGTCAGCATGATCATCTCGTCGACCGTGACCGGGACGGTGCTGTCGTACCCGAGCACAGTCATGGCCGCGGAATCGCCCACCAGGACGACATCGACCCCGGCGGCCTCTGCGACCCGCGCACCCGGATGATCGTAGGCGGTCACCATGACGATCGGCTCGCCGCGCGCTTTCAGCGCCGCCAGATCGCCCAGCGACCGGCGCTGCGGCGCCCCGTGCGTGCTCATCGCGCTCCCGCCAGGGCGAGCTCGGCGACCGCATCGTCGACGGCCACGATGCAGTTGTTGCGGTCGACGTGTACCACGACAGGCTCGTAGCCCTCGAGGTCTTCGGCGGAGTAGTCGGCGTAGGAGATGACGATGACGGTGTCCCCCGGGTGCACGAGGCGTGCGGCCGCACCGTTGACCTGTACGGCGCCCGAGCCCCGCACGCCCTCGATCGTGTACGTCTCGAAGCGAGAGCCGTTGTCGACGTCGACGACGTGCACCTGCTCGTGGGGCAGGATGTCGGCGGCTTCGAGCAGGTCGGGGTCGATCGTGATCGATCCGACATAGTTCAGGTCGCTCGCCGTGATCGTGGCGCGGTGGATCTTCGACTTCAGCATGGTGCGTCGCATCGGGCGGTCCTCTCAGGTGGTCGTCTGTGGCGGTCAGTTCGGCCGCAGCACGCAGTTGTCGATGAGGCGTGCGCCGCCGACGCGAGCGGCGACGGCCAGCAGCCCCTCTTCCTCGACCCGATCCAGCAGTCGCAGGTCGTCGGTCGCACGCAGTTCGAGATATTCGGGCTCGATGCCGGCGTCCGCCAGGACAGCGGCGGCCGCGGCGACGAGCACTGCGGCATCCCGCTCCCCCGCCTTCGCTGCGGCGTCTGCGGCGGCGAGCGCCCGCTGGAGCGCGGTGGCCTGCACACGCGCAGCCGGGTCGAGGTAGACGTTGCGGGAGCTCATCGCGAGTCCGTCGGGCTCACGCACGATCGGGCACGCCTCGATGCGCACGGGGATGTCGAGGTCGCGCACGAGTCTGCGCACCACGAGCACCTGCTGTGCGTCCTTCTGCCCGAAGAAGGCGACATCGGGGGCCACCATGCCCAGCATCTTGGCGACCACGGTCGCCACCCCGTCGAAGTGCTGCGGTCCGCGGGTCGCACCGCACAGCACGTCGGTGATGCTCGAGACGTGGATCGTCGTCGAGAATCCGTCGGGGTACACCTCGGCGGGTTCGGGCGCGAAGAGGATGTCGACGCCTTCACCCCGCGCCATATCGGCGTCACGCTGCTCGTCGCGCGGGTATGCGCTCAGGTCTTCACCGGCGGCGAATTGCGTCGGGTTGACGAACAACGACACCACGACGAGGTCGGTCTGCGTTCGGGCGACCTGCATGAGGGACAGGTGTCCGGCATGGAACGCACCCATCGTGGGGACCAGGCCGACGATGCGCCCCGCTGCGCGCGCCTCGGCGACCGCGACGCGCACCTCGTGCACCGTGCGGATGATCCTCATCGTGTGTCCCTCTCAGCCGCAAGGACTCGCATCCGTGTCGTCAGTTCGTCGAAGAGCGGCACGAGGTCGGGGGTCGAGTCCTGCAGCGCGGCCCGCTGGCGTGCCACCGTCCTCTCGTCGCCACGAACGACCGGGCCGGTCAGTGCGGCCGCGCCGGTCGCGATCCAATTCTCGACGGTTCGTCGCACGAGCGGGGCGAGCGCCGTCCGCGAATCCGGAACACCCGCCGCGTCGGCCGCGCGCTCGGCGGCGTCGAGCAGCGCGACGAGCGCGTTCGACGCGAGCGAGGCGGCCGCGTGATACCCGGCGCGCTGCTCGTCGGCGATCTCGAACGGGTGGGCGCCGATCATCCCCGCCACGAGCACGGCGGCCTGGAGGGCCGCATCGGTTCTTCCGGCGACGGCGCACGCGGCACCTGGGAACGCGTCACCGGACTCGTCGCCGGTGATCGTCTGCAACGGGTGGATGCCGAAGTCGACATCGTCGAGTCCTGTCGCGCCCGAGGTGTGCCCCACCAGCGCGCCGGGCACCTGCCGGGCCTTGGCCGCGGCTGTCGTGATCTGCTCGTCCGGCACACAGAGGAGCACGACGTCGGCAGCCGGTACCGCGTCGGTGCGTCCGACAGGCCCGTGCACCTCGCATCCGGACGCGGTCAGGGCGCGCGCCAGCACCCGACCGAGACGGCCGGGTCCGACCAGGGCGATGCTTCCGGTCGAGGTGCTCGTGGACTGCGGCGAAGAGGTGCTCATGGCGGTGTGGCGGCGACGCCTCCCCGAGTCTGGATCCTGCGGCCCACGAAGGCAACTCCGTGACGACACGATCCGGGACTCGGGGCAAAAAGAAGACTCTCCGCGAACCCGGCAGAGCCCGGTTACCCTTGCTACGTTTCCGTCCTGGGGGAGTTGGCCTGGATGCCGCCTCGCGGAGAGCTGCGACCAGTCTAACAAGATCTCGAGGCCTCCTCCTCCCGGCGATCACCCAGCCGGCGACACCCCGCTGCCACGGGCCCCGGGCTACGATCGAGCCAGCGGGGCATCGACGCGCCGCAACCCGAACGCACGGCTGACCCGAGGGGGACGCATGTCAGACCCGTCCGCAACGTCGATCACGAGGGACTCGTTCGCCGAGGCGACCGACGCCATCGTCGAATCCGTCACCCGGGTGATCGACGGCAAGCCGGATGCCGTGCGGGCCGCGCTCGTGTGTCTGCTCGCGGAGGGCCACCTGCTCATCGAAGACGTGCCGGGCGTCGGCAAGACGATGCTCGCGCGTGCACTGGCCGCATCGGTCGAAGCGACCGTGCGCCGCATCCAGTTCACGCCAGACCTGCTGCCGGGCGATGTCACCGGCGTGAGCGTCTACAACCCCGTCGACCGCGAGTTCGAGTTCAAGGCGGGCGCGATCTTCGCGCACATCGTGATCGCCGACGAGATCAACCGCTCCTCCCCCAAGACGCAGTCGGCGCTGCTGGAGGCGATGGAAGAGCGGCAGGTCACCGTCGACGGCACGAGCCACGTGCTGCCCGAGCCGTTTCTCGTCGTCGCGACGCAGAACCCGCTCGAGATGGAGGGCACCTACGCCCTGCCCGAAGCACAGCGCGACCGCTTCATGATGCGCATCTCGATGGGCTACCCGGATGCCGCCGACGAAGCGCTCATGCTGCGCCAGCGCGACACCGTCAACCCGCTCTCGCAGCTCTCGCCCGTCACGACGTCGCCGCGGGTTCGCGAGATGATCGCCTTCGCGCGCAGCGTGCACGTCTCCCCCGCGGTCGAGGAGTACGCCGTCGCGCTCGCCCGCGCCACGCGCCAGCATCCCGACCTTCGCCTGGGCGCGAGCCCCCGTGCGACGCTGCAGCTCGTGCGTGCCGCGAAGGTGTGGGCGGCCCTCGACGGACGCGAGTTCGTCATTCCCGACGATCTCGCAGACCTGCTCGAACCGGTGCTGGCGCACCGCATGATCGCCGCACGCGGCGCGGGTGTCAGCCGTGGCCGTTCGGGGGCCGACACGATCCGCGCAGCGCTCGAATCGATCGCCTCGAGCGTGCGGGTGCCGCTGGCGACGCGATGACACGCTGATCGGCGGCCAGCACAGACGAGGACTGGGGACGAACGCATGAGATGGCTGAAGTCGTGGCCGCTGACCCTTCGGGGCACCGGCGCCGTCGCGCTCGCCGTCACCGCGTTCGTGCTCGCCCACGAGTTCAACGTGACCGAACTGCTCTATGTCGCGGTGCTGCTGCTCGCGGTGACGGCGGCGAGCGTCGCGACGCTGTATCTGATCCGGCGCACCGAGAAGATCATCCGCGCGTTCCACCCCGACGTGGCCACAACGGGCGAAGACGTCGATGTGCGCGCACGGGTCGAGATCCGCTCCGCGCTGCCCATGACACAGGGACTCTGGGAAGACCGCATCGATGCCGGACTCAGCGGTGACGCGACCGGCGTCCTCCCCGCGATCGGGTCGGGCATGGGATCGGATCGTGTCGTCGAACTGCGCTACCGCATGCGCGCCGTCCGCCGAGGCGTGCGCATGGTCGGCCCGCTTTCGGTGTCGGCGACCGACCCGTTCGGATTCGCCCGCCGCCGCCACACGATCGGCGAGCCGACGCCGCTGACGGTCGCGCCCGCCATCGTCGACCTCGGGCCGCTCACCGAACTGCCGGGTGAAGCCGGGGGCAGTCTGCACTCCGAGACCAACGAGCTGGGCCAGGGATCTGACAACCTCATCCCCCGCGCGTACATGTCGGGCGACTCGATGCGCCGCATCCACTGGCGCGCGAGCGCCCACCGCGACGAATTGATGGTGCGGCAGGAGGAGCAGGAATCCACACCCGAGGCGATCGTCGTCTTCGACCGCAGCCGCAGGCGATTCGCGCCGGTCGCCGCGCAGACCCCCGGTGAGGACCCCGCCTTCGAAACGGCGGTCTCGGCGTTCGTCTCGGCCGTCTCGCGCCTCGTCCACGAGGGATACCTCGTGACCGTCATCGACGCCGACGGGACCGAGTTCGCCCCGGCGATCGACAGCGGCGACACGATCGAAGTCGAAGGGCTCGCCGTCGCCGCCGCGACGATCGTCAGCCGCGGTGACACAGCCGCAGAAGACCTGCTCCGGCTGTTCGCCGGCACCATCACGGGCCCGCTCGTCCTCGTCACCGGCTCGCTCGACGACCGCGACGCCGCCGTCCTGCCCGCACTCGCGCACCACAGCACACTGCCGATCATGCTGGCCGTGGGCGCCGCCGACGCACAGATCGCCAGGCAGCACGAAGGCGGCTGGCACGCGGCATCCGTCCCGGCCGGCGCCGACCTCGCCGCCGCCTGGGATGCCGCCCTCGACCGGAGGTTCTCCCGTGTCCGCTGACGGCAGTCCCGACCGCCGCGCACCGACCCGTGGCGGCACGACGCGACTCGCGATCGGCCTGTTCGCAGCGCTGGCCGCCGCGATCGTGCCGCTCACCGGCGTCATCGAGGTCGCCGGCTGGCTGTGGCAGTCCGTCTTCGTCGCGGGCGGACTGCTCGCGGCCGGCTGGGTCGCGCGCCGCCTGCGTGTGCCGACGGCGGCCGTGACGATCATCGAACTGGCACTGTGGGTCGTCGCGATCACGTTCATGTACTTCCGCGACACCGCCTGGTTCGGTCTGGTTCCCACCGTCGACACGCTCCGCGAAGTGCCCACGATGGTCGAAGTGGCCACGACGCAGATCATCATGGGCACCGCCCCACTCGAACCGACGGCACCGATGACGGCCCTCATCGTGACGGCCGTCGGCATCCTCACGATCGCGCTCGACCACGTCGTCATCACCGCGCGGATGCCGCTGCTGGCGACCGTGGCCCTCATCGCGGTGTGGGTGATTCCCGCCGTCGCCGTGCCCTCGGGCGTGAACGTCCTGTCGTTCGCGCTGTTGTCGGCGGCCGTGCTCTACACGATCCGGGCCGAGACCCGCACGAGGGAAGCACCCGGAACGGGCCGCGGCGGTGTCACGGCGCTCGCGGCGGGCATCGGCGTCGTCGCCATCACCGGATCGCTCATCACGACCCCGATCCTGCCCGAACCCGTGCTGAGCGCGACCGGCCCCGGCACCCTCACCACGATCGATCCGACCCTCGAGCTGGGCGATGATCTGCGCCAGCCGGCCGAGACGCCGGTGCTGCGCTACCGCACCAACGCGACCGACCTGCCGTATCTGCGCATCGCCACCCTGTCGACGTTCGACGGCGAGGTGTGGCAGCCCGATCGTCAGCGCACCGCCCAACTCGAAGACAGCGCGTTCGAGGAGGTGACGGCCGACGAAGGCGTGCGGGTCACCGAATACGAGACGACGATCGAAGTCACCCAACTGTCGTCGGCGTGGGCTCCGATGCCGTTCCCGGCCGTCAGCGTCGACGGCCTCGAGGGATTCTGGCGCACGATGGCCTACAACCGCACCGTGCTGACCTCGCAAGGCAACATCCGCGGCCAGGCCTACACCGTCACGACACATGTGCCGCGCCCCACGCGCGAGCAGATCCAGGACAGCGAGGCGGGCATCACCGAGACCCGCCTCGACCTCACCCAGTTGCCCGGCGACACCCCGGCGATCATCGAAGAGCTCGCGCGCGAGGTGACCGCAGACGCGACGAACGACTACGACCGGCTGCGCGCACTGCAATCGTGGTTCCGCGGACCCGAGTTCACCTACTCGCTCACGGCCCCGGTGCAGGAGGGATTCGACGGCACGGGTGCCGAGGCGCTCGAAGCGTTCCTGCAGGTCAAGGCCGGCTACTGCGTGCACTTCGCCGCGGCATTCGCGACGATGGCACGGTCGCTCGACATGCCGGCGCGCGTGGTCATCGGCTTCCTGCCCGGCGGCTACACCGGCGAGATCGAAGAGGGGCAGCGGGTCGCCGAGGCGACCACCGCGCAGCTGCACGCGTGGCCCGAGGTGCACTTCCGGGGCATCGGCTGGGTCGGCTTCGAGCCGACGAAGAGCCTCGGCAACGAGACGACGTTCCTGCCCGAGTCGGTGACCGCTCCCGACACCGGTGGCGAAGACATCGCGGGACCGACGCCGACGGCGGCAGCGACACCCTCCGCATCGGCCGCTCCGCTGGACCCGCAGGACCCGGCCGGCAGTGCCGACGCGCTCGGCGGTGGCCGGCTCGTCGACCTGCGTCCGTACCTGTTCACGCTTGGCGGGCTGCTGGCCGTCGCTGCCGCGCCCGGCCTCGCGCGCCTGGTCATCGAGCGCAGACTTCGACGGCGAGCAGCCGCCGGCAGCGTCGCCTCGGCGTGGCGCATCGTGCAGAACACCGCCATCGATCTCGGGGCCCCCGCGCCCGCCGCCGAGTCACCCAGGGTGTTCGGGCGCCGACTCGTGAAGCTCGGCGCCAAGCGCGCCGAAGTCGACCGACTCGTCGAAGCCATCGAACACGCCAGTTACGCGCCCGGCGACCGCCCGTCCGGCGATGCGCTCGTCGACGACGCGATCGCCGCGCGCCGAGCGATGCTCGACTTCGCCGAGCCCGCGCTGCGCACCCGCGCACTGCTGCTCCCGCGCTCGCTCGTCGTGCGGCCCGGCTCCGCCTTCGCCGCCGCTGCGCAAGTGCGTCGGACGCCGTCCTTCCTCACCGCCGAATAGCAACGCGGCGGGGACGACGAAGGGGACGCCGGAGTTCCGGCATCCCCTTCGCGTGCGGAGCCTCAGCTGCGAGTGGCAGGGGCCTCGTCGGCCTCACGCTCGGGCACGTCATCGCCCGAGTCGTCGGCGAACGGCTCGCCGTCGCGCGGCGCGTCATACAACTGCTGGTCGAGGATGCCCTCTCGCTTGGCGACGATCGTCGGCACGAGCGCCTGGCCCGCAACGTTGACGGCCGTGCGGCCCATGTCGAGGATCGGGTCGATCGCGAGCAGCAGGCCCACGCCCTCGAGCGGCAGCCCCAGGGTCGACAGCGTCAGGGTGAGCATGACGGTCGCACCGGTGGTGCCGGCCGTGGCCGCCGAGCCCACGACCGAGACGATCGCGATCAGCAGGTACTGCACGAAGGTCAGCTCGATGCCGAAGAACTGTGCGACGAAGATCGCCGCGATCGCGGGGTAGATCGCCGCGCAGCCGTCCATCTTGGTGGTCGACCCCAGCGGCACGGCGAACGACGCGTACTCGCGCGGCACACCGAGGTTGCGCTCGGTCACGCGCTGGGTCAGCGGCAGCGTGCCGATCGAGGAGCGCGACACGAACGCGAGCTGGATCGCCGGCCATGCGCCGGAGAAGTACTGCCGGATCGACAGGCCGTTGACCTTGAGCAGGATCGGGTAGACCACGAACAGCACGAGAGCCAGGCCGATGTAGATCGCGACCGCGAACCACAGGAGCGTCGTCAGCTTGCTCCAGCCGTAGGTGACGACCGCGGAGCCGATGAGACCGAGGGTGCCGAGCGGTGCGATGCGGATGATCCACCAGAGCACACGCTGCACGACCTTGAGGAACGATTCGGTGAACGCAACGAACGTGTCTGCCCGCTTGCCGAGCTTGAGTGCGGCGATGCCGACCGCGACGGCGATCACGATGACCTGCAGCACGTTGAAGCCGACGGTCGAGGTCAGCGCGCCGGCTTCGTCGGCACGTGTCGAGACGGTCAGTCCGAGGAAGTTCTGCGGGATGAGACCGAGGAGGAAGTTCCACCACGTGCCCACCGAGGACGGCGCCCCGGTTTCGAGCTGCGTCTGGTCGACGCGCGCGCCTGGCTGGATGGTGACGCCCAGCACGATGCCGATACTGACGGCGATGAGCGCCGTGATACCGAACCACAGCAGGGTCTGACCCGCGAGCCGGCCGGCGTTGGTGACGTTGCGCAGCTGCGTGATGCTCGCGACGATCGCCAGGAAGATGAGCGGGACGACCGCGACCTTCAGCAGCGTGACGTACGAGCTGCCGATCGTCGAGAGCGTCGCGGCGAGCGCGTTCGCGTTGCCGTCGGCGTCGGTGCCCAGCTGCAGCGCGAGCAGGCCGAGCAGGATGCCGGCGACGAGGCCGAGGGTGATCTGGAAGCCGAACGAGCGGTAGAAGGGCTTCTTGGGCTTGGGCGTGCGCGCGGGGGTCTCCGCGATGGTGGAACTCACGAGTGTTTCTCCTGGGGGTGGCGCAGGTGCTGCGTGCCGGTGGTGCGATACGACGCTATGCGCCGTCGCGCGTCGAATGCACGTGCATGACGCCTGATGACAACGCCCTCGCTTGCGCACTTTGTTCCCAATCGCGGGAAGCGGATCTGCACGCGCAACGAAAGAGCGCCTCACCCCGTCGGGGGCGAGACGCTCATCTCGTGGCGGAAGTGACAGGATTTGAACCTGCGAGGCGAGTTACCCCGCCTACATGGATTCCAGCCATGCTCCTTAGGCCGCTCGGACACACTTCCGTCGGAGATCCTATCACTGGCCGCATCGGCACCCGTCGCCCGCGCTCCCCCTTGACTGACATCACTCCAAGGGATATCTATATCTCTCAGAGGGATATCGGAGGTGGTGTCGATGCCGTTCGTCATTCTGGGCCTGCTCCTCGACGGTCCGCAGTCGCTGTACGACCTGCGCAAGCGGTTCGGCGCGGGCATCTCGCTGTTCTACAGCGCGAGTTTCGGCGCCCTGCAGCGCGCCCTACGGCAACTCGTCGACCAGGGCGACGTGACCGTCTCGGACGACACGAGCTCGGCCCGAGCCCGCAAGCTCTACGCCGTCACGCCTGCAGGGCAGACCCGATGGCGCGAGTGGATGCGGGAGCCGATCGCCGACACCGCGGATGCCGAGACCGTGATGCTCGCAAAGGTCTTCCTGCTCGGCCGGCTCGACACGGCAGACCGAGACACGGTCATCGACCTCATCCGAACGCACGCAGCGCAGGCGCAGGCGAAGCTCGATGCGCTGGCCGTCGAGGTCGATGCCGCCGCAGTATCCGTTCCCGCAGAACATCTCGAGGTGTACGCGTTCCAGCGTGCGACCCTCGACTACGGCCTGCGCGCCCACGCACTCATGCGAGCCTGGGCCGACGAGCTCGGACGCGTGACGCCGTGACCACCGCCCGTCGCTCACGACGCCCCCTGTTCGTGATCGCGGCCGTCGGCGCGGCCCTCGTCACCGCGATCTTCGCGACCGTCGGCGACGGCGTCGCGGTCGAAGCGGCCACGGGGGTGCGTGCGGCGATCGTCGACCACGGGCACACCCTGGTGTGGGCGCTGCTGACCGTCGCATTCACGATCGCGGCGGTGCGCGGCGGGTGGGTACGGCCGGCCGGCGCCGTGGCCGTCACCGCGGCGATCGTCTACGCCGTCTTCTTGTTTGCGGTGTTCCTGTGGCCGTGATCGCCGCCTGGATCGCGGTCGCACTCCTGACAGCGCTGGCCGGGCTCCAGGCGTGCGTCGCTGCGGGCGCCCCGTGGGGACGGTTCGTGTGGGGTGGTGGGCACAAGGTCCTCCCCCGCCACCTGCGCATCGGCAGCGCACTCTCGGTCGCGCTCTACGCCGGTTTCGCATGGCTGCTGCTGGCCCGGGCCGGGGTGCTCGCGGGCGGATCGGGCGCCTTCGCCGGGGTCGCGGCGTGGGTCCTGTTCGGGTACTTCTCGGTCGGCGTCGTGATGAATCTGGCATCCCGCAGCCCCGCCGAGCGCTGGACGATGGCGCCGGCCTGCCTCGCCCTGGCGCTGCTGACCTGGATCGTCGCGGCGTCGTGAGCGGAGCAACGCACAATGGTGTCATGGATCACACGGCGACCCAACGCACCTTTCGACTCACGCTCGGATCGCTGAACCAGGAGGAGCTGACGAGTGCGTTGCGGCATGCGGGCGTGCAGCTCAATGCACATGCCCGCACCCTGCTCGATCAGATCGACGTGCAGGATGGCGCGGGCCAGTCCTTGACGCTCACCGAAGTCTCCGTCGCAGACCTCGGACTCTCGGAGGGTGGGTCGTTGAGCGCTGTGTTCGCCGCGGCCGAGGTGCGCGGATTGGGGCCGTGTCCGGCCGCGACCGCTCCGTATCTGCGGTTGGCGTGGAGCGATCAGCGCCCATCCTCGGACGCCGAACTGTCGGCGGGGCGCGCACCCGATGGGTCCGTGACGGTCGCCTCACCGCCGCCGAGCGCCGACGACGAAGACCCGAAGGGCTTCTACCTTCGGGTCCTCGAGGGGGTCTCCTGGCTGCGCGGATACCGCTGCGACGACGAGCACCGGTGGGCGGCGACGGATCGATTCGTCTTCTGTCAGGCCAAGACGGTGCCTGCTCAGCGCGTGATGTAGACGCCGAGCGAGGCCAGGACGCCGAACACGGTACCCCAGAGGATGATCGAGACGATCTGCCACACGATGACCGTGTTGCGGTTCGCGCCGAACGACACCATCGCCGCCGAGGTGATCTGGCTCGGAAGGATGGTCTGGCCGAGCAGGCTCACCCCCGGCACGCCGAAGCGGTCGAAGGCGCGACGCAACTTCTGCCGACGGGCAGACTCCTGCGCAACGGGCTCATGCTCAGCGATGGCCACACCGCCTGCTCCGGCCGTCGTGCGGCGGCCCGCGACGACCTTCTCACGCACACGCGATGCCGACATCACGAACGCGAGCATCGAGATGACGTTGCCGACGACGGCTGCCGCGACCGCAACCACCGGCGGCAGACCGATGACGACACCGATGATCGCGCCGAAGTAGGACTCGACGAACGGGATCGCAGCGACGAGCATGACGGCGAGCCATTGGATGTAGGTGGGGAAGGATCCGGCGAAGTCCTGCAGCGCCTCGATCATGACGTGTCCTCTCGGAGTCGTGGGCCGCGCCGGAGGGCTCCGGAGCGGGCGATGTGTCCATCCTTCGAGACCGTCGCCGTCGGCGGCAGTGGCGCGATGTCACCTGCTGCCCGTCGATTTCGCACGTCGGACGATGACATTTGTCACTGCTCTACGCTCGGTGCCATGAGCCCCGACCGGCGCCCCGCGCGTGACAGTTCGCGCAGCGTGCGCTCCACCTGGCTGTACACGCTCGCGTCCTTCGTGTTCTTCGTCGGCTTCTATGCAGCGTTCATCGCGCTGCTCATGTTCGACAACCTCGCCGGCGCCGACGAACCGAACACGCCACTGGTGACCACGGTGATCGTGCTGCAGCTCGTCGCCGGCGCCGTGCAGGTGCGGTTCTGCTGGTTTCTGCAGGTCGGGCGCGGGGGCGGCCTGCCGCATCCTGCATGGGTGACGGCGCTGCTGGCGAGCGCGATCGCCGTCTGGACGATCGGGTTGTTCACACCTGAGACCGCGCTCCTTTCGGGTGCGGCACTGTGGACGGCGATGTGTCTCATCGCGAGCCTGTTCCCCCACCCGTGGCGCTGGACGACGGTGCTGCTGGGCGCGTTGGTGTTCGCAGGCCACATGGTGCTCGCCTCGTCCACAGGTCAGGTCGCCGCCGCCCCCAATGTCACGCCGATGATCGTGTACGGCATCGCGATGCCGTTCATGCTCATTTCGGGCCTGTGGTGGTGGCAGATCGTGGTCGAGCTCGACCGCCACCGTCGCTCGGCCGGACAGCTCGCCGTCGCGCAGGAGCGACTGCGGTTCGCCGCCGACCTGCACGACATCCAGGGACACCACCTGCAGGTGATCTCGCTGAAAGCCGAACTCGCCGAGCGGCTGCTGGCCGCCGACGTCGAGGCCGCGCGGGAGAACATCCACGAGGTGCGCACGATCGCCAAGCAGGCGCTCGAAGAGACCCGATCCCTCGTCGCGGGGTACCGGCAGGTGTCGCTCGACGACGAGCTCGAGAACGCGCGCGAAGTGCTGACAGCCAGTGGCGCGCGATGCCTGCTGCGGCTGGGCGACCTGCCGACGGATGCCGCCGTGCGCGGCGCACTCGCGTCCGTCGTGCGCGAGGCGACCACCAACATCCTGCGCCACAGCGAGGCGAGTGAGGTGACGATCGTGGTGGATGGCGGAGCCGACGGCTGGGTGATCGAGATCGTCAACGACGGCGTCAGCGACGAGCCCGGCGATTCGGGCGGCTCCGGTCTCGCGGGCATGCGTGAGCGGGTCGCGGCGGCGGGTGGCACGCTGGTCAGCGGCGTCGCGCAGGGCCGGTTCCGCCTTCGAGCGGCGCTCCCGGACGCGCCACCGCTCACGGTCGGGCCGACGGCACCGGGCGGTGCGGCGTGAGCGGCACCGCGACGCCAAACCCCGGCATCCGCCTGCTGGTCGCCGACGACGAGCACCTCATCCGCGGCGCGCTCGTCGCGCTGCTCTCCCTCGAGCCCGACATCGAGGTCGTCGCGACCGCCGAGAACGGCTCGATCGCCGTCGAGCAAGCCCTCGAGCACCGCCCCGACGTGTGCCTGCTCGACCTCGAGATGCCCGAGGCCGACGGGTTGGAGGCGGCGACGCGGATCCTCGCCCGCGTCTCGACCAGGGTGGTGATCGTGACCCGGCACGCGCGCCCGGGCGTGCTGCGGCGAGCCCTCGCGTCGAAAGTGTCGGGGTTCGTCCCCAAGTCGACCCCCGCCGAGGAGCTCGCCGATGTCATCCGGGCTGTCGCGGCCGGCAAGCGCTACGTCGATCCTGAGATCGCGGCGACCGCATTGTCGGCGGAGCGCTGCCCGCTCACCGACCGCGAACTCGACGTGATGCGCCACAGCCGGTCAACGCTGAGCGTGCAGCAGATCGCCGATCGCCTGCACCTGGCGCCCGGCACGGTGCGCAACTACCTGTCGTCCGCGATGACCAAGCTCGACGCCGCGTCGCGGCACGAGGCCGCCGAACGCGCGTGGCAACAAGGCTGGATCTGACACCGAGCTCCCGCTCACGCATTGATCAGTCAGCGCCGAGCCCGCCCGTCAGCCGTTCATGGAACGCCCTCGCCGAGGCGTTCATGCCGACGAGCTCCACCTCGATGTCGTAGCGCCGATACTTCGTCGTGATGGCGTCGAGCGCAGCGACGCTCGACGCGTCCCAGACGTGTGAGCGGGTGAGGTCGATCTGCACGCGCTGCGGATCCTGCGAGTACGCGAACTGGGTCGTGAGGTCATTGCTCGATGCGAAGAACAATTCGCCGTCGACCCGGTATCGAGCGAGCTGCCCGGCATCCGTTTCGACGACCTCGCGCGTGACGGTCGTGAAGTGCGCCACGCGGCGGGCGAACAGAACCATGGCGACCACGACCCCCGCGCCGACACCGATCGCCAGATTGTGGGTCCAGACTGTCATGGCGACGGTGCTGAGCATGACGATCGTCTCACCGAGCGGCATCCGTCGAAGTGTGCCCGGACGCACCGAGTGCCAGTCGAACGACACGATCGACACGACGATCATCACCGCCACGAGCGCCGCCATCGGAATGACCGCGACGACGTCGCCGAGCGCCAGCACCAAGACGAGCAGGAACGCACCGGCGACGAACGTCGAGATGCGGGTGCGGGCTCCCGACACCTTCACGTTGATCATCGTCTGGCCGATCATGGCGCACCCGCCCATGCCGCCGAACAGTCCGGCGAGAATGTTCGCACCACCCTGCCCCAACGCCTCGCGAGTCTTCGAGGAGTGGGTATCGGTGATGTCGTCGACGAGCTTCGCCGTCAACAGCGATTCAATGAGCCCCACGAGCGCCATCGCCAGTGCGTATGGGGCAATGATCTGCAGTGTCTCGAGCGTGAACGGCACGTCGGGCAGAAACGGAATCGGCAACGCATCCGGCAGTGCGCCCTGGTCGCCGACGGTCGGCACGTGGATGCCGAAGACGACGACCACGACGGTGAGGACCACGATCGCGACGAGCGGCGCCGGCACCGCGCGCGTGAGCTTGGGAAACAGCCAGATGATGGCCAGGCCCGCGGCCGTCAGCGGATACACGGCCCACGGCACATCGATCAGCTGCGGCAGCTGGGCGGTGAAGACGAGGATCGCGAGCGCGTTGACGAATCCGACCATGACCGAACGCGGCAGGAAGCGCATGAGCTTTGCGACGCCGAGCAGCCCGAACGCGAGTTGGAGGATGCCGGCGAGGATCACGGTCGCCAAGAGGTAGTCCAGCCCGTGGTCGCGCATGACCGGCGCGATCACCAGCGCCACGGCGCCGGTCGCCGCAGAGATCATCGCCGGTCGCCCACCGAGGAACGCGATCGAGACCGCCATCACGAACGCGGCGAACAGGCCGACGCGCGGGTCGACGCCGGCGATGATCGAGAACGCGATCGCCTCGGGGATGAGTGCGAGGGCGACCACGACGCCGGCGAGCACTTCGCGTGTCAGCATGCGCGGACTGCGCAGCGCCTGCAACACGGTCGGCTCGATGCGTGGGTGCGCAGCGGGTGCGGGCATGACGAAGCTCCGGAGAAATCGGGGGCGGGTGCGCGGGCGAGTCTATCCCGCACGCTCGTCGCCCCGACTGCGCCAGCGCTCAGCGCCGGCCGAGCGCTCCCCCGAAGACGGCGTACAGGCCGGGCACGGCCGAACTCCACATGAGCACAGCACCCAGCACCGCATCCGCCTCGCGCGTCACGGCGCCGGCCACGAGCAGCCCCGCGAACAGCACAGCGCCAAGGACGCGACGACCGAGCCGCTCCGACCGCGACGCGCGCTTGTCGGCGCGGGGGTCGCTCAGCGGCATCCGCCCTTCATCGATGCGGGTAAGCAGATCGTCGAGCCGACCGGGCATGCGCATGAGCGTCGCCGCCGTCGACATCGCCTGCGCGAGGGTGTCGCGGATGATTCCGGCGCTCTCCTCCCGCAGCAGCCTCGCGGCGTAGGGTTCGACGGCATCCCACAGGTTGAACCGGGCATCGAGCGAGCTGCACACGCCCGAGGTGAGCGACATGGCCCGCATGATCAGCAGGAAGTTGTCGGGCAGCTGCACCGGGAGGGTGCGCACCATGTCGCCGAACTCGTCGGCGAACGCGCGGAACTCGCGCGGGTCGACCTCGCGGAGCTCTGCGAAACCCATGCCGCCGAACCGCGCGAACAGCTGCGTGAGCGCCCGTTGCAGTTCGGTCGTATCGGTCCCGGGCAGCAGCACGCCGACCTCGCGCACGGCGTCGACGAGCGCCTTGCCGTCGCGCGCGGCTGCGGCGATCATCAGGCGCCGCAAGCCGGCGCGCAAGCGCGGCGAGACCTCGCCCATCATGCCGAAGTCGACGAACGTGAGGTGCCACCCGCCGCCGGGCTCGGGCGTCACGAAGATGTTGCCCGGATGCGGGTCGGCGTGAAAGCGTCCGCGCGTGAAGACCTGGTCGAACATGACGGGGGCGAACACCGCGGCGACCTCGGCGGGGTCGATGCCGGCCGCACGCAGCGCGTCGACGTCGGTGATCTTGATCGCCGTCACGTCGGCGAGGGTGAGCACGCGCCTCGTCGTGTACTCCCAAACGACAGCGGGCGCCTCGACGCGCGCGTCGTCGGCGACGTCGGCGGCGAACTTTTCTGCCCCCTCCGCCTCGTGGATGTAGTCGACCTCTTCGAGGCTCGTCTTGGCGAACTCCTCCATGAGCGCGGGCATGTCGACCCGCGATGCGACGACGTGCACGTGGCTCAGCCAGCGGGCGACGCGGCGGAGCGCGGCCAGGTCGACGTCGACGATCTGCTGGATGCCGGGGCGCTGCACCTTCACGACGACATCCTCGAACCCGACGTCACTCGCGATCGTCGGGCTGAGCCGGGCCCGATGGGCTTGCCCGAGGGATGCGGCTGCCACCGGCACCTCGTCGATCCACGTGAACGCGCGCGCGAGCGGCATCCCCAATTCACCCGCCGCAAGCTGCTCGATCTGCCCGAACGGCACGGCGGGCACCTCGTCCTGGAGACCTGCGAGCTCTGCCGTGAACTCGGGCGGTAGCACGTCGAGGCGCGACGACATGTACTGCCCGACCTTGATCATGAGCCCACCGAGATCGACAGCGAGCGCATGGAACCGTCGCGCGATGCGCTGCAAGCGCCGAGGCCGGCCGCGAGCGGCGAGACCACCGAATCCGATCCGCGGTAGGAACAGCTCGAACCACCACGTGACGATCAGGTGCCACGCGGCGAACCGCAGGATGCGGCGGTACCGCGCACGCGTCCGACCGGCTGCGGCCTCGTCGGTCGTAGTGTCGCCGGCCGCGTGGAAGGTCACCCGGCTCAGCCCTGCGCGAGCAGTCCGTAGAGCCTGCGGCGGGCGTCGTCGAGGATGTCGACGGCCTCTCGCACCTGCTCGGGGCTGCCGCTGCGGGCGACCTGCGCGGCGGCCTGCGCCAGTTCGACGCCGGCCTTCGGCAGCGCCGTGTGCCGCGACCCGTCGCGCGCGCTCGAGCCCTCCCACGGCGCCGGCTTCTCGCCCGCCTCCTCGGCGGCGGCTCGTCCCGCCTCGGTGAGCGAGTAGGTCTTGCGACCCTCCGACTCCTCAGCGCTGATCAGGCCCTCATCGGCGAGCAACTGCAGCGTCGGGTACACCGAGCCCGCGCTCGGTTTCCATGAGCCGCCGCTGCGCTCTTCGATGCGCTGAATGATCTGGTAGCCGTGCATCGGCTGCTCGGCGAGCAGCGCGAGCACCGCGGCGCGCACGTCACCGCGGCTCATGCGGGTCGTCGGACGCTGCTCGAACGTGGATCGAAGCTGATCCATCGCGTCCCACAGCCCCGCCCCGAGGTCGCCGAGCCCGAACCCGCGACTGTTTCCTGCACCGGGGAACCCCGCCCCCGAGAACGAATCGTTCATCATGCCTCCTCGTCCGAACGACTGTCAGCGATACTCAACGATATATCGTCCAGACGCGCGGCGAAAGCCCCTATCGCGCATCGAGCGCGATCGGCTCTCAAAACTTTCCCAACCTTTCCCGAATCGATTCGATACACTGGATCACATCGGCCGTCGCGCCACCCGCATCCCCACCCCGCTCTCCTTCTTCCGAGGCACCCGCATGTCCCGTTCACTCGTCACCGGCGCGCCCTGGCGCGTCATCCTGCTCTTCTCCGTGCCGTTGCTCGTCGGCAACGTGGTGCAGCAGCTGTACCACTTCGTCGACGCGATCGTCGTGGGCAGGCACCTCGGCGTGAACGCACTCGCGGCCGTGGGCGCGACCGGCAGCATGCTGTTTCTGCTGTTGGGGTTCGCCTGGGGCCTCACCTCGGGGTTCGCGATCCCCACCGCCCAGGCGTTCGGCGCCCGCGACCACGCCGCCGTGCGACGCTCGGTCGCGGCGGGAACGATCCTCACCGGCATCACGAGCGTCGCGCTCACCGTCGGCGCTCCCCTGCTGTCGCGCCCCCTGCTCGAACTGCTGCAGACGCCCACCGAACTGCTCGACGATGCGACCGTCTTCGCGCAGATCAGCTTCCTCGGCGCGGGCGCCATGATGTTCTTCAACTATCTGTCGGCCATCATCCGCGCCATCGGCGATTCGCGCACCCCGCTCGTGTTCCTCACGCTCGCGTGCCTGCTCAACGTCGCGCTCGTCATCATCATGGTCGGCCCCCTCAACTGGGGCGTCGGCGGCGCGGCCCTGGCAACCGTCGTCTCGCAGCTCGTCTCGGTGGTGCTGTGCCTCGAGTTCGTGCGTCGCCGCATTCCGGTGTTGCACGTGCGGCGCGAGGACTGGCGTGCGGCCCGCGGCGAGCTGACCCTGCACCTGCGCCTCGGTCTGCCGATGGGATTCCAGGCATCGATCATCGCGATCGGCACCCTCGTGGTGCAGGTCGCGCTCAACGAGCTCGGATCGGATGCCGTGGCCGCCTACACCGCGGCATCCCGCGTCGACGGCATGGCGATCGCGCTGCTGCAATCGCTCGGGCTCGCGGTCTCGATGTTCGTCGCGCAGAACTACGGCGGCGGGCGCCCCGACCGCATCCGCGTCGGCGTCACGCAGGCGACCTGGATGGCCCTCATCGGCTCGGTCGTCCTCGGCGCCCTGCTCGTGGTCGCCGGCGCCGCGCTCGTGCGACTGTTCGTCGGCGAGGCGGCAGAAGATGTCGTGTCGCTCGCCGCCCTCATGCTCGTCATCAACGGCGTCACCTACACCTCGCTCGGTGTGCTGTTCGTGCTGCGCGGCGCACTGCAGGGGCTCGGACACACGCTCATCCCCACCGTCACCGGCATCATCGAACTCGTCGCCCGCGTCGCGGCGGCGATCGTGCTGGGCGGCATCATGGGCTTCGCCGGCGTCGCGTGGTCGAACCCGCTCGCCTGGGTGGGTGCGGTCGTGGTGCTGATTCCCGCGTACCTGCACGCGCAGCGCGCGCTCGCGCGGATGCCGATCGCCGATCACATCTCCCCCGAGACGACCCCGATCCCGGTCGTCGGCCCCACCAACGGATCGATGTCGGTGGATGCCGTCGTCACCCGACCCGTGCCGATCATCCCGGCCGGGCGCCGCGCCCCGCGCGGACTCACCCGCATCGTCGTCGCTGAGCGGGAGCGTCCGTTTACAGGACGCGTGTGGTCACGTCGCGCGCGCTGAGGCGATCACACGCGTCCTGTATCCGGCGGTCGGTTCAGACCAGCGCGAGCAGCACGCCACCGCAGGCGCCGATCAGTACGGCGGCCCACGGCGGCATCCGCACGGCGGTCAGCAGCACGAAGCACACGGCCGCGAGCGCGAACGAGAAGACATCGGTCACGGCCGTCGTGAACACGGGCGTGTAGAGGGCGGCCGCCAGGATGCCGACGACGGCGGCGTTCGCGCCGGCCAGCGCAGCGCGGGCGAGCGGCCGCGCACGCAACGAATGCCAGAACGGAAGCACGCCGAGCAGCAGCAGGAACCCCGGCGCGAACAGCGCGAGCAGCGCGATGACCCCGCCGACAACGCCGCCCGGGCCCACGTCGGAGATGGCCCCGAGGTAACCGGCGAACGTGAACAGCGGCCCGGGCACGGCCTGCGCGACGCCGTACCCGGCCAGGAACGCGTCAGCGCTGACCCACCCGGGCGCGACGACCTCGGCATCCAGCAGCGGCAGCACGACGTGCCCACCCCCGAAGACGAGCGCTCCTGCCCGCGAGAACGCGGCGACGAGGGCCGCCGCGCCGTTCTGGGTGAGGGCTGCGACGATCGGCGCGCCCACGACGAGGACCACGAAGCCCGCCAGCGCGACGAACGCGCCGGTGCGGCCGATGACGCGCGACGAGGCCGGAGCCTCGGGCTGCATCCCCTCGGATCGGCACAGGACGATCCCGGCGACCGCCCCGACGGCGATCGCGACGAGCTGCCCGCCACCGCCGGCCCAGACCAGCGCGATCACGAGCGCCGCCCCGCCGATGAGCGCACGTCGCGTGTCGGGGGTGAGGGTGCGCGCCATGCCCCACACGGCGTGCGCCACGACGGCGACGGCGACGATCTTCAGACCGTCGATCACACCGGCGGCGATGGGACCCTCGAGCAGCGAGGCGCCGAACGCGAAAGCGATCATGACCACCGCGGACGGCAGCGTGAACGCGACGAAGGCGGCGAGCGCGCCCCACAGGCCCGCCCGTCGAAGCCCCAGCGCGAAGCCGACTTGGCTCGACGCGGGCCCCGGCAGGAACTGACACAGTGCAACCAGGTCCGCGTATTCGCGGTCATCGACCCAGCGCCGACGCTCGACGAGTTCGGTGCGGAAGTACCCGAGATGGGCGATGGGCCCGCCGAACGAGGTCAGTCCGAGCCGCAGGAACGCCGCGAACACCTCGCCCACCGTGCCGTGCCCGGGCGCTCCAGTCCGGTCAGCGTTCACCCAGTCCCACCACCACTGCGCAGACGGCGACAACCACACCGATCCGACGCCCTCTCATGTGTGCTCCCCCTGCCGACTCTGGTCGACGTTCTCACTGCCAGACACTACGCGAGCGGCGCCGATGTCGAGCGCCGGACCACGAGGGACGGAGCGACGACGCTGCGCCGGGCTGCTCCGCCCGCCATCAGGTTGGTGAGTTCGACCATCGCGAGCTCCCCCATCCGGCGCCGCGGCTGGTCGACCGTGGTGAGCGCGGGGCGGAGGCTCGAGGCGGCCTCGATGTTGTCGTAGCCGACGACGCTGAGCCGCCCGGGCACATCGACACCGGCATCGACGGCAGCACCGACGGTGGCGATCGCCGCGTTGTCGGTCGCGCAGAACACCGCCGTCGGGGCATCGCGCGATCCGCCCGCGACATCGACGACGAGCGCGGCCGGATCGTCGTAGACGCGCACCGCGCTCCCCACGCCCAGTGCCGCCATCGTCTCTTCGTACGACGATCGTCGGGCGAGGGCCGCTTCTCGCGTCGACCCGGCGATGTGCGCGATACGCCGATGCCCGAGCGCCGCGAGATGGTGCACCGCCATGCGTGCTCCGACGCGGTCGTCGTTGCACACCTGCGACACCTGCTCAGGCACCGCGCGTGGCCGCCCCACAACCACCAGGGGCAGCCTGCCGACCGCCGCGCGCAGCACGTCGGCGTCGGCGAGCCCCGACACCACGACGACACCGTCGATACCGAGCGACAGCATCGATTCCAACCGGGTGGCGAGGACAACAGGATCGCGCCGTCCGTCCGCGAAGAACACGGTCGATCCCGCGGTCGCCGCCGCATCCTCGAAGCCGCGTACGACATCGACGTGATACCCGCGCAGATCGCCGACCAGCACCCCGATCGTCTGACTGCGCCCGCGGGCCAGGGATCGCGCCCACGGATTCGAGCGGTAGCCCAGTCGGTCGGCGGCCTCCAGGATGCGCCGCCGGGTGTCGTCGCCCACGCGCCCTTCACCGCGAACGGCGAGCGAGACGAGCGACTTCGACACCCCGGCAGCGGCGGCCACGTCGAGCAGCGTCGGCTTGCGGATCACCCTTCCGTCCTACCGGGCGCTGGAGCGTTCCAGCACGTTCCAGCTGGAGCGTTCCACCACTGTTCACCGAACGGGGCCGTCGCGTACACGCGGCCGCAATAGCGTCGCCGTCGACCGCCCCAGAACGGAAGCCGATCGAAAGAGAACCCGTGCCCGTACCGACCACCTCCCCCGTCGCCGAGACCGCCGATGCCATCCCGGCGCTCGCCCACGCACCGCGCGCCCTGCTGCTCGATTTCGGCGGGGTCGTCTTCGAGACCGCGAAGCGACCGACCGGACGCGACGAGCTCGCAGACTCGCTCGTCGCGCGCCTCGCGCGCGCCGGCCACACCGTCGATCGGACGACGATGCGGGCTGGGCTGGATGCCGGGCTCACCGCACTCGGCCACTGGAAGCACGCGTCGAGCCGGCGACTCGAACCGCGCGAGATGACCCACCGCGAGGTGGTCGGCGACTTCCTCGCCGCCGATCTGCCGCCGGCTGCGCGCGCCGTGCTGGTCGCCGAGGCGGGCGACGTGCTCGCCGAGGTCAACACGACCCTCTCGACGCACCAGGTGCGCCCCGGCATCCGCGAATTGATCGACGAGGCCACGCGCCGCGGCATCCCGCTCGGCATCGTGAGCAACGCCCACTCCGGCCGCAGCCACCGTGCCCTGCTCGCCGCGCACGGCCTCGCCGGCGTGTTCGGCGTGCAGGTGTACAGCGACGAGGTCGGCATGCGAAAGCCGCATGCACGCATGATCGAACTCGCAGCCGCAGCACTCGGGGTGGCGCCCGCCTCGACGTGGTACGTCGGCGACACGCAGGACCGCGACGTCGTCGCCGGGCGACGCGCCGGCGTGGGCGCCGTCATCGTGACCGCGAGCCACCACACCGATCGCCCGCCGTTCACGGTGAACGACGTGGCCGATGCTGTCTTCCCCACCCCCGAAGGCTTGGCAGCGGCGCTTCGCGCTTCAGCCCCCGCGGGCTCTGCTCCGACCGTCCGCGTCGACGCGCCGACGCCCGGCCGCCCGGCCCTGCTCATCGACCACGGCGGCGTGATCTCCACCTCCGTCCCCGACGACGCGCTCATGGAGGCATTCGCCGAACACCTCGCGGGGCTGCTCGACGGTGACGACGAACGGGTCACACCCGGTCGTGCACGCGAACTCGTCACGCTGGCCAAGCAACGCCACAGCGACCGCAAGCGCGAGCAGCGGGCCGCGCTCGACGCCGGCGGCGAGAACCTCGAAGTCGACGCCACCGTGTTCTGGCGCGACCTCGCCGGCGAAGGACTGTCGACCCGCGCGAGAGCAGTGCTCGAAGCCGAAGCGCACGACCTGATGTTCCGCTACGGCCGCGCCAAGAGTCGCCGCACCCTGCGCCCCGGCATCCGGGCGCTGCTCGAACACATGCGCAGCGAAGGCATCGCGGTCGTGGTCGTCTCGAACACGGTCAGCGGCCGAGCCGTGCGCGCCGAATGCGCCGGCCACGGCATCGACCACCTCATCGGCGCCTACGTGTGCTCGGACGAGAACGGCCACCGCAAACCCGACCCGCACATCGTGCGCGAAGCGCTGCTGATCGCCGGGTCCGACCCCGCCGCCACCTGGTTCGTCGGCGACAAGCCCCACAACGACGCCGAAGCCGCCCAGGCGCTCGGCATCGCGAACCGCGTCATCGTGCGGGGCGGGTCCACCGACGACGACGCGGTCGACGCGGCGCTCGCCAACGGACGCGCCACCCTCGTCATCTCAGCGGCCGACGAGCTCATCTCGCTCGTCGCCGCCGTCCCGACCGCCGCCTGACCCTCCACCACCCGAGCCACCCGAGCCACCCGAGCCACCCGAGCCACCCGAAGGATCATCATGACCACGACCACCCCCACCTACGAGCGCGCCGGCGCCCTGCGCGGCATCGGCGCCCCCGGCGGCGACCTCACGACACCGCAGAAACTCATGATCTTCGTGCTGTCGATGGCCCTGTTCGGCCTGTCGAACATCATCCTCGAAGTCATCCCCGACGTCTCGGTCGGCCCGATCGACGTCTCGGTGAGCTATTTCGTGTTCGTGCCACTGACCATGGTCGCCCTGTTCTCACCCTTCTGGGCGGCCCTGGGCGCACCCCTCGGCGAGATCATCTTCACCGACCTGCTGATGGGCGACTTCTCGGGCCTGGCAGAAGTCGAGGGCTTCATCCAGATGTTCCTCGCGCTCTACATCGCCGGAACCGTCATCCGCAATCCGCGCAGCCGCGGTCAGATCTGGTTCGGCGCCGTCCTCGTCGTGCTGATCGACAAGGCGCTGTCGGCGATCGTCGACCTGTCGAAGGTGTGGATCGGCCTCGAAGACGCCGAATTCGTCGAGGGCCTCCCCGAGTCGATCCTCGCAATCGAAGGCATCGGGTTCGGCGTCGACATCCTCATCAGCGGCATCCTCTTCGGCGCGATCCCCGCCATGTGGCTCATTCCCGCCCTGCACGGCAAGATCGAGCCGCTGCTGGGCGTGCGCCCCCGCGTGCCCGGCGAGCCCGTGCCCGGCGCCGCGCCGCGCGCCGGCTGGTTCGTCGCCGTGGCCGTGCTGCTGGCCGTCGCGTCGTTCTTCTTCGCGTTCCTCGAGGCCTGGGATGTGAACATCGGCGTCGTCGACGGCGAGTTCCGCGACCAGTTCGGCGACGGGTTCCTGTGGGTAAGCGTCGCCGCCATCGTCGTCCTGCTCGCGATCGCGACGGCCCTGTTCGCCGCCCACCGCCGCCGTGCCCGCGGAAAGGCGAGCCCGCGCGCATGAGCGGCGACCCCATCGTCCGCATCGAGAACCTCTCGTTCCGATACCCGGGCGCCGACCACGACACGCTCCGCAACGTCAACCTCACGATCGACCGCGGCGACTTCGTCGCGATCGTCGGCAGCAACGGCGCAGCCAAGACCACGCTGTGCAAGACGCTCAACGGACTCATCCCGCACTACTGGTCGGGCGAGTTCGCAGGCTCGGTCACGGTGGACGGCATCGACACCTATGAGTCGTCGGTGGCGGAGCTGTCGACGACCGTCGGTTACGTCTACCAGGACTTCCAGAACCAGCTCGTGCGGCCGACCGTGGCCGATGAGGTGTCGTTCGGCCCTGTGAACTTCGGGCACACCGACCATGCCGAGCGCACGGTCGAGGCGATGGAGGCGATGGGGATCGACGCACTGTCGAACCGATACGTGTGGCAGCTGTCGGGCGGCCAGGCGCACCTGACCGCCCTGGCCGGTGTGCTGGCCCTGCGCCCCGAGATCATCGTCGTCGACGAACCCGTCGCCGAACTCGACCCGGCGCGTGCGGAGGAGATCTACCGCCGGCTCCGGGCCCTCAATCGCGACCACGGCGTGACCGTCGTCGTGATCGAGCATCACGCCGAGTTCATCGCACGGTACGCGGAGTCGGTCGTGCTCATGGCGCACGGCGCACCCGTGTGGCATCTGCCCACCGGCGATGCGCTGCAGCGCATCGGCGAGCTCGAAGCCCATGGCATCCCCGCGCCGCAGGCGATCGCCGCGGTCCACGCGCTCGGTGTCGCGGCCGCGCCCCGCGATCCGCAGGAGGCCGCCGACCTGCTGCGGGAGCGGGGCGTCGAGGTTCGTGAGCGCGCACTCGCACCCGTCGACACCGCCGCGACACCTGCCCGCGTCGTGGCGACCGCCACCGGCATCCGTCACGGCTACCGATCGGTGGGCGGTGCGATCACCCCTGTGCTCGACGGCCTCGACCTCGACCTGCGAGACGGCGACCGGGTCGCGCTGGTCGGCGGCAACGGGGCGGGAAAGTCGACGCTCATGAAGCTGCTGGCGGGCATCGTCGTCGCCCGCGAAGGCGACGTGCGCGTCGAAGGGCGCAGCACGCGCGACGTGTCGGCGCGCGAGATGGCGCAGACCGTCGCGTACCTGCCGCAGCATCCGCAGACGATGTTCTTGAAGGGCAGCGTGCGCGACGATGTGGCGCTCGCCCCCCGCAGTCGGCGCGAACCGGATGCCGAGGCGCTCGTCGAGCGGGTCCTGCAACGCGTCGAACTCGACGCACTGGCCGACCGCGACGGCCGACTGCTGTCGGGCGGCCAGCAGCGCCGAGCGGCGCTCGCGATCGGTCTCGCGATGCGCCCGAGCCTGCTGCTGCTCGATGAGCCGACCTCCAGCCTCGACGTGCGCAGCCGCGACGATGTGACCGCGATGCTCGCCGACCTCTCCGACACGATCGCGTGCGCCGTGGTGGCGACCCACGACATGCAGCTCGTCGCCGAGTGGGCGACACGGGTCATCGTGCTCGCGGACGGCCGTGTCCGCGCCGATCTCACGCCGAGGCGTCTGTTCGCCGACGATGCGCTACGCGCCGAGACACGCCTGCGCCCGCCGCAGATCGCCGAGCTGGGTCACCTGCTCGGCATCGATCCGGTGCCGCTGTCGGTCGCCGAGTTCACCGCGGCCGTGCGCGTACCGCAGCTGACCGGTGCACGACTTGCGGGGGTGGCCTGATGGCGCGCACCCATCACGATGTGCTGTCGGTCGAGTGGGTCAAGCTCGAACTCATCCGCACCGCCTACGCGACCCGTGGCGGCGTGTTCGCGGCGATGGATCCGCGCGCGGTCGTCGTCTGGTACCTCGCGATGGCGATCATCCCGTGGTTCACCCACAACATCACGGTGCTGGCTGCACTCTTCGGCGTCGGCGTCATCGCGATCGTGCTCGCACGCGTGGGACCGCTCATCCTCGGCCTGTTCGTGCTCGGTATGGGCATGGAAGTCGTGTACATGTCGATCGCGGCATGGCTGTTCGGCGGCAACGTCGACACGCTCATCGCGTTGGCGGCCCTCAACCTCAAGCTCGGGATCGTCGCGCTCGCCAGTATGGCCGCGTTCGTCTCGCTCGACCCCGAGAAGCTCTCCGACGCGCTGCTGGCGTTCCGGATGCCGCAGATGCTCGCGTTCGGCGTCAGCTACGGCTACCGCATGCTGCCGATCCTCATCGAGGAGTTCAGCACCGTCTTCGAGGGGTACCGGCTCCGGCAGGCGCCGCCCGAGAAGCCGGGGCTGCTGAAGTGGCGTTCAGGCGTGCAGTACGTGCGCATGACGGTGCTGTGCTTCTACCCGATCTTCCTCAACACGGCAGCCTCCGTGCGCACCACGGTCGAGGCCCTCGAGACGCGGGGCTTCACGCGAGCCGGCGGTGATGCGAACAGCCGATCGTTGCGGATGCAGCGGCTGCAGTTCGGGTGGATCGATGTCGTCGTGTTCGTCGCGACGCTGCTCGCAGTCGCCGTCTCGTTCTGGATCGGCGCGACGTGGCCGCTGTACCGATGAGCTATTCGCGGAAGTCGTCGGGGTCGACGTCGTCGAGAAACCGTTTGAACTCCTCGACGTTCTCCTCGGATTCGTCGCCGTCACCGGTGATGTCGGGAACGCCCGCTTCTTCGAGCACTTCGTCGGCGACCCAGATCGGCGCGCCGGTGCGAGAGGCGAGGGCCACGGCATCCGACGGGCGGGCGTCGACGCGCAGGTCGCCGGCGCCCGCGCGCAGCCCGATCTCGGCGTAGAAGGTGCCGTCGTCGATGCGGGTCACCTCGACGCGGTCGACGTCGGCGCCCAGGGTTTCGAGCATCGCCCGCATGAGGTCGTGGGCGAGCGGCCGCGGGGTGGCGGCGCCTTCGAGGGCGATGAGGATCGAGGTCGCCTCCTGCGCACCGATCCAGATCGGCAGGATCCGCCCCTCCCCCGGAAGCTCGTCGATGGGCTTCAGCAAGATCACGTGCTGGCCGGACTGATCCAGCGCCACCCCGGCGACGCGCACCTGCACCATCAGCAGTCTCCGTTCCGTGTCGCGAGCCATTCGAACAGCCCCGTACGCCCAGCCTGTCACACCGGTTCGGGACTGTCGCGGTGCGCGGCGCGGCTTGACGGCGCCGCCCGCCGGCGAGGTGCACCGGCTCGAGCAGAAGGTCGATGATCTGACCTCCGTGCTCGAGCAGCGACGCGACTACTGTGAGGTTCATGGTCAGGCGCGGCGCGAATCAGCCGAGCGTCAGGGGTTACAACCAGGCGCTCGTGCTCGACCGCGTGCGCCGCTCTGGCGGGCTCAGCCGCGTCGAACTCGCGGCGTCGACGGGCCTGTCGGCGCAGACGGTCTCGAACATCACGCAGCGTCTGCTCGAAGCCGGGATCATCGAAGAGGCCGGGCGCACGCTGCCAGGAGACCGTCAGCAGGCCGGGCCGGGAAAGCCGCGCACCCTGCTGCGTCTGGTGACGTCGAGCCGCTACGCGGTGGGCGTACACCTCGACCCCTCGCTGCTGACGATCGTGCTGTTGTCGATCGATGGCACCGTCGTCGCACGGCGCAGCAGGCCGACCCCGAGTGCGTCCGACCCGAATCGCACCGTGCGTCTCATCACGAAAGAGATCGAATTGCTGCTTGCGACCGCCGACGTCGATCGCGAACCGATCGTGGGCATCGGCATCGCCGCCCCCGGCCCCATCGATGCCGAGCGGGGCATCATCGTCGACCCGCCGAATCTGGGCGGCTGGCACCGTGTGCCGCTGCGCGACGCTGTGGCCGAACGCACCGGCTTTCCCGTCGTCCTCGACAAGGATGTGACGGCGGCCGCGGTCGCCGAGCGGTGGATGGATGCCGCGGGCACTGCAACCAGCTTCGCCTTCCTGTATCTGGGCACCGGCCTCGGCATGGGGCTCGTCGTCGATGACGAAGTCGTGCGCGGGGGTTCGGGCAACGCGGGCGAGATCGGGCACATCGTGGTCGACCCGTCCGGACCGACGTGCGTGTGCGGCCAGCGCGGCTGCATCGCCGTCAGCTGCACACCGGCTTCGCTGGTCGAAGATGCCGAAGCCCTCGGCATCCTGCCCGCCACCCGGGTCGGCAACGATCCGCGCACAATCGACGACGCCTTCTCGGCACTGGTCGACCTCGCCGCCGCCGAGCACGCCGGGGCGCTCACGGTGCTCGAGCGCGGTGGCGAGCGCATCACGCGCGCACTGGCGGTGGTCTGCAATCTGCTCGACGTCGACCGCGTGATCGTGGGCGGGCCGCTGTGGGCGCGACTGTCGCCGTGGTTCGAGCGCCAAGTGCCTGACGCGCTCGCCGACCTGCTGGTGACCCGCAGTGTGCGCCGGGTGACGGTGACGGGAACGAACGCCGGCGACGACGTCGGCGCGATCGGTGCCGCATGCCTCGTACTCGACGAGGCCCTCACGCCCAGGCCAGCATCGCTCTTGTTGGCCTGAGGTCTTGACACCGATATATCCATTCGGTTGACTTATCAGGTCTCAGGGGGGCGCCATGAAAACACCTGCAGCAGTGACCACGACGGCCGTCGCAACGGTGGCCGTTCTCGCGCTCGGCGGGTGCACCGCCGGTGACGAGCCGACCGACGGGTCGACGACCATCACGGTCGCGTACTCGAAGACCGACTCGTTCACGGTGCTCGACACGCTCCTGAACACCGCGAAGGAGCAGTTCGAGGCTGAGCACGAAGGGGTCACGGTCGAGCTCGAACCGATCACGGCGACGGATGACGATTACAAGACGCGTCTGCAGCTGTCGCTCGGTTCGGCCGACACCGCGCCGGACGTGTTCTACGAAGACACCTTCAATGTTCGCAGCGACGTCGAGGCTGGCTACCTGCTCAACCTCGACGACCACCTCGCCGACTGGGAAGACTGGGGCCAGTTCGACGAGGGTGCCAAGGCCGCGGGTCAAGGTGAGGACGGCAGCGTCTACGCGCTGCCGCTCGGCACCGACACTCGTGTCATCTGGTACAACAAGACGGTTCTCGAAGCTGCCGGGGTGGGGGTTCCCTGGCAGCCCGAGAGCTGGAATGACATCCTCGACGTTGCTGCGAAGATCAAGGCCAGCCAGCCGGATGTCGTGCCGTTCAACATGTACGCGGGCACGGGCACCGGTGAGGGCACCGTGATGCAGAGCTTCTACGAGCTGTTGTACGGCACGGGTGATGGGACGGGCCTGTTCGACGATGAGTCGGGCAAGTGGGTCGTCGAATCGCAGGGCTTCGTCGATTCGCTCACGTTCTTGCAGACGCTGTACGACGAGGGCTATGCGGTATCGCCCGACAAGGCGCTCGATCCGAATGTGTGGCAGGCGGTGTTCGGCGAGATGTTCCCGCAGAACACGCTCGGCGCGACGGTCGAGGGCTCGTACACGCCGTCGTTCTGGATCGAGGGGGGATCCTACGAGTGGGCTGATTACGGCGACGTCATGGGGGTGGCGCTGTTCCCGACGCAGGAGGGACAGGAGCCGGGTGGCGTGAGCATGTCGGGCGGCTGGACGCTCGCGGCATCCGCCTACACCGAAGAACCCGACCTCGCGTTCGAGTTCATGGCCACGGTCATGAACAAGGAGAATTCGCTCTGGTACGCGGTCAACAACGCGCAGATCGCGGTGCGCACCGACGTGGCGTCGGAAGCCGAGTATCTCGAGGCGAACCCGTTCGTCGGCGCGGTCAGCGAAGCCGTCGCCGTCACACACTTCCGTCCCGCCAACAGCGACTATCCGCAGATCTCGGTCGCTGCACAGCAGGCGACGGAAGCCGTCATCACCGGCCAGCAGACCCCGGAAGAGGCGGCTGCCGCCTACGACGCCGCGGTGCGCCAGCTGGTGGGCGACGACCAGGTCATCGTCAAATAGGAGGATGACCGCCACGACCCCGTCGCAGGGGGAGACGATCGGGCCGGCGACGCAGAACAGATCAGCACGCAGTGCTCGCACCAGCAGAGAGGCAACGCCTGTCAGAGCGTTGCCGCTGGTGCCGGCGGTGGGGCTGCTGCTGATCTTCCTCGCCGGTCCGATCGGATGGGCGTTGGCGGGCTCGCTCAGCAACCGGGCGCTCAGCGGCCCGCGCGCCGCGAACCCCGAGTTCATCGGGATCGATAACTTCACGCGCCTGTTCGCCGATCCGGCGCTGCCGGTGTCGATCGGTGTGACGGTGGTCTTCGTGGTCGGCTCGGCCGTCATCGGGCAGAACGTGCTCGGGATGCTGCTGGCCGTGCTGTTCCGGGCGGGTAGTCGCCCCGTCGCCGGCACGGTCGGTGTGCTCGTCGTCGTCGCATGGGTGCTGCCCGAGATCGTCGCCGGCTTCATCGGGTATGCGTTCCTCTCGGCCGATGGCACGCTCAATCAGCTCCTCGGCGCGGTCGGCATCGAAGGCCCGAACTGGCTCTATGCCTTCCCGGTGCTCGCGATCGTGCTGGCCAACACCTGGCGCGGTACGGCGTTCTCGATGATGATCTACCGCGCCGCCCTCGACGACGTCTCCCCCGACGTGATCGAATCGTCGATGCTCGACGGCGCGAACGCATGGCAGCGGTTCCGACTGATCACCCTGCCGATGATCCGCGGCACCGTGTTCACGAACCTCATGCTGACGACCCTGCAGACGCTGTCGGTGTTCACGCTCATCTGGGTGATGACCGCAGGTGGGCCGGCGGGAACGTCGAGCACGCTGCCGGTGCTCGCGTACACCGAGGCGTTCCAGTTCGGCGACATCGGCTATGGCAACGCGATCGCCGTCGTCATGCTGGCGCTCGGCGCCGTGTTCTCGGTGCTGTACGTCGTGTCACTGCGGCGGGCGGGTGATCGCGCGTGACGGCCGTGAGCATCGCCGCCCCCACGCGTGCCGCAACAAAGGTGTGGGCGAACATCGTGCTGCTGGCGATCGGCATCCTGTTCGCGCTCCCCCTCGCCTGGGTCGTGCTCGCTGCGGTCGATCCGGCGGCGACGTACCAGGTGAAGCTGCCCGAACAGGTCACGCTCGACAACTTCACGGCCGTCCTCACCCCCGAGCTCACCCTCGTCCCGTTGCTGAACAGCCTGTTGCTGTCGACGGGCGCGGCGGTGGTGACGGTCGTCGTGGCGGTGCTCGCCGCCTATCCGCTCTCCCGCTATCGGTCGCGCTGGGGCGGCACGTTCTTGTACACCGTGCTGTTCGCCAGCTGCCTGCCCATCACCGCGATCATGGTCCCCGTCTACAGCCTGTTCGTACAGCTGCGCCTGATCGACAAGCCATGGGCGGTCGCGCTGTTCCTCGCGGCGAGCTCGTTGCCGATGGCACTGTGGATGACGAAGAACTTCATGGACTCGGTGCCGGTGAGCCTGGAAGAGGCCGCGTGGGTGGACGGCGCGAGCGCTATGACGGCGCTGCGACGCATCGTCGTACCGCTCATGCGCCCCGCCTTGTCGGTCGTGTTCGTGTTCGTGTTCCTGCAGGCGTGGGGCAACTTCTTCGTGCCGTTCGTTCTGCTCTACTCCCCCGAGTGGCAACCCGCCGCCGTGTCGATCTACTCGTTCTTCGGGCAGTACGGCACGGTCGGCTACGGCAGACTCGCGGCCTATTCGCTGCTGTACTCCCTGCCCGTGCTCGGCCTGTACCTTCTGGTCACACGCGGACTGGGCGGCACGTTCGCCCTGTCTGGCGCCGTCAAGGGCTGACCTCCCCCGTTCCCGACTCCCACCCGCTCCCGAGAAGGACTCCATGCATCGCAACGACCGACTGACGCTGCAGCGCATCGACCGCGTGTTCGGCGACCGGCTGCGCCCTGCCGCGTACCGCGACACCGCCGGGCTGGAGTTGACCGCGTGGGAGGTGCCGGGCGAGCCCGTGCCGTTCGCCGAGGCGATCCAGGAGTCGTACACGCCGTTCACCGTCGGGCAGGCGTGGGGCAAGCCGTGGGGCACTGTCTGGTTCCACGTGACCGGGACGATTCCCGACGAGTGGGTGGATGCCGCCGGGGCCGACGTCGAACTCGTCATCGATCTGGGGTTCGACGAGTCCGGCCCGGGCTTTCAAGCAGAGGCGCTCGTCTTCCGCCCCGACGGGACGATCGTGAAGGCGATCGAACCCCGCAACAACACGGTGCCGCTGGCCGGCGTCGCCGCGGCCGACGGCTCGATCGATCTGTACATCGAGGCGGCCGGCAACCCGAGTGTCGCGGGTACCTTCACGTTCGCGCCGACACATCTCGGCGACCCCGCCACGGCGGGCGACGAACCCATCTACCGGCTCGAGGCACTGTTCCTCGGGTTGCGCGAGGTCGCAGTGTGGGAGCTCACACAAGACGTATGGACACTGCGCGGCCTCGTCGACGTGCTCGAACCCGACCGGACGCGGCGCGCGCGGGTGCTCGCGGCGCTTGTGCGGGCAGCCGACGCGCTCGACCCCGACGACGTGCCCGGCACTGCCAAGGCGGCACGCGCCGAACTCGCCGAGGTGCTCGCGTCACCGGCCGCGGCATCCAGCCATGTCGTGACGGCGATCGGTCACGCGCACATCGACTCGGCATGGCTGTGGCCCGTGCGCGAGACGGTGCGCAAGGTGGCCCGCACGTTCTCGAACGTGCTCGAGCTGATCGACCGCGAGCCCGGTTTCGTGTTCGCGGCGTCGTCCGCCCAGCAGTACGCATGGATGCAGGAGTACTACCCCGAGCTGTTCGAGCGCATCAAAGCGCAGGTCGCGGCCGGCCGGTTCGTTCCGGTGGGCGGTATGTGGGTCGAGTCCGACACGAACATGCCCGGTGGCGAGGCGATGGCGCGCCAGTTCATCGAGGGCAAGCGGTTCTTCATGGAAGCGCTCGGTGTCGAACCGCTCGAAGTGTGGCTGCCGGACTCGTTCGGCTATTCGGCGGCGCTGCCGCAGATCATCCGTTCCGCGGGATCGAAGTGGTTCTTGACGCAGAAGATCTCGTGGAACGAGACGAACCGCATGCCGCACCACAGCTTCTTGTGGGAGGGCATCGATGGCACCCGCGTCTTCACGCACTTTCCTCCCGTCGACACCTACAACGCCGAGCTGTCTGCCGCAGAGCTCGCACTGGCCGAACGCCAGTTCGCCGAGAAGGCGCATGCGTCGCACTCGCTCGTGCCGTTCGGGTGGGGCGACGGAGGCGGCGGCCCGACGCGCGAGATGGTCGCAGCGGCCCGGCGCACGGCCGACCTGGAGGGCTCACCGCGGGTACGGATGGCCTCCCCCTCAGAGTTCTTCGCCGACGCCGAGGCTGAATACCCGGATGCGCCGGTGTGGTCTGGCGAGCTGTACCTCGAGTACCACCGCGGCACCTACAGCGCACAGGCCCGCACGAAGCGCGGCAACCGTCGCAGCGAGCACCTGCTGCGTGCCGCCGAGCTCTGGGCGACGCTCGCGACCGTGCGAAAGGGCGCCGCGTACCCCGTTGACCGTCTTCGCACGGCGTGGCGGACGGTGTTGCTGCAGCAATTCCACGACATCCTTCCCGGCACCTCGATCGCCTGGGTGCACCAGGAGGCCGAGCGCAACTACGCCGCCGTCACGCAGGAGCTCACCGAGATCATCGAGTCGTCGGTGCGGGTGCTGGTCGGCGAGGGGGACCGCACGCTGACGGTGCGCGCCGCAGAACTGGGCGCGTTCGAGCAGATCCCAACGCAGGTTTCGCCGCCCGTCCTGCCCGAACGTGACGGAGACGGGTGGGTGCTGCACGCCCCGACCGTGACGTGGCGGATCGCGGCCGACGGCACCATCGCGGGATGCCGACTGCACGACGTCGCCATGGCCCGCGACGGCCGCGAACTCATCGACCCAGCGCACCCCGCGGGCGTACTGCAGCTGCTGCGCGACACGCCCCGCGACTGGGACGCGTGGAACATCGACGCGGAGGACTCGGGTGCTCCGGCGACCGAGCTGCGCGACGTCGAGCACGTCGAGATCGACGGCGACACGATCCGCATCACCCGCCGGTTCGGCGCATCCACCGCGGTGCAGTCGCTGCGCGTCGACCCCGTCTCGGGGGCCCTCGACATCACGGTGCGGCTGGACTGGCACGAGCGGCAGAAGATGCTCAAGCTCGCGTTCCCGCTGCGCGTGCGGGCCGACCGCGCCGAGTCCGAGATCCAGTTCGGGCACGTGACGAGGCCGGTCCACGCGAACACGTCGTGGGACGTCGCCCGGTTCGAGACGGTCGCGCACCGGTGGATGCGACTGGCCGAGGGCGACTTCGGGGTGAGTATCGCCAACGACGCCAGCTACGGACACGACGTGCGCTCCGGCGCCGGTGCCGGCGGCGGACGTGAGACGGTCGCACGGGTCACGCTGGTGCGTGCACCGCTGTTCCCCGACCCCGAGGCCGACCAGGGCGCGCACGAGTTCACGGTGTCGCTGCTGCCGAACGCACCGATCGGCGCGGCCATCGCGCAGGGGCTGCGGCTGAATCTGCCGGATTGGGAGACGCGGGGCGCGCACGGCATCGAACCGGCTGTCAGCGTGGGCGACGGCGGGGTCGCCGTCGAAGCCGTCAAGCTCGCCGAGGACGGGTCGGGCGACGTCATCGTGCGGCTGTACGAAGCGCTCGGCGAGCGCCGGGCCGCGACACTGCTCACCGGATTCGACTGGTCGGGTGTCGACCAGGTCGACCTGCTGGAGCGGTCTGTCAAGCAGGACGCGATCGACACGCTCGATTCCGACGGGGTGAGCCTGCGCCTCGACGCGTTCCAGCTCGTCACGCTGCGCTTCCGTCGCTGACGCGGTGCCGACGGGTACCGTCGGAGGCATGGTCGCCCAGTCCCGTCGCGCCCGCGCGTCACGCCCCGCTGCGCGCCTGACCGTCACGTTTCGTCTCGTCGCTACGCTCCTCGCTCAACGACCGAGCGCAGCGACGGTCGTTGAGCGAGCGGAGCGAGACGAAACGCGTCAGCCCGCGAAGAACGCGCCGGCGACGGCGCTGAGGTCGTGCAGGTCGGCGGTGCCGGCGAGTTCACGGGCCGAGTGCATCGACAGGATCGGGATGCCGACGTCGACCGTGCGGATGCCGAGACGCGTCGCCGTGATGGGGCCGATCGTCGAGCCGCACGGCACCGCGTTGTTCGAGACGAACTCCTGGCTGGTCACACCAGCGGTGTCGCACCAGCCGTTCCAGGCCGCAGCCCCGACACCGTCGGTCGCGTAGCGCTGGTTCGCGTTGATCTTGAGGATCGGGCCCGATCCGAGGAGCGGCTGCACGACGGGGTCGTGCCGGTCGGCGTAGTTGGGGTGCACCGAGTGCCCCACGTCGCTCGACACGCACCACGATGCCGCGAGCGCTCGGTGCTGCTGGTCGCGGTCGGCGCCGAGGGAGAGCTGGATGCGTTCGAGCACGTCCGCGAGGAACGGCCCTGCGGCACCCGAGCGGGTGGCCGAGCCGACCTCCTCATGGTCGAACACGGCGAGCATCGCGATGTGCTCGCCGTCGAATCCGTCGGCGACTGCTTCGAGGGCGACCAGCCCGGCGTGCACCGAGGCGAGGTCATCGAGGCGGCCGGCCGCGAAGAACGCGTCGTCTTTGCCGAACACGGCGCCGCGGGCGGTGTCGGCGGTGACGATGTCGTAGCCGCGGATGCGGGCGGCATCCACCCCCGCGGCTGCGGCGAGCTCGGCGAGGATGTCGGCGGTGCCGGCCTCCCCCAGACCCCACACCGGCTGTGTCTGCTGCTGCTTGTGCAGCGCGAGGCCGTCGTTGACCTGGCGGTCGAGGTGGATCGCCAGTTGCGGCAGGCGCAGCAGCGCGCCGGTGGCGGCGAGCGCCTCGGTGCCGTCGTCGAGGACGAGCCGCCCGGCCAGGCGCAACTCGCGGTCGAGCCAGGAGTTCAGCAGCGGGCCGCCGTAGATCTCGACACCGGCCTGCAGCCAGCCGCGGCTGCCGGTGGTCGGCTGCGGCTTGAGCTTGAAGGCCGGCGAGTCGCTGTGCGCGCCGAACACGTGCACACCGGTCGCCGCGGTCGCGGCGGTCGGCACCACCCACGCGAGCACTGCGCCGTCTCGCACGACGAGGTACCGCCCACCGGGCTGCTCGGGCCAGGCTTCGCCTTCATCCAGCGCCGTGAAACCGGCATCCGTCAGCCGCCTCGCGACCTCGGCAGCGGCATGGAAGCTCGACGGCGAGGCCGCGACGAACGCGGCGAGGTCTTCAGCGTGGGCGAGGGCGGCGGGCGTGACGGTCACGCCTTCGATCGTAGTTCGCGGGTGATTGACTGGAGGCATGCTCCGCCGCGCCGCCGCCCTGTTCCTCGCCGTCATCCTCACCACGGCCGCCGCAGGGTGCGCGCCGCAGGAGCCGACCGGATACTTGAGCGTCGAGACCGGTAGCGACATGTCGGCGGTCGAACTCATCGACACGCTCGAGTCCACGCCGATCGACGACCGCCAGGCGAGTATCACCGCGTCGGTGCTCGCAGACCGGGTGCTGTACACGAATGGGGTGGTCGAAGAGGAGTATCCGCTTCCCGACGATCTGTTCTACCTGTCTGTCGCGCCGTACGTCTCCCAGACGCACGACTGCTTCTTCCACAGCCCGACGACGTGCCTCGGAGAACTGCGCTCCGGCGAGTTCGACGTCACCGTCGTCACCGATACCGGCGAGATCCTCGTCGACGAGCCGCGCACCGCCGCCGACAACGGCTTCATCGGACTCTGGCTGCCGAGCGGCCTGACCGCCACCTTGACCATCACCGGGGTGCAGGGCACGGCATCGGCCACGATCGGCACCGGGCCCGAAGACCCGACCTGCATCACGACGCTTCGGCTGCGCTGAGTTCGACGCCGAGCCATTCGGCGAGGTCGCGGAGCTCGGCATCCACCATCTCGCGTTCGTCGTCGTCGAACGGGGTGAGCTCGTGCACGGCCTCGACGACGAGCTTCTCCTTCTTCTTGTCGAGCGCCGCATCGACGAGCCCCACGAACCGGTCGCCGAGCAGGATCGGGTGCGCGAAATAGCCGTACCGGCGCTGCGCCTTCGGCTTGAACTGCTCGAGCACGTAGTCGAACTCGAACAGTTCCTTCAGCCGCGGCCGGTCGAACAGCATGCCGTCGTACGGGTTCAGCAGTGCGACGCGGCCACCCGGGTCGTCGTCGAGGGTGGCGAGCGCGTCGGGGTCGACACGCCACTTCCACGCACTGCCTTCGACCTCAGCGGGCTCCCCCGCCTCGCCCACCGGCGTCCAGGGCGACTTGCGCTTGGCGATCCCCGCCGCCTGCAGCCTGCGCCGCTCCAGCACAGCCCCGGCCTCGTCGTACCCGAGCTCAGCGACACCGGCGTAGGCGCGCTCGGCGATGTCCCACACACGGTTCCGGCCACGCCGCCCGACGATCGCCACCTCGGCTCGATGAGAGAGCAGCTCGAGCATCCGCGGCACTTGGTTGGACCCGTACCAGCCGGCTTCGTCGTTGCCCGCGACCTGACTGGTGTCCTCCAGATCGGATGCCGCCAACGGTCCGTCTGCCCGCAACCGCGCCAGCAGGTCACGGCGGAAGCGCGCGTTGGCGTCGAGCCATTCCTGCGTCTGCGGGCGGAACTCGCGCCGCCGCAGCCGCGGCAGCAGCGCAGGCAGCAGGCTCGCCGGGCGGAATCTCCCGTCGAACTCGAACAGCGCTCGGTCGTCCTCGACCGCCTTCTGCAGATGGCCCGGCTCGTACCCGAATCCGATACGCGCCCACAGCACCGTGTGCTCGCACGGGGCGATCACGGCCGTCGGATCGATCTTGACCGACCCGATCTGCTCGGCCACCTCGACCACGTCGCCCGGACGCTCCGCGTCGAGCAGCTGCGCCCGCACCGCGATGCGGCGCGCCTGATCACGGGTCAGCCGGTGCATGCGTGAAGCGTAGCGGCCGTCGCGGACATGGGATCTCGATACACCGCGGCCGCGCCGCGGCACTCGATCACCGGCTGGGCACCGCGGCTGCGCCGTTCCCGGTGGTTGCGTGCGCCACCGCAGGCGGCGCGTATCGAAACCCGGGGAACCCGTGTCAGCGGTCGGTGACCTCGCGACCCAGGCGCTGCGACGCCCATACCGGCAGGAGCGAGAACAGGATGACGACGGTGGCGACGACGTTCACCATGCTGGCCTCATTCGGGCGCGCCATCTGGTTCATCATCCACAGCGGCAGGGTGTCCACGCCCGGCGGCGCCGTGAAGATCGTCACCACGACCTCGTCGAACGAGAGCGCGAAGGCGAGGATGCCACCGGCGATGAACGCCGACCGGAACTGCGGGAAGGTGATGAGCCGGAACGTCTGCCACGGCGTCGCACCGAGGTCCCGCGAGGCCTCCTCGACGTTCGGGCTGAGCCGGCGGAGGCGGGCGAACACATTGTTGAAGACCATCACGATGCAGAAGGTCGCGTGCGCGATGATCATGCCGAAGTAGCCGACCTGGATGCCGATGGGCTCCAGCAGCTGGTTGTACGTGTTGTTCAGCGCGACACCGGTGACCACACCGGGCAGGGCGATCGGCAGCACGACGAGGAGGTTGACGGTCTGCTTGCCGAAGAACGCGTACCGCTGCAGCGCGAAGGCGACGAGGGTTCCGAGCACGAGGGCGATCGCGGTGGCGCCGAGCCCCACCAGGATCGAGTTCCAGATCGCGAGGCGGATGGGTTCGCTGACGAGCGCCTTGCCCCACCATTCCAGCGACAGCCCGCGGATGGGCCAGCTCGCGATGCGCGCCTCGTTGAACGAGTTGAGCATGACGAGGGCCAGTGGCACGTACATGAACACGAGCACGACGGCGACGATGACCCCGAGGCCGATCTTGGCCGAACGCGAAAGCCTGAGCATGACGACCCCTTACATCCGCTCCAGCGCGCCGCTGCGCTGCACGCTGAGCAGGTAGACGATGACGAACACGATGGGCACGACCGAGAAGGCGGCAGCGATCGGCGGGTTCAGGTTGATGTTCGACGCGATGATGCTGCCGATCATCTGAGTCGAACCGCCGACGAACTTCGCGGCGATGTAGTCGCCGAGGCTCAGCGAGAAGGTGAAGATGCTGCCGGCGATGATCGCCGGCTTGATGAGCGGCAGCACCACGGTGCGGATGGTGCGCCAGGCACCTGCGCCGAGGTCGGCTGCGGCGTCGAAGAGGTTCGGCGGCAGCTGGCGGATCGCGGTGTACACCGGCACCGCCATGTACGGCAGCCAGAGGTAGGTGAGGGTGAGCACGACGGTCGTCTCACTGAATCCGGGACCGGTGATCCCCAGGGGCGCGAACGCCCAGTTGAAGAAGCCCTCTTCGGTGAAGGTGACGCGCATCGCCAGGATCTTCACGAGGTAGCCGGCCCACAGCGGCAGCGTGATCGCCACGGCGAGCACCGCGCGTAGCCATGGCCGTGCGATCTTGGCCATGAAAATGCCCAGTGGCACCGAGATGAGGATGCTGAGTGCGGTCACCGCGAGGGCGATCACGAGCGTCCGCACCGCCGTCGACAGGTACGCGGGGTTCGCGACGAGCTGCTCGAAGTTGCGGGTGGTGAACCCGGGGGTCACCTTCGATGTGAACGGGTCGGTGGTCCAGAACGCGGTGACCAGCAGCATCACCAGCGAGAAGATGTAGATGCCGACCAGCCACAGCATCGGCAGGGCGAGCAGGCCCGCCAGCTGTGCGCGACGCTTCATGTGCGCGTTCCCTTCGTGAATGTGGGGGTGGATGCGGGTGGGCGACCGGCGCCGACCACCCGCATCCGGTCAGGGCGTCAGCCCTTGACGGTGAGCCAGGCGTCGGTCCACTGCTGGAAGTTCGTGCAGGTGACGTCGGTGCGGCCGTCGATGCACTGCTCGATCGGGGTGGTCCAGAACCACACCTTCTCGAAGTACTCCTCGTCGAGTGCGTTGTAGTACTCGCAGTGCGCGGCAGCCTCGTCGTTCAGGTCGCAGAACGCGGCGTTGGCCGGAGCCATGCCGAAGTTCATCGCGATCGCGCCGTTGACCTCGGGCGAGCTCGTGTAGTCCATCCACGCGTACGCGCAGTTGGGCGCGTCGGACTCTGCCGACAGCATCCACGCGTCCGACCAGCCGGTCGAGCCTTCTTCGGGCAGCACCGACTTGTACTTCTCGTCTTCGGTGAGCTTGCGCAGCACCTCCCACGAGGTGCCGAGCACGGTGTTGCCGCCGACGAACGACGTGATCTGCGCGGCGGGGTCGGCCCAGTACTCCGAGACGATGCCGTTCTGCTGCTTGAGCAGCTCGATCGCAGCGTCCAGCTGGGTCTGGTCCAGCGCGTACGGGTTCGTGATGCCGAGGTCGGGCTGAGTGGCCATGAGGTACACGGCGGCGTCGGCGATGTAGATCGGCGCGTCGTAGGCGATGACCTTGCCGGCGTAGGGGCTGTCTGCCTCCCACGCGACCGACCAGCTCGTCGGCTCTTCGGTGACGACCTCGCTGTTGTACTGCAGGATGTTCGCGCCGCGACCGATGGGCACACCGTACGACTTGCCGTTGATGGTGTCGTACAGCTGGCCCTTCATGCCGGGGACGATGTCGTCGCCGAAGTTCTCGATGAGGTCGAGGTTCAGCGGGGCGACGTCGCCGCCGGCGATCAGGCGCAGGCTCGCGTCGCCGGATGCCGAGACAAGGTCGTAGTCGCCGGTGCGCATGAGCTGGACCATCTCGTCGCTCGTGCCGGCGACACGGCGGTTGACGGTGCAGCCGGTGTCTGCGGTGAACTGGTCCGACCAGGCCGGCTCGACGAAGCCGCTCCAGGCGACGATGTCGACCGAGCCTTCGTAGTCGCCCATCTCTTCGTGCATGGGCACGTCGGGCACGTCGATCTGCAGGCCGCCGGGGGCGTCGCCGCCACCGCCGTCGGTGGTGGTGCCGCTGCAGGCGGACAGGGCCAGGGTGACGGCCGCGATGGCCGCCGCGCCGGCGATCAGTCTGCTGTTCATGGATCGCTCCTTGTTTCTCTGGTGGTTTCCGAGGTGGTGCGGGTGGGGAGTCAGGGCAGGACGGCGGCGTGGTCGGCCGCCCAGGCGACGCGGACGCGGTCACCGCGGGTGACGTGCACGTCGGCTGCGGGGTGGTGGGTGTTCTGCGTCTCTGCGATCAGGCGCAGCCCGTCGGCCGCGTCGACGAGCACGCGGGTGGTGGGCCCGGTGTAGACGATCTCGGCGACGGTGCCCTCCACGACGACGTCGCCGGCGGTCGTCGGGGCGTCGGCATCCCGCTCGAGCAGACGCACCCGCTCTGGGCGGATGCTGATGGCCGCCGCGGTGCCGGTGAGCTTCTCGGCGACCGGCGCCGGGAGGATGTTCGACAGCCCGAGGAACCGTGCGACGAATTCGGTCTGCGGGTACTCGTAGACCTCACGGGCGGTGCCGACCTGTTCGATGCGGCCGTCGTTGAACACGGCCACACGGTCACTCAGGGTGAGCGCCTCCTCCTGGTCGTGCGTCACGAAGATGAACGTGATGCCGACGTCGCGCTGGATGCGCTTGAGCTCGATCTGCATCTCTTCGCGCAACTGCTTGTCGAGCGCCCCGAGCGGCTCATCGAGCAGCAGCACGCGCGGGCGGAGGATGAGGGCGCGGGCCAGCGCGATGCGCTGCCGCTGTCCGCCCGACAGCTGGTGCGGCAGTCGGTCTGCGACGTGACCGAGCCGCACCTGGTCGATCGCCTCGGCGACGGCGGCCTGGCGTGCGGCGCGGGACTGGCCGCGCACCTTCAGCCCGTAGGCGACGTTCTCGGCGATGGTCAGGTGCGGGAACAGGGCGTAGTCCTGGAACACGGTGTTGACGGGACGCTGGTGCGGCGGGATGCGGGTGATCTCGTCGCCGCCGATGCGGATGCTGCCGCTCGTGACGTCTTCGAACCCGGCGATCATGCGCAGCACGGTGGTCTTGCCGGAGCCGGACGGCCCGAGCATGGAGAGGAACTCCCCCGCCTGCACCTCGAGGTCGAGGTCGTGGACGGCCGTCATCGATCCGAAGGTCTTGGTGACCTGTGACAGGACGACGTCACCTCGACCGGCGGTGTGGGCCGCGCTGTCGGCGGCGGTTCCGGGTGCGGCAGTGGGCGGCATTTGCAGAACTCCTCGGGACGACTCTGTGCTCCAAGCACGAGTAAACATATAGAAACAGAGGTTATATTTCAAGCGTGTGTCCAGATCGTGTCGGTCGCTCGCTGCCGCGACGGACCCCGGTGAGAGGATGGAGAGCGTGACCAGCCAGCCCACGGCATCCGAACGACGCCCGCACCGCCTGCAAGGGGCGATGTTCACGTCGATCGGCGAACAGGGACGCGCCGAACTCGTCGAGAAGCGGCTGGCCGACGCCATCACCGGCGGCCATCTCCGCGCCGGGGAACGCCTCCCCTCCGAGGCCGACCTGGCCCGCACCATGGGGGTCGCCCCCGTCACGGTGCGCGAAGCCCTGCTCGGCCTCCGCGCGCGCGGACTCGTGGTCACCAGGCGCGGCCGCCACGGCGGCAGCTTCGTGTCGGAGTCTGCCGACCCGTTCGCGTTCGCCCGCGAGGCGCTGCGCGCTTCGAGCGGGCTCGCGCTGCGCGATCTCGCGCTGCACTACGCCGCGATCACGGTCGCGGCGGTGCGGCTCGCGGCACGCCGGTCGGCGCCGAGCGAGATCGACACGATCCGCGCCAAGATGGGCCGCCTCGACACCGAGGATGCCGGCCTGTGGCGTCAGACGATGGACGATCTGCAGCTGGAACTGGTCGCGCTCAGCCAATCCGCACGGCTCACCCGGGACCAGATGCGCCTGCAGGCGGAGCTCTCGCCGCTGCTGCGCCTGCTCGACGGCGACACGCGCGCCCGGCAGCGCACCCTGCTCGATGCCACCCTCGACGCGGTTGCGGACGGCGACGACGTCGAGGCCGCCCGGCTCACCGAACTCGCCGTCACCGAGGCGACACGTGCTCTGCTCACCCTGCGAGCGCAGAACGACGAGACATGACCGTGACACGGCGTGTGTACGATGCCGTCACACAGCCACCCGAGGAGACCCCCATGTCAGCGACCCGTTCCGTCGACGTCGCCATCGCCGATGCGGCGCTCGACCGTGCCGTCGAGACGGTCTCGGCGTACTTCGCCGCGCTGCTCGAGCCGTTGCAGTCCCACGCAGATCGGATCGCCGCCGAACTCGGCGACCAGGGCGACGAGCAGTTGACGGTGTCCCGGCTCGACGATCTCGTGCAGCCGCACGCGATCGGCATGCTCGACCACCCCACCGAACCGGTCTACGGTGCGGGATTCATCGCGGAAGTCGGCCTGCTCTCCGACGCCGCAAGCCATCTCGCCTGGTGGCAGGGCGCTGACCGCCGAAAGCTCGTCTTCCCTGCGCAGTCGGTCAAGCAGGCGATCGACTACCGCGACCTGGAGTGGTTCCGGGTGCCGCAGGCGACGGGGCGCCCCCACGTGGCGGGGCCGTACGTCGACTACCTCTGCAGCGACGAGTACACGATGACGGCGGCCGCGCCGGTCACCGTCGACGGCCGCTTCGCTGGTGTCGCCGGCCTCGACGTGCTCATCGAGACGATCGAACGCCGACTCACTCCCCCGTTGCACGCCCTCACGACGCCGCTGGTGCTCGTCAACGGCGTCTCCCGGGTGCTGGTCTCCACCGACGACCGGTTCTCGGCCGGCGACGTGCTGCGCGCAGACCGCGTCGACATCGCAGAGCGTCGCGCGTGCCGCCACGTCGACCTCGAGGTGCTGCGCCTGGCCTGATCCGTTTCCGCGTCTGTCAGCCGCGCAGGGCTTCGGCGATCGGGGTGTCGCCGGCGTTGAAGCGCACGGTGCGGCCGATCGTTGCGGGCTCGTCGACGGCCGCGGCGGTGACCGCTGCGACATCGGCGCGTGAGACGGATCCGGATGCCGTGGCCTCTGCGTCGATGCGCCCCGTCGGTTCGTCGAGTGTGAGGGTGCTGGGGGCCAGGATCGTCCAGTCGAGGTCGCTCGCGCGCAGGTGCTCATCAGCGGCGGCTTTCGCCTCGGCGTATGCGAAGAACGGGTTGTCCGGGTCGATCCCGTGGTCTGCTCGGGCACCGAAGTACGAGACCATGAGGTACCTGCGGACGCCTGCCGCAGCGGCGGCATCCATCGACCTGATCGCGGTGTCGCGATCGAGTGCGTACGTGCGGTCGGGGTTGCCGCCCCCGGCCCCGGCCGACCAGATCACGATGTCATGGCCGCGCGCGAGATCAGTCAGCGCTGCGACGTCGAGGTGCTCGACGTCTGCGACGAGCGGGGTGGCCCCGGTCGCGGCGACGTCGTGTTCGTGTTCCGAGTTCCGAACGACGGCGGTGACGTCGTGTCCGGCGTCGACGAGCAGGGGTTCGAGCAGCAGGGCGACCTTGCCATGGCCGCCGATCAACAGGATGCGCGACATCCTTCGAGCCTACGCTCCCCTGCTCGCTTCGGCTCCGGCCGCAGCTCCGACGAGACGGCGGTGGCGAACGAGGGCGGCGACCGCCCGCCACCCCACGAGGGTCACCGCGAGCACGATCGCCGCGACGATGATGAACGCCGGTGCCGTGCCCTGACCGGATGCGGCGCGCAGCAGCATCCCGCCCGCCAGCGTGACCGCCCACACGCCGACACCCGTCCGCAGCGGCGCAGTCGGTGCACGCCATGCGAGCGTGAGCAGCCAGCCGACCGCCAGGCCGGCGAGGAAGGGCCACGCGGTCGTCCACAAACCGAGCAGCGGATGCTCTTCGTGGCTGAGCCGACCGGTGAGGGCGAAGCCCGTCACGAAGACGACGTCGGCGAGCGCCGCGAGCAGCACGAGCCGTGCGCTCACGCGGCGACCTTCTTCTTGTCCTTCAGGCGCATGCCGCCGGGCTTGGTCTCGACGGTGAACAGGCCGACCGCCTTGACGAGGTCCGACAGCTTCGCGTAGCCCCAGTTGCGCGAGTCGAAGTCGGGCTGCTGCTTGCGCACGAGCTGACCGACGGTGCCGAGGTTCGCCCAACCGTCTTCTCCGGCAGCGTGCGAGGCGGCGGTGCGCAGGGTGGTGACCAGCTTCGCGTCCTGTCGCAGCTTCGCACCCGGCACCCGCTCGCGCGGCGCCTCGGGGTCGAGTGTGTCGGGCTCTTCGAGCACCTCGAGGTAGGTGAATTGGTCGCACGCGTTGCGGAACGCCTCGGGGGTCTTGCGCTCCCCGAAACCGTAGACGGTGACGCCCTCCTCGCGAATACGGGATGCCAGTCGCGTGAAGTCGCTGTCGCTCGAGACGATGCAGAACCCCTGGAAGCGGCGCGTGTACAGCAGGTCCATCGCGTCGATGATGAGGGCACTGTCGGTCGCGTTCTTGCCCGTCGTGTTGTCGAACTGCTGGATCGGCTGGATGACGTGGTCGGCTGCCGCGTCCTTCCAACTGCGCAGGTTCGGCTTGGTCCAGTCGCCGTAGACGCGCTTGACCGAGGCGGTGCCGTACTGCGAGATCTCGGAGAGGACTGCGCCGATGCGGGCGGGCGAGACGTTGTCGGCGTCGACCAGGACGGCGAGCAGGTCGTTGGGCTGTGCCATACGTCCAGCATGTCAGTCTTCCGCCGTGTCGGCAGTGGGCGCTACGCTGACGCCATGAACCGATTCTGGGGGATCGGGCTCTTCGCGATGGGGATCGCTGGAGCCGTTGCGACGTGGCATGCCTGGGTGCCGTGTCAGACCGATCACAGCAGCCCGGCCTGTTACACCGCGATGGACCGGCCCGCCAACGGCGGCATCCTGTTGGCCTTGTGGATCGCGGCGATGCTCGTGGCCGCGGTCGCCACGTTCTTCAGCCGCGGCACGGCCACGATGGGCGCGATCATCGCGCTCGGCATCGTGGTGCTCGCCAACCCGATGACGGAATACGGCATCTGGTTGGGGATCGCCGGCGGCCATTGGGACACGCCACCGGGCACCGGGTACACGCAGTCGGCGGCCTTCGCCTTGGCCGGGATCGTCGTGATCGTCGCGTACGAGATCTCGCGTGTGCAGCGCCGGGCGCGGGCTCGGGATGCCGCACAGCTCGCCGCCGCGCGCGGCATCCTCGCGTCGGCGCACTGACTCCTGGGGCCGCCCGGACCCGCCGGCATCGTCAGACGCCGGTGGGCCGCCCGTACGCCTCGAGCCACCGCAGCCAGACTTCGCTGAGTGTCGGGTAGGCGGGCACGGCGTGCCAGAGGCGGTCGATCGGCACCTCGCCGACGATCGCGATGGTCGCCGCGTGCAGCAACTCGGCCACGTCGGCGCCGACGAAGGTGGCACCGATCAGCACGCCGCGCTCCGTGTCGACGACCGCGCGCGCCTGACCGCGGTAGCCGTCGGCATGCGTGGACGCACCGGCGACCCATGACAGGTCGTAGTCGAGCACCTCGACCGCGACACCGTCCGCTTCGGCGGCTGCGGCCGTGCGACCGACCGCCGCGATCTCAGGGTTCGTGAACACGACCTGCGGCACGGCGCCGTGATCGGCGGTCGCCGCGTGCGCCCCCCACCGGCCGTCGTCGACGGCAGCCCCGCGTGCGCGGGCGGCGATGGCATCGCCCGCAGCTCGCGCCTGGTACTTGCCCTGGTGGGTGAGCAGAGCCCGGTGGTTGACGTCGCCCACTGCGTAGAGCCAGGACGACCCCCGCACGCGCATCGTGTCGTCGACGTCGAGCCAGGTGCCCGGTTCGAGCCCGATGCTGTCAAGCCCGAGGTCGCCGGTGCGCGGCGTCCGCCCGGTCGCGACCAGGATCTCGTCTGCGCGCACCTCGCCGTCCGGCAGCGCGACGAGCACCCGTCCGTCGGGGTCACGCTCCACTCCGACCGGCTCGACGCCCAACCGCACATCGACGCCGTCGGCGCGCAGCGCCGCCCGCACAGCCTCGCCCGCGATCGGCTCGAGTCCGCCGAGGACCCCCGATCGCACCAGCATCGTCACGCTCGTGCCGAACGAGGCGTACGCCGTCGCCAGTTCGCACGCGACGACGCCGCCGCCCACGATCACGAGCGACCCGGGAACCTCGCGCACAGCCGTGGCCTCACGGCTGGTCCAGGGGCTCGCATCGGCCAGCCCGGGAACATCGGGCAGAAGCGCGGCAGACCCTGTGCACACCGCGACGGCATGGTTCGCGCGCAGGACGGTGCTCCCACCTGCACTGTCGGTGACGGTCACCTCACGCTCGCCCGTGAGGCGTCCGTGGCCGCGGACGAGGTCGATTCCCGCGTCGTGGAGCCACCGCACCTGCCCGGAGTCGTCCCATTCGTGCACGATCTCGTCGCGGCGCCGCAGCACGGCGGCGACGTCGACTCCGCCGGCTGCGGAAACGCCCGCACCCGGCGCATGCACAGCCGCCTCGCGCGCGGCTCCGGCGCGCAGCAGCACCTTCGACGGCATGCACGCCCAGTAGGAGCATTCGCCGCCGACGAGTTCGCGTTCGACGATCACTGCTCTCAATCCGCCCCGCACCGCCCGATCGGCGACGTTCTCTCCCACCGGGCCCGCGCCGATGACGATCAGGTCGTATGCATCCTCAGCCATGTCCTCTCACTACCCGAGTGTGACGCCGAATGCCAGCCCCGTGCGCGATGTCGCACGGCTGTGGTTGGGTGGGAAGCCCCGACCCGGAGGATGCCATGGCGATCGAGTTCCGCTCCGTGACCAAGCAGTTTCCTGATGGCACGGTCGCGGTCGATGACTTCAGCCTGCGCATTCCCGCACACAAGACGACGGTCTTCGTGGGGTCGTCCGGGTGCGGCAAGACCACCCTGCTGCGCATGATCAACCGCCTCGTCGACACGACATCTGGCGAGATCCTCATCGACGACGAGCCCATCACGGGACGCGACCCGGTGCAGCTGCGCCGCAGCATCGGCTACGTCATGCAGAACGCGGGCCTGCTCCCCCACTTCTCGGTGCTCGACAACGTCGCGACGGTGCCGGTCTTGAGTGGCACCCCGAAGGCCAAGGCGCGCGAGCGCGCCCTCGAACTGCTCGACGTGGTCGGCCTGGACCGCAGCCTCGCGGGCCGGTACCCTCGGCAGCTGTCGGGCGGTCAGCAGCAGCGCGTCGGCGTCGCCCGCGGCCTCGCCGCCGACCCGAACATCCTGCTCATGGACGAGCCGTTCGGCGCCGTCGACCCGATCGTGCGCAAGGAGCTGCAGGCCGAGACGCTGCGTCTGCAGCGCGACCTCGACAAGACCGTCGTCTTCGTCACGCACGACATCGACGAGGCCTTCCTCCTGGGCGATCAGGTCGTCATCCTGCAGAAGGGCGCCAGGATCGCACAGGTCGGCAGCCCCAGCGAGATCATCGAGCGTCCCGCGAACGACTTCGTGCGCGACTTCGTCGGACTCGAGCGCGGGTCACGGGCCCTGCGCACGAAGCAGACGACAACCGGCACGGTGCTGGTCGATGACGCGGGTCGCACGCAGGGCGTGCTCGTCGAAGGCGACGGGTCACCGTGAGCTGGATCCTCGACAACCTCGACCTCATCTGGAGCCTGTCACTGGATCACCTGCGGCAGAGCATCGTCCCGATCGTGCTCAGCTTCATCATCGCGGTGCCGATCGGCTGGTCGGCGTTCCGGTACACGAAGCTCCGCGGACCGGTACTCACGACGGTCGGGCTGCTCTACACGATCCCGTCGCTCGGGCTGTTCGCGGTGCTCGCCGCGAGCTTCGGCTTCCGCATGGACAGCGAGATCAACCTCATCGTGGCGCTCACCATCTACGGCGTCGCGATCATGGTGCGCTCGGTGACCGACGGACTCGAATCCGCAGACCCGAGTGCCCGCGCGGCGGCCGTCGCGGTCGGCTACGGTCCGTGGCGCCGATTCTGGGCCGTCGAATTCCCGCTGGCCGGTCCGGTCATGCTCGCGGGGCTTCGGGTCACCGCCACCTCGACGATCTCGCTCGCGACCGTCGGCATCCTCATCGGCATCCAGAACCTCGGCTACCTGTTCACCAACGGCGGGCAGCGTCGGATCATCCCCGAGGTGCTCGCGGGCGTCGTCGCCGTCGTCGTCATCGCGATCATCGTCGACCTGGTGCTCGCCCTCGCCGGGCGCCTGCTCATGCCGTGGCTGCCCACCCGCGCGGCCACCCGTCGTGAGCGCCGCGCCGCACGCTCCGCGAAGGCGGCGATCGCATGAACCTCTTCATCGATGCCTTCGCCTGGATCTTCTCGCCCGACCGCGCGACCGGCTCGCTTCCCCTCTGGGAGGCGATCGTGCAGCACCTCGCGTTCACGTTCGGCTCGGTCGCGATCGCCGCGATCATCGCGATCCCCGTCGGCTGGCTGATCGGCCACACGGGCCGCGGCCGTGACTTCGCCGTCGCACTCTCGGGCGCGGCGCGCGCGATCCCCGCCCTCGGACTCGTCGTGCTGCTGTGGCTCGTCCTCGGCGTCACCCACAAGACCGAGGCGGCCGTCGCGTCGTTCGTCGTGCTGGCGATCCCGTCGATCCTCGCCGGTGCCTACGCCGGCTTCGAAGCCATCAACCGCACCACGATCGATGCCGGGCGCGCTGTCGGCATGACAGCATGGCAGGTGCTGTGGAAGATCGAGGTGCCGCTCGGACTGCCGCTGCTGATCGGCGGACTGCGCTCGGCGACCCTGCAGGTCGTCGCCACCGTCACGATCGCAACGTACGTCGGCCTCGGCGGGCTCGGCTTCTACATCCTGCAGGGCATTCCCCTGCGCCGCTTCGACCAAGTGCTCGGCGCATCCATCGTCGTGATCGCGCTCGCCCTCATCCTCGACGGAATGTTCGCCCTGCTGCAGCGCGTTGTCGTTCCACACGGCGTGACCGCGCGACCGGCGCGTCGACTCACCCCGCTCCGGCGCCCGTCGGTCGCCACTTCTTGAGACCCTGCATCACAACCACCACACGGAGGTACCCACCATGTCCCGCACACGCACACGCACCCGCCTCGCGCTCGCGCTCGGCACGGCGGTGATCGCCGCGGTCGCCCTCACCGGTTGCGCCACGAGCGACCCGCTCTCCGGCGACGAGCCGGACGGCGACACCGGCGAGACGAGCGACACGATCGTCATCGGCTCGCAGGCCTACTACTCGAACGAGATCATCGCCGAGATCTATGCGCAGGCCCTCGAAGGCGCAGGCTTCGAGGTCGAACGACAGTTCAACATCGGGCAGCGCGACGCCTACCTGCCGTCGCTCGAAGACGGGTCGATCGACCTGTTCCCCGAATACACCGGCAACCTGCTGCAGCACTACGATCAGGCGGCCACCGTGACCAGTTCTGAAGAGGTCTATGCGGCGCTCGCCGACGCACTGCCGGATGGGCTCGCCGTACTCGAGCAGTCTCCCGCGACTGACCAGGACTCGTACAACGTGACGGCCGAATTCGCTGCCGAGCACGACCTCAACGCGATCGGCGACCTCGCGAACGTCGACGGCACCCTCGTCCTCGGCGGCGCGCCCGAACTCGAGGAGCGCCCGTACGGCCCCAGCGGCCTCAAGGACAAGTACGGCGTCGACGTGCAGTTCCAGGCCACCGGTGACACCACGGTCGACGAACTGGTCGCCGGCAACATCCAGATCGCCAACGTCTACAGCGCCGACCCGCGCATCGAGACGCAGGACCTCGTCACGCTCACCGATCCGGACGGCCTGTTCCTGGCATCGAACGTCGTGCCGCTGGTGAACGGCGACTTCGCCGACGACGCTGCGGCCGTCATCAACGACGTGAGCGCCGCCCTCAGCCCCGAAGGCCTTGTCGCGCTGAACGTGCAGTCGACCGTCGACCAGCGTTCATCTGCCGACATCGCGACCGACTGGCTCGCGGAGAACGGCCTCGGCTGACCTTCGAACCCACACGATCCACGCGAGCCCTCATGGTCTGCCCCGCAGATCGTGAGGGCTCGCGAAATGTATGAGGGCTCGCGAAGGCGTCAGAAGGCGCGAAGGTTGGCGTGCAGGCCACCGGCCTCGAAGTCGCGGCGCAGGATGCCGCGGCGACGCAGCACCGGAACGAGTTCGTCGAGGGTGCGGTGCAGGGTGACCGGGTGCAGGTCGCCCCACAGCAGCACGCCGTCGTTGCCCCACTCGCCGAGCTCTTCGATCATGTCGGCGAACTCCTCGGCCGTCCCGACGAACCCGGTGCGATCGGAGATGCGTCCCGCTTTGGCGAGGGCGGAAAGATGCGCCCGGAGCGGCGTCGACGAGACGTCGCGGTCACCGGTGAGCCGGCGGATGCTGCCGTGCGAGACGTGTTCGCCAAAGACACCGAGGTCGAGCGGGCGGTCGAGATCGAGCGCCGTGAGGTCGGTCTCGAGGTCGCTCGATTGCTTGCGCGCGATCGCCAGCAGGGCCGCATCGTCGGGGGCGGCAGACGCACCGACGATGCGGTCGGCCTCTTCGATGCTCGAGACGATCACCGGTTGGATCGCGAACATGATGCGGATGTCGTCGGCCGAGCGGCCGCGTTCGACTGCCGCCGCATGGATGCGCGCCCTGTAATCACGGACGCTCTGCTCGTGCAGGGGGGCGAGCGCGAGCTGGATGTCGGAGTTCGCGCCCGCGAATGCGAGCCCTCTGCCGGATCCGCCCGGTGAAGCGATAGCCGGCTCGCCATGCTCGAACGGGATGGCGTTGAGTGGGCCGTCGAACGCGAAGTACTCGCCGCGGTGACGCACGGCATCCATCTTCGAGCCGTCCGCGTACACGTCGGTGGTGGTGTCGGCGACGAGGGCGCCGTCGTTCCAGCTGCGCCAAAGTGACCGCAGACCCGCGAGCCACTCTTCGGCGCGGTCATACGCGGCGTCGTGCGCGAGCGGCGGCGCATCACCGAAGTGGCGCGCACTGCCGGTGTCGGTCACGACGTTGAGCCCCAGCCGGTGCCCCGACAGATGCTGCAGCGTCGCGAACTGACGCGCCGCCGTGTAGGGCAGCATCGCCGCCGGATTGACGGTCGGGATCACACCGAGGTGACGCGTCGCCTGGAACAGGTACGGCGCGAGCATGAGCGGGTCGTGCTTGGGCCCACCGAACGCGTGCCGCACCCGCAAATCGATCGTCTCGGGCGACCCCATCGACGGAGCGTCCTCGATGAGCAGAAAGTCGAACCCGGCCTGCTCCAACAGCTGTGCAGACTGTGCGTACAACGCAGGCGTTGTCCAGTCGTGGCCCCAGTCCCAGCCAGCCGCGCCCCACCCCTGCGGGCCGAAGCCCCGGGCCAGGAACCAGCCGAAATGCTGCAGGCTGGTCACGCCGACACTGCCGCCGGCACGTCCGCGGGCGCGACGGCCTCGAGCACCTCGAGCGCGGCCGTCACATCGGCGATCAGGTCGGCGGCATCCTCAATGCCGATCGACAGGCGCAGCGTGCCGGGGTACACCCCGACGGCCGCCTTCTGCTCGGCGTCGAGCAGCGTGTGGCTCGTCGAGCCCGGGTGCAGCACGAGGGAGCGGACGTCGCCGATGTGTGTCATGTGCGTGAAGACCTCGAGCGCCTCGACGAACCGCTCCGCGGCCTCGTCGCCGCCGCGCAGCGTGATCGTGAACACGGCGCCCGGGCCTGCAGGCAAGTAACGCTCGACGAGCGCATGCTCGGGGTGACCGGGCAGATCGGGGTGGTCGACCTGCGCCACCTGCGGGTGCGCGGCGAGCGCTTCGGCGAGGGCGCGGGCATTGGCGGTCTGCCGTTCGACGCGCAGGCTGAGGGTCTCGATGCCCTGGCCGATCAGGAACGCGTTCAGCGGCGACGGCGTGGGGCCGAAGCGGGGCGCGACGCTCTCACGGGCATAGGCGATGCGGGCGTCGCCGGCGGCGCGGCCCGCGAAGCTCTGCGTGCAGCCGCGGGGAACCTCCGTGAGCTGCGGGAACAGCACGCCCGTCGAGGCCGCATCGAACCGTCCGTTGTCGATGATGACGCCGCCGAGCACGGCACCGTGACCGGCGAGGAACTTGCTGGCCGAATGCACCACGACATCCGCGCCGTGCTCGAGCGGACGCAGCAGGTAGGGCGTCGCGAGCGTGTTGTCGATGACGAGCGGGATGCCGTGACGGTGCGCCACCTCGGCGATCGCTTCGATGTCGAGGATGCGGTTGGGTCCGTTCGAGATCGACTCCGCGAACAGGGCGCGGGTCTCGGGACGGATGAGGCGCTCCCACGCTGCCGGATCGTTCAGATCGTCGACGAAGTCGGTGGAGATGTCGAAGCGCGACAGGCTGTCGACGAGCAGACCGCGGGTGCCCTCGTAGATGTGGTTCGACGAGACGATGTGCTGCCCGGCCGACACGATGCTCATGAGTGCCACGGCGGTCGCGGCCTGACCGCTTGCGAGCAGCAGCGCCTGCGAGCCGCCCTCGAGGTCGGCGATCGTGCGTTCTACGGTCTCGACCGTGGGGTTGCCGATCCGCGTGTACGCGTACCCCTCGCCGTTGCCGAAGTGCGCGGCCGCATCGCCGTACTCGCCGAAGCTGAAGCCGGCCGTCAGGTAGATCGGGGTTGCGCGCGGCGTCGCGCCGCCGCTCCCTTCACCCGCGTGCACCTGCCGCGTCGTGAACCCGGTACAGTCCGCTGCGCCCATCGTCGACCTTCCCATTCGTGACTCGACACCCCATCGTGCCGCCTCCCGCGCACCCGACCTATCAGGGTGTCGTCGTGTTACGGCGGGGCGCCGATAGCGTGAGACGCATGGGGATCCGCACGCCGACGCGCCTCGACACCACGCCGCTCACCTGGACCTGCGTCAGCATCATCGGCGACATTGTGTCGTGGCTCTCGTGCTGAGCCCCCTACCCTTGACCAAGCCCCGACCCGAGGAGACGACGTGTCCACACCGCATCAGGCCGCACCCGGTTGGTATGCCGACCCGCAAGACTCGCGATTGCTGCGTTGGTGGGACGGCTCGCGCTGGGGCGTGCAGACGACCCCCGCACGCACCACACCCGGCGCGGTGGTGTCGGCTGCGCCCGGCTCGCAGGCGGCCGTGCGATATGCGGCGCCGCAGACGACGGCACCCGGGTACGAGATCCCGGTCGGCGCGTGGCGCACTCCGATCGACAACCGGCCGATCGTGAACGGGATGGGCGAGGCGATCAAGGTCGTCTTCGCCAAGTACGCCCAGTTCGACGGACGCGCGAGTCGCAGTGAGTACTGGTACTTCACGCTGTTCACGGTCATTTGCTTCCTGGGCGGAGCCATCGCGGTGCTCGTGCCGTTCATCGGCTTCCTGGTCGCGTTCGCGCTGATCGCCGGCGCCCTCGCCGTGTACGTGCCGACCCTCGCCGTCACCGTCCGACGGATGCGGGATGCCGGGTGGACATGGCCCTGGATCTTCCTCTCGCTCGTTCCCGGCGGCTCGATCTTCTTGATCGTGGTGTGCTGTCAGCCCAGCAAGTATCCGTGAACGGCAGACGCCCCCCACCTCGACTGAGGTGGGGGGCGTCTGTCTGCGATCAACGGGCCGCGAGCTGCGACTTGTCGTCGTCGGAGACCTCACCACTCTCGGAACGCAGCGCGGCATCGGCTGCCTTCAGGGCGCGGTTCTTGCGGATCGCGAGGACGACGAGCGCGACACTGACGGCGACGAGCACGAGGTAGATCCACGGCTGTTCGAGGTTGAACTCGCGCAGGATCGTCCGCGAGTTGGTGATCAGGATCACGCTGCCGACGAGGGCGCCCAACAGCGGGAGCGAGACCTTGCGTACCAGGTAGGCGGCGAACGGCGCCGCGATGACGCCGCCGGCCAGCAGCGCGAGCACGATGCCGAAGTCGATGCCGGCGGTGCCGAGTGCCAGCAGGAAGCCGACGCTCGCGGCGACCGTGACTGCGAACTCCGCTGCCGAGACCGAACCGATGACCCGTCGCGGGTCCATCTTTCCGCTCGAGATGAGCGTCGGCGTCGCAACCGGTCCCCAGCCGCCACCACCGGTGGCGTCGATGAAGCCGGCGAACAGACCGAGCGGAGCGAGCAGCACACGGCGCGGGCGAGCATCACGGGCCACGCGCGGCGGCCGGCGGAACACGAAACGCGCGATGACGTAGACGCCGAGGGCGAGCAGGATCAGCGCCATCCAGGGCTTGGCGGCGTCAGTGGCGAAGCCGGTGAGCACGTGGGCGCCGACGAACGCGCCGATCGCACCGGGAATCGCGATCCACCCGACGACCCGCCAGTCGACGTTGCCGAATCGCCAGTGCGCGAAGCCCGACACAGCGGTCGTGCCGACCTCTGCGAGGTGCACGGACGCCGAAGCGACGGCGGGCGCCACACCGGCGGCGAGCAGCAGCGTGCTCGAAGTGACGCCGTACGCCATGCCCAGCGAGCCGTCCACCGTCTGCGCGGCGAGCCCGACAAGGGCGAAGATGATCAGTCGTTCCACGGTGAGTCTCCAACGTTCGGTGCCGACCACCCCACATGATCGGACTTACTGGATCAAAATAGTCCTGTTTCGGCCCGTGCACCAGCAGAGATTTCGCAATGTGTCGTCGGCCACCGACATCAGGCAAGATCAGACCATGCGCATCACAGCAAAAGCGGACTACGCCGTCCGTGCACTGGTGGTGCTCGCCGCCCAGGAACCCGATGCGCCGATGTCGGCAGATGCGATCGCCGACCAGCAAGCGATCCCCGTCGCCTTCCTGCTCAAGATCCTCGCCGACCTGCGAACGGCGCGGCTCGTCAAGAGCCGACGCGGTGCGACGGGGGGCTACACACTCGCCGCTCCGGCAACGACCGTCACCATCGCCGATGTGATCCGGGCCGTCGAAGGTCCGCTCGCCGACGTTCGTGGAGAGCCACCGGAGAATCTGGACTACCCCGCGCCGACGAGCGCCCTGCGCGAGGTCTGGCTCGCGACACGCGTCGCCTTGCGCGACGTCTTGGAGCGCACGACTATCGCCGACGTCGCGACCGACCGACTCCCCCCGCACGTCACTGCCGCGCTCGACAGCCCCGGCGCGGATCGTCGCCGCTGAGGTTCTCCGCCGTCGGCGGCCGGAGACCCGTCACAGACGCCTGGTAGCGACCGGGTCCATGATCTGCAGCGCGGGCGTGAGCGCCTCGCGCTGGTCGAACACGAAGCAGTCGCCTTCCCAGTGGGCGCCGCCCATCTGCTCGAACCAGCCGAGAATGCCGTCTTCGAGCTGGTAGGCCTCGACGCCCGCTTCGCGCAGTACGATCGCGGCCTTCTCGCAGCGGATGCCGCCGGTGCAGAAGCTCACGACGGTTTTGCCTGCGAGCTCGTCTCGGTGCGAGGCGACCGCATCCGGGAACTGCGTGAAGCGGTCGATGCGCCAGTCCACGGCATCCGCAAAGGTGCCGTAGTCGACCTCGAACGCGTTGCGGGTGTCGAGCATGACGACCTCGCGCCCGTCGTCGTCGTGCCCCTGCTCGAGCCAGCGCTGCAGCGTCACGGGGGTGACGGCGGGGGCGCGACCGTCGGCGGGCACGACCGTGGGACGGTCCATGCGGATGATCTCGCGCTTGACCTTCACGAGCATCTTGCGGAACGGCTGGTCGTCGGACCAGCTCTCCTTCGTCGTGAGTGCGGCGAAGCGTTCGTCCGCGCGCAGTGCGTCGACGAAGCCGCGAACGGCGTCCGCTGGACCGGCGAGGAACAGGTTGATGCCTTCCTCGGCGAGCAGGATCGTGCCCTTCAGGCCGCCGGCGTCCGCGCGCTCGCGCAGCACCTCGCGCAGCCCGGCCGGATCAGCGATGGGCGTGAAGCGGTAGGCGGAGATGTTCAGGACGGATGCCACGGCACCACAGCCTACGCGCCGCTCGGCCCCGGTCGTTGACCGAGCGCGACCTAAACGCCCGCCGGCATCCGCTCCGAGATCGCGCTGAGCGCGGCGATCTCGTCGGGCGCGAGTTCGAGCCGGGCACCCGCGAGGAGGTCGGCGACCTGCTCGACGCGCGACGCCGATGCGAGCGGCGCGACCACCGTCGGCTGCACGCGCAGCCACGCGAGGGCGACGGCTGCGACCGACGCGCCGTGGCCGCCGGCGATCCGCCCCATCGTGTCGATGAGCTGGAGCCCTTCCGGAGTCGCATACGCGGCGGCCGCGCCCGCGCGGGGCGAGGCGTGCCCGTCGGTCTCGACGGAGCGGTACTTGCCGGTGAGGAACCCCTTCGCGAGCGAGAAGTACGGCACGACGGCGAGGTCGAACTCGGCGGCGACCGGTGCGATGTCGCGCTCGAACTCGACCCGGTGCACGAGGTTGTAGTGCGGCTGCACGGCGACCGGCGCTGCCACTCCCAGTTCGTCGGCCAGCCGGATCCACTCGCGAATGCGGTCGGCGCTGTAGTTCGACACTGCGACGTTACGCACCAGGCCGTCGCTCACAAGCGCGCCGAACGCGGCAACGGTCTCTTCGAGCGGGGTCGCGGCGTCGTCGAAGTGGGCGTAGTAGAGATCGATGCGGTCGGTACCGAGGCGGCGGAGGGATGCTTCCGCGGCGGCGCGCACGTTCGACGCCGACAGTCCCTTGAAATCGGGATGCTGACTGACCTTCGTCGCCACGACCACGTTCTCGGGGCGGCGGGAGGCCAGCCACTCCCCGATGATCGTCTCACTCTCGCCGCCGGCGTGCCCCGGCACCCACGCCGAGTACGAGTCGGCGGTGTCGATGAAGTCGCCGCCGCCCTCACGGAACGCGTCGAGCACAGCGAAGGAGGCGTCACGGTCGGCGGTCCAGCCGAACACGTTGCCGCCGAGCGAGAGGGGAAGGACGTCGAACTCTCCGATACGGGTCATGGTGGTGACAAGTCCGCGCGCGGGCGGGCTATTCCATCCCGACGCGCGCACCAACTCCGCAGATTGGCACGACGCCCGCAGGATTCGGCGATATGGGTGCGGAGACGCCGACATTCTGCGGAGTTGGTGCCATCGCGATCGCTTCACGGCTCCCGGCATCTATTCACCGGAATAGAACCTGTGGGCGTACCGTTGCACGCGTCATGCAACGCTTCGGAACCCTCTCGTTCGGTCATTACGGCCCCCTCGGCGGCGGCAGGCAGCTCAGCGCCGGCGACTCGCTGCATCAGGCGATCGACCTCGCACAGGGCATGGACGACCTCGGCGTGAACGGCGTGTACTTTCGGGTGCACCACTTCGCACGCCAGCAGGCATCACCCATGCCGCTGCTGTCAGCGATCGCGGCGCGCACGAGGCGCATCGAGATGGGCACGGGCGTCATCGACATGCGCTACGAGAACCCGCTGTATCTGGCCGAAGAGGCCGCCGCCGTCGACCTGATCTCCGACGGACGACTCGCACTCGGCGTCAGCCGCGGCTCACCCGAGACCGTCGTCCGCGGCTACGAGGCGTTCGGCTACACGGGGTCGACCGACCCGCGCGGGGCCGACATCGCCCGCGAGCACTTCGACCTGTTCTTGCGCGCCATCGAGGGCGAGGGCCTGGCCGAACGCGACAACCAGAGCCCGTTCGGCGGCGGCACCGGTATGCAGCGCATCGAACCGCACTCCCCCGGCCTGCGCTCGCGCGTGTGGTGGGGCGCCGGCAACCGCGACTCGGCGGAATGGGCGGGCAGGATGGGTGTGAACCTCATGTCGTCGACCCTGCTCACGCAGGCCGACGGTCGCCCGTTCGACATCCTGCAGGCAGAGCAGATCGATGCGTTCCGGGCGTCGTGGAAGGATGCCGGGCACGCCGGCACGCCGCGAGTGTCGGTGAGCCGCTCGGTCTTTCCGATCACGACCGCCGAGGACGAGCTGTACTTCGGCCACAGCCAGGACGGCGACGGCATCGGGGTCATCGACGGCATGCGCTCCACGTTCGGCAAGACGTACGCAGGCGCACCCGACGTGCTCGTTGAGCAGTTGCAGCAGGATGCCGCCGTCATGTCGGCCGACACCCTCATGCTGACGATTCCGTCGCAGTTGGGTGTCGAATTCAACCTGCGCATCGTCGAGTCCTTCGCGACGCACGTCGCCCCCGCGCTCGGCTGGCAGTCCACGCTCGCCTCGGCCTGACGCCCGTCGCCCGTGCGCAACTCCTGAGTTTTCACGCCGCCCGCCCGCGCCGACCGCGAACTCTCGCGGCGCGCGGCAACCGGCATCTCGGAGACTCAGGAGTTGCGCACACGGCCCCGTTGCGACCGAGCGACGGAAGGCGCACCCTGGGTCGATGGGAACCCTCTGCTACACCGCAACCGTCTCAGTCGACGGGTATGTCAACGACGCCGACGGCGATTTCCAGTGGTCGGGACCGGGTGAGGATGTCTTCCGGTTCCACATCGAGCGGATGGCGCCGATCTCCGCCGAAGTGCTCGGGCGCAAGACCTACCAGCTCATGCAGTACTGGGACACCGATCAGGACGACTGGGGTGCCGACGAGCAGGAGTTCGCCGACCGTTGGCGGCGCATCGAGCACGTCGTCGCCTCGTCCACGCTCGCTCCCGGTGACATCACCTCGCCGACTGGTCGTCTCGTCGCCGCGCTCGACCTCGACGCGCTCGCGCAGCTCGTCGCCGACGCAGACGGCGAGATCGAGATCTTCGGGCCGACGACCGCCGCACCGGCGATCCGGGCGGGCATGGTCACCGACTTCCGCTTCTTCATCGTGCCGAAGGTCGTCGGCGGTGGCACGCGCGCGCTGCCCGACGACGTCGATCTGGACCTCGACCTCGTCGAACTCCGCACGTTCGAGAACGGCATCACCCTGCTGCACTACCGCGCCCGGTGACCGCACCGGTCGGACCGCTCCCCTACGGTTGAGGCATGCTGATCGCACCGCTCACCGCATCCGACCGTGCCGACTGGCAACCGCTGTGGGACGCGTATCTGACGTTCTACGAGACCGACCTCGATCCCGCGATCACCGAGACGACGTTCAGCCGTCTGACGACCCCCGGATCCGGCCTGCACGGAGCGATCGCGCGCGATGCGTCGGGCACGGCCGTCGGGCTGGTGCACTGGCTCACCCATCCGGCGACCTGGTCGACGAGCGCCTACTGCTACCTCGAAGACCTCTTCGTCTCGGCCGACGCCCGCGGCGCCGGTGCGGGCGCAGCCCTCATCGAGCACGTGCGAGCATGGGCCGAGCACGACGGTGCGTCGAAGGTCTACTGGCTGACGGCCGAAACCAACGCGACGGCCCGCCGGCTCTATGACCGCGTCGCAGCGCGCACGGGGTTCGTGCACTACCAGATCGCGCTGTGACCGGGCCAATCAGTCGCGCGATGTGGCGTTGACGGCGCCGGAACGCTCCTGGCCTGACAGCGCGGCGATCGCGTCCATCATTCGCGCCGTGATCTCGCGGCGGGCCTTGCCGTCGGCGACTCCGTCGAGATCGGAGAGGTCGAGCGGGGCACCGAATCGCACCTCGAGGCGAGGGCGGCCGGGCAACAGGTGCCCGAAAGGCTTGACGGTGCCCGTCGCGACCAGTCCCACCGGCACCACCTGGGCCCCTGTGTCGCGCGCCATCCACGCCGCACCGCCGTGTCCTTCGTGCAGCTTGCCGTCGCGCGAGCGAGTGCCCTCGGGGAAGACCGCGAACACGCTCCCGGCACGAAGGATGCCGCTGCCCGCCGAAAGCGCCGCACGGGCGTCACGGCCCGTCGAGCGATGCACCGCGACACCGCCGATCGATGTGAAGAACCAGCGGCGGAACCTACCGAGCACACCGGGCCCCGTGAAGTACGCCGACTTGATGAGGAACTGCACCGGCCGAGGCGCCGACGTCGGGATGATGACGGTGTCGAGGGCCGCGAGGTGGTTGCTGGCCAGCAGCACGGGACCGGTGTGCGGCACATGTTCGCGCCCGGTCACCCGTGTCCGGTAGATCAGCCAGAACAGCGGGCGCAGGATCGCACGGCCCGCGAAGTAGACGGCACCGGGTCGCGGGGCGGGCGCGGGTGGCACGACGGCTTCGGTCACTCCGTCACCCTATCCATGCCACAGGCCACGGCCTCCAATGGCACAAGCAACGGCGTCCAATGGCACAGGCCACGGCATCCGCCCCGCTCACTCGCTGACGACCGCCCCGGCACGCAGCACGCCGTCGTGCAGCTCCAGCACGCGGTCGGCGAGCGCGACGATCGAGGGGTCGTGGGTCGACAGCAGCACGGCGACGCCGTCGTCGTGCGCGATGGAGCGGATGAGCTCGATCATCTGCTCGGCCGTGTGCGAGTCGAGCTGGCCGGTCGGCTCATCGGCGAGCAGGATGCGGGGCGATCCGGCGAGTGCACGGGCGATGCCGACGCGCTGCTGCTGCCCGCCCGAGAGTTCTGCTGGGCGCTGCTTGGCGTGTTGGGCGAGTCCGACCCGCTCCAGCAGGTGTGTGACCCGCGCGGCGCGCTCGGACGGGTCGGCGCCCGCGATCCGCAACGGCAGTTCGACGTTCTCCTCGGCCGACAGCGCCGAAATGAGTCCGAACGATTGGAACACGTAGCCGATGTCGTCGCGGCGCACCCGGTCGACGTCCCGCTCGGGCGCCTCGGTGACAACGACGTCTCCCACGCGCACGGTGCCGGTCGTGGCGGGCTGGATGCCGCCCAGCACATGCAGCAGGGTCGTCTTGCCCGCGCCGGAGGGGCCGACGAGCACGACGAACTCTCCCGGTTCGAGGGTGAGCGTCGCCTCGGCGAGGGCGTGCACGTCGCCGGCGGGCGTCTTGTGCACGACGGAGAGCCCGGTGGCGTGCAGCAGCGCGGTCTCAGACATCGTCATGATCCTTCCGTTCGCGGAGGCTCCGGCGCGTGGGCGCGCTCTCGGGAGAGGGCGTTTCGTCTCGCTTCGCTCGCTCAACGACCGGGGACTCCGCCGCGCCGGCCTGCCCCGGCCAGACCCCGACGTGGTCGGGGTTGAGTTCGAGGCGCACCCGGTCGCGCAGCGAGAGGCGCTGCAGGTATTCGCTCGGCAGCTGCATGCGGCCGACCTTGTCGAGCACGACGAACTCTTCGGCCATGGCGTGCTCCTGGCCCTCATCGTCGGTGTGGGTCCAGCGCAGCACTTCGGTCGAGGTGCGACCGTCGCGGATCTGCACGGTGCGCTGCACGTGCTCAGAGACGGCGGGGTCGTGGGTGACGATGAGCGCGGTCGTGCCGAGTTCGCGGTTAACGGATTCGAAGGTGGCGAGCACTTCGGCAGACGCATGCTCGTCGAGGTCGCCGGTGGGCTCGTCGGCCAGCAGCACGCGCGGGTGGTTCGCGAGTGCGACGGCGATCGCGACGCGCTGCTGCTGCCCGCCCGACATCTCTGCGGGGCGGCGGTCGGCGCAGTCGGCGACGCCGGCGAGCTCGAGGAGGTCGCCGGCACGGCCGATGTCTGACCGGTCGCCGCCGATCGCGCGCGCGAGCTGGACGTTCTCGGTCGCAGTCAGATAGGGCAGCAGGTTGCGGGCGGTCTGCTGCCACACGAACCCGACGACCTCGCGCCGGTAGTCGACGCGCTGCCGCGACGAGAGGGCGGTGAGGTCACGCCCGGCGACGGTGGCTTTGCCGGCGGTGGGGGCGTCGAGCGCCGACAGGATCGTCAGCAGCGTCGATTTGCCGGAGCCTGAGGCGCCGACGAGGGCGACGAGTTCGCCGCGTTCGACGAGCAGGTCGAGTCCCTGCAGCGCCTGCACCTCGATGTCGGCGACGGCGAAGATGCGCACGAGGCCTTCGCACACGATGTCTGGTTCGGTCATCAGTCCTCCTCGGTTCGAAGAACGGTTGCAAGTGAGGTCGTCCGCGCCGACAGCACGCCGGCGACGACGGCGAGGCCGAGTGCGAGGGCGACGACGGCGACCAGCACCGCGGTCAGCACCGGGTCGATCACGGGTGCCGGCTGCACCGATCCACCGGTGAAGGGCCGCAGATCGATGGATGCCACGGCCAACAGCGGCAGTGCGGCACCGAGCAGCAGGCCGCCGACGAGCGCCGTCACCCCCAGTGGCGCGAACTCCCACGCGACGATGCCGCGGGCAAGCCTGCGGTCGAGTCCTTGCGTGCGCAGCAGCGCGATCACGCGCGAGCGCGCGTCGCGCGAGACCCCGGCGACCAGCAACAGCGCCAGCACCGAGAGTGCGGCTGCCCCGGCGAGCGCCGACAGCAGGACGACGCGCAGTGCGCTGACGGCGGGCGAGGACCGGATCTCGGCGCTCGAGGCGTCGAGCAGTTGCGTCGCGTGGTTCTGCCCGACGGCGTCGTCGAGAGCTGCGGCGACCGCGGCCGGATCTGCACCGTCGGCCACGTCGACCATCACGACCCTCGGGTGGAAGCCGAAGCCGGTCAGGTCGGTGTAGTCGCTCGCATCGACGAGGACGAAGTTCGTCGACATCGACATGCCGGGGATGCGTTCGATGACGCCGACGATGTCGGCATCGCGTTCGCCGATCGTCGCGGCACCGCCGCCGATCTCATCGGACAGGTCGCGCGAGACGATGATGTCGATCGGATCGGCGCCGGGCTCGATGCGTCCGGCGGGCACCGCCGACACATACCCGCGCTGCACGGCGGCAAGGCCTTCCACCTCGGCGGTGACCACGAGCACGCTCTTGCGGCCGTCGCCTGCTTCGACTGTGAGGTAGTCGCCGCGCTGCACGCCGACGGCGTCCTCGACACCGTCGACACCGCGCAGCCGCTCGATGACGTCGGCCTCGAAGTACGGCCCGGACAGCTGGATGTCGGCGCCGACGTCGCGCTGGGCGGCCACTGCGGCGCCGCGGTCGACGGTCGCGAGCACGATCGATGAAAAGACGGCGATCGCGACGGCGACGAGCATTGCGAGCACTGCCGTCGTGCCTGCCGCGGGGTCGCGCAGGTTGCGCGCGGCGCCGACGAGCGAGACGACCCCACGGCCACGGCGTGCGATCGCGAGGGCCGCGGTGAGCGGCACGAGATGCAGTCGCACGACGACGAGCGCGAGCGCGACGGTCGCGAGCAGCGGCGCCGCCACCACGAGCGGGTCGATGCCCGCGGTCGCGTCGCCGATGCCGCGCACGACCAGCAGCACGACCGCAAGGACTGCGAGCAGCACGACCGTCGCTTCGGTGAGCACCCTCGCCCGACCGTGCGCCCGCGGATCGGCGTCACGCCGTTCGCGCAGGTTCGTGCGCAGCGAGAAGGCGAGCGCGAGTGCAGGGGCGAGGCCGACGAGGACCGCGACGATGGTCGGCAGCGGTCCGGCATCCTCGGGGGTGAGGACAACCCCCGCCGCCGCGCCGACGGCCGCAGCGGGCAGCCCCAGCAGTGCGCCCTCGATGAACAGCAGGCGGCGCAGCCGTGAGGCCGGCGCCCCGCGTGCCGACAGGAGGGCGAGGTCGACGCGTCGACGCCGGATCATGAGGGTGCCGGCCAGCACGATGATCGAGACGGCGACCGCGAGCGGCCCGACGGTCGCGACCGCGAGGATGGCGCCGGCGCTGCCTGCCCGGGCAAGCGAGGTCTGCAGCACGTCGCGCACGTCGGTCTCGAACCGGCCGCGCTGCGTGCCGGTGGTCTCCAGCGGCACGGCGCCGGCGGTCGCACCCCGGACCGCGGACAGCAGGTCTCCGGCATCCGCCTGGAGCGCTCCCTCGCCGTCGACGGGATACCAGGCGACGAGCGACCGGCTCATCTCCCAGATGTTCGTCCAGCCCGCAGGGTTGACCCAGGCGACCGCAGTCGCGGTGGGTCGACGATCGCCGTCGTCGAAGTAGGTGGCGGTCAGTGCAGGTGGCAGGTGCAGCCAGCGTTCGGCGTCGGGATCGACGGCCTCGACGGTGCCGACGAGCCGCATCGTGGGCAACAGCTGCCAGTTCATCGACGCGGGGCGTGCAACCGACATCGGGATGCCGCGTTCCTGCCCGACCGGCCACCCCATCCGCTCCGCGGCGTCGACCGCGAGCACGATCTCGATCGGTTCTCCGGAGTCGGGCTGCCCCTCTGGTACGCCACCGGGATCAGTCCATGCCGACGGCCACGCTCCGTCGACGAGCTCGAGGTGCGAGGTCGCGGCCGGTTCGGCGAGCAGTTGCACGACCGACAGCGGATCGTCGGCGGGGATCTGCCACGGCACAACCATGACGGGGTCTTCGACGACGTAGAACTCGCCTTCACCGGCGAGCCCTGCCAGCGCCGGGTCGAAGTCGGCCCGATGGTCGGCGAGCGCCTGCCCCACTGCACCGAGTTCGTCCGCGGCACCGTCGTCCCAGCGCTCGACAACGGCGGGGTCGTCGGCCGCGCCACCCATGATGCCGCCCAGCACCTCGACCGTGAGGTCGCGCGAGGTCGGCGCGATGCCGTCGATCTGATGGGCGACCTCGGCGCGCTCCACCGCCACGAGCGCACGCGGCGCAGCGGCGATCACGAACGCGGCCACGGTGACCAGCACGACGATGACGAGGGCGGCGCTGCGCGGTGTCGCGAGGCGACGTCGCAGCAGGTGGAACAGTCCGGGCGAACGTGTCATTCGTCCTCCCGCAGCGCATGGGCGAGGTCCGTGGGCGCCCTCACCGACAGGGCGATCGCGCCGAACAAGGCGACGACGACCACCACCATGACGATCATCGGCACGGGCGGCACGACCAGCGAGACCGTCACATCGTCGGGCAGTCTGCCGTACGCGATGCGGACGAGGGATGGCACCACCAGCACCGCGGTGACGATGCCCGCGAGCACGCCACTGACGACCCCGAGCACCACGGTCGCGAGATCTTCACGCGCCCGCACGCGGGCCGCGCCCCGGCGACCGAGACCCAGCAAGGCCAACATCGCGAGTTCGCGCGAGTCATCGCGGCGCCGCGAGCGACGCAACAAGAGCACCGTGACTGCGAGCAGCGCGGCCGCCCCGGCGGCGAGCAGCAGCGAGAGCGCGGCGCCGGACGCCTTGGCGTCGGCACGGGGATCGGCCACGATCGGGCGCACCCCCGGAAAGGCCGATTCGACCGCGACGGCAGTCGCTGCCGGCTGCTGGGTCGCGAGCCACACCTCGTTGGGTGGAGCCTGGTCGGCGCCGGCGACCATGAGCGCCGGCAGATCGACCACGACACCCTGCCCCGTGGGGGTGCCCGGCAGGAGCGCCGTGATGCCGGCGAGTTCGAAGTCGGCGTCGAGGGTCGGCTGCGTCAGCGGCAACGTGAAGGTATCGCCGACCTCGAGCCCGAGATCGGCGGCGAGACGCTCGGTGACGACCGCGGGCAGCACGCTCACCGCGCCCGGCGCGACGACATGCATGGGTGCCGCGTCGAAGACGATCGCGGTCTCGCGGAGCACCAACGTCGCCCCGTCGACGGCGACATCCGCGGTCGTCGTCGCCGACGGGGCGAACCCGGCCAGGTCGAGGGTCGAACCGCCCGACGATGCGGCGACACGAACATCGTCATCCGCCGCGAAGTCGAGGAATCCGACCTGTATCGCCGCGAGCCGCCACGTGCCCTCCGGTGGCGTCAGCGAAGCCTCGAGCCGCTCACTGGTGGGGTATTCGACGATGCCGCCTCCTCTCCCTGCCTGCTCCGCGTTGGCCGCGTACCCGGTCCAGATCGACCCGTGCTCGTCGATGAGGGTCGGCGTCACGAAGACAGGTGCGTAGACCTCGATCGGATCATTCCCCTCCCCGAAGTCCCACACGCCCAGCGACGGCACGGTGAGCGCCAGTTCGAGATCGGCACCGGTCAGCGGCACGCCGAACTGTTCGACTGCGACGAGCTCACCGATGCGTTCGGGGTCGATCAGGCCGCCGATGTCAGACATGACCTCGCCCAGGGTCGCCGATTGTGCAGCCAGCACCGTGACGCGCTGGTCGCGCGTGCGCGAGAGCACGCTGCGCGCGGTCATCGCGGCATCCGCATCGGCCGTCGCGATGAGCTCTGCCAGCGACACATCGGCGGGGATCGTCGACACCCGCACGTCCGTACCGACACGCACGTCTTCGGGCGTGCGGCCGAGCGCACCGACGGAGCCCTGGTAGGTGATCCCGACGGTGAGCGCACCGACCGTGAAGGCCACCAGGATCAGCGAGAGACCGTGCCGCGCGGGCCGACGTGAGGCCAACCGGAGCGGTGTGACGGGGTGGATGCCGCGGACGCCCGCCGTGGCGGCGGCGACGAGGCGCTCCACGGGTGTCGTCAGCAGCAGGGCCATCGCCGCCACGAGCAGCAGGACGAGTGCGGGCGCGACGGCGACGATCGGGTCGAGCACGAGGGAGCCGTCGCTTCGGACGACATACGGGTCACCGGTCTGCGCGAACTGCCATGCCGCGACGCCCGTGACCACCGCCCCGAGCACGACTGCCGAGATCAGCGCGGCAACACGCGCCCTCGTCGTGCGGCTGTCGGCGACGCGCCGCGTGGAGATGGCAGCGACGATGGATGCCACCACTGTCGATCCGGCGATTGCGGCCACCGGCAGCAGCCATCCTGCGCGCACCCCGAGGAGCGCACCGATCCCGAGCGCGACGAGCACACCGATCGCGCCGGCAACGAACGCGACGGCTGCCGCTTCGAGGGCCGCACTGCCGCCGAGTGAGCGTGCGCGTGCCCCGCGGGCGCGCAGCAGCTGCAGTTCGAGGCGTCTGGCGCGGGCCGGTTCGACCGCGACAGCGGCGACGACGACCCCGACGATGACGATGAGCAGCGCCAGCGAGATGGCGGCAGGTCCCCGCCCCTGTTCGATGTCGGCCTCGATCGTGGCGAGCAGATCGCGCAACGGGCCCGACACCTGCACGCGGGCATCGACCGCGTCGCCGACGTCGGAGCCGATCTCGGCGAGCGCGGCGCGCGCGGCGCCGACGCCTTCTCCGGTGATGCCGGGCGCCGTCGTGACGGCGATCGCGCCGTCTTCGACGGTGACGACCAGTGCGTCACCGGCGCCCCGCGCCGCGATCGAGTCAGCGGCCGCAGCGGCGAGCATCTCCTGGTCGACCGCTTCGTTCGGCGTGAGGACGGCGCTGATCGATCCGCCGGCCGCCTGCAGCGCGGCGCGCACTTCGACGGCTTCGATGGCCCGCACCGTGATGACCGATCCGAGCAGGACTGCGACCGAGACGGCGACCACGACGGCGAGCGCGAGCAGGGGTGCTGCCGCATCGCGGGCGCGCGCCCACGCGAATCGAGGCCACCCGATCACTGTGCCTCCCCGCGCATATGGGCACCCTATCCGAGGGCGTGCAGGAGACTCACAGGTTGTGGTCTGACCACAGACGATTTCTGCGCGATAATGGGTGTGTGACCACTGTCCGCCCCACCGCATGCAGCGCCATCTCGAGCGCATCGAGGGTAGAGATCCTGCACCTCGTGCAGCAGCGCGCGCGGCGGACCTTGGCCGAGTTGACCGATGCGACGGGGTTGCACGCCAACACGGTTCGCGAGCACGTGCAACGGCTCATCGACGACGGCTACATGGTCGCCGAACCCGAGCGGCGCACGACCCGGGGTCGCCCCCGCGTGCTCTACAGCGCCGCCACCGACACGCCGAGCGACGTGCAGGCTCGGCGCGTGGCGGCTGCGGCCGAGCGCGGCGATCTCATGCGGCGGGTACTGCCGGCGACGTCGCCGACGCATCTGGACACCGACGCGCTGCACCAGATCGATGCGATCGTCGAAGACCTCATGGATGCCGGATTCGACCCGATCGTCGACGAAGACGAACTGACGATCGACCTCACGCCCTGCGCCCACGCCGCGGCGCAGGCCGAGCACCGCGAGCTGCTCTGCCGCGTGCATCTGGGCCTCATGCAGGGGGTGCTCGATGCCGCCGGCGGGCCACTGTCGGTCGACGGCATGCGCTCGTCGTGCGATCCGGAGCAGTGCGTCGTGCAGCTCATGCTCGCGGAGCGGGCGACGAAGGTCGCGTCGGATCAGCCTGCGGCCTGACCGACTCGAGCTCCACCCGCACGCGCTCCGCGCCACTGTAGAGGTTCAGCGTCTCACCGCGCACGAACCCGGCGAGGGTCATGCCGGTCGCCCGCGCCAGGTCGACGGCGAGCGAAGACGGCGCCGACACGGCCGACAGCAGGGGGATGCCGGCCATTGCGGCCTTCTGCACGAGTTCGAAGCTCGCGCGACCCGACACCTGCAGCACCGTTCGTCGCAGCGGCAGCATCCCCGCCGACAACGCCCAGCCGATCACCTTGTCGACGGCGTTGTGGCGGCCGACGTCTTCACGAGCGACGAGGAGGTCGCCGCGCTCGTCGAACAGGGCGGCGGCGTGCAGGCCACCGGTCTTGTCGAACACGGTCTGCTCCGCTCGCAACCGGTCGGGAAGTGTCGCGAGCAGCGCCGCGTCGACCTCGAGGTCGTCACCGGCGAGGACGTACCGGCTCGAGGTGCGCACGGCATCGATCGAGTCCTTGCCGCAGACACCGCACGCGCTGGAGACGGTGAACGACCGGTCGCGACGCGGGGGCTCGACGCCAGGCCCGAGCGTGACATCGAGCACGTTGTAGGTGTTGTCGGCACCGCCGGTGCCGGGGCCGCCGCAGTGGATGGCGGCGGCGAGATCGCCCGCCGCGGTGATCACGCCCTCGGCGGCAAGGAAGCCCGCGGCCAGTTCGACGTCGTGCCCCGGCGTGCGCATCGTGACGACGTAGGGCTGCCCGCCGAGCCGGATCTCGAGCGGCTCTTCGACCGCGAGGACGTCAGCGCGCCTGGTGGCCCCGTCGCCGATGCGAACGCGGACGACAGGAGTTCGCGCCGTGATGCGGCCCATCTCAGATCACGTCCCTCCCCCATTGCAGGCCGCCCGCCCATTGCGGGGGTAAACCGTCGTTCGAGCGTAGTCCGCATTTGTCACGGCCCGGGCCGTCGCGCGGGCTCGCGCGACTCGGTAGCGTGACCTTCAGACGCTCGAAAGGACCTGCGCCGGTCCTCCCCGGCGCGCTCGAAAGGACCCGCGATGGACTTTCTCGATCCGCTGCTGCTGGCCCGCTGGCAGTTCGGTCTCACGACGCTCTATCACTACCTGTTCGTGCCGCTGACGCTCGGCATGGCGCTGGTCGCCGCGATCTTCCAGACCGTGTGGCACCGCACCGGCGACATCCGCTGGCTGCAGCTGACACGACTGTTCGGCAAGATCTTCCTGATCAACTTCGCGATGGGCGTCGTCACCGGCATCGTGCAGGAGTTCCAGTTCGGCATGAACTGGTCGGCGTACTCCCGGTTCACCGGCGACATCTTCGGCGCACCGCTGGCCTTCGAGGGCCTGCTCGCCTTCTTCTTCGAGGCCACGTTCATCGGGCTGTGGATCTTCGGGTGGGACCGACTCCCCCGCATCCTGCACCTGCTGTCGATCTGGATGGTCGTGGTCGGCTCGACCCTGTCGGCCTACTTCATCCTCGCCGCCAACGCGTTCATGCAGAACCCGGTCGGCTACACCCTCAACGCCGAGACCGGGCGGGCCGAGCTCACCGACTTTGTGGCGGTGCTCACCAATCCGGTGGTGCTCGCCGCGTTCCCGCACACGATCTTCGCGGCGTGGATGTTCGCCGCGGCCGTCGTGATCGCCGTGTCGGCGTGGCACCTCAGCCGCGGACAGCACTTCGAGCCGATGCGCAAGTCGCTGCGGTTCGGCATGTGGTTCATGATCGTCTCGTTCGCCGGCGTCGCCCTCAGCGGCGACCAGCTGAGCCTGGTGATGGTGGAGACACAGCCGATGAAGATGGCCGCCGCCGAAGCGCTGTGGAACACGGCCTGCGGAGCGGATGCGTCCTTCTCGATCTTCTCGATCGGCACCCCCGACGGCACCGAGGAGATCTGGTCGCTGCGGGTGCCGTATCTGCTGTCGTTCCTGTCGACGCAGACGTTCGACGGGTGTGTGGAAGGCCTCAACGATCTGCAGGCCGAGTACACCGAGATGTTCGGCGGCGGCGTCGACTACATGCCGGTCATCTGGGTCACGTACTGGTCGTTCCGCTGGATGATCGGCCTGGGTGGGGCCGCGACCCTCGTCGCCGTCGCGGGTCTCTGGGTCACGCGCAAGAACGCGAAGCGCCCCGTGGCGAAGTGGATGTGGAAGGTCGCGATCTGGGCGGCGCCGCTGCCGCTGCTGGGCAACCTCGTCGGCTGGGTGTTCACCGAGATGGGCCGCCAGCCGTGGATCGTGTTCAGCCTCATGCTCACCGAGGACGGTGTCTCGCCGTCGGTGCCGGGCTGGCAGGTGCTCACTTCGCTCATCGCCTTCACCCTCACCTACGCCGCGCTCGCGGTCGTGGAGTTCGGCCTCATCCTCAAAGCCGCCCAGAAGGGGCCAGAAGAGGTCACCGAGCCCGGCTCGAAAGCCGACGCACCCGACGAACTGCCGACGACGGTCTACTAGGAGCACACCATGGATCTCGCCTACCTCTGGTTCTTCATCGTCGGAGTGCTCTTCGTCGGCTACTTCGTGCTCGACGGGTTCGATTTCGGCGTCGGCATGTCGCTCCCCTTCCTCGGCAAAGATGAGGTGTCGCGCCGCCAGGTCATCAACACGATCGGCCCCGTGTGGGACCTCAACGAAACGTGGGTCATCGTCGCCGGCGCGTGCCTGTTCGCCGCGTTCCCGGAGTGGTACGCGACCCTGTTCAGCGGGTTCTACCTGCCGCTGCTGGTGATTCTGCTCGCCCTCATCGCCCGCGGCGTCTCGTTCGAGTACCGCCATCAGCGCGACTCGCTGCGCTGGAAGCGGGGCTTCGACCGGATGATCTTCTGGGGTTCGGTGCTGCCGGCGCTGCTGTGGGGCGTCGCCGTCGGCAACATCGTGCAGGGCGTGCCGCTGGATGCCGACCACGAGTTCACCGGCACCGTGCTCACCCTCTTGAACCCCTACGGCCTGTGGGTCGGCGCGACCACGCTGCTGCTGTTCTGGCTGCACGGCGTGTACTTCATCGGGCTGAAGACCGACGGGCCGGTGCACGACGGCGCGCAGGCGCTCGGCAAGAAGCTCGCGATCCCCGCGGTGCTCTTCGCCGCCGGCACCGTGGTGTGGACCATCGTCATCGCCGCGGGCCGCGAGGCGCCGCTGCTGTGGGCGGTCATCGTGTGCGGTGCGATCGCGGCGGTGGCACTGCTGGCATCCGTCGCCCTGAACTGGGTCGACAAGGACGGCAAGGCCTTCGCCGCGGGCGCCGTGACGATCGTGTTCGCCGTGCTCACGCTGTGGCTGGCGCTGTTCCCCTACGTCATGCCGTCGTCGGGTGACCCGGCCGGGAGCCTCACGATCGAGAACGCGTCGAGCACCGACTACACCCTCACGATCATGAGCTGGGCCGCACTCATCTTCTTGCCGCTCGTGCTGCTGTACCAGGGCTGGACGTATTGGGTGTTCCGCAAACGTGTCACCCGCGCCCGCATCGAGCAGGCCGAGGCCGTCGCCCACTGACCTCGTCCGTCGAGGTGACGGGATGAGCCAGTCGGAATGAGCGAAGATCGAAGCATGGGTGCTGACGGCGGGCGAGTACGCGGCCCGGTCGATCCCCGATTGCTGCGGTATGCGACGGCATCCCGCGGGTTCTTCGTCGCGATCGGCGCCATCGCGCTCGCACAGACCGCCGTGATCGTCGCGTTCGCCTGGTTGCTCACCCGCGCGATCACCGACGCGATCGACGGGCTGCCGCCCTCAGCGCTCGCCCCCACCCTCGGCGCACTGGCCGCCGTGATCGCCGCCCGCGCACTGCTGCTCTGGGTGCGCGAGGTCGTGGCGGCCCGCGCCGCCGCCCACGTCGAACTGCAACTGCGCGCGAATCTCGTCGCAGCCGTCGGGCGGCTGGGCCCGGAATGGCTCGCCGCGCACAACAGCGCCCGCCTCGCGGTCACGGCGGGCCGTGGCCTCGAAGCCCTCGACGCCTACTTCGGCCGCTACCTGCCGCAGCTCGTGCAGACGGTCGTCGCGACGCCGCTGCTGTTGGCGGTCATCTGGTGGCACGACGCGGTCTCGGGGTTGACGGTGCTGTTCACCCTGCCGCTCATCCCCCTGTTCATGGTGCTCATCGGCCTCGCGACGCGAGCCGTGCAGCAGAAGCAGTGGCAGACCCTCGGACACCTCGCGGCCCGCTTCTCCGACACCGTCAACGGCCTGTCGACGCTGAAGGTGTTCGGTCGTCACCGCCGCGCCGTCGACACGATCGGCACCGTCACCGACACGTACCGGCGCGAGACGATGCGGGTGCTGCGGGTGTCGTTCCTGTCGGGGTTCGCGCTGGAGTTTCTGGCATCCATCTCGGTCGCGATCATCGCCGTCACGATCGGCTTCCGCCTGATCGACGGCACCCTCGCACTGTTCGTCGGCCTGTTCGTGCTGCTGCTGGCGCCCGAGGCGTACCTGCCGCTGCGTCAGGTCGGCGTCCAGTTCCACGCGGCCGCTGAGGGCGTCGCCGCCACCGACGACGTCTTCTCGGTGCTCGATGCCGCCCGCACGGTGTCGAGTGTCCAGAACACGCGGATGACGGATGCCACCGAACCGCGTGTCTTGGACACTCGACGACCCGGTGTGCTCGAGCTGAGGGATGTGCGGGTGCGGCGAGGGGAACGGATGCTGCCGGGGGTGTCGTTCACGGCGGCGCCGGGGACGGTGACCTTGCTGCAGGGGGCGAGCGGGGCCGGCAAGTCGAGCGTGTTCGCCGCGCTTCGGGGTGCGGCGAGGTTCAACGGGGCGATTCTGCTCGGCGGCGAACCGGCACCGGTCGATGCACCGGCGACCTGGCTGGCCTGGGCGGGCCAGCAGCCGGGACTGATCGCCGGCACCGTCGCGGGTAATGTCTCGATCGGCGACGACGCACCGGATGACGCCTTGCTCACCCGCGCGCTCACGGTCGCGTGCGCCGACGGCATCGCCGCCGACCTCGACCTCGGTGTGCAGGGCGCGGGGCTCTCGGGCGGTCAGGCGCAGCGGGTGGCTGTCGCGCGCGCCGTCTACCGCCACCTGCGTGGGCAGGCCCAGGTCGTCGCCCTCGACGAGCCGAGCGCAGCGCTGGATGCCGGCACCGAAGCGGCGCTGTGGCGTGGCATCCGGAGCCTTGCCGATGCGGGGGCGACGGTGCTGCTCATCTCTCACCGCGGCTCCGCCGAACGGATCGCCGATCGGGTCGTCACCCTCACCGGTGTGCGCGATGAGACGGCGGTGACGGCATGACCGATCACCTCGAAGCGCCCGCGACCACGCGGACCGTACTGCGCACCGCCATGCCGGGGTTGCGCAGGTTCTGGCCTGCCGCGGCATCCGCATTCCTCTCCGAAGCCTCGGCCGTCGCCCTCCTCGCCGTCAGCGCGTGGCTCATCGTGCGTGCCTCCGAGCAGCCCCACGTCATGTACATCACAGCGGCCGTCGTCGGTGTGCGGGCCTTCGCGCTGTCGCGTGCAGCATTCCGCTACACCGAACGCCTCTCCAGCCACGATGCCACGTTGCGACAGCTCGCCGTCACCCGCACCGACCTGCTGCGCCGCCTCGTGCCGCTCGCACCCGACGGCCTCGCCCGTACCCGGCGAGGCTCGGTGCTCGGCACGCTCGTGGACGACGTCGATGAGCTGCAGAACCTGCCGCTGCGCGTCGTGCTGCCGCTCGTGTCGTCTGTCACGGTCGCGGTCGGTGCCATCGTGCTCGTCTCGTTCGTGTGGTGGCCTGCGGCCCTGACCCTGCTGGCCTGCCTCCTGATCGCCGCGGTCGCCGCGACGGCGTGGGGATGGGCCGCCGGCTCCCGCGCCGAGCGTCGGATCGCACCGTTGCGAGCACGCCTCGCGGATGCCGTCATGGACCAGCTCGGCAGCCTCGACGTGCTGATCGCCTATGGTGCCGAGCGTGCCGGCCGTGACCGGATCGCCGCCGCCGACGCCGCGTTGCGCCGTGCGGTCGTGCGGCGCGCCGGGGCGCAGGCGGGAACGGCGGCGGTCGTCTCGCTTGCGGCCGGTGCCGCATCGCTCGCGGCCCTGCTGGTCGCGACGCCCGCCGGTGCGCCCCCCGGCCCGTCACTGGCGGTCGCGGTGCTCGTGCCGATGGCCGTGTTCGAGGTGTTCGCGGCCGTCCCGTTGGCTGCTGCGGCGTGGCGGCAGGTGCGCACGGCCGCCTCCCGCGTCGCCGAGGCCACGCCGTCGACACTCCCGAGCGGCATCGTCGCCGACCGCGAACCCACCGGGGTCGCCCTACCGCTCGGCGACGGAATCGCACTGCGCGGGGCGACGGTGCGTTGGCCGGGCGCAACGGAGCCCGCACTGCACGGCGTCAACCTCGACGTGCGGCCCGGTGAACGCCTGCTCGTGGTCGGTTCCAGCGGCGCCGGCAAGTCGACGCTTGCCCACGCACTCGTCCGCTTCCTCGAGGTCGACGGCGGGTACACGATCGGCGGCGTCGACGTGCACACCCTCGCGCCCGACGACGTGCGGCTCACGGTGGGCCTGTGCGAACAGCGCCCGATGCTGTTCGACGAGGACATCCGCCAGAACCTCCTGTTCGCGCGCGACACCGCGACCGACGCCGACCTCGAAGCGGTGCTCGAACGGGTCGGGCTCGGTCCGTGGCTGCGCGAGCGCGGCGGGCTCGATGCCCGGGTCGGCGAGCGCGGCGGGCTCGTCTCCGGCGGTCAGGCGCAGCGCATCGCGCTCGCGCGTGCGCTGCTGCACGGCTTCGACGTGCTGGTGCTCGACGAGCCGACGGCAGGCGTGGATGCCGCGGCATCCGATGCCCTGCTCACCGACCTGCTGGGCGCGGTCGCGCCCGATCAGGCCGTCGTCCTCATCTCGCACGTGACCCCGCCGACCGGCATGGTCGACCGCACGGTGCGCCTGGTCGACGGCCGCCTCGCGGCCTGACGCGCGAGCCCTCACACTTTGCGCGAACCCACCCAGTTTGCGCGCGTGAATCGTGAGGGTTCGGCGAAGGTATGAGGGTTCGCGGAAGGAGACGCGCGTCAGAGGTCGCGGCCGAACGCCTGCACGCCCTCGTGCGACGGGATGGGTGTGAATCCGACGCGTGGGGAGAACGCGAGCGCGCCGGTGTTGCCGGCCGAGGCGACGACGTGGGCCGGTGACACCGGGTCAGCCGGGGAGCAGGCGGACGTCGGCGGGGTCGACGGCGAGGGCGACGGGGATGCCGGGGCGAAGGCCCAGGTCGGCGACGACCTCGACGGGCAGCTCGGCGACGACGGCGGGTGCGTCGGTGTGCACGCGCACGCCCGACGGGGTCTGCTCGAGACGGGTGACGCGGGCGTGCCAGCGGCCGGGCTGCGCGGCGTCGAGCCGCAGCACGCCGGTCCAGGTGTCGGCCGCGGCCCCGGCGATGCGCACGGCGCCGGGGCGGAACACGGCGACGAGCGGGTCACCGTCGCGCCCGGATGCCGGTGCCGTCCCCTCCAGCACGACCGGCGCGCCGCCGTCGTGCGCGGCGACCCATCGCCCGTCCAGCAGCCTGCCGGTGACCCGGTTGACGCCCGAAAGCGCGGCGGCGAACGGCGTCGCGGGACGGTTCAGCACGTCGCGCACGGCGCCGTGCTGGGTGACGCGACCGGCTTCGAGCACGACGAGGCGACTGGCGAGAGACGCCGCATCGACGGCGTCGTGCGTGACCAGCACGGTCGTCACCCCGCGCAGCACGTCCGCGAGCACCGCGCGGATGCCGTCGGCGGTTTCGGGGTCGAGCGAGGTGAGCGGCTCGTCGAGCAGCAGCACGTCGGGTGCGACGGCGAGCGCCCGGGCGAGCGCGACGCGCTGCCGTTGCCCGCCCGACAGCTCGGACGGCCGGTGGTGCCCGGCGCCGCCGAGCCCCACCCGCCACAACAGCTCGTCGGCGTGATGCGACGCCGCGGCCTTCTCCACGCCGCGGGACCGCGGGCCGAAGGCGACGTTGTCGCGGGCACTGAGATGCGGGAACAGGCGAGGATCCTGCCCGAGCAGCACCGTGCCGCGACGGTGCACGGGCACGCGCGGCCGCGGATCCGCCACGGTGCGCGCCCCGATCCGCACGACACCGCCGCTCAGCGGCACGAGCCCGGCGATCGCCTCGACAAGCGTCGACTTGCCCGCCCCCGACGGCCCCATGACCGCAACGGTCTCGCCGGCATCCGCGTGCAGTGTCGCGTCGAGCCGGCGGGCGGCGACGGCGACCTCGGCGTGGAGAGCGCTCACCGCGGCACCTCCGCACTGGGCCCGCCCGGACGCCATGCCCGCACGAGCAGCAGCACGGCCAGCGCCGTCACGAGCAGCAGCAGCGACAGCGCGACCGCAGTGCCCTGCGAGACACCGGCACCGTTGAACGCGGTGTAGATCGCGAGCGGCATCGTCTGCGTGACGCCGGGGGCGTTGCCGGCGAACAGCGCCGTCGCACCGAACTCGCCGACCGCCCGGGCGAAGCACAGCACGGTGCCGGCGACGAGGCCGGGCAGTGCGAGCGGCAGCGTGACGCGCCACAGGATCCGCCACCTGCCGGCGCCGAGCGCGGCTGCCGCCTGCTCGTATCCGACCCCGGTCGAGCGCAGCGCGCCCTCGAGCGCGAGCACGAGGAACGGCAGCGCCACGAAGGTCTGCGCCAGCACGACCGCGACCGTCGTGAAGGGGATCTGGATGCCGAGGTCTGCCAGCACCGGTCCGAGCCATCCCCGCCGCCCGAACAGGAACAGCAGTGCGACGCCGCCGACCATCGGCGGCAGCACGAGCGGCACGGTCACCGCTGCCCGCAGCACCGCCGCCGTCCGCGCCCCGGCGCGTGCGATGAGCAGGGCGAGCGGCACGCCGAGCACGAGGCAGAGGGCCGTCGCGACGACCCCGGTCTGCAGCGACAGCGCGAGGGCCGCCAGCGCTTCGGGTGCCGTGACGTCGCGCCACAGTGTCGCCCATTCGACGCGTCCGACGAGCGCTGCCAGGGGCACGACGAGCACGGCGAGGCCGAGCACGGCCGGCACCGCCAGCACCTGCGGCACGTACCCGCGCGCTGCCGATCTCATGCCCCGCGCACCTGTGTCACGGCGCGCCGAATCCCAGCTCGCTCAGCACCGCTTGTCCGGCGTCCGACAGGACGAAGGCGATGAACGCATCCGCGATCTCGGCGTCAGCCGCCCCGTCGAGCGCGACGATCGGGTAACGGTTGACGACGGCATCCGCCCAATCGGTTGCGACGGATTCGACGTCGTCGGTGGTTGCGGCGTCGGTGACGTACACGAGGCCCGCGTCGGCCTCGCCGGTCGCGACCTTCGTGAGCACGGCGGTGACGTTCTGCTCGAAGCTGTCGACCGATGCCGTCACGCCCTGGTTCTCGAGCAGGGTGTCGGCAGCGGCGCCGCACGGCACCTCGGCTGCGCACAGGACGACGTTCAGGGCGGGGTCGGCGAGATCGGTGAGCCCGGTCACAGCCCCGGGATTGTCCGCGGGCGTCACGAGCACGAGCGTATTGGTCGCGAACAGCTCCGCATCCGCTGCGAGGCCGGCATCGGTGATCTTGGCCATGTTGTTCTCGTCCGCCGAGGCGAACACATCGGCCGCCGCGCCTTCGAGAAGCTGCGTCGCGAGGGTCGACGAGCCGTCATAGCTGACGGGCTGCACGTCGACGCTGGGGTGCTGCCGCTCGAACCTGATCGCGAGTTCGTCGAAGGCGGCTTTCAGCGACGCCGCCGCGAAGATCGTGAGATCACCGTCGAGGTCGGGGCCCGGCGTGCCGGTGACCTCGGGGGCGTTCGGGTCGATGTCACTCGTCGAACCCGGGTTCGTGGCGCAGCCGGATGCCAAGAGGGCGACGGCGGCGAGTACGGCGATCGTGGTGATGACGCTGCGCATGTCAGCCTTTCGGGGCTTCGACGATGACGGTGGTGGCCTTCACGACCGCGACGGCGAGCGAACCCGGTTCGAGGGCGAGGTCGCGAACTGCCTCGGCCGACATGAGCGAGACGATGCGGTGCGGTCCGGCCTGGATGTCGACCTGCGCCATGACGCCGTCGACCTGTACGCGTGTGACGAGTCCGGTGAGCCGGTTTCGCGCGCTGGAGAGCCGGTCGGCGGGATCGTGGGCGGTGCGGGCGAGATCGGCGGCGTGCGCGGCGAGCGCAGCCCCGGGGATCTCGGTCGGAGTCGCACCCGTCGTCGGCAGGGTGCCGGCATCCACCCAGCGGCGGACCGTGTCATCGCTCACCCCGAGCAGACGAGCAGCCTCAGAAACCCGATATGCGGACATTTTCTCAAACTATCACCGCATCTGCGGTCGCAAATCCTCCGTTGCGCCCACGCGCGTACGCTGGTCGCATGTCGTTCCCGCCCCTTGTAGAGCCTGTCGCGGCGCTGTCGGCACACGAGCGGGAGCGCACGTCACGGCACGCCGCCCTCGCCGGCTTCGGCGACCTGGCGCAGCGTCGTCTCGCTGCTGCGCACGTCGCCGTCATCGGAGCCGGTGGGCTGGGATCGCCCGTCATCCTCGCGCTCGCGGCGGCAGGCGTCGGCACGCTGACCGTGATCGACCACGACGATGTCGACCTCTCGAACCTGCAGCGTCAGGTGCTGCACCGCACGACCGATGTCGGCGCCCCGAAGGTCGACTCCGCGGTGCGGGTCGCCGGCGATCTGTCTCCCGACACGACGGTGCACCCCGTCCGGGCGCGACTCACCGCCGCGAACGCGGCCGAGTTCCTGACCGGCGCCGACCTCGTCGTCGACGGGTCCGACAGTTTCGCGACCCGCGTCGACGTGGCCGCGGCGTGTGAACGCCTCGGCATCCCGTTGGTGTGGGGCGTCGTGCAGGAGTTCCACGCCCAGGTGACCGTCTTCTGGTCGGCACCACCCACCGGCGACGCGGTCGTGCTCTCCGACCTGTACCCACCCGAGACTGTCGGCGATCTGCCGTCGTGCGCCGCGGTGGGCGTGCTCGGCTCACTGTGCCTACAAGTCGGCGGCATGCTGGCGACCGAGGCGATCAAGCTCATCACCGGCATCGGCGACCCGCTGCTCGGGCGCATCGCGGTGGTCGACGCGCTGCGCGGTACCGTGCGCGAGGTGCCACTGCATCCCGCCGTCGCAACTTCGGAGATCGGCACAACTTCGGATGCCGGAGGCGGAAACGCTCCGAAGAACGGCGAATCTCCGACGCTGCGCGAGGCCGAAGCGCCCGCGCCTGCGCTGATCCCCGAACTGACCGCCGACGAGATGCTCGCCGCGCAGGATGCCGGCGCGACCCTCCTCGATGTCCGCGAACCGTGGGAGACGCAGACCGGCATCGTCGCCGGCTCAGAGGTCATTCCGCTGCAGCAGTTCCTCGCCGACCCGGGCGCGGTCGGCACCGACCCGGTCGTCGTGATCTGCGCCCACGGCATCCGTGCCCGCCACGCGGCCGAGGTGTTGCGCTCTCGCGGCGTCGAGGCCTCGGTGCTCGCGGGCGGGCTCGCCGCGTGGACGGCATGATGGGCGACCTGCGCACCGTCGAGGCGCACCTCGGGGCCGTGCTGGATGCCGTGCGTCCCACCGATCGCAGCACGACGACGCTCCCCCAGGCCTTCGGCCGCACCCTCGCCACGGCCGTGACGGCAGCGGTCGATGTGCCCGTCTTCGACAACTCCGCCATGGACGGCTTCGCGGTGCGCTTCGCCGACGTGGCCTCGGCGACGCCCGACAGCCCCGTGACCCTGCGGGTCGTCGCCGATCTACCCGCGGGCACGCAACACGATCCGCCACTCGGCCCGGGTCAGGCGGCGCGGATCATGACCGGCTCCCCCGTCCCCACCGACGCCGACGCGATCGTGCCGTTCGAACACACGGCCGGCGGGCTCGAGGATTCGCTCGAAACCGTCGTGGTGCTGCGCGCTCCCGCCGCCGAAGGCGCGCACGTTCGTCGGCGCGGCGAAGACCTCCACACCGGCGACGAGGTGCTGCCGGCAGGCATCCGCCTCGGCGCGTGGCAACTGGGTGCGATCGCTGCGGCCGGGGTCGGCACCGTGACGGTCTCGGCGCCACCACAGGTGCTGGTCGTCTCGACGGGCAGCGAACTGGTTGCCCCCGGCACTGCGCTGCACCGCGGGCAGATCCCCGAGTCGAACAGCACGCTCATCGCGGGGCTCGTCGCCGAGGCCGGCGGACACGTCGTGCACGTGGCCTCGGTCGACGACGAGGGCAGCGGGCTGCGCGGCCTCCTGCGCGAATACACGGGTGAGCGGCTCGACGCCGTCGTGTTCACGGGTGGCGTCAGCGCAGGCGCGTACGAGGTCGTCAAGAACGAACTGGCCGACGCGATGACGTTCTCGAAGGTCGCCATGCAGCCCGGCAAACCGCAGGGGTTCGGCGTCACGTCTGAGGGCACGCTGCTGTTCGGACTGCCGGGCAATCCGGTGAGCGCGGCCGTGTCGTTCGAAGTTTTCGTGCGGCCCGCGCTGCTGGCGATGCAGGGCCGCGGCGATCTCGCACGGCCCGTGCTGCGGCTGCCGGCATCCACGTCGTGGCGCACACCGCCCGGCCGCCGCCAATACCTGCCCGCGGCGATCAACCGCACCGATCCTGCACACTGGACCGTGGGGCCAGCAACGCGGGGCGGATCGGGATCGCACCTGGCCGGCGGACTCGGCCGCGCTGAGGCGTATGCCGTCGTGCCTGCCGAAACCGAGGCAGTGACCGCGGGCGATCTCATCGACGTGCTGCTGCTGGAAGGATGAGCACCATGGACTTCACCCACCTGGATGCCGCCGGCAACGCCCACATGGTCGATGTGACCGCGAAGCAGCCGACCGTCCGCGAAGCCACCGCCCGCGGGTTCGTGCGCTGCGCGCCCGCAACGCTCGAAGCCCTTACCCACGGCACCGTGCCCAAGGGCGATGTGTTCGCGGTGGCGCGGATCGCCGGCATCCAGGCTGCCAAGCGCACACCCGACCTGTTGCCGCTGGCCCACGTCATCGGCGTGCACGGCGCCGCGGTCGACCTCGCCGTCACGAGCGACGGGGTCGAGATCAGCGCGACGGTGCGCACCGCCGACCGCACCGGCGTCGAGATGGAAGCACTCACGGCCGTCTCGGTCGCGGCGCTGGCGATCGTCGACATGGTCAAGGGCATCGACAAGACCACCGTCATCGAAGACGTCCGCATCACGGCGAAATCCGGCGGCCGCTCGGGCGACTGGGTCCGCCCGGAATGACCGCGGCGATCCTCCTCGCCGGCGGCCGTGCGCGCCGCCTCGACGGTGAGGTGAAGCCGCTGCTCGAAGTGGCGGGCCGCTCGCTGCTGGCAACGGCCGTGGATGCCGTCACCGGCTGCGATCCGATCGTCGTGGTCGGGCCGGTGCTCGACTTCGACCTGCCGGTGCGATGGGCGCGCGAGGAGCCTGCCTTCGGTGGCCCCGCTGCGGCCGTCGTCGCCGGAGTCGATGCGCTCGGTGCGACGGATGCCGAGTGGACCGTCGTCCTGGCCTGCGACCTGCCGGGTGCCCCCGAAGCCGTCGCGCGGCTGCTGCGAGACCTCGCGCTCCTTCCCGCGGATGCCGACGGCGTGTGCCTGGCCGACGAATCCTCGCGTCCGCAGTGGCTGACCGCGATCTACCGCACCGCCGCGCTGCGGCGCGCGGCATCCGCGATGGCAGACGGCGGTGCGGGCGCGTCCATGCGCGATCTGCTCGCCGACCTCGCGATCACGGTGCTCGCAGCGCCGGCAGCCGAGACCGCAGACGTGGACACGTGGGAAGATCTGAAGCAGGCGCGGCTTCGCGCCGCGCCTGGATCGGAGTCGTCATGAACGAGCGCACCCTGCCGCCCGAGGCCCTCGACGCGTGGGCCGATGCCCTGCGCGCACGGTTCGATCTCGGACCCGATGACCTGCCCGTCTCACTCATCCTTGACCTCGCCCGCGACGTCGCGAACGGCGTGGCCCGCCCCGCCGCGCCCTTCAGTGCGTTCGCTGCGGGCCTGGTCGCGGGTCGCGCAGGCGGCACGCCGGAGCAGGTGCGGGATGCGGTGGCCGCCGTCACCGAACTCGCAGCCGAGTGGGAGGGCTGATGGCCCGCATCCGCTACTTCGCCGCGGCCGAAGAACTCGCGGGCACCGCCGAGGAATCGCGCACCGAACCGACCCTCGGCGCGTTGCGTGCCGCACTGGCGGCGGAGCATCCGGGCCTTGCCGCGATCCTGCCGCGTTGCGCCGTGCTCGTGGCCGGGTCCCGCACGGGCGACGAAGCCGCCTTGCACGATGACACGCTTGTCGACGTGCTCCCGCCGTTCGCCGGCGGCTGACTCAGCCGCCCAGGCCCTTCCACGCCGTCGTGCCGTCTGCCTCGACCTGCCGCTTCCAGACCGGCAGATCGGTCTTGATCGACTCGATGAGCGCCCGGCACACGTCGAACGCCTCCGCGCGGTGCGCGGTCGCGACGACGATGACGACGGCGGCATCCCCCACCGACAGTCGCCCGACCCGGTGACTGACCGCGACGAAGCCGTCGGCCTCGCCCAGCGCCCGCTCGGCGAGCGCATGGAGCGTCTGTTCGGCGTCGGGGTGGGCGGAATACTCCAGCGCGATGACGGCGCCCGACGCGTCTGGGTCGTGATCGCGCACCGTGCCGACGAAACTCACCACCGCGCCCGCGGTGGAATCGTCGACGGCAGCGAAGTGCGCGGCGAGATCCAGCGCCGTGTCGCTGATCCGCGCGATGCGCACGGCCATCAGTGGTCACCCCCGTCCAACTGCGCGATCACGTGGCCGGCGACCGAAACGATCACCGGCATCCCCTCGGCGACCGCCTTCGGCGACCCGGGAAGATTCACGATCAGCGCACCGCCCGCGACGCCGGCGAGCCCCCGCGAAAGCATGGCCGCGGGCTTGATGGCGGCGCCCTGACGTCGAAGTTCTTCGGCGATCCCGGGAACCTCGCGTTCGAGCACCACTGCGGTCCCCTCGGGCGTGCGGTCTCGGGGCCCGATACCGGTCCCCCCGTTCGTGACGATGACTCTGGCGCCCTGCGTGATCGCGTCACGCAGTGCCGCAGCGACCGGTTCCGCCCCATCCGGGACCACGGTCGCCTCCGCGCACGTGAACCCGGCCTCGACGAGCGCCGCGACGGCGACGGGCCCCGACGTGTCCTCTCGCGCACCCGCGGCCGACCTGTCGGACACGGTGATGACAGCGGCCGGGATCATGCCTTCAGCCTACGGCCACCGCCCCGCGCGACGGATCCTCACCCGGCGTGCTCGGCCGCCGACTCGGCGGCGCCCGTGATGCGCGCAGCCATGCCGCTGAAGATCGCGCCGTGGAAGGGCAGCACCGCCAGCCAGTACAGCCGGCCCGCGAGCCCTTTCGGAAAGAAGACGGCCCGCTGGTCGTACCGCGCGCCGTCACCATCCGGATGCACGCGCATTTCGAGCCACGCGAGCCCGGGCACCCGCATTTCGGCGCGCAGGCGCAACAGGCGGCCGGGTTCGACCGCCTCGACACGCCAGAAGTCGATGGCATCCCCAACCGCGACACGGTCGCGGCTGCGTCGGCCGCGCGCCAGCCCGATCCCGCCGACGAGCCGATCCATCCACCCGCGCACCGCCCACAGCCACGGCGACGAATACCACCCGTTGTCGCCACCGATCCCCGCGACCACTGCCCACACCCGATCGGTCGAGGCGGTCGTGCGCACCTCTCGTTCATCGGTGAACACGGTGCGCCCCGCCCACTCGGGGTCGCTCGGCAGCGGGTCGCTCGGCACGCCACTGACGTCGGCGTCCTGCCAACTCGTCTCGACCGCGTCGGCGTCGATCCGACCGAGCGCGAGCGAGACAGCCTCCCGGTACGGTGTCAGTCCGTTCTCGGGCCGCGGAATGAGGTCGTCGACGGTGTGATCCTTCATGACGCAGTCGTGCTGCAGCGACGCGATGAGCGGGCGTGCGATGCTGCGCGGCACCGGTGTCACGAGGTTCACCCAATGCGATGCGAGCGCCGGTGTCAGCACCGGCAGGGCAGCGATCGCACGCTGTCGCAGTCCCGCCTCCACGGCGTACCCGTTCATCATCTGCCCGTACCGCAGGACGTCGGGCCCGCCGATGTCGACGGCCCGATTCACGTCTCCGCGCACCCGCGCGGCGGCGAGCAGGTAGTGCAGCACGTCGCGCACGGCGATGGGCTGGATGCGGTTGCGCACCCATTTCGGCGCCGGCATGTAGGGCAGGACGTCGGTCAGGTGCCTGATCATCTCGAACGATGCCGACCCCGACCCGATCACGACTCCCGCCTGCAGCACGAGGGCGGGCGTCACGGCAGCGAGGAAGCAGTCACCCACCGCCACCCGCGACCGCAGGTGAGGGCTGAGTTCGACGCCGTCGGGATGCAGTCCGCCGAGGTACACGATGCGGCCGACGCCCGCCGCATCCGCCGCCGACGCGACCGTCTCAGCGGCGTCGAGGTCACGTCGTTCGAAGTCGGCGCCGCTGCCCATGCTGTGCACGAGATAGAACAGCACATCGACGTCGTCCACCGCCGCGTCCACGGCATCGCGGTCATCGGCCGACCCGACGACGACCTCGACGTCGTCACCCCACGCGAATGCGGGCAGCCGCGCCGGCGAGCGCACGAGCACGCGCACCCGGTAGCCGGCGGCGAGCAGCCGTGGGACGAGCCGCCCGCCGATGTAGCCGGTCGCCCCCAGCACGAGCGCCCGCGGCGGGGAGCCGTCGGATCGCGACACCGCCAGCAGCGCCGGCTCGCGCCCGGTGGGTGTCGTCAGTTGGGGGTCGGCAGTGTCCATGTGCGTCACGGTAGGTCAGGCGCACGCCGCGCACGACCCGCTTGACGAAGCGGGTCGGCTCTGTCATGCGGCCAGTCCGCGTGCTGTTCGAACCGCACGACGACGGCTTTCGAGGTCGGTGTGCCCGAGACGTCGGCGACCGAGTCCAGCGGCACGAGCACGTTCGTCTCGGGGTAGTAGGCGGCGGCGTTGCCACGTGGCGTCGAATAGGGCACGAGCCGGAAGGCATCTGCCCGCCGCTCCTGCAGCCCGTCGGGTCCCTCCCACTCCGACACGAGGTCGACGAGGTCGCCCGGCGCGAAGCCGAGCGCGGCGATGTCGTCGGGGTGGGTGAGCACGACGCGACGGCCGTCGTGGATGCCGCGGTAGCGGTCGTCCTTGCCGTAGATCGTGGTGTTGTACTGGTCGTGCGAGCGCAGCGTCTGCAGCAGCAGCCGCCCCTCGGGCACGCGCGGGTATTCGAGCGGGTTGACGGTGAACTGCGCCCGCCCGTCCGGCGTCGCGAAACGGCGGGCATCGCGCGGGCCGTTCTCGAGCATGAGCGTGCGTCCCTTCGCGATGCGCTGTTCGAAGTCCTCGAAGCCGGGCACGACGTTCTGGATGTGGGTGCGGATGCCGGTGTAGTCGGCCTCCAGCGCGGCCCAATCGGCACGGGGCCCGCGTTCGGCGAACAGCCGTGCGCTCAGGCGTGCCACGATCGCGACCTCGCTCGGCATCCCCTCGCCAGGCGGGTCGAGGCGGCCGTGCGACGCGTGCACGGCACCCATGGAATCTTCGACCGTGACCTTGCGCGCATCGCCACGCCTGCCGTCACGGTCGGTGCGGCCGAGCGTCGGCAAGATGAGCGCGCGGCGCCCGGTGACGACGTGCGAACGGTTGAGCTTCGTCGATACCTGCACCGTGAGATCGACACGCCGCATCGCCGCCTCGACGACGGCGGTGTCGGGGGTCGCCGAGATGAAGTTGCCGCCCATGGCCATGAAGAATCGCACCCGGCCGTCACGCATCGCGCGGATCGAGTCGACCGTGTCGTGCCCGTTGGCGCGGGGCGCGGCGAACGAGAACTCCCGCTCGAGTGCGTCGAGGAACGCGGGCGCAGGCTTCTCGTAGATGCCCATCGTGCGGTCGCCCTGCACGTTGGAGTGCCCACGCACCGGGCACACACCGGCACCTGCACGCCCGATGTTGCCCTGCAGCAGCAGCACGTTCACGACGTCGCGCAGGGTTGCCACCGAGTGCTTGTGCTGCGTGAGCCCCATCGCCCAGCACACGATGGTGGATGCCGATCCCCGCACGATCTCGGCGACACGGCGCAGTTCGGCTTCGGGCAGCCCCGTCGCCGTCTCGAACTCGCGCCAGTCGGCGTTCGCCATCGCCTGCCGGTACGCCTCGAACCCGGACGTGTGCGCCTCGACGAAGGCGTGGTCGACGACTCCGCCGTCGCGCGCCTCACCCTCGAGCAGGTGCGCGCCGATGGCCTGGAACAGCGCCTGGTCGCCGCCGAGACGGATCTGCACGAACTCGTCGGCGAGCGCGGTGCCGCCCAGCAGCACGCCGCGCGGGGTCTGCGGGTTCTCGAAGCGGAGGAGTCCTGCTTCGGGCAGCGGGTTGACGGCGATGATCGTCGCACCGCGCTGCTTCGCCTTCTCCAGCGCCGACAGCATCCGAGGGTGGTTCGTGCCGGGGTTCTGCCCCGCGATGATGAGCAGGTCGGCTTCGTGGATGTCGTCGAGCGTGACGGTGCCTTTGCCGATGCCGAGCGTCTGCCCGAGCGCGGATCCGCTCGATTCGTGGCACATGTTGGAGCAGTCGGGCAGATTGTTGGTGCCGACGCCGCGCACGAGCAGCTGGTACAGGAATGCGGCCTCGTTCGAGGTGCGGCCCGACGTGTAGAAGACGGCCTCGTCGGGGTCGTCGAGTTCACGCAGCGCGTCGGCGACGAGGTCGAGCGCCTCGTCCCAGCCGATCGGACGGTAGTGGGTCGCACCCTCCTCCAGGAGCATGGGCTCGGTCAGCCGCCCCTGCTGCCCCAGCCACCAATCGTCGTGGTCGGCGAGATCTTCGACAGCGTGCTGCGCGAAGAACGCCGGCGTGACTCGGCGGAGCGTCGCCTCCTCGGCGACGGCCTTCGCGCCGTTCTCGCAGAACTCCGCGATGTGCCGCTTGTCCTCTTCTGGCCAGGCGCAGCCCGGGCAGTCGAACCCGTTCTTCTGGTTGACCCGCAGCAGCGTCTCGGCGCTGCGTTTGAGCCCCATCTGCTCCCACGAGATCTGCAGCGCGTGCAGCACCGCCGGCACGCCGACGGCGACCTCCTTCGGTGCGGTCACGCGCAGCTTGGATTCGTCGATATCGACGTTCGGAGGCCTCGTCGCCATACCCCCAGGCTACGCCCCCAGACCGCCCGGGTCAGCGACGGCCGGTACCGAAGACTCCCCGGATGACGCTGTTGATGATCGTGGTGGTCGTCTTCGACCCGAGCACCTGCTCGAGCACACTCTTCTCCTGGCGGCGGCTGGTGCGGCTGGTGCCGGCGGTCTTCTTCAGCAGCCGGTCGTACTCGGCCTGCGCCTTCTTCTCTGCGGCGGCCTTCGCCTTGTCGATCGCCGCCTGCTGCTTGGCGTACTCGGCGTCGACCTTCGCCTTCTCCAGCGCTGCCTCTTCTGCGGCGGCCGCTTCGGCGGCGGCGTTCATCTTCGCCGTCAGCACCTCGCGCGCCGACTCGCGGTCGATTGCGGTGCCGTACTTCGGCTGCAACGGCGAGGATGCCACGGCCGCATCGATCGCGGCATCCGGCGTCGGCGACATCAGCCCGAGCGGTGCGCGCAGGCGCGTCCAGGCAACCGGCGTCGGCGCGCCCTTCTCACTCATGACGGTGACGATCGCCTCACCCGTGCCGAGCTCCTGCAGGACGCGCTCGAGGTCGTAGCCGCTCTTCGGGTACGTGCCGACGGTCGCCTTCAGCGCCTTCGCGTCATCGGGCGTGAACGCGCGCAACTGGTGCTGCACGCGCGAACCGAGCTGGGCGAGCACATCCGATGGGACGTCCTTCGGGGTCTGCGTGACGAAGAAGACGCCGACGCCCTTCGAGCGGATGAGCCGGACGGTCTGCACGATCGCGGAGAGGAAGTCCTTCGACGCGTCCTTGAACAGCAGGTGCGCCTCGTCGAAGAAGAACACGAGCTTCGGTTTGTCGAGGTCACCGACCTCGGGCAGCATCTCGAACAGCTCGGCGAGCAGATACATGAGGAACGTCGAGAACAGCGCGGGCTTGTCGGCGACGCCGGGCACCTCGAGCAGCGAGATGATGCCGCGCCCATCGGGTGCCGAGCGCAGGAAGTCCTTCACGTCGAACTCGGGTTCGCCGAAGAAGACGTCGGCGCCGTCGTCGGCGAAGGTGATGAGCTCGCGGAGGATGACGCCCGCCGTCGCCGACGACAGGCCGCCGAGGCTTTTGAGCTCCTCCTTGCCGTCGTCGCTCGTGAGGTAGGTGAGCACGGCGCGCAGGTCGGAGAGGTCGACGAGGGCGAGTCCGTTCTCGTCGGCGTAGTGGAAGACGAGCCCGAGGCTCGACTCCTGCGTGTCGTTGAGGCCGAGCACCTTGCTCAGCAGCAGCGGACCGAAGCCCGATACGGTGGCGCGGACGGGCACGCCCTTGCCGATGCCGCCGAGGGCGAAGTACTCCGTCGCGGATGCCTCGGGCTTCCAGTCCTGGCCGATGCCCCTCGTGCGGGCCAGCAGCTTCTCGCTCGGCTCCCCCGGCGTCGCGACACCCGACAGGTCGCCCTTAATGTCGGCGGCGAACACGGGCACGCCCTTCGCGGCGAGCTGCTCGGCGAGCCCCTGCAGCGTGCGGGTCTTGCCGGTGCCGGTGGCGCCGGCGACGAGGCCGTGGCGGTTGGTCATCGCGAGCGGGATGCGGATCTGCACGGCCGGGTCGGGTGCGCCGTTGACGAGTGCGCCGAGGTCGAGGGTGGCGGCGTCGAACGCGTAGCCGGCCGCGACCTTGGCGACCTCCTCGGCATCCAGCGGGGCGTCGGGGCCGGGCTCGGCGGGCTGTGCGGGCTCTGCCGGCGTCTCGGGAACAGGAGAACTCTCGGTGACAGGAGCTTCTGCGGCGGCATCGTCCTGTTCCGGTGATTTCTCCTGCGTTGCGGATGCCGCATCCGCCGGTGCTGCGACGTCTGCGGCCGGTGAGGTCTCCTCCGCCGGCGCGGCGCCGCCGGCAGCCTTCGCCTTCGCAGCCGCTGCCTCTGCGGCGGCCAGCGCGGCCTTGGCCTGCGCGGCTTTGAGCTGGGCCTCGGCGGCTGCGGCTTCTGCGCGCAGCCGCGCGAGTTCTGCTTCGGCTGCGGCGACGGCGGGGTCGGGCGACTCTGACGCGGTCATGCCGCTCAGCCTACTCAGCGCCGCCCGTCCCGTTCATCCGTGCCGACGGGTTGATCCGCGCGACGTGCACCGGCACTTCGGCGCGAACGAATCCACAGCGAACCCGCTCACGTGCGGCGCTCGTGGCGGACCGGCAGCAGGCGCAGGCGTGCCCGACCGCTCAGCAGCATCGGGAATCGGAACCCGATGGGGCCCTCATAGAACCGCTGTGCCTGCGACGTCAGCAGCAGCGCACCGGACTCGTCGACGTCGAGGTCGAGATCGACCGCGAGGTGAAGGTCTCGACGTAGATGCCGCGCCGGTGCGGCCGCGTCACTCCGTGGCCTCGTCCGCGCGCGCCTGCAGCAGCGCGCGTTCGCGTTCACGGATGAGGGGCACCGTGAACGCGCCGGCGACCACGAGCGCCATGCCGACGCCGACGAGCGTGCCGCCGACCGTGTCGCTGAACCAGTGCGCGTGCACCTGCGTGCGGCTGAAAGCCATCAGGAGCGTCCACGCGGCACCGACGATCGCGACCCACACCCGCGGAAAGAGCAGCACCGCGAGGGCTGCGATCGTCGCCGCATTGGCCGTATGCCCTGACGGGAATGACCCGTGGTCGCTGATGACGAGCATGTCTTCGGGGCGCGCGCGACCGAAGATCGTCTTGAGCACCTGCACGGCCGCGGCGCTGAGCGCCGACGCGACCACGAACATGAGGCCCGACCAGGGGCGGCGGATCAGCACGAGCAGCGCGGCACCCGCCAGCGGCACGACGTACGTGGCGAACCACCCGCCGCCGACGAAGTTCATGAACAGCGAGATGTCGCTGAGCACCGGCGCGAACAGGTTGACGAACCCGTTCCACCACACGTCGACGTCGATCGGGTCGGCTTCGAGGGCGATGAGCACCCCCAGCACGACCGCCGCGAACACGAGGCCCGCACCGACGACGGCGCACCGCAGCCCGATCGAGATCTCTTCATCAGTCACCCGGGCAGTCATCGCCCCATTGTGCCCCACCGGCGCGATCAGGGCGCGAGGCGCTCCACGGTGCGCGGTCGCACGACGAGCCACAGCGACAGCACGGCGATCACCGCACAGCCGACCATGACCGTCGCCATCGTGGTCGCGGTGATCTCCGAACCTTCCGCGAGCGCACCGACGAGCGGGGTCACGAGGCCCGCGACGCCGAAGTTGACGGCGCCGATGACGGATGCCGCGGTGCCCGCCGCCTTTCCGTGACGATCCAGCGCCAGGACCTGCACGTTCGGGAAGGTGAACCCGCAGGCGGTCATGAACAGGAACAGCGGCACGATCGTGCCCCACAGGCCGAGGTCGAGCTGGTCGGTCACGATGATCGCGGTCGCGAAGACCACGAGCGCGGCGGTCGAGCACGCCAGCACCCATTGCGGACCGAAACGCGCCGCGAGGCGGGATGCCGTCTGCACGCCGATCACGAGCCCGACCGAGTTCGCGGCGAACAGCAGGCCGTACTGCTGCGGATCGAAGCCGTAGGTCTCCTGGAACAGGAACGACGAAGCCGACAGGTACGAGAACAGGCCAGAGAAGGTCATGCCGCCGATGATGAGCACGCCGACGAACACGCGGTCGCGGAAGACGCTGCGGTAGCGCTGCAGCACCGTCGTCGAACCTTTCTCCTGACGGCGGGCCGCCGGCAGGGTTTCGGGCACGAGGAAGATCGCGGCCAGCAGCATCACGACGCCGTACACGGCGAGCACGACGAAGATGCCGCGCCAGGGCATGACGGTCAGCAGCGCCGATCCGATGAGGGGCGCGACGACCGGCGCGACCCCGGAGACGAGCGCGAGTCGGCTGAGCATGACCACGAGACGACGACCACCGAACAGGTCGCGCACGACCGCCATCGCGACGACCCCGCCGGCCGCGGCGCCCATGCCCATGAGCACGCGTGCCGCCGTGAGCAGTTCGAGGCTCGGCGCGAGCGCGGCGGCGAGACTGGCGAGCACGTGGACGGCGGTGACCGTCAGCAGTGGCACGCGGCGACCGACCTTGTCACTGAGGGGACCGACGATCAACTGCCCGAGCGCGAAGCCGATCATGGTGCCGGTGAGGGTCAGCTGGATCGCGGCCGCGGTGGTGTGGAAGTCCTCCTGCAGCACGGGGAAGGCGGGCAGGTACAGGTCGACGGTGAACGGGCCCAACGCGGTCAGCGCGCCGAGCAGGATGATGTAGACGACGCGACGCGACGTGGGGATCGCGTCGCCGGGGTGGAGCACGATCGGTGCGGTGGCCGGGTCCGCTCCGAGGGTGCGGATGGCGCCGGTCGCGGTCGATGCTCGTCGGGCGGGCTGCTGAGTGGGGATGGAGGCGGTGTCGCGCACGGGATCCAGACGGTGTTGCTTCGAGTGGTGCCGCCGGCGAATCTCGAATCGATTCGAGCCGACACTTCGAGTCTAGCCCGCCTCCCAGCCTCCTGCCTGGGCGCCCGCATAGGATGGAGGCAATCCCACGTCGCCGGCTTCAGACCGGCCCTCCCGAAGCGAGATCACCTGCAATGACCCCGACTTCCGACAAGCGCAACAGCGGCAACCCTGCCACGCAGGCGCAGATCAACCTCACCGTCAAGCAGCAGCGCGAGGCGCAGAAGCAGGCGAAGCTCGCCGAGTACCAGCGCCAGCTCGCCAAGCGCAAGCGCAGCAAGCTCGTCTGGTGGATCGTCGGCATCACCGCCGCGATCGTGATCATCGGGCTCATCGTGGCATCCATCGTCTTCGCGCCGAAGCCCCCCGCCCAGTACACCGAGGGCGGCGACGGCACCGAGATCACCGGTGTCGAGACCTTCACGAACGAGACGTTGCACGTCGAGGGCACGGTCGACTACGCGCAGACGCCCCCGGCCGGCGGTCCGCACGCCAACGCATGGCTCAACTGCGGCATCTACTCTGAGCCGCAGACCAACGAGAATGCCGTCCATTCGCTCGAGCACGGCGCCGTCTGGGTCACCTACGACGCAGCCGCCCTCAGCGACGACGACCTCGCGACTCTCAAGAGCTTCCTGCCGAGCAGCTACGTCATCCTCTCCCCTTACGAGGGTCTGCCCACCCCGATCGTGCTGAGCGCCTGGAATGCGCAGCTGCAGATCGAAGACGCCGACGACGAGCGCATCGCGCAGTTCTTCGAGGAGTACTGGCGCAACCAGAACGCGCCCGAGCCGGGAGCCCTGTGCTCGGCGGGCATCGACGGGCCCGGCAAGCAGTCGTGACCGACACCTCGCAAGGCGAGCCGTCGACGCAGCGCTCGCTGCCGCCGTGGTGGGCGGTGCTGCTGGTCGCCCTCGCGATCGCCGGCCTCGCGTTCGCGATCGGCCGGTTCTCGACTTTCGGGTCCGCGGCATCCGTGCCCGGCACTGACTCGGCCGAGGCGGGCTTCGCACGCGACATGCAGATCCACCACGCGCAGGCCATCGAGATGTCGATGACGATCTACCGCAAGACACAGGACGAGAACGTGCGCATGCTCTCGCATGACATCGCGACGGCGCAATCCGCCCAGCGCGGCGAGTTCTACGACTGGCTCGTCAAGTGGGGGCTTCCGCAGGGCGGCGGGCGCCTGATGGCATGGATGGATGCCGCAGACACCGGTCACGACCACGGCGGCACCGCCGAGGACCCCGCGAGCGATGAAGAGCTCATGGCATCAATGGGCATGGCGAGCACCGACGAGCTCGCCCAACTCGACGCTGCGACCGGCACCGAAGCCGACTGCCTCTACCTCGGACTCATGATCCGCCACCACGAGGGCGCGCTGCCGATGGCAGAGGCGCTGCTCGACCTCGGCAGCGAGCCGCGGGCCCTGCAGGTCGCCGACGGCATCATCGCCACGCAGTCCGCAGAGATCGATCTCATGCAGTCGTTGCGCGCCGGGCTCGCCTGCGAGGGCTGAGCCCGACGCGCACGGGCGGTCAGTCGGTGGAGCTGTCCACCGGCGTGCCCGCGTCATCGAGCACGAACGTGACCTCGAGCGTCACCTGCCACGACGTGATCTGCCCCGCGCGGATGTTGACGACGTGGTCTTTCACCCACGCACCCTCGACGCCGCGCAGCGTGTCGCCTGCGCGCTCGATCCCCTGACGGATCGCGTCTTCGAAGCTCGTCTCAGACCTCGACGTGATGGTGGTGACTCTCGCGACAGAACCCATGATGTCCTCCTCGGCTCGGGTACGGGACCATCCCCGCGTTCCCACCGAAGCGCACTCCGGCGGTGCACGACAGCCCCCTTGACAACACGGCGAACGGGCGGCATCCCGATGAGGATGCCGCCCGTTCGCGGTGTTCGGGCCGGTTCAGCCCTTCGTGGCGCCTGCCAGCAGGCCGCGTACGAAGAAGCGCTGCAGCGAGAGGAACACGATCAGCGGCACGATCAGCGCGATGAACGCACCGGCCGTGAGCAGATACCAGTCCTGGCCCCGGCTGCCGGTCATCTCGGCCAGCAGCTTCGTGATCGGCGCCACGTTGCCGTCGGCGAAGATCAAGGCCACCAGCAGGTCGTTCCACACCCACAGGAACTGGAAGATCGCAACCGAGGCGATGGCGGGGGCCGTCAGCGGCAGGATGATCCGGAAGAAGATCTGGCCGTGACCGGCGCCGTCCACACGCGCGGCCTCGATGACCTCGCCGGGGATCTCCGACACGAAGTTGTGCAGCAGGTAGATCACGAGCGGGAGACCGAAGATCGTGTGGGCGATCCACACCTGCGCGTAGCCGGCGGAGCCGAACGCTTCGATGATCGGGAACCCGAAGACCGTACCCTGCGCGAACAGCTGCAGCAGCGGGATGAGGGCCATCTGGATCGGCACGATCTGCAGCGCGAACACGCCGATGAACAGGATGTTCTTGCCGCGGAAGTCGATCCACGCGAACGCGTACGCCGCGAGCAGCGCGATACAGATCGGCAGGACGACGGCGGGGATCGTGATCGCGAACGAGTTCACGAAGGCGCCGGCCATGTCGAGCTGACTGTTGCCGGTCTGCAGCGCTGTCGCGTAGTTGTCGAGCGTGAAGCCCCAGTTGGAGAAGATCGTCCACCAGCCGGTGTCGTTGATCAGGTCTGCGGGGCGGAACGACGTGAGGAACAGTCCGAAGGTCGGCACCGTCCAGATCGCGGCGATGACGAGCGCGGCGATCGTGGCCCAGGGGGAGGTGAGCCGCTTCTTCGTGCCGGCGAGGTCACCGCCCTTGTTGCCGCGGTTGCGGCGCTTCTCGTCGACCGTGAGGGTCGCGGTTGCGGTGGCCATCAGCGGATCTCCCTCTGCTTCTTGATCTGCACGGCGTTGTACACGACGATCGGCAGCACCAGCAGGAACAGGATCAGCGCGAAAGCCGCCGAACGCCCCGCTTCGAAGCTGCGGAACTGCGTGTACATCTCATTGGCGAGCACCGACGAGTTGTTGGCACCGGCGGTCATCGTGCGGACGATGTCGAACACCTTCAGCGAGGCGATCGAGATCGTGGTCAGCACGACGATCAGCGATGGTCTGATGCCCGGCACGACGACGTTTCGGAATTTCTGCCAGCCGTTCGTGCCGTCCAGTTCTGCGGCTTCGAGCTGCTCGGTCGGCACTCCCTTGATGGCTGCCGACAGCACGACCATCGCGAAACCGGTCTGGATCCAGATGAACACCACGATGAGCCACAGGGTGTTCCACGGGTCGTCGGCGAGGAAGTTGTACGGCTGTCCGCCGAACCAGACGATCACCTGGTTCAGGAAGCCGATCTGCTCCTGGTCGGAAGGCCGCGACGTGTACATGAAGCGCCAGATGATCGACGCACCGACGAACGAGATCGCCATGGGCAGGAACACCAGGATCTTGTAGTACTTCTCACCCCGGGTCTTGTCGATGAAGTAGGCGTACGCGAGACCGGCGATCGTGGAGACGACGGGCGCGATCAGCACCCACAGGATCGTGTTGATGATGACGCGGACGTTGGCGGACTGCGTGAAGATCCACTCGAAGTTCGCGAGCCCGACGAAGGTCGTGCCGCGCGAGTTCATGAACGCCTGCGCGATCGTCTGGATCGTGGGGACGACCAGGCCGATCAGCAGCAGGATGATCGCCGGCGCGAGAAAGCCGACGAGTTGGAACATCGAGCCCGCGCCGTCGCGCGCCCGGCGGTCGAGGAAGAAGAACAGCAGACCCAGCACTGCAGCAGCAGCCATGGCCTCGTACCACGACTGGAACAGGAAGAGGACGAGCGCAGGCCCGACGATGCAGGCGATGAGCCGGATGACGGTGTACTTCGTGCCCTTGCGCGGCGCGATCTCGATGAAGAAGAGGATGAGCGCCACTGCGGCGACGAAGACGCCGACGATGACGACGATCTCCAGCCATGGGTTCAGGGTGGAGAGCCACCGGAAGAAGTCTTGGACGGACATGAGCAACCTTTCGACTGCGACGTCGGACTCGGGCGGCGCCCGTGGGGACGCCTCGGGGTGGGAAGCGGGGCCGCCCTCGAAAGGACGGCCCCGCGGGTCAATGACGGATCACTCCGACGGCCAGCCGGCCTCGATCTGTCCGAGGACGGTGTCCGTCGACGAGCCGTTGACCCAGTCGACCATGCCCTTCCAGAACGTGCCCGCACCGACAGCCGACGGCATGAGGTCGGACGCGTCGAAGCGGAACGTGGTGGTGTCGGCCTGCAGGATGCTGATGGCTTCCTTCAGGATGTTGCTCGATGCCTGCTCGGGGTCGAGACCCTTGTTGGCGCTGATGACACCGCCGAGCGCGACACGCGCGTTGGCCCAGTCGGAGCTCGAGAGGAACTCCTGCACCTTCTGCGTGGCCTCGGAGTCGTCGAACGCTGCGACGATCTCGCCACCGCCGGTGACGACAGCACCATCGCTGGAGCCGCCACCCTCGAACGGGGGCATGATGAACGCCCAGATGTCACCGTCTTCGGCAACCTCGCCACCGGCGTCGGTGATGAAGCCGTCGTAGAACGACGCCTGGTGGTGCAGCGCGCAGTCGCCGTTGACGAGAGCGGTCGCCGGGTCGCCGAAGGGCGTCGTGACGATCGACTTCACGTCACCGAAGCCGGCGTTGACGTAGTCGGGGTTCAGCGCGATCTTGCCGAACTCCTCGAACGCCGACGAGATCTGCGGGTCGGTGAAGGGCACCTCGTTGGCGACCCACTGGTCGTAGACGTCGGGGCCGGCCTGGCGCAGGACGAGGTCCTCGATCCAGTCGGTTCCCGGCCATCCGGTCGCGGCATCCGAACCGAAGCCGATGCACCAGGGCGCCTTGGCCTCATCGGCCTGGATCTGCGCGGTCAGGTCGAGCAGTCCCTGCCAGTCGGTGGGGACTTCATAGCCCTTCTCGGTGAAGTACGACGGCGAGTACCAGATCCAGCCCTTGACGCTCGCCATGAGCGGTGCGCCGTAGAGGGTGTCGTCGACCGTCGCGTAGGCGCCCCAGTCCTCGGACCAGCCCTCTTCGACGTTCGCCTTGACGGCGTCGGGGGCCTCGACGAGGTACCCGCGCGCTGCCATGTCGGCCATGAGGCCGGGCTGCGGGAAGATCGCGAGGTCGGGGGCGTTGCCACCCTGTGCACGAACCGCGATCTGCGCCTCAAACTCCTTCGACGCTTCGTACTGGATGTCGATGCCGTTCTCTTCCTCCCAGTCCGCCCAGGACTGTTCGAGCAGTTCGGCCTCGGTGTCGGCGATCGTGCCGTAGACGGTCACGACGCTGTCGCCGGTGTCCCCCGAGTCACCGTCGTTGTTGCCAGTCGATCCCGGGCCGCCACTGCAGCCCGCGAGCGCGAAGCCTGCGGCTCCGATGATTGCGATGGGTGCAAGCATTCGACGCTTTGACAGCCCCATGTGATTCCTCCTCGTTGAGTGCTCGGAAAGTTCCGCGGTGCACACCGGTCCCATAGGGAACCGATTCCAGGCCACACTATGAGAGCGGAACCATCCGCACAACCGCACGACACATCACAACCGAGTAACACTGTTTTCCTGCGGCGCATCGATGGGTGCCGGAGGATGCAACCGGTTCCAGATTCTGCACCGCATCCTGTAACGTGCGATGCGAACTCGAGGAGGAGTCCATGGCCGGCATCGCCGACGTCGCCGCACTCGCGGGCGTGTCGAAAGCGACGGCGAGCCGGGCCCTCTCCGGCAGCGGGTACGTCTCCGCCGCGACGCGGGAGCGCGTGCAGCAGGCGGCGCAGGAGTTGGGATACGTGCCGTCGACGAGCGCCGTCAGCCTGGCGACAGGACGCACCCGGAATGTCGGCGTGGTCATGCCGCGGCTGAACCGGTGGTTCTTCGCCGAGGTGCTCGAGGGCATCCAGCACGCACTCCTCGAACGAGGCATGGACCTCACCCTCTATGACGCGACGCCCGGCAGCGCCGCGCGTCGACGGATCTTCGAGGAGTTCCTCCCCCGCCGGCGGTTCGATGGGCTGATCGCCGTGGGCCTGGAACCGGCCGAAGCCGAACTCGACGCACTGCTGGCCCTCGGCAAGCCGGTCGTGAGCGTCATCGGCGCACAGGAGCGCACGAGCGTCGTCACCCTCGACGACGCGCACGCGGCATCCCTCGCCACCGCGCACCTGATCGCGCTCGGGCATCGCCAGGTGCACTTCCTCGGCGGCGGCTCCCCCCATTGGCCGCATGTGGAGGCCGCGCGCTACGGCGGCTACCTCGACCAGATGGAACGCGCCGGCCTCTCAGATCACGCGGTGCGTACGCCGTCCGAACCGTCGATGCCGGCAGGGTTCGCGGCCGCAGTCGACCTGCTCAGCGATGTCGAGCATCGACCGACGGGCATCGTGGCGGCGTGCGACGAGGTCGCGATCGGCGCGATCATCGCGGCTCGTCGTCTCGGCATCCTCGTCCCCTCGCAGCTCAGTGTGATCGGCATCGACGACCATGTCGACGCCGAGATGTTCGCGCTGACGACCCTGCGGCAGCTCCCGCGCGAGCAGGGCAAGTCGGCGGTATCGCTGCTCATGCGCCACCTCGACGATCCGGATGCAGATCCGCTCGTGATGCGACTCAAGCCACGGCTCGTCGTTCGCGGGTCGACGGGCGCGGTCGCCGGCGCCGCCTCTGCAGCGGTCATGGACAGCGGTCGCGGCCCGATCTGATGCAGACGCGACGAAGGCCCCCGGAATCAACCCGGGGGCCTTCGTGCAGAGGAACCTGAATTACTTCAGGGTCACCGAAGCGCCGGCCTCCTCGAGGGCAGCCTTCGCCTTCTCGGCGGTCTCCTTGTTGGCGCCCTCCAGGACAGCCTTGGGAGCACCGTCGACGACGGCCTTGGCCTCGCCGAGGCCGAGCGAGGTGAGCTCGCGGACGACCTTGATGACCTGGATCTTCTTGTCGCCAGCGGCCTCGAGGATGACGTCGAACGCGTCCTTCTCCTCGGCCTCTTCGGCGGGGGCACCACCGGCGGGGGCGCCGGCAGCGGCGACCGCGACGGGAGCGGCGGCGGTGACGTCGAAGGTCTCCTCGAACGCCTTCACGAACTCGGACAGCTCGATGAGCGTGAGCTCCTTGAACGCGTCGAGCAGCTCGTCAGTGCTGAGCTTTGCCATGATGATTCTCCTTGAATTGGGGTTTTGCTATGCCGGGACCCGATGTCAGGCCGCGGACTCCTGCTTCTCACGCAGCGCGTCGACCGTCCGAACGGCCTTCGACGGCAGCGCGTTGAAGACGAATGCCGCCTTGGTCATCGAGGCCTTCATCGCACCGGCGAGCTTCGCCAGCAGGACTTCACGGCTCTCGAGATCGGCGAGCTTGCTCACCTCGGCGGGCGAGAGCGCGGCACCGTCGAAGTAGCCGCCCTTGATCACCAGCAGAGGGTTAGCCTTGGCGAAGGCACGCAGGCCCTTGGCGACGGCGACAGGGTCACCGTGCACGAAGGCGATGGCGGACGGGCCCTTGAGCTCGTCATCCAGCCCCTTGACCCCGGCGTTGTTCGCCGCGATCTTGGTCAGCGTGTTCTTCACCACGGCGTATTCCGCGTCCTGACGGATGCTGTTGCGCAGCTCCTTGAGCTGGGCAACCGTCAGACCGCGGTACTCGGTCAGCAGAACGGCGGTCGAGTCCTCGAAGTTCTTCGTGAGCTCGGCGACCGTTGCTTCCTTCTGCGCCATGGCCACTCCTTATGTGTACGAGACGCTCCGCGGTGGCGGGGCGCCGGCCGAAGTCGTCGTCGCAATGAAAAAAGCTCCGGCGCAAGCGCACGGAGCTTTGGGATCCGGTCTCCCGGAAAGTTCAGTGTCACCTGCGCGGGCCCCTGCATTGCAGAGCTTCGATCGTCATGCGTTTGCACGCACGCCGATGACCGACGGTCTTTGGCTTACGCACCACTGTACCCGCCGTCGAGGCGTTCCCCAAATCGCAGACCCCGCCTTCGAAACAGGAGATCTCACCGGAACAGGACGATTCCGAGCACATGGTCCTGTCTCCGGGATTTCTCCTGGTGCGGTGACAACTGCGGTCACGGGTGTCGCACGGGATCGAGGTCGGCGGGCGCGTCTAGGCTCGATGACATGACTCCCGAACTGTCCGCGCGCATCGTCGCGGACTCACGGGATCGGGTCGCCTGGATCCGGGCGCGCTCGCGCGGGATCACCGCGACCGACGTGGCACAGCTCACGAGCGGCAAGGCGATCGGCCGGGCAGCGGATGCCAAACTCATGGGTTCCGGCTTCTCGGGCAACGCCTACACCGACCACGGCAGGCGTCGCGAGCCCGAGATCGCCGCCTGGGTGGCGGCGACCCACGGCATCCAGCCCTCTTCAGCGCTGTTCCACGCCGTCGTCGAGAAGCGTCATCTCGCGACACCCGATGGCATCGCGGTCGACGGCGGCGGCCGGGTCACGCTCGCCGAGATCAAGACGACGAACAAGTCGTGGCGTTCGGTCCCCCGCGGATACCTGCGCCAGGTGTGGTGGCAGCAGCATGTGCTGGGCGCCGAGCGGACGCTGGTCGTCTGGGAGCAGCACGACGATTTCGTGCCGGTGCACGACGAGCCGAAGTGCGCCTGGATCGATCGCGATGAGCGCGAGATCTCGAAGCTCGTGGGGCTCGCGACCGACCTGATCGACGAACTCTATCGCCGCACACAGTTGGCCAAGCGCCCTGCGGCGCCCGCGCAGCGACCGCGCGAGCCGTTCCGGGCGCTCGCGCTCGCAGACTGACGCACCGCCGCCGAATCGCGCCCGCCGGGCCGCCGACCCGGCACGCCCGGGCGAAACAAGTTGACGTGCGTCAACGTTTCCTTTATCGTTGACGCACATCAACTATTGACTTATCTCAACGATCTCGCGCGTCGCGCGGGGAGGCGGTCGCATGTCCTCCACAACTCCCGAGCACGGACCGGCCATGAAGCCGCGCCAGGTGCTCGAAGCCCTCTCCGGTCTGCTGCTCGGCATGTTCGTGTCGATGCTGGCATCCACCGTCGTCTCGACCTCTCTCCCGGTCATCGTCCACGACCTCGAGGGTGATCAGAACGCGTTCACCTGGGTCGTCACCGCGACCCTGCTGACCACGGCGATCTCGACCCCGATCTGGGGCAAACTCGCCGACCTGACCAATCGCAAGGTGCTGTACCAGGTCGCCATCCTGATCTTCGTGCTCGCGACCGCCGCCGCCGGCTTCGCTCAGGATGCGGGAACGCTCATCGCGTTCCGCGCCGTCCAGGGCCTCGGTGCGGGCGGACTCGCCGCGCTCAGCCAGGTGCTGATGGCCGACATCATCAGCCCGCGCGAGCGCGGTCGCTACATGGGCCTGTTCGGCGCGGTCATGGCGGTTGCGACCGTCGGCGGCCCGCTGCTCGGCGGCCTCATCACCGACGCATTCGGCTGGCGCTGGAACTTCTTCGTGGCGCTCCCCTTCGCAGTGGTCGCGCTCATCATGGTGCAGCTCACGCTGCGGGTGCCTGCCCGCCCCACCAAGCGCGCCCGCATCGACTACCTCGGCATCGTGCTGCTGTCAGCCGCCGTATCGCTCCTGCTCATCTGGGTCACGAGCGCCGGCACCAGCTTCGACTGGTGGAGCATCGAGACCGTACTGATGGTCGGCGGCGCACTGCTCGGCGCGATCCTGTTCGTCATCGTCGAACTGCGCGTCTCCGAGCCGCTCGTGCCGCTGTCGCTGTTCCGCAACCGCACGTTCACGCTGTCGGTCGTCGCATCGATCGCGACCGGGATCGCGATGTTCGGCGCCTCGGTGTTCCTCAGTCAGTACATGCAGCTCGCCCGCGGCGCCACGCCCACCGAGGCAGGACTCATGACGATTCCGATGATCGCCGGGCTCCTCCTCGCCTCGGTCGGGGTCGGCGGCCTCATCACCAAGTACGGACACTGGAAGCCCTACCTCGTGGTGGGCGCGGTCTCGCTGACCGCCGGGGCCTTCCTGCTCTCGACGATCCACTACGACACCGACTTCTTCCTGGTGTCGGTCTACATGTTCCTGCTCGGCGCCGGCGTCGGCATGACGATGCAGAACCTCGTGCTGATCGTCCAGAACACCACCGCCGCAGAACAGATCGGCGCGGCGAGCTCGGGCGTCACCTTCTTCCGCAGTCTGGGCGGCACCATCGGCGTATCGGTGATGGGCGCGGCGCTGGCAGCCCGCGTCACCGAACTCATGGCGGACGCTCGCGAAGCCCTCGCCACCGCGATCGCCGGCCTCGGCGCCGAAGGCGCGACCTGGGCGGATCAGCTCGGGTCGGGCACCCTCCCTCAGGTGTCGGAGATGCCCGAGGCGCTGCAGGTCATCATCGAGGACGTCTACGCCCAGGGCATCGCACACTCGTTCCTCATCGCCGTTCCGTTCGCCGTGGTGAGCCTGATCGCGATCCTGTTCCTGCCGAACGTGCCGCTCACGCGCATGACGACGACCGAGCGGATGCGGGCGAGCGAAGCCGACCTGGCGACGGTCTCGGTTCCTGAGGGGATGGACGCGCTCACCACGACTGGTTCGGTGCGCACGACCGCGGCACGAGATGATGGTCGGGATGACTGACACACTCGGCACCTCTGATGAGCGGGCTGACGCCGTGCACCTCTTGGAGGCGGAATTCGGCGAACTCGGCAACCGCTTCCGGCGACTGATGCACGAGAACGCGCAGCGGGTCAGCCCCGGAATGCTCCCCGCGGCGTACAAGGTGTTCACCACGATCGCCCGACGAGACCAGGTCACGCCCTCAGCACTCGCTGATCACATGCTCATGGACCGTGGACAGCTCAGCCGAACGCTGCGCGAGTTGGAGGAGCTCGGTCTCATCACCCGCTCCCCCGACCCCGCCGACGGACGTTCCAGCCTGCTGTCAGCGACGCCGGAAGGACACGCACGCCTCGCGGCTGCCCGCGCACCCCAGGAGGGGCTGCTGACGGACAAGCTCGCCGAGTGGAGCGTCGAAGACATCCGCAGCCTCACCCGGCTGCTGCATGCGCTGACGGCCGGCATCCAGCCTGGATCGGGTGAGCCGTCGTCGCAGTGAGATTCTCGCCGCGGTAGCACCCGCGTAACACGGGCGAGACACGAACACGGTTGACTGGTGCCCGAACCAGACGACCGCGGTGCCGACGCAGGCACTGCGTGGAAGGAGCGACCGATGCGATTCCGGCCGCTGCGAACGGCATCCATCGCGGATGCGCCACTCGCCGATGTCGACACCCCGCCCTCGCACATGCGTGCCGTCGTGTACGACGCTCCCGGCGGCCCTGACGTGCTGCATGTCGCCGAAGTGCCGGTACCGGCGCCGATGCTCAGCGAACTGCTCGTGCGCGTCGTCGCCGCCGGCACGAACCCGATCGACGCGAAGACCAGGGCCGGTGGCGCCATGAACGCCGCCGCAGCCGGTCCCGTCGTTGCTGGCTTCGACTTCAGCGGCGTCGTCGTCAAGGCGCCGTACGAGGCCCATCCGCTGCAGCCGGGCACCGAGGTGTACGGCATGGCGGCGTTCCCGCGCACGACCGGCAGTTATGCCGAGTACGTCGTCGCACCCTCGCTCTCGGTCGCACGGAAGCCGTCGACACTCTCGCACGTCGAGGCGGCCGGTGTGCCGCTCGCGGCGCTGACCGCGTGGGGGCTCGTCGTCGAGACGGCGCACGCGCACGAGGGCCAGCGTGTGCTCATTCACGCCGGATCGGGCGGTGTCGGTCATTTCGCCGTGCAGCTGGCGGCCTATTTCGGTGCGCACGTGACGGCGACCGGCTCGGCGCACAATCTGGCGTGGCTGCGCGAACTCGGCGCGAGCGTCGCGATCGACTATGCGACCACGCGCTTCGAAGATGTCGTGACCGACGTCGACGTCGTCATCGATCTCGTGGGCAACGTGCACGACGACACCGGCACCCGGTCGCTCTCGGTCGTCCGTCCGGGCGGACTGTACGTCATGGTGCCGACGGGGGCGTGGCCCGACTACGCCGAACACGCCGCGCGTGCCGGCGTGCGCGCCACCTCATACAAGGTGATCCCCGACGGGGGCGTGCTCGCAACCCTCGGCCGCCTGCTCGAATCCGGCGCGATCCAGGTCTTCATCGACAAGGTCTTCGACCTCGACGAGGCGGCCGCCGCGCACACCGAGCTCGAGCGCGGGCACTCCAGAGGGAAAGTGGTGCTCAAGGTCGCAGAGGCCTGAGCGAACGCCGACCGGCGTCGATCACCTCGTCAGCCACAGCCTCGAGCAGCGCGGAACGCAGGTTCCACTGCTGCCAGTACAGCGGCACGTCGATCGGGTCGCCGCCGAGCCGGACGAGCTCGCCCGATTCGAGTCCGCGGTCTGCCTGCAGCGTCGGCAGCATCGCCCACCCGAGACCGAGCTGCACCGCGGCGGCGAAGTCGTGCGAGGCGGGCACGAAGTGCCGTGGCGGGATGGCCCCGGCACCGTGTGCGCGGAGCCATCTGGTCTGCAGGTCATCGCGACGATCGAAGTCGATGACGGGCGCGTCGTCGAGTGAGGTCGAGTCCACGCCGTCCGCGAACCATCGGTCGCGGAACCCACGGGTTGCGACAGCCTCGTAGCGCAGTGCACCGAGTACGCTCACACGACAGCCGGCGACGGGGGTACGGCGTGAGGTCACGGCAGCCATGACGGTTCCCGATTCGAGCAGTCCCGCGGTGAAGTCCTGGTCGTCACGGTGCAGGTCGAAGACGACGGGATGCCGGGCGCTGACGCGCGCGAGGGGTTCGAGCATCCAGGTCGAGAGGGAGTCCGCATTGACCGCGAGCGGGATGCTGATGCGGTCGACGTCACCGAGCTCGGCGACGGCATCGTGCTCGAGCAGCGCCAGCTGGCGGGCGAAGCGGATGACAGCATGCGCCGCATCGGTGGCGCGCACCGGTTTGGCCCGCACCAGCAGCACCCGTCCGATCTGCTCTTCGAGGGCCTTGATGCGCTGGCTCACCGCCGAGGGAGAGATGTGCAGGCGACGGGCCGCGGCATCCATGCTCCCCTCGTCGATGACGACGGCGAGCGTCTCGGCCAGCTCGGCGGGGATCCTCACCTGAAGCTCTGCTTATGCACCATCAGAATCATGAACTGGACTGTACCTCAGTGTGGCCGTAGTTTCGAGACGTGCTCACCTCCGTCATCGCCGGCTTCGGCCTCGGCCTCTCCCTCATCGTCGCCATCGGCGCGCAGAACATGTTCGTGCTGCGCCAGGGGATGCGCCGCGAGCACGCCCTGCTCGTCGCGACGATCTGCGCGCTCTCCGACGCCGCGCTCATCGTGCTCGGCGTGTCAGGACTCGGCGCGGTGCTGCAGGCGGTGCCGTGGCTCATCGACGCCGTTCGCTGGGCGGGATTCGCCTTCTTGCTCTGCTACGGACTGCTCGCGGCGCGCAGGGCATGGCGTCCCACCGGGCAGAGCCTGCGCGTGGGCACGTCACCGGAACCTGCTGGATCCGGGGGCACCACGGGCCTCGCCACGCGCACGCGGGCCCTGCCGATCGTGCTCACCTGCCTGGCGCTGACGTGGCTCAATCCGCACGTCTACCTCGACACCGTGTTCCTGCTCGGCTCGATCGCCAGCACGCACGGCGACCAGCGCTGGTGGTTCGCCGCGGGGGCTGCCGCGGCGAGCGTTGTGTGGTTCTTCGCGCTCGCGCTCGGTGCCCGGCGCCTCGGCAGATGGCTCGGCACACCGCGCGCCTGGCGCGTGCTCGACGGCAGCATCGCCGTCGTCATGATCGCGATCGCGATCAGCCTCGTCCTCCCCCACTGATTCCGCCCCGCGGAGTGGTCCGACAAGGCACGATGGAGGCATGAGACGCGTCCACGTGATCGTCCGAGGCACGGTGCAGGGCGTCGGCTACCGCTACACGCTGCGCATGGTCGCGGCCGAGGCCGGGGCGTCGGGGTGGACCCGCAACCTGCGCGACGGCACCGTCGAGTGCGAAGTCGAGGGCACGACAATGCAGGTCGACGAGGTGCTGGCGTGGATGGCCGAGGGGCCGCCCGGTTCGCACGTGGAGGGCGCGTCCGTGACCGAGATGGATCCGCTCGGCACCTCAGGGTTCGAGGTGCGTCGGGATCGGTGACATGCGAGAAGCCCCACCCGCGGGAGCGGATGGGGCTTCTCGATCTCGATACACCGCGCTGCGCGCGGCACTCGATCACCGTTGTCAGGCGAGCGCGTTGACGTCCAGCGGGATGCCGGGGCCGAACGTGGTCGACATCGCAGCCTTCTGGATGTAGCGGCCCTTCGAGCTCGACGGCTTCAGACGCACGATCTCTTCGATCGCGGCGTTGAAGTTCTCGCCCAGCTGCTCGGCCGTGAACGACGCCTTGCCGACGACGAAGTGCACGTTGGCGTGCTTGTCGACACGGAACTCGATCTTGCCGCCCTTGATCTCCTCCACGGCCTTGGCCGGGTTGGGGGTCACGGTGCCGGTCTTGGGGTTGGGCATGAGGCCACGGGGACCGAGCACCTTACCCAGACGACCGACCTGGCCCATGAGCTCGGGGGTCGAGACGGCCGCGTCGAACGCGGTCCAGCCACCGGCCACCTTCTCGATGAGCTCGGGGCCACCGACCTCGTCGGCGCCGGCTGCGATGGCGGCTTCGGCGGCAGGGCCGGTCGCGAACACGATGACGCGAGCGGTCTTGCCGGTGCCGTGGGGCAGGATGACCGTGCCACGAACCATCTGGTCCGCCTTGCGCGGGTCGACGGAGAGCTTGAGGGCGACCTCGACGGTGGAGTCGAACTTCTTCGAACCCGTCTCCTTGGCGAGGGCGACGGCCTCATCCGACGTGTAGACCTTGTCGCGGTCGATCTTCGCCGCGGCGGCCTCGTAAACCTTGGACTTTGCCATTATCGTTCTTCCCCTCAGCCTTCGACCGTGATGCCCATGGAACGGGCGGTGCCGGCGATGATCAGCGAGGCGGCCTCGATGTCGTTCGCGTTCAGGTCGGGCATCTTCGTCTCGGCGATCTGACGGACCTGCTCCTTGGTGAGCTTGCCCACCTTGGTCGTCAGCGGGTTCGCCGCCCCCTTGGGGACGCCTGCGGCCTTCTTGATGAGCTCCGCGGCCGGCGGGGTCTTCAGGAGGAACGTGAAGCTGCGGTCCTCGTAGACGGTGATCTCAACGGGGATGACGTTGCCACGCTGCGACTCGGTCGCGGCGTTGTACGCCTTGCAGAACTCCATGATGTTGACGCCATGCTGACCGAGCGCGGGGCCGATCGGCGGCGCCGGGTTGGCTGCACCGGCGTTGATCTGAAGCTTGATCAGGCCGGTCACCTTCTTCTTCGGTGCCATTCTTTTTCCTTTCAACGAATCGGATGCCAGGCATCCGTTCTCCCGCGCGCCCGTGTGGCGGCGGTGTCTGCACCGGAGCGCGCGGCTCCGGAATCCTTTACTGCTTGGTGACCTGGTCGAACGAGAGCTCGACGGGGGTCTCGCGCTCGAAGAGCGAGACAAGGACGGTGAGCTTGCCGCGCTGCGCGTCGATCTCGCTGATCGAACCGGGCAGGCCCGCGAACGAGCCTTCCTTGATCGTGATGGTCTCGCCGACCTCGAAGTCGACCTCGGTGACGACCGAGCGGGCCTGCGTGGCGGCACCCTTGGCGGCACCCGCCTTCGCCGGAGCGACCTCCTTGACCTCGACGAGCGACTTCAGCATGTTGAAGGCCTCTTCGAAGCGCAGCGGGGTCGGGTTGTGGGCGTTGCCGACGAAGCCGGTGACGCCGGGCGTGTGGCGCACGACCGACCAGGTGTCTTCGTTGAGCTCCATGCGCACGAGCACGTAGCCGGGGATCCGGACGCGCGTGACCATCTTGCGCTGACCGTTCTTGATCTCGACGACGTCCTCCATGGGGACCTCGATCTGGTAGATGTCGTCCTCGACCTCGAGCGTCGACTTGCGCTGCTCGATGTTGGCCTTCACCTTGCGCTCGAAGCCGGCGTAGGAGTGGATGACATACCACTTGCCGGGCATCATGCGCAGGTCTGCCCGGAACGCCTCGTACGGGTCTTCGGGCTCTTCGTCGTCGCCGAGCTCGGGGCCGTCGTAGGGCGTGATGTCGTCGGCGTGCGCGGCGGCCTGCTCGGCCTGCTCCTCAGCGAGCGAGTCCTCGAGCACCTCGGCGGCGGCCTCGGCCTCAGCGGTCTGGTCGATCTCGAGTGCGTCGTTCACGATCGCGTCTGCCTCCGGGTCGTCGGTGTCGATGTCGTCGAGGTCGTGGTCGACGCCGTCTTCGTCGTCGCCGTCCTCGTCGACGATGTGGATCGCCGTGTGCTCGGCGGCGTCGGCGGAGCGCTCCTGGCTCTCGAGGACGTTGCCCTCCTGCGCCTCATCGTCCTCGCTGGACTGCTCAGCGGCCGTCGCCCAATCGGCGTCGTCGACATATCTTTCAGACACTTGCGTTCTCTTCCATCGGAGGCTGGATGTCGGTCGTCCCGCATCCGGGCTGTCGGTGATCCCGATCAGCTCGGCACGCCGAAGACGACGTTGACCACCCAGGTGAACAGGAGGTCGAGCCCGTAGACGATCGCCATCATCACGACGACGAAACCGAGCACCACGCCCGTGAACTTCAGCAGCTCCTGACGGGTCGGAGTGACGACCTTGCGGAGCTCGGCGAAGACCTGGCGGATGAACAGGGCGATCCGCTGGAAGAAGTTGAGCTTCTTCTCGCGGGGTGCATCGCTCGCGGCGACGACTTCGCCCTTCGGTTCGTCCTGGACCATCAACCCACCTGTATGACTTTTCGTGTGCCAGCTGTGTGCTGACGCGCAGGGCGGACAGGAATCGAACCTGCAACCTGCGGTTTTGGAGACCGCTGCTCTGCCAATTGAGCTACCGCCCTAGAGGTCTTTCGACCCGGGGTGCCTGCCTTCCCACCGTAGCCGTGACCGGACCGAATCCGACTCCCAGGCATGGCGAAAGCATGCAGACAACTGCGTCGTCCAGTGTACGTCATGGTCGCAGGCCCGCGCGAATCGCGGCGGGCGAGTCAATACGGCTGGACGCCACCGCGATCGGGCTCCTCATCGCGCGAGAACGCGCGACCCGACAACGCATGTGCCTTGATGCGCACGTAGTTGAACTTCAAGGTCGGGATCCATGGCTTCAGGGGCAGCGCGTCGGCCGCCTCGATCTCCGCGCCGGTCTCCAGCCGGTGCGCGGTGCCCCGGACGACGACGCTCCACGCATCGCGCTCGGTGTGGTCGTCCGCCTCGAACAGCACCTCGTCGTTGATGGTCAGCTCGGTGAGTTTGCTGCCCTCAGCGGTGCGGAACACGATCGTCTCGGCATCCACCACGAAGTTCACCGGGAAGATGTCGAGCACGTCGCCTACCCGCGTCACGAGTCGCCCGAGTTCCTGCTGCGCAAGATGGTCCCAGCACGCCTGCTCGGAGAGGTGGGTGACCGGATCGCCGCGTTCTTCCATACCCCCATCTTCTCGATGTCCGCCGCGCGGCGAAAGGGGCGGGACCGAGATCGGTCGCCGCCCCGTTGGCGTGCGGCTCACGCTCCCGTACGGATGAGCTTCTTGTTCACGAACTCGTCTGCACCCAGCAGGCCCAGCTCGCGGCCGGTGCCGCTGCGCTTGACGCCGCCGAACGGCAGTCCCGCCTCATCGGCGAGAACCAGGTTGATGTAGACCATGCCCGCCTCGATACGGTCGGCGACGCGCTCGGCCTGCGCGGCATCGGTCGTGAAGACGTACGAGCCGAGGCCGAACGGCGTGCCGTTGGCGATGCGCACGGCATCGTCTTCATCGCTCGCGCGGTAGACGACGCCCACCGGACCGAACAGTTCCTGTCGGTACAGGTCCATCTCTTCGGTGACACCGGTGAGCACGGTTCCCGGGTAGAACGCGCCGTCGCGCGTTCCGCCGACGACGACTTCAGCGCCCTGCGCGACGGCGTGCTGCACCTGCTCATCGAGCCGCTCGGCGGCCGCGAGCGACGACAGCGGCCCGAGCACGGTGTCTTCGGCGAACGGGTCGCCGACGACAGCGGCGCTCATCCCCGCGGCGAACTTCTCGACGAACGCGTCGTAGTACTCGTCGACGACGATGAAGCGTTTCGCGGCGTTGCAGGACTGCCCGACGTTGTCCAACCGCGCCGCCACCGCCTGCTCGACGACGGCGTCGAGGTCGTCGGTCGACAGGAGGATGAACGGGTCGGAGCCGCCGAGCTCGAGCGCGACCTTCTTGAGGTTGCGACCCGCGACCTCGGCGACGGCCGCACCGGCCCGCTCGGAACCGGTGACCGAGACACCCTGCACGCGCGGGTCGGCGATGACGTCGGCGGCCTGTTCATTGGTGAGATAGACGTTGACGTACACACCCTCGGGGAAGCCGGCATCCCGGTACATCGTCTCGATCGCCGCCGCCGACTCGGGGCACTGCGGTGCGTGCTTGAGCAGGATGGTGTTGCCGAGCAGCACGTTCGGCGCCGCAAAGCGGGCGACCTGGTAGTACGGGAAGTTCCACGGCATGACGCCCAACAGCACGCCCAGCGGCGCCTTGCGCACGACAGCGGTGCCGTCGCCCTCGATCGTCAACGGCGTGTCGGCGAGGATCGCGTCGACGTGGTCGGCGTAGTACTCGGTGATGTCGGCGGCGAAGTCGACCTCACCCTCCGCCGCTGCGAGCGGCTTGCCCATCTCGCGCACGATGATCGCCGCCAGCTCGTCGCGGCGCTCACGGTGCAGCTGTGCGACCTTGCGCAGCCCCTCGGCGCGCTCCGCACCGGTGGACGTGCGCGCCCAACCGCGGTACGCGGCATCGGCCGCGGCGATCGCCTGCTCGACGTCAGCGTCTGTGGCGGTCGGGTACGTGGCGAGGGTCTCGCCCGTTGCGGGGTTGACGATCGAGTAGTCGGTCATGGTTGCTTCCCTCTCGTGGTGGTGTGCGACCGGCCCGCTCACGCGGGGATCAGGGTGTACTTCGTGGACAGGAATTCGTGGATGCCTTCGAGGCCGCCCTCGCGACCCACACCCGATTGCTTCACGCCGCCGAACGGGGCGGCCGCGTTGGAGACGACGCCCGTATTGAGCCCCATCATGCCGGTGTCGATGCGATCGATCATGCGGTGACCGCGCGCCAGATCCGACGTGAACACGTACGAGACGAGCCCGTACTCGGTGTCGTTCGCCATGCGCACGGCCTCATCCTCGTCGGTGAACGTCGCGATCGCGAGCACCGGGCCGAAGATCTCCTCACTGAGGATCTCGCTCCCGGCGGCGATGCCCGACAACACGGTCGGTTCGAAGAATGTGCCGGGGCCGTCCACGGCCGCTCCCCCGACGTGCAGGGTCGCGCCGCGCGCAACGGCGTCAGCGACGAGGGATGCCGCCTTCTCGACCGCCCGGTCATCGATGAGCGGCCCGATCTGCACACCGTCGTCGGTGCCCCGCCCGATGCGCATGGCGCGGACGCGGTCAGCGAGACGGGCCGCGAACTCCTCGGCGACGTCTTCGTGCACGATGAAGCGGTTCGCCGCGGTGCATGCCTGCCCGATGTTGCGGAACTTCGCCAGCAACGCCCCGTCGACCGCCTTGTCGAGGTCGGCGTCGTCGAAGACGACGAAGGGTGCGTTGCCGCCGAGCTCCATCGACACCCGCAGCACGCCCTCAGCGGCCTGCGCGATGAGCTTGCGGCCGACCGGAGTCGACCCGGTGAACGACAGCTTGCGCAGGCGCGGGTCGGCGATGATCGGCGCCGACACATCGGCCGAACGGGTCGTCGTGACGACGTTGACGACGCCGGCCGGCACACCCGCCTCTTCGAGGATCGAGACGAACAGGAGCGTGGTCAGCGGGGTCAGTTCGGCCGGCTTCACGACAACCGTGCAGCCGGCGGCGAGCGCCGGAGCGATCTTGCGGGTCGCCATCGCGAGCGGAAAGTTCCACGGGGTGATGAAGAAGCAGGGACCGACGGGCCGCTGCGAGACGACCATGTGCCCGGTGCCCTCGGGATTGAGTCCGAAGCGCCCGCTGATGCGCACCGCCTCTTCACCGAACCAGCGCAGGAACTCGCCACCGTAGGCGGCCTCGCCACGCGCTTCGGCCAGCGGCTTTCCCATCTCGAGCGTGATCAGCATCGCGATCTCATCGGCCCGCTCCTGCACGAGATCGAACGCCCGACGCAGGATCTCGCCACGCGTCCGCGGAGCGGTGGCGGCCCACGCCGCCTGTGCGGCAACGGCGGCATCGAGGGCGCGGATGCCGTCTTCCGGCGTCGCGTCGGCGACCTGCGCGATCGGCGCGCCTGTGGCCGGGTCGATGACCGCGAAGGTGCGGCCGGCCTCGGCATCCTGCCATCGTCCGTCGATGTAGAGGCCGGTGGGGATGCGCTCCAGCAGCGCCTGCTCCGTCGTGGGGGCGGTGTCGATGGCGACGCTCATGCGTGACGTCCCTTTCTGAGGCTTTCGGGGGCTTCGATCGACAGGGTCTCGCCGCGGAAGAACCCCGGGCGCACGACGGACTGCCAGATCATGATGACGATGCCGACGAGGATGACGGCGACGCCGAGGATGAACACGAGCCCCAGTCCGCCCACGTTCGAGCCGCTGCCGTAGGCGGGGTCGGCGCTGTCGACGAGGGTGATGACGAACAGGACGGCGAGGATCGCGCCGCCGACCAGCGGGAACAGGAACGTGAAGAAGAAGCTGCGCGCCGAGTCGAACCACTGCTTGCGGAAGTACCAGACGCACGCGAATGCGGTCAGGCCGTAGTAGAAGCAGATCATCATGCCCAAGGCGGTGATCGTGTCCCACAGCACGTTCTCACTGATGAGACGCATGACGGCGTAGAACACCGACGCGACGACGGCCGAGACGACGGTCGCGAACCCGGGAGTGAAGAAGCGCGGGCTGACCTTGGCGAACACCGGCGGCAGGGCGCCGTAGTACCCCATCGCGAGCAGCGTGCGGGCAGGGCCGACCGCGGTGGACTGCAGCGACGACGCCGACGAGGTGAGCACCGCGAGCGACACGAGGAACGCGAGCGGCCCCAGCACCGGCCCCGACAGGTAGAAGAACACGTTCGCCTGGATGTCTTCGTTGCCGAGGCCCAACTCCCCTGTGCCGACCCCGGCGAACGAGAGCAGCGAGAGGGAGATCAGCAGGTAGAGCGCGACGACGATGAGGACCGTGACGGTCGCGGCTCGCCCGGGCGTGCGCTCGGGGTCCTTCGTCTCTTCGTTCATCGTGAGGACGACGTCCCAGCCCCAGAAGATGAAGATCGACAGCGACAGGCCCGCGACGACCGCGGTGAGCGAACCGACCGCGAACGGGTCGAACCAGCTCAGCTCGATCGGGCTCGCGTCGAACGCGGTGCCGTTCGCGACGTGCACGAGGGCGACGACCGAGAAGATGACGAGTACGAGCACCTGGAACCCGACCAGGAAGTACTGCAGACGCTGCGTCGTCTGCAGGTCGCGGTACGAGACGATCGTCGCGCCCAGCATGAACAGCAGACACACGCCGACGTTGATGAACGGGTTGAACGCGAGGTCGGCGATCCACCCGGGGCTGCCCGCGAGCTGGTCGATGAGCAGGAAGAGGAATTCGACCGCGATGCCCGCAAGGTTCGAGAGCACCAGGACGGTCGCCGCGACCAGCCCCCAGCCGGCCATCCAGCCGATCCACGGCCCGAACGCTCGGGTCGCCCACGTGAAGGACGTACCGGCATCCGGGATGGCGCGGTTGAGCTCGCGGTAGCCGAACGCGACCAGGAGCATCGGGATGAAGCCGACGAGGATGATCGCCGGCACCTGGAACCCGACCTCGGAGACGGTGGGCCCCAAGGATGCGGTGAGGGTGTAGGCCGGCGCGATCGTCGAGATGCCGATCACGACGGCGCCGATCATGCCGACCGTGCCGGGCGAGAGTCCCTTGTTGGAGGTCGTTTCGGTGCCTGGTGCCGGCGTTGGCGCGCTCATGCGGGGGCTCCTTCGCCGGTGCGAGTGCGAGGCACGACGATGACCGGGACCGGCACCTCGTGCAGCATCTTGGCCGCGGTCGACCCGAGGAACAGCCGCTTGGGCTGTGCAAGGCGGCTCGAGCCGACGAGCAGGAACTCACCCGGATGCCAGTCGAGGTGCGAGACGGCATCTTCGATGCTGTCGCCCTCGGCGACGGTGACGTCGACCTCGAGCCCGTCGGGCAGCGTCGTCTTGGCCGCAGTGAGCACATCGCGAGCGGCCGTCGAGCCTGCGATGCGGATCGCACCGGTGTCGGCGCTGGGCGGCAGGTCGACCGCGAGTAGGGACAGCAGGCGCACCGACGCGCCCGTCGCGGCAGCCAGCGCCGACGCGTCGCTCATGAGGGCGTCGGCGCCGGGGCGGGTGCCCACGGCGACCGTGAGTCGCGGGATGCCGACCTCGGCGGCGACCTTGCGAGCGCCGCGCGGCACCAGCACGACCGGCACATCCGAAGAGTGGACGAGCTCGCTCGTGGTCGCACCGAGCCGGTGGCGTCCGCGGGACGCGCCGTCGGCGGCACCGACGACGATGTGGGTCGCGTGGAGCTCGTCGGCGAGCTCGTTGAGGCCCTCGGCGAAGGACTCGCTCGCACGGACGTGCGCATGCGCGGTCACCTCGGCGGGGATGCGGTCGATCGCGCCGGCGATCCACTCCTTCGCCTGCGTCTGCAGCATCCGCCCGTAGGACGCGTCGGGCGGCGTGATGACGCTGCGCGGCGAGGGGAGGATGATCGCGACATCGAGGATCGCGCCGGTCGCCGCGGCCAGGCGGGCGCCGACGGCGACCGCGTCGCGACCGGTCTTGGTCGCCGTGTAGCCGACGACGACGCGTCCGGTCATGCCTGACGCTCCTCGACGATGCGGCTCGCGACCAGGCGCCCCATGCGGATGGCACCATCGACGTGCTGGTACCCGGCGCCGGCCATGTCGCTGCACGCGAAGTGGATCGGTCCGACCGGCGTGCGCAGGTCGGCGCCGTAGCGGTGCAGCCCGCCGAGGTCGAAGCTCGCGGCGTACGCGCCGCGCGTCCACTCCTCGGCGCCCCAGTCGCTCTCGAAGTAGACGAGCGGGGTCTTCGCCTCGGGCCCGTAATAGTGCGAGAGCGATTCGAGGATGCGTTCCTTGCGCTCCTCGGCCGAGACGCGGAACAGATCGTCGGCGTTGCGGTCGGAGACGAAGCCGACGAGGGTGCCGCGTTCGTCACCGTGGTTCGTGTTGTCGTACGCCTCGTGCGAGATCTCATACGGGCTGAACGCGGTGCCCGACAGGCCCTGCTCGCGCCAGAACGGACGGTCGTAGACCGCGTGCACCTTGATGACGAAGCCCATCGAGATGTGCTGGTGCATCTGCTGCTTCAGGCGCGGCAGCGGCGGGGTGAACTCGATCCACGGGTAGAGGATCGGCGCGTGGGCGAGGATCGCGTGCCGCGCCCGCACGACCAGCCCGCCGTCGGTGAGCACCATGACGCCGTGCTCGCCCCACTCGATCGTGTGGACGGGGTGGCCGAGCCGCACGTCCTCACCGAGGCGCTCGGCAAGCAGCAGCGGGACCTGCTGCAGGCCACCGACGACGCGCTCGTCGAGGATGAAGTCGGCGTCGACGAGGTTGCTGAAGCTGCCGGCGCTGGCCGCCATGAGCAGCGCCTGCAGCGTCGAGAATGCGTAGGCGGGCTTGGTGAGCATCGCGCCGGCGATGAACAGCGCGATGTTGTCGCGCGCCTCCTGATCGTCGGTCTGCTCCTCCAGCCACGCCTCGAACGAGATGCGGTCGAGGGCCTCGGCGTCGGGGTGCTCCCACGGCTGGTCGGGGTCGACCTGCGCCACGAGCGCGTCGAGCACCTCGATGAGCCGCACGATCTCGCGCTCGGTCTCGGGAGCGACCGGGAAGATCTCACCGGTGAACCGGGTCAGTTCGCCGTCGCGGCCGATGTAGACCGACTCGCCCTCGCGGTAGCGGCTGTAGGTCTCCAGTCCCAGTTCGGCGAGCGTCTCCTTGAGCGCATCCTGGTCGGGAGAGACCCACTGGCCGCCGACCTCGAGCATGGCGCCGTCGACGACGTCGGTCCACAGGCGCCCACCGACACGGTCGCGCGCTTCGAGCACGACGACCGACAGCCCCGCCTTCTTCAGTTCGTTGGCTGCGGTCAGGCCGGCAGCACCGGCGCCGATGACGACGACATCGCGCGCGATGGTGTTCATGGGATTCTCCTTGATGGCCCTCGGTCGTTGAGCAAGCGAAGCGAGACGAAACGCTCAGTTCGCGGCGAGCGCGGCGGCGACGACGTCGAGGCCTTCGTCCAGCAGCGCGTCGCCGATCGTGAGCGGCGGCAGGAAGCGGATGACGTTGCCGAACGTGCCGCAGGTGAGCACGACGACGCCCTCGGCGATGCACGCCTTCGCGACGGCGCCGGTGAGCGCCGCGTCGGGGGCGCCGGTGGCCGGATCGGCGAACTCGACCGCCATCATCGCGCCGGCGCCGCGCACCTCGGCGATGCGGGCATCGGTGGCCTGCAGGTCGGTGAAGCGGGCGCGGATGCGGTCGCCGATCTGCTGCGCGCGCTCGACGAGCCCCTCGGTCTCGTACGCGTCGATGGCGGCGAGCGCCGCCGCGCACGCGACCGGGTTGCCGCCGTAGGTGCCGCCGAGGCCGCCGGTGTGGGAGGCATCCATGATCTCGGCGCGTCCTGTCACAGCGGCGAGCGGCATGCCGCCCGCGATGCCCTTCGCGGTGGTGACGAGGTCGGGCACGACGCCGAACAGCTCGCTCGCGAACATCGCGCCGGTGCGGGCGAAGCCGGACTGCACCTCGTCGGCGATGAAGACGACGCCGTTGGCGGTGCACCACTCGGCGACGGCGGGCAGGAACCCGTCGGCGGGCACGATGAATCCGCCCTCACCCTGGATGGGCTCGATGATGACGGCGGCGAGGTTGTCGGCGCCGATCTGCTTCTCGATGAGGGTGATGGCCCGAGCCGCTGCGTCGGGCCCGGTGAGGCCGTCGCGCAGCGGGTACGACGCGGGGACCCGGTAGATCTCCGACGCGAAGGGGCCGAAGCCGCTCTTGTAGGGCATGGCTTTGGCCGTCAGCGCCATGGTGAGGTTCGTGCGGCCGTGGTACGCGTGGTCGAACGCGACGACGGCCTGACGGCCGGTGTGCTTGCGGGCGATCTTGACCGCGTTCTCGACGGCCTCGGCGCCCGAGTTGAACAGCGCGCTCTTCTTCTCGTGGTCGCCCGGGGTGAGCCGGTTGAGGGCCTCGGCGACGGCGACGTAGGAGTCGTACGGCGAGATCATGAAGCACGTGTGGGTGAACTGCGCGGCCTGCGCGGCGATCGCCTCGACGACCTTGGGGTGTGCGGCACCGACCGTGGTGACGGCGATGCCGGAGCCGAGGTCGATGAGCGAGTTGCCGTCGGCGTCGACGATGACGCCGCCGCCCGCGGCGACCGTCGCGACGGGAACGGTGTGCCCGACGCCGGCGGCGACGGCCACGGCCTTGCGCGCGAGCAGCTCCTGCGAGCGCGGGCCGGGGATGGCGGTGACGAGGCGACGCTCCTGCGGCAGCGAGGGGCCGCCGACGGGAGCGGTGGCGAGGGTGTCTGCGGTCATGGCGACCAGCGTAGGGACGACGGACCCGGCAGTCGCTGGCCGTCGTGTACATTTCAGACACAGCGTTGTACACACTGGAAGGTGAGCGGATGCCGACTCCCCCCGCACCCACCCTGCGCGCATTGCTGGCTCGACCCGACCTGCAGCTCACGCTGGCGGGCGACGAGTCCCGTCTGGCCGAAGGCGCCCTCGACGCTCCCCTGCGCTGGGTGCACAGCTCCGATCTGCCCGATCCCACCGCCTTCCTCGTCGACGGGCTCGTGCTGCTGACCACCGGCACCCAGTTCGCCGATGCCGAAGACGACGCTGCCGCCGCAGAATACGTCGAGCGCCTGCAGGCGCACGGGGTGCGCGGGCTGGGTTTCGGCACCGAAGTCGTACGCGCCGGCATCCCACCCGCGCTGCTGCGCACGTGCGAAGCCGTCGGCATGCCGCTGTTCGAAGTGCCGTACCGCACGCCGTTCATCGCGGTCGCCCGCGCCAACGCGGAAGCGATCGCCGCTCAGGCGTACTCGCGTCGCAGCTGGGCACTCGACGCGCAGCGCGCCATCTCACGCGCGGCGCTGCGCCCCGACGGGCTGCGGGCGACCGTGACGGAGCTCGCACGACAGCTCGACCAGTGGGTCGGCCTGTTCGACGGTGCCGGCGCGCTCGTGCAACAGCATCCGGCCGCCTCACTGCCCGCAGGGGCGCTCGACGAGCTGCAGGTCGACGTGCAGCGCCTGCTGCAGAGGGGACACGGGTCGGGTTCTCGCGTCGCCGTCGGCGGCGTGCCGTTCTCGCTGCAGACGCTCGGATCGGGCGGACGGCTCAGCGGGGTGATCGCGATCGCCGGCGAGACCCCGGCGACCGAGGCGCGCGATCTCGTCACGGCCGTGACGGCACTCGCCGAACTCGCCCTCGCCCACAACGTCGTGCTCGGCGGCGCACGCGACGCGCTGCGAGAGGCACTGGTGTCGATGCTGCTCGCCGGACACACCGACGTCGTGGCGCGGGTCGCGGCGCAGGCCTGGGGACCACTGCCGGCGGGTGAGGTCGTCATCGCGTGGGCGACGGTGCAGCCCGAACGCACCGCCGCGCTATCCGACTGGCTCGCGGTGCGCGCCGCAGACGACGCAGTGTTCTTCGGGCGCATCGACGACGGCATGCTTGTGGTGTCCACCGACGCCGAGCTGCCCGATCGCATCGCCAACGAGTTCGACGCGACCGTGGGCATCGCCCCGCGGCATCCGCTGTCTGCTGCGCGCACCGCGTACCGGCAGGCACGCACGGCGCACGCCCGCGCCCGCTCCGGCGAGGCCGCGCGCTTCGCGGATCTTGCCGATCAGGGGATGCTCGCGGCGTTGCACACCGACGACGCGCAGGCACTCGCCCAGCGTCTGCTGCAGCCCGTGCGCGAACACGACCGTGCGCAGGGCACCGCACTGGAGCAGACGCTGCGGGCATGGCTCGCCCACGACGCGCAACTGGATGCTGCCGCACGAACGCTCGGGGTGCACCGTCACACCGTGCGCGCCCGCGTGCAGCAGGCGCAGGAGCTCCTCGGACTCGACCTCGCGTCCTTCCCCGCACGCGCCCAGCTGTGGGCCGCCTTCTCTGCCCTCGGCTGAGCCCGGCGATCGCGAGACTTCACAGATGTCACGTTTTCGCGCGGGAATCGTGACATTCGTGAAGTCTCGCGGCGTCAGGCCTGCGGGGCGTGCGTCTCGAGGAAGTCGTAGAGGTCCGTGGTGTCGACGCCGGGGAACGACCCGGTGGGAAGGGTCGCGAGCAGGGTGCGCGGCGTGCGGACGTTCGGCCACGCCTTGTCGCGCCACTGCGTCTCGAGCTCGGCCGGCGCACGACGGCAGCACACCTCGACGGCGTGCCGCGAGACGCCGCGGTTGGTCGAATCACGCCCGATGAACCATTTCGTGTCGTCGAAGCGCACGCCCACACTCACCGAGTGCGCCCCCTCGCTGGAGGCCTCGACGCGCGCCGTGCACCAGTACGTGCCGTTGCCGGTGTCGGTGTACTGGTAGTACGGGTTGAACTTGTCGGGGATGTCGAAGACGACGCGGCTCGTCCATTTGCGGCAGCACATCTGACCTTCGATGGACCCGAGCCGGTCGGCGGGGAAGTTCACGTCGTCGTTCTCGTATGCCTTGGTGATCGTGCCCGATTCGTGCACCTTCAAGAAGTGCACGGGGATGTCGAGGTGCCGTGTCGCGAGGTTCGTGAAGCGGTGGGCGGCGGTCTCGTACGACACGGCGTACGCGTCGCGCAGGTCTTCGATCGAGATGGCTCGGCGTGACTTCGCGTCCTGCAGGAACCCTGCGGCGTGCGATTCGGGGATCAGGAGCGCACCGGTGAGGTAGTTCGTCTCGACGCGCTGGCGCAGGAACTCGGCGTACGAGCGCGGCTCGCTGTGGCCGAGGATCCGGCTCGACAGCGCCTGCAGCACGGCGGTGCGCGAGTCGGCTTTCGCCGGCACCGTGCTCGACAGGTACAGGCGCCCATTCTTCATGTCGGCGACGCTGCGGGTGGACTGCGGCAGGTCTGACACGTAGTGCAGCGTGAAGCCGAGGTGCGCCGCGATGTCGGAGGTGGTGCGCTGCGTGAGCGGACCACCCGGATGGTCGACGGCCTGCAGGATCGACTGGGCGTGCGCTTCGAGTTCGGCGAAGTAGTTGTCCTGCGTGCGCATGAGGTGTCGCAGTTCGACGTTCGCACGGCGAGCCTCCTCGGGCGTCGCCGAACGCTCGTCGTTGAGGCGCTCGATCTCACCCTGCAGCGAGAGCAGCGCCTTGAGGACGTCGTCGGGGATCGCCTTGCCGATGCGGAACGGCGCGATGCCGAGCGCCTGGAACGTCTGTCCCTTCATGGCGCGCTCGAGGGAGATCTCCATCGTGGAGCGTTCGTCGAGCGGCTGCGCCTCCAGCAGCGCGTCGATCGTCGTGTCGAGCGCTTTGGCGATCGTGCGCAGCAGGGTGAGTTTGGGTTCGCGCTTGCCGGTCTCGATCATCGAGAGCTGGCTCGGAGCGCGCTCGACCGCGGTGGCGAGCTCGTCGAGCGTCATCCCCCGCGTCGTGCGCAGCTGCCGGATGCGGCGGCCGATCGTGAGGGCGTCCGCCTCGTCGAGCGGCTCGTCGACGGATGCCGGGGTCTCCAGGGTCGTCATGACCGGAATTCTGTCACGAACGTAGAAGAACAGCAAAACTTCACACGTGATTTGGTGAAGCATGGCGTCATTCTTCACCCAAAGTGGATGCAAGCCGCCGGGTCACCGGCATCCGACAACGCACAGAAGGACAGGGCCATGGCTCCCACCGCAACGGGCATCGCGCCCATCACCACCACCCTCCACACCGGCATGACGCCCGCGATCGAGATCGTCGGCGCACTGCGACCCCGCTACGACGAGATCCTCACGCCCGAGGCCGTCGAATTCCTCACCGCGCTGCACCACCGGTTCGCCGGTCGCCGCCACGACCGTCTCGCCGACCGCATGCGTCGTCGCTTCGAGATCGGCAACGGGCACGACCCGCAGTTCCGCGACGACACGGCGCACATCCGTGAGGACGCCGACTGGCGCGTCGCCGGCGCAGGGCCCGGGCTGGAGGACCGCCGCGTCGAGATCACCGGACCCACCGACCCGAAGATGACCATCAACGCGCTGAACTCCGGCGCGAAGGTCTGGCTGGCCGACCAGGAGGACGCGACGAGCCCCACGTGGCGGAACGTCATCGAGGGGCAGCTGTCGCTGTTCGACGCGATCCGCGGCCAGCTCTCGTACACCTCCCCCGAGGGGAAGGAGTACGCCGTCACGGCGCAGCGCACGCCCACGATCGTGATGCGCCCCCGCGGTTGGCACATGGTCGAGAACCACATCCAGTTCACCGATCGCACCGGCCGCACGCTCTCCGCGTCGGGTTCGCTGGTCGACTTCGGGCTGTACTTCTTCCACAATGCGAAGCAGCTCATCGCGAACGGCCGCGGCCCGTACTTCTACATCGCGAAGATCGAGAGCGCCGAAGAGGCGAAGCTGTGGGACGACATCTTCACCTTCAGCGAGCAATACATCGGCATCCCGCACGGCACCGTCCGTGCGACCGTGCTGATCGAGACGCTGCCGGCGGCGTTCGAGATGGAGGAGATCCTGTTCGAGCTGCGCGACCACTGCGCGGGCCTGAACGCGGGGCGCTGGGACTATATCTTCTCGATGATCAAGAACTACCGCGGGCGCGGCGCACGCTTCGTGCTGCCCGACCGCAACAAGGTCACGATGACGGTGCCGTTCATGCGCGCCTACACCGAGCTGCTGGTGCAGACCTGCCACAAGCGGGGAGCTTTCGCGATCGGCGGCATGAGCGCATTCATCCCCAACCGCCGCGACCCCGAGGTGACCGCCCAGGCGTTCGAGCGGGTCGCTGCCGACAAGAAGCGAGAGGCCGGCGACGGCTTCGACGGCACCTGGGTCGCCCACCCCGACCTGATCCCGGTGGCGATGGCCGAGTTCGACGCGGTGCTGGGCGACAGCCCGAACCAGGTGAAGCGTCAGCGCGACGAGGTGCACGTGACCGCGCGTCAGCTCATCGACTGCCACATCGGACTGCCGATCACCGCAGAGGGCGTGCATGCCAACGTATCGGTCGCAGTGCGCTACATCGAGGCGTGGCTGCGCGGGCAGGGCGCTGTGGCGATCGACAACCTCATGGAGGATGCCGCGACCGCCGAGATCAGCCGCTCGCAGGTGTGGCAGTGGATCCACCAGGACCGCCAGACCGAAGACGGCACCACGATCACGCCGTCCTACGTCGAGCAGTCGATCCAGCAGGTGTTGGGCGAGGTCGACCGCACCGACGGCGACCGGTTCGACGAGGCGGCCGAGGTGTTCCGCGACGTGGCACTGGGCACCGACTTCCCGACGTTCTTGACGCTCGGGGCCTACAACCGGTACCTGACCGAGACCGACTGACCCGCACCGGCCGGCTGGGGGGCAGCGAAGGGGCGGATGCGTTGCGGCATCCGCCCCTTTCGTCCGCCCGTCTTTCGGCTGCCCCGTCAGGTGATGAGGCCGCGCTCCATCGCGAGCGTGACGGCACGCGTGCGGTCACTCACGCCGAGTTTCTCGAACATCCGCAGCAGGTGCGTCTTCACCGTCGATTCGCCGATCCCGAGGGCGACGGCGATCTGCTTGTTGCTGCGACCGTCGCGCACCAGGCGCAGCACATCGAGTTCACGTTCGCTGAGCGCCTGCGCGGCGGGCTGCCGCATGCGCTCGACGAGGCGCACGGCGACCTGCGGTGACAGCGCGGTCTGCCCCTCGGCGACCGAGCGGATGCCCGCGACGATTTCGTCCTGCGGCGCCGCCTTCAGCAGGTAGCCGCTGGCTCCGGCTTCGATCGCCGCGAGGATCTGATCGTCGGACTCGTACGTCGTGAGGATGAGGATGCGGGCACTACTGCCCGACTGCACGAGCCTCGTCGTCGCACCCACGCCGTCGAGGACGGGCATGCGGAGGTCCATCAGGACGACGTCCGGCTTGGTCTCTTCGACCACCTCGACGGCGGCGGCCCCGTCTGCCGCCTGACCGACGACCTCGAAACCGGGCTCGTCGTCGAGCAGTCCGACGAGTCCCGCCCGCACGATGGGGTGGTCATCGGCGATCACGAGCCGGATCATGCCGTCCCCGCCTGACGAGGCCCGGGAAGGCTGACGGTGAGCGCCGTGCCGCCGCCGTCTCGTGTCACGACGTCGAAGTCGCCACCCGCGAGCGCCACCCGTTCGCGCATGCCGTCCAAGCCGAACCCGGCGCGCGCCGTCGCGGGGTCGAAGCCGCGACCATCGTCGGCAACCGTCAGCGACGCCGACCCGTCGACGCTCGTTCGCACCTCGACCTCGACGCGGCCGGCATCCGCGTGCTTGCGCACGTTCGCGAGCGCCTCCTGCAGGCACCGCAGCAGCACGATCTGCGTCTCACGGTCGACGGGCGCGTCGACGTCGAGCCGCAGGTCGACCGCGAAGCCCACCTCGACCCGGAACCGCTCGGTCAGGCGACCCAGTGCATCGGCGAGCGCGGTCTCGGACGAGACAGCCGCGGTGTGCACGACCAGTTCGCGCGCCTCCCGCAGGGCGTCGCGGGCGAGGTTCTCAACGGTCGACATCGTCTCTGTGGCTGCATCGATCCTGCCGTCCGCGGCTTGTCGCGAGCCCCGCTCGGCGAGGATGACGAGGCCCGCCAGTGTCTGTGTGACCGTGTCGTGGAGGTCACGCGCGATGCGCTCACGCGCTTCGGCGGCGCCCCGTTCACGACTGAGCACTTCGACCTCCGCCTGCGCCGCGGTGAGCTCGCTGATGAGGCGGTCACGCTCGACGCCGTACTCCATGACGCTGCGCAGCCACAGACCGATACCGATCGAGAACGCGCCGACGAGGCCACCGGTCATGCTCGCGAGGAAGAGCCCGCGCGTATTCAGCCCCGACGAGATCAACGTCCCCACGGTGATGCCCACCGCCATCGCGATCGTCGCGAACACGGCTCCTCGCCGCGTCGGCGCCAACAGCCAGCAGATCGGGTTGACGAGCGCGGTCGCCAGCGCGACGAACGGGCTGCCCGCATTGCCGATGAGCATCGCGACCGCGCACGCACTCGCGAATGCGACGAAATGCGTGGAGCGCCCTGCTCTGGCTGCGGGGTATGTCAGGAAGATGTAGCCGAGCCCGACGATCGCGATCGCGACCGCGACGAGGGCCGGCGCGAATGCCGCGAAAGCAGCGGCGTCGGGGATGGCGATCACGGCGATCACCGCGAGCACGCCGACGGCGGCAACGTCCCACCAGCGCGTGTGCGTCATGTTCACAGAGGCTACGCGGCGCCGGGGACTCACCTCGTCAAGCACGACCGAGCCGCCTGGATCGACATCGCCCGGGCCAAGGTCTGCTGTGCGCGCATGCGAGAGCGCCGCGTGAGCGATCGGCCGAAATGATTCGCTCACGCGGCACCCTTCCCCCGCCGACCACCTGACTACGGGCATGCCTGCCCGGAGTACCTCAGCATTCGCGGCATCCCCCAGTTCGTGCGGCCCCCACCGCACAGACGCCGCGACCGACGCGGACGTCGATCGCACCGAGGTGTCGAGTGGTGATCACCCTTCGATCCTCCTGTCTGCTCGCAGACTTCGACAGCCGCCATCAGTCGGAACCGGTGTCCACCATTCGGTGGACACCTCGAGCATTCATCTCGATCCGCCGACACACCATCGTGAGATCGAGTTTCATGCGCGCTGACACCCAGTACTCGACAAAGAATTGACGGACATGCCTGTCCGGTTGTGTGGAAACCCGAGAACTCCCATCCCCGCTCCGCCGCGCCCGCTAGCTTCCTGCCTGTTCGCCGACATCAAAGGAGATTCGTATGCGACGCACGATGGCGTGGGCGGCAGCTGGGGTATTGACCCTGAGCCTGCTCGCCACCTCCCCCGCTACCGCCACGACCGGATCGTTCTACGACCCACCCGCCGACCTGCCAGCCGCCAACGGCGAGCTCGTCCGCGCCGAGCCGATGCAGCTGGCCGCGTCCGTCTCGTTCGGAGGCAGCATCGCACCGCTGCCGGGCGCTGCCACCCGCATCATGTATCGGACGACCGACATGAACGGCGCCCCAGCCGCCGCATCGGGCGTGTACATCGAGCCCACCGTGCGCTGGCGCGGTGACGGCGAGCGCCCCCTCGTCGCCTTCGCCGCGGGCACCCAGGGCCAGGGCGACGCGTGCGCACCGTCGAAGACCCTCGAATCGGGGCTCGTAGTCGAATCGGGCGCCGTCGCCGTCGGGTATGAGATCCCCAGCATCTACGGCCTCCTCGCGCGCGGCATCGCGGTCGTCGTGACCGACTACATCGGCCTCGGCACGACCGATCGCGACCACTCCTACGTCGTGCGGCTCGACTCTGGGCACGCCGTCCTCGACGCCGCCCGCGCCGCCGACGACGTGCCCGGCGCATCGGTAACCGCGTCCTCGCCGATCGGCCTGTTCGGCTACTCGCAAGGAGGCGGTGCAGTCGCCTCGGCTGCCGAACTCGCAGCGACCTACGCGCCCGAACTGCCGATCAAGGGTACGTTCGCAGGCGCCCCGCCCGCCGATCTCGCCGCGGTGTTGCGCTCGGCCGACGGCACCTCGCTGACCGGCGTCATCGGGTGGGCCCTGAACGGTCTGGCCCAGTACGACGCCGAGTTCGCCGCCGCCGTGACGCCCGAACTGAACGAGAAGGGCGTCTCGACACTCGAAGCGCTGAAAGCGGCCTGCATCGGCGACGCGATCATCACGAGCGGGACTGCGTTCAACAAGACGTCGTCGTGGACCACATCGGGCGAGAGCCTGTCGCAGCTCGCCGCGCGACTGCCGGCCGTGCGCGACAGCCTCGCCGAGCAGCGGATCGGCACCATGCTCCCCAACGCGCCCGTGCAGATCCTCACCGGCACGAAGGACGACATCGTCGCCCACCCGCAGGCCAAACAGCTCGCGTCGGACTGGTGCGCACAGGGAGTCGCGGTGACATACGTGCCCGTCATCCAGCCCGTCGGCAGCGGCGGCACGGGGCTGAACCACCTCGCGCCGATGATCACGCGCGCCGCGCTCAGTCAGCAGTGGCTCGTCGACCGACTCGAGGGCGACCGCACGAGCGGCAACTGCAGTTCGCTGCGCTGGCTGCCCTGACGCAGTGACGACACTTTCGGGCGGATGCCGGAAACACCCGGCATCCGCCCGACGCGCACCCTGCGGGGCCACACCGCGACCGGCGCGCCGACTACGCTCTAGATCGTGACCGAACGCGCTCCCCTGTCCCGCAAGCTCTCGAACATCGCCGAGTCGGCGACCCTCAAGGTCGACGCCAAGGCGAAGTCACTGCAGGCCGCCGGCCGCCCCGTCATCTCGTACGCGGCGGGCGAGCCCGACTTCGCGACACCGCAGTTCATCGTCGACGCCGCCGCCGAGGCGCTGCGCGACCCGGCGAACTTCCGCTACACACCCGCCGGCGGGCTGCCCGTGCTGCGCGAGGCGATCGCCGCGAAGACGCTGCGCGACTCGGGGCTCGAGGTCGCGCCGAGCCAGGTCATCGTCACCAACGGCGGCAAGCAGGCCGTGTACCAGGCGTTCCAGGCCGTCGTGAACCCGGGCGACGAGGTGCTGCTTCCCGCGCCGTACTGGACCACCTACCCCGAGGCGATCGCGCTGGCCGACGGCACGCCCGTCGAGGTGTTCGCCGGTGCCGACCAGGACTACAAGGTCACCGTCGAGCAGCTCGAAGCCGCCCGCACCGAAAAGACGACCGTGCTCGTGTTCGTCTCGCCGTCGAACCCGACCGGATCGGTCTACACGCCCGACGAGGTTGCGGCAATCGGCCAGTGGGCCCTGGAGCACGGCATCTGGGTCATCAGCGACGAGATCTACCAGAACCTCATCTACGAGGGCGCCCGCGCCGTCTCGATCGTCGAGGCCGTGCCGGAGCTCGCAGGCCAGACGATCCTGGTGAACGGCGTCGCGAAGACGTACGCGATGACCGGCTGGCGTGTGGGCTGGATGGTCGGTCCCGCCGATGCGATCAAGGTCGCCGCCAACCTGCAGTCGCACCTCAGCTCGAACGTGAACAACGTGGCGCAGCGTGCAGCGCTCGCGGCGCTCACCGGGCCGCAGACCGAGGCCGAGCAGATGCGCGAGGCGTTCGATCGGCGCCGCCGCGTGATCGTGTCGGAGCTTGCGAAGATCGATGGCGTGACGGTGCCGAACCCGCTCGGCGCGTTCTACGTGTACCCCGACGTGCGGGGGCTCCTCGGCCGCGAATGGGCGGGCGTCACCCCGACCACGACGCTCGAGCTGGCCGATCTCATCCTCGAGCAGGCAGAAGTCGCCGTGGTGCCCGGCGAGGCGTTCGGGCCCTCCGGCTACCTGCGCCTGTCGTACGCCCTCGGCGACGACGCTCTGCTCGAAGGCGTGCAGCGCCTGCAGCGCCTGTTCGCCTGACCTGGGAGCGGTCGGCTCAGAGTTCGATGCCGACCAGCACCGGCTCTGGCTGCAGGATGAGGCCGAACTCGGCCTGCACGCGCTGCTGCACGAACCGCGCGAGTTCGGCAACCTCGCCGGCGGTCGCTCCGCCGCGGTTGGTGAGCGCGAGGGCGTGCTTGGTCGACAAGCCGGCGCGCGAGCGCGGGAGTTTGAACCCCTTGCGCAATCCCGCGTGCTCGATGAGCCACGCCGCACTGACCTTGACGTCGGGCTCGGAGCCTGCCGTCGATGGCAGCTGCCCATCCCAGGTGTGGAGCGGGATGACGGCATCTTCGCGGGTTTCGACGGCCATCGGCCAGCGCGGGCACGCGTCGGGAAGCGTGCGCGCGAACGAGGCCGAGATCACGGGGTTCTGGAAGAACGACCCGGCGCTGCGGGTGTCGGGGTCCCCGGCATCGAGCACCATCCCCTTCCCGGCACGGATCGCGAGGACCGTCTCACGGATCCACGCGGGTGTGACGAGCGCGTCGTCGTCGAGACGCAGCGCCTGCCGCAGCTGCTCCCCCCGCACCGGGATCGGGTCGTGGCCCACGACGGTGAGCTCGAGCGTGAGCGACACGATGACCGCCACACGTTCAGCGACGCTGCCGTAGTGGTTCTTCAGCACCGAGGTGCGAAGCCCGAGGCCCAGATCGGATGCCGGCACCACAGACAGGTCGCCGGTGGACTCGTCGAGCAGTTCGACCTCGACGAGGGTCTGCACGATCTCCTGCCCGTAGGCGCCGACGTTCTGGATCGGTGCGGCGCCCGCCGATCCCGGGATTCCCGACATCGCTTCGATGCCGGCGAGGCCGCGGTCGACCGAGTATGCGACGACCGCGTCCCAGTCGTGGCCGGCCTCGATCTTCAGCCGCACGGTTCCCTCGACCGGCGAGGCGACCTCGGTGATCCCCTCCGTGCGCACGAGGACGATCGTGCCGTCGAACGGTTCGTCGGAGGGCAACAGGTTGGAGCCGCCGCCGACGACGAGCCACGGTTCACCGTCCGCCCACAGTGCTCGCAGCGAATCGACGAGTTCGTCGCGCGTGCGGGCCTCGATCATGCGCGTCGGAGCGCCACCGACCTGCAGCGTGGTCAGCTGCGCGAGCGGAAGCGGCGTGATCTCGGGCATGCGTTCAGGCGGCCCGGCGCACGCGCACCTGGGCTTTGCCGAGCACGACCGTCTCACCGTGACTGACCGTCAGGTCGACGCGCACCGTTTCGTCGTCGAGCGCCCCGATCTTCGCGGCCACGGTGACGTCGGCGCCGCCCTCTGCATCGACGACGACGGGGCGGGTGAAGCGCACGCCGTACTCGAGGATGCGACCCGAGTCACCGAGCCATTCGACGATCGTCTCGACGGCGAGTCCCATCGTGAGCATGCCGTGCGCGAGGACACCCGGAAGGCCGACTCGTGCTGCGACGTCGTCGCGGTAGTGGATCGGGTTGAAATCGCCGGAGGCACCCGCGTAGCGCACGAGGGACTCTCGCGTGAGATGGATGGTGCGCTCGGCGACGACTGCACCGACTTCGAGGTCGCTCATGCGTCTTCACCTCCGACCAGCAGCACCGAGATGGCGGTGACGACGTGGGCACCGGTGTCGTCGGTGATCTCGGATTCGCTCGTGACCATGGCGCCCTTTCCGAAAGGTCGCACCCCGGTCACCGACAACTTCGCGGTGAGTGCGTCACCGGCGACGATGGGGCGCGTGTACCGGAATCGCTGCTCGGCGTGCACGGTGCGCTCGAGGACGATGCCGGAGTCCGGAAGGTTCAGCAGCTGCTGCAGCGTCAGATCTTGCACGACAATCGCGAAGGTCGGCGGCGCGACGACGTCGGCGTAGCCGAGCGCCTGCGCTGCCGTCGTGTCTTCGTGCTGGGGGTCGGTCGCGAAGACGGCGCGGGCGAACTCGCGCACCTTCTCTCGTCCGACGAGATACGGGGCGGTGGGCGGGAACTCGCGTCCCACCAGCTCAGGGTTCACAGACACCCCCCGATCCTACCGAGCCGACCGGCCGCCCCGACCCTTCCACGCCTTGACGGCCATCTGCGTCGCGATGAAAACGAGGAAGCCGGCGAACAGCAGGTTCGCGGCGAACGGGTCGAGGTGCAGTGCGATCCATGCGCCGAGCGCAGTCGTCGTGCATGCCGCGACGCCGATGAGCGCAGCGGCCGGCAGATCCACGTTCTTGCGTCGGATGTTGCCGATCGTGCCCGAGATGGCCGTCGGGATCATCATGAGCAGCGAGGTGCCCTTCGCGATCACGTCGCTCGTGCCGAACAGCAGGATCAGCGCCGGAACGACGATGATGCCGCCACCCACGCCGAGCAGACCCGACAGGATGCCGGTGATCACACCGAGCACGACCAGCCCGACGCCCGACCACACGTCGATGTCGAGTCCCGCGTCTCGCGACGGGATGACGATGAAGAGCATGATGACGACGACGGCGAGGAAGCCGATGAAGCCCCAGCGCAGGGCGTTCTGCGGGAGGCGTGCGAGCAGCCACGTGCCGATCTGGGCTCCCACGACAGCCCCCGCGGCGAGGACGAGCGCCGGAATCCACGCGACCGAGTCGCTGAGCGCGTACGAGACGACGCCGACGCTCGCAGTCGGCACGATCGCGGCCAGCGACGTGCCTGAGGCCAGTCGCTGGTCGAAGCCGAGGATGAGCACGAGCAGTGGAACGATGACCGTGCCGCCGCCGACGCCGAACAGGCCCGACAACAGTCCCGCCGCCAGGCCCACGGCCAGGCACGTGATGATGAACCGGGGCGTGCGCTCGCGCACATCGGACCCCTCACCCGCGAGCGGACTCACGCTTCCGGCACCTTCGGCGCCGGTGCTGCCGATGCGGCGGTCTGCTCGCCTGACAGTTCGTCAGTCACCGACTCGGCGGACTCGTCAGCGTGGTCGAGGACAGGCTCGTCTTGCGCGTCGATCGCATGCTCGAACTGGGACTGGTACAGCCGCCAGTAGGCGCCCTGTTGCGCGATGAGCTCGTCGTGGTTGCCCTGCTCGACGATGTCACCGTGCTCCATCACGAGGATGAGGTCGGCGTCGCGGATGGTCGACAGCCGGTGCGCGATCACGAAGGAGGTTCGCCCTTCGCGCAGCGCCGACATGGCGTGCTGCAGCAGCAGCTCGGTGCGGGTGTCGACCGAGCTCGTCGCCTCGTCGAGGATGAGCACCGCGGGCTGCGCAACGAACGCGCGCGCGATCGTGATGAGCTGCTTCTCACCCGCAGACACGTTCGCCGCATCCTCGTCGAGGACCGTGTCATAGCCCTCAGGAAGCGAGTGCACGAACTTGTCGACGCGGGTGGCGACAGCAGCCTCTGCGACCTCTTCGTCTGTTGCGGACTGGCGACCGTAGCGGATGTTCTCGCGGATGCTGCCCGCGAACAGCCACGGGTCCTGCAGCACCATGCCGGTGCGTGAGCGCACGTCGTCACGCGTGAGCTGGGCGATGTCCTGCCCGTCGAGCAGGATGCGCCCGCCGTCGAGCTCGTAGAAGCGCATCAGCAGGTTGACGAGCGTGGTCTTTCCGGCACCGGTCGGACCGACGATCGCGACCGTCTGACCCGGCTCGACGCGGAACGACAGGTCGCGGATGAGCGGCTTGTCGGGGCTGTAGGCGAACGAGACGTGCTCGAACTCGATGACACCGGGGCCGGGGACGAGTTCGGGGCCGTCTGCGTCGTCGGCGTCTTGCTCGTCCTCGTCGAGCAGTTCGAACACGCGCTCTGCCGAGGCGGTGCCGGACTGCACGACCGCGGCCATGCCGCCCAGCTCGGACAGGGGCTGGGTGAACTGCTGCGAGTACTGGATGAACGCCTGCACGCTGCCGAGGCTCAGCTGCCCCGCTGCGACCATGAGCCCACCGAGGACGGCGATGCCGACGTAGGTGAGGCTGCCGATGAACATCATGCCCGGCATGATCATGCCGGAGAGGAACTGCGCCTTGAACGCGGCCTGGTAGAGCTCTTCGTTCTCTTCTTGGAACTTCTCGCGGCTGTCGGCCTCGCGACCGTACACGCGCACGAGCGCGTGGCCGGAGAAGGACTCCTCGACACGCGCGTTGAGGCGCCCGACCTTGCGCCACTGCGTCGCGAAGGCCTTCTGCGAGCGAGGTCCGATGATGCCGAAGATGACGCCCATGAGCGGCAGGGCGACGAGCGAGACGAGCGCGAGCTGCCACGAGATGGAGAACATCATCGTGAGCACGCCGACGACGGTGAGCACGTTGGTGATCGCCGTCGACAGCGACTGCTGCATCGTCTGGGTGATGTTGTCGATGTCGTTCGTGACGCGCGAAATGAGCTCACCGCGTTGCACCTTGTCGAAGTACGACAGCGGCAGACGGTTGATCTTCGCCTCGACGTCCTCACGCAGACGCCACATCGTGCGCACCATGATGATGTTGATGACGAAGCCCTGCAGCCAGGTGAGGATGGCGGAGCCGACGTAGATCGCCAGCACGCCCACGACGATCCACTTGAGCTGTTCGAAGTCGACGCCGGCGCCGACCTCGAAGTTCTGCATGGCGCCGACCATGTTGGCCATCTCGCCCTGCCCGGCCGCCTCGAGCGCCGCGACGACATCGGCCTGCGAGGTGCCCGCCGGGAACTGGTCGGCGAGCGCAGTCGAGAAGACCCCCTGGAAGATCACGTCGGTGGCGGCACCGAGCACCTTCGGCGCGATGACGGCGAGCACGACGCCGATGGCGCCGAGGATCGACACGAAGACGAACGCGGCCGCCGACGGACGCAGCAGTCCGATCATGCGCTTGAAGCTGGGGCCGAACTGCGACGCCTTGCCCGGTGCCACACTGTCCCAATCGCCCGAGTTCAGGCGCGCCTGCTCGGCGAGTTCGAGCTCGAGCTTCTCGTCTTCGCTGAGGGTCTCGGTCGTGTTCACGTTCTCCCCGGCGCTCATGCGTCAACTCCGAGCTGCGATTCGACGATCTCGCGGTAGGTCTCGCTGGTCTCGAGCAGCTCTTCGTGGGTGCCGAGGCCGACCATGCGGCCGTCTTCGAGCACGACGATGCGGTCCGCATCGGTCACCGTCGAGATGCGCTGCGCGACGACGATCTTCGTGATGTCGGGCATCTCACGCCACAGCGCCTGTCGCAGCCTGGCATCCGTCGTCAGGTCGAGGGCAGAGAACGAGTCGTCGAACACGAGCACGTCGGGGCGTCGCACGACGGCCCGCGCGATCGAGAGTCGCTGCCGCTGACCGCCCGAGACGTTCGTGCCGCCCTGCGCGATGCGCGCGTCCAGGCCACCGGCCATTTCGGCGACGAACTCCCTGCCCTGCGCGATCTCGAGGGCGTGCCAGAGCTCTTCGTCGCTCGCATCCTCCTTGCCGAAGCGAAGGTTGCTGGCGACGGTGCCGGTGAACAGGAACGCCTTCTGCGGCACGTAGCCGATGCCCTGCCAGAGCCGGTCGAGATCGGCTTCACGCACGTCGACGCCGGCGACGCGCACAGCGCCCGCCGTCGCGTCGAACAGGCGCGGGATCAGCGAGACGAGCGTTGACTTGCCCGACCCGGTCGAGCCGACGATCGCGACGGTCTCGCCGGGCGCGGCGCGGAAGCTGATGCCCTGCAGCACCGGCACGTCGGCCCCGGGATAGGTGAAGGTGACGTCATCGAACTCGACGGTGCCTGGAGCGGTGAACTCGGTGATCGGCTGCGCCGGGCGCTCGAGTCGGTCATCACTGTCGAGCACTTCGCCGATGCGGTCGGCCGACACGGCGGCACGCGGGATCATGATCGTCATGAACGTCGCCATGAGCACACCCATGAGGATCTGACCGACGTACTGCATGAAGGCGAACAGGGTGCCGATCTCGACGTTGCCGGCATCGACCTGGATGCCGCCGAACCAGATCACGCCGACGACGGTCACGTTGAGCACGAGCATCGCGAGCGGGAACATGATCACGAACAGCGAACCGACCTTGCGGCCGACGACCATGATGTCGGTGTTGGCGACGCGGAAGCGGTCTTCTTCGATGCGCTCACGTACGAACGCGCGCACGACGCGCACGCCGGTGAGCTGTTCCCGCATGATGCGGTTCACGTTGTCGAGCTTGGTCTGATACGCGCGGAACAGCGGCACCATGCGGCTGATGATGAGCACGGCGATCACGAGCAGCACCGGCACCGAGACGGCGATGAGCCAGCTCAAGCCGACGTCCTGCTGGACCGCCATGATGATGCCGCCGATCGCCAGCAGGGGCGCGGTGACGAGCATCGTGGCGCCCATCATCGCGAGCATCTGCACCTGCTGCACGTCGTTGGTGTTGCGCGTGATGAGGGTGCCGGGGCCGAAGCGCGACACCTCACGTTCGCTGAAGCCGCTCACCTTCTGGAAGACGTCGCGGCGGATGTCGCGACCGACGCTCATGGCCGCACGCGCCGCGAAGTAGGTCGCGATGATCGAGGCGACGATCTGGCCGAGGGCGATGCCGAGCATGAGCACACCGTTCGACCAGATGTAGGCGGTGTCACCGTTGGTGACGCCCTTGTCGATGATGTCCGCGTTCAGTCGGGGCAGGTACAGCGAGGCCATCGCCGAGGCGAACTGGAAGATCAGCACGCCCGCGAGCAACAGCTTGTACTGCCGCAGATAGCGGACGAGGAGTTTTCCGAGCATGCGCGAGCTTCCCAGACGGCGACGGAGGAACGTTTCATCCTAGCCCCGGACCTCCGACATCGGGTTCGCCGCATCAGGTCGGATCGGAGGCCATCTCCCACATCTTCGGCGAACGCCACAGCGCGCTGGTGGTCAGCGACCGGATCATCTCCATCTCCTTGGGCAGCCGGTTGTAGAGCTTCATGAACAGCTCTTCGGCCTCCAGCAGCTCCGCCGTCCAGTCGCGGCGGTTGATGGCCATGCAGGTGAAGAAGTCGGCATCCGAGAAGTCCAGCCCTTCCCAGTTCAAGTCTTCGTAGCGGGGCATCCAGCCCAGCGGGCTCTCGACGGCGTGCGCCTTGCCGCGGGCGCGGCCCACGATCCACTGCAGCACTCGCATGTTCTCGCCGAAGCCGGGCCAGAGGAACGTGCCGTCCTCGTCGCGGCGGAACCAGTTCACCTGGAAGATGCGCGGCGGGTTGGGCACCTTCCGACCGAACGAGAGCCAGTGGTTGATGTAGTCGCCCATGTTGTAGCCCGCGAACGGCAGCATCGCGAACGGGTCGCGGCGTACGACACCCTGCGTACCGAATGCCGCGGCGGTCGTCTCGGAGCCCATCGTCGCCGCCATGTACACGCCGTAGGCCCAGTTGAAGCTCTGCGTGATCAAGGGAATGGTGCCGGCTCGGCGCCCGCCGAACACGAACGCGCGAATGGGGACGCCGGCCGGGTCGTCCCACGACTCGTCGAGGGCGGGGTTGAGGGTCGCCGGCGAGGTGAACCGGGAGTTCGGGTGGGCCGCCTTCGTGCCGGATTCCGGCGTCCAGTCATTGCCCTGCCAGTCGATCAGGTGCGCCGGTGTCTCACCGTCCATCCCCTCCCACCACACGTCGCCGTCGTCGGTGAGGGCGACATTGGTGAAGATCGTGTCGCTGCGCACGGATGCCATGGCCGCCGGATTGGTGGCGTTGGAGGTGCCGGGGGCGACCCCGAAGTACCCGGATTCGGGGTTGATGGCGTACAGCTTGCCGTCATCGCCCGGTTTGATCCAGGCGATGTCGTCGCCGACCGTGGTGACCTTCCAGCCCTTGTCGGAGAACGCCGGCGGCGGCACCAGCATCGCGAAGTTCGTCTTGCCGCAGGCGCTCGGGAACGCGGCGGCGACGTAGGTCTTCTCCCCCTCCGGGTCGGTCACCCCGAGGATGAGCATGTGCTCGGCGAGCCAGCCCTCATCCCGCGCCATCGACGACGCGATCCGCAGCGCGAGGCACTTCTTGCCCAGCAGCGCGTTGCCGCCATAGCCGGAGCCGTACGACCAGATCTCCCGGGTCTCGGGAAAGTGGACGATGTACTTCTCGTCGGGGTTGCACGGCCACGCGACATCCTGCTGGCCGAGCGCGAGCGGGGCTCCCACCGTATGCATGCACGGCACGAAGTCGCCATCGGCGCCGAGGACCTCGGCTGCGCCCTTGCCCATGCGCGTCATGATCTTCATGCTCACGACGGCGTACGGCGAATCGGTCAACTGCACGCCGAGGCGCGCGATCGGCGATCCGAGCGGCCCCATGCTGAACGGGACGACGTACATCGTGCGGCCGGTCATGCAGCCGGCGAACAGGTCGCGGAGGATGCCGCGCATCTCGCGCGGGTCCATCCAGTTGTTGGTGGGTCCGGCATCCTCCTCGCTGCGCGAGCAGATGAAGGTGCGCTCCTCGACGCGGGCGACGTCGCTCGCATCACTGCGTGCGAGGAAGCTGTTCGGGCGCTTGTCGGGATTGAGGCGGATGAACGTGCCGGCCTGGACGAGCTCCTCGCACATCGCCTCGTACTCTTCATCCGACCCGTCGCACCAGTGGATGTCGGCCGGCGTACACAGCTCGGCCATCTCCTCCACCCAGGCGATGAGTGCTTCGTTCGTGATCCACACCGGTGTGCTCATAGCCCGAGCATGCCCGCTGACGGCGCCGGGCGCCAGGGTTGCGCGTCGATGCGAACCATCGCCCGTCGCGGGCGGCGAACGACAAAACCCCCGATAAATCGGGGGTTCTCATCTGTAGCAGGAGCGGGGCTTGAACCCGCGACCTCACGATTATGAGTCGTGCGCTCTCACCAACTGAGCTACCCTGCCGCGACGCACCCGAAGGTGGTGTGCGAGCCCCGAGTCAGGATTGAACTGACGACCCCTTCCTTACCATGGAAGTGCTCTGCCACTGAGCTATCGGGGCGTGCTGCCCGCGTGCGGACAACTCATCGAGAATACCACCCACGCGGCGTCCCGACGAATCGAGGTCAGCTCCCCGCGTGCTCGAACATCCACGCCATCGGGTCGACCCGGGTGGTGCCACCGAGCAGCACCTCGAAGTGCAGGTGCGCACCGGTCACCTTGCCGGTCGCGCCGACCGTTCCGAGCACGTCGCCGACGCTCACGGTGTCGCCGGGCGCGACGTTCAGCGAGCCGTACTGCATGTGCGCGTACCGGGTCGAGACGATCTCGCCGTCGATGACGTGGTCGATCATGACGTTGACGCCGTAGTCGCCGCCGGCCTCCGTCGCGATGCGGACGGTGCCGTCGGCGATCGCATGGATCTCGGCGCCGGCGCCGGGCGTGAGGTCGACGCCGTTGTGTGCCGACGCGAACGTCGCGAGGTAGCTCGACGAGCCGTAGGCGGCCGAGATCGGCACGCCGACCTCGAAGGGCCACTGCACGTCGGCGTTCGGGTTGTTCACCCAGGTGTTCGCGAACTGCGTCACGCCGGCTTCTGCGGCGAGGTCGGCGAGCGAGGCGACGTTGTAGGTGTCGGTGCGGTTGAGCGCGAGCGCCTCGGTGTCCGACGCGGTGACGTACGCCTGGATGTCGGCTTCTTCTTCGGTCGCGGCGGTGCCGACGGCGCGGATGTCGGTGGATGCCGACGACGCAGCGAGCGCGGCGGGTCCTGCGGTGCCGAAGGCGAGCAGCCCGACCACACCCATGACGCCGATCGAGAAGGATGCCGCGGTGATGCGGCCGGCGATCGCGCGCCCCGAGATGCGACGGCGCGGCGCCAGGTGCACGGCGGGAACGAACTCGGTCGGTGCGCTCGCGGCCGTGCGGACCGGAACCTCACCCGTGAAGGAGAAGAGCCGTGCGGCGCGCTCGAACTCGTCGACGCTGCATTCGGACTGTCCGGCGAACGTCGCCGGCACGACGACGGGTTCGAGGACGGGCTCGTCGTGCGCCAGTTCCTGCGCGGCGGGAGCGGGCACAGAATCGCCGGGCGTCGCGATGGTGCGAGCCCGGCGTCGGAGGGGACGTGCGGGGACCTGTGCGGTCACGTCACCGTGAGTGCCGGCTGAGGCGATGACGGTCGCGATGACGGCGGCCTGTGCGGTCGCGTCGACGATCGGCGTTTCGACCGCGGGCGATGCCTCGTTCTGGGCCTCGACGACGGGGGCATCGACAACGGATGCCGTCGTCTCGACCTGCGCACCCGCCTGCTGCCGACGCCATTCCGCGCGCGTCATCGCAGCCTGCGCGACGGGCGCAGTGGCAGCGAGACGGCTGGAGCGGCGCGTGGGCGCGGCGTCAGCCGGTCGGGGGGCGAGGGTCAAAGGGCAGGCTCTCGTCGTTCAGCCGAGCGGGGGTCTCGGATGGGCTTCATCGGGGGCTTCGATCACTTCACCGTCGGGCCGGCAAAGGTAACGATCGGGTAAACACTATCGGCATCCGCCTGGGAATGCCATGGACGACTCACCGATATATGACCGCGGCGAGTCGCTCGAACAGTTCAGGCGCGGCCGCGAGCGTCATCGTCCGCCCGGGCGCCCCGTCGGGCTGACCACCCATGCGCCCGCCCGCTTCGAGGACGAGCAGGCCGCCGGCGGCGTGATCCCACGGGTACAGCCCCCGCTCGAAGTACGCGTCGAGCCGGCCGGCCGCGACGAACGCGAGATCGAGTGAGGCGGCCCCTGCACGACGGATGTCGCGCGCCAACTCGAACGCGCGGGTCACACGGTCGAGATCGCCCGCGCGGGTCGCAGGGTCGTAGCCGAATCCGGTCGCCACGAGCGCGCCGGCGGGGCCCGGTTCGCTCACCGCGAGGCGCTGCTCGCCGAGCCACGCGCCGCCGCCGCGCGTCGCGTGAAACAGCTCGCCGGTCGCCGGATTGTGCACGACGCCGACTTCGGCGCGCCACGAGCGGGCGTCGGGCTCACCGGTGACGGCGGCGATGCTCACTGCGTAATGGGGGATGCCGTAGGCGTAGTTCACGGTGCCGTCGATCGGGTCGACGACCCACGTCACGCCGGTCTCACTGCGCGCGGCGTCGGACTCCTCGCCGAGGAAACCGTCACCCGGGCGCGCTGCGGCCAGACGGTCGCGCACGAGCTGCTCGACCTCGCGATCAGCCTCGGTGACGATGTCGGCGATCGTCGACTTCGTCGCGGCGATCGACACCCCCTCCGATCGCCTGCGGCGGGCGAGCGCACCTGCCTCACGAGCGATCTCGAGAGCGAGCGGCAACAGGTCGGGGGCATCCACCATGCCTCCACGCTACGCGCACTACCGTGGTGCCATGAGCGCCGCCCCACCCATCCACGACGTCGTCATCGTCGGCGGAGGCCACAACGCCCTCGTCGCCGCCGCCTACCTCGCCCGCTCGGGGCTCAGCACCGTCGTGCTGGAGCGATTGGACCACGTCGGCGGGGCGGCCGTGTCGGAGCGCCCCTGGGCAGGCGTCGATGCGCGACTGTCGCGCTATTCCTACCTGGTGAGCCTGCTCCCCCGCCGCATCCTCGATGACCTCGGCATCTCACTGGAGCTTCGCCGCCGACGCTATTCGTCGTACACGCCCGACCCGCACGACCCGGCACGCGGCATCCTGGTCGACAACGGCGACGCGTCGGCGACCGCCGCATCGTTCCTGCGCACGACCGGGGATGCAGACGAGGCGGCCCGATTCGCCGCGTTCTCGCAGCGGATGCTGCCGCTGTCGCGCACGTTGTTCCCCACCGTCACCGAACCGCTGCGTCGTGCAGGCGACGTCCGTGCCCTGACTGCGGACGACGACCTGTGGCGAAGTGTCGTCGAAACCCCGCTCGGCACGTTGCTGCGCGACTCGCTCGAGACGGACATCGCCCGCGGCATCGCCCTCACCGACGGACTGATCGGCACCTTCGCAACGGCCGACGACGTGTCGCTGCGGCAGAACCGCTGCTTCCTCTATCACGTGATCGGCGGCGGCACCGGCGACTGGGACGTGCCCGTCGGCGGCATGGGGCAGGTGAGCGGCGCGCTCGAGCGGGCCGCTCGGGATGCCGGCGCCGACCTTCGCACCGGCGTCACCGTCTCCGCCATCACCCCCGACGGCGAGGTGACACTCGACAGCGGGGAGGTGATCCCTGCCCGCCTCGTGCTCGCCGGCGTCGGCCCCGCCGTGCTCGACGACCTGCTTGCCGCGGGCGGCGGCGATGCCCTCGGCGCCGAACGCCCCGAGGGCGCGCAGGTGAAGGTGAACATGCTGTTGCGGCGACTCCCCCGGCTGCGTGATGAGTCGGTCGCGCCCGAAGCGGCGTTCGCCGGCACGTTCCACATCAACGAGACGCTCACGCAGCTCGACGCCGCGCATGCCACGGCCGCAGGCGGTGGCATCCCCGATCCGCTCCCCGCCGAGATCTACTGCCACTCCCTCACCGACCCGAGCATCCTCTCGCCTCGGCTGCGAGAAGAAGGCGCCCACACACTGACCCTGTTCGGTCTGCAGGTGCCGCACCGGCTCACAACGGGCGTGGACCGCGACCGCGTTCGCGACGACCTCCTCACCGCGGCGCAGCGCTCACTCGACGCCGTGCTCGCGGAGCCGATCTCCGATGTGCTCTATGAAGCGCCCGACGGCAGCCCGTGCATCGAAGCGAGGACCACGGCAGACCTCGAGGAGTCGCTGGCCATGCGCGGCGGCGACATCTTCCACGGGTCGCTGTCGTGGCCGTGGGCCGGTGACGATGAGGCGCTCGAGACGCCCGCGCAACGCTGGGGCGTCGCCACCGCGCACCCTCGCATCCTGGTGTGCGGGTCGGGCGCGCGCCGCGGCGGTGCCGTCAGCGGCATCGGGGGCCACAACGCGGCGATGGCCGCGCGCGAAATCCTCGCGCGCTGACCGTCACTCGCGACCCCTCAGCCCCAGGTTCGCGAGCCCTCGCACTATTCGCGAGCCCACACGATTCCGGACGCAGAATCGTGTGGGCTCGCATCAGCTGTGTGGGCTCGCCGCTCAGCGCGGCGGCGCGGGCGGCGGCGGATAGCTCTGGTATCCGGGCTGCGCGTCGGGTGCGGCGGGCGGCTGGACGGGATCGGGCAGCGGCGGAGCGGCAGGCACCGACGGCTGTTCGATCGCGGCCGGTGCGGGCGCCGCCTGCGGAGCGCCCTGCGGGAAGGTCGGCTGGCCGGTGTAGTAGGCGTTCCAGTCGGGCGCGCCGTCGGGCATGACCGGCAGCGGGGTACGTCCGTCGGCGTAGGTGGGCCAGGCGACCGGCCCGGGCTGCGGCACGGCCTGGGCGACGGGCTTGGGCGTGCGCGGCGCGAAGAGCGCATTGACGAGCGGCACGAGTGCCGTGCCGACGGCGGCGAGGATCGCGAGGGCGACCACGATGCGCCAGTACAGGTCGCCGAAGTCGGTGTACTCGTCGAGCATGAGCGGCAGGACGAGCAGCACGACGAGGATCACGACGAGGGCGATGGTCACATACGTGACGATGCTCGTGAAGGTCGTCTGGTGGCGCAGGTACGCCTTCGTGAACAGCCACACGTGCAACAGGGCAAGTTGGACGATCACGACCATGAAGAAGAACTTCGAGAACCGGTCGAAGCCGCCCATGAAACCGTCGTACGGCATCCAGATGAGGAACGCGCCGAGCAGCAGGATCACGACCCACGACGTCATGCTCGCAAGCGCCAGCCATGCAGGTCGGCGCGATGCCAGGCTGGCCTCGAGGATCGAGATCCCCGCGAACGCGGCGAGCAAGAGGATCGTGAGGAACGCCTTGCCGATCATGCCGTCGGCATCCCCGATCAGCACCCACACGACGCAGACGACCGCCGCCGCGATCAGCGCGCCGATCGCGACCCAGATGGCCGCGCGCAGCAGCTTCGACGATGACGGACTGGTGATCGGTTCACTCATTGCCTGTTCCTCCCCCGCGGCGTCGCCGCTGCGACCATCCTGGCACGGAGACAGCGCGGAACGACGAAGGGCCCCGCATTCGCGGAGCCCTTCACAATCGGTGGCGAGTGAGGGATTCGAACCCCCGAAGTCGAAGACGGCTGATTTACAGTCAGATCCCTTTGGCCACTTGGGTAACTCGCCAGGCGCACCCGCCCGGCTTGTGCAGTCGACCGGAGGCGCGAGTACCTATCTTAGCCGCACGTTCAGCAGTGCGAAAACCATGCCCGTCACGGCTCGGCGATGCGCTCCACGAACGCCTCGATCCGGTGTTTCGTGCCGTCGATGCGACGGTCCACGCTCGCCCGGATCTCGCCCGGCGCGAGCGGCGCCGCGAGCCGCACGTTCTCGTGGCACGACAGGTCTGCGCAGATGTACGTGCCGACGCTGTCGCCTCGGTCTCCGGCATCCCCGGCTCTGCGCGCCGTGAACAGCGCAACCTGATCGCCCGGCTGCATCGTGTGGCAGAGGTTGCACATCGCCGGGTGCGCATGCGACGAACCGCCACCGGCGCGCAGCACGATGCCGGTCGCGGCGCCGTCGAGTTCGGCGACGAGGTAGCCGCGACCACGCGTGCGAGGATCGCGCCACGCGAAGAAGTCGAGGTGGTCCCACTCGACGAGAGGAAAGTCCAATGGCAGCGCGAGTCGGTCCCGCTCGTCGTCCGATGCGTTGACGAGCACCGCCCGCACCTCGTGTTCGGTGAGGGCCTGCATGCGGTCAGTCTACGAAACCGGGCGCGGTCAGCCGCTCGCCCAGATGAACAGCGCAATGGCGACGATGAGCCCCAGCACGGTGCCGACGATCGGCCATACGTAGCCGGCCTTGCGCGTGAACGCGATGACGAGCCCGACGATGCCGAGCACAGCGGCCAGTGCCCCGCCGAGGATCGCGATCGGCAGCGCGGCGAACAGGAACCACACGAAGTTCTCGTCGACCGTCGCGGTCAGCGCGAGCACGGCGATGCCCGGCACGATGCTGAGGCACGCGACGATGACGGCGACGACGCCCCAGGCGCGCTGCGCAGTCACGGACACGGGGGGCGTTGTCATGCCCACACCCTACGACCCGGCCGGGACGCGGCTCGGTAGACTCCTCGGCATGGCTGACTCTTCGTTCGACATCGTCTCCAAGATCGACCGCCAGGAGGCGGACAACGCGCTCAACCAGGCGCGCAAGGAGGTCGAGCAGCGCTACGACTTCAAGGGCACCGATGCGTCGGTCGAGTGGAGCGGCGAGGCGATCCTCATCAAGGCGAACAGCGAAGAGCGCGCGAAGGCCGTGCTCGACGTGTTCCAGTCGAAGCTCATCAAGCGCGGCATCTCGCTGAAGTCGCTCGACTCGGGCGACCCGCACGCCAGCGGCAAGGAATACCGCATCGTCTCGACGCTGAAGGAAGGCATCTCGCAGGAGAACGCCAAGAAGATCGGCAAGATCATCCGCGACGAGGGCCCGAAGTCGGTCAAGTCGCAGATCCAGGGCGACGAGCTGCGCGTGCAGTCGAAGTCGCGCGACGACCTGCAAGAGGTGCAGCGTCTGCTCAAGGCCGCCGACCTCGACGTCGATCTGCAGTTCGTCAACTACCGGTAGGCCTAGTCGGGCGTTGAGACGTTCATCACCGACGCCTTCGCTGATCAGGCGTAGCGAGGTTTTCTGACGTGCTACCAGGAATCCTCGGCGCATTCGAGACGCCCATTGCGGGTGCGAGGCTGGTCATCATTCCGGGCTGCTGTTCGCCTGCTCGGCGATGTCGGTCAGTGCGAGGATTCGTGCCTCGAGCGCGCGCAGAAGTGGTTCGCGTCGGGTGGTCTTGAGCAGCTCGTTGATGTATGACTGCGCCAGGCCTGTCGCGACGAGCCCGGCGTAGGCGCTGTCTTCGATTTCTACGACGAGGTCGCTGACGGCGTCGACGTCGTCGGCGACAATCGCGTGAAGGAGTCGTGCGGCGAGGCGTTCCGGCGCGTCCATGTCGGATCCTCCTTCTCTTGTGGGTTTCTGAGGTCGCGTGTGCCGCGCGGTGAGGGGTCTCTCCCGTCGTGCGGACGAGACCCCTCACGCGTGGTCCTTGCTGCGGAGGCGGCCATGATCGCGGCGAGGTCGCCTGCGATCGCGGACGCGGTCACGCGTCGATGCTGCGGTTCTCCTGCTGGACGATCTTGTCGCCGCTGGTGATGCCGATCTTGCGCGGCTTGGCGCGCTCAGCGATCGGGATGCGCAGGCGCAGCACCCCGGCGGTGTAGTCGGCATCGACGTGCTCAGTATCGAGCGAGTCCCCGAGAACGAGCTGTCGGCTGAAAACACCCCAGGTGCGTTCGGCGGCGACGGAGTTCGCGGCATCCGGCATCCGGCTCAGGCGTTCGGCTCGGATGGTGAGGACGTTGCGTTCCACATCGATGTCGAGCTTGTCCGGCTCGATGCCGGGCAGGTCGAGTTCGACGACGAACTGGTCGCCCTCGCGCCACGCGTCAAGCGGCATGCTCGACGGGCGGCTGACGGTTCCGAAGACCTGCTGTGTGAGGCGGTCGAGGTCGCGGAACGGGTCGTGTTGCAGCAGCATTTCGGATCTCCTCCTGTTCACATGTACTGGTCGACATTCGACGATCTATATCGAATGCAGTAGATTTTGTACCTCAACTTGGACAGCAATGCAAGTACTGTTCTCAGTGAACGTCGGAGGTGAGCGGTGATGTCGGAACCGGATCGAGACCCGGGCCGGACGCGGGGGGTGTATAGCATCGCGATCGCCGCGGAGCTGGTGGGCGTGGGCATTCAAACCCTCCGCTTGTATGAGTCCCGCGGACTCGTCGACCCAGCCCGCAGCGCGGGCGGGACACGGCGATACAGCGACGCCGACGTCGACGTGCTTCGGCGCGTCGTTCGCCTCCTCGCGGAAGGCGTCAACCTCGCCGGAGCACGCCAGATCATCCAGCTCGAAGACGACAACCACGCCCTCCGAGCGATCATTGCCGCCTCTAAGAGTACGAACGGCGAATGACGCGCACGCAGTCGCGACTCCACTGCGACGGGGAACGCCAGGGGCACGCGCGACCGAGTGCGATCTTGCGAGTCGAGAGCTGCCCGATGTCGATGCGACGTTGCTGGATGCTTTGGTTGACCGCATCCGCTTCGTCGTTCGAGGCCGTGACGAGCGCGACGCGCTTGCGTTGTCCCATCCAGCGGAACCACGCGTCAACCATCTGTTCGCGTGCCGCATCTTCGCTCGCGCTCGCTGAGACGGCATCGTCAGCCGTACGCGATGAAGCGCGCGGTCGTGCCGCGGAACGTGCTCGGGGTCTGGCCGGGCAGGGCGGAGCCGCTTGGGGGGCCGGGCGGCGACTCCGAGCCGTCGTGCGCGAGTCGGCGGTGGGTGTCACGGCGGGTACCTCGCAGGCGCATGATCTCGCCGGCACCTGACAACAGCCGGGCGGTGATCGGCTTGAAAGACGGGATGGCGACCGGCTTGCGACTATGCGGCTTCAGCATGGCTCTGACATTCGATGCAGGCGGCCGCGGACGGCAGCACCTCGAGTCGCGCGGGCGCGATCTGGTTCCCACACCGGACGCAGCGTCCGTACGTGCCGGCAGAGATACGGTTGAGCGCCGCGGTGATCTGGTCGACGGCGAGGCGGTGGGATGCCGTGGCCTGGTAGGCGACCGGGTCGACGCTTGGCGCAGCGAACGGCTGGAGTTCCTGTATCGCCAACAGCCGCTCGTCGAGCTGCCGCTCGAGCTCGCGCTGCAGTGCAGCGATCGGGACGGTGTCGGGCGTTTCGATGGTCATGAATCCTCCTGGATAAACAAAATCGCGCCGCAGGTGCGACGCGATGGGGTGTCCGGTTCGACCGGTTCGACGGAACCAGTCTCACGGAGGCGCGGCGCCCCAGGCGAGCGGCGTGGACAAGCCACCCGCGACGCTCTGCCGGGGCGGGAGCACCTCGTGGCGTGCGCCAGCGACGTCGGCCACTGCCGTCACGACGGAGGCGTCGATGAGACGCTCCGTACGGTGGCGACAGGTGTTCGTGGTCATGGTCATCACCATAGCCCGGTTGCAAAAAAAGGCAAGTCAGCGGATTTTTTTGTGCAAGGGGGTCGCGAGTTGACATTCTCTGGAAGGCGGCTATGGTCGGGGGTTCACCCGCCAGCCAATCAGGGGAAGTGAGGCATCATGTCAGGCAGGTCACCGCGTGCGCGCGACGCCAAAAAAGTGGCGCAGTCGTCGCCGAAGCAGAAGCGCGCCGAGAAGCGCGCGAGCGCGCAATCCCGAGCGTTCATCAAGCCGCGCAAGGGCGCGTCCGGTTGACGAACGACGCGGGCTCCTCAGCGCGGGGAGCCCGCGGCACCCCCGCTCGACGCGCGCCAGGAAGACCTCTTCGAGCGCCGGCTGCTTCTGCTTCTGCTGTTCGAGCGGTCCGGTCAACAGCTCGATCCATCTGGCTGCCATGTCGGCGTCCTTCGCTGATGTCCATGAACCCCTGATCGCGCAGCCCGGTGACGCAACCCTCCCCGCGAACAAGCAGCGGACCCGACGGGTCAGCGCAGCGCGCCGCGGCGCAGCCAGCGCTCGAGCTGCGCGTACGCGTCCGCACGCGGCTCCGGGCGCGACAGGAACAGGTCGTGGATGCCGTCGGTGATCCGCACGATCGTCACGGCCCGTCCGATGCGGGTCGCCGCCTTCGCGATGTCGTCGACGACGAGCACGGAGTCAGAACGCGTCATGGCCTCGTTCCACTGCACGGGCGTCGTGGTGCGGGTCGACAGCATGACGAGCGTCGGGCACCCGACATCCACACCCGCAGCGATCCGGGCGTGGCCGCGCACGATCGCCGCCAGCCAGCCGGGATGCGTCGGAAAGCCACGCTCGGGCCGCCACGCCGCACGGTACTCGGGCACTGGCAGTGCGCCGATCTCGGTCTGCGCCCGGGTGTAGAACCCGAGGTCGACCTCGGGGTGCGTCCCCAACGGATCAACCGCGGCCCGCCATTGGACGAGCGGCGCGAGCGCTTGGCGCGCGAGGCCACCCACCTGCAGTTCGAGCCACGGACTGTTGAGCACCAGCGCGTCGGCGACGCCCGGATGCCGTGACGTCCAGAGCGTGAGCGTCAGACCGCCGGTCGAATGACCCATCAGCACGAGCTTGCGCCGACGACCGCCGCGCACCGCAGGATCGTGACCCATCGCGACGAGTGCTGCACCGATGTCGAGGTCGTACTCGTCGAGGTCGGCGACGTACCCCGGTGTCTGCCCGTCGCGCAGGCTCCGACCGTACCCGCGCAGATCGACCGCATGGAAGCGCGCACCAAGACGGGTCCAGAAGCGGGCCAGTTCGGTTTGGAAGAAGTAGTCCGACCAGCCGTGCACGTACAGCACGTCGACATCACGCAACGCTCCGGTGAGCGCGGCGGTGAACGACGGCATCCGGCGCACGAGGGTCGCGACCGCCCCCGCGGGCTTGGCGCCGTCGAGTTCGAGCGTCACCTGCTCGAACCCGGCTCCCAGGATGTCGGGCGACCAGACCATGCCGTCAGCGTACGCGGTGGGGCGGACGCGGCGCTCCGGAGCTACTCGCCGCGCGAGATCGAGACCATCTCGTCGCGTTCGACGACCTTGACTCGGGCACGATCGTGCGGTGCACCGAGCGCGATCTCGTGCTCGTCGAGTCGGTGCCAGCCTTCGAGGTCAGTCCACGCGACACCCCGGCTGGCGAGCAGTTCGACGACTGCCGCCTCGGAGGGATCCTCCGGGCTCCACCACGACCCCTGATCGTTGATCAGGTGCCGGACCGTCTCCATCGCATCAGACTTCGTGTGGCCGATCAGCCCCACGGGACCGCGCTTGATCCACCCGGTCGCGTACACGCCGGGCACACGCTCGTTCGAACTCTTGCGCAGCACCTGACCCTCGTGGTTCGGGATGACGCCGTGCTTCTTGTCGAATGGCACACCTTCCAACGGTGAGCCGAAGTACCCCACGGCCCGGTAGAGCTGACCGATCTGGACCGTCCGCAGCTCACCGGTGCCCTCCACACCACCCTCGCCGTCGGGTCGCGTGCGCTCATAGACGAACGACGAGACGTTGCCCTCGGCATCCTTCTGCACTTCGACAGGCTTGGCGTAGAAGTGCAGGTGGAGTCGGCGTGAGGCCTCACCACCCGCGTTGTTCACGCTGGGGCGCTGCCGCCAGGACTGCAGCACGCGGTCGATCACCATGACCTGCTTGTTCGAGGCGATCGCCGCCTTCGAGGCCTCGTCGTAGTCGAAGTCCTCGTCGTAGACGACCATGTCGACGTCGCGCAGTTCGCCGAGTTCTCGCAGCTCGAGGGGGGTGAACTTAACCTGGGCGGGGCCGCGGCGGCCGAACACGTGCACATCGGTGACCGGCGACGCCTTCAGACCTTCGTACACGTTCGCGGGGATCTCGGTGGGCAGCAGGTCATCGGCGTGCTTGGCGAGCACGCGCGCCACATCGAGCGCGACATTGCCGTTGCCGATGACGGCGACCGACTCGGCATCGAGCGGCCATTCGCGAGGGTAGTCGGGGTGCCCGTCGTACCAACTCACGAAGTCGGCCGCACCGTACGAACCGTTCGCCTCGATGCCCGGAATGTCGAGGTCGGCGTCGCGGACCGCCCCGGTGGCGAAGATGACGGCGTTGTAGTGCCGCTTGAGGTCGTCGAGCGTGATGTCGGTTCCGAAGTGCACGTTGCCGAAGATGCGGATATCACCCCGGTCCAGCACTTCGCGCAGCGCGTTGATGATGCCCTTGATGCGCGGGTGGTCTGGGGCGACACCGTACCGTACCAGCCCGTAGGGCGCCGGAAGGTGGTCGAACAGGTCGATCGACACATCGAACTTGCGCTCCGCCTTCAACAGGATGTCGGCCGCGTAGATGCCGGCGGGTCCCGCGCCGACGATGGCCAGCCTGAGCTTGGTCATTGGAGTCCTTCCGAAGGGCGCGGGACGAGCGTCGCGCGGGTCAGTGGGAACGGTCGACGACGACCTGGGCGAACCGGGTGAGCGCCTCGCGGACCGGCCCGTCGGGCAGTGCCTCGAGCGCGGCAACGGCCGCTTCCGACCACTCGACGGCCAGTCGCCGTGTCGCCTCCGTGGCACCGTGCTCTCGCAGGCGCCCGAGCGGCTCGTCGAGGATCGCCGGATCCGCACCGTCGGCGATGCGGGCGACACCGTCGTCGATCGTCGCCTTCAGCGAGCGTGACGCGGGGTCATCGGCGCGGCCGAGCAGCAGGTACGGCATGGTCGGCACACCGGCACGCAGATCGGTGCCGGGCACTTTGCCGGTCTCTTCGGCGTCGGCTGACAGGTCGATGACGTCATCGAGCAGTTGGAAGGCGACACCCACCTTCTCGCCGAAGTCCAGCACCGCCTGCTCGTACGCAGCCGGCGCGTCCGAGAAGAGGACGCCGACCTGCGCTGCGGCCGCGATCAGCGAGCCGGTCTTATCGGCGAGCACCTGGATGTAGAAGTCGACCGGGTCATCGCCGGCCTGCGCGCCGAGCGTCTCGTGCATCTGGCCGAGCACGAGCCGCTCGAAGGTGTCGGCCTGCAGACGGATCGCGCGCTCCCCGATCTGGGCCATGAGCTGGCTGGCGCGGGAGAAGAGCAGGTCGCCCGTGAGGATCGCGACGTTGTTGCCCCAGACGGCGTGTGCGCTGGGCACGCCGCGGCGGGTGTCGGCACCGTCCATGACGTCGTCGTGGTACAGCGAGCCGAGATGAGTGATCTCCAAGGCCGCGGCGCCCGAGATGACGTGATCGGTGGTGCCGTTGCCGAGTTGTGCCGTGAGGATCGCGAGCATGGGTCGCAGTCGCTTGCCGCCGGCCTCGTACAGGTAGCGGGTGGTTGCGTCGGCGAGGGCATCGGTCACCCTGAGCTCCACCGCGAGCGCCGCTTCGACGCGTTCGAGTCCGTCTTCGACGGTTCGCAGGAGCTTGCGCTGCTTCGGGCCCGCGAGGATGCGCTCGGTCATGCCGATGCGGCCCGCAAGCTGCGAGCCGGGCGCGGAAGGGCTCGGAGTCACCCTTCCAGCCTACCGGGCCGCGCCGACGACGGTCAGCGGCCGGTCACTGCGCCGGGCTTGGTTCCCCGGTGCAGTGCGACGATGCCGCCCGACAGGTTGCGGTGTGCGACATCCGACCATCCTGCCTCGCGCATCCACCCTGCCAACGTGCGCTGGTCGGGCCAGTCCCGGATCGACTCGTTCAGGTAGTCGTACGCCACGGCGTTCGAGCTGAAGGCGCGCGCCACGACGGGCAGGACGCGGTTGTTGTAGAAGCCGTAGAGCGCGGCGAACGCACGCGACGGCGGGTGTGAGAACTCGCAGATGACGACCCGCCCACCGGGCGCGGTCACCCGCAGCATCTCTGCCAGCGCGACCTTGGGCTCGATGACATTCCGCAACCCGAACGAGATGGTCACCGCGTCGAACTCGTCGTCGTCGAACGGAAGGGCCGTCGCGTCGGCCTGCTCGAACGAGAGATTCGGGATGCCGCCGTGCCGACGACGCCCCTCGGCGATCATGCCCCGCGAGAAGTCGGCCGCGACGACGTCGGCGCCGCCGCGGGCGAGCGAGACCGAACTGGCGCCCGTGCCTGCCGCGAGATCGAGGATGCGCTGCCCCGGCCTCGGGTCGATCGCCCTCGTGGTCGCGATGCGCCACAGCTTGTCGTTGCCGAGACTGAGCACCGTGTTGGTGCGGTCGTAGCCTGCGGCGACCTCATCGAACATGCCGCTCACGCGGGAGGGGTCCTTGCCGAGATCGGCGCGGTTCGGCTCTGCAGTCACGGTTCGAGCCTAGGTCACCGAGGGACCCGGGTACTCGGCGGGTCGGTCGAGCACCGAGAGCCAATGGCGGGCGGTGCGCGCATCGAAGGGCGGCTCGTGCGCGGTGACCGCGCGAAGCAGTTCATCGGCGGTCGCTTCGAGCCGCGCCATCACCGATGGCGGGTATCCGTACGCGACACTGTGCTCCTCCCATTCGTCGACGTCGTCGATCCAAATGCCGCGGCCGGCGTGGTCGACGACATCCAGGTCCATGTCGATGCCGCCGGGTACGCCGTCGCGCCATCCGGCATCCCAGGCGAGGTCGATGTAGACGCGGGTGGGATGCGGCGGCGCGTTCATCGTGAGCGCCCAGGTGCCACCGGGTGGGAGCAGGGTGACGTTGCCGAACTCCGCGACGAACTCCCGGCCGGGGCGAGCACTCCCCCACCCCGGATGCTGCCCGAACCAGTCACCATGCGCGTCGGCACCGAGATACCGGCAGTCGTGCACCCAGTGCGGCGACCCGTCCCACTTGCGCCAGACGAACCGCAGACGCGTTCCGGGTGCGGGTCGCTCGTCCATCCCCCGAGTGTGGCACGCGGCGCGGCGCGGTCGCCGCGGCCACCGGTCGTAGGCTGGACAGGTGAGTTCCGCTCTGCCGCCCGTCAAGCTGTGCGTCGTGACCCGCGAGGTCGATCCGGGCACGGTCGAGGAACTGCTTGAGCTGACATCGCCGCGTGATCCGCTCGTGTGGTCGCGACGGGGCGATGTCATGGTCGGCGGTTCCGCTGTGGCGGAGATGACGGCCTCGACCGCGGCCGAGGCGGCACGCTGGTGGCGCGGGGTCTGTGACAACGCCGAGGTCGACGACCCCGTCGGACTGCCCGGCACCGGACTCGTCGCCTTCGGCGCGCTCCCGTTCGACGCCCGGTCGGGCCGCAGCGGCACGCTGCGCGTGCCCGAGGTGCTCATCGGCCGTCGCGGCGGTCACGCCTGGATCACGCACGTCGGGCTCGGGTCCGCCCCGACGGCCGATGCACCGCGGCCCACGCCGTTCGGCGCGCATTGGGCGCCGACGCTCGGCCCCGGCACCCTCACCCCGGAGGGCTACCAGGCAGCCGTGCGCGCAGGCCTCGACGCGATCGCCGCCGGGGAGGTCGAGAAGGTGGTGCTTGCCCGAGACATCGCGGGCACCGTGCCGCCCGGCGCAGACCTGCGCCGGCTGGTGCGCGCGCTTTCGACCGCTTACCCCGACACGTGGACGTACGCCGTCGACGGACTCATCGGCGCGAGCCCCGAGACGCTCGTGACCGTCGCGGGCGGCACGGTCACGGCCCGGGTCCTGGCGGGCACCACCGCGCGCGGTGCGGATGCCGACGCCGACACGGCGGCATCCCTCGCCCTCGCGACCAGCGTGAAGGACCTCGACGAGCACGAGTACGCGGTGCAGTCGGTGCTGCGTTCGCTGCGCCCGCACACGTCGGCGCTCGTCGCCGCGGAGGAGCCGTTCACCCTCAAGCTGCCGAATGTCTGGCACCTCGCCACCGACGTGGAGGGGACGCTGAGCGACGCGGCGTCGGCGCTCGACCTGCTCGGGGCACTGCATCCCACCGCCGCCGTCGCCGGCACTCCGACCCAGGTCGCCATGGACGTCATCCGCCGGCTCGAGCCGTTCGATCGGGGGCTGTACGCGGGACCGGTCGGCTGGATCGACGCCGCCGGTGATGGCGAGTGGGCAATCGCGCTGCGCTGCGCGCAGTTCGACCTGTCGGCGATCCCGCCGGGCGGTCGCGACGACATCCCGTTCACTGCTCATGCCGGTGCGGGCATCGTCGCCGGCAGCGACCCCGAGACCGAGATGCTCGAGACGAGGGTGAAGTTCCGCCCGATCGTCGACGCCCTGGCGTGAGGGTCAGGCTCACTTCTTCGATAGCTGACGCAGTGCAGTGTCCTGGATGTTCTTGTGTGCAGCCGTCCGACGTGCGATCAACGCCTTGATCGCCTTCGTCTTGTCGGCACCGTCCGGCAGATCCTGCGCCTCCGCCAGTTCTCCCTCGATCTCGTCGAGCTGGCGTAGCCACCAGATGTCATTGAACAACCGGAACGCTTCCAACGCATCCTCCGCGCCGACTCGGTCTGCGTTCAAGAACCGCTCGGACAGCCCCGCTGCCACGGCGGCTGGTCCCCAACCGTCCAACTCGCTGATCTTGGCACCGTTGATGTACACCAGCACATACGAATCGCCTTCCACCACCGGCGCTTTCGTCTCGCTCCAGCAGAGCTTGCCGTCGACGACCACGAACTGCTCACCGTTGCGCTCGAACGTGCCATCCTCGGAGACGATCTCGCCGCTGTCCGCATCGATGTGCGCAGGGATGAGGGTGTTCCCGTCCGGGTAGAGGAGCACGTAGCCGGCCTTCGTGAGCGGCTTGCCCGGCGAGCTGAGATTCACACGCCACGTCATCACCCGGTCGTTGTCGCCGTCGATGAGCTTGTCGACAGTGCGTCCGATGAGTTTCGTGGCTGTCTTCGCAACCGTGACCCAAGCCGCGCCTGCGGGCCCGGACACCGCAAACACCGGTAGCGCGGCGGCTGTCGCCGCGGCGTCCACCCAGGACTCGAACGTCTTCTTGTTGAATCGGTCGAACGCGAAGCGAATTGTCACGTCGAGCTCTTGGCTGAGTTCCGCGGGCGAATAGTAGACGACGTCGGATCCGGGTTCATCCGCCCGAGAACTGAGGAGCCGCCCGTACTCGAGACGTTGGTACATGTAGTGCATCGCGAGTGGCTTGGCGTTCTGCAGCAATGGGCTGCGAACCGCCGACGTCAAGATCGCATCCCGTCCGCGTTTGTGCGCGTCGTCACCTGGAAACACGCTGACGATTCGGATGCTGAGCGGTCGACCCGGCCGGATTGGTGAGGGCTTCGGTCCCTTCGTCGACTCGTCGGGGAGGACGACGTGCGAGTCGAGCACCTCGATCGCGTCCTCGAACACACTGATCGCGTCTTTTGCACCGACTAACGGCATCGTGAACTCCCCAGTCCCCATCGGCGCCCGGGTCGGCGCCACTCACAATGAGTAGTAGTCCTCTTACGTGCAACGGTCAAGACCCGCACCCGCGGGTCCGAGCCGACGATTGGCTCAGACCGTTCAGCGAGACGAAACGCCCGCCACCGCTCAGGTGGCGGCGAGTCTCGCGCGCTCGGCCGCAACGTCGAACGACGCCGCGGGCCACTGCGGATCGATGCGCTCCAGCGCATCGATGACGAGCTGTTGCACGGCGAGCCGGGCGTACCACTTGCGGTCGGCTGGGACGACGTGCCAGGGCGCCACTTCGCTCGAGGTTCGCTCGAAAACCGTCTGATACGCGGCCATGTAGTCGGGCCACAGCTTGCGCTCATCGACATCGCCCGGGTTGTACTTCCAGTGCTTGTCCGGTCGGTCGAGCCGCTCCATCAATCGGGACTTCTGCTCGTCGGGCGAGATGTGCAGCATGACCTTGACGACGTGCACGCCGCTGATGTCGAGATGCGTCTCGAACGCGTTGATCGCGTCGTACCGGCGTTCGATCTCATCTGGCGACGCCAGTTCGCGCACCTTGCCGATGAGCACGTCTTCGTAGTGCGATCGGTCGAACACACCGATGTACCCGGCCGCCGGCACCTCCTTCTCGATGCGCCACAGGAAGTCGTGTGCGAGCTCTTCCTCGGTCGGCTTCTTGAAGGCCTTCAGATGCACGCCTTGCGGGTCGGTGGCGCCGATCACGTGCCGCACGATACCGCCCTTGCCGGCAGAGTCCATCGCCTGCAGCACCAGCAGCAGCGACGGCGAGCGCGGGTTCGCCCGGCTCTGGGCGAACAGGCGTTCCTGCAGTTCGTCGAAGCGCCCCTCGGCGGCCGCGAGATCCCTCTCGCCCTGCTTCTTGCCACCGGTGTAGCCGGGCGTGGATGCCGGGTCGACATCGGCCAGTCGGAACCCGTCACCGACCCGCAGCAGTTCGGTCGGTTCGGTACTCCACACGTTCGCGCTCATTCCGCCATCATGGCGGAAGCCCACCTCAACGTTCCAGAGCGACCTCGATGAGCTGCCGGCCACCGACCGGCGAGGTGAGCGCCTGATCCAGCGCCGACCGGGTCGCGACCCGTTGATACTCCCAGCCGTACGCGGTTGCGAGTTGCTCCAGCCGGACCGTGTGCGGGGTGTACAGCACGCGATCCATGGCATCCGCGCCGGCCACCGTCGCCACTTCGAGCCCGTCGAAGATCGTGCCGCCGCCGTCGTTGCCGACGATGACCTGAATGCGGGGCTCGACCTCCCCTGGAGGCAGCAGCAGCGCCCCGACGTCGTGCAGGAGGGCGAGATCGCCCGAGAGCACCCGCGTGACCCCGGAGGCGCCGCCGGACTGACTGGCCAGTGCGATGCCGAGGCCCGTCGCGACCGTGCCGTCGATGCCGGCGAGTCCGCGATTGGCGTGCACCGGCACCTTCTTGCCACCCAGCAGCTGGTCGGCGACCCGCACGAGACGCGACGAGGCGAACAGCAGCCGGTCGTGCGGCCACGTCGCGCGCCACACCGCATCGACGAGCGCCGCGCGGTCGATCCGGGCCCGGATGATGCTGAGTTCGGCAGAGATCGCACCGAGTCGCGTCTCGGGTTCAGCCGACGCAAGCGCGTCTGCGTCCGGGGCCGCAGGGCTCAGGTCGACGGCGGCGTCACGTGATGCCCGCATCCACGCACCGAGCCACTCCTTGTCGGGGTCTCCCGGCGCCACGGCGACGGCATCCGCAGCCACCGTCGCACCGTTGAGATTGAGTGGTTCACCGGGCCCGCGCACGGCGATCACCTCGACGTCGTCTCGCGAGAGCACGGCGGTGACCTCGCGGCTGAGGGTCGGGTGCCCGAAGACGACGACGCGCTCGATGCGCCCGCCGAGATCGCCGTCCGTCAGCAGTGCGCGATACCCGTGCACGACGTGGCGCCCGAACCGCGAGCCGCTGACGATCTCGGCGATCAGCGGCCACGCGCCGGCGTGCGCGAGCGACTCGGCGGACGGACCGGCGTCGGCGCCGGCGACGACCACGGTGCGCGGTCCGCGATCGAGCATCGTCGGCGCGTCATCGGCATCGGCGGGCAGGTCGGACTCGCCCACGCCCCCGCCGCCCTGATACAGCGCACCCCACGGCTGCGGCTCGTCGGCGACATCGACGATCGCGTCCTCTGCGGACGCCTCCGTGGGTGGCACCTCGACGCCGAACCACGTCGGCAGGGCACCGGCGAGCGGTTCCCGCACGGGAAGGTTCAGGTGCACGGGCCCGGCGGCGCGGGCTCCGACGCCGAGTGCCGCAGCGAACGCGTCATCGGCGAGCGTGCGGAGCATGACGGTCTGCTCCGCCGTGCCGTCATCGTCGATCGCTTCGGGGACTGGCACATCGGCCTCGAACCGCATGTTCGGCGAGAAGATGCCGGGTTGGCGGGTGGTCTGGTTCGCGCCAACACCGCGCAGTTCGGGCGGCCGGTCAGCTGTCAGCAGCAGCAGCGGCACACCGGCGTGATGGGCCTCGAGTGCGGCGGGCAGCAGATTCGCGACGGCAGTGCCGGACGTGCAGATGACCGCGGCCGGCACACCGGTCTCGCGGCCGATGCCGAGCGCCGTGAACCCCGCAACGCGCTCATCGATGCGCACATGCACCTGCACGCGCCCGCGGGCTTCGAGTTCTGCCGCGGCGAGCGCGAGCGCCTGCGAGCGGGACCCGGGGCTGACGACCACGTGCGCCACGCCCGCATCGACCAACCGGCCGAGGAGGGCAGCGGCCGCGTCCGTCGCCGGCGCCCGGTCGAGTCGGTCGGTCATCTCAGGCGCGGGTGTCGCGGCCGTCGCCGTCGTCGTCGGACGTGCCGCTATCGGACGGTGTCGGGGAATCGGTTGCAGGATCTTCACCCGGCTCGACGGCACCGTCGGCGGCGTGCCAGCGCGGGTCGTCGTCTTCTGCATCCAATGCGGCGAGCTCTTCTTCGAGCCGGCGGATGCGCTCGTCCTGGTCGGCGATCGAGCCGATCGAGCCGAGGAACTCGGGGTTGTCGTCGGGAGCCCGGAACACCGGCATGGTGCGCTTTCGGGCACGTCCGACGACGAACCACAGGATGCCGCCGAACACCGGCAGCAGGATGATGATGAGGATCCAGACCGGCTTGCTCACGCCGCGGTGCCGCGTGGGTGCCTGCAGGGCGCAGTCGACGATGCTGTAGATCCAGAACGCGACCAGCAGCAGGCCCAACGGGATGAGAACACGCGCCACATCACCATCCTAGGCGGGCAGTGCGTGCTCCGGCGGCGGCCTGACGCCCGCGGTCATGCGACGTAGGATCGAGGTATGCGTGCCCGCTCCGTGATCATCTACAGCGTGCTGCGCCTGTTGGCGTTCCTCGTCCCCTTCGGACTGATGATGCTCATCCCGGTGCTGCGGGAGTACTACTGGCTGGCCGCGATCTTCGCCGCGCTCATCGGGCTGAGCCTGTCGATGCTGTTCCTGCGAAAGCCCCTCAACGACATGACGGCCGGTATGGCCGATGCCAGAGCCGCCCGCGATGTCGACGCCAAGCGCCCCGCGCAGCCGACCGACGAAGAGGTCGAAGACCGCCTCGAGTGACGGTGCTGCCGCACAGCCGACCGGTTCTCAGCCGACGAGGGCCCAGGTGAGCAGCGCGCCGTACAGGACGCTCGTCAGCGACGTCACACCGAGTGCGACGACCAGTTCGCGCGGTGCGCGGTAGGTCCAGACGATGAGCGTCGCGGCTGCGGCGGGCATGAGTGCCAGGAGCGTGAGCCAGGCGATCGGGTAGACCTGCGTGAACAGGATCGCGATGGCGAACGGCACGACCATGAGCACCGTGAACAGCCCCTGCGTCGCACGCCGCCCGATCAGCACGCTGAGGGTGCGTTTGCCGGCGAGCCGGTCCTGATCGATGTCGCGCAGGTTGTTCGCCAGCAGCACGGCGCACGCGAGCGCACCGGCGGCGATACCGCCGAGCCACGCTTCCTGCGGCACGCCACCCGACTGCACGAATGCAGTGCCGACGGTGGCGACCAGCCCGAAGAAGACGAAGACGAACAGTTCGCCGAGCCCGGCGTAGCCGTAGGGGCGCTTGCCGCCGGTGTAGAACCAGGCGGCCAGGATGCAGGCGGCGCCGATCGCCAGCATCCACCAGTGCTGCGTGCGCACGACGATCGCGACACCGGCGATCGCAGCGATCGCGAAGAAGACGAGTGCAACGGTGAGCACGGCGCGAGGCTTCGCCTTGCCGGATGCGGTCAGCCGCGCCGGCCCGACGCGGTGGGCGTCGGTGCCGCGGATGCCGTCGCTGTAGTCGTTCGCGTAGTTCACGCCGATCTGGAGTGCGACGGCGACGGTCAGACACGCGAGCGCGAGCACCCAATGGAAGCGGTTGTCGACGAGCAGCGCCGCGCCGGTGCCGATCGCGACGGGCGTGATCGCCAGCGGGAGCGTGCGCAGCCGTGCCGCGCCGATCCAGTCCTTGGCGGTCGCCGGCGTCACGCGGCGTGGGCCGGCGGTGCGCACCTTCTGGGGATTGCCGCGCGAGGGCTGCTGCTTCTTCGTATGTTGCTTCTTGGAGGCGCGCTTGCCGCGCGAGGATGCTGCCACGAGGGGAGATTCTAGTCAGCGCCCTTCTGCGTGCACGCTCACCGGAGCAGGCGAGCATCGCGTTGTCGGTCACCGGGTACCCGCAGCACTAAAACGGGCCCGTTCCCGGCATCCTGAGCCGCTGTCCTGACGTCAGGCGAGGGCGCGGGCGGCGCGGCGGTCGGGTTTGCCTGACGGCAGGCGCGGGATCTCGGCGACGGGAATGATGCGGGCGGGTCGGGCCGGGGCGCCGAGTTCGGCGGCGACTGCGGTGCGCGCGGCGGTGAGCGCGGCGTCCGGGTCGGTGACGCCGGCGGCGACGATGGCGGAGGCCTGCCCCCACCGCTCGTCGGCGATCGGCACGACGACGGCCTGCTCGAGCCCCGGCACGGTGTGCACGACACGTTCGACCCGGTCGAGCGAGACGTTGACCCCGCCCGAGACGATGACGTTGTCGAGTCGGCCGGTGATCCGCAAAACGTCGCCTTCGACCGCGCCGGCATCACCGGTGCGATACCAGCGGATGCCATCGTCGACGGTGAACGCGGATGCCGTGAGCGCCTCGTCGAGGTACCCTTCGGCGAGGGTCGGGCCCGATACCTGCACCTCGCCGTCGACGACGCGCAGGCCGACACCATCGAGCGGCACGCCGTCGTAGACGCACCCGCCGCTTGTCTCGGTCGACCCATACGTGCGCACGATGCGCGCACCGCGCTCGGCCGCACGCTCCAGCAGCGCCGGCGAGATGGCCTGACCGCCGACGAGGATCGCCTCGTAGGCGGCGAGGGCGGCATCCACCTGCGGGTCGTCGACGTCGAGCAGGGTCGCCAGCTGCGCCGGCACGAGCGACGTGTACCGCGGCACCGGGGTACCCCCGCGGCTCGATGCAAGCCCGTGCGTCGCCGCGGCGAACGTCTGCGCCGTGAACGAGCCGCTCAGCAGGGCTGGCTCGTGCCCGGCGATGAGGGCGCGCACGAGCACCTGGACACCGGCGATGTAGGTGGCCGGCAACGCCAGCAGCCACGCACCGTCGCCGATCCGCGCGCTCGTGGCCAGCGCGCTCGCGGTGAGGGCGTGACGGCCGAGGACGACGGACTTGGGGATGCCGGTCGACCCCGACGTCGTGAGGACGACGGCGGTGCCGGCGGGCACCTCAGCAGGCAAGCACGCGGGGTCGCCGCCGAGCGCGACCGCCGGCCCCGCACCCAGCACCGCCGCCCGCAACGCGCGCAGCACGTCGCGCGGGTTGGCGGAGACCAGTGGGCTCAGCAGCATCAGTAGTGGTACGGGTAGGGCGACCAGTCCGGGTCGCGCTTCTGCAGGAACGCGTCGCGGCCTTCGACGGCCTCGTCGGTGCCGTAGGCGAGGCGGGTCGCCTCACCGGCGAACACCTGCTGACCCACCATGCCGTCGTCGATCGCGTTGAAGGCGAACTTCAGCATGCGGATCGCGGTCGGCGACTTGCCGAGGATCGTGCGCGCCATCGCGATCGCCTCGCGCTCGAGGTCGGCGTGCGGCACGACCCGGTTCACGGCGCCCATCTCGTACGCACGCTTGGCCGAATACTCCTCGGCGAGGAAGAACACCTCGCGCGCGAGCTTCTGCCCCACCTGCCGCGCCATATAGGCGGAGCCGTAACCGGCGTCGAACGAGCCGACATCGGCATCCGTCTGCTTGAACCGGGCGTGCTCAGCCGACGCGATCGACAGGTCGCACACGATGTGCAGCGAGTGGCCGCCGCCCGCCGCCCACCCGGGGATGACGGCGATGACGACCTTCGGCATGAAGCGGATGAGCCGCTGCACCTCCAGGATGTGCAACCGCCCGGCGCGGGCGGGGTCGGGCGCGGTGGCATCGTCTGCGGCGTACGTGTAGCCGTCGCGGCCGCGGATGCGCTGGTCGCCGCCCGAGCAGAACGCCCAGCCGCCGTCCTTGGCGCTCGGACCGTTGCCGGTGAGCAGCACGACGCCGACCCTCGGGTCCTGCCGGGCGATGTCGAGCGCACGGTACAGCTCGTCGACCGTGTGCGGACGGAACGCGTTTCGCACCTCGGGGCGGTCGAACGCGATGCGCGCGATGCGCCCGTCGACGGACACGTGGGCGGTGATGTCGGTGTAGGCCTCAGCGCCGGGCGCGAGCACCCACTCCGCAGGGTCGAACAGCTCGGAGACGGTCACACGTCCAGCCTACGGCCGCGGGCCACCACACCCACCGATGCCGCGGCGCCTACAGTGGCGACATGGACACCTTCGTCGCCCGCGCGGTGAGACGGATGCCGATGTCGCGACACTGTCGGAGCATGGACCGTCGACGCGGACTGCACGCCGGGGCACTGGTCATCGCAGCAGCGCTCTCACTGAGCGCGTGCGCGACGACGCCCGGCACGACAGCTCCCCCCTCGGAGACCGCGTCACCCGATGCCCGAGCGTGGGTGCAGTTCGACGACTTCCCTCTCGAGCCGCGGGACCAGCCCGCCGCTGCGTGGACCGGCAGCGAGCTCCTCGTGCTCGGCGGTTCGACCGGACCACCGTGCCCACCGAATGCGTACTGCATCGCAGGCGACCCGGTTGCCGACGGCGCAGCGCTCGACCCCGAGACTGGCACCTGGCGGGCGATCGCCGACGCCCCGATGGGGCTGCCGTCCCCGACGGCTGTCACGGTCGGTGACCTCGTGTACGTGACGAGCACGCTCATCGCCGACGAACAAACGCTGCTCTCCTACGATCCCGCTGCAGACACGTGGGCGACCGTGGATGCCCCACTCGAGGTTGGACACCTCCTCGTCGCCGACGGCGACGATCTGCTCCTGGTCTCGGCCTCCGACGAATACGGCGGCGTGCCTGACCTCGTGCTCGACGGTGCGACCGGCGAATGGACAGAGCTCCCCGCCGACCCGATCGGCGATGCGTTCAACCGGATGCTGACGCCCACGACGCACGGCCTCGTGCTGACGGCCCACGATCTCGTCGACAATCCCGGCGCCGACGGCCCCTCGCTTACACTCGCGGCACTGTTCGACCGCGAGACCCAGACCTGGACGCGGCTGCCCGATACCGAGCAGATCGCCGATTGGCCGTGGGCCGTCAACGGCGACCGCCTGATCGCACCGTCGCTCGGCGGCGCGGACGGCGGGGAGATAGGCAACTGGGGACGCGTGTATCCGAACGGCGGGGTCATTACCCTGCCCGACGGTGCGTGGGAGCCGTTGCCGAACCTGCCTACCGGCAACCATCAGCCGGGGCTCGCCGATGCGGTCGGCACTCACCTCTCGGTCGCCTCCGGGTACCTCTACGACGACGATGCGCGCACGTGGGAGCCGCTGCCACCGGTCGACGACATCCCCGACGTTGTGCGGACGACCGCCTGGATGGGTGACCGACTCCTCGCCTTCGGTGGCACCGCGTGGAACAGCCGCGAGGGCGAACGCCTGAGGTCCGTCTGGATGCTGACGCCGTGAGTCGCGCAGCGCTCGCGCTGCCGGCATTGCTCGTCGTCGCGATCCTGGCCGTGTCTGCACACGGACGCGGCGGACACGGTCTTCTGCGGCACCGACGTGCGGTGGTCTCCGCCAGAATGAGCCCGTGATCCTCGAACACGCCGTCCTGCCCGTACGCGCCGGTCGCGAAGCGGACTTCGAAGCCGCGTTCGCGCGTGCCCGCCCGCTGATCGCGTGCCAGCCCGGCTTCATCGACCTCGCCCTGCACCGGTCGGCCGAGACCCCGAACGAATACCTGCTGCTGGTCTCGTGGGAAAGCGTCGAAGCGCACACCGAGGGCTTCCGACGGTCGGCCGAATACGAGCAGTGGCGGCACCTGCTGCACGACTTCTACGACCCGTTCCCGGTCGTCGAGCACTTCACCGAGATTCCGCTCGGCGCACCCGAGGCTCAGCGCACGGAATGAACCTCCGGTGAGCGTCCGGTGACCCGGTCGCAGGAGCCGGGCGAGCATGCGATCCTGGTAGGGACCACCCTCTCCCCCGGAGGTCGCGCCATGCGAATCACCCGAAGCTCCGACTGGCGGGACGCCCTGTCGTTCGACATGCCGTTCCGCGCCGCAGATGTCGCCCCCGGCGAACCTGCTCGTTGCGCTGCGTGTCCCGGCGACGCCGATGCGCTGCCGCGCACCGACCTGTGGGCGGTGAAGCATCGGCATCCCACGAACCCGGCCGGCTTCGTGCGCTTCTATTGCGCCGCACACACCCCGAAGGCCCCCGCCCGCCCCGTGGCGGCCGCAGCGCCCGCGCGCGCATCGCGTGCGCCCCGCCGCGAACCGGCCCGCCGCGAGACGATCCCGAAGCGTCAAGCGCCGACCGATATCGTGCGGGCCATGTGCCCCGACTGCTTCGTCGAGGTCTCCGCCACCGGCGAATGCGGCATGTGCGGCCAGCGCATCTGAGCAGCGCCGCAGCGTCCCAGCCGCTGCCGAGGATCGCGCGTTCAACATTCAGGCTTCGCGAGGTCTCCGGCGACGTGAGCCGCAGAGTTCCGCGGGCATCGCAGCACTTGGGCCACGCAGAGCCTGAATGTTGAACCGGGCGCGGCAGCAAGTAGCATCGGCGGATGCTGCGATTCGACGATCCGCTGCCCGTGCGGCCGCAGAAGATCGTCGTCGCGGGCGTCTCAGGTTCAGGCAAGACGACCCTCGCGGGTCGCATCGCCGCCGTCGCCGCGGTGCCGCACGTCGAGATCGATGGCCTGTTCCACGGCGCCGACTGGACGCCGAGACCGACGTTTCTCGACGACGTCGATGCGTTCACGGCGGAGCCGGCGTGGGTCACCGAGTGGCAGTACCGCACCGCCCGGCCGGTGCTGAGCGATCGGGCCGACCTGCTCGTCTGGCTCGACCTGCCCTTCGCCACCGTGACGCTGCCGCGGGTGGTCTCGCGGACCCTTCGCCGCCGCATCCGTCGTGAGGAGCTGTGGAACGGCAACGTCGAGCCGTCGCTGCGTACGTTCTTCACCGACCGCGAGCACATCGTCCGCTGGTCGATCTCCACCCGCAACAATTACCGCGCGCGCATCCCGGCGCTCGCGGAGACCCATCCCGCACTGCCCGTCGTCCGACTGCGATCCCAGCGGCAGGTCGACGCGTGGATCGTCGGGCCACTCACCGCCGCGGTCGCCGCATCGTCGCGTGCACAACGTCGCAATTCCGATCCCGAACGGCCTTGAGCCGGCCATTCTCAGCCTGCACGTGGCGAATTGGCGACGTTGTGCTCACCGCCGCGGCGCGCGACGCGCCTTGAGGAACCCGTCGATGATGTCCCAGACGGCGACGCCGGCGATCGTGAACCCGGTGATCGTGCGGAGGATGAACAGGAGGTCTTCGCCCGCCCCTGCGTCGAGGCCGGCTTGGACGGCAGCCGGGTTGAACAGCACACCGAGGTTGTAGAACAGGATGCCGGCGGCCGCGAGCGCGAGCACGGTGTTCACGACCGCGGCCGCGACCGTCCAGCGACCCATCCGGTACACCCAGGCGGCGAGCGCGATCTCGAGGGCCATCACGACGAACAGCAGCACGATCTCGACCGGCCACAGCGAGCTGTTGAGCACCGAGACGAGTCCGTCGTCTGTGGGGACGAAGCCGACGCCGAGGTCCCACAGGATGAGTCCCGCCAGGAACACCATGAAGATGACCGATGCGACGAGGTCCGACAGGCGGGCGCCCGTCTCGCGCGGCAGCGGCAACCGGTCGGGCGTCCACTCGAGCACCGGCGCTCCGGAGCGGGCACCGGTGCGCTCGATGATCGCGAACACGAGCGTCACCCAGAAGCACACGTGCATGATCACCGTGATGACGGTGACGACGGTCGTGCCGATGACATCGCCGACCTCGGCACCCGAGAGCATCTTGCCCAGCGCGACCCCGAAGGCGGCGCAGGTCGGCACGATCCACAGCAGCAGGATCAGCAGCCGCTTCCACTCCAAGAAGTACCGGGGGCCGATCAGCTGCAACGGCCGGTCGGCGTAGCCGGCGGCCAGCACATCGGGGTCGCCGAGCGCCTCGATGACGGCGCGCTCTGCGGCGGCGGGTGTTTCGCCGGCGGCGACGCGGTCGTCGATCTGATCGGCGAGCAGGGCCGACAGTTCGCGCTCGACGTCGTCGCGCTGCGCTTCGGGGACGGCCCGGGTGACGGCGAGGAGATAGCGGTCGGTGAGGGTGGCATCCATGGTGGTCCTCCGGTTCAGGCTTCAGGAAGGTCGGCGATCGCGGCGGCGACCGTGCGGAAATCGGTGGCGAGGACGCCCGCAAGGCGAGCACCCTGCGCGCTGGTGCGGTAGAACTTGCGGGGTCGCGCCTCCTCGGTGTTCCACTCGCTCGTGAGGTGCCCCTGCTTCTCGAGGCGCCGAAGCAGCGGATAGAGCGTGTTGGCGTCGGTGTCGAACCCGCGCGCGTTCAACTGCTCGAGCAGCCCGTAGCCGTAGCCGGGCTCGGCGAGCAGTCGGAGCACGGCGAGCACCACCGTGCCCCGCCGCAGCTCTTGCAGGTGCGTCTCAAGTGCTTCCGTCTCGCTCACGCCTCACACGATACTGTGTGACACACACTATCGTCAATGACACAGTCTGACGCGGACGTCGGGGTCTGGAAGAATCGAGAAAAGGGGGTTCCATCATGGGCATCCGTTCGACCTTCACTCGCATCAAGCAGGCGATCTTCGGCAAGCCGCTCACCCGTGAGCAGGCGCAGGTGCAGAACGAGAACTACCGTCGCGCCGCACAGGGCAGCAGCGCTGAGCGCGGATCGTCGGTCCAGAACCAGACCTTCATGTTCTGATCAAGCCAGGATGGATGCCGTGAGCATTCCAGCCCTGTCTGACCTGACGACCGAGTTCCACGTCGTCGCACTGCCGCTCGTGACGCGATTCCGCGGCGTCGAGACTCGCGAGGCGCTCCTGCTCCGGGGACCTGAGGGGTGGAGCGAGTTCTCCCCCTTCGTCGAGTACGACGACACCGAGGCGGCGACGTGGCTCGCTGCGGCGATCGACTTCGGCTGGCGTGAGCAGCCCGCGCCGGTGCGCGACCGCATCCCGGTCAATGCGACGGTGCCGGCGGTGACAGCAGACGCGGTGCCCGGCGTGCTGGCCCGGTTCGACGGATGCCGCACTGCGAAGGTCAAGGTGGCCGAGCGCGGCCAGCGCCTGGCCGACGATGTCGCGCGGGTGCGGGCCGTGCGCGAGGCGATGGGGCCCGAGGGGCGTATCCGCGTCGACGCGAACGGCGGCTGGAACCTCGACGAAGCCGAGCACGCGGTGCACGCACTCGCCGAGTTCGACCTGGAATACGTCGAACAGCCGTGCGCGAGCGTCGATGAACTCGCCCAACTGCGCACCCGCATCCGCTACATGGGCATTCCGGTCGCCGCCGACGAGTCGGTCCGCAAGGCCGACGACCCGCTCGCAGTTGCTCGGGCAGGGGCCGCCGACCTCATCGTCGTCAAGGCGCAGCCGCTCGGCGGCATCGCGCGCGCGCTCGAGATCGTCGCGGATGCGGGCCTGCCCGCTGTGGTCTCGAGCGCGCTCGACACGAGCGTCGGCCTGTCGATGGGCGTCGCGCTGGCCGCATCGCTTCCCGACCTCGAATTCGACTGCGGCCTGGGCACCGCGTCGCTCCTGGCGGCCGACGTCACCGCTTCGCCCCTCACCCCGCGCGGCGGGGGGTTGCCGGTCGCTCGCGTGGAGGTGGATGCCACCCTGCTCGAGCGCCATGCCGCCTCCGACGAGCGACGCGAATGGTGGACGCAGCGCCTGCGGCGCTGCCACGCGCTGCTGGCGGGCTGAGTCAGCGCGGTTCGACGAGCGCGCCGACGAGCATCTCGAGGCGCGTGTTGAGCCGCTCGCCGATCTCGGCCTGTGTGCACCCTTCGAGGGTCGCGTTCGTGCAGGTCGCGGTCGTCACGTCGTGGAGGAGCTCTGCGGCCTCGGCGACCGAGATGCGCAGGCGGATGCCGTGCGTTTCGACCACTTGGGCGATGATCTGCTCGATCCGTCCGCACACGGCACGCTGCCACGTCAGGAACGCCTCGGCCATGCGGCCGTCGCGCATGGCCTGCGCCTGGATCTCGCTGACGAGATCGGACTTGAGCTGCTCACCGAACGAGGCACCGACGATGTGCCGCACCATGCGCACCGGGTCACCCGCAGCCTCGTCGGGTATCTCGCGCACACGGTCGGCGACTTCGGCCATCTTCTGTTCGGCCAGCTGCATGATGAGCGCGAGGAACAGCTCATCCTTCGATTCGAAGTTCGAGTAGAATGCACCGCGCGTGAACCCGGCACGCTCGCACACCATCTCGACCGACGCGGCATCCATACCGACTTCGGCGAACACCTCATGTGCCGCGTCGAGCAGCCTCGCGCGCGTCTGCTCGCGACGCCGGGGGGCCGGTTTGGCGGTCACGTCGGTCATGCGCGCGGCTCCTCTCTGCCCGTCGATCACTGCGGGCCGATCTTCACACCGAGTCCCCAGGATTGCGTCGAGGACCAGACTTAGGATACATCTATGTATTGGATACAGCGTTGTATCGAATCCTCCTGACCATTCGATCCCGGAGAGCTCGTGTCCACTCTGCTCTACTCCCTCGGCCGCTGGTCGTTCCGTCACCCGTGGCGCGTGCTCGTGTCGTGGCTGCTGCTGCTCGCCGTCGTCGGCGGCGCGACCGCCGTCTTCATGAAGGGCACCGACAACTCCTTCACGATTCCGGGCACCGAGGCGCAGGAGGGTATCGAGATGCTCGACCGCACCTTTCCCCAGGCCAGCGGCACCAGTGCGCAGCTCGTGATCGTTGCCCCCGAGGGCGAGCGGGTCGACACCTCCCCCATCGACGGGCTCATCACCGAGACCGTCGAAGACCTCAGTGACCTCGACGGCGTCCTCGCCGTGACCGATCCGTTCGACGACATGGTCTCGGGCATGGTCTCGGAAGACGGCGAAGCGGCCATCGTCCGCCTGCAGTTCGACGGCCAGGCGACCGACGTCTCGGACGCCACCCTCGAAGCCCTCACCGAGGTCGCCGCCGACCTGCGCACCGACATGCCCGACGGGTCGCAGGTCGCAATGGGCGGCGACCTGTTCTCCACCTCTGTGCCGGCGCTGACGATCACCGAGGTCGTCGGCGTGCTGATCGCACTGTTCGTGCTGATCATCACGTTCCGGTCGTTCGCCGTCGCGTGGTTCCCGCTCGTGAGCGCGCTCATCGGCGTCGCCCTCGCGATCGCACTGATCTTCGTCTCCACCGCCTTCGCATCGGTCTCGTCGACGACACCGATGCTCGCCGTCATGCTCGGGCTGGCGGTCGGGATGGACTACGCCCTGTTCATCGTCGCTCGACATCAAGATCAAGTGCGCGACGGCGTCGACCCGGAGGAGTCGGCCGCGCGTGCGACCGGCACCGCGGGTTCGGCCGTCGTCTTCGCGGGCGTCACCGTGCTCATCGCCCTCGTCGGCCTGAGCTTCGCGAACATCCCCTTCCTCACGACGATGGGTATCGCGGCCGCGGTGGCCGTCGCGATCGCCGTCGTCGTCGCCGTCACGCTGACCCCCGCGCTCCTCGGATTCGCGAAGGGGCGTGTCATCGGTTGGAAGCGTCGCGCTCGGCGCGCCGCGAAGACCCCGAAGCCCGCTCGCGCAGCCCGGCGCGGATTCGCCGACCGCTGGGTGACCGGCGTCACCCGGCATCCCATCGTCGCCACGGTCGCGGTCGTCGTCGGCCTCGGCATCCTCGCCATCCCGGCAGCGAGCCTCACCCTCGCGCTGCCGAACGCCGGCGTGCAATCCCCCGAGAGCGAGGCACGCCAGGCCTACGACCTCACCGCGACGCACTTCGGCGCAGGCGCGAACGGCCCGCTCATCATGGCCGGCACGATCGTCACCTCGAACGACCCCCTGGGGCTCATGGAGGACCTGAAGGCCGAGATCGAGCAGATCCCCGGCGTGAAGGAGGTCGCCCTCGCGACGCCGAACGAGACCGCCGACACCGGACTCATCCAGATCGTGCCCGAGACCGCCCCCGACGACCCCGCCACCGCCGACCTCGTCCGTGAACTGCGCGCCCAGCACGACCGACTGCTCGACGAGTACGGCGTCGACCTCGTCGTCACCGGTTTCACCGCGGTCGGCATCGACATCTCCGATCGCCTCGGCGCAGCACTCGTACCGTTCGGCATCTTCGTCGTCGGGCTCTCGCTGATCCTTCTCACGATCGTGTTCCGCTCGATCTGGGTGCCGCTGAAGGCCGCCGCCGGCTACCTGCTGTCGGTGCTCGCCGCCTTCGGCGTCGTCGCCGCCGTCTTCGAATGGGGCTGGCTCGCCGACCTGCTGCACGTGACGCGCACCGGGCCCGTCATCAGCTTCATGCCGATCATCCTCATGGGCGTGCTGTTCGGGCTCGCCATGGACTACCAGGTGTTTCTCGTCTCTCGCATGCGCGAGGACTACGTGCACGCCCGCCGCGCCCGCGGTGGCCGCGCCGACCGGCAGACCGCGGTCGGCGCCGTGCGCAGCGGCTTCACGGCGTCGGCGCGCGTCGTCACCGCCGCCGCCGTCATCATGTTCGCCGTCTTCGCGGCTTTCGTCCCCGAAGGCGACGCGTCGATCAAGCCGATCGCGCTGGGCCTGGCCGTGGGCATCGCCGTCGACGCGTTCGTCGTGCGGATGACGCTCGTGCCGGCGGTCATGGCGCTGCTCGGCGAGAAGGCGTGGTGGATGCCACGCTGGCTCGACCGCATCCTCCCCCACTTCGACATCGAGGGTGAAGCGGTCGAACACGAACTGCAGCACGCCGATTGGCCCGAGCCCGGGTCGACCGCGCCCCTGGCCGGTCAGGGCGTCACGGTGCGCGCCGACGGCGGTCGAGGCGTCGGCGAAGTGACCCTGTTCTCGGGCGCCGACTTCCGCCTTGAGCAGGGCGGCACCCTGCTCGTCACGAGCCCCGATGCACGTGCAGGTCGGGCGTTCGCGCTCATGGTCGCGGGCCGCATCCCCGCCGACGAGGGACTGCTCCGCGTCGCCGGACACCTGCTGCCCGGCCGCTCCGCATGGGTGCGCGCCCACGTCGGCGTGGCGCTGCTCGACAGCTCGACCGATCCGATCGCCGCGTTGCGCGGCGCGCTTGCCGGCGGCACCCGCCTCGTCGTCATCGACGGCATCGACACCCTCTCGGGGCCGCAACGCGACCAGGCGAGCGCCCTGCTGCGCGACGCCGCGGCATCCGCCTCCTCGGCCGACGTTGAGGCGAGTCCGCTCACGCTCGTCGCCACCGCCAGACGCGACGGCCCCGCACTCGACGTGCTCGCCGACGCGCACCGGCCGAGCGTGACCGCGCTGGCCCTCACGACCCGACCCTCCGACTCCGACCTTCCCACGCAGGTGATCTCATGACCCTCCCCATCGAACGCGCGCGCTCCCGCCGCCCCGTCACGTGGCTCACGCTCGTCGGCGTCCTGCTGCTGCCCGTCGTGATCGGCGGCATCCTCGTCGCGGCGCTCTACAACCCCACCGAGCGACTCGACGGCATGAGCACCGCCATCGTCAACAACGACGAGCCGGTCACGATCGACGGCCAGATGGTGCCACTCGGTCGGCAGTTGACCGCGGGCCTGGTCGAAGGCTCCGACGACCTCGAGAGCAACCTCGACTGGACCATCTCGAACGCGGACGACGCGGCTGCGGGCCTCGTCGACGGCACGTACGACGCCGTCATCACGATCCCCGAGAACTTCTCGGCCGCCGCCACCTCGACCGCCCCCGGCGGCGACCCGGAACAGGCCACGATCGAGGTCACCACCTCGCCCGACAGCCTCATCGTCGACGACGCCATCACCTCCCAGGTCACCCAGACCGCCGCCGCCCTCATGGGTGACGAACTGTCGAGTGTCTACCTCGAGAACGTCTTCCTCGGATTCACGACCCTCGGCGACCAGCTCGGCCAAGCGGCAGACGGCGGCGCACAGCTCGCCGACGGCGCCGCGCAAGCCGCCGACGGTGCTCGCGAGTGGGCCGACGGCGCGGATGCTGCGGCTTCAGGTGCCGTGTCGCTGGCCGACGGCATCCGCAAGCTCTCGTCTGGCGCCTCCGAACTGGCAGACGGCACCGACGGCATCGCGACCGGCGCCGACGGCATCGCCTCGGGCGCCACCAAGCTCGCCGACGGCACGAGCGCCACGGCCGACGGCCTCGACAGCTGGGCCGCGGGCGCGAACGACCTCTCGGCGGGCACGAGTGAACTCGCCGGCGGACTGCAGCAGATGGCCGATCAGGTCTCGCAGCTGCCGGAGGTGCCGCAGGAGATCGTCGACGGCGCCAACGAGATCGCCGCGAACAGCGAACAGATCAAGTCGACCGTCACCGGTGCCGTCTCCGAACTCGAACGCCTCTCGGCCACCTGTGTCGACGAGGGCGGGTCAGCCGAGCTGTGCGAGGCGCTCGCGCAGGCATCCGCAGAGGCGAACTCCGCCCTCCCGACGATCACGGGCGTCATCGACCAGTCCGGCGCCGTCGCGGGCCAGGTCGAGCAGCTCGCACAGTTCGGCCCGCAGCTGACCGCGGGCCTGCAGCAGTCGGCCGACGGTGCGGCCTCGCTCGCCGGCGGCATGTCGGGGCTCGCTGCCGGGGCGACTGACCTCGCCGGCGGCTCACGCCAGCTGGCATCCGGCATGAACGGCCTCGCGTCGGGCGCCGGGCAGCTCGCCGACGGTGCCGGGCAACTCGCCGACGGCGGCGACGCGCTCGCCTCGGGCGCCGCCTCGGCCGCGACCGGGGCCGACGAACTCGCGTCGGGTGTCGGGCAGCTCGCCGACGGCGCCGGATCGCTCGCCGACGGTGTCGACGAACTCGCCGACGGCACCACGACCCTCGCCGACGGGCTCGCGCAGGCCGCCGACGAGCTCCCCTCGTACACGGATGCCGAAGCGAGCAGCCTCGCATCGGTCGTCTCCGACCCGGTCGGGGCCGACGGCATCGGCACCGATCTGTTCGGCGCCTCGGCCGTGCCGCTGCTCGCGGCGGTCGCCCTGTGGTTCGGATCGCTCGCAACCTTCGTCGCCCTGCAGGCCGTGCCGCGCAACGCGCTCAGCTCACGCCGCCCGTCGGCGCTGCTCGCATTGCGCTCGCTGGCGCCGGCGGCGGGGATCGGTGCACTGCAGGGCGTGCTGGTGGCTGCCGTCGTGCAGTTCGCCGCAGGCTATGACGCGAGCACATGGCTCGGCTTCGCGTCGCTCGCCGCACTCGCGGGGATCGCATTCGCCGCAGTCAACCAGGCGCTCGTGGCCGTCTTCGGCGGCGCGGGTCGCTGGATCGGCGCGCTCGTCGGCGCGCTGGCCGTCGCGACCGGCATCGTCTCGACGGTGCCCGGTGTGCTGTCGTCGATCGCGGTGCTCATGCCGACGACGCCCGTCTACCAGGCGCTGCTCGCGGTGCTCACCTCGGCCGGGGGCCTGGGCTCGGCGATCGCCGGCATCATCATCTGGAGCGTCCTCGCCCTGGCAGTCACGATGCTCGCCGTCGCCCGCCGTCGCTCCACGACCGCCCGCGCCGTCCTGACACCGGCATCCGCCTGAGCCCTACGCCGGTCGCCACGGCGAGAGGACCGCGTCAGCTCAGGCCGCTGTAGACGTGCAGGCCCTTGAAGAATTGGTTGACGATGATGAAGTTGAACAGCACTGCACTGAAGCCGATGATCGACAGCCAGGCCGAGCGCGCGCCGCGCCAGCCGCGGGTCGCGCGGGCGTGGATGTAGCCGGCGTAGAGCACCCAGATGACGAAGGTCCACACTTCTTTCGTGTCGAAGCCCCAGTAGCGGCCCCACGCGTCGTTGGCCCAGATGGAGCCGGCGATGAGGGTGAACGTCCAGAAGATGAAGCCGATGATTGCGAAGCGATAGGCGAGGGACTCCAGCGCGTCGGCGCTCGGCAGCGTCCGCAAGAAGCCGGGACCGGTCTTCACGACACCGCCATCGGATGCGGTGGCGGATGCCGCGACCGCGAGCCGCTCGCGACGCGCCTGCAGCAGCTGCATCACCGACAGGCCGAACGCGAGGGCGAACAGCGCCGAGGACAGCGTCGCGACGAAGACGTGGATGACGAGCCAGATGCTCTTCAGCGGGTCGGCCAGCGGCACGACCTCGACGTAGAACGCGAGCGTCGCGCCACCGAGCAGCACGACGGTGAGCCCCGTGATGAACGCGCCCAAGAAGCGCAGGTCGTAGCGGAACAGCGTCACGAGGTAGACGGCGACGACCAGCAGCATGCCGGTGAGCGCGAACTCGTACATGTTCGACCACGGCACGCGCTCGGCGGCGATGCCGCGCAGCACGGTGCCGGCGAGGTGGAACAGGAAGCCGAGCACGGTCAGGGACGTGCCGATACGGGCCCACACGAAGCGGGGGCGTTCCTTCGGGGAGGCGGAGATCGCGTCGGCAGCGAGGGCCTCCTCGGCCCGCACGGCGTCGATCGGCGAACCGCCCACGGCGACGAGTTCACGCTCGAGCGCGGCATCCTTCGCCTTGATCGACTGGTCGGAGCGCCGCGCCAGGTCGATCGCGTACGCGACGAATGCGAGCGTGTAGATCGCGACGGCGGTCCACACCGTCAGGACGGAGATGGCATCCAGCGAGAGACCCTCTTCAGGCATGGCTTTGATTCTACTTTCCGGGGGTCGCGGCGGTCGCGGGGCTCACGATGGTCGCCAGCGACGCGAGGTGACGGGTGCGGAGGTCGTCGACCGCCGCAGCGATCGCGGGGTCTTCGCCGCGGGCGAGGCCCGCGTACTCCAGGTGCAGGTCGTCGTCCGGACCGACCGTCGCCTTGACCCACAGGCGCCGGCGCGGCACGAACAGCGCGATCATGAGGCCCAGCGTGGCGAGCACTGCGAACGCGAGCACCCACGGCGCCCCGACGTCGCGGTGGATCGACAAGGACACGTATCGGGCCACCGACTCGGGAGCGCCCGACGCCGTCGCGTCTTCGAAGGTGACTGATCCGCGGCCATCGGGCAGGTCAGCGGTCTGGCCGGGCGCGAGTTCGAGGGTCTCGGCCTCGCTCTGCCGCCCGGCGATCTGCGTCATGTCGCTCGTGTCGAGGGTGTAGACCGAGCGGGGCGTGCCGTCGTCGATGCCGAGGTCGCCGACGTACACCTCGAGTGTGAGCAGCGGGTTGAGCAGGTCGGGATAAGCCGACGCGATCGCGCCGGTCTCGAGGGTCGCCGCGGTCGGGTAGAAGAAGCCGACCATGCCGAGCTGCTCGTCGAGCCCGTCTGCGATCTTGACCACACCGAGCGACGTCATCGTGTTGCCACCCTGCGGCAAGAACTCGACCGCCTCGCTGAAGACGATCTCGCCGTCAGCGCCCCGCACCGTGATCTTCGGCGCGTACCCGTTGCCCATCAGGTATACGCGGTCGCCCGCGATGTCGACGGGATGGTTGACCCGCACGACCTCGTCGCGCGCCTCCTGCCCTGCCTCTTGCACGGTCACGTGCGCTGCGAAGTCGCCCGCCTGACCCGCACCGGACTCGCCGAACGGCGTGTAGGTGACGTCGAAACGGTCGAGGGTCACCGTGTAGGGGGTGAGGGCGTCGGTGTCGACGAAGCGACCGGGGTTGAACGACGTGTAGCCGAGCCCCAGCGAGTTCACGAAGCTCTTGCCCTCTTGGATCACGGTCTGGCCCGTGTACGTGAACCCGCCGCCGATCCCGACCGCGAGCAGCACGCCGACGAGCGACGCGTGGAAGACGAGGTTTCCGGTCTCGCGTGCGTAGCCCCGCTCGGCCGACACCGACCACGTTCCGCGGCCGTCGTAGCGCTCGACGCGGTACCCCGCCTTGCGCAGCTGCTCGCTCGCGGCATCGATCACAGCGGACGCTTCGGCCTCGGCATCCACGCTCACCGGCACCGACTCAGTCAGGTGGTCGGCCAGCCGCGACAGTCGTGCGGGCGTGCGCGGCGGGCGCGAGCGCAGCGCCTTCCAGTGGTGCTTCGTGCGCGGAATGACGCAGCCGATGAGCGAGATGAACAGCAGGATGTAGATCGCCGAGAACCATGCCGACGTGTACACGTCGAACAGCTGCATGGCGTCGAGGATCGGGAACAGGTCGGGATTGTCGCTGCGGTACTGGCTGACGCCGTTGGGATCGGCGCTGCGCTGCGGAACGATCGATCCGGGGATCGCAGCGATGGCCAGCAGCAGCAGCAGCACGAGTGCGGTGCGCATGCTGGTGAGCTGGCGCCACCCCCAGCGCAGCCATCCGACGAGACCGAGGCGCACCGGCGTGCCGGCGTCGTCGCCGGCACCGTCTGCGTGGTCGGACGGTCGCAGCGGATCGGTCACGTCAGAGCGGGAGCTGGACACTGCCGACCACCCCCGCCAGACGCGACATGAGCTCGGTCCACAGTCCCGTGACCATGAGCAGTCCGAGCACGATCAGCAGCACTCCTCCGACGATGTTGACGGCGCGGATGTGGCGCTTGAGGAACCCGACCGTGCGCGAGGCCCAGCCGAACCCGATGGCCAGCAGCAGGAACGGGATGCCGAGGCCGAGCGAGTACGCGATCGCGAGCACACCCGCCCGCCACGGGTCGGCCTGCGAGATCGCGATCGACAGGATCGCGGTAAGCGTCGGGCCGATGCACGGCGCCCAGCCGATGCCCATCGCGATGCCCAGCAGCGGTGCGCCCGCCAGCCCCAGGCCCTGCCGCAGCTGCGGCCGGAAGGTGCGCTGCGCGAAGCCGAAGACGCCGATGAAGACGAGCCCCATCGCGATGACGACGATGCCGAGGATGCGGGTGATCGCATCCTGGTAAGCGATGAACGCGCGGCCGAGGGTGGCACCGAACACGATCAGCACGAGGAACACAACGGTGAACCCCGCGATGAACAGTCCGACGCCCAGCAGCAGGCGACCCCGGGAGGCCGCCGCCGGCGTCACCGGATTCGGAGATTGTTCGCGGATTCGGATCGTGGAGCCCGCGGCATCCGAATCCGGCGACGATGTCCGAATCTGCGACGCCGAGGAACGGGCGGACGCCGGGGCGACGGCGCCGCTGATGAACCCGAGGTAGCCGGGGACGAGCGGCAGCACGCACGGAGACAGGAACGAAAGGAGCCCAGCGAGCACGGCGATCGGGATCGCGAGCCAGAGCGCACCGTCGAGGACGACGGATCCGGGGTTCACGAGTCCTCCGCGACGAGGTCGGTGACGACCGACCGCAGGATCGACTCGCTCTGCACGGCACCGATGAAGCGCGCGGCCACACGGCCCTGGGTGTCGAGCACGAGGGTCGTCGGCGCCGCCTGGATCGTCGTGAGCGACGCGAAGGTGAGCTTGAGGTCGGTGTCTTCACGCAGGAGCATCGACGGGTAGGTCACCCCGTACTTCTCCTCGAACGAGGTCGCCTGCTCGGGTCCGTCGTAGATGTTGACGCCGACGAAGTCCGCCCCGGCATCCTGCGTGGCCTGGAAGACGCTCTCGAGGATGGGCGCTTCGACACGGCAGGGGCCGCATGCGGCGTACCAGAAGTTGACGACGAGCACGTCTCCGGCGTAGTCGTCGCTCGAGATCGTCTCGCCGTCGACGCCGGTTCCGGTGAAGACGATGGGTTCCCCGCGGTCGGCGACCGCGATCTCTTCGACGGTGCCGTCGCCCGAGATGAAGCCCTGGTTGCTGCCCTCCCGATACTGGTCGGCGAGGTCGTCGTTCTCGCTCGTACACGCGGTGAGCGTGACGGCGAGCGCGAGCGCGGCGATGCCTGCGACGATGCGGCGCATCACACGGCTCCCACGTCGACGGCGCCGGCGGTCGAGGCCGGCTCGACGTATGACACTTCGCGCCACCGATCGCCAGACAGTTCGAAGCTCGTCACGGACGACAGCGCGCACCGGCGACGGCGCGGGTCGTGACGCAGCCGCTCCCCCTCGACCGCCAGGTGGGTGATCCAGATCGGCAGCTGGTGCGAGACGAGGACGACGTCGCCCGACGCCGCCGCGTTCCAGGCGTCGCGCATCGCCGCGTCCATCCGTGCGACGACGGCACGGTACGGCTCGCCCCAACTGGGCAGGTCGGGGTCTCGCAGGTGGAACCAGTTGACCGGGTTGCGCAGCGCGCGGGTCATCCGCTGCCCCTCGAAGACGTTGGTCGGCTCGATGACGCGATCTTCGGTCACAGGGTCGAGTCCGAACAGTTCGGTGAACGGCTCGGCCGACTCCTGGGCGCGCTGCAGCGGCGAGGCGTACAGCCCCGTCACGGGCCGGTCGAGATGCTGGATGTGCGCTGCTGCGGCGTGGGCCATGCTGCGGCCGTCGTCGGAGAGGCGGTACCCGGGGAGTCGCCCGTACAGCACGCGGCGAGGGTTGTGGACCTCTCCATGGCGGACGAGGTGGAGGCGATCGGCGGGCATACCTCGATCCTACGTGGGAGCCTCCTATGCATCGCCTGGATGCCGGGGCTCACCCCTGCACCGCTCAGACGGAGACGGGTACCGGCGGGTGCGCGGCGGCCGACCGCGCGTGCAGCCGCTTCTCGGCGAACACGAGCGCCGCGACGATCGCCGCACCGAGCAGGGCGAGCAGGATGGGGCCGAGGATGGGATCGGCCGGCGCCGCGAGCGCGCCGATGCCGTGTGACTCACCGGCCGGCATCGTCTGCCACGGCCACAGGGCGCGAAGCGACCCGAGCATGAGCCCCGCCATCGCGATGAGCGTGAGGCGCCGGTGGTGGTTGAGCAGCCACGTCATGACCTGCACGATCGTCACGAGCCCGACGAGGGCGCCCGCCGCGAAGACCGCGAGGTAGCCCAGATCGAGCTCATCGACGGCCCGCAACGTGGGCGAGTAAAGGCCGACCGCGAGGAGGAAGAACGACCCCGAGATGCCGGGAAGCACAAGCGCGCACACGGCGACCATCGCCGCCAGGAACACGGCCCACATCGGGGGCTCTGCCACGAGCGAACCGCTCGCCAGGTCGACGGCGAAGTATGCGGCGACCGCTGCCACGACGAACACGGCGACCCCGCCGATCCGGGCACCGACGCTGTGGCGTACGCGGGGCAGCATCATGAGGGGCACGGCGATGCTCGCGGCGACGAGGCCGAAGAACAGGCCGCGAGCCTGCTCCGGGTAGCTCGAGACGAGCCCTTCGACGATCCCTGCGAGGGTGAGCACCATGACCGCCATGCCGAGGATGAGTGGGATCACCAGCATCCATTCGACGCGGCGGATCTCGTCGCGGAAGCCGTCACGGCGGTCCGGTCCCGACGCGAGTCGACGCACCGCGCGCACGACGTGCGAGGCCGATCGGATGAGGCGCTCGTACACACCGGTGATGAGCGCGATCGTTCCGCCGGAGATGCCCGGAAGCAGCTCCGCGATGCCGATGAGCGCGCCGCGCAGGGCGTTCAGCAGGAGCGCGGGAAGGGTCCGCCAGGTGAGGGCGTGCCGAATCGGAGTGGTCGGCGGCGGCGTGGCGGGCGTCGTCATGGCTTCGACGTTACGGCGCGGAGATTTCCAGAACCTGTGCGTCGGCCATGAACAAGCACCCCACGTAGACTGGTCGATCGTGAGTGAACGCGTTCTCGTCAACCAGCTTCAGGGTCTCTCCGACGGACCGGTCTCTGTGTCCGGATGGGTCGAGACCGTCCGCGATCAGAAGAAGGTGCAGTTCGTCATCCTGCGCGATGAGACCGGCGCCGTGCAGCTCGTCAACCCGGCGACTCGTCCCGTGGAGACCTCCCCGGCGGTTGAGCCTGTTGAAACCCAGGATGCCGCGGCGCTCGCCCTCACCGACCTCATCTCGAACCTTTCGACCGGCACGTTCCTGACAGTGACCGGCGACCTCAAGCACGATGAGCGCGTCAAGCTCGGCGGCGTGGAGATCAAGATCGGCGCGCTCGACGTGTCGGCCGCAGCGCTCCCCGAGACGCCGATCGCTGCCGACAGCGGGCTCGACAAGCGCATGGACTGGCGCTTCCTCGACCTTCGTCAGCGTCGCAACAACCTCATCTTCCGCGTGCAGACCACCCTCGAGCACGCGATGCGCACCTACTGGATCGAGCGGGACTACATCGAGGTGCACTCCCCCAAGCTCATGGCCTCGGCATCCGAGTCGAACGCCGAACTGTTCGAGGTGCCCTACTTCGAGGAGCAGACCGCGTACCTCGCGCAGTCGCCGCAGTTCTTCAAGCAGATGGCACAGGTCGCCGGCTTCGGCAAGATCTTCGAGATCGCACCGGCGTTCCGCGCCGACCCCTCGTTCACGAGCCGCCACGCGACCGAGTTCACCTCGATCGACGCCGAGATCAGCTGGATCGACTCGCACGAAGACGTCGCCCGCATGCAGGAGGAACTGCTGCAGACGGCGATCCAGGCCGTCGCCGACAAGCACGGCGCCGAGATCGAAGAGCTCTTCGGCTTCGAGGTCGTCGTTCCGTCGATCCCATTCCCGCGCATCCCGCTGGCCGAAGCTCGCGAGATCGTCGCGGCACGCGGCTACGACATCCCCCGCACCGACGGCGACCTCGACCCCGAGGGCGAGCGGCAGATCGCCGCGCACGTGCAGGAGCAGTTCGGCCACCAGTTCGTGTTCATCACCGACTACCACCCCGAGATCCGCGCGTTCTACCACATGCGCGACGAGGCGACCGGGCTCACGAAGTCGTACGACCTGCTGTTCAAGGGCGTCGAGATCACGACCGGCGCGCAGCGCGAGCACCGCGTCGACGTGCTCATCGAGCAGGCCAAGGAGAAGGGGCTCGACCCCGAGCACCTCGACTTCTACCTCGACTTCTTCCGCTACGGCGCCCCGCCGCACGGTGGCTTCGGCATGGGTCTTGCGCGCGTCATGATGCTGCTGCTCGGTCAGGACTCGATCCGCGAGGTCACCTACCTCTTCCGCGGACCGACGCGTCTGGCCCCCTGACAACCGTCATCTGACCTCGCGCGAGGTCAGATGACGATGTCGACGGCGACGCGATCGCCGCGCACCGATCCGATGTAGGCGGCTGCGGCCTCGTGCGCGGGGTGGACGAGGTACGCGTTCAGGCCGTCCTCGTCGTCGAAGTCGGCGACGAGCGCGAGGTCCCAGTTCTGGCCGAGCGCCAGCACGTTGCCACCGGCCGTCATGGCGCGAAGGCTCGGCACGACACCGACGAGGGCGTTCAGCCGCGCAGCACCCTCGGCCGCGTGCGCGGCGCGCTCGGCGGCGTCATCGGATGCCATCGCGAACGCGACGATGTGGCGGATCATGCGGTGTGCTCCTTCAAGGCTGCGCGCAAGCGGTCGGGAGACACACGCCAATGCGCGTGCAGCCGGTCGTCGATCAGGACGACGGGGATCTTCTCCCACCACTGTTCGTACAGCGCGGGGTCGTCGAGGATGGAGGCTTCGCGCACGGCCACGGCGTCGTCCGGAAAGTCGGCGACGACAGCATCGACGATCTCTCGCGCCACGTCGCACAGGTGGCAGTCGGGCTTGCCGATGAGGGTCAGGGTCGTCACGATTCCATCCTTGCACCGGGCGAGGTCAGCGGGCGCACAGACACGAAGCGCCCATCCGGAAGGACAGGCGCTTGGTGTCGATGCCGCTTACTTCTTGTTGCGGCGCTGGTGGCGAGTCTTGCGAAGCAGCTTGCGGTGCTTCTTCTTCGCCATGCGCTTGCGGCGCTTCTTGATGACAGAACCCACGGAAAACCTCACTCAGTCGGGGGTCTGGACGCACAGGGTGCACGTCCGGGAACGGCCTCTACAGGAGAATGCCTCAGGAGAGTCTAGCCGACGTCGGCGATAGGGCGTTGCAGAGCCGCCGTCACAGCCGTCTCGGGTACGCGGTAGCTGCGACCGAAGCGCACCGCGGGCAGCTCGCCGGCGTGCACGAGTCGGTACACGGTCATCTTCGAGACGCGCATGAGGTCAGCGACCTCCGCGACCGTGAGAAAGCGCACGTCAGACAGTTCCGACATCGTGCCACCTACGTTCTTTCATGTTCCCCAGAAATGGTGGATCCAGCCTAGAGCCTGGCCGGGACGCGTGTAAACCTATGAGCCGCATGTGACTGACGTCAACGGCAGATCTCGCGAATTTCGACCGCCGCAGCGGTGCGCGCCGCTGAACGCGATCAGCGGCCGGGCAGCTTGCTCCACACGCTCGTCACGGCGTGCTTCGCAGACGCCGCCGCACGCCCGACGAGGTCGGCGGCGTGGACAGCCGAGTCGGGCAGCGATGCGACCACGGCATCCGTCTCGCCCTCGTCGATCAGGAACGGCACCAGCCAGTCGTCCACGGCATCCAGCGGCGCCGGCGACAGGCTGTAGTACCGGTGCTGGCCCTCCTCACGCACCGAGACGAGATCCGAATCCCGCAGCACCTTCAAGTGCTTCGACACGGTGGGCTGGCTGACCCCGAGCGAGCTGACGATCTGCGAGACGCTCGTGCCGTTCTGACCGCCCTGACGACGGGCAAGCAGCAGTTGCAGAATGTCCCGACGGGTACCGTCGGCGATCACGTCGAAGATGTCCGCCATGCCCATAGGTTAGCCGTGCCCGGTGCGGAGTACCATGACAACGGCCTGGCCGACAGGCGACGGCGACGAGAGGGGCGCGGATGACGGACGACTCCGTCCTCGCACGCGCGCGGCGCAGGGTCGTCGACATCTCCCACATCGTGCTCGCCGGGGCCCGCGATCTGGCGATGGCCTCCCCCTCGCGATTCGCGGTGCTCGTCTTCGTCACCCTCATTCTGGTCTTCACTGCCCTGCTGTCGTTGCCCGCGGCAGCGGCCGACGGACGACGCACCCCCCTGGCCGATGCCGTGTTCACCGCCGTGTCGACCATCTGCGTCACCGGACTCACGACCGTCAACATGGGGACGCACTGGTCACCACTCGGCCACGTCATCATCTACGTCGGGGTGAACGTCGGCGCGATGGGCGTGCTCACCCTTGCGTCGATCCTCGGCCTGGTGATCTCCAAGCGGTTGGGCCTGCGAGCGAAGCTCATCGCCGCGGGCGACACGAACCCGCTTCGCGCGCACGGTGGCCCGGTGAACGAGGGCCAGACCGTGCGGCTCGGTGAAGTCGGCCAGCTGCTGCGAACGGTCGCGCTGTCGACGCTGGTGATCGAGGCGGTCATCGCCGTCATGCTGTACCCGACGATGCTCGCCAGCGGCATCGCACCGCTCACGGCACTGTGGGAGGCGCCGTACTACGCGGCGATGGCGTTCACCAACACGGGCTTCACCCCGAACCCCGAGGGGCTCGAGCCGTTCGCGACGAACTACATCTTCTTGTCGATCCTCATGGTCGCCGTTTTCCTCGGCTCGATCGGCTTCCCCGTCATCTACACGCTCTGGCGGCACCAGTGGCGCTACCGGCTCTGGTCGCTGCACGCGAAGCTCACCATCATCACGACCGTCGTGCTGTTCTTCGCGGGAGCGATCGCCTTCCTCGCGCTCGAGTTCGACAACCCCGGGACATTCGGCTCGATGGATGCGTGGGACACGTTCTTCCAGTCCTTCTTCTTGTCGGCGATGACCCGGTCCGGGGGCTTCTCCGTCGTCGACATCTCCGAACTGCACGGCTCCTCACTCGTCGTGGGATCGATGCTGATGTTCGTGGGCGGCGGCTCCGCGTCGACCGCCGGCGGCATCAAGGTGACCACCCTCGCGATCCTCGCCCTCGCCGTCTGGTCGGAGGCCAAGGGACGCCAGTCGGTGCAGGCCTTCGGTCGACGCATCCCCTCCGACGTGCAGCGCGTCGCGCTGTCGGTCGTGGCGTGGGGCGCGACGATCGTCGCCCTGTCGACGATCATCATCGCCCAGATCACGAAGGCACCCATCGCCAACGTGCTGTTCGACGTCATCTCGGGATTCGGCACGGTCGGTCTGTCGACCGGGCTCACCGCGCAGCTGCCGGACCCCGCCGTGTACGTGCTGGCGTTGACCATGCTGATGGGCCGCGTTGGTACAGTGACTCTCGCCGCGGCGGTCGCCGCGACGAGCCGTTCGCAGCTGTATTCGCTGCCCGTCGAGAGGCCGATCGTTGGTTGAGCAGATCCGGGGCGACGCTCCCGTCCTCGTCATCGGCCTCGGTCGCTTCGGAGCCGCCTGCGCCGGCGAGCTCGATCGCCTCGACCGCGAGGTGCTCGCGATCGACGAGAGCCTCGATCTCGTACAGAAGTGGTCGGAGCGCGTCACCCACACCGTGCAGGCCGATGCCCGCAGCTTCGAGGCGCTCAAGCAGGTCGGCGCAGCAGACTTCCAGGTGGCCGTCGTCGCCGTCGGCTCCTCGATCGAGGCGTCGGTCCTCATCACCGCCAACCTGGTCGACCTCAAGGTGCCGCAGATCTGGGCGAAGGCGGTCTCGCAGTCGCACGGCAAGATCCTCGCCCGCGTCGGCGCGAACCACGTCATCTACCCCGAGCGCGAGGCCGGCGAGCGCGTCGCGCACCTCGTGAGCGGGCGGATGCTCGACTTCATCCGCTTCGACGACGACTTCGTGCTCGCGAAGATGTACCCGCCGCGGTTCATCCGCGGCGTCGGTCTGAACGAGTCGGGCGTGCGCACGAAGTACAACGTGACGGTCGTGGGTGTGAAGAGCCCCGGCAAGCCGTTCCGGTACGCCGAGGCGAACACGGTCGTCACCAACCACGACCTCATCATCGTCTCGGGCACCAACAGCGACATCGAACGCTTCGCTGGCCTCGACCGCTGAGCGGCGCGGAGGGCGCGGCCCCGGCATCCCACGCCGGCGTTTCGACTCAGCGCGCAGCTGGGCGAACGCCTCAACGCGCGCAAGTCCCCGCGTTCGTTGCGCCCTGGCGGGTGTGCGTCAGGCGCCGCGGGCGAGCTCGCGCGAACGGGCGAGGGCCGCGTCGGTCGCCGCGGCGAAGACCTCGTCGAGATGCGCGTCGTGCAACACGGCGATGGCGCGCTCGGTCGTGCCCCTGGGGCTCGTGACGCGGCGGCGCAGCTCGGCCGGATCCTCACCCGAAGCCTCCAGCAGTGCCGTCGCGCCGATGAAGGTCTGCTGCACCATGAGGCGCGCCTGCTCGTGGCTGAACCCCTTGCCGACGGCGGCCCGGGTGAGTTCCTCGATGAGCAGGAAGACATACGCCGGCCCAGATCCTGAGATGGTGCCCAGCGGGTCGATCTGCTCCTCCGGCACCTCGACGACCGCGCCGCACGTCTCGAAGACGGCGCGGACGAGCGCCATGACCTCGGCATCCGCATGTGTGCCCGCGGCGATCCCGGTGACGGCCTTGCCGACGACGGCCGGCGTGTTCGGCATGGACCGCACCACCGCGACACCCGCGGGCAGCACCGACTCGATCGTCGCGATCGTGACACCGGCCGCGAGGCTCACGACGACGGCGTCCGCTCGCAGGTCTCCGGCGATCTCGCGGAGCAGGTCCGGCACCATCGCGGGCTTGACGCCCACGAGCACGATACGGGCATCGCGCACCGCGGCACGGTTGCCGTTGGGCTCATCCTCGAGGGCGACCGAGTGCACGCCATCGAGACCGGCGAGCGTGTTCGCCTTCTCGCGCGTGCGATTCGTCACGACGACGGGGCCCGCAACGCCCGAAGCGACCAGGCCCTGGAGGATCGCACCGCCCATCGAACCGGCACCGAGGATGGCAAGAGCGGGAAGCGATTCGGTCATGCCCCCATCCTGTCACCCGAGGAGAACCTGAGAGTCGGTTCAGTTCGCTCAGGCTGCGGCGATATCATCGGGAGCACGGCGTGAGGACGCGCCGACGCACGCACCCGGAGGCACCCGCACATGACCCTCTTCGACGGAATCACCGCACGACTGGTCGAGACCGACCGACTCGGCGTGAACATCCTCGAGCGCGATCACGACGACCCGGCGACACCCGCCGACCGAACCGTCGTGCTGATCCACGGCAATGTGTCGTCGTCGCTGTTCTGGCAGGAGCTTATGGAGGACCTGCCGAGCGACCTTCGCGTCATCGCGATCGACCTGCGCGGGTTCGGCGGCAGCGAGCACCTCCCCGTCGACGCCACCCGCGGACTTCGCGACTTCAGCGACGACGTGCACGCGACCCTCACCACCCTGGGCATCGACGGCCCGCACCTGGTCGGCTGGTCGATGGGCGGCGGCGTCGCCATGCAGTACGCGATCGACCACCCGGTGCGTTCGCTCACGCTGCAGGCACCTGTGTCGCCCTACGGATTCGGCGGCACTCGACGTGACGGCAGCCGCCTCACCAACGACGACGCGGGCTGCGGCGGAGGCGGCGCGAATCCGGACTTCGTCCAGCGCCTCACCGACGGCGACACCAGCGCCGATGCGCCCACCTCACCCCGCTCGGTGCTGCGGTCGAGCTACGTCAATCCCGACTACGCGACCGAGCACGAGGACGTTTGGGTCGCGTCGATGCTCACCACCTCGACGGCCGAGGGCAACTACCCCGGCGACAGTGCGGCCAGCGAGCACTGGCCCGGCTTCGCGGCGGGCACCCGCGGCGTGTTGAACACGATGGCGCCCCGCTACTTCAACGCGTCGTCGATCGTCGATCTCGACCCGAAGCCTCCGGTGCTGTGGGTACGCGGCACGGCCGACGCGATCGTGTCGGATGCCTCGTTCTTCGATCTGAACCACCTCGGCGCGCTCGGCGTGATCCCGGGCTGGCCGGGCGAGGAGGTCGCACCGGCGCAGCCGATGATCTCGCAGACCCGCGATGTGCTCGACACGTACCGCGAGCGCGGCGGCGACGTGACCGAACTCGTCATGGAGGGCGTGGGGCACTCCCCGCACCTCGAGCGCCCCGCCGAGTTCCGGCGTGCGCTGCTGACCCGCATCGGCTACATCGGTCTCGCGCAGCACCCGGCGCCGCCGACCGAGGCGATCATCATCAGTTCGTCGGACTGACGCGGGTTCTCTCCGGTCGCCCGCGAGGAGCGCAGCGACGAGACGAAACGGCTCAGTGGTGCGCCGCTGCCGGCGATTCGCCGCCCTCGGTGAAGCTGGGACGCTTGCCGATGAGCTTGCCGATGAGCAGCACGACGCCGACGACCAGCAGCCCGAGCGCGAGTCCGGCGATCTCGGAGACGAGCGTGTCGCCGAGCCAGGCGACGAAGCCGCCGAGCGGTTCGAGCGCGTGTTCGATGGCGTGGATGAAGTCGCCGACCGGCGCGACCCCGACCTCGGCGAGGTTGTGTAGCACGAGGTGACCGCCGACCCAGAGCATCGCGACGGTGCCGACGACGCTGATCACGCGGAACACGGCAGGCATCGATCGGACGATACGCGCGCCGGTGTGACGCACCTTCGCCTCTCGGCTCTTGGCCATCTTCAGACCGATGTCGTCGATCTTCACGAGCAGGGCGACCGCGCCGTAGACGACGCCCGTCATCGCGAGGCCGATGACCGCGAGGACCGCGAGGGTCATCCAGATGCTCATGTCCTCGTCGAGGCTCGCGAGCGAGATGAGCATGATCTCGGTCGAGAGGATGAGGTCGGTGCGGACGGCACCGAGCACGAGCTTGCGCTCATCGCGGGCGCCCTCTTCGTGGCCGTGCGCGAACCCGAACCACTCCAGTACCTTCTCGGCGCCCTCGAAGCACAGGTAGGTGCCGCCGATGAGGAGCAGGAACGGCAGGATCCACGGAGCAAACGCCGTGAGCAGCAGTGCGATCGGAATGATGATCACGAACTTGTTCACGAGTGAGCCGAGCGCGATCTTGCCCACGACCGGCAGCTCACGCGCCGGGGTGATGCCCTGTACGTACTGCGGCGTCACGGCGGCGTCGTCGATGACGACGCCCGCGGTCTTGGCCGACGCTTTCATCGCCGCGCTGAGCACGTCGTCGACGACAGCGAGCAGTCCGACCGACATGGGGCCTCCTGGAGTGGGAACGGGATGCGAGAGTCCGCGGTGTCAGCGTACCGGCAGCCGCTCCGGCATCCGCTGATCGCGCCCGGTCAGGGGCGGCGGCGCGCGTCGAAGAAGGCCCGCAGGCGGGCGGATGCTTCGGCGTCGCGCACCCCGCCGACGACCTCGGCGCGGTGCGGCAGGCGCCGGTCGCGCAGCACGTCGTAGACAGATCCGGCCGCCCCTGCCTTGGCATCCCATGCCCCGAACACGACCCGATCGATGCGGGACTGCAGGATCGCTCCGGCGCACATGAGGCACGGTTCGAGTGTCACGATCAACGTGCAGTGCTCGAGGTTCCAGCCGTTGCCGGCGGATGCCGCGGCGCGCAGCGCGATGAGCTCGGCGTGCGCGAGCGGGTCGCCGTCGCGCTCCCGGAGGTTGCGACCTTCGCCGATGATGTTGCCCGCGAGGTCGGTGACGACGGCGCCGACCGGGATGTCGCCGTGCGCGGCGGCCTCGTCGGCGAGCTCGAGCGCGCGGGACATCGCGGCGACGTCGGTCTCGCGCGCGGGCAGGCTCACGCCCTCAGACTAGAGCAGGCGTTCGAGCCGCGCCCGGGTAGCCTTGACGCATGCGCGTGCACGTGGCCGACCACCCCCTCATCACCCACAAGCTCTCCGTCCTGCGTGACGAGGCGACCCCGTCGCCGGTGTTCCGTCAGCTGACCGAAGAGCTCGTGACCCTGCTGGCCTATGAGGCGACTCGCTCCGTGCGGGTGGAGCAGGTCGAGATCCAGACGCCGGTCACCACGACGATGGGCGTGAAGATCAGCGAGCCGCGACCGATCGTGGTGCCGATCCTGCGTGCCGGTCTCGGGATGCTCGAGGGCATGGTCAAGCTGCTGCCGACTGCCGAGGTGGGCTTCCTCGGCATGGCGCGCAACGAGGAGACCTTCGAGCCGACGACCTACGCCGAGCGACTGCCCGATGACCTCAGTGATCGGCAGTGCTTCGTGCTCGACCCGATGCTCGCGACCGGCGGTTCGCTGGGCGCGGCGATCGACTTCCTGTTCACGCGGGGCGCGCAGGACGTCACCGCCATCTGCATCCTCGCCGCCCCCGAGGGCGTCGCCGCGATCGAACGCCAGGTCGGCGACCACGATGTGACCCTCGTGCTGGGCGCCGTCGACGAGCGCCTCAACGAGAAGGGCTACATCGTGCCCGGCCTCGGCGACGCCGGCGACCGCCTCTACGGCACCGTCTGACGAAACTCGGCCCGCCGCGCATCCGGGCGTGACCGTCAGGCTGCGCCGACAAGGCGGGCGAAGGCGCTGAGGCGCACCACGCCGTCGGGCGTGCGGGGCAGGTCGTCGAGCAGGCCGGTGCCGTAGACGACGTAGGCAGTGTGCTTCGCGCGTGACACTGCGACGTTGAGCCGGTTCTGCAGCAGCAGGAACTCCAGCCCGCGAGGCGCGTCGCGACCCGAGGATGCCGCGAGCGACACGATCGACACCGCCGCCTCCTGCCCCTGGAACCGGTCGACCGTGCCGACGGCCACCTCGCCGAATCCCGCGGCGACCAGCGCCTCCTCCACGAGGAGCTGCTGCGCGTTGTAGGGCGTGACGACGATGATGTCGGACGCGGTCAGCGGTCTGGCATCCCCGTCGCCCGGATGCCAGGCACGACCGACGAGGCCCCGGACCAACTCGACGACCTGGGCCGCCTCTTCGGGCGACTGCGTGGCGTTGCCGGTGTGTGCGAGGGGCACCGTGACGATGCCCGCCGGGACGCCTTCGAGCACCCGATCACTCGTCGACGGGTACGCCGCGAGTCGTCCTTCATAGGACAGTTGCGAGACAGCTTCGGCGACCTCGGGACGCATGCGCCGGGTCTGCGCGAGGAAGTACCCGCGGTCGGCGTCGATCACCGATGCGCCGTCCATCACCCAGCCGAGCGCCGACGTGTCGACCGGCTCCGGGTGCGTGCCCTGCGAGACCTGCGGCAGCTGCTGCGGATCGCCGAGCAGCAGCAGACGGGGAGCGGCGACCGACACGGCGATGGTGGAGGCGAGCGAGAACTGGCCTGCCTCGTCGATGACGAGCAGGTCGAGTCCGCCGCGCGCGATGCGCCCCGGGTGACTGAAGTCCCAAGCGGTACCGCCGACGACGAACCCGGCCGACTGCGACCCGATGTACTCGGCCATGCCGTTCTTCGCGATCGGCGTGAACGACGGGTCTGCCGCGTCGCCGGTGGCCGACGACTTCGGCGCCTTGGCGACCTGCGCGCGCGGGACACCGGCATCCACGATCCGATCGAGCATGTGCTCGACGACGGCATGCGACTGCGCGACCACGCCGACGCGGAAGCCGCGTTCGGCGACGAGCCGCGCCACGACGTGCGAGCCGACGTAGGTCTTGCCCGTGCCGGGAGGCCCCTGCACGGCCAGGTAGCTGCGGTCGAGGGCGGCGAGGGATGCGGCGATGTCAGCGACGTCGTCTTCGCCGCCGCGCACGAGACCACCCGGCAGTCGGGGCGCACGGCGCAACAGCAGATCGGTCGCGGGGTCTTCGGGCAAGCCCGGGTCCGCAGCGATCACACCGTCGGCCCACTCGTCGATCGCCGCCTGCTGCGAACCGGCCTTCGGTGGCGCGGCCGGGGTGAGTGCGACGGGCAGCTCTTGCCACGTGAACCCCTGCACGGCGTACTCCTCGACGACGACACCGTCTTCGAGGACATCGACCACCTTGACCGTGCGTGGCACGTGGATCATGCGCGGATGCGGGGTCGCCGGGAACGGCGCAGGAATCTCGTACAGGGCGAACGGCTCCGCGCCATCGGAGAGCCGGGTGCCGGGCGCGAGCTGTCCGCGCAGCTCGACGACACGACGGTCGACCCTCGCGCCCTCGGGCCGATGCCAGTCGGTGAGGATGCGGCAGCGATCGCGATCGATGACGACGACGTCGCGGGTGTCTTCCCAGATCGACACGGGCTCACGCAGGCGCAAGAAGTGCGACGCCCAGAACGTCTTCGCCTCGCGGGGGTAGTAGTCGATCGCCGCCGAGCCGAGCCGGAGCGCCTGCGCCGAGATCTCGTCGTCGGTGGCCGTGGCGCGGCGGGCGAGGGTCTCGGCACGCACCGACGGCTCGTACGCGCCTTCCGGTGACTCGGGGTCGATCGAGGGCCGCAGGCCGGTCTCGCGGGCGCGCTCGACGAGCCAGTCCCGCAGTCGCCTCGTCGAGACGCAGTCGTAGCGGTTGTAGTCGGCGAGGTCATCGAGGATCGCGGCGCCGGCTGCCTCGTCGCCCGCCTCGAGCAGCGCCCGGGCCTCGACGTACTTCACGATCGAGTCGTCGCCGCGCTGCACGTCGCTCGTGCGCACGTCCTCGCCCATGTACAGCGGCTCGAGCTTCTTGATCGAATACGACCGCGACCCGACCCGCAGCGCGCGCCGCACGATCGGATACAGGTCCACGAAGACGCCGTCGGCGAGCAGCCGGTCGACCTCGGCTTCGCGCACACCGTGCCGCGCGGCCATCGCCAGCAGATGCGACGGCTCGTACGGCGCGTAGTGGTAGATGTGCATGCCGGGCTGCTCGCGGCGGCGCAGCGCGACGAGGTCGAGGAATCGTTCGAGCGCCTCGCGCTCCTCGGCGAACGAGTGCGCCCACAATGCCGAGTACGTGTCGCGGGTGTCGACCCAGCCGAAGAGGTAGTCGATCCCCCACTGCGTCGCCGGCCCCTCGGTGTACAGCGGGTCGCCTTCGAAGTCGAAGAAGATGTCGCCGTGGTCGGGGCGCGGCAGGGCGGCGATCGCCTGCGGCAGCACGACGTCGAAGGTCGGCACCGGGACCGGTTCGCCCTCGACGGCGGGCAGGACCCCACCAGCCGGGCTGTCGAGCTGCAGCCGGGCCTGCGTGCGGAGCCCGGCGAACGTGTCCCACGACATGCGCTCTGGCGCCTCGCGCGCGGCCGCGAGGTCGTCGACCGTGTGGATGCCGGCGGCCCGCATCCGCTCGCGCTGCACCGGCCGCATCCCCGCGACGAGCAGCAGATCGCGCTGCGCGACGACGTCGAGGTCGCATGTCGCGCATCGGCCGCACGCCATCACCCGCAGTGCGCCCCGCGCATCACCCCACGCGATCGGCGTGCCCGCGGAACCTGCGGACACATCACGGTCGGCGATGAGGGCGAGCAGGCGGGCGCGGCGCAGCCCGAACACCGGCAGCAGGTCACGCACCTCGTGGGTCGAGGTCGTGCCGTCTCCCAGGAGCAGTTCGACGCGGTCAGATCGGGGCACCCCGAGGCGGTCGAGCTGCGCGACGTATGCCGCGAGCTGCATGAGCGCCGTGACGCGGGCGTGACGGGCGAGTTTGGTGTCCTGCACGACCCACCGCTCCTGCTCGTCGCGCACGAGGAAGTCGGCGAACCCAACGAAGTCGTCGGTCGAGAACGCCGCCTGGAAGATGACGCGGGCATCCGACGCGAGCGCGTCGTTGGTCGCGGCGACGGCGGCCGCCAGTCCTTCGACGTCGGACGATCGGGTGTCGGGGATGACCACCACCCCGCCGCGGTGCGCCTGCTGGTAGGCCGCCAGCACCCTCAGCTCGTGCTGCGTGCCGAGCCGCCCGGCGCGCTCGAGCGTGAGGTCTTCGGGGTCGTCCACCGCGGGCACGCGCCCGAGCTTCGCGTCGATGGCGCGCAGCCAGGCGTACTCGCACTCGGCGGCGGCCTTCAGATCGCTCGCGCTCCAGACGATCCGGCCTTCGTCTTCGATGTATCGCATGGGTCCCTTCCCGCAACGACCCTAGCCGCGGGGTGCGACACCACCGGATCCGACCCGGGCAGACGGTCGCGACAGTGCCAGACTGGTGCCATGAGCCTGCCTTTCGACAGCGCATACCGGCACGGATTCGCGCGCGTGGCCGCCTGCACGATCCCGGTGGCGATCGCCGATCCCGACGCCAACGCGGATGCCGTGCTCGCATCGGCGCGTGAGTGCCACGACGAGGGCGTCGCCGTCGCGGTCTTCCCCGAGCTGTGCCTGTCGGGGTACGCGATCGACGACCTCGTGCTGCAGGACGTGCTGCTCGATGGCGTTCTCGCGGCCCTGGAGCGGATCGTCGAAGCATCCGTCGACCTCACCCCGGTGCTCGTCGTGGGCGCGCCGCTGCGAGTGCGCAACCGCCTCTACAACTGCGCCGTCGTCATCCATGCCGGCACCGTCATGGGCGTCGTGCCGAAGACGTACCTGCCGACGTATCGCGAGTTCTACGAGCGTCGCTGGTACGCCTCGGGCCCCGCCTTCGACGACAGCGTCGAGATCGCCGGCGTCGAGACGATGTTCGGCAGCAACCTGCTGTTCCGCGCGAGCGACCTGCCCGGGCTCGTGCTCGCGGTGGAGATCTGCGAAGACGTGTGGGTGCCGGTGCCACCGTCCTCGCGTGCCGCGCTGGCCGGGGCGACCGTCATCGTGAACCTCTCCGGCAGCCCCATCACGATCGCCCGCGCCGAAGACCGCCGCGCGCTCGTGCAGTCGCAGTCGCTGCGGTGCCTCGCCGCCTACGCGTATGCCGCTGCCGGCCAGGGCGAGTCGACCAACGACGTCTCCTGGGACGGTCAGACCATGATCTACGAGGGCGGCGCGCTGCTCGCCGAGACCGAGCGCTTCCCCGACGGTCCGCGCCGGTCGGTCGCCGACGTCGACCTCGACCGGCTGCGGCAGGACCGCATCCGCCAGGGCACTTTCGACGACAACCGGCTCAACGAGCTCGGCTCGACCGAACAGGTCGACGATTACGTCACCTACGAGTTCACGCTCGACCCGCCGCCATCCGACATCGGGCTGCGCCGGCCGCTCGACCGCTTTCCGTTCGTGCCCGACGACCCGGCACGACTCGACCAGGACTGCTACGAGGCGTTCAACATCCAGGTGTCGGGGCTCGAGCAGCGCATGCGCGCGATCGGCTCCCCCAAGCCCGTCATCGGCGTCTCGGGCGGACTCGACTCCACCCACGCGCTGCTGGTCGTCGCGCGGGCGATGGACCGGATGGGCAGGCCGCGCAGCGACATCCTCGCGTACACGATGCCGGGGTTCGCGACCAGCGACCACACCCGATCGAACGCGGTGGCGCTGGCCGAAGCGATCGGCGCGAGCATCGAGACGATCGACATCCGCCCCACCGCGACGCAGATCCTCGAGGGCATCGGACATCCGTTCGCGGGCGGTGAGCCGGTCTACGACGTCACCTTCGAGAACGTGCAGGCGGGCGTGCGCACCGACTTCCTGTTCCGGCTCGCGAATCAGCACGGCGGATTCGTGATCGGCACGTCCGACCTGTCCGAGCTCGCCCTCGGCTGGGCGACGTACGGCGTCGGCGACCACATGAGCCACTACGCGGTCAACGCGGGCGTGCCGAAGACGCTCATCCAGCACGTCATCCGCTGGGTCATCGCGCACAGCACCGACGACGAGTCGGGCACGTCGCTGACGGATGCCGCGAAGGACGTGCTGCAGTCGGTGCTCGACACCGAGATCAGCCCCGAACTCGTGCCCGCCGGCCAGGACGGCAAGGTGCAGTCCACCGAAGACACGATCGGCCCGTACGCGCTGCATGACTTCGCGCTCGCGCTCGCGCTGCGCCACGGCGCGCGGCCGTCGAAGATCGTCTTCCTCGCCGAGCACGCGTGGCGCGACCCTGCCGCCGGCGCCTGGCCGCCCGGGTTCCCCGAGTCCGACCGCTACGGCTACGACCGGGCCGAGATCGTCAAGTGGCTGCAGGTGTTCCTGAAGCGCTTCTTCGGGTTCGCGCAGTTCAAGCGCTCGGCGATCCCGAACGGGCCAAAGGTCTCCCCCATCGGATCGCTCTCGCCCCGCGGCGACTGGCGCGCCCCCTCCGACGGCAACGCCGAGGCCTGGCTCGCCGAGCTCCGCACCGCGCTGCCGGAACTCGCTGACCCGGCCTGACCTCGGCATCCACCCCCTCGCGTGCACAACTGCGGGGATCGTCGCCGACACGCCGAAGCGCGCCGGCAACACGCCGCAAGACGCCAGAAATCCCCGCAGTTGTGCACTGCGGGGGATCTCTGCGCCGGAGGTCAGGGACGCTGGCCGCCGCCACCGCCCATGCCACCGCCACCGCCCATCATCTGGCTCGTCAATTCGGTGACCTCGGAGCCGTTGACGATGAGGGTGCCGCCGGACAGAGTGCCGGTGCCGTCGAAGTCAGTGGCCGACTGCGCCGTGATGTCGATCGTGCCGCCGGTGATCGTGATGTCGCCGTTGCTGTCGATCGCGTCGGTGTCACCCGACCCCATGACGATCGTGATGTCGCCGCCGTTGATGGTGACGTTCAGGCCGCTCGTGACGATGGCGGATGCCGCGGCGTTGATGCCGTCGTCGGAGGCGTTGATCGAGATCGTGCCGTCGTCGATGACGATGACGGGCGCCTCGATGCCTTCGACCGACGAGACCACGTCGATCGTGCCGCCGGTGATCGTCACCTGCTGCTCGGCCTTGACCGCGTCGTCACCGGACGTGACCGTGATGTCGCCGCCCGAGATGACGAGCTGGCCCTCGCCGGCATCGGTGTCGTTGGTCGACTTGAGGCCGTCGCCCTCGGCATCCACCGTGATGGTGCCGCCGCTGACGGTCAGCGAGTCGGTGCCGCGGATGCCATCGTCGACGCTCGTCACGGTGATCGTGCCCGACTCGATCCACAGGTCGTCCTTGCCGACGATGCCGTCGGCGAAGTTCGCCGTCACGGTCAGTTCGCCGGTACCCGTGATGAGCAGGTCGTCTGCGGAGTAGATGGCGCCGTCGATCTCTTCGTCGGAGCGGGTGGCGGCGTCGGAGATCGAGTTGGTCGTGCCGTCGGCGAGCTCGATGACGGTGTTCTCTGCGCTGTCGACCTGGATGGCGGCGCCGTCGGCGCTGTCGAGCGTGACGCCGTTCAGGATGATGCGCACGTTGCCGTCGGTGTTGACGACGATCTGCCCGGTGGTCGAGCCGCTCAGCACGTAAGTACCGGGCTCGGTGATCGTGAGGCCTTCGTCGGTGAGCTCGACCTCGGTCGACGGCAACGCGCTCCAGTCGATGTCGCCGCTCGTGCTGCCGGTGTCGGTCGAGGTCGACGTCGAGGTGTCGGTCGTTGTCGTCGTGCTGGACGAGGCGGACTTGTCAGTGGTGGTCACGTCGGTGCTGAGGGTTGCAGCGCAGCCGGTGACCAGCAGCACAGAAGCGGCGAGCGCGGCGGCGGTGAGGGTGAGTCGTCTCATGATCGGGGTCCTTCGTGGTGGCGGATTTCCAGTGCACCGCGGACCCCTATGCGCCTCCTATGCGCGGTCTATGCTCCCCGCACGAGTTCTTGATCGCCTGCTGTTCACGCGGCGGGCAGGATGCCGGACGCCACCGTGATCACCCACCCGTCGCGCGACGCGTCGGTGAGGGCGTATCGCATCGATCGGTCCGGAATCCACCCGGTGCGCCGCCCCATGTCGAGCAGCACGTGGTCGGGCGCGACGCGCGGCCGTCGGCCTCGAGCACCGCCTGCACGCGCGTCCAGTGGCGCAGCAGGTCATCGAGGTCGTTCTCGTCGAACAGGTGCGAGTGCTTGCGCATGCGGTGCAACTCGGCAGGCTCGGGGTCGCGGTCACGGATGTCGATGCCCAGCGGGTGCCCTGGGTCGCAGATCGCGACGACGGTCGCAGCCCGAAAGCTCGCCGTGACGATCGCCAACGGCAGTTCCGCCCCGCCACGGGACGCGATGAGCCGCGTGTGGTATCCGAAGCCGCGAGGCTCTTCGCGCTCGATCTTCACCTCGGTGGTCTCGCACCCGAGACGATCGGCGATGAGTTCTTTGGCGATGAGGCGTCGGCGGTCGTGCACCGTCGTCGCAGGATCCCACCCGAGCCGCGCAGTGACGTGCTCGGGAGTGTCGAGAAGCACCGTGTTCAGCATGTCGCCCTCCGTGTCGTCCGTCTTCCCATCATGGCGCAGTGCGGGCCCGCCGTGGAGGGGTTCGGCGCGGACGGGTGCGGTCGGCGAGGATGGAACGGTGACCCCTCGCGCAACCGTGGTCGGCAGCGGCCCGAACGGGCTCGTCGCGGCCGTCTCGCTCGCGCGCGCCGGGTACGACGTGCGGGTGCTCGAGGCGGCTTCACGGCCGGGTGGCGGCATCCGCAGCGAGGCGATCACGGTCGACGGGTTCGTGCACGATCTGGCCTCGGCAGTGCATCCGCTGGCAGCCACCTCCGCGTGGTTCCGGGCGTTCGGCCTCGCCGACCGCATCGAGTGGCTCGTACCCGAGGCGTCGTACGCTCATCCGCTCGAAGACGGGCCTGCCGCCGTGGCGTGGCGCGATCTCGATCGCACGACGGACGAGCTCGGCGAAGACGGACGGGCGTGGCGGTGGATGCTGGAACCGCTGGCGGCCGATCTCGACAGCGTGCTGGCCGTGACCGGCGGATCGATCCTATCGGCACCGCGGCACCCACGTGCCCTCGCCCGGCTGGGCGTGCGCGTCGCCGCGACAGGGCTTGCCGGACCGCCGTTGCGCACAGTGCACGCGAGGGCGCTGTGGGCGGGTGTCGTCGCACACGCCCCCGCGCGCCAGCCGTCGCTCGCGGGCGCGGCGACGGGTCTGCTGCTGGCGGCGCACGCCCACACGGCGACAGGGTGGCCCGTGCCGCGGGGCGGCGCAGGGTCGATCGCCGACGCACTGCTGGCCGACCTGCGCGCACACGGCGGGGTCGTTGAGACTGGTGTCACGGTGCGCGATCTCGCGCAGCTGGACCGCGGAGATCCGGCGGCCGGTGATGTGCTGCTGCTCGCCGGGGCGCCGCGGCTGGCCGCGACCCTCCCCGGCGTGCCGGCCGCGTACGCGCGCGCGGTGCGCGGCTACCGCTACGGCCCCGCAGTGGCGAAAGTCGACCTCGCACTCAGCGAGCCGGTGCCGTGGCGCGACCCTCGGGTGTCGTCGAGCCCGACGGTGCACCTGGGCGGCACGTCGGCGCAGATCGCCGCCGCGGAACGCGCCGTCCTCAACGGGCGTCTCGCCCGCGACCCGTATCTGCTGCTGGTGCAGCCGTCCGTCGTCGACGACACGCGTGCACCCCAGGGCGGCGCCACGGTATGGGCCTACCTGCACGTGCCGCTGGGCAGCACGGTCGATCCGACAGACCTCGTGTTGCGCCGGATCGAGCGGTTCGCCCCCGGGGTGCGCGATCTGGTGGTCGGACGGCACGTCGCGCGAGCGGTTGACCTGGCCGCGTCGAATCCGGCGGCGATCGGCGGCGATGGCCTCGGCGGGTCGCTCTCGCTCACTCAGCTCGCCCGGCGCCCGGTGTGGTCGACGGCGCCGTGGCGCACCCCCGTGCCGGGCGTGTATCTCGCGTCTGCGGCGACCGCCCCCGGTCCCGGCGTACACGGAATGGCCGGGTGGCACGCCGCCCGCACCGTCCTGCACGATGCCGGTCGCCCGACGGGCCTGGGTGATCTGTTCGACCGCTCACGCCTGAGAGAATGAACCAGTGAAACTTCTCGTCGCCGCGCTGGACTCCGAAGTCGCCGCGTTCCCCGCATCCCTTCCCGGTTTCGATCGCCTCATCACCGGCCCCGGCAAACTGCGGGCCGCGTACGAACTGACCCGGGCGCTCGCCGGCGGCAACTACGACGAGATCGTCGTCGTCGGCACGGCCGGCGCGGTCGATGCGACGCTCCCCGACGAGGTGCACGACGTGACGGCCGCGATCCAGCACGATGTCACCGACCTCGACGGCATCGTCGGCCAGCACGTGTCGCTGCCGCCGCGGGTGACGACCGGCGCCGCGGGCGGTGTCACCATCGCGACCGGCGACAACTTCGTCGACGACGCTGCCGCCGTCGAGATCATCCGCACGCTCGGTGGGGCACTCGTCGACATGGAGACGTACGCCTACATCTGGGTGGCGCAGCAGTTTGACGTGCCGATCCGCGTGCTGAAGGCCGTCTCGGACAACGCGCAGGATGACGCGATCACCGACTGGCGGGCGGCCGTCGCCGCGTGCAGCGTGCGGCTGTACGCCCGGATGCGCGAACTGTACGGGGTCTGATCAGTCGCTGCGGCGCGCGAACATCGACCGCAGCGCGAAGAACACGACCGCGGCGATCACGACGACGAGGGCGACCTTCACGAGCAGGAACGCCAGCTTGAGGACGACGTCGAGCAGCACCCAGGCGATGACGACCGCCACGATGACGCCGACGATGGTCCACACGGAGCTCTTGGTCATGTCTCGAGCCTACCGATGCTGACCCCGCAGAACGCTGAAAAGCGAGGTCGCCCCGGCACCTGCCGGGGCGACCTCCTCCATCCCGTCCGGGGGGGGGTGACGCGGATGGTCAGTTCGACGCCGCCGAGGCGATCGAACCTGCCGACGCCGCACTGACCGGGCTGGCCGGGGATGCCGGTGACGCCGGAGACGCGGGGGTTGCCGGCGAGACGGGCGATGCGGGCGTCGCGGGCGAGACGGCGCTGACCGGCGATGCCGGGGTCGCCGCCGAGACCGGCGACGCGGCCGATGCCGGGCTGTGCTGCGTGACGGGCGAGACGACGCTCGCCGCCGTCCCCGGCGAACCGGGGGTCGCGGTGCTCGCCGCCGAGATCTGCGCCGGGGTCGGCGCGGTGACGACGGTCACCGACGTGTCGGTCACGCGCAGTTGCAGGGCCGGCTTGTCGAGTACCGAGCCGTCCTTGCCGGTGATGGCGCCGCCCGGGATGGTCTCACCGTCGGTCGTGCGCAGGTCCATGGTGGCGGCGGCGGCCGCAGCCCCGCCGGCGATGATGCCGAGGCCGACCACTCCGGTGACCCCGTAGGCGATCCACTTCTTGCTCATGTCAGCTCCTTGCCTGAATCCGCGATCCGGTGACCGCGTACCACCAGCCTGACGTCGCGGGCTAAGCCGCATCCAAGGCGTCGATGAGACGCCTCTTAGGCGTCGCCGCACTGTCGGCCCAGCGCAGCAACCGGTGCGCCCGCGCCCCGTCACCGGTCGACATGGCGCCGACGGCGTGACCGACGAGGTGGACTGCCGTGAGCACGGCGACACGGGGCGAATCGCCCCACCGCCGCGCCGCTTCGTGGGCGATTCCACGTGCACGCTCTGCCGGTCCGGCTGCCGAGGCGAGTGCGCTGGCGAGCGCGTGGGCGATGAACGCGGCGGAGTCGTCGCTCGGGTCGCCGGTACCCGCGGTATCGACGTCGATGAGCCCGCTCACCTGCCCGTCCGTATCGAGGAACAGCTGTCCGAGATGCAGGTCGCCGTGGATCGTGGCGGAGCCAGACTGTGCTTCGGCGCGGTCGACCGACGCTGCGACACGGCGGGCGACGACGGCGGCTTCGCGGTCCATGTCGCCGAGGGTCTGGGCGTACCAATCTGCGCGCGCGGCGAGCGACGTGCGTGCGGTGCCGGGCAACGCGACCCGTGCGAGGCCGGCGCGCAGGGCGTCGATCGCGTCGAGCAGGGCTGCGGGGTCGCCGTCGAGGTCGGTCGCCGGGGTTCCTGCGGCTGCCGACAGGACGAGCACGCCCAGGGGCGACCAGCCGAGCACCTCCGGCACCGGCATCCCGCCCGCCGTGAGGTGCCGATGCAGGTCGACGATGCGTTCGACGCGGCTCGGGCGGACGACCTTGACCCACGACGCCCCGGCCGTCGTCTCGACGCGCAGCACCGCACGCCGCCCCGGCCGGTAGCCGACCATCTCGGGCGCCCCCGCCGCCTCGATGCCGAGCCGAGCGAGCAGGATGCCGGCGGTCTCTCCGAACGCGACGGGCGCCAGGGCAGGCAGATGAGGGTCGGCAGGGTGGATCCAGATGCGCTCGCGTGCGCCTGCGTCGGCGACCCACCCCGTCTCTGCGGATACAGCGACCCCGGAGGTGTCGACGTAGGCGATCGTGTCGTCCGGGAGGGCGAAGCCCGTCACGGCGCCGTCGCCGAACGGTTCGCTGCTCAGCATCCGAGCCGTGTCGGGTTCGATATCGAGCGCGTCCGTCAGCAGGGCCGATGCGGGGTGGGGCATCCTCCGATTCCAGCACGTCGAGGCGCGCCGACCGATGAGACCTCTCTTAGTGTCCGGATCTGCCGGCGGCGCGGCCGGAATACTGAGTGCATGGACGAGCACGACGACGGGCGGCGATGGTGGCGCATGACCGTGCGCACCCGCATCGTGGCAGCCATCACCCTCGTCTCAGCGGTCGCCCTGCTCAGCGTCGGCATCTCGGCCTACCTGGTCGAGCGCTCACGCATCCTCGAGAGCATCGACGAGCGACTGGCCGCGAACCTGGAGTCGGCGCGACACATCGTCGAGGCCGGCGACGACGACCAGAACGGCGCCTGGACGAGCGCCGACGAGGCCCTTGCCGCCGTCGTGCAGCGGATGAGCCCCGATGACAGCACCGGCGCGCTCGGCATCGTGCGGGGTCAGCCGACGTTGGCCCCGCCCGTGCCCCTCGACGTCGACCTGCTGGAGGTGCCGGCGTTCGCGACCCATGCCGCCGAGGCCGCGTCGGCCGGCGAGCCTGTCGTGGGCACGTTCGCCGAAGGCGACGTCACGTGGCGGTTCCTCGCGGCGCCGATCGCCGTGTCGGGCGATGGTCCCGCCGAGGTCGTGTTCGCGATGGTCTACGACGTCGAGGGTGAGTTCGCCGAGATCAACGACGCGGCCAACGCCTACCTCATCTCGGCGGCGATCGCGCTGGTCGCGATCACCGCCGTCGCAACGATCGTCTCGACGCGGCTGCTGCGCCCGCTGCGCCGCATGCGAGAGACCGCCGACCGCATCACGGCACGGTCGTTGTCGGAGCGACTGCCGGTCGATGGTCGAGACGACGTGGCCGATCTGGCGGCGACGATGAACGCGATGCTCGACCGGCTGGATGCCGCACTCGACTCGCAGCGCGAACTGCTCAGCGACGTAGGACACGAGCTGAAGACTCCCATCACGGTCGTGCGGGGGCACCTCGAGGTGATGGATGCGCGCGATCGCGACGACGTCACCCAGACGCGCGAGCTGGCGGTCGACGAGCTCGAACGCATGGGCAAACTCGTCGACGATCTCTCTCGTGCTGCAGCCCTGCACGGCCCCGCCCCGATCGCGCCGCGCGAAGTGGATGCCGGAGACCTCGTGCGGGGCATCGTGCACAAGGCTGCGGCGATCGAGGGTGCCACCGTCGATGCGGTCGCGGTGGCAGATGTCGTTGCGTGGCTCGATCCCGACCGCATCACGCAGGCGATGCTGCAGCTGGCCCAGAACGCGGTGACGCACGGTGGTGGGCACGTGGCGATCGGCAGCGCGGTGGTCGACGACGCGCTGCATCTGCGGGTGCGCGACCACGGGCCCGGTGTTGCCGGTGCGGACCAGTCCATCGTCTTCGACCGGTTCCATCGCGGCGCCGCGGGCGGCAGCGGGTTGGGGTTGCACATCGTACAGGTGATCGCGCGGGCCCACGGCGGGGCGGCATCCGTCTCCGACGCGGTCGGCGGCGGTGCGATGTTCACGATCGTGTTGCCGGGTGCGGTTCGCGACGGTGGGTGGCGTGAGATCGACGGGGTGGTGGTGCCGCCGCGTCCACCGCTGCCGGTGACGGCTGGGGGCGCGTGAGTTGGCATCGATTCTGATCGCTGAAGATGAGGCGCGCATCGCGACCTTCGTCGAGAAGGGCCTGCGGGCGGCGGGCTTCGCGACGCGCGTCGCGCCGACGGGAACCGAGGCGCTGCATCTGGCGCAGAGCGACGAGTTCGATCTGCTCGTGCTCGACGTGAACCTTCCCGGCATCGACGGGTTCGCCGTGCTGGAGGCGTTGCGCGGCAGCGGTTCGCGGATGCCGGTGATCATGCTGACGGCGCGCGTCGAGCTGCACGACACGGTCGCGGGGCTCGAGGGCGGCGCCGATGACTACCTCGGCAAGCCGTTCCGTTTCGACGAACTGCTGGCCCGGATCCGGTTGCGCATGCGACGCGACGACGACACCGGGGCGGTGGTGACACTGCGGCACGGCGAGTTGGAGCTCGATGTGCGCACCCGGCGCGCGCGGGTCGGCACGCATTCGGTGGAGCTGTCTTCACGTGAATTCTCGTTGGCCGAGGAGTTCGTGCGCAATCCGGGGCAGGTGCTCAGCAGGGAGCAGCTGCTCAGTCGCGTGTGGGGGTACGATTTCGACCCGGGTTCGAACGTGGCTGACGTGTACGTCGGGTACCTGCGGCAGAAGCTCGGGGCCGGACTGATCGAAACCGTGCGCGGGGTCGGGTATCGCCTGGTCTGACGGCGCCGTCACCGCGCCGCGACGTCGTCCTGGTGGACGACGCTCGGACCCTCGGGGGTCGCCTCGACGGTGAGCTGCCCGGGGATCTGCTCCTTCATCGCTTCGACATGGCTGATGAGCCCGACGGTGCGCCCGCCGGTGCGCAGTTCGTCGAGCGTGTGCATCGCCAGTTCGAGGGTTTCGGGGTCGAGCGACCCGAACCCTTCGTCGATGAAGAGCGTATCGAGCCGGATGCCGCCGGCACGCGAGGTGACGACTTCGGCGAGACCGAGTGCGAGCGCGAGGGATGCGAGGAATGTCTCGCCGCCCGAGAGCGACTGCGGTGAGCGTCGGAGGCCGGTGTGGGCGTCGAGCACGTCGATGCCAAGTCCGGATGCGGCACCCCGCGCAGCACGTGCGTCGGAGTGGTGCAGGCTGTAGCGCCCTGACGACATGTCGGCGAGGCGCAGGTTCGCGGCGACGACGATCTCTTCGAGTTCGGCGGCGAGGACGAAGGTCTCGAGGTCCATCTTCTTGGTGTTCGGGGCACGCCCGGCGACGGTGTCGGCGAGCCGGGTGACGGCGGCGGCGTCGTCGGCAACAGCGGCCACTGCGGTGTGCGCGCCGTCGATCTGCTGGATGAGGTCTCGCAGACCCGACGCGAGATTCACGGCGTCGCGTTCTGCCGCGACCGCTTCGCTACGGTGCGCGTCGGCGGCCTCGTGCGCCGCCTCGGCAGCGACGACGTCGACGGCTGCAGGGTCGATGTCGACCGCTGCCAGTTCGAGGTCGAGCAGACGGGCCCGGGTGGCGGCGAGGTCGCCGTCGTAGGCCGCGAGGCGCTGGTCGAGTTCGTCGCGATCGGCCGGATCGCGCACTGCCGCCACGACCTGCTCCACGTCATCGAACGGCGATGCGGCGACCCGTTCGTCGCGCTCCGCCTCGGCCGTCTCGGCGGCGCGTCGGCGCTCACCGTGCTGCTCGTCGGCCCGCACGGCGGCGCGGGCGAGGTCGCGGAGCGATTCGGCTGCGGCGACGCGGGCGGCGACCGTTTCGAAGTCGCCGCGGGCTGCGTGCACCGCATCGCGCCGCGCGGCGACGGCGGCGTGCCGGCCGGCGTGGGCCTCTCGGGCCGCGGCGATCTGCAGCGTGAGCGCCTCTCTGGCGGTGTCGGCCGCCGCGGCGAGGTCGTCGAGTTCGGCGCGTTCGCCGGCGAGACGCTCGGCGTCGGCCGCCGCCGCGACGGCCCGGTCGACTGCTGCCGCAGCCGCGTCGCGGGCGGTCGCGAGTTCTTCGGGCTGTCGCCCACCCGCCGCAGCGGCTGCGGTGGCCGCGGCGCTTCGTGCTTCGCGCGCGGCGGCTTCGGCGGCGCGTTCGGCCTCTGCCGTACGGGTGCGCAGGGCCTCGGCGACGGCGATGTCGTCATCGGTGATCGGCGCACCGTGGTCGGCGGGTGCCGGGTGGGTGGTCGAGCCGCAGACGGCGCACGGGGTGCCGTCGACGAGCGCGGCGGCGAGTTCGCCCGCGTAGCCGTCGAGTCGGCGCCGCAGCAGGTCAGACAGCGCGGTTGCGGCCGCGGCCGCGACTTCGCTCGCGTCGGCGTAGGCGATGTCGGCCGCGCGTGCCGTGGTGGCAAGGCTTGCGGCCTGCTCGGCGGCGGTGTGCGCGTCGCGGAGTTCGCGCAGGTGCTGTTCGTGATGTTCGCGCGGTGCGGCGAGGTCGCGTGCGACGCGGAGCGCATCGTCGATCCGTTGCCGCTCGGCGGGGACGAGCGCGCCCTGCGCGAGCAGCTCGTCGCGTTCACCGGTCAGCCGGTCGATGTCTGCCGCCGCTGCCGCGAGCCCCGCTTCATCGGCGGGAAGCGCGAGTTCCTGTGCCAGGGCGGCCGACCAGACGGCGAGTTCGCCGGTGATCCGCTCGTCGGCGGCGCTCGCGGACTCATCGGGTGCGACCGCGCGCCATGCCGACGTGGCGCGTTCGCGTTCGCGTTCGGCCGCGGCGAGATCGTTGGCGGCGCGCTCGGCTGTCTCGATGGTGCCGCGGAGCACGTCGGCCGCACGCGCCGATTGGAGTGTCTTGCGGTCTTCCGCAATCTCGTCGGTGCGAGCGTCGAGCTGGGTCATCCGCTCCCGTGCGAGCGCGAGATCTGCCAGAGTCCGCGCCCGTGCGACATTGTCGGCGAGCGCCGCGGCTGCAGCAGTCGCCCGTTCGTCTGCGTCGCGACGGCCCTGCGCTGCGACTTCGGCGCGGTAGGCGGCACGACGTTCGGCTCGGGCGGCCGCCTCACGCCGTCCGGTCAGATCGTCGGGACGATCGGGATCGCCGTCGACGTTCAGATCGGCGGTGTCGATGCGCTGTTCGACGAGGTCGAGGAGGGTCGCAAGACGCTCCCCTGCCGTGTCGAGCGATCGCTGGGCCTCTCGGCGCCGCAGATCGAGGTCGTCCTTGTACTGCTCGAATCGGCGGGTGCCGAACAGGGTGCGCAGCAGTTGCTGCCGTTCGTTGTTGCCCGCGAGGAGGAACCGCGAGAACTTGTTCTGGGCGAGCAGGATGACCTGTTGGAACTGCTGCGCGTTGAGTCCGAGCACCTCATCGAGCAGGTGCGCCGCTTCGCGGGCGCGCGCGGCACAGCCGATCCAGGCACCCTCTACCAGCTCCTCAATCTCGACGTGCGCCGGTTCGACCGTCACACCGCCGCCCCGTTTGGCCGGCCGTTCGTAGTCGGGCGCACGCGTGACGCGCCAACGTGCCCCTCCGACGGTGAATTCGAGCCGCACTTCGGTCGGATCGTCGAGGTGGCAGTGGTCGCTTCGCAGTCGTCGGTCGCCGCCGTCGTAGCGGGGCACCGAGCCGTAGAGCGCGAAGCTCACACCGTCGAGGATGCTGGATTTTCCGGCGCCGGTGCGGCCGGTGATGAGGAACACGCCGTCGCCGTCGAAGGCGTCGAAGTCGACGACCTGCCGCTCACGGAACGGCCCGAACCCGGTCAGTTCGAGCCGGTGCAGCTTCACGCGTGCGCCTCGGCGAGCGCTTGCTCGTCGAGCAGGTCGCGCAACAGGTCGCTCTCGCGCTCGGTTGCACCCTCCCCGGCGCGCACATGCACGAGGAACGCCTCGATCAGTTCGCGATCGGTCTGCGCGGCCCGCACGCGCTGCACGTAGGTGCGGGCGTCATCGTGCTCCTGCTGTTCGGGCAGGTGCACGACCGACGCGCAGTGCGGAAAGCGAGCCTGCAGCCGGCGCAGCGGGTCGCGCTGCGGCAGGGTGTCGGTGTACTGTGCGCAGACCCACGCGGCTTCGTCGGCCGCGAACCGCTCGTCTGCGAGAAGGTCTTCGAGCGACGCGGTCAGCGTCACGAGTCGGCGCGGCACGGGAAGTTCGAGCCAGGTCGCCTCGCCGAAGCCTTGGGCGTCGATGTCGACGAGCCACGAGCCGCGCGGCTTGTCGCCCTCACCGAAGCTGTAGTGCAGCGGTGCACCGGCGTACCGGATGTGCGGCGCGAGCTGCTGCCTGCCGTGGATGTGGCCGAGCGCCATGTAGTCGACGCCGTCGAACGTCTGCAGCGGAACCACATCGAGGCCGCCCTGTTGGATGTCGCGCTCGAGGCTCGGCGTCGGAGCGACGCCGGCCGCGAAGCAGTGGGCGATCGCGACCGACCGGCCGCCCCGGGCCGCGAGGTCGGCGCGGACGAGGTCCATGGCGTGACCGAGCGCGGCGGCCTGCGTGCGCACGCCCGGCCACTGGTGGCGCACGAGCGCGGGCTCGAGATACGGAATGCCGTACACGTGCACGGGACCGTGCTCGTCGCTGAGGGTGATGGGGGTGCCCACCTGCTGGGTGTCGGTGAGGACGTGGATGCCGTCGCGCAGGAGTCCTGCCTGAAACCCGAGCCGAGCCGCGGAGTCGTGGTTGCCGCTCGTCACGACGACGGTCGCACCCGCGTCGCGGAACGCGGCGAGCGTGTCAGTGAGCAGCGGATAGCAGCCCGCAGAGGGGGTCGCCGAGTCGAAGACGTCGCCGGCGACGATCACGAGATCGACATCGTGGGTGCGCACCTGCTCGGTCAGCGCCTCGAGCACGCCGCGCAGCGCATCGAGCGTGGAGTGACCGTGGAAGGTCCGCCCGATGTGCCAGTCGGAGGTGTGCAGGATGCGCATGTCCTCACGGTACGAGCAGCCTCCGACATCCCTCCCCAGCCGGGTCGGCGCGTGGCCGAACCGGCGGTGTCAGTCCGCAGATTCCAAGACCTGCACGGTGGGCAGGTCTGCCGGCGCCCACGCCAACTCGCGCAGCCGCGCAACGGGGAGCCACACGAGCTCGGAGTGCTCTGAAGCGATCGGCTCACCCGCGATGAGCCTGCAGCGGTACGTCGTCAGCTCGATCGACACGTGCGGCGCGTCGTGCTTCGCTCCCGTCACCTGCTCGCCCACCGCGATGCGGCACGCGAGCTCTTCAGAGATCTCGCGGATGAGCGCCTCGGCATCCGCTTCACCCGGTTCGACCTTGCCGCCGGGAAACTCCCACCACCCGGCGAGCGGACCGCCGCCGCGACGCGCGCACAGCACCAGCCCGTCGCGCTCGATGACGGCGCCGACGACGGGAATGAGCGGTCGGGTCACCGTTGCAGACTACGCGCCGATTGCCGTCACGACGCGATGCGGGGCGCGTACCGTCCGCTCTTCTCGGCACGGGCGCGGGCCTTGGCCGCCTCTTCCTCGCGATTCTTCGGCGGGCTGACCGCCACGAGGCCCTCGAGCAAATGCCGCGTCGCGTGCGCGATCTCGGCGACGGCGTGGTCGAAGGCGGCCTGGTTCGCCTTCGACGGCTTGGTCGTACCCGCGATCTTGCGCACGTACTGCAACGCGGCAGCGTGCACCTCGTCTTCTGAGGCGGCGGGCTCGAAGTTGTGGAGCGTGTGGATGTTGCGACACATGCGGGCCACGGTACGCCGCGGACGCGGATCCGACCAGGCGTACGCTCGAATCCATGTCATCCGCCACCGATCCCGCGCGTCGCCTCGCCGAGATCCGCGCTGCGGCCGAGCGGATGCTGCGCGATGCGCGTTCGCAGGCGCAACGGCGGTTGCAGCGGCTCGGCGCCGACGCCGACCGCACGATCGACGTCCTGACCGGCGTCCCCGTCGTCGACGGTCCGATCGAGCAGTTCCGCCACGCCGGCGCGACGTTGATCGCCGAGCAGCGCGGCGACACCGCATCCGACACGACCTTCGTGCTCGTGCACGGCATCGGGATGGGGCGCAAGGTCTTCGCCGACCTGACGCACCGGCTGCAGTCCCACGGGCTCGTGATCGCCGTCGACCAGCCGGGCTACGGGGAGGCGCCCGAGCCGAAGCGCACCCCGACCATGGCCCGCACCGCCGACCTGCTCGCCGCCTAACTGCGACACGTCGACCGGGGCCCGGTCGTGCTGATCGGCCATTCGATGGGCGCACAGGTCGCGGTCGAGACCGCCGCACGCCACCCCGAACTCGTCGCCAGACTGGTGCTGGTCGCCCCGACCGTCGACCCGCGCGGTCGCCAGGCGCGCACGCAGTTGTGGCGGCTGGGCGTCGACCTGCTCGACGAGAGCCCGAAGGTGCTGCTACTGGGCGCGCGCGAATATCTGCGCGCCGGGCCTCACCTGCGTCGCAAGATGCGCGCCATGCTCGTCCACCGGCCGGAGGACGCGCTCGGTGCGATCACCGCGCCGACACTCGTCATGCGCGGCGAGCACGACCCCGTTTCACCGCGCGAATGGTGCGAGCAGATCGTCGCCGGCGTGGCGGACGCGAAGCTGTACGAGGTACCCGGGCGCGGCCACGAGACGCTCATCCGTGACGCCGCGCCGGCGGCATCCGTCATCGTGGGCGACGGCGAGCGCTGACGTCAGCCGGCGCGTCGTTCGACGAGGATGCCCGAGCGCTGCGGGTTGGCGGCGAACCAGTCGGCGACGTACCAGCAGACCGGACTGACCCGGCGCTCGCCGGCCTGCTCGAGGTGCGCGACGGCGCGGTCGACGAGTTCGCCCGCGTATCCGCTCCCCCGGAATGTCGGGATCGTGTAGGCGCGGGTGAGGGCGACCGTTCGCCCGTCGTCGCGGTAGTCGAGCACGCTCACGAGGTCGGAGCCGTGATGGAGCGTGTAGCGCGACGCGTCGGGTTCGTGCGCGAACTGCAGTTCCGTCATACCCACACCGTACGCCGCACGTCGGACCTTGCGGATGCCGACGCAACCCGATTGAGCACTCTGTCACATTCCGTCACGAATCCGCCGCGCCTGCTACGCGGTTTGACACGTTCAGACACGATTCGTCATAATCGTCCCCATGACTGACATCGCACGCACTCTGTCCGCCCGGGAGGCGAACGGAACCGTGGGCATCATGATGCCTGCGCGCGATGTCATGTGTTGCCGAATGTGTCGCTGACACGGTGATCCCCGCCGGGTCCTGCCGCTTCTGAACGCGCAGACCCCCGAGGCACCCGGATACGCCCGCGCACAACGCGGATTCCGGTTGCCTCGCACATCGGCCGCATCGGCCACCAGGCAACACCGCCCGAACCCGCTTCCGGCATTTCGCCCGGGTTCCGCCCCGAAGGACATCCTCATGTCGACCACCGCGCTTCTCTCCCGCCCCTCAACACCCCGTCACCTCCACGCCGTCGAAGAGGTTGCGGCCTCCGCAGCCGCGGCATCGCCCTCGTCCGGCCTGCCCACCGGAACCCTGCCTCGCGGCTTCGCCCTGTACGTCGGCATCGATGAGGTCAAGGCCGCCGCCGACGGTGTCAGCCTCTCGACCCTGGTCACCGCGCTGCGCCGCACACTGGCGGAGCTCGCCCCGCACGCCGAGTCCTACGCGACCGTCGCGCTCGCCCCGGCCGCCGCCGGTGGACGCGACGTCGACGTCGTGCGCCTCGCACTCCACGAGCCCAGCGCCGTGGCCCGCACCAAGCCCGAAGAGCCCGAGATCGACCACGTTCCCGGTGGCGTCACGATCGACATCTCGCGCCGCCGCGTGCACATCGACGGCGAGTCGGCCGCGCTCACCTTCAAGGAGTTCGAGCTGCTGCAGTATCTCGTGCTGCGCGAGGGCCGCACGATCGAGCGCACCGAGCTGGTTTCGTCGCTGTGGAGCCACGCGACCGACGAAGAGGTGCCCGGCGAGCGTACGATCGACGTGCACGTGCGTCGCCTGCGCTCCAAGCTCGGCCGCTACGAAGACATCGTGCGCACCGTGCGCGGCGTGGGCTACCGCTTCGACCGCCACGCCGACGTCGTCATCCGCTACGGCCACGGCACGCCGTCGCCCGACCGCTTCTGAGCGCCGACGCCGACATCGCCGAGCCCGACACGCGGGGTCGGCGATGTCGGCGTGACGGCGTAAGGTGACCGCATGACATGGATGGGGCGGATGCCGCTGGCCACAGCGCACCGACCCGCACCGCAGCACGAGCGACCGGTCGAAACCGAGTTCCGACCGCGACAGTCGATCGACGTGTGGCGGGCCGTCAGGCCGCAGCAGCGCGGCGGACAGGATCCGTCGCAGACGTCGACCGCCGGTGTCATCTGGCGAGCGGTCCGTACCCCGCAGGGGGTCGCGACGGTCGCGATCCGTCCGGAGCGCACGCGCACACGCGCGGCGGCGTGGGGACCCGGCGCCGACTGGGCACTCGAACAGCTCCCCCGTCTGTGCGGCGCCGACGACGATCCGACCGGCTTCGACGCGTCGCGGCATCCGCTCGTCGCAGCCGTGCACCGCCGCCACGGCGACCTTCGGATGGGGGCGACCGACCTCGTCTTCGACGCGCTGGCCTCGTCGATCTTCGAGCAGAAGGTGACCGGCATGCAGGCGTTCGGGGCGTGGCGCGCGATCCTCACGTGGTTCGGCGAGCGCGCGCCCGGGCCGACCCCGCGGCCGATGTTCGCGCCGCCCGGCGACTGGAATCTCGTGCCGAGTTGGGGGTGGCATCGTGCGGGGCTCGAGCCGCCGCAGTCCCGGACGGTGGTGGAGGCCGCACGCCGGCGTGCGGCGATCGAACGAGCCGCGTCGCAGGCGGAGACCGGGGCCGACCGCGACAGGGTGCTCACGAGCCTTCGCGGCGTGGGCGTGTGGACGGCGGCCGAGACCCGCATCCGTGCGTTCGGAGACGCCGACGCCGTGAGCTTCGGCGACTTCCATCTGGCGCACGAGGTCGGCTACGCCCTGACCGGCAGCCGCGTGGACGATGACGGAATGCGTGCGCTCCTCGAACCGTGGGCGGGGCACCGGCAGCGGGTGATCCGTCTCATCGGACTGAGCGGTGCACGCGAGCCCCGTCGCGCACCGCGGCTGCACCCAGAGGACCACCGTTCACGCTGACCCCGTTGCGGGTGTCGGAGGTCGGGTGGACACTGTTCGCGGCGGCGCACCGGGCGTCGACGCGAACGGAGGCATCACGGTGAACCTGAACCCGTACATCTCGTTCCAGGGCACGGCACGGGCCGCCCTGGAGTTCTACCATTCGGTGCTCGGCGGCGACCTGCAGGTCGACGACTTCACTGCGTTCCCCGACATGGGGATCGACCCGTCAGAGACGCACCTCGTCATGCACGGTCAACTGACGACCGACGACGGCCTCGTGCTGATGGCCTCGGACACGCCCAGCAGCATGCCCTACGCAGCCCCCGCCGGCATCTCGGTGTCGCTCAGCGGGGACGACGCAGATCGCCTGCAGGCGGCCTGGGACGGACTGTCGGCGGACGGCACCGTCACCATGCCGTACGAGACACCACCGTGGGGCGGCAAATTCGGCATGTTCCAGGACAAGTTCGGCATCGACTGGATGGTCGCGCTCAACGGGCAGGCCCCCGCATCCTGACCCGCCCCGCAAGGCCCGACGACGCCTAGGCTGGACACATGACGGGTCGAGACACAGGCTGGCCGCGCGGTCGCATCGGGTGGTTGGCTGGCACCGTTGTGTTGCTGGGGCTCGGGGTGCTGATCGGACTCATCCTGCAGAGCGTGTGGCTGGGCGTCACCCTCGCCGTCATCATCTCGATCGGGTGGCTCATCGCCTATGAATCGTGGCGGGGGCGCACCCCCGGCCTCGACGACCCGTTCGACGACGGCGCCCGCCTCTGACACCCGGACCGGGGCGGCCGCGGGGTCAGTAGTAGACGGCGAGGCGCCCGCGCGGGCCGTCGACGACGTCGACCTGGGTGTCGAAGATGTCTGACAGCACGTCACCCCGAATGATCTCGTCGGGCGTGCCGAAGGCGACGACCTTGCCGTCCTTCATGGCGCACACCCGGTCGGCGTAGTGCCCCGCGAAGTTGATGTCGTGCAGCACGACGACGATGGTGCGGCCGAGCTCTGTGGCGGCGCGGTGCAGATGGCGCATCATCTGCACCGCATGCTGGATGTCGAGGTTGTTGAGCGGCTCGTCGAGCAGCACGTAGTCGGTGTCTTGCGCAAGCACCATCGCGACATACGCCCGCTGCCGCTGCCCGCCCGAGAGCTCGTCGAGATAGCGACCCTCGAGCCCCTCGAGACCGAGGAAGTCGATCGACCGGTCGATGATCGCCTCGTCGTCGCGGGTGAGCCGCCCTTGCGAGTACGGGTACCGTCCGAAGCCGACGAGCTGGCGCACCGTGAGCCGTGTGACGAAGTGGTTCTCCTGCCGCAGAATCGCGACGACCTTCGCGAGCTCGCGCGACTTGGTCGACGCGATGTCGTGGCCGCCGACCGAGATGGTGCCGGCATCCGATTCGAGCAGGCGTCCGATCATCGTGAGCAGGGTCGATTTTCCGGCGCCGTTGGGCCCGATGAGTGCGGTGATGCCCCCGGCGGGCAGGTGGAGGTCGACGGGGCCGATCGCGACGTCGGTGCTGTAGCGCTTCTCGACGGCGGTGAGCGAGATCACAGGCGTCCCTTTCGCAGCAGGTGGATGAGGAAGAAGGTGCCGCCGACGATCTCGACGATGATGCCGACCGAGCCGGCCGCGTAGAAGATGTGCTTCAGCACGAAGTAGGCCCCGCCGAGCACGACGACACCCAGCAGCCACGCCATCGCGAACATGCGACGGTGATCGTACGTGTCGGCGAGTTGGTAGGTGAGCATCGCGACGAGGAACCCGAAGAACGTCATCGGCCCGATGAGCGAGGTCGAGACCGCCATGAGGATCGACACCATCAGCAGCGCCAGGATCGAGTCCCGCCGCTGCGAGACCCCGAGGTTCAGCGCGACCGGTCGACCGAGCGCGAGCACGTCGAGGCGGCGCCCGCCCCACCACAGCGCTGTGACCGCGAGCCCCGCCAGCGGCACGGCGATCGGCAGGTACGTGACGTCGGCGTTGGCGACGCTGCCGATGAGTCTGGCCATCAGCAGGTCGAACTCGGTCGGCGTGAGCATGCGCTGCAGGAACGTCGAGAATGCGGCGAGCGCGCCGCCGAGGATGATGCCGACCAGCAGCATGATCTGCACGTTCGCGTACCGGCCCGACAGCAGCCAGCCGTACAACAGCCCCGAGAAGGCGAGCATGACGAGAATCTGCAACAAGTAGGGACCGGCCCCCTGCACCATCAGCGCCCCCGCCGCACCGAAGAAGAAGATGGCGGCCGTGGAGATCGCGGTGTAGAGCGATTCGAAGCCCATGAGCGACGGCGTGACGATGCGGTTGCCGGTCACGGTCTGGAACGTGATCGTCGCGATCCCCTGGCACAGCGCCACCACGAGGATCACCGCGAGGCTCGACACCCGCAGCGCCGCGATGCGCCAGAACCCGTCGCTGCCGGCCGGGGCCGGGTTGTCCCACGCGAGGATGCCGACGGCGATCAGCACAGCGGCGATCGCGAGCAGGAGCATTGTGATCCGGTAGCGGCGGGCATGCGCAGGGGTCGGGAACGGACCCGACCAACGACGGGTGTGCGGGGCGGTACGCGCGTCAAACACGGCGACGCTGCCGGAGCAGAAGAGTGATGAACACGACCGAGCCGATCATGGCGAGGATGAGTGAGACGGGCACCTCGAAGGGCATGTTGATCACGCGCGCGACGATGTCGCACGCCGTGATCAGCGCGATGCCGCCGAGTGCGACCCAGGGCAGGTTCGAGCGCAGGTCGTCGCCGCGGATGAGCGAGACGACATTCGGGACGATGAGTCCGAGGAATGGCAGGTTGCCGACGACGACGGTCACCACACCGGATGCCAGCGCGATCAGCGCCGTGCCGATGAGAACGACGCGCTGATAGTTCACGCCGACGTTCGTGGCGATGTCCTGCCCGAGCCCGGCGATCGTGAAGCGGTCGGCGGCGATGAACACGGCCACGACGACGATCAGCACGGCCCACAGCGGCTCGTACTGCCCGCGCAGCACCGAGGTGAACGAGCCGGTGAACCAGATCGCCATGCTCTGCAGCATGTTCGTCGACAGCGCGATGAAGGTGGAGATCGCACCGATGACGGCGCCGAGCATCATGCCGACGATCGGGACGATGATCGAGGAGGTCAGCATGACCCGTCGGAGGAACGCGAAGAACAGCATCGTGCCGACGAAGGCCATCGCGACGGCGCCGATCATGCGGACCATCAGCGGCGAATCGGGGAACAGCAGCATGACGAACAGCAGCCCGAGGCCCGCCCATTCGGTGGTGCCGGTCGTGGTGGGTTCGACGAACCGGTTCTGCGTGAGCTGCTGCATCACCAAGCCGCACATCGCCATCGCCGTACCGGCGAGAATCAGGCCGACCGTGCGCGGGATGCGGGTGATGAGGAACATCTCGCCACCGTCTGCCTCGCCGACGACGTCGTACACACCGACGAACAGCGACACGGTGACGAGCGCGCCGACCCCGAGCACGCCGAGCAGCAGCGGCCAGGTGAACAGGCGGCCTCGGGCGCGGCGTGGTGTGGCGGTGGCGGTGGCGGAAGCGATGGTCATGGGTACCTCGTCGGGAGCGTTTCGTCTCGCTGCGCTCGCTCAACGACCGGATGCAGGGCCGGTCGTCGAGCGAGGAGCGCAGCGACGAGACGAAACGTCGAGTGGGCTCAGCCCTCGAGCGCGTCAGCGAAGGCGTTGAAGAACGCCGTGTACGTCTCGATGCCCTCGTTGAGGTACGTGCCTGCGGGCATGTACACGATGTTGCCCTCAGAGACCGCGGTGACGTTCTGCAGCGCCTCGGACTGGCCGATGAGGTTGTTCGCCGGCGTGTAGGCCTCGTCGGTGTTGGCGCTCACGCCGGCGTCGCGGTCCATGACCAGAATCCAGTCGGGGTTCGACGCGGCGATCGCCTCGACCGAGATGTCATCGCCCTGGTGCTCGCTCGAGCCTTCGACCTCGAGCGCCGGGGTCAGTCCGAGGACGTCGAACACCGGGCCGAGCGTGCGACCCGTGGTGGGTGCGGCGTAGTTGATCTCGCCGCCGGAGGTGATGACGGCCATGACCGAGTCGCCCGCGTCGTACGCAGAGGTGACGCGGTCGATCGACGCCTCGAAGTCGGCGACGAGCTGCGCGGCCTCGTCCTCCTTGCCGAAGATCTCGCCGAGCACGGTGACCTGGCGGATGAGCTCGGCGTCGAACGCCTCGCCCTCGCGGGGGTCGAGCTCGACGATCGTGGCGTCGGGCACGAGCGTCTGGAAGTCGGCGTAGTAGCTCTGGAATCGCTGCCCGTTGATGATCAGGTCGGGGTCGGCCGCGACGACGGCCTCGAGGTCGGGCTCGCCGTGGTTGCCGAGGTTGATGACGTCGGCGCCCTCGGCCTTGTACGAGAGGTCGGCCGGGAAGATGTCGAGGGGCGCTGCGACGATCTCGACACCCCAGCTGTCGAGCGTGACGATCGTGCGGTTGTCGGTGGCGACGACACTCGTCGGCGGCACGGTGACGGTCTGCGTGCCGTGGTTGTCTTCGACGGTGATGGTCGTCGGCTCGGCGGCTTCGGTCTCGGACGAGGCGGGCGTCGTTGCGCTGGCACAGCCCGCGAGGCTGAGCGCGAAGACGGTGCCGATGGCGAGGACGGCGGAACGGGAACGGCGCGAAGGCATGGATGGCCCCTCTGGTGACGGTGTGTGCTTCGGTGCGTGCCGGGTGTGCCGCTGCGACGAGCGGACGATATATCACCTGGCTTGTGTAGGTTAGCCTAACCTTATGAGCGATCCCAATTCGTTGCGTGCGACCACCTCTTTCCGGCTGGAGCGACAGCCCCTCGACCTGCGGTTCCGCAGCACTCGTCTCGCAGCGCGCCAGTGGATCACGCCGGGGTACGTGCGGATCCGACTCGAGGGGTCCGACCTGATCGGGTTCGACTCCCCCGGCAGCGATGACCACATTCGTGTGTTCTTTCCCGACATCGAGCCCGGCTCGGTCGATGAGCTGCGCGCCGCGCCGAGTCGCGAGTACACGCCGCTCGCGTGGGACGGCGAGGCCGGGTGGCTCGATCTCGAATTCGCGCTGCACGGCGCCGAGGGCGTGGCGGCGCCGTGGGCAGCGACGGCCGAGATCGGCGCGTTCGCCGGCGTCGGCGGTCCACGCGGATCAATGCTCATCACCGGGCGCCCGGACGCGTGGCTGCTCGCCGGCGACGAGACCGCCGTGCCCGCGATGCGTCGCTTCGCGCATCTGATGGACGAGGGCGCAGTCGGCCGCATCATCGTCGAAGTGGTCGACACCGAGCACGAACTCCCGATCGACGCCCCCGCGGGCGTGACGGTCGAGCAGGTGCACCGAGGTGGTGCCGCGTCCGGCACCGCCCTCGCGGCCCGGCTCGACACACTGACCGCCGCCGACCGCCCGAACGGCGACGTGTTCGGCTTCGTGGCGGCGGAGCAGGCGATCGTCAAGACGGGGCGTGCGCTACTGATCGACCGATGGGGGCTCAGCGCCGACCAGATCGTCGTGAAGGGCTACTGGAAGCGCGGCGAGAGCGAGTACCACGCGCCCCACTGAGCCCGCGACACCTCAGGACAGGAGCTCCTCGATGACCGTGAGCACACCGAGGTCTTCGTTGGACGGCGCCCGGAACCGTGCCGCGGCGACGACGTCGGGGTGGGCGTCGGCCATCGCGTACGACCAGTGGGCGGCACGCAGCATCTCGACGTCGTTCAGGTAGTCGCCGAACGCGGCGGTCTGCGCCGTCGTGATGCCGATCGCGCGCTGCAGCGCCCGCAGGGCCACCCCTTTGTCGACGCCTTGGTTCATGACGTCGACCCAGTGCGCACCCGAGACGACGACCTGGTGCGTCTCGCGCAGATCCGCCAACGCCGGGGCGGTGTGCTCCTCGCCGCCGTCGACGTCGTAGATCGCGATCTTGAGGATCTGGTCGTCGACGGCGCGCAGGTCGTCGACACGCTCCAGCGCCGCGTAGTATTTCGCCGCTTCGGCGTGGATCTGCGGATCGGGCGTCTGGATGTACGCCGACCGCTTGCCGCACAGCACGACACCGATGTTCAGCGACTCGCGCCCGAGTTCGTCGAGGCGCGTGAGCAGGTCGGCGACGAATGCGGCATCCATCGCGTCGCTGCCGACTTCCTCGTCGCCGCGGACGACGTAGGCGCCGTTCTCGGCGATGATGTCAAGCTCACCCTCGACGTGTCCGAACATGCCCCGCAGGGTCGCGAGCTGACGGCCACTGGCGGGCGCGAAGGCGATGCCCCGTTCGCGCAGTCGCTCAAGCAACGGCCACAGCCCGTCGGGGATCGTGCCGTCGGGAAGCAGAAGCGTGCCGTCCATGTCGACGGCGATGAGGCGGATGTCGGGTGCTGTCACGCCTCCATCGTGTCAGGCTCAGACCGGGGGTTATCCCCACCCCAGGTCTCCGGATGCCTCGGATGCCGCCGAAGACCGCCGAAAATAGCGTGGAGCCATGACCTCAGAACCCGTATCCCCCAAGCGACGACCCGGGCTGCTCACGCACCTCGGCGCGCTCGCGCAACTGGCGGCGCTCGGCCTGCTCGGCGCGCTCGCCTTCTCCCTCCTCGCAACGCTGCTCAGCGTCGGCATCAGCCTGCTGATCGTCGTCGTCGGCGCAGCGATCCTCGTCGCGTTCCTCTACGTGCTGTTCGCCCTGGCCTGGGTCGAGCACGAGCGGGTCGAGGGCCTCTACGGCTTCGGCATTCCCCGACTGCGACCGCGCAGCAGCGGCCGCCCAGGATTCGGCGGATGGCTGCGCACCCTGTGGCAGCAGTTCATCGACGGCGCGATGTGGCGCGGTGTCGCCAGCGCCGCCGTCGGCACCGTCCTCGGCTTCATCGTGCTGCCGACGATCGCGTGGCTGACGTCGAGCATCGGGCTGCTGTTCGCTCCCCTGCGCGGCACCGAGCCGGTCCGCCTTCCCGGCACCGGACTCATCATCGACAGCGGCTGGGCGCTCGCCGCCGGTGTCGCCGGCATCGTCGTCTCACTCGCCATCCTGCTGGGTGTCGCGCTGCTGCACGCTGTGCTGACCCGCGCGATCCTCGTGCCGTCGCGGGAGGCGATCCTCGCCGAGCAGGCGCGCGCCGCCTCGACGCAACGCGCCGGAGCCGTCCGTGCCAGCGAGGTGGAGCGCACCCGCATCGAACGCGACCTGCACGACGGCGTCCAGCCCCGCTTGGTGTCGGTCGCCATGACGCTCGGCCTCGCACAGCAGAAGATCGATTCCGATCCCGCAGCTGCGAAGGCGCTCGTCGACGAGGCGCACACCTCGACGAAGGCGGCGATCACCGAACTGCGACAGCTCGCCCGCGGCATCCACGCTTCGGTGCTCGATGACCGCGGACTGGATGCCGCCCTCTCGGCCCTCGCGGCACGCTCCCCGATTCCGGTGCAGCTCGACGTGCGCGTCGACGGGCGGTGCAGCGCCACCGCCGAAGCCGCCCTGTATTTCGCGATCGCCGAGTCGCTCACGAACGCGGCCAAGCACTCCCGCGGCTCGCAGGCCCGGGTCACGGTGCGACGCCGCGACGACGGCACCCTGTGGGCCCGCGTCGAAGACAACGGCATCGGCGGCGCCCACGTGCAGCCCGGTGGCGGCCTCGACGGCATCACGAACCGCGTGCTCGCCGCCGGCGGCACCGCCCGACTCGAAAGCCCGACCGGCGGCCCGACCGCCCTGGAGGTGAGCGTCCCGTGCGCATCCTGATCTGCGAAGACTCCGCGCTCCTGCGGGAGGGCCTCGTGCGCGTGCTCGAAGACGCCGGCCACGACGTGGTCGCCGCGCTCCCCGACGCGACACACCTGTCGGACACGGCCACCGAGACCTCGCCCGACCTGTGCATCGTCGACGTGCGACTGCCGCCGACATTCACCGACGAAGGCATCCGCGCCGCACTCGCGCTGCGCACGGCCGACCCCGACCTGCCGGTGCTCGTGCTCAGCCAGTACGTCGAGGAGCGCTACGCCAGCGAGCTCATCACGAGCCACGGCGCCGCCCTCGGGTATCTGCTGAAGGACCGTGTCGCCGATGTGAAGGACTTCCTCGCATCGATCGACCGGATCGCCGCGGGGGCCACGGTGCTCGACCCCGAGGTCGTCGCACAGCTACTCACCCGACGGGCACGCGACGAACGGATGTCGCGCCTGACCGACCGCGAGCGCACCGTGCTCGCCCTGATCGCCGAGGGCAAGAGCAACCAGGCGATCGCACAGACCCTCTTCATCACCGAGGCCAGCGTCGAAAAGCACATCACGTCGCTGTTCCAGAAGCTCGACCTCGAACAGGACGAGCACGGCAACCGCCGCGTCCTGGCGGTGCTCGCCCACCTCGAACACGGCGGCGGCCAGCCGCAGAACGGAGCAGCGCGATGAGCGCCACGATCACACCCCCGACGCCCGAGCAGGTTCCCCCGACCCCGGCGCCGCAGCCCCGCGGCTCCGCAACAGCCATCGCGATCATCGCGATCGTGATCGGCGCGGTCCTCATTCTCGGCACGGTCGTCTTCGGCATCCTCGGCGCCCTGCGCACCGCCGCCACCCAGACGATCGAGCGGTCGGCGAGCGCCGACGATGTCGAGTCCGTGGAGACGTCGACGTCAGCCGGTGAACTCGACGTCGTCTTCGAACGCGTCGACGAAGCCACCCTCACCGTCGAAGGCCCGGGAGCCGACGACTGGCAGCTCGACCGCTCCGGCGACCAGCTGACGGTGTCGGTGGACCGCGGCTGGTTCGGCGGCTGGAGCTGGTTCGGGTCAGAAGGAGATCGCGCCGTATTGACCCTGCCGATGGAACTCACCGGCATCGACGCGACCTTCGACGTGAGCGCCGGCTCGGTGGAGGCCTCGGGCGCGTTCGGCGACGTACGGCTCGAGCTGAGCGCCGGCGAGATCGACCTGTCGGGCGTCGTGGCATCGCTCGATACGCACGTGAGCGCCGGCACCGTCAACCTCGACGTCGACGCACCTCGCACGGTCGTGATCGACGTCAGTGCCGGCACGGTGAAGGGCCAGTTGACGGGAGCGCCCTCGGATAGCCTCGACATCGGCGTGAGTGCGGGCTCGGTGCACCTGGCCCTCCCCGACGGCACCTACCGGGTCACCTCGGACGTGTCGGCCGGCACGTTCGACAACAACCTCGACACGTCTTCGGGCGCCACCTCGACCGTCGACGTGCGCGTCTCGGCCGGCGAGGTCGTGCTGCGACAGGACTGATCCGGCATCCGCGTGCACCCTTCCACCGTTAGCGTGGGAGGGTGCACGCGTTCACCGGCCATCTGCCCGGCAGTCGCGAGTACCGGCGCCTGCTGGCGGGGCTCTTCTTCGCCGGGATCGCAACGTTCGCACAGCTGTACTCGACGCAGGCGGTGCTGCCGTTCATCGCCGAGGAGTTCTCGGCCTCGCCCGCCGATGCCGCACTGTCCGTCTCGGTGACGACGCTCGGGCTCGCGGCATCCGTCATCGGCTGGTCGGTGGTCGCCGACCGGATCGGGCGGGTGCCGGCGATGACGGTCGGCATCGTCGCGGCGACCCTGTGCGGCCTGGTCGCGCCACTTTCGCCCACGCTCGAGCTCCTCCTGCTGGCGCGGGGTCTCGAAGGCGTGGCACTCGGCGCGGTGCCGGCGATCGCGCTGGCCTACCTCGCCGAAGAAGTGGATGCCGGGCACACCGCCGCCGCGGCGGGCAGCTACATCGCGGGCACGTCGATCGGGGGGCTCGCGGGCCGGCTGGTCGCGGGACCGTTCGGCGACATCGGGCAGTGGCGGTGGGGCGTGTTCGCCGTCGCCGCCGTCTGCGTGGTCTCAGCCGTTCTGTTCTTGACGCTGATCCCGGCGGCGCGCGGCTTCGAGCCCGGCATCCGTCGCGGCGGGCCGTCATTGTGGGCGCGGCTGCGGATGAACCTCGGCGACCGGCGTCAGGTGGCGCTCTATGCGCAGGGATTCCTACTGATGGGCGGGTTCGTGGCGGTGTACAACTACCTCGGGTTCCGTTTGCTGGCGCCGCCGTTCGCGCTGCCCCTGTGGGTCGTGTCGTTCCTGTTCCTCGCCTATCTGGCGGGCACCGTGGCTTCGCCGTGGGCGGGCCGTCTCGGCGCACGCTCCGGGCGACTGCCGGTGCTGCTCGCCTCGACGGCGGTCATGGCGGGTGGGCTCACCCTCACCCTCGTCGACACGATCTGGGCGGTCGTGATCGGGCTGCTCGCGATGACGGCCGGCTTCTTCGCGGCCCACGCCATCGCGTCGGGGTGGGCACCGGTCGCGAGCGCCCCCGAAGCACGCGCGCAGGCCGCGTCGCTCTACTATCTGGGCTATTACGGCGGGTCGAGCCTGTTCGGCTGGCTGCTCGGCTTCGCGTTCGCAGGGTTCGCGTGGCCGGGAGTGGCGGGCGGCGTGCTGGTCATGGTGGCGATCGCCGCGGGGCTCGCGGTCGCGTGGCTGCGCGCAGACGGACGGCACGCCGCGCCCGCGGGGCCCGCTCAATAGGGTGGGCGCATGGACCTCATCGAAGCGGTCGGCTGGCTCGGCTCTGCCATCCTCGTCGTCTCACTGCTGCAGACCCGGGTCGCGCGGCTGCGACTGATCAACCTCGTCGGGTGCCTCGTGCTGATCGGCTACAACGCCGTCGTCGGCGTCTGGCCGATGGTCGGCTTGAACGTCGTGCTCGCCGTCATCAACATCGTGTACCTGTTGCGCATGCTGCGGCGCCGGCATGACGAATCCGCGTACACGGTGCTCGAGGTCGACGGCGACGACCGCTACCTGCAGCACGTCCTCGCCGTGCACGCGGGCGACATCGCCCGGTACAACCCAGGCTTCGCAGGCGAACGACTGCCGGCCGATGTCGCCTACCTCGTGCTCGACGGCGACGAGACCGTCGGCGTCGTACTGGCCCGCGACGCCGGCGAGGGCACTGTCGAGATCGTGCTCGACTGGGTGACGCCGCGCCGCCGCGATCTGTCGCCGGGCGAGTTCGTCTTCCGCACCTCCGACGTGTTCTCGCGTCGCGGGTTCACCCGCATCCTCTCTCCCGCCGGCATGAAGGACCCGTATTACGGCCGCATCGGCTTCACACCCGTCGGCGACCGGTGGGAGTTGGCAGTCCCGGCTGCATGAGTGGATTCCTGAACGCTCCCTATGCGTCCGTTATGGGTCCAGCCGAGAGCATGGCGGTCGTTACCGTGCCGTTATACAGTCGAGTCATCGCAGTTCCCCCGACTGCGTAAGACACAGATTCCCCCCTCTGTGTGCGATTCTCTGGTGCAAGGGATGACAGGGCCGGTCGGATGGTTTCCCCGACCGGCCCTACTCTTTGCGTCATACGGGTGAACGGCCCGCATGCACCCGACTAGCGTGTTGCTCGTGACCACGCCGATCGATGCCACGACCACGCCCGCCTGGAACGACCTGACCGCGCTGCGCGACGGGTTCTCTCCCGATCTGCGGGGTTGGTTCGACACCGACCCCGGCCGCGTCGAGCGGCTCACTTTCGACCTCGCCGACCTTCGCGTCGACCTGTCGAAGAACCTCGTCACCGACGAGATCGTCGCAGCGCTCGTGCGCCTCGCCGAACAGACCGGCGTCGCCGAGCGGTACGCCGCGATGCTCGCGGGCGAGCACATCAACACGACCGAAGACCGCGCAGTGCTGCACACGGCGCTTCGCCGCCCCGCCGGCGCGAGCCCCGCGCTCGTCGTCGACGGACAGGACATCGACACCGACGTGCAGCAGGTGCTGGATGCGATGGACGCGTTCGCCGAGCGTGTGCGCGGCGGCGACTGGGTCGGTGTCACCGGCAAGAAGGTCACGCACGTCGTCAACATCGGCATCGGCGGCTCCGACCTCGGCCCGGTCATGATCAGCGAAGCGCTCGAGCCGTTCGCCGACGCCGGCATCCAGGCGCGCTTCGTGTCGAACATCGACCCGTTCGACCTCGCGCACAAGACGAAGGATCTCGACCCCGAGACGACGCTGTTCATCGTCGCATCGAAGACGTTCACGACGCTCGAGACCCTCACCAACGCGCGCCTCGCACGCGACTGGCTGTGGGCTGGCCTGCAGGCCGTCGGCGCGATCGACGACTCCGACGCGCAGAAGACGGATGCCGTGGCGCACCACTTCGCCGCCGTGTCGACCGCGCTCGACAAGGTCGCGGCCTTCGGCATCGACACCGCCAACGCGTTCGGATTCTGGGACTGGGTGGGCGGCCGCTACTCGGTCGACTCCGCCATCGGCCTGTCGCTCGTGATCACCGTCGGTCCCGCCGCGTTCCGCGAACTGCTCGCCGGATTCCACGCGGTCGATGAGCACACGGCATCCACTCCGCTGGCACAGAACGTACCGGTGCTGATGGGTCTGCTCAACGTCTGGTACACGAACTTCCTCGGGTCGCAGTCGCACGCTGTGCTGCCGTACGCGCAGCAGCTCAGCCGGTTCGCCGCCTACCTGCAGCAGCTCACGATGGAATCCAACGGCAAGAGCGTGCGCTGGGACGGGACGCCGGTCACGAGCGACACCGGTGAGATCTTCTGGGGCGAGCCGGGCACCAACGGCCAGCACGCCTTCTACCAGCTCATCCACCAGGGCACCCGGCTGATCCCCGCCGACTTCATCGCGTTCGTGAACCCCGCCTACGCGCTCGCCGACGACGGCCGCGACGTGCACGGCCTGTTCCTGGCGAACTTCCTCGCGCAGACGAAGGCGCTCGCGTTCGGCAAGACCGCCGAAGAGGTCGAGGCCGAGGGCACGACGGGCGCCCTCGTGGCCGCCCGCACCTTCGCGGGCAACCGCCCGACGACCTCGATCTTCGCGGCAGATCTGACCCCGCGCACCCTCGGTGAGCTGGTCGCGCTGTACGAGCACATCACCTTCACGCAGGGCGTCATCTGGGGCATCAACTCGTTCGATCAGTGGGGTGTCGAGCTCGGCAAGCAGCTCGCGCTGCAGATCGCGCCGGCCATCGAAGGCGACCAGGATGCCGTGGCCGCGCAGGACGCCTCGACCCAGGCGCTGCTTGCCTACTATCGCGAAAATCGCCGCTGATCAGGACTGCTGGTCGGAGCCCGGTCATAGCGGGCTCCCACCGGTCGTCCAGGGTTTCCTGCTGAACCGTCCAGACTGACGGTTCAAGGTAGGGGGTCGCGTCTCACCCGAAGGGGCGCGATGCCGACGCGCTTGTGCGCGCCGACGAAAGGACCCCCCGCATGCCCGAAACCTCCGAGCTCACCCCTGCCCGCCGGCGCCGCGACTCGCGGCGCCGCACGCAGCACCCGCTGCGTCGCGTGGGCATCGCGGTCGCGATCGCGACGGCGCTCAGCGGTGCGGCCGCCCCCGCCTACGCCGCCACGGCCGCAGCCATCGTCACGGCGACACCGACCTTCGACCAGGCTGCGTCCGACGCAGAGTCGGCCGTCACGGCCGCCGAGCAGACCCTCGCAGACGCGCAGGCGCTCACCGAGGCGGCTGCCGCATCCGGCCTGCCGCTCGGCGAGGTCGACGCCACGATCGACACGTCCGCACTCAGCAGCGCCCTCGCCGAGGTCGAAGACCTCGATCTCGTGCCGTCGCTGATGCTGCCCGAGCGCACCGAAGACGTGCTGGTTGCCACGGCCGTCGTCGCGTCGGCCGCAGACACCCTCGAAACCGCACTCGCCGAGGCCGAGGCCACCGAGGCCCAGCGCATCGCCGAAGCCCTTGCCGAGCAGAAGGCCGCCGCCGAGGCGGAACGCGAAGCCGCTGCAGCGGCCGCCGTCCTCGCCGAAGGCAACACGGTCGCCGGCGCCAAGGCGACCGCGGCATCCATCGCATCGTCCGACTACGGCTGGGGCAGCGACCAATTCTCGTGCCTCGAGTCGCTGTGGAACAAGGAGTCCGGCTGGGACTACCAGGCCTACAACGCGTCCAGCGGCGCGACCGGCATTCCGCAGGCGCTGCCCGGCAGCAAGATGGCGTCGGCCGGTTCGGACTGGCAGACCAACGCCACCACCCAGATCATCTGGGGCCTCGGCTACATCTCATCGGTGTACGGCACCCCGTGCTCCGCGTGGGGCCACTCGCAGTCGGTGGGGTGGTACTGACCATGAACACCCTCGAAACGCATGAGGCACCGACGCGGTCCTCGCTGAAAGCGCGGAACACGCACCACCCGCTGCGCCGGCTCGCCGCCGGCGCCGCCGTCGGCGTCGTCATCGCCGGCGCGGCAGCCCCTGCGTACGCCGTCGCTGTCGCCAGCGCCGCCACCGAAGCCCCGACCTTCGCCCAGGCCGCGTCCGACGTCGAGTTCGCGCTCGTGCAGGCAGAAGCCGCGATCGACGACGCCGCGGCCGTTGAAGCCGAAGTCAAGGCATCGGAACTCGACCTTGGCGCGGCCGACGTCACGATCGACGTCGACGACCTCGAGGCGGCGATGGACGAGCTCGAACAGCACGAGCTCATTCCGTCGCTGATGCTGCCCGAGATGACCGAGGATCTGCTGGTGGAGGTCTCGCTGACCAACGCCGCCTCCGGTGAACTCGCCGGCGCCCTGGATGCCGCCGAGCAGGCGGAGGCCGAACGCCTCGCGGCCGCAGCGGCCAAGCGCAGGGCAGCCGAAGCCGCCGCGAAGAAGAAGGCGGAGGAAGAAGCGGCCGCCGCGGCAGCCGCCGAAGCCGAGGCTGCGGCCGAAGCAGCCGCCGCCGAAGAAGCCGCCGAGTCGTCCTCGGGCGGCTCGTCGCTGTCGGCCGGTTCCGCCGCATCGTCGGGTGACAACTCGGTCGCCGGCGCGCAGGCGACCGCGCGTTCGATCGCTTCGTCGGAGTACGGCTGGGGCGACGACCAGTTCTCCTGCCTCGTCGACCTGTGGAACCGCGAATCGGGTTGGAACTACCAGGCCTACAACGCGTCGAGCGGCGCCTACGGCATTCCGCAGGCGCTCCCCGGCAGCAAGATGGGCTCGGCGGGAGCCGACTGGGAGACCAGCGCGACGACCCAGATCATCTGGGGCCTCGGCTACATCTCGTCGCGCTACGACACCCCGTGCGGCGCCTGGTCGCACTCCGAGTCGGTCGGCTGGTACTGATCGCGCCCGCTCAGGCGGGGTGGATGCTGTTCCACCGGCCCGGCTCGGCAAACTCCGCGTAGCGGACGTCCGCACCGTCGGGCCCGACCTCGGCGGTGCACACCAGCAGCGACAGGGTCGGGTAGCCGTGCGGACGATTGTCGCGGATGATGGCGCGATCGTCGGTGGGTGTGAGCTCGGCGCTGCGCGCGAGCGTCGCCAGCCACTCCTCGCGCCAGTCGGCCCCGGCATCCACTGCCTGCGAGGCGAACACGCCCTGCCAGTGCACGATGCGCGGGGTCTGGGCGTCGTCGACGTCGTCGTGGGCGATCATGTGGACGCCGGGGGCGAGCGCGATCGTCCGCACCGACGCGCCGTCCCACATCGTCACCTCGACACCATCGGCCGTCACCTGCACGAGGTTGAAGCCGTGGGTGCGGGGCGGGTCGGGAATCGGACGACCGGCCACCGCATCCAGCACGATCCGACCCCGCGATGCCGGCGCGTCGTCGAGCACATCCGCACGGTTCAGCACGACGGCGAGCCGGCTCCGGGCGGGATCGGCCGCCAGCCACGCCCCGCCGGCCCGCGCATCGCGCACCCCCACGACGCCGGGCAGTTCGTCAGGCCACCACGGGCCGAGCCGGTCCCACGATCGGGTCGGGTCCTCGTCGCGCACGGCGAGCAGACGAACCGACGCACCGGGCTGTTCGGGCACGCGCACGATGACGGTGCACATCGGCGGCTCCTGTCTCACGCCTCCCGCATGGGAGGATCGGGGCATGTTCGTTGTCGTGGGTGTCAGCGGCGGCATCGCCGCCTACAAGTCCGTGCAACTGGTGCGGGGCCTCGTCACCGCGGGGCATGAGGTGCATGTCATCCCCACCGAAGACGCGCTCCGCTTCGTCGGCACGACCACCTGGGAGGCGATCAGTCGCCATCCTGTCACGACCAGCGTGCACGACGACGTCGCCGACGTGCGGCACGTCTCACTCGGCACCCGCGCCGACCTGGTGATCGTCGCGCCCGCCACCGCCAACACGCTCGCGCGCATGGCTGCCGGCATCGCCGACGACCTGCTCGGCGTCACCCTGCTGGCGACGACCGCGCCCGTGCTCGTCGCGCCCGCAATGCACACGGCCATGTGGGAGCACCCCGCCACGCGCGAGAACATGGCCGTGCTCCGCGCGCGCGGCGTGCAGGTGATCGGCCCCGAAGACGGCCCCCTCACCGGCGGCGACAGCGGCCCCGGCCGCATGAGCGAACCCGACGACATCCTCGCCGCGGCGCTCGCGATCGTTCCGGATCGCACCGATCTCGCCGGACTCACCGTCGCCGTCTCGACCGGCGGCACCCGCGAGCCGATCGACCCGGTGCGCTTTCTCGGCAACCGCTCCAGCGGCACGCAGGGTGCCGAAGTCGCCGTCGCCGCCGCAGACCGCGGCGCGCACGTGCGCCTCGTCGCGGCGTACGTCGACGAGGGCGTGCTCGCTGCGGCGCTGCGCCACCCGCGCGTGACGGTCGTACGGGTCGCGACGGCGGTCGAATTGCGCACCGCGATGCTCGCGGCATCCGCCGACGCCGACGTCGCCGTCATGGTCGCCGCCGTCGCGGACTATCGTGTCGCGGAGGTCTCTGACCACAAGCTGCGCAAGGAAGACGGCACCCCGACCCTCGACCTGGTCACCAACCCCGACGTGCTGGCCGAACTGGTCGCACAGCGACAGGTCGGGCAGACGATCGTCGGCTTCGCCGCTGAGACGGCCGCCGACGACGCCGAGCTGCGCGAGCGCGGGCGCCGCAAACGTGCGCGCAAGGGCGTCGACCTGCTCGCCGTCAACGCGGTCGGCTGGGATCAGGGGTTCGGCGCGGGCGAGAACGCAGTCATCGTGCTCGACGCCTCCGACGGCGTGCGCGCCGAGGTCGCGGGCGACAAGCGCGCCGTTGCGGATGGCCTGTGGGATGCCGTCGCGAGCGTGCGGGGCTGATCGAGCGTCAGGAGCGCGCAGCCTCGGCCACAAGGGCGGCGAGGGAACGGTCGAGCCCGTCGACGATGAAGCCGAGCCCGATGTCGAACTGCTCGATGACCGAACCCTGAGGCTGGGCGATGTTGCTCGCGACCGCAGCTGCGACGAGCGGATAATCCGCGATCGCCGGCGCCAGGTCTGCAACGAACGCGTCGACGTCGCGCCTCGACTCGCCGACGAGGGGAACGCTGCGGGTCATCGTCGCGAAGCCGAGCACGTACGAATCGATCGCGTACAGCGCGCTCGACGCGAACGCCGTCGGAAAGCCGTGCACCGACAGGTAGCGGAACATCGCCTCCCAATGCCCCAACTGGAGAGGACCGGGGTCGGGCGCCCCGAAGACATCGCGGATCCAGGGGTGCCGTTTGGTGTCGTCGAGCAGGGCCCAGGCGCGTCGCCGCATCCCTTCACGCCACGGTTCGGCATCGTCGGGAACGACCATCGCGCCGTAGGCGCCGTCAGCGAGCAGAAACAGCAGCGCGTGCTTGTTGGCGACGTGGTGGTACAGCGACATCGCCTGCACGTCGAGTTCTGCCGCGACGGTGCGCATGCTGACGGATGCGAGCCCGCCGCGGTCGGCGACCGCAGCGGCAGCCTCGATCACGAGCTGCTGGGTCAGTCCACGATGTGCCATCGCTGCATGCTCCTCGGTCGCATCCCACTGGTGCCGGGTGTTGCACACCATACAGCCGTACATCTACCATGGCCGTACGCCTTACGGGAGTAAGGCGGCTGTCCCCGTTGTGTACACCGCACGGCGAAGCGCCTCGGCGCCAGGCCCGGGAGAACGGCATTCGGGTGGCGGCCGTCGCACCCCCCGCTCCGCGGCCGCCACCCCACACTCGAGGCTTCTCAGCCGCGCGCAGCCTCGGCGGCCGCCGCGGCGCGCTGCAGCCATGCAGGCGTGTCGCCATACCGCTGCGGCGGGATCAACCGCCCGGCGGCACTGTCGGAGATGAGCGTCGCGAGTCGGTCGATCCGCGTCTGCTCGCGCTTGGCGGACTGCACCCAGTGGGTCGCCATGCGGCGGTATGTCGCGGTCGCGGCCTCCCAGAACGCTGCCGCCGCGGGGTCGGCGTCGAGCGCCGCCTGCTGTTCGGCGTCGAAGCCGATGGGGCGCTCATGCGAGTACACGCCGGTCCGATCGGCGCTGCGGCGCTCGTACGCGGCGATGCCGGCCGGCATCATCCGGCCCTCCGCAGTGAGTCGTTCGACGTGTGCGATGTTGACGTCACTCCAGATGCTGGTCGCTTTGCGCGGCGACCAGCGCTGCCGCCGCGAGGTCTCGTCGATGCGTTGACTGACCGAGTCGATCCAGCCGAAGCAGAGCGCCTCGGGCACGGCATCCGCCCAGGTCAGCCCTTGCCGCGGGTCGCCCTTGCGGTACAGGCCCATCCACAGCTCGGTCGCCGACTCGTGGTTCGCCTCGAGCCACGCCCTGAACTCGGTCGCGTCGTCGAAGAACACCGCTGGTCGTTCGGTCGTGCCGTCCTCGTGCATGCCGCGACTCTACGCGGCGGCGCCGACACTCGGCCGCCTCCCCGTGCCGGCGGGCGCCCGTGCCCCCGAGGGGCGGAGCCGACATGCGGCGACGGCGCCACCCTCGCAAGGGTGACGCGTCGCTCGGCCGGGCTCGGCGATGCAGGCCCGCCACAGGTGGGCGTGGTGGTGATGGCCACGCCCACCTGTGGTCGCTCAGGAGCGGGCGAAGAACATCTGGTTGACGGACTTGTTCGCACCCCAGGCGGAGGTGGGGCGGGCGCCCTTGCCGAGCTCCCACGCGATCGTCACCGAGCGACCACGCGTGATGGAACGCAGGCGCGAACCGGTGTGCACGTCACCCACACGCGAGGACGTCTTGGCGTTGATCACGGCCATGACCTGCGCCTTGCTCGCGTCGGCGGGCACCCGCACCGTCACGAACTGCCAGTTGTTCGCGCCCCAGAGGGCGCGGTCATCGCGGTAACGCAGCACGCCGTTCGTCGTCGAGGCGCGCCACGACCCGGGCCTGAGCCGCGGTCTTGGGCATGTACCGGTCCACCTGGAAGGTGCGCTGCACCGCCTTCACTGCGGGGACGCTCGGACGGGTCGTCGGGCGCGTGGTGGGCGTGGTCGTGGGGCGCGTCGTCGGCGCGGGCACCGTAGTCGCGAGCGACGTGGGCCGCGGCGTGATCGCCGGGACCGAGGTCGTCGGCGCCGGGCTCG